>CAVUNW010000038.1:0-24684 GCA_963742865.1 uncultured Actinomycetes bacterium
TCCGTATCTGCCATTCCAGAGCATCTGTCGTTCCAGAGCGCTCCGCCGGGTGCGGGTCCGACGGCGAGCCGTTCCGCTTGGGTGATCGTTGGGCTTAATACGCGATGGGGTTAGCCTCTCCCGCTTGAGGGAGCGACGGGAGCCAGGAACGGGAGCCAACGTATGCAGCCTCCCTCCGACTCACCACGACGCCGTTAGGCCGTCCTTACAGGTGACAGGCTCCCCGGCCGACTCCCTCCGACCGGGTCAGACGGGCCGTTCGTGCCTGGGGGTCAAGGGGTCGCGGGTTCAAATCCCGCCGTCCCGACTTAGTTTCCGCAGCTAGTCGGCATGATCGTCAGCTAGACCACTCGTAGCTGGGGACCATTTGGGGACCGGCGCACCGAGATATGAGCGCTCAGAGCGTCCCCGGCGTCCGTGATCGACTGGTCATCCGGGTGCAGGTAGCGCTGCGTCGTAGACAGTGAGCCGTGCCCGGCGATCTTCCGCAGGACGTGCACCGGGACACCCGCGTCCGTACTGGTCAGCCCCGTTTGCCGTAGGTTATGACGGCGAAGGTGCTCGTACCCGAGGCGGGTCACCACCTCGTCCCAATGGGTTGCGTCACGCAAGACCGCCGTGCTGATCCGGCCGCCGCGGGGGCCGGTGAACAGGCGCCCGTCGTCGTCGGGCACCACGTCCAGGCGGGCAGCGACCAGCTTGCGCGCCTCCTCGATAATCGGCACCTTGCGGGCCCGCTTGCCCTTTGTCGCTTTGTCGATGAGACCGCCGGGGCCGGGCGTGGTCTGACGGCGGACGGTCCAGATCCACCGGGCACGGTCGATATCGCCTTTGCGGACGCCGGACACCTCACCGATACGCGCCGCCGTGCAGGCCGCGAAGGTCACCACCTCGCCCCAGCCACCGTAGTTGTCCGCCGAGCGCTCGACCAGCGCGGCGGCTAGCCGTGACAGCGTGTCCCAGTTGGGCAGCGCCAGCGACCGGGGATCATCCAGCTCGTCCTCGGCGCGCTGATACTCGCGCTGCCAGCCGGTCACCTTGGCCGGGTTGCGGTCGATGATGCCGTCACGGACGGCCTGCTCCATCACCCGGACGAGCATGGCGAGGCTGTTCTTCACGGTCGACCGGCTGCACTCGTCAGCGATCCAGGCGTGCACTACCCGGTCAACGGCGGCGTTGGTAATCATCCGCACCGGCAGGTGCCCGAGCGAGGGAACCACACGCTTGCGCCAGCCTGCGAGATACGGGTCCAGGGTCTTGGCCTCCAGGCCACGCACCGCCAGCGACATAACCGCATCGCCGTACTCAGCCAGGGTCATCGTCGCTGCGATCGGGTCCACTCCGCCGCGCGGCGCGCGGTGCATGGCGTCAATCCAGTCTTGCGCGGCTTCCGCCGTGCCGAAGGATTCCGATCGTGACCGGCGCCGCTTGGTCGCCGGATCGACCCAGCGCACGCGAGCGCGGTATGGCTGGCGCCGGTCCTCCCGGTACTCCACATCCGCCGACAGCGAGACGCCAACCGGCGGCATTTCAGGCTGGCCCATCACGCGGCCCTTTCCGGATCGGTGCGGCGCCGTTCCAACCAGCGCGCACGTCGGACGAGCTGTACACGGTCACCCGCGATGACAACCGGACGAACGGCGGCCTCTGAGGCGGCCGGGCAGTACGCCAGCGCCGGATCGTGGACGGATCAACGCCAAGCATCCTGGCCAGTTCTTCGGTGCTCAGCCAGTCACAATCGAGCAAGTTGCTTCCCGACGGCAGTTCAGACCGTTCCGCCGTCATGCTGCCCTCCCGGTTGCCGAAAGATCGTGGGTCTCATCTGAGGCTGCTCGGCGTCTGCCTTCGGCGAGTGCGGCTTGCCATCGCTGGCGGTCGGCGACGACGTGCAGGAGGCGCCGGGCGTGCTCCATGCGGTCCGGGTCGCCGGGGGCGACCGGTTCCCAGGCATAGCGGGCCGGGTCGGTTGCCGAAAGACCGAGGGTGGCCATGAGCCATTTCTTCCGGTCGGCGCGGTGCTCGGCCAGCGTCTTGCCGGACCACTTGCGCGAGACCAGGACCCGGCGTCCGGCGTAGCCGAGGTATTCGCGACGATGGGCCTTGCCCTTGCAGGCGCCGGGGATCAGGCCGGGCCGGGCGTTCTTGGGCTGGACGCCGTAGCGGAGCCAGTTGGCGCACCGTGGCGAGCACGGCTCGAATCGCAGCGCCTCAGCCAGCCGCTCGACGTGCGCCCGCTGGGTATCGGTGGCGGCCTGGTGGCAATCCGCGACTTGCTTGGTGAGGTACTTGGTCAGATACCCGATGCACCGGGCCGCGTCCTTCGATCCGGCCAGCACGCCCTGAGCGTCGAACCGCTCCCCAAACCGCGCCACATGCAACGGCTCGTCATCGTCTCCGATGGCATCCAGCGCGTCATCCCACGTCGGCAGGACTTCGCCCGTGGCCCGGTCAAGGTAGGTCGCCGCCTGGTCGTCCCAGACCGGCTGCTCGTCATCGGCGAACCGGACGACGGAGGTGTCCGGCCACCACACCTGGTGATAGGTCGCGGTCAGGACCCGGCGTAGTTCGGTCCGGGAGACGGTGCCCCGCATGGCCAGGTGTATGTGCGGCGCCAGCCGCCGTTGCGGCTCAACCGCCGCGAAGTACTGCGCGTCATAGCCGAGGAACCGGCGCAGGTTCTGAACGAACCGGTCGAACAGCGCGGCGAAGTGCAGCGCGTCTCGCGCCGCGAGGCCGTAGTCGTAGCTGGCTGGATCGGCTGGAGTGCCGTCCTCCCGCACGCGCCCGTAGCTGGGACAGGTGAGAGTAAGGAACATCGACGGCCGGAACGTCTTGCCGTCCGGGGTCGTGTAGGTCTTGCCCACTGTTCGCGCCGCGACCTTGCGCCGGGGCAGCGGCGCGGCGTCTTGCCGTCGCCGGGTGGTCCGGTGCCGCCGGCCCGGCCGGGCCGGGAGAACGTTCCCGCGCATCCCGGCTCCGGTGATCTCCTGGTCCAGTTCGGCGTTCAGGGCGTCGAAGTCCTCGGTGTCCTCGCCGTGGCCGGCGGCCTGGTCGCGGGTGGCCTGGGTCTCGGCCCGCTTTTCCACCCACCACTTCTGGTCCTCGGTGGCCGGGTCCGGGTCGACGACGGGTTCGGTCTCCAGGTGCCAGCCCTCCCGGCACTGGGCAGCGCGGAGAGTCTTGGCACGCTGAGCACAGGCCGGGCAGACCGAGGCCAGGGTGTGCCCGCAGGGCACGAGCACCTGCTCCACGGCTCCCGTGTCGAGGTTGGTCCGGCGCAGCTGCACCGGCCGGATGCACGCGCCGTGCTCGACGGCCAGGTCCTTGACCACATCGCGGGCGAATGGCATGGCCAGCCGTTCGGCCCGGGTGCGTCGCGTCACGTCCAACTCAATCTCCTTCAAGAGGCAGGGATGGAGCAGCGCGAAAGGTCACCCAAAGGTTCAGTACGAAGCGAAGACAGAGGGCCGGCCGGTGATAGCCGGGAGAAAGAGCGGCCAGATCCAGCGCAAGGGAGCGCTGATCGCCGTGAAATCGCCTCGGCTGGTTCCAGCTCACGGCGTGAGCCGTTCGAGCTGCCGGCGCTGAGGCGGAGTCCCGGGGAGGTACGAGGGGTCAGCCCCCTACGTGGTCCGTGGGCTCAGGGTTGCTATGAGCGGTATCGGTGGCGGTCTTGAGCCGCCAGTGGCAGCGGACCACCTTGCCGCCGCCGGTGTTCGGCTGCCAGGTGAGCCGGTCGCACAGCGCGTCCACCAGGGCCAGCCCGCGCCCGGCCTCGGCGAGCTGCATGATCCGCCAGTCATCAGCGTCGGTGTCGATTAACGCAAAGGGCAGCACCCCCAGCTCGACAGTCCTGCGGCGGCGCGGCATACGCGCGTCCTGATCCCGAACTTCGACGGTCAGCGAGTGGCCCGGCACCCAGGAGACGAGCAGCTCGGCGGTCGCCGACTTTGCGGCGTGCTCGTAGACGTTGGCCACCAGCTCGGAAACGCAGCTCACCAGGTCATCGGCCAACCCGCCGAGCCGCCAGCCCTCCAGCACCGACCCGACGACATGCCGCGCCCGGCGGGCAGCCCTGGGCTCGATCACCAGCCGGTACTGAAGGAACTCGCCGCCACTGTTCCTCATGACGCCCGCCTTCCACTGCCCGGCGCGAGACGCCGCTGTGGCCGCGCGGCCCCGAACGACTTGATCACCAGCAGCCTCCGCAATAACGCGGCTCAAGCCACTTATTCAAGTGGCTCAAGCCAGTGACGGCATTGTCTAGTAGACCACATGAAGGCATACTGGCTCAAGCCTCACAGGTAAGTGGCTTGAGCCAGATTGGCGGAGCCGCGTGAAGTCAGCAGGCGAGGAGAGAAAAGATGAACGACGAAGACCGGCGCCCCGCCAGCCGCCGCATAGCCGACGACCTACGCCGCTCGATCGAGTCCGGCGAACTCGCGCCCGGAGCCCAGCTCCCGTCCGAACGTCAGCTTGCCGCCACCTACGGCGCCGCCAGGAACACCGCCCGCGAGGCGATCCGCCTGCTGGCCGACTCCGGCTTGGTCATCGCCGAGCAGGGCCGCGGCGCGTTCGTCCGCCGCAGCGCGCCGTTGATCCGCCTGCGCAATGACCGCTACTCCCCCCGGTACCGCGAGTCGGGGATGTCGCCGTTCCTGCTGGAGTGCGCCAAGCAGGGCAAGACCGGCCGCTTCGAAGTCCTCGGCATCGAGCGCATCCAGCCCAGCGAGGACGTCGCGGCCCGGCTGGACGTCCCCGCCGATAGCGAATCGGTGCTGCGCCGCGAGAACGTCTTTTACGCCGACGCCGACCCGGTGCACCGCGTCACCAGCTACATCCCCTGGCCGATCGCCGAAGGCACCAGCCTCCTCGATCCCGAAGTCGGCCACCCCTATGGCATCCACGGCATCCTCGAAGAACGCGGCCACACCATGACCCGGCTCCGCGAGGAAGTCGGCGCCCGCATGCCCACCGCCGAGGAGGTCGAACTCCTGCACCTCGCCTCCGGTGTGCCGGTCCTCGACGTCCTGCACACCAGCATCGACCGGGACGGCCACCCCTACGAGCTGACCCGGTTCGTCATGCGCACCGACCTGACCGGCCTGCGCTACGACGCCCCCATCGAGTAAGCCGTGGCCATCGGACGTGGCAGCCTCGCCCGCCTGATGCTGCTCGCCCTGCTGTGGGGCTCCAGCTTCTTGTGGATCGCGATCGCGCTCCGCGGCTTTTCCCCCGTGCAGATCGTCCTCATCCGCCTGATCCTCGGCGCCCTCGTCCTGCTCGCCATCGTCTACGCGCGTGGCCTGCGCCTGCCCGCCAGCGGCCTTGTGTGGGTGCACCTGACGGTGGCGGCCCTGTTCGCCAACGCCATCTCCTACACGCTGTTTGCGATCGGCGAGCAGCACGTCAGCTCCAGCGTCGCCGGTGTCCTCAACGCCACCACCCCGCTGTGGACCCTGGTCATCGCCTTCGCCACCGGCCACGAACGTCACATCTCCGCCCCGAAGCTGATCGGCTTCATCCTCGGCCTGGCCGGAACCCTGGTGATCTTCTCTCCCTGGGAAGCCGGCTCACAGATCGCCAGCCTCGGCGGCCTGCCCTGCCTCGGCGCGGCCGCCAGCTACGGCATCAGCTACGTCTACATGGACCGCTAGCTGGCCCGCCGCGGCATCCCGCCCCTGGTCCTGTCCGCCAGCCAGCTCACCGCCGCCACCATCCTCCTGGCGATCGTGCTCCCCTTCGCCGGGCTCCAGCCGATCCACCTCCGCTGGGACGCGATCGCCGCCCTGACCGTCCTGGGCTGCCTCGGCACCGGCATCGCCTACATCCTCAACTACCGCCTCATCACCGACGAAGGCACCACAGCTTCCATCGTCACCTACCTGCTGCCCATCGTCGCCGTCATCCTCGGCGCCGCCATCCTGGGTGACCACATCACCCCCAGATCATCGGCGGCATGCTCATCGTCCTCATCGGCGTCGCCATCACCCGCCGCACGCGAGACGCCAAGGAGCCGGACTTACGTTCATGTCTGCACTGCACTGCCGAATTGAGCCATATTTGAATCGGGTAGGGGGCGGGGTCGCCCCGCCCCCTCCCACACCACCGGACATGCGGGCCCGCATCCGGCGGTTCGTCAAGCCGTCGGACTGAAACGCTGCCGGGTGACTGTCAGGGTTTTCAGGCCGAGGTGTTCCCAGTAGGTGTTGGGCAGGGCCACGCCGAGGACCTGGGAGCCCGCAATCCGCCAGTATCCCTTGCTGCTGCCGCCCCATTTGCGGACGTTGCGTTCGGGGATACCTCGTATCCGCAGATTGTGCCGCCGGGCGGCGGTGGTCTTCCATTCCTTCCAGCGGACCTGCCGCAGGCGGCGGCGCAGCCACCTATCCGTCTCGCGGACCAGGTTTCCTGTGTCCGCGAGCCGGAAGTAGGCCATCCAGCCGGTAGTGAACCGGTTGAGCCTGCTGATGCGGTAGTCCATCGACACCCGCCAGCTCCGCCTGGTCAAGATCCGCAGCTGGTCTTTCAGCCGCTTGATCGCCTTGGGGGCGACCCAGATCCTGACCTGCGGGCCGCGCAGGGAGAACCCGAACCCCAGCAACGTCGCCTCGGCAGCGTGCCGGATCGAGGATTTCTCCCGGTTCACCTTCAGCTTCAGCCGCCGTTCGATCACGCCGCAGACGCTCTCGAACACCCTCTGGGCGGCCCGTTCGCTGCGCACGAAGACCCGAAGGTCATCGGCTTATGCCGAGTCCCGGGTTATGCCGATCCTGGTCCTGGATTTCCTGGTCAGGGCGGTGAGCGGCTTTCCGTTGTCGGCATAATCCTGCGGGGCCGGTCGGCGGTCTGTCTGTCTGGAGTGGTCAGTGTTCCTCCAGACGGGGAGATGATCATGGAGACGGATGCGGGTCCGGGCTACGTGCAGCCGGACGGGGACAGCGCGCTGCTGCTGGCGGAGTTCCGCACGTGGCTGGACCGGGAGCGGGGCCTGTCGCCGGTGTCGGTGCGGTGCTATTCCAAGCAGTCGAAGACGTTCCTGGCCGGGATCGGCGGGGCGGGGGCGGTCAGCGAGCTGGACGCGGGCGGGGTGACCGCGTTCATGGTGGACTGGACGCAGGGCCGCAACATGTGGTCGGCGCAGGCGATGGTGACGTCGCTGCGGGCGTTCCTGCGGTTCGCCCACGCGACCGGGCGGACGGCGGCCCCGCTGGCGGGAGCGGTCCCCGCGGTCGCGTCGTGGCAGCTGTCCTCGCTGCCCCGGGGCCTGAAGGCGGCGGAGATCGGGCGGCTGCTGGCCGGCTGCGACCGGGAGACCCCGGCGGGCCTGCGGGACTACGCGGTCCTGTCGCTGCTGGCCAGGCTCGGCCTGCGGGGTGCTGAGGCCGGCGGGTTGCAGCTCGGCGACATCGACTGGCGGGCCGGCGAGATCGCGGTCACGGGCAAGGGCAGCAGGACCGAGCGGCTCCCGCTGCCAGCCCCAGCCGGGGAGGCACTCGCCGCCTGGCTGGAGCACGGGCGGCCGAAGTGCGAGTCGCGGTCGGTGTTCGTGACGGTCCGGCGACCCTACCGGCCGCTGACACCGGAGTCGGTCAGGGCCGTCATGGGCAGGGCCTGCGAGCGGGCTGGCCTGGAGAGGCGGGGAACGCACCGGTTCCGGCACTCGCTGGCGACCGAGATGCTGCGGGCCGGGGCATCGCTGCCTGAGGTCGGGCAGGTGCTGCGGCATCGCAGCATGCTGTCGACCTCGATCTATGCCAAGGTCGACCAGAACGCGCTGCGGCCGCTGGCCCGCCAGTGGCCCGGGGCCGGCCAGTGAGCGCGCTGCGGGCCAGGGCCGAGGAGTACCTGGCCATACGGCGGGCGCTGGGGTTCAAGCTGGAGAGCCACGGGCCGCGGCTGATGAGCTTCGTCCGGTTCTGCGAGGACCGCGACGCCACCGCAGTGACCACGGACCTGGCGGTGGAATGGGCGACCTCGACCGCCAGCGACCACGAGGCCTACCAGGCTCGCCGCCTTGACGTGGTGCGGATCTTCGCCCGCCACCTGCAGCCGCTGGACCCGGCCACCGAGGTCCCGCCCGGGGACGTGCTGGACCGCCGCCAGTGGCGGATCCCGCCCTACCTCTATTCACCGCAGGAGGTCACCGCCCTGATGAACGCGGCTAGGACGCTCCGGCCCGCATTCCGGGCAGTGACCTGGCGGACGCTGATCGGCCTGCTGGCCGTGACCGGCATGCGCCAGGGCGAGGCATGCCGCCTGCGCCGCGACGACGTTGACCTGAACGAGGAGACGATCGTGATCGAGGACTCCAAGTTCGGCAAGTCCCGCATGGTGTTCCTGCACCCGACTACAGCCGCCGCCCTGCGCGCCTACTCGCGGGCCCGCGACGAGGCGTTCCCGGAGGCGGAGGCGCCCACCTTTTTCGTCAACAGCCTCGGCCGGCCGCTGGACAGCCGCAACGTCCCCAAGACGTTCGCCGAGCTCGTGACGGCGGCGGGCATCAAGACCCCTCCCGGGCAGCGGGCCCCGCGGCTGCACGACCTGCGGCACGTCTTCACGGTCGCGACGCTGCTGGACTGGTATCGCGACGGCGGGGACGTCCAGGCCCGGCTCCCGGTCCTGTCCACCTGGCTAGGACACATCGACCCGAAGTCGACTTACTGGTATCTCTCGGCCGTCCCGGAGCTCCTCGCCCTGGCCGCCGCCAGGCTGGAGCCCGCCGGGCAGGAAGGGCGGGAGGCATCGTGACCGACCTGGCCTTCGTCCTGCAGGGCTTCTTCACCGACCGGCTGGCCCGGCAGAAGAAGGCCAGCCCGAACACGGTCGCCGCCTACCGTGACACCTGCCGGCTCCTGCTCGCCTTCGCCCAGGGCAAGACCGGCAAGGCGCCCAGCTCCCTCAGCCTCGCCGACTTGGACGCCGCGCTCATCGGGGAGTTCCTGCAGCACCTCGAAGAGCAGCGGGGGAACGGAAGCGCCACCCGCAACGCCCGCCTGGCCGCAGTCCACTCCCTGTTCAAGTACGCCGCCCCCAGGGCTCCTGAGCACGCCGCCGTGATCAGCCAGGTCCTGGCGATCCCGCCGAGGCGGCGCGAGCGGGCGATCGTCAGCTACCTGACCCCCGAGGAGGCCGACGCCCTGGTCGCCGCCCCCGGCCGCAGGACCTGGCACGGCCGCCGCGATCACGCCCTGCTCCTGCTCGACGTCCAGACCGGGCTGCGGGTATCGGAACTCACCGGCCTGGCCCGCCAGGACATCCACCTCGGGGCCGGCCCGCACGTCCGCTGCCACGGCAAGGGCCGCAAGGACCGGGCCACCCCGCTCACCGCCCAGACCGTCAAGGTCATGCGGACCTGGCTCGCCGAGCTCAGCCCCGACCCCGTTGGCCCGCTGTTCCCCGCCCAGCCCGGCGGCCGGCTCTCCCGCGACGCCGTTCGAGCGGCTCGTCGCCAAGCACACGGCCACGGCCGCAGAAGCCTGCCCGTCAGTGAAGGACAAGCACGTCACCCCGCACACGCTTCGGCACACCGCCGCCATGACGCTCCTGAAGGCCGGCGTCGACACCTCGGTCATCGCCCTCTGGCTAGGCCACGAGGGCACCGAGACCACCCAGGTCTACCTTCATGCCGATATGAGCATCAAGGAGCAGGCCCTCGCTCGCGTCCAGCAGCCCGGCACCAGCCCCGGCCGCTACCGGCCACCGGACAGCCTGCTCGCGTTCCTCGACAACCTCTAGCCACCGCCAGCACCCGCCGGGTTATGCCGCCCCCAGAACGACGACCTGCCCACCAGGCAAGCCCTCCAGCAGCTCGGTCGGCATAACCCGGGACTCGGCATAAGCCGATTTATGCCGAGGGCGGCATAAATCGGCGTAGCGGACGAACCTGTGACCGCGCTGCCACAGC
The DNA here is from genome assembly GCA_963742865.1 of uncultured Actinomycetes bacterium. Lineage (GTDB taxonomy): Bacteria > Actinomycetota > Actinomycetes > Streptosporangiales > Streptosporangiaceae > Bog-532. The sequence continues at coordinate 9,908 of CAVUNW010000038.1, forward strand.
TCCCGGTCCAGATCATCCAGCATGACGTTCGACAAGATCGGCGACAGCGGAGAACCCTGCGGGGTCCCCTCCACCGTCGCCTGCTTGATGCCGTCGACCATCACCCCGGCCTCCAGGTAGCTCCGGATAAGCCGCAGGACCTTGCGGTCATCCACCTTGCGCGCCACCCGCGCCATCAGCACATCAAACTGAACCCGGTCGAAGAACCGGTCCAGGTCGATGTCCACGACCCACTCCAGGCCGTCCTGGATGCACCGCCGCGCGACCCGCACCGCCTGGTGGGCGGACCGGCCGGGACGGAACCCGAACGAGGACCCGGAGAAGAACGGGTCGAAGATGGGCGTGAGCACCTGCGCGATCGCCTGCTGGATCAGCCGGTCCAGGCAGGTAGGCACCCCCAGCAAACGCTCGCCGCCCCCGGGCTTGGGGATCACCACCCGGCGGACCGGCGACGGCCGGTACGTGCCCGCGTCCAGGGCCTCCCGGACTGCCGCCCAGTGCTCGCGCAGCCACGGGCGAAGCTCCCCCGTGGTCATGCCATCCACACCAGGCGCGCCCCGGTTGGCCTCCACACGCTTCAGCGCCCGGCCCAGATTCCCCCGCGAGAGCATCCGCTCCCACAACGAGACCTCCAGGCCAGGGAGAACGGTTCCCCCGGCATGCGCCGGCCTGCCGCTACGCTCAGCCGCCGGACTCAACGGAACTCACCGTCTCCTCCCGGCAGCTGGCCCGCGTCCGCGGGATGACTGCGATCACCGCGACCAGCACGAGCAACACCGGCTCCTCCGTCTCACTCGACGTTCGGTCCTTCCCGGCCACGATCCGATCCCGGCCGGTACTACGACCTCTGCTGACTCCTGCCCGGTCAGCCCGCACCTCGCGATGCGGGCCGCCGACGGCGGCCATCACCGCACAACCGGCACCCGGGCAGACCTCCCCGGATAAGAACGATCAATTTCCCCCTACGCCCGCCGCGTTTACGTAGCGACCCTGTTGATGGTGACGGGCTTTACCTTCTTGAGCAGGCTCACCCAGATCGCCCCGCCTTTTACGCGGTTCGTGTTCCTCGGTGCAGGGTTTCGCCTCGGGCTTCCTTCCCACCCCGCCTCACGACGACGCAGTTGCCTCCGGCTCGGAGTTAGCACCACCTCTTCCTCCAGGGGACTTTCACCCCCAATCGATCGCCCATGCCGGGCGTACTCAAGGCGGCGCCTGCGGCGCCGCTGGCCCGGCGCCAGCGCCCGGGCTCTGGCCTTGGCGGCCCCGGCCGGGCGCGCGCCGGGCCATATACCAGCACGGCGCGCAGATCGAGGCGGCTCACACGGCGTAGACCGGTTGCAACGTGCAGTGTCTTCCTCGCTGCGCCGTTGTCCGGTTCGCGGCCACCGCCGCCATGGCGCCCTGGATGTCGCGATGCGATCAGCTATACGATAACTGACCCGGCGACCACCCAGCGGATCAGGGCGGCAGCGAGAAAGCTGGCGAAGTGAGCTGCCCCGCGTATTCCGGACAGGAATTTGCGGGTATTTCACGGGACTGCCTGATCGCTCCACGGTCGTCTCCCATACACAGCCGTTGTCAGCACAGCGTTAGCAAGCCCAGAGGGCATCCAGCGCCTCCTGGTCTGAGTAGTGTCCCCGGATTTCTGCGATGCGGCCCTGATCAAGCTGTATGAGCTGGCAGCCTGCGACATCCAGGTGCGAGGCCGGAACCGCATGGGCACTTGAAGGGACACGCGGTGCTCCTCAATGCGCGGTCTGGCCCCCGTCGATGATGAAGACTTGGCCGTTGGTAAACGACGCCTCGTCGGAGCACAAGTGCAGCACCATGCCGACCATCTCCTCCGGTTCCGCCGCGCGGCCGATGGGACTCGCCGCTAGGAATGCCTCCTTGAAAGCCGGATCGGCGAGCCAGCGCTCCGTCATGGGCGTGCGAACGAGCCCGGGGGCGAGCGCGTTGACTCGGATGTTGTGACGGGCATGTTCGATGGCGGCCGCCTTGGTGAGTCCCACCACTGCGTGCTTGGCCGCAACGTACGGCGAAATGCCAGGGTCCGCGATCACGCCCGCGACTGAGGCCGTGTTGACGATGGCACCGCCGCCGTTGTGCAGCATGTGCTCGATCTCGGCCTGCATGGCGTTGAAGACGCCCTTCAGGTCGATCGCGATCACGCGGTCGAACTGCGCTTCGGGTATCTGCTCGATCGGAAGCTCGGGCGGCGGGACCCCTGCGTTATTGAAAGCGACCTCCAGCCCGCCGAAGGTGTCGACACAGGCGGAGATCAAGTCGAACACCTGCCTCCTATCCGATACGTCCGCTTTTCGGAAGGCCGCACGGCCGCCTCTGGTTTCGATCAGGCGCACGGTTTCGGTAGCGCGCTCATCGACGTCGCCGATCATGACGGTGGCGCCCTCGCTCGCGAAGCCCAAGGCCGTTGCGCGCCCGATCCCGGTCGCTCCGCCCGTCAGCACGACACGTTTCCCGGAGAACCTCATGGTCGTCACCGCTCCCTGATTGATCTGGGCTGTGGCCTTCAGTCGTTCCACCGGACGTAGAGGACCATCGCGCGGCAATGACTCTCCGCCCAAAGGTCGACGCCCTTCATCGGACCGTCGAGCCAGCGGGACAGGACCTCGGCGGCGGCGCGTCGCATGACCTCTTCGATGAGCTTCTTGATGCCCGCTTGCTCGTTGCCGCGCTCTTGGTCCAGGAGCTCGGCGAAGTCGATCTCGCCGTGAATGCGCTTGACCGTCTCATAGACGTCGAACGCGTACGTCTTCGTGATTTCGACGTCGGAACGCCGTGCGGCGTCGGCGGTGTGCCCTGAGATGAACGCGTCGAACTCGTACCCAAGGATCCGATCGAACGCGCCGAGATAGGCGAACATGTTTGCGCTACCGTCCCAGTCCACGAGCGGAACCCAGCCCGGTGCGAGCAGGTCGATGCCCGCGAGGACCTGCTCCTTGGGCAGATAAAGCAGCAGGTCGCCATCGGCCGAGTGGAATCCGTCGCGAACCAGGTTGATCGTCCTTGAGCCCTTCTGGAACGTGAGCTCCTTGCTGAATGTCCGAGTGGGGATCAGACGCCGTGGGTCCTGCTTCTCGGCGAGGAACTCGGCGACGCGCTCCTCCGCGATGATCTCGGTCCCCGGTTCGGCGATCAGGTGCGTGCCGCCGATGTGGTCGGAGTGCCCGTGCGAGTAGATCAGCGTAGTGATCGGCTCGCTCGTCACCTCCGCGATGGCCGGGCCGAGGAACCGCGCAAGCGGCTCGGGAGCGTCGAACAGAACGACTCCGTCACCGGTCGTGAAGAACACAGACTGGTAATTGCCGTTGCTGAGCATGAAAACCCCGGGGGCTACCTCGCGAGTCAGGAAGCCATCACGAAGGTCGGTCACGCCTTCAGGCTGGACGTGCGTCCGGGTGAGCGACATAGCCGTTGTTCTCCTCGTCCAGGGCTACGGGATGATGACCAGCTTGCGCGGAGCTGCGCCTGTCTCGAGGCGCTTCCACGCGGAGGGCGCATCTGCCAGGGGAACGCGTTCGACCTCCACGCGAAGCGCACCAGACGCGGCATATGCCGCGAGCTGTTCGTAGGCAGCGGCGCGTTCAGCGGCCGAGAAAACGAAGTTCGAGTGCGGCAGGATGCTCACCAGCTTGTTGCGGAAACCCGGCGCCGACACAGTGGCCAGCGCACCACCGGCATTGCCGACCTGAACGACCCGAGCCCGCAGGCGAGCCACATCGATGGCGTGGCCGATGACCGGCCCCCAGACCATGTTGAGGATCAGATCGACGCCATCGGGCACCACCGCGCGCAGCCGGTCGCTCAGCGTATCCACGTCGGCTGTTGATACGGCGGCATCAGCGCCGGCGTCCAGGGCCACCTGGCGGCCCTGGTCGTCGTGGACTGCACCTACGACCCGGGATGCGCCCAGCAGCCGGGCCACCTGTGTGGCGACCTGGCCCACTTGCCCCTCGGCGCCCAGGACAAGCACGCTCTCTCCTTGCGCAAGACGACCGGTGCTGGACAGCGAGAGCCACGCGGCAAGGCCAGACACTCCCAGCGCTGCGGCGAGCGTGGGATCGAGGCCGGGCGGCACCGCGGCGCTATCGGTCCCGGCCAACGGCACCCGCTCAGCGAGAGAGCCATAGGGCGGCTTCGGTCCAGAGAAGTAGCGCACAGTCCCGTCCGCAAGTCGGGCGATCCCCTCCACGCCGGCGACGAACGGCGGAGAGACTTGCCGGAGCGGCATCTGCCCGGCGGCGATGGCCAGGTCGATCGGGTTCAACGGGGCAGCGACAACCTGAGCGACGTCCTCCCCTGCCGGATCGGCGAACTCCTCGACGATGGGCGCGGCACCAAGAGCCTCAACGACCGCTGCGCGCATGATGTTCTCCTTCTTGCTTCGAGTGATTAACGGGCGGCGCGTCCTAAGGGCCCGCCAGCGGGCACGGTCAGAGGCGCTCGCTGACGGCCCGTGGGCTGGCGGTCAGGTAGCCGCCCCGGCATGGGCATGGAGGAGCTGCATCTCCCACCCGAACGCGATCCCGGTGCCGCCACCGTGCCGGGCAGTGACCTCAAACATTCCTGGAAGGGTCTGCTCGCGGGCATAGTCGCGTTGCCACTCGCTCGGGACAACCATCCAGGTCAGCGGAACCGCACCCGCCTGGATCATGCGCTGCATCCCCATCTCGTGCGCTTCAGGCGTGACGCCGCCGCAGGCGTCCGCGACGACGTAGACCTCATAGCCCTCCGCGATCGCCTGGATCGCCGGCATCGCCACGCAGATCTCGGTCCACAGCCCCGCCATGATAAGTTTCGTCCGGCCGGTCGCCTTCACGGCGTCCACCACGCGCTGGTCTTCCCAGGCGTTGATGAACGTCCTGTCGATCGGCTTCTGGTCCGGGAACACCTCCTGCAGCTCCGGGATCAGCGCGCCGCCCCGCTCCGCCAGGACGGTCGTCAGGACCGTCGGGACCCCGAAGGCCCTGGCGCTCTTCGCAAGCCCGACGACGTTGTTGACGATCAGCGTCGGCTCGTGGCTGTGGACGTTGGCGAACTGAAACGCCTGATGGTCGGCCAGCAGCACGACGCTGTTGCCTGGCTCCAGCAGCGCGCCGAGTCCGGTCTTGTTCGTTACGCTCATGAGCTTCTCCAGTGTCGGGTGTCATATTCAACGGCAGCAGCACGACCACTGCGACGCCGATGCCTTCTCTCACCCGACCAGCAGGACAGCCCTCCCGACAGGGACGGAGGTCCCAAACCGGGCCGGACCTGATGACTGGGTAGTCACCTGCGTACAGGCAGGCTGACCCCCTGCGTGAACCAACCTTCCAAGCAAACGGGTCAGGCATCGTCGCGAGGCCCCAGCCTGTCTGCGCATATCCGGGCCCGAAGCGGCCCGCCTCGATGCCCAGGCGATACGCTCGCGCCTCCCCGGCTCCGCCCCCCGCCGGCCGAGCCGGCAGCACAAGGCTTAGGACAGCATGTGCGGGCACCGCGGGCACTCGAAGTCCCTCAGCGCCCTCGCGATGATGCAGATTGCCCGCGCGGCGGCATCGGAGCACCGTCCGGCCTGCACGGAGACGCACGCCCCATCGCCGCTCGCGGGGCGTCCGCGCGCCGGCCAGGATCGCGTCGTGGGTGCACGACCGCGGCTGGACGTGCCCCGTGGTGCTCAGGCAGCCTGGCGCCAGATGTGGCGGCCCGTGTTAGGGCTACGCGCGGCCATACCGGCCAGCCGGGCAGCGCGAGGTACTCCGGGCGTACCGGACGCGGGACAGCCGCATGGCGCATATGACCGCGCGCAGTGCACCTCGGATGCAACTGGCTCGCCGCTGGCGTCGGCGTCGAAATCCTCAGACCCAGACAGCGCCGGGCTCAGCGAGGATGTCCTTGGGGCCGGTCATCGCGATCAGGTCCCTTCCAGGCTGGTTAGCCTGGCAGCTGCCTCGGCGACGCGGCGTTCGAGTTCGGCCGCCTCCTGCTTCTCGGCTTCCCGGCCTGCGCGCCTGGCCTCTTCGATGCTGACTCCCGCGATCCTCGGCGGCTTCCTCCACGGGGATGTGTCCCCTGCCGTGGCACGCAGGGCATGGCACGTGCTCGTAGTTGGTCATGATGTCTGGTCCTCCAATGCGTGCGGGTGATCGTGCAGCCAGTTCGTGATGGAACCGGATGAGGCTCATGATCGTGATCAGGCCCTCTCGGTGTCCAGCAGGCTGGCGGGTACCACTGGCCGCCGCGCTTGGTGCGATGACCCTCGGCGGTGAGCGTGCTAACGATTCCGCGCAATGACCGGCCATCGCCGGGCAGGTCGCGGGCTCCCGCGATCACTAGTGCCGCAGCTCACCGCGGGCCCGGACGGCATCACGAGGGAACTCCCTTATCTGGTCCTGCCTATCATGCTCCGCCTCGCCTTGCACGAATCGCGATCCCCCGGCGGTGGACAGTCCCCCCCCCGCGCCTCCGGTTATCCGGTCCAGCGGCACCCCGGCCGCGTGCAGGGCGCTGCGGTCAAGCCGTGCGGGTGGCAAGCAGTACACGCAGATCCCCTCCAATTCTGGGCGAGCGCGTCCTGCTCGCGGGCTGCCTTGGTCCGGGGGTCAGGGCTCGCGGCCCAGATACCTAAGGAGGTTGTTGTTCCAGATCAGCACGGTGTATTCGCCCAGGTTGCAGCTGCTTGCCGGCGGCCGAACGTGGCCCGGGCTTCGCTGGCGGTTGCGTACCAGGCGTTCCGCGGGTTCATCGTGTCGATGACCAGAAAGGTCGCGTCGTGCAGGCCGGGACTGTACCAGGAGTCCTTCGACTCCCAGCGGTACTGCCCGACCCCGTCGATCCATGGGCCCACCGGCCGGACCTGGATCGGCCTGCGCTGGCCAGGGTGATGTTGTTCGCCTGCCAGTAGCCGCCCAGGCCATAGCTGAGATGCCGGGCGGCCAGCCAGCCGGTGATGTTCTGGGCCGCCGCCGGTGACGGCGGCCGCCCAGCGTTATACGCGAGGATCCCCGCGCAGCCGAGGACGACCGCCAGGACTACGGGGACGAGCTTGCCGGCGATCAGGTGCTGGGCGGTGAGCCGGGCGGCCAGGACCGCGCCGAGCGGGAGCACCGCGATGAGATCCCGGGCGGAGTCGACGCCGGATATCGTGGCGCTGAAGGTGTACGCGGCCAGGTTGACCACGATGGCGGCCGCCATCACCTGGCTGACCCGGCCGCTGTCCCGGACAATTCCCCGCAGGGAGACGCCGGACGCTGGCCGGCCAGGGCCAGACCCGCCAGCTCCAGCAAGGCGACGAATCGCAGGCCCCCCAGCCAGGTGTCAAAGAAGTCGGCGCTGTACAACAGGAGCACCGACTCGGCCGTCACCCGCAGGTGCTGCGGAATGTCACCGGCCGACACGACCATTATTAACGGGTTGCTGACCGCGAATCCCCCGGCGTGCCGGATGAGGCTGAGGCCACCCTCGGCGACCGGCGCCGACACCAGCGCGGCGGCCAGCAGCTTAGGTCATAACGGCGCGCCGAATGCCGGCACAGCCGGACGGCGGCCACCACCGCCAGCGGAATGGCGCCGACCCCGACCAGCAGCTGCCGAGGCTCGGAAGATCGCGGATGCCCTACACCCGAGCACGCCATCGTAGACGAGGTGAGGAGTGACGCCCCTGGTCACCGCTAGCTCATCTAGCGGTGGGGGTCAGGGGCAGTCGCCGCTCACAGAGTCTGGCCTTCCCGCTCCCTGAGCTGGAGCGGCACCTCGCCATCTCAGCGGCCCCCGGGATCGACCTGGCGGCCGTGCCCGCCCTGTCCCGGTCTGCCGTTCCTCGTTAAGCTCAAAAGGTGCACGTCTGGCCGGGATCGGCTTATCCCCTTGGCGCTACCTGGGACGGATCGGATACTAATTCGCCTTGTTCTCCGAGGTGGCCGAGCGGGTGGAGCTGTGCCTGTTCGACCGGGGGGATCGCAGCGAGACGCGGGTTGAGCTCACCGAGGTGGATGGCTTCGTCTGGCACTGCTATCTGCCGGGCGTCGGCGCGGGCCAGCAGTACGGCTACCGGGTGCACGGCCCGTACGCGCCCAGCCGCGGCCAGCGGCGCGACGTCGGCGAAGCTGCTCCTCGACCCGTACGGCAAGGCCGTCGAGGGCCCAGCTCCGCTGGCACGGGGCCTTGTTGTCCCACCGGCGCGCCAGATGCCATCAACACTCGCGACAGTGCCCCCTTTATGCCGCGCAATGTCGTTATCAATCCGTATTTCTACTGGGGCGATGACCGGCCGCCGCGGACTCCGTATCACGAGACGGTGACTTGAAAATCCGAGCAGACGGCCAGGGAACGGAGGTATGTGCCGTGGAGACGTCAGCGGTCCTCGCCAGCGCCCAGGAGCGGGTAGTCGACGAAGCGGTCGCCGCGCTCGAGCGAAACGATCAGGCACACCACGGGGCAGCCAGCGCGGGGGAGCGCCGTCGTTACGTCCGGGATCTGTTCGGGCTCGTCGTCCAGTGTGTGCGCGAGGGCGGCACCGAGCCGGTGATGGCGTCGTCGCAGCAGGTCGCCGCGGACCGTTTCGTGGCCGGATTCGATATTGCCGAGATCCAGGAAGAATTCAGCGTCCTGGAGGAGGTGCTCTGACGCCTGGTCGCCGACACCCTGGCCGGCGACGAGCAGATCGAGGCGCAGCGGCTGGTGAGCACCACCCTCGGGGCGGGCAGAGACGCGGCGGCGCGAACCTACGTGGCCCTGGCCTGCCAAGGCGGCAGTGCGCTGGGCGAGCAGCCCGCGGCGCCGAGCGGCCGTGGCGATGCGGTTGGGGCTGGCCTTGCGGACGGTGCCATCCGGACCGAAGTCCTCGGGCACGTTGGCGTCATCACTCTTGCCGACCTGCGCAGGCGCAACGTCCTTAGTGCCCGGATGGTCAACGGCGTCGTCGCCGCCCTCAGGAGCCTGCAAGCCCAGGAAGCGCGCCGTTGTGCTCCGCGCAGCGACGGGAATGGACGTCTGGTCCGCCGGCCAGGCCATCGACGAGCTTCCCCGTGGGGGGCGCGACCCGGTGGGTTACAACGAACCCCTCGGGCAACTGCTCCGGGCCATCCGCACCTTCCCGGCGCCGGTCATCGCCATGGTGCACGGCTCGGTGTGGGGCGGAGCATTCGACCTGGTGCTCAGCTGCGATCTGGTCATCGCCGACGAGACGGCGACGTTCGCCATCACTGCCGCAAACTTGGGCATGCCGTATAACACAGCCGGGCTCCTGCACTGCCTCGGGCGGCTGCCCATCAACCTCGTCAAGGAGATGTTCTTTACCGCCGCGCCTCTCGACGCCCAGAGGGCCAGGGAATGGCTGGTGGTCAACCACCTGGTGGCGTCGGCCGAACTCGAGGGGTTCACCTTCGGGCTCGCCGCCACGATGGCGGCGAAGGCACCCATAGCCATCGCGGTCATCAAGGAACAGCTCCGCGTCCTGACCGACTACCAGCCCGTTGCAGCGCACGTGTACGAACGCGTCCAGGGGCTGCGCCGGGAGGCCTACGACAGCAGCGACTATCTCGAGGGCCTGAGGGCCTTCGCCGAGAAGCGCCCACCGGTCTTCCGGGGCACCTGACGCCACCAAACCCAGCGCTCGGGCTGGCGGTTGCCTGAGGGCTGAACCAGGTGTGGGATAGTCGCTGATGACCTGCACCTTGCATATGTCCTGGGACGAGCGGCTGACTGACTATCACTTCGGGCCGGGCCATCCGCTGGCACCGGTGCGGGTGGAGCTGACGATGCGGCTCGCGCACGAGTTCGGACTGTGGGATCAGCCTGGGGTAACCGTGGCCGCCCCGGTCCCCGCAACTGACGCTGACCTGCAGCTTGTGCATGAGACGCGGTACATCACGGCCGTGGAGGCGGTCAGCCGCTGGGCCGACGACCTTGGTGCCCGCGGTCTGGAGCCGGCCCAGTTCCGCTACGCGCGGACGTTCGGGCTGGGCACCGGAGACAACCCGGTGTTCCCCGGCATGCACCAGGCGTCGGCACTGGTGACCGGGGCGACCCTGGCCGCGGCCCGCGCCATCTGGTCGGGCGCGGCCCAGCACGGGGCCAGCATCGCGGGCGGCATGCATCACGCGATGGCCCATCACGCCAGCGGGTTTGGCGTCTACAACGACCCGGCGATCGCGATTGCGTGGCTGCTCGAACAGGGCGCCGAGCGTGTCGCCTACGTGGACATCGACGCGCACCACGGCGACGGGGTGCAGGCCGCGTTCTACGCCGATCCGCGGGTGCTGACGATCAGCCTGCACGAGCACCCGGCGACCATGTTCCCGTTCACCGGGCTGCCCGCCGAGACCGGCGGGCCCGGCGCGGAGGGGTCAGCGGTCAATGTCGCGCTGCCCGCCGGGACCGGCGATGGCAGCTGGCTGCGCGCCTTCCACGCGATCGTCCCGCCGCTGCTGCGGCGTTCCGGCCGCAGGTGCTGGTCAGCCAGCACGGCTGCGACACGCACCGGCTAGATCCGCTGGCCAACCTGGAGCTCAGCATCGACGCGCAGCGCGCCGCCCACGCCGCGATCCACGCGCTCACCCACGACCTCGCCGAAGGGCGCTGGCTGCTCACCGGCGGCGGGGGATATGACCTGGTCCACGTCGTACCACGGACCTGGACGCATCTGCTCGCCGAGGCCGCAGGCCAGCCGATCGACCCAGGAACGCAGATCCCGCCGCGTGGCGTGAGTACGTCACGCGGCGGACCGGCCTGACCGCACCCGAGCACATGACAGACGGGGCACCTGCGATGTTCGAGCCGTTCGAATCCGGCTACGACCCAGGCCATCCGGTCGACCGGGCGATCATGGCCACCCGCAACGCAATCTTCCCCCTGCACGGGCTGACGCCGCCGTGACCACGATGACCTTGCGGGGCGCAACGGGGACACATCGCCCCGCGACCTGGCGGAAACCGATGAGAACCACCGAAATTTCACCCGAAGGTCAGCGGGCATGCCGAGTACAGCCGCCATGTCCAGTTCCTAAGCCTGGTCAGCGAGACGGGCTGGGTGTCGCCAGAGACACAGAGCGTGCGCAATACTGCTCATAACCTAGAGATACCGGAAAGTTCGGAAACTGCGGGCGTGCACGTCAGAGCGCTGAGGCCGTCTACGGCTCTCTCGCGAGGAGCCACGTTCCCGCAAGTCAGCCCTCGGCGTGAAGCGTGCGGACGTGCTCACGCAGTGTGATGGGCCTGAAGCGCTGCGCGGGGCCTGAAAGCATGATCATCTGCTGCATGCGCCGTTCCCGGTTCCCGGCGGCCAATTTGACAGCGAGCGCGGCGCGGCGTAGGGCGGAATTGTTAGCGGACAAGGAGGATGAACGCCATGAACGCGACGCAGCATCCCCGCAGCGGTGATGCCGGTTAGCGTCGCCACGCCACGGATGATCCACGAAGCTGGGGGCTGACGCGCCCTTCCCCCAAGCGTTGTCGGCCCCTCCGGGAAGGGGTGAGGGGACATGGGACGTCGAATCGGACTGATCGAGGAAGAACTCGCCGCCGTCGCCGTTGTCCATGACAGGGGTGCCCCTGAGATTGTGGAAGCGCTGGTGCCGCGTGGCCAGCTCACCGCAACTGACCGTCAGGTGCTCGCGATGATTGCTGAGAAGGCGGGGCGACCGCCCGGACGGGCGCGCCGACGTCGAACCGTCCATCACCATTGAGGGACACTCGAGACTGACGTGTTCCGGTAACACGCAGCGAAGCCGGGGACGGATGGACGGTTCTCCCGCTTCGCTTCGCTGTGAGTGCCTTACAGCAGACAGAGGCCGCCGCGCTGGCGCCCGCGATGGCTACTGGGCCGACTTTGGCGGTGCCCGGGATGGTCACCCAGGCAATGTGCATGGGCACGCAAAACCTGTTCTCCGCCTTAGCATCACGGTCAGGTTTCCGCCATGGGGAGAGCATGTGCCGGCAATGGGTCAATGTTTACATGCTGTTGACATGGACAACCGCAAGTCATCGATACTATGGGTCGTGCGACGAATGGCGCCGGGAACATATCGGGAGGTGCCGTTCCATCGGCACGGGGCGAACGATCATGAACCAATCGGGTATTTCCGCGCCGCAGCCTATCGGCCAGCCGGGCGCGTCGCGCAACTGCCGGCCTATGGCGAGCATGCCAGCTCCTACGACCGGAGGACAGGCGCGTTCCAGTCCTACCGCCGGGCGGTCATCGAGGCGCTCCCGGTCAGCCCGGGGCAGGTGGTCCTGGACGTGGGGTCCGGGACGGGCTGTGCTGCGGCTTGCTCCGGGACAAGGTGGGCGCGCAGGGCGGTGTCGTCGGTATCGAGGAGTCACCGGAGATGGCGGCGGTGGCGCGTGAACACATCGCCGGCGAGGGCTGGCGTAACGTCACGATCGTGGAGTCACCGGCCGAGGTTGCGGAGGTCGCGGTGATGGCGGACGCCGCTTTGTTTTGCGCTGTCCACGACATCCTGCAGTCCCGGACGCGCTGCGGAACGTCATGACCAAGCTCCGCCCGGGGGCCTGGGTAGCTGCGGGCGGCGGTAAGTGGGCCGCTTCGTGGATGGTGGCCGTGAACCTGCAAGCCAGGATGCTGCACGCTCCCTTTGTGCGCAGCTTCGAGGGTTTCGACCGGCCGTGGAATCATCTGGAGCAGCTGATCGATAACGTCCACGTCCGTGAGCTAGCGCTCGGCAGCGGGTATATCGTGACCGGCCAGGCACCCCAGGCCCGGTCCTAGCGGAGGACCCGGGCAGGCCGGCTGCCAGGCGGATCAGGGTGCGCTGGCAGCGCGGACCGGCGGCGTCAGGCCGGCGTGCGCAGCGTGCTGTCGCGGCCAGGCGCTACCGACCAGCAGGCCTCGAGCAGCGCGGCGGCGAACAAGTGTGGCGCGTTGATGCAGGCCCCGTGATCGGCGTCCACGTGGTGGACTGATGCGCCCGGGATCGCCCGGGCTAGCTCAAGCTGGCGCCCTGGCGGCACGACACGGTCCCGGTCCGTGATGACCACCGCGGTGGGCACATCGACCTGGCTGATCCAGCCGTCCGAGGTGAACTCACAGGCGGCGTGCATGGCCGAGACGGCGGCGGCCAGAGTGGTCCGGTGCAGCTGGGCGCGGACCCACCGGCCCGTGGCCGGGTCGTCAACGCGGCCCAGCAGCGCCGTGCCGAAAGCCTCGGCGCCCATCAGGCGCAGCATCGGGTTCCAGCCCAGCGCGGTGGCCACCGCCGGCATCGCGCTCGCGGCCAGCTGCTCCGCCGGTGACCCGCGAACGTTGGTCGCAGTGGAGCACAGCACCAGACCGGACAGCAGCGCGGCGTGCCGCCGGTACAGGAGCTGGGCCACCATGCCGCCCATGGAATAACCAACGGCGACGAACCTGTCGATACCAAGGACCCCGGCCAGCGCGGCGATATCATCAGCGCAATCCTCCAGCCGGAACCGTGAACGCAGGCCGATCCCGTCGCCATGGCCACGCAGGTCGGCGGCGACGACCCGGAAATGACGTCCGAGCGGAGCGAAAACCTTCCCCCAGTTCAGCTCGGCCGTGCACGCCACCCCGTGGACCAGCACGACCGTCGCCGCACCGCGCGGACCGGCGCACTCCCACACCCGCGTTGTCCCGCGGTCGGGGAACTCCACCAGCCGCGTCAGCGGCATCACTGCTTCCCCCAGCATCCGGCGTTTCTCCTTGCGCTGCGCCCGGGCTCAGCCCACGCCCGGGCGGATCGGCAGCCACCCGCCGCATGGATGGCCCGGGTCAGGTTGACGGGATCGCGGGAGGCGACCTGGCCCGGCCACCACAGCGCGTGCGACGGTAGGGGCCACCACCGCCGCCTGCAGCATGTCCGGGGTCACCGTGGAGGCCCGTCGTCGATCGACCGCGTGGCGATGAAGTCCGACGCAGGCGCAGGCGAACCAGCACGACGTCGCCAGCCGGGCCTGGGCCGCAGTCAATCTGACATCCAGCAGCGCCTCGTCGCTGACGAACTCCCAGCATTAGACCGCACAGATCCCCGCCCAGCCATAGGACCTAGGTCCCCGCCCCTTGGCCAGAAGTCCGTTGGTGATCCGGCCGCAGGCAACGCATCGCCCCCCGCGGGCCCTTGCTACCGGCGGAACGAGCAAGTCATCGCAGGCCAGGATCTCGGTCCCGCCCAAGAGGGGCCGAGCGACCGCGGACGCTTGGCTGTACAGCACCCGGGTACAGCAACGGGCCGTATCCGGGCGGATCATGGGGAACTTCTGCGGACTACTGAATGCTTGCTGGCCTGGGCATACGCTGGTATGTGTATGAGCTTGCCAGTATCTGGGGGTCAAGGAGTCGCGGGTTCAAATCCCGCCGTCCCCGACTGGTCAAACAGGTTTTTGGATTCAATTTTCGGGGAACCAATTGGGGAGCCAATGGCTTTCCCGGAGCAGGGGCAGGCTCAGCTCGGTAGCGTTCGCCTTCAGGGTGGGGTTCACGGCGTGGCGTTGTATCGGTGAGGGCGGGCCGGATCTCGTGACGGCACTCCGTCTCGGTGACCGACGTGCTGCTGTGCCCCACCAGGTCGCTGATGTCTTCGAGCCGGACATCGTGCGCGCTGAGGATGGACACAAACGAGTGCCGTAGCTCGCGGGGCGCCCAGGCCCCACCGAACCTCGCAGCGCTGGTGATGTTCTGGAACTCCTGCCTACGTTGCCGCAGGGCGGCGCGCGGGAGTGTCAGCGCGGGCAGGCACTAAACGGCTGTATTGATGAAGAGCCCGCACTGCTGCGTGGCGGGCCTCGGCTGCGCTCGGAGACC
>CAVUNW010000039.1:0-154922 GCA_963742865.1 uncultured Actinomycetes bacterium
CAACTGGTCCTCAACTTCTTCTGGGAGTTGCTCCAGCACAGCATGGTGATGGCGCACGAAGGCGGGCACGCCGCGGTCTCGGTGATGCTCTCGCTGGTGGGCACGGTCACGGCGGTCGCCGTGGGCGGCAAATGGCTCGTCATGCGGTCCTGAACCAGGCACACGAATGGTCACCGGAGGCAGGTGGGCCGATCCGGATCGGCTTTCATAGTTTTCCAACCTGTTTAGTTGACTTTAGCCGGGCTCACGTGCTGAGCTTGGGATGGCGAGGTTTGCGGCGGCAGCGGAGGGAGCGTCCTGATGCCGGCACCTGAGGTACGCGGCCCGCTCCGGCGTGTGCTCCTCGGCCGGTTCACCGGATGGCCCGGGGGGGCGGCTGCTGGCGCGATGGCGGCGGCTCCCGGCACGGCTTCACCTGGCGGGACGCCGGCGGAACAGTGGCCGCAGGGACAGGATGTGGCGCGGCTGCGGGCGCGCGGGTACCTGACGCTGGCGGTGCCGGCCCACCTCGGCGGCGCGGGGATGAACCTGCGGCAGGTCGCCTGCGCCCAGCGCCAGCTCGCCGCGCGCGATCCGGCCGCCGCGCTCGCCCTGATCGCCCACCATGCCTGCGTCGGTGCAGCAGCGGACACGCTGGCCAGCGGGCCCGGCGACCCAGCTGTCCCGGCGGCGGAACGGCTGCTCAGCGAGGCCGCGCAGGGACGGTTCTTCGCTGGCCGCGGGCCTGCAGGAGCCCGGAGGGCGGCCGCGCGATCCGCGGGAGGACATGTTCACGGCCGGGACGTTCGGCTGGGGGCTGCCGCTCGCGGGGATGACGTGCTACGCCATCGCCCGGCAAGCCTTCGACGAGGCCTCATCGCGGGCACGCGGGACCGGCGAGGACCGGCCCGGCGGAGAGCACGATCCGGGTCATCCGCTCGACCGGTGGCCGGTGGCCGAGGCGGCGCTGCGGCTGGACGGCATCCGCGCCCGGCTGGACGCGGTCATCGGTGACTGGCAGCAGCGCACCGCCGCGGGCGGGGCCCTGACCACCCTCGACCCGGGCGGTCAGTGGCTGATCCGGCTGTTCACGGTGCGGCATGCCGCCGCCGACGGCGCCCGGCGGGTCATCGAGCTGGCGGCGCAGATCGCGGAGCCCGCCGGATCCGTGAGGCCGCTGGGACCGGTGGGTTAGCGGAGTCCCAGGGTGCGTGGCGCCGGCTCCGGATCGCGCGGGCCCGGCCGCAAACGCGCGGATAGACGTCCGTTTCCGCAGTATGTGCGGATTTCCGGCGATGTCCTTATGGACTCTTACGGTGAGGTCCGCTCCCGTCGCGACGGTTGTGACTGGTGAGCCTGCAGGGACTGGACAACCGGCGACGAGGACCTCGCTGACCGCCCGGCTACGCGGAGCTTCGGTGTACTGCGGAGTACCCCGTTGGGCGCACGGGTGGGGCTTCTGGGACTGCAGAGACCGGACGCCTGCCTCCGCAGCGGCTCTTCCGCGTCATGCTGCCGAAAACCGGCGATCATGAGATACGCGGGAGTCAGCGGGCGGTCCAGCCGCCGTCCAGGACCCAGGACGAGCCGTTGGCGAAGGACGCCCACGGGCTGCAGAGGAACGCCACGAGCTCGGCGACTTCGGCGGGCTCGATGAGGCGCTTGATAGCCGGCTCGGACAGCATGATGTCGGTCACGACGCGCTCGGCCGGGATGCCGTGCGTCCGCGCCTGGTCCTGGATCTGCTTCTCCACCAGGGGCGTCCGGACGTAGGCGGGGCAGACCGTGTTGGACGTGACGCCCTGGGGACCGCCCTCCAGCGCGATCACCTTGGACAGGCCCTCCAGGCCGTGCTTGGCCGCCACGTAGGCGGACTTGTACTCCGAGGCGCGCAGGCCGTGCACGGAGGAGATGTGCACGATCCGCCCGAACTGCTGGGCGTACATGTGCGGCAGCGCCGCCTGGCTGAGCCGGAACGGCGCTTCCAGCATTACCGCCAGCAGCTGGCGGAACTTCTCCGGCGGGAACTCGTGCACCGGCGAGACGAACTGCAGGCCGGCGCAGTTGATCAGGATGTCCGCCTGGCCGGCCAGGGCCCCGGCGTCGAAATCCGGGCTGGCCAGGTCGACCTCCCAGGGCTGGCCGCCGATGTCGGCAGCCACGGCCGAGGCCCCGTCCTTATTGAGGTCGGCCACGACCACGCTGGCCCCGGCGCGGGCCAGCCGGGCCGCACAGGCGGCGCCGATGCCGTTGGCGCCGCCGGTCACGACGGCCCGGCGCCCGCTGAGATCCGCACCAGGCCAGCCGCCCGGTCCTGGCTGGCCGGGCGCGGGAGAACCGTCCGGCCCAGGCGGGCCATACGGCGGCGGAGATTCGGACACGGGCTAGACCTCCACGACCACTGGGATAATCATGGGCGGCGCCGGTAGTGGTCGCTAACCCAGCGGCCCACGGCCCGGCGGACCTGCTGCTGGATCTGGTAGGAGTCGGTGATGCCCTCCGCCGCCGCGCGGGCCAGCGCCTCCTCGATCCGCGGCCGGACTTCGCGGAACGCCGCCTCGTCGATGCCGGATCCGCGGGCATGGATCTCCGGCGCCGCGACCAGCTTGCCGCTGGTGGAGTCGAGCACGATCACGACCGAGACGAACCCCTCTTCGCCGAGGATGCGCCGGTCCTTGAGCTGCTCGTCGGTGACCTCGCCGACCGACAGGCCGTCCACGTAGACGTAACCGCACGGGACGGCACCGGTGATCTTGGCCTGCCCGTCGATCAGGTCGACGACCACCCCGTCGTCGGCGATGACGATGTTGTGCTCGGGGACGCCGCTCAGCGCGGCCAGGCGGGCGTGCGCCCGCAGGTGGCGCCACTCGCCGTGGATGGGCATGAAGTTGCCCGGCTTGGTCACGTTGAGGACGAACAGCAGCTCGCCCGCGTGCGCGTGCCCGGATACGTGCACCAGCGAGCTGCCCTTGTGTACCACGCGGGCGCCGAGCCGGGTCAGGCCGTTGATGACCCGGTAGACGGCGGTCTCGTTGCCCGGGATCAGCGACGAGGCCAGGATGACGGTGTCGCCCTCGGCGACGCGGATCGGGTGGTCGCGGCCCGCCATCCGGGACAGCGCGGACATCGGCTCGCCCTGCGATCCGGTGGAGATCAGTACCACGTCTTTGGGCGGCAGCTCCTCGGCCTCGCGCATGTCGACCAGCATGCCGCCGGGCACCCGGAGGTAGCCGAGGTCGCGGGCGACCCCCATGTTGCGCACCATGGACCGGCCGACGAAGGCGACCTTGCGCCCGTGCTTCTGGGCCGTGTCCAGCACCTGCTGGACACGGTGCACGTGGCTGGCGAAGCAGGCGACGATGATGCGCTTCTCCGCGGAGGCGAAGACCTGGTCCAGCACGGGCGCGATTTCCCGCTCACTGACCACGAAGCCGGGCGATTCGGCGTTGGTGGAGTCCGACATCAGCAGGTCGACGCCGTTCGGCTCCGAGACGGGCGAACCCGCCGATGTCGGTGAGCCGGCGGTCGAGCGGGAGCTGGTCCATCTTGAAGTCGCCGGTGTGCAGGACCAGGCCGGCCGGAGTACGGATGGCGACCGCGAGCGCGTCCGGGATCGAATGGTTAACCGAAAGGAACTCGAGGTCGAACGGGCCGACCTGCTGCCGCGTCCCCTCGGCGACCTCGTTCACGACCGGGGTCAGGCGGTGCTCGGTGAGCTTGCTGCGCACCAGCGCCAGCGTCAGGCGGGACCCGATCAGCGGGATGTCGGCGCGCTCCCGCAGCAGGTAGGGCAGCGCGCCGATGTGGTCCTCGTGCGCGTGGGTGAGCACGACCGCCTCGATCAGGTCGAAGCGGCCCTCAAGGTAGCGGAAGTCGGGCAGGATCAGGTCGACGCCGGGCTGGTCCGGCTCGGGGAACAGAACGCCACAGTCGACGATGAGCAGGCGGCCGTCGTACTCGAAGACGGTCATGTTGCGCCCGATTTCGCCGAGTCCGCCGAGGGCGACGAGCCTCAGGCCGCCTTCAGCCAGCGGCGGAGGCAGGGGAAGCTCGGGATGGGGATGGCTCACTGTGCTCTATTCCGCTCTGCTCCAGATGCTCCCGGCCGGTATCAGGAACGGGTCAGGACGTCTGTTGATCATGCTCTGTCTCCTCTTCAACATTACGGTTGGCATGGGCCTTCCCCCGCGGCAGGTCCGGGCGAGCGGGCACCCAGGTCACCTGGCGGGTTTGGCCGTGCGCCTGCGGTGAGGCGCGATGCATCTGGCCGGCCGCGGGTCAGGATCCGCTGCCCGGCAGCTTCAGCCCGCCGAGCTCCAGGTCCTCACGGAGCCGGCGGATCTCGGCCGCAGTGGCGCTTTCCAGCGGCGGCCGGACCGGGCCGCCGGGCAGGCCGAGCAGGCCGAGGGCGGCCTTGGTCATGACCAGCCCCTGGTTGCGGAACAGCCCGGTGTAGACGGGCAGCAGGGACAGGTGCAGTTCCCGGGCCCGGCCGGTCTGGCCGGCCTTGAATTCGTCGATCATCTCGTGCAGGCGGTCGCCGACCAGGTGCCCGACGACGCTGACGAAACCGACAGCGCCGAGCGACAGCCACGGCAGGTTCAGCATGTCGGTGCCGCAGTAGTACACCAGGTCGGTGCGGGCCAGCACCTCGGAGGTGGCGGCCACGTCGTCCTTCGCGTCTTTCACGGCGACGATCCGCGGGTGCTCGGCCAGCTGGACCAGCGTCCCGGTCGAGATCGGCGTCCCGGTGCGGCCCGGGATGTCGTAGAGCAGCACGGGCAGCGACGCCGCGTCCGCCACCGCCCGGAAGTGCGCGAGCAGCGCGTGCTGTGGCGGCTTGCTGTAGTACGGGGTGACGACCAGGAGCCCGTCCGCACCGGCCCGCTCGGCCTGGCGGGCGAGTTCCTTGGAGTGGGCGGTGTCGTTGGTCCCGACGCCCGCGACGATCGAGGCCCGGTCACCGACGGCCTCGACCACCGTGCGCAGCAGCCGGTCCTTCTCCTCGTCACTGGTGACGGGCGCCTCGCCGGTGGTCCCGCTGATCACGAGGCCGTCATTGCGCATGTCGTTGACCAGGTACGACGCCAGGCGCGCGGCCCCGTCGTAGTCGACCGCACCGTCCGGCGTCATCGGCGTGATCATCGCCGTCAGCATCCGGCCGAACGGCGCCGTGGCCGGCGCCGCCGGCGCGTCAGCTGGCGTAGAAGTCGTCATGTACAGACCGTACCCGCCTACCCCGGCAGTGCGTAGCCGACCGGCCGCCACATCCCGGCACGATCCTGCCAATCTGGGCCCGTCACCCGCCGGGCTCAGACATCGGCCAGGGCCTCGGCCAGGGGGGCCAGGTCGGAGAACGCGAAGCCGCCGTCGGGGCCGAGAGGCTGCAGCAGGACGTGGTCCGCACCAGCCTGGAGGTGCTGCCGCGTCCGTTCGGCAATTTTTGACGGGCCGTGCGGGATAAGCGCGTCGATCAGCCGCTCACTGCCGGAACCATCCGTATCCTCGGTCCCGTAACCGAAGCGGCGCACGTTGGACACGTAGTTCGGCAGCTGGAGGTAGCGGGCCGCGTAGGCCCGGGCGGCGGCCAGCGCCGCCGGGCGGTCCTCGTTCAGGACCACCGCCATCTCGGGGATGAGCAGCGGTGCGGGCCCGAGCACCTGCCGGGCGAACGACGTGTGCTCGACCGGGACGAAGTAGGGGTGGGCCCCGTCCGCCTCGTCCCGGGACAGCTCCAGCATCCGCGGCCCCAGCGCGGCCAGGATGCGCGGCGCGCGGTCCCCGGCCCGCGGCTCCGCCGCACGACCGGCCGGGTGGTCCATTTCGGCAAGGTAATGCTCCATGGCGGAGTACGGGCGCTCGTAGGACTGGCCGAGCTTTTCGACGGCCGGAGCGTGGCTGACGCCGAGACCGAGGATGAAGCGCCCGGGGAACGCCTTGGCCAGGGTGTCGGCGCCCTGGCGCATGTCGGACGGCTCCCGGCCCCAGATGCTCGCGATCCCGGTCCCGATGACGAGCCGGGTGGACGCGTCGAGCAGTTCCACCAGGTGGGTGAACGCGTCGGGGGCCATATGGCTGCCGCCGATCCAGAGCGAGCCGAAGCCCAGCTTCTCGACGGCGGCGGCCAGGTCCCCGCCGGTCACCCCGAAGCGTTCCGGTGGCGGCGCCCAGATCCCGGTGCGACCCAGGCTCTGGCGCAGCTCGGTCAGGCGGTTATCGGCGTCCGGGGTGGTCATCGAGCCCCTCTCAGTAAGCGTCTGCGAGTAAGCGTCTCTCAGGAGGCGAAGGCGTCGGTGATGGCGGCGACCTCGCTGCGGTCCAGCTTGATGCCCGCGGCGGCGATGTTGGTCTCGACGTGCTCCAGGTCGCCGGAACCGGGGATCGGCAGGATCTGCGGCGACCGGGCCAGCAGCCACGCGAGCACGATCTGCCGGGGTGAGCACCCGTGGTTGCGGGCCGCGTGGGTGATCACCTCGACGTCATCGGCGTCCTGGATCGGGGCCCACGGCAGGAACACGAGTTCCTCCTGCTCGCACAGGTCCACGATGGTCTCCGACGTCCGGTCGGTGACGTTGTACCGGTTCTGGATGGACACGATGGGGGTGATCTGCTCCGCCTTGCGGAACTGCTCCTCGGTCACGTTCGAGACGCCGATGTGCCGGATCTTCCCCTCGGCCTTCATCGCGTCCAGGGCGCCGATCGACTCCTCGAGCGGGACCTTCGGGTCGGGCCGGTGGAACTGGTACAGGTCGATCTGCTCCAGCCGGAGCCGCCGCAGGCTGCCCTCGAGCGCCTCGCGCAGGTGCTCCGGGCGACCGTCGGGCTCCCAGCGGCCCGGACCGGGACGGACCAGGCCGCCCTTGCTGGCGATCACCAGGTCCTCCGGGTAGGGGTACAGCGTCTCGGCGATCAGCCGCTCGCTGACCTCGGGGCCGTACGAGTCGGCGGTGTCGATGAAGTTGACGCCCAGCTCGACCGCGTGCCGGAGCGCGGCCTTGGCCTTCTCCGGGTCGGCCGGCTCCCCCCAGATGCCGGGACCCGTGATCCGCATCGCGCCGAACCCCAGCCGGTTGACCGTCAGGTCGCCACCGACGTCGATCGTTCCCGCTTCCGCGGCGTTTGGCTTGTCCGTCATTGAGTCCCTCCTCCGATAGCGGAGCCCTTGTCAGTCATGGCTCAAGCTTTTCAGGCGCTCCCCGGCGCGCTGCGCGCGGGGCACATGGCGGCGGCCGGCCCGGCCGTGGGCGCGCGGCCGGGTGTCAGGCCGGGCTGGCCCGGCGGCCTCGCTGCGGCTGCGGCGGCACCCAGCGGGGGTGCCGGCGGCGCGCCGAACCGCGGACCGGCCAGTTTTCCCTGACCCGGGACCGGTGCTCTTCCTGCAACTCGGAGCGCAGCCGCTCGAGGAGCATCATCAGCTCGCCGCGCATGGTCCAGTCCGGGCGCCCGGGGTCCCGGAGCATCTCGGCCAGCTCGTCCTGGATGAGGCGCGCGCGGGCCAGGCTCTGCTCCAGTTCGGTCTCCACCCGCTCCTGCGGGCTCTCCGGCTGCTCGGGCCGGCTCCCCGCGGGGCCCGGGTGCGCGGGACCGGCCACGGCGACGGCGATGCCGGCCCGGATGTGGTCCCCGACACTCGCGACGGCCGTCGCGAGTTCACCGAGCACGTCCGCCAGGCAGCGGCGGATAACCGGGTCGCTCAGCAAGCTGTCGGCCCCGGGCTGGTCGCCCGCCGGGCCGCCGGCGCTGGCCCACGAGGCGTCCGCCGCCCAGCGGGCGATGACCCGGATGGTCACCGCGGCGTGCTCCAGCGTCTCCAGCCCGGTCCGCAGCGGGATCGCCGCCTGAGGCAGGATCCTGGCCCGCGGGTTGAGGCGCAGGCTCTCCTCCGAGTCGCTCAGCGCGCTCTCCACCCGCTGAATTTCTCCGCCGAGGGCCCGGGCCTGCGCGAGCCGTTCGGCCGACCGCTGCACGTCCGCACCGCTGGCGATGTCGGCAGCGATCTCGCCCAGCAGGCGGGCGAGCTGACCGCTCAGATCGTCGATCGCGTCCTCCGCCGGCTCCAGCCGGACGGGCGCGAACATCAGGCCGCCGATAAGGCCCGCGGCGGCGCCGATGAGGGTCTCGATGATCCGGCCGCTGGCCGCGGACGTGCTGCCCACCGCGGCCAGGATCAGCATGGCGCTGATCGGCACCTCGAGGATGTCGTCGCCCAGCCGCAGAACGAGTCCCACCCCGAGGGCCACGGCGATCACAATGGCCAGGCTCCACCAGGTGAAACCGACGACGACCGACAGCCCGACGGCGACCAGCACGCCGGCCACCACGCTGAGGACCCGGCGGCCCGCACTGCGCAGCGTGTGGGACAGGCTCACCTGGATGACCAGCAGCGCGGTCAGCGGCGCGAGCACCGGCCCGCTGCTCCCCGCGAACCGCTGGGCGATGAGGTAAGCGAAGACGGCGGTCAGCGTCAGGCGCGCGATGTAGACAGCGCGCGGCTGCGCCCGGCGGCGGGCCAGAGTAAGAGTTTCCGGGGTCGCGCGCACCACGGCCCGCACCGTCGTGCCGACGGGACCATCTGCGGGGAGAGCGGGGTGTGAGCGCCACCAGCGATTAAAACGTGTCACCAGGATTGCAAGTGCCGCGGGCCGGTGAGCATTCCAGGTTCCGGGGCTTATTTGCCTTCGGCGCGAACTTTTTACGCAGGCCGCGGCAGGCGGCGTGGGGCGGCGCTGGGCCCGCGGAGGGCGGGGCGGCGCTGGGCGGCGGGCCGCGTCAGGCGGCGCTCGGCTCGCGGACGGTCAGGCGGCGCTCGGCTCGCGGACGGTCAGGCGGCGCTCGGCTCGCGGAGGTAGGTCGCCCACTGCGGGTCACCGTCGCGGGCGACGCCGATGAGCCGCCAGTGCGCACCGCGCGGGACGGCGGGCGGCACCGCCAGCGTCCAGCCGAGTTCATCGAGCAGCCGGTCGGCCTTGCGGTGGTTACACGTGGTGCAGGAGGCGACGCAGTTCTCCCAGGAGTGCGGGCCGCCGCGGCTGCGCGGGATCACATGATCGATTGTCTCGGCCTTGTGGTCGCAGTACGCGCACCGGTAGTTGTCCCGCCGCATCAGCGCCGCCCGGGTCAACGGGACCCGGTTCCGGTACGGGATGCGCACATAGCGGCGGAGCCGGATCACCGAGGGCGTGGCCAGGGTGACGGACGCGGAGTGCAGGGTCGCGCCTTCGGTGTCGTCGTGGACTATTTCGGCCTTCCCGCTGAGCACCAGGCACACGGCGCGGCGAAGCCCCACTGTGGTGAGCGGCTCATACGTGACGTTGAGCAGCAGGACTCGTCGCACTACCACCTCCGCCGGGCGGTTCCGCATCGCGGCAGCACCGTGTTCCTAGTGTGTCCGCTGAATCGCACCGCCGCTACTACATAAGAGTAAACACGCAGGAGAGTCCCCGTGTCGCCGTTACGTACCTCACGGCACACCCGTGACCGCTTTACCACGCACCGTCCTGGCCGCGCTGAGCTGGCCCGGGGTGGGCGGGGACGCTGGGGCGGCGCGCCGGGGTGGGCGGGGCGCTGGGGTCGCGGGGGCGGCGGTTAGGGTCCTGTCATGACCGCAGCTCAGTACCCGTCCGCACGGCGGCTGGACCTGACCGAGGATCTGTTCGGCCACCGGGTCGGCGATCCCTACCGCTGGCTCGAAGATGCGGACAGCATGGAGACCGGTGCGTGGCTCACCGCCCAGGACGACCTGTTCCGCGGGTACGCCGACGCGCTCCCCGGAGTCGCCGCGCTGGCGGAACGGATCCTGGAGCTGACCGGGACCGGGCACATCGGGGTCCCGGTGTGGCGGGACGACCGCCAGTTCTTCACCCGGCGGCTGCCCGGGCAGGAGCATGCCGTCCTGTGCACGCTCGATCCCGGGGCGGAGAGCGCGCGGACGCTGATCGACCCGATCGCGATCGACGCCAGCGGGCTGACCACGCTCGACGGCTGGCAGCCGGACAAGGAAGGCCGCTCCCTGGCCTACCAGCTGTCCGAGGGCGGCAGCGAGGAGTCACTGCTGCGGGTCATGGACGTGGAAACCGGCGAGCTGGCGGACGGGCCGATCGACCGCTGCCGCTACTCGCGGATCGCGTGGCTGCCGGGCGGGAAGGCGTTCTACTACACCCGGCGGCTGCCGCCGGACGAGGTGCCCGCGGGTGAAGAGAAGTTTCACCGCCGCGTCTACCTGCACCGGGTGGGCTCACCGGCCGAGGACGACGTGATGATCTTCGGGGAGGGGCGCGACAAGACGACCTACTACTCCGCGGCGGTGAGCCGGGACGGCCGGTGGCTGACGATCAGCGCGGCCCGGGGCACGGAGCCCCGTAACGACCTGTGGATCGCCGACCTGACCAGCGTCCGACCTGGCGACCCCCGACCTGAAGGCGGTGCAGGTCGGCGCGGACGCCCGGACGGGTGTCCGGGTGGGGCGGGACGGCCGGCTGTACGTGTACACCGACGCCGGCGCGCCGCGGGGCCGGATCGCGATCGCGGACCCGGCGAACCCGGGCCCGGAGGCCTGGCAGGACCTCGTTCCCACCGACCCCGAGGCGGTCCTGGAGGGATACGCGATCCTCGACGGCGACCACGCGGGCCGGCCGGTGCTGCTGGTGGTGCGGACCCGGCACGCGATCGGCGAGATCACCGTGCACGACCTGGCGACGGGGGCGCGGACCGGGACCGTCCCGCTGCCGGGACCGGGCACCGTCGGCGCGCTCAGCGAACGGCCGGAAGGCGGCCACGAGGGGTGGTTCGCCTACACCGACAACACGACGCCGGCGACGGTGCTGCGCTACGACGCGAGCGCCGGCGAGACGCACGTCTGGGCCCGGCCGCCCGGCGCGGTGGAGGCGCCCGCGGTGACCGCCCGGCAGATCGCGTACCGCTCCAGCGACGGCACCGAGGTGCGGATGCTCGTCGTCAGCCGGGAGGACAGCGCCGCGGACGGCCAGTCCGGTGACGGGCGGCCGGCCGCGCCGCGCCCGACGATCCTCTACGGGTACGGCGGCTTCGGCATCAGCCTCACCCCTGGTTACTCGTCGACGGTGCTGGCGTGGGCGGAGGCGGGTGGCGTGTACGCCATCGCCGGGCTGCGCGGCGGCAGCGAGGAAGGCGAGGAGTGGCACCGGGCCGGGATGCTCGGCCACCGGCAGAACGTCTTCGACGACTTCCACGCCGCGGCGGAGACGCTGATCGCCGACGGCTGGACCACCCGCGACCAGCTGGGCATCTACGGCGGCTCGAACGGGGGGCTGCTGGTCGGCGCGGCGATCACGCAGCGGCCCGGCCTGTACGCGGCCGCGGTGTGCTCCGCCCCACTGCTGGACATGGTGCGGTACGAGAAGTTCGGCCTGGGCGAGACGTGGAACAGCGAATACGGCACCGCCGCCGATCCCGAGCAGCTGGGCTGGCTGCTGTCGTATTCGCCGTACCACCACGTGACCGAGGGCATGAGGTACCCGAGCGTGCTGTTCACCGTGTTCGACAACGACACCCGGGTGGATCCGATGCACGCCCGCAAGATGTGCGCGGCGCTGCAGTACGCCACGTCGGCCCCGCCGGCGATGAGGCCCGTGCTGCTGCGGCGCGAGTCTGACGTCGGCCACTCCAGCCGGTCGGTGAGCCGTTCGGTCGCACTGTCCGCGGACGTCCTTGCCTTCCTGGCCGCGCACACCGGCCTGGCACTCCCCTGACCACCGGCCGCCCAACGCGTCCCCGCTCGGGACGAGTTCACCCACCGGGGGTGAGGCGGGACCGCCGCCCGAGGGCGAACCTGAACAAGGCGCCGCGTCTACCAGGCTGCGCCGCTGCGGGGGTGATCAGGAACATGACGGGACTGCGCAGCCGCGACCAACGGGCCCTGGGTGAGATCGAGAGGCCGCTGGCCCTGGGTGATCCCCGGCTCGAGTCCATGTTCGCGATCTTCACGACGATGACGCGGCATGAGCCAATGCCGGTGACCGAGCGGCTCACGCCCCGGCTAAGGCGGTGGCGGCGCCGCGCGCGGGCGATCATGGGTGCTCTCTTCTTCACCCCGCCGGTCACAGCCGGAATATGGGCCTATGATTCCCGCTGGGGAACGAGCGGCGAGCCCGGAAGATAAAGGGAAAATAGTTAATTAGCTAAACGCCGCTGGCGCGATAGAAATCGATTGCGCACGCTATCCTTCAATCACCCACCCGGCGGCTTGTCCATAACGCGAAGCAGGACAGAACTGACGCATCAACGAGGATATAGCTGTCATGTAGCGGAACGACGGCAAACGATCACCTTAACAATTTTACAGAATATCTATGTCGTGTCCCCGGGAGATGGCGTCGTCGCGGCTAGATACGCCGAGTTTCCGGTAGATGGCCCGGGTATGGGTCTTGATTGTGTTCTGTGACAGGTAGAGCTGCTCGCCGATCTCGCGCAGCGACAGCGATCCGCGCAGGAGCCGCAGCACGGCCGCCTCACGATCGGTCAGTGGCGCGCCAGGCGATAGCGTGCGCGGCCGGCCCGCGAGCCGCCGTTCGGCTTTCGCCAGCCGGGCGAACTGGGCTTCGGCGCCGTCCGGCGAAGACTCAAGGATCGACCTGGCTTCGGCGAGAAGAGCGGCCGCTCCAGGCTCGTCACCGAGGCGGGCCAGCACCGGGGCCAGCCTGAGGAGAACTTCCAGGGTGACCCAGGGGCTGATGACGCGATTCTGGTGCCGGATCTCGAGCGCGCGCTCCAGCGCACGGCGCGCTTCGGTGAGCTGCCCGCGCTGCGCGGCGACCGCGCCGAACGCGGTGAAGGCGAGGGAACTTTGCGGGGCTTCGCTGAGACGCGAGTCAGCGCTGGCCACGATCTCCTGAGCCGTCCGGGCCCAGCGCTCGGCCTCGGCGGCATCTCCCTGATCGACCGCGATCAAGGTCAGGACCGCGCACATCCAGAGGCGTATGAGCGGGATGGACGTGGCTCCCGGCGAGGCGTTGCGCGCCACCGTGGCGGCGGCATCCAGGTCACCGGACCAGTAGAGGGCCGCCGCGCATGAAGCCTGCGCCAGGGCTCGCCAGGGCGACCCCGGCTCGCTTTCCAGCGAGACGGCCCGGGCCGCGGCATTGCGCATGGGGCCGATACCCCGGAATCCGAAGGTGCCTTCCAGCAGGGCCGCCGACGACCGGAGTGACCGGATACCGTCCGGGAGCGCCCGCTCATCCTCGCTGGCCTCGATAATTGGCAGCCAGTGCCGCAAGGATTCCTGGTCTCCGGACAGCGCCGCGGCCCACGCCGCACAATGCGCCGCGGCCGCATCAGCACGGATGATGTCGTCCCCGAGCAGGCCCAGCCAGCTATGAACGGTCGAGACCCGGCCCGAGTCCACGTACGCGTGCCAGTGCTGAGCCATCAGGTCAATGACCCCGCCGATGTCACCAGCGGCATACGCGTGGCTGATCGCCTCATCCGCCGAGCCTGACTGGCGGTGCCAGGCGCTGGCGCGTTTGTGCAGGGTGGAGACGATCTCCGGTTCGGACCGGCTGAGGTCGCTGCGGAGCATCTGCGCGAAGAGGTGGTGATAGCGGAACCATCGCCGCGCGTCATCGAGCGGCACGATGAAGAGGTTCTGCCGCTCGATGACGTCGATGATCTCGGCCGCGTCGGCCGACCCGGTGACGGCATCGCACAGCGGCGCGCAAAACCGGCCGAGAATCGATGTCCGGGCCAGAAACCGCCGGACTTCGACCGGCTGGCGGCTGAGTACCTCCTCGGCCAGGAAGTCTTCGACGATCCGGGTGTCACCGCTGAACTGGCGGACGACCTCACGGGGCGACGCGCGGCCGCGCAGCGAAAGAGCCGCGAGGTAGATCGCGGCGGGCCAGCCTTCGGTCAGGTCGACAAGGTCGGCCAGGTCAGGCGGGCTGAGCTCGACCCCGGCGACCGAGGCAATGAGCTGAGCGGCCTGCGGACCCGTGAAACGCAGCTCGGGCGCCCGGATCTCGGCCAGCTCCGCGGTGACCCGCAAGCGGGCCAGCGGCAGCGGCGGGTCAGCCCTCGTGATCAGGACGATCTGGACCGTCGGCGGCAGGTGCTGCAGCAAGAAGGCGAGCTGGTTGTGGCAGTCACGTTCGCTGATCACGTGGTAGTCGTCCAGCACCAGGACAACTGGCTGCGCCAGCTTGGCCAGCCCGTTGATCAGGAGCGACAGCAGCGTTTCGGCAATATCTGTCCACGGGACCGGCGCGGGGGCCACCACATCGCCGACGCCGGCCCACTGGCAAGCGCGCTGCAGCGCACAGGCGACATGCCACCACAACCGGCCGGGATCGTTGTCACCGGGATCCAGCGAGACCCAGGCGAACGGGCGGCTCTCGCCCGGACGCTGCTGCCACTGCGCGATGAGCGTCGTCTTCCCGAAGCCCGCCGGGGCGTCCACGAGCACGAGCTTGGCCGTGAGGCCGGCCAGATAATCAACGAGCTCTTCGCGCCGCACCCATTCCTCCCGGACGGCGGGAGTGTGGAGCTTCGTCTCGATAAGCACGTCGGGGCCTGGCCGCCGGGCGGAACGGAGGCCAGCGGGAGGCGGGGCTGATGGCAGCGGAAAAATATCGGGGCGAGCACGGGATCCGTTGCCGTTATCGTGCTGCCCCGTCTGATGAGCCCGCCGGCGGCGGAAATTCGGTGAACGGCCCGGGTACTGCTGGTGACATCCTGCTCGGCGCGGTTCATGTTGCCCTCAGCCGGTTGCATGTTACTGCTGCCTGGGTCTGGAGCAGCGCCAACGTTTGCCCTCACGATGGCATTATCTCGCCCGATAAACAATCGAGGACTAGGGCCTAAAGGCCTGAAATCGAATGCATTAGCGCCTGTGATCTGGGCAAACCGGCGACGCAGGTTAGATGATCCGGCTTTTCTGGGGCTAACTGCTGGGCGGGGCGGCAGTCCCGGCCGCCGGGGCCGACTCTGCCGGGGGGGCGCCCCCGGGTGCGGGCCCGGGCGAGGCGCCGTCCGGTGCGATCTGTGCTGAGGGGGGAAGGAATTCACGCCGGCTGAGGCGCCGCCGGAACACGTAGTAGGTCCAGGTCTGGTACGCGAGCACAAGGGGCAGGAAGATGACGACGACGACGGTCATCGCCTTGAGCGAGTACGCGCCGGACGCCGTGTTGTGAACGGTGAGGTTGTAGGCCGGGTTGGTGCTGGACACCATGACGTTGGGATACAGGTCAACGAAGATCGACACAATGCAAGACGCGATCGTGACCGTGGTGGCGGCGAAGGCGAAGCCTTCGCGGTGCTCGTAGACAAGCCATACCGCGGCGAAGGCGGCCAGCACGGCGAGCAGCTCGATGGGGTTGAGAATGGCCCCCTTGCCCGCGATCGCATGCGTCCAGGCGACGAAGGCCAGGACCGCTGCCGCGGTCAGCGGGGCGATCCGCCGGGCCAGCCGCAGGCCCGGTCGCGCATGTCGTCGGTGGTCTTCAGGGACATGAACGTCGCGCCGTGCAGCAGGCAGATCAGCACCAGGGTGACCCCGGTGAACAGTCCGTACGGCTGCAGCAGGGTCCAGAATGACCCGGTGTAATTCTGGCTGGAGTTGATCGGCAGCCCGTGATGACGATGAACCAGAACGGGATGAGATTCATGGGCCCTCAATACTGGACGGCCGGCACCGGCGCGTCCGCCTCGGTATCCGCGCGGGCGGGTGGCAGCTGTTCGCGGGAGTACTTCAGCATCAGCAGCAGGTCGACTGTGGCCAGCACGCCGTAGAGCAGGACGAATCCGGCCAGGCCGATCGCGATGTCGGTGGTGCTGACCGTCGGCGAGATCCCGTTCTTGGTCAGCATGATGCCCTGCACGATCCACGGCTGCCGGCCGCTCTCGGTCAGCAGCCAGCCCGCGGTGTTCATCAGGAACGGCAGCACCGCGGCCCACACCGCCACCCACAAGAACAGCCGGGAGGTGGCGAGCCTCTTGCGCCGGATCAGCCACAGCCCCCACAGTCCCAGCAGGAAGACCAGGACCCCGGCGTAGGCCATCACCCGCATGGACCAGTACTGGATGAAAACGTCCGGCACGTAATTGCCGGGCCCGTACTGCTTGGTGTACTGCGACTGCAGGGGGTTGAGCCCGACCACCTGGCCGTTCCAGTGATTGGTGGCCAGCAGGGAGAGCAGGTGCGGGATCTCCAGGATCTGCGTCGGCGTCTGGTCCTGGTTGCCGCCGCCGATCTGGATCAGCGAGAACGAGCACGGCTGGCAGGTGCTCCACTGCGCCTCGGCCGCTGCGATCTTCATCGGCTGGTACCTGGCCTCGATCACCCCGAGCTCATCGCCCACCAGCATGGTGAACAGGATCGCCGGGACCAGCACGACCAGCGCGAGCCGGGCCGACCGGGTAAACACCTCCCGGGCACCGCCGTGCCGCAGCTGCCACGCGGACACCGCCAGCATCACGGCCGCGCCGGTGGTCAGCGAGGCCAGCAGGACCTTCGCATACCCCCACAGGAACACCGGGTTGGTAAACAACGCCCAGATGTCGTTCAGCTGCGGCTTCCCGTTGACCATCGCGTAGCCGACCGGATGCTGCATCCAGGAGTTGGCCGCCATGATGAACGCCGCCGACAGGACAGTGCCGAGCGCGACCAGCCAGATCGTCAGCAGGTGCACCCGCCGGGACAGCTTGTCCCAGCCGAACAGCCACAGCCCCAGGAACGTCGACTCGAGGAAGAACGCGGCCAGTCCCTCCATGGCCAGCGGGGCGCCGAAGACGTTGCCGACCAACCGCGAGTACGCCCCCCAGTTCATCCCGAACTGGAACTCCTGCACGATGCCGGTCACCACGCCGATCGCCACGTTGATGACCAGCAGCGTGCCGAAGAACTTGGTCAGGCGCAGGTAATCATCCTGCTTGGTGCGGTACCAGGCGGTCTGCAGCAAGGCAGTCAGGAACGCCAGCCCGATCGTGACCGGCACGAAGAAGAAATGATTGATCGACACAAAAGCGAACTGCCACCGCGCGAGGTCGACGTTCGTCATCTGGTCCCCCGCTTACCAAAGCCATCGGAGCGACTGGCTGGGACGGAAGCGGCAGCCGCGTGGTCAGGAATTAACGTCGGTCGTCACACCGTTCCGCCAGGCGGCCGTGCCGGCGGCGGCGGCGGTCCGCGCTTGCGCCCACTTGAGCTTCGCCACCTCGCTGGGGGGGACATCCATCTCCTGGACCCACCGGCGGGTGGCCGCGAGCAAATGCGCGCCGCCGACGGCCAGGCCCGCCAGGGCGATCATGGTGCCGACTCCAACGAGTCCGGCGGCGGTGATCAGCGGGCCGGTCCTGAACTCCGGCATGTTTCCCTTTTGCTGCGTCTGAGCAGACATGACACCATCCTGACCGTTGGTTATTGATCATCACTGTGGGCCGTGGCGGCACGTCCGGGCATCACCCCGCCGGGGTGATTACCTCCGGGGCCGGCGGACTCACCGCAGGCAGATCACCCAGCAGGGGTGAAGCGACCGCGAGCCGCGACGGCCACAGTGGGGCGTGTGAGCGAACACTATGACGTGATCATTGTGGGCACCGGCGCCGGGAATGGCCATTGGGCAACATCGCTCAACCACATCGGGATCGCCGAACACCACGTCCTGGACAAGAACTTCTACGCGAGCATGGACATCCCCGTGGCCGGTAACGCCCACCAGTCGGGTACCTGCCGGTTCGGCACCGACTCGGCCACCTCGGTGCTCGACGTCAACTGCAAAGCGCACGAGGTCGACAACCTGTACGTCGTCGACACGAGTTTCTTCCCGAGCATCGGAGCCGTGAACCCGGCACTGACCGCCATCGCCAACGCCATCCGTGTGGGCGAGCATCTGCTGAGCCGGATGGCCTGAGCGGCATCGCCACGACCACGAAAAGAGGCAACAATGCCCGGCACTCCTGCCCAGACCGCCAAAGGCCAGACCGCCAAAGGCCAGACCGCCAAAGGCCCGAGCGTGGACAACCTGTTCCCGCCGATCGCCGACTACGGATTCCTGTCGAACTGCGAGCAGAGCTGCCTGGTCGCGCCGGACGGGTCGGTCGAATGGCTGTGCCTGCCGCGCCCGGATTCGCCGAGCGTCTTCGCGGCGCTGCTGGACCGGGCGGCCGGCCTGTTCCGGTTCGGTCCCGGCAACACCTACGTTCCGCAGCATCGCCGGTACGTGCCGGGGACGATGGTGCTGGAAACGACCTGGCAGGCCCCGACGGGGTGGATGGTCGTCCAGGACTTCCTGGCCATTGGCCCGGTCCCGCACGAGGGACGGCGGCCCGACTATCATCGCGCCCCGGCTGACTTCGGCGCCGTCGGGTCGCTCGTCCGGATCGCGACGTGCATCAGCGGGCGGGTCGAGGCCGTCGTGAACTGCGGGCCGCTGTTCAACTACGGATCCGTCGGCGGCACCTGGAGCTATTCGGGCGAGGGCTATGACGCGATGACCATCGCCGCCGCGGAGGGCGACACGCAGCTCAGCCTGGCGGGCAGCATCCCGCTCGGCGTGCTGGGCGCCCGCTGTTACGGCCGCACGACGCTCACGCAGGGCCAGTCGGCGTTCGTCGCGCTGTCCTGGGGAGATTCCCGCGCGCCGGCTGACCAGGACGAGGCGTTCAGCGCGCTGAGCACCACGGTCGATTACTGGCGCGACTGGCTGAGCTCGGCCAAGATCCCCGACCATCCGTGGAAGCCCTACCTCGACCGCAGCGCGCTGACCCTGAAGGGGCTCAGCTACGCCCCCACCGGCGCCATCATGGCCGCGGCGACGACCTCGCTGCCGGAAACGCCCGGCGGGGCGCGCAACTGGGACTACCGGTTCACCTGGATCAGGGATTCGGCGTTCATGCTCCGCTCGCTGTACCGCCTGGGTTTCGACTGGGAGGCGATCGAGTACTGGGGCTTCGTCCTGGACGCCATCACTGGCGGCGGTGACCTCAACCGCAAACCCGAGCTGCAGATCATGTACGGCATCGGCGGGGAGCGCGACCTCACCGAGCGGACCCTCGACCACCTGTCCGGGTGGCGCGGGGCGCGCCCGGTCCGGGTCGGCAACGGGGCCTGGAACCAGCAGCAGCACGACGTGTGGGGAATGATCATCGACGCCCTCGACGTCCAGTTCCACCAGGCGGCCTCCCAGATCGTCACGCCGGTGTGGGAAGGGCTCGCCAGCTTCGTGGACGCCGCCCTGCAGCACTGGCGGGAGCCCGATCAGGGCATCTGGGAAGTCCGCGGTGACCCCAAGCATTTCGTAGCGTCGAAGGTGATGTGCTGGGTGGCGGCCGCGCGCGGCGCCGACCTGGCCGAGGCGCGGGGCCAGGCCGACCGCGCCAAGCGCTGGCGGGCAGGCGCCGACGAGATCAAGGCCGAGGTCCTGGAGAAGGGCGTGTCCGACCGGGGCGTGTTCCGGCAGCACTACGAGACCGACGACCTCGACGCCTCGCTGCTGCTGCTGCCCATCATGGGATTCCTGCCCCCCGACGACAAGCGCCTCATCTCGACCGTACTGGCCATCGCCGACGAGCTGACCCAGGACGGCCTGGTCCTGCGCTACAAGGTCGAGGGAACCGACACCGGGTTCGACGGCGAGGAAGGCACCTTCACCATCTGCTCCTTCTGGCTGGTGACCGCGCTGGCCATGATCGGCGAGAACCAACGCGCGCGCGCCCTGTGCGAGAAGCTGCTGTCGTTCGCCGGACCGCTGCAGCTGTACGCGGAAGAGATCGACGCGACGACCGGTCAGCATCTCGGCAATTTCCCGCAGGCCTTCACGCACCTGGCGCTGATCGAGGCGGTATCGCTGCTCATCGAGTCCGACCGCGCGGGCGATTCCGGCCCTTCGTACAACCCGCCTCCCGTCATCTAAACCGGCAGGAGACCGGAGAGGAGCCAGGGACGGACAACAGCCGCCACGAGGAGAACTCAGCCAGTCCCGCGGCTGCCGCGGCCGAAACCGAGCCGGATGCCCGGTTTACGTTCGCCAACGAGCGGACGTTCCTGGCCTGGAGCCGCACCGCGCTCGCGCTGGTGACCGCGGGGCTGGCGATCGTCCAGTTGCTGCCGCCCTTCCCCGGTGTCCCCTGGGGCCGGCGCATCATCGGAACCCCGCTGATCCTCCTCGGCTCGGCCGTCGCCATCATCAGCTACCGCGAATGGATGGCCAATCAGCGGGCACTTCGCCGCGGTGAGCCGGTGGGCCGCTCGTGGCTGCCCTGGATCCTGGCCGTGACGATCGCGGCCGTTGGGCTGGTCGCCCTGGCGCTTTCCCTCCTGTCGGGGGTGGTGGCGCATTGACGGCGCCCGCCGACGACATCGAGGACGCCGATCCAGGCCTGGCCCGGGCGAGGACGGCCCTTTCCTGGACGCGGACGGCGATCTCGTTCGCGGCTCTGGGGGCCGCCATCCTCAAGAGCCGTCCGTATGCGGGCATCCCGATCCTGGTCCTCAGCGGCCTGATCTGGGGACTGGGCCAGCTGGCCGGCGCACCGGGCACGGGCCGGGCCCGGGCCCGCCGCCTGCTGCTCATCGCCGTCGCCATCACGGGCGTCTCGGTCGTCGCGCTGGCAATCGCCCTGCTTAGTCCCGAGCGCGGCGGCCGCTGAGATACGGGTATAACTCCGGCCGACGCGCTGACTGTCCGGCGGGCGGTTCCGGGACCGCCAGCCAATCGGTGCTGGTAGCGCGAGTTTCCGCCACCAGGGCGTCGACGACCGCCGGGAGGCCGCTGCTGGCGTACACCGCGCGCTGCCGGGCCGCCGAACTGCCCCGGGCCAGGGCCGAGGCCGTGAGGTCCGCCACCAGCTCCCAGTCGCCGGTCGACTCCAGCGCCGGGCGCAGGCCCGTCAGCAGCTGCCCGACGAGCAGGCCAGCTGGCACCGGGGACGCGGTCACGGGATCGACGAGATTGCCCTCCAGGCCGGACTGGGCGGCGCGCCACATCGCGGCCTCGAGCAGCTCAGCGCGGACGGGCAGCGGCGGGTGGCCCGCTCTGGCCGCGGCGCTCTCCCGTATCACCAGCGCGCGGAAGAGGCCGGCCAGGAGGACCACATCCGCCAGGCGCGGGCAGGCGTCGCAGACACGCAGCTCCACGGTAGGCAGATGATCCGAGGGCCGGACATCGAAGTAGATCATGCCGGGGTCACTGATGACACCGGACCGGACGAGGTCAGCGACGGTCTGGTCGTAGGCCGCCGCCGACTCGAACCCGCCCAGGGTGCCCGTGGTGGGCCAGCGCCGCCAGATCAGGGTGCGGTAGCTGGCGTAGCCCGTGTCCACGCCCAGCCAGAAGGGCGAGCTCGCCGACAGCGCCAGCAGGGCCGGCACCCAGGGCGCCATCCGGTGCGAGACAGCCACGGCCAGGTCGCGATCGGTCACGTCGACGTGCACCTGGACGCCGCAGATCAACTGCTCCCGGACCAGCATCCGGTACTCGCCCTGCATGTGCTCGTAACGTGCATCCGGGGTGATCTTCAGCAGGTCCGGATCGGCGATGGGAACGGTAGCGGCGGCCACGATGCCCAGCCCAAGGGGCTGCGCCACGGCGATGGCGGCCCGCCGTAGGGATGCTACGTCCTCGGCGAGGTCGGCGAGGCGGACCCAGGGCAGGCTGTTCGCCTCCAGCACGGATTGCTGGAGTTCTGAGCCGAAGCTGTCCGCGGGCAACTGGCCCACGAGACGGCCGGCCTGCGCCGTCAGCTGTCGCGTCCCCAGATCGACCAGGTGGAACTCCTCCTCCACCCCGACCGCTACGGACTCCGGACGCTCCGGCGTCAGGCCAGGGCCGTCACTTTTCACCACTACGCGCACTTCACGTCGGGTGCCCGGGCGCTGGCATCATTATCCGACGTTCGATGGGGGCCTCGGCGTGAAGGACATGAGCTCGTCATGCCCCTTGCTGACCACTCCATAGCTAGCCTCAGGTACCTCGATCCACGCGCCGGGGAGATCACCGACGGGCTCCGAGACCACGAGCCGCGCGTCATCGGACACCTGCCGCAGAACCTCCCGGTCGGGATACATCTCTCTGAGCATGCTGACGGCGCGGTTGAAGAACAGCGATCGTGATTTGCCCTCGGTGGAGTACCGGAACGCCCATATGCTCTCACCGTCGGTGGTCGCGATCGTGCCCTGGAACGGGTACTTGACGCCGTGGGCCTGGCCGCGGGCCTCGATGAACCCGATGGCGCGCGCGACCGCCTCGGGCGGATTGTCCTCCAGGCCGAAGGTGAGCGCCAGGTAGAACAGGATCTCACTGTCCGTCTGCCCTTTGATCTCGGCAAAAAGCGATTCGTCGATAGTGAGCACCGCATCGCGTTTGTACGTCGCGAAGCCGTCGACGAATCCGTTGTGCATCCACAGCCAGTGGCCGTGGCGGAACGGGTGGCAGTTCGTCTGCTGAACGGCCGACCCGATCGCCGCGCGAATATGCGTGAAGAACAGCGGCGAGGTCACGTGGCCCGTGAGCTCGCGCAGGTTCTGGTCGTTCCAGGCCGGCTCGGTGCCGTGCATGACCCCGGGGGTAGGCGCGGCGTCGTACCAGCCGACGCCGAAGCCGTCGCCGTTCGTGGTCTCAGCCCCGAGCTTGGAGTGCAGGCTCTGGTCGATCAGCGAGTTGACCGGCGTGTAGAGCACGTCTGAGAGCAAGATGGGTGAACCGCTGTAAGCGAGCCAGCGACACATGGGTCGCCTCCTTCGGCCGTGGACTGGAGCGCTGAGCAGCAGGGGCAAG
This sequence comes from uncultured Actinomycetes bacterium, assembly GCA_963742865.1. Classification (GTDB taxonomy): domain Bacteria; phylum Actinomycetota; class Actinomycetes; order Streptosporangiales; family Streptosporangiaceae; genus Bog-532. The sequence continues at coordinate 22,722 of CAVUNW010000039.1, forward strand.
GCGGCCCAGGCCGGCTCAATGGTGCCTGCCCGCAGGCTATGGCGCCGGCCGCGCGGCCAGCATCCCTCTTGGCGGGTGACTCCGGCCGCGCTGACCGCGGCTCGGTACAATCCGCTGCGTCCGGGCGCGGGCCGGACGCGGCTTGGCCGGGGCGGGGCGCCGGGCGGACCGCCCGTGGCGGGGGATGCATCGCAGCCTGGCTGGAGGCGATCATCTACGGAGCCGCTAACCGGAGGATGACCATGGACCTCGATACCGCCCCGGATGACCGCCCTGAGACCGAACGGGTATCTACGGGGACGCTTCCGCCCGATGCTGAGGTGAAGGCTCTCGTCACCGCCGGCTACGAGCGGTTTCTCCATCTCGACGAGGGAGCCGTGGCCGACTACATTCCGGCCCTCGCGGCGGCGTCGCCCAGCGCCTTCGGGGTTTGCGTGGCCGGGGTTCGCGGGCGGCTCTTCTCGATCGGTGACGCTGAGCAGGAGTTTGCCATCGAGAGTGTCTCCAAGCTCTTTGTCTTCGCCCTGGTCTGTCACAACCTGGGGCCTGAGGAGGCGCGCCGGAAACTGGGCGTCAACGCCACCGGCCTGCCCTTCAACTCGGTGATGGCGATCGAGCTCAACGCCGACCGGACGATGAACCCCCTGGTCAACGCCGGGGCTATAGCCACCACGAGCCTGGTGCCGGGTACGACGGCCGAGGAGAAATTCGAGAGCATCGTCGCCGGGATGTCGCGCTTCGCGGGGCGGCGCCTGGTGCTGGACGAGGACGTCTACACGTCCGAGGCAGCCACCAACGACCGCAATCGGGGTGTCGCCCACCTCCTCGACGGCTACGGCCGCATGTACTGCGACCCCGATCTCGCCACCGATGTCTACACCCGCCAATGTTCGCTGCGCGTGACCGCGCGGGACCTGGCCGTCATGGGGGCGACGCTGGCGAACGGCGGACGGAATCCGGTCACCGGTGAGCAGGCCATCGACACCCACCACTGCAAGCGAATTTTGGCCGTACTGGCCACGGCCGGGCTCTACGAGCATTCCGGCGAGTGGCTGTACGACGTTGGCCTCCCCGGCAAAAGCGGAGTCGGCGGAGGCATCGTGACGGTGTCGCCAGGCAAGGGCAGCATTGGCACGTTCTCCCCGCCGCTCGATGAGGCCGGCAACAGCGTGCGGGGCCAGAAGGTCACCAGGTACCTCTCAGAAGCGCTCGGGCTCAACCTCTTTGTCTCGGCTCCCGCGGCCTGACGTGGCCGGATCATCGCTTTACTCCGCGCCGGGCCGCGCCACGATCCGCTTCCACCAGTACGTATGACGGCTGGTCGGTTCCGCGAAAGGGCGCCTATACCGGCCAGGTCAAGTGTCGCTGGCGGTGGGGGCCGGGGCGGGGACGTTGCTTTTCTCGGTGATGGTGCGTTCGGGCAGCAGCAGCAGGGCCCCGGCGAGGAAGCACAGCGCGCCGATAAAGGTACCCAGATTCGACCGCTCGGCGTCACGCAACTGGCCGGTCACCGGGCTGATGTAGCCGGCCACGGCGGAGACGCCGAAGGCCACGGAGCCGATCAGGTTGAGCAGCGTGATCCACCATCCCCACGATCGGGGCTGCCAGCCGGCCCAGCCGTGACAGACCTCGAACCAGGCCAGCGCGCTGGCCACCAGGAAGCAGACGGAGCCGATGGCATCGGGCCGCCATACGTGCTGATGCGCGGCCGAGGCGGTGAGGTCGGCCCGGAGCGCGTTCCCGGTACTGAGGTTGAAGAACACGGTCCCGGCCAGCTGGATCGCCGTCGCGCACCAGTCGATCCGGCGGGGCTGGAAGACGAAGAAGCGCCGCCGGGCCGCGTGTGATGGCTGCGGGCCCGCATCCACGGCCTCCCGGTAGCTCAGAAAACCAGCCGCGGTGAAGAACAGTGAGCCGATGAAGAAGGTCCCGGCGTCCCAGCGGGTCCCCACGGCACTGGCGTAGCCGGGGACCGCGCCGACGGCGAACAGCAGCGAGCCCACGGCGAACAGGACAGCGATCCACCAGTCCCGCGCCCGGGGAGCCCACCACGTCGAGCCGGCCGCTGCGGCGTCCTGCAGATGCTTGCGGTGGCGGCGGGAATCCCAGTGCGCCACCACGCCGTCCGGGCGGACGTGCTCGACGAAGGTCACGAAGGGGCCGACCCGGCCCTGCCGGTCGTCGCGCTCCCGCACGGACATCGGGGTCCTATCTGATCGGTTCAGCCCACTCGCCCTGATAGCAGACTGCCCGGCCCTGACGCGTGCGACCTCACCCGCTGGAGGTGATGCGGCCCTGCTCAGGGGCGGCCAGCATGGCGAGTAGTGCCGCCTCCGGCCGGACAGCGAATGCCACGGCACGCGATCACGGGGCGGGTGTTCCGATCGAGGAGGCGGGGGATTATGGCGTTGCACGAACGTGACACGGTCCGTGACCAGCTTGAGGATTGCGTGTTTGCCGACCGGGACCTGACCAGGCCGGTCGCCAAGTACCGGTTCCCTCAGGATGGAACGCTGCCCAGGGACGCGTTCCAGCTGGTGGCGGACGAGGTGATGCTCGATGGCAACGCGCGGCAGAACCTGGCCACGTTCTGCCAGACGTGGGAGGAACGCGAGGTTCTTGGCTTGATGACGCTGTCCATCAACAAGAACCTGATCGACAGGGACGAGTACCCGCAGAGCGCCGAGATCGAGCGGCGGTGCGTGCACATGATGGCCGACCTGTGGAATGCCCCCGAGGCGGCCAACACGGTGGGCACCTCGGCCATCGGCTCCTCTGAGGCCTGCATGCTGGCGGGGATGGCGGCCAAGTGGCGGTGGCGGGCCAAGCGCCGGGCCGAAGGCAAGCCGACGGACCGGCCGAACATGGTGTGCGGCCCGGTGCAGGTGGTATGGCACAAGTTCGCCCGCTACTGGGACATCGAGATGCGTGAGGTCCCGATGTCACCGGGCCGCTACATGATGGATGCCGCGTCGATGCTGGAACGGGTGGACGAGAACACGATCATGGTGGTGCCGACCCTTGGCGTCACCTACACCGGCGCGTACGAGCCGGTGGAGGAGATGTCGAAGGCGCTGGATAAGTTGCAGGCCGACACCGGCCTGGATATCGACATTCACGTGGACGGGGCCAGCGGCGGTTTCCTCGCCCCGTTCTGCGCGCCCGGGGTCGTCTTCGACTTCCGCCTTCCCCGGGTTAAGTCGATCAGCGCCTCGGGGCACAAGTTCGGGCTGGCTCCGCTGGGGGTTGGCTGGGTCATCTTCCGGGACATCGGCGAGCTCCCCGATGACCTCATCTTCCACGTCAACTACCTGGGCGGCGACATGCCGGTGTTCCAGATCAACTTCTCCCGGCCGGCCGGGCAGGTCATCGCCAGCTACTACAACTTCCTGCGGCTCGGTCACGAGGGCTACCGCCGCATCCACCAGGCGTCCTACGACATCGGCCAGTACCTCGCCGCCGAGATCGTCAAGCTCGGCCCCTTCGAGCTGCTGTGTGACAGCAACCCGAACACCGGGATCCCGACGGTCACCTGGCGGATCCGCGACGGCGAGGACCCCGGCTATACCCTGTTCGACCTGGCCGACCGGCTGCGTGGCCGGGGATGGCAGGTGCCTGCCTACACCCTGACCGGGACGGCCTCCGACATCGCGGTGCAGCGCATCCTGGTCAGGCTCGGCGTGAGCCAGGACTTGGCAGACCTGCTCCTCGACGACTTCCGGGACGCCGTGGCCCACTTCACGAAGCATCCGGTCACTGTGTCCATGACCAAGGAAGAATCAGGCGGGTTCAGCCACCTGTAGGACCCGCAGCCCGGCATCGGGCCGGTCACTGCAGCCGTAGCTGCGCCGGAGACGGCGGTGCAGTGACCGGCGCCCCGCCGACCATCGGGGGCGCCCTCGGGGGGGCGAGGGCATGACCGGCGGGGCGCGCTCTGGGGCCCTTCCCGGGCAGGCGCTAGAGCCATAGCCGGGAAGAGCCACCTAAAGAATCGGCGACCGGCCTGACCGTTTGCTGAGAATTGCCTCCTGCTAGCCTGTATCTTACTGGTAAGTAACCTCTGTGGCAATTGAGCACAGAATGGCAGTCCAGGCGCGGGGCAGCGCGGACGGGACAGGCCGGCGCGGGAATGCCGGCGCCGGGCCGGGATATGCTCCCGGCCCGGCATCGTTTAGCCCGGTCAATCCCGGCGCGGGTCCGATAGCACGACGACGGACCGGGGACCGACGGTGTGGCGCTGGCCGGCGGCCTGGGCCGCGGCGGAACGGCCGGATGCGGCGGGGTCGTAGGTGTCTACTTCCAGGCGCCAGGCGGCGTTTTCCCGGGTGGCCGGGAGGACGAAGTCCAGCGGCTCCCACCAGGCGTTGACCAGGACCAGGAAATCGTCGTCGAGCAGCCACGTTCCGTCTTCGGCCTGGTCGGGGTCGTCGGATCCGTTCAGGTAGAGCGCGATGGCCAGGGCACTTTCGTCCGACCAGTCGCCAGCCGTCATTCCCGTGCCGGCGGGGGTGAACCACTGCAGTTCAGCGGCCTCGGCCCCGGCCAGGAAGCGGCGCCGGCGGAACACCGGGTGGGCATTGTTGAGCGCGATCAGGCGCTTGGTGAAGTCTCGTAGCTCAGTGTCGGGCTGGGACCAGTCAAACCAGGCGATCTCGTTGTCCTGGCAGTAGGCGTTGTTGTTGCCCTGCTGGGTCCGGCCCATCTCGTCCCCGCCCAGCAGCATCGGCACGCCGAACGACAGCAGCAAGGTGGCCAGCATGGCCCGGGACTGGCGGGCGCGCAGGGCCAGGATGGCGGGGTCGTCGGTCGGGCCCTCCGCCCCGCAGTTCCATGAGAAGTTGTCGCTGGTGCCGTCGCGGTTGTTCTCGCCGTTGGCCTCGTTGTGCTTGTCGTTGTAGGAGACCAGGTCCCGCAGGGTGAAGCCGTCGTGGACGGTGATCAGGTTAACCGAAGAGGTGGGCCGCCGGCCGGCCGTGGCGTACAGGTCGGCGGAGCCGGTGAAGCGGTTGGCGAACTCGCCGATGCCGACCGGGTGGCTGCGCCAGAAGTCGCGCATGGTGTCCCGGTACTTGCCGTTCCACTCCCGCCACAGCGGCGGGAACCGGCCCAGGTCGTAGCTGTCCATCTGGCCGACGTCCCACGGCTCGGCGACCAGCTTGGCCCGGCACACCACCGGGTCCTGGGAGCACATGTCCAGGAAGGCCGACACCTTGTCGTAGCCGCCGTCCTGGCGGGCCAGCGTGGGCGCCAGGTCGAACCGGAACCCGTCGGCGTGCATCTCGGTCAGCCAGTAGCGCATGCGAGTCCAGCATCAGCTGCAGCGTGATCGGATCCCCGGCGTTGAGGGAGTTGCCGCAGCCGGTGGTGTCGTAGTAGGCGCCGGGGTTGCCGGGCTCGACCCGGTAGTAGGCCAGGTTGTCGATGCCGCGGAAGCACAGCGTGGGGCCGTCCGGGCCGGCCTCGGCGGTGTGGTTGAACACCACGTCGAGGATCACTTCCAGGCCGGCCCGGTGCAGCGCGTCCACCATCGCCTGGAACTCGGCGACCTGGCCGCCCTGACTGGCCGGCCCGGACCGCGGCGGAGTAGCCGTTGTGCGGGGCGAAGAAGCCGATCGTGTTGTAGCCCCAGTAGTTCGTCAGGCCCCGCTGAACCAGGAACGACTCGGGCACGTTCTGGTGCACCGGCAGCAACTCCACCGTGGTGACACCCAGATCCAGCAGGTACGCGATCGCCGCCTCGTGGCCCAGCCCGGCGTAGGTCCCGCGCAGCTGAGGGGGAATGCCGGGATGGCGCATGGTGAAGCCCTTGACGTGCACCTCGTAGATCACCGTGTCCGCGTAGCGGCGCCAGGACCGGTTGCCGTCCTGCCAGCTGAATGCCGGGTCCACGACCAGGCTCCGGGGCACGTGCCCGGCCGAGTCCAGGGTGCTCGGCGCGCCGGGGTCGGCGGCGTCCTGGCCGAGCACCTCCGGCCCGAACGAGACCGTCCCGGCCACCGCTTTGGCGTACGGGTCGAGCAGCAGCTTGGCCGGATTGCACCGCAGGCCCCGGGCCGGGTCCCAGGGCCCGCCGACCCGGTACCCGTAGGACTGCCCGGGGCCGATGCCCGGTACGAACACATACCAGATATCGGCGTCGTTATCGGTGATCGGGATCTGGGTTTCGGTGCCGGCCGCATCGAACAGGCACAACGTGACGCTGCCGGCGACGCTGGAGGCGAGCGCGAAGTTGGTGCCCGCGATGCCCAGGTGCTCACCGGGCGTGGCGCCCAGCGGGAACGGGAAGCCGGGCAGCGCGGCCGTGGCGGGGGCGGCCGGGGCCGCCCCCGCCGCGGTGGCTGGGCTACTGGTCATGACTGAGCCTTTCCGGCCAGGTCGCGCAGGACGTCGCCGAGTGCCGGGACGCCGCCGTGGCGGCGCAGGATCACGTCGGCGATCAGGCCGGTCCAGCCGGTCTGGTGGAAGGCGCCGATCGCGGCGCCGTTGTCGCCGTGGAAGTACTCGCTGAAGATCAGGTTGTCCTTCCAGGCCGGGTCGGTCTGCATCTTCTCGGTCCCGCCGAAGCAGGGCCGCCGCCCGTCCGCGTCCCTGATGAACAGGGAGATCAGCCGGTCCTGCAGGTCCGCGATGATCAGGTCCAGGGTGAGCCGCTTGCCCGACCCGGTCGGGTACTCGATCTCGAAGTCACCGCCGTAGAACCGGTGGTAGCGCTCCAGTGATTCGACCAGCAGGTAGTTCACCGGCATCCAGATCGGGCCGCGCCAGTTGGAGTTGCCGCCGAACATGGAGGTGGTCGACTCGGCCGGCTCATAGTCGATGGAGGACTGGTAGCCCTCGGCGTCGAACTGGTACGGGTGATCGCGGTGGTAGGCCGACAGCGCCGCGCAGCCCGTGCGGGGACAGGAACTCGCTCTCATCGAACAGCTTGGCGAACAAACGCTCCAGCTGGGCGGGCCGGGCCACCGACAGCAGCAGCCGCTGCCCGGCCCCCTCACCACGCAGCTGCGGGTGCTCGGCCAGCTTCGCCGGGTCCCCGGCGCCCTCCTTCCGCAGGAAACTTGTGAAGTTCTTGTTCATGGACAGCGCGTTGTTCAGCATGGCGCGGTCGATGACCATGGCGGCCAGCGCCGGGATGATGCCGACCACGGAGTGGGTCTTGACCGGGACGCTGTAGCCGGACGGGGTGACCAGCCGGTCGTAGAACAGCCCGTCGGTGTCGTCCCACAGGCCCTGCTCGTCCAGGGCGGTGCGGATGCCCGCGAAATGCTCCAGGAACTTCAGCACCAGATCCTGGGCTTTGCGGTTGCCGGACCACTGCAGGGCGGCCGCGATGGTACCCAGGGCCAGCGCGTAGGCGCCCATCCAGCCGGTGGCGTCGGACTGCTCCAGGGTGTAACCGGCGGGCAGGTGCGAGCGGTCGATCGGGCCGATGTTGTCCAGGCCGAGGAAGCCGCCCTCGAACACGTTGTTCCCGTTGGAGTCCTCGCGGTTGACCCACCAGGTGAAGTTGACCAGCAGCTTGTCGAACACCCGGGACAGGAAGTCGATGTCGCGGGCGCCGTCGATGCCGAACACCTGCAGCGCCGCCCAGCCGTGCACCGGCGGGTTCACATCGCCGAAGTCCCACTCATACGCCGGCAGCGCCCCCTGCGGGTGCTGGAACCACTCCCGGCAGATCAAGATCAGCTGGTACTTGGCGAACGCCGGGTCCAGGTGCGCCAGCGGGACCGTGTGGAAGGCCAGGTCCCAGGCGGCGAACCACGGGTACTCCCACTTGTCCGGCATCGAGATGATGTCGAACCCGTCGAAGTTGCGCCACTTGGAGTTCCGCCCATGCTTGCGCACCTCCGGCGGGGTCGGCTGGGTCGGGTCGCCGTCCAGCCACCGGGCGACGTCGTAGTAGAACAGCTGCTTGCTCCACAGCATCCCCGCCGAGGCCTGCCGCAGCACCAGCGCCTCATCCGCGCTCGCGCCGGCCGGCGTCAGCTCGGCGTAGAACTCATCCGCCTCAGCCTTGCGCTGGGCCATCACCTGATCGAAGTCCTTGCCAAGCGCGGTCGCCGCCTTGGCCGGCGCCTTGGCTGACGACTTGGCCGGCGCCGCCGGCGACTGGCCGGAGCCGGAGCCGCAGCTCGGCGGTCTGCCCGGCCGGGACGGTGACCTGGTACCAGAACGCGCACTTGGTCCCGGTGCCGACGGGATTGACCGTGGCCGCACCGTGGATCACGTGATCGTTGATGCCGTCCTTGGGATAGGGCGTGACCGGTTCGCCGCCGTACAGCCCGGCAAAGTCGGTCTCGTTCTCGCAGAACAGCAGCTGCGGGCCGGCCCCGTCCGGGCCAGCCGCGGCGAGCAGCTCCAGCGTGCCCGCGAACGGATGGTCGATCGTGACCGACCGGTCCCCGGAGGCCCGCAGCCCCGGCCGGGGCTCCGTCGTCTCCGTGTCCCAGGACCAGGTGTTGCGGAACCACGCGGTCGGCAGCACATGCAGCGTGCTGGCCTCCGGCCCGGCGTTGGTGACCTGGATGGCCATCAGCAGATCATCCGGGCTGGCCTTGGCGTAGTGCACCTCGGTGATCCAGTACCGGTCACCGTCGAACGCGCCGGTATCCAGCAGCTCATACTCCGGCTCGTACCGGCTGCGGCGGGCATTGGTGTCGATCAGGTCCTGATACGGGTACGCGCTCTGCGGGTAGTGGTACCGCCACCGGTTCCAGGCGTGGCTGGGCAGCGCATCCAGGTACCACCAGTACTCCTTCACATCCTCACCGTGGTTGCCCTGCGGGCCGGTCAGCCCGAACGCGCGCTCCTTCAGGATCGGGTCCCGCCCGTTCCACAGCGCCAGGCCCAGGCACAGCCGCTGCTCGATATCACAGAACCCGGCCAGCCCGTCCTCGCCCCACCGGTAGGCCCGGGACCGGGCCTGATCGTGCGGCAGGGAATCCCACGCGTTACCGTCGGCGCTGTAATCCTCCCGCACCGTGCCCCACTGCCGCTCGCTCACATACGGCCCCCAGCGGTACCACTCGGTACCCGGCGCCCGCAGCCCGTCCTCCAGCCGCCCGAACGTAGCCACCCGATCCCGCTCAGCGCTCATTGCCGACCCCTTCGCATTGATATACGGCAATCAGTGGGCGCCGACCTCCAGAGCAGACCTAATCGTGGCGTGAACTGACGTTCATGGCCGGTCCCAATGCCTTTCTACGCCGATAGCCAGCATCGGCTCATCACCTTCTGGGGGTGATGATTGCGGCCTCGAATTCGGCCACATTTGTGACGTGAGCTAGCGGCAGGTGAACGGCTGGCTATTTAACGGCCGACGGGCGATCGGAGGCTGGCGTGACGACAGCACAGATCCTTGTCGGGTTCGGCCTGATCATCCTGCTGGCGGTCGGCTCACAGGTGGTGGCCAGCCGGCTCCGCATTCCCGCGCTCATCGTGCTGCTGCCGGCCGGTTTCACCGCGGGCGCGCTGACGGGTGACGTCAACCCGCAGCACCTGCTCGGAGCGGCGTTCCAGCCGCTGGTGTCCTTGTCGGTGGCGGTCATCCTCTACGACGCGGGCCTGGGCCTGGACCTGCGCAAACTAACGGGTCATACCCGCAAGGTGGTGATCCGCCTGATCGTCCTCGGGGTGCCGATCACCTGGGTGCTGGCCGCGGCGGTGGCCGCGCCGCTGCTCGGCATGTCGCGCGGAGCGGCGGTGATGCTCGGCATCATCCTCGTCGTCTCCGGACCGACGGTCGTGGGACCGCTGCTCCGTTTCGTCCGGCCAACGGAACGGCTGCAGCGCGTCCTGATCTGGGAAGGATCATTGATCGACCCGGTCGGCGGCATCCTCGGCGCGCTGGTGTTTCACGCCGTCATCGCGAGTACCCGCCGGGGCCCAGGCAGTCAGCTGGGGCAATTCGCGCTCAGTCTGGGAGTTGGCCTGGCCGGCGGCCTGATCGGCACCGCGCTGCTCTGGCTGCTGCTGCGCAAACTCCGGCTGGGCGAGGTGCTCGGCACCAGCGCGCAGCTCGCCGCGGTGGTCGCGGTCGCGGCCGGGTGCGACGCTCTCCGTGACGACACCGGGCTCATCGCGGCGATCTTCATGGGTCTCGCCGCCGCCAATCTGCGGGGCTTTGACATCCCGGCCCGCCGCCCATTTTTCGAGACCCTCGTTCAGCTCATTATTGGCGTTTTGTTCATTTCTATTTCCGCTACCGTAACCCCGCAGTCACTCCGGCACCTGATATTGCCCACGCTCGCCCTGGTCGCGGTCCTGGTTATTGTGGCCCGGCCCATCGTGGCCTTCACATCCACGCTGAGAACGGACCTCACACAAGGCGAGCGCGCGTTCGTCGGCTGGATGGCCCCGCGCGGGATTGTCGCCGCCGCCACGGCCTCGACGTTCACGGCGGGCCTGGTGGCCAAGGGCATCGGCGGCGCGTCCAAGATCCTGCCCGCCACCTTCCTCGTGATCGTGGCCACGGTGACCCTGTACGGCCTGACCGCGGCGCCAGTGGCCCGGCGGCTGCACGGCGCGCGCATCGTCGCGCAGCGCGCGGGCGCTGGGCTAGCCGCCGGGCACGACCTGCTGTTCCTGGTGCGCGCGGACGGCCAGCTGGCGGCGGTCACCCGGGCCGGTACGCCGGCGCCGCAGGCCGGCGACACCATGGTGTCCCTGGGGCCCGTGCCGGTGCCGGTGGCGCCAGGCACGGACGGCCGACGGCCGCAATGAGCTTTCACGTGCGCAACGCGATCATGGGCGTGGCGCTCGGCCTCGACAAGCGGGACAGGCGCCCCGTCCTTCGCGGCACCCTTGCCCTGCTCGCCGGGTTCTCAGCGGCCATCGTCATCACCGTGCGCGCGACGGGAGAGGACGGCCGCGCACAGCACCGCCTGGTTAGCCCCCGGGCGCGGCCACGAGGTGCAGGCGGGCGATGATCGTGGCCACCAGTTCCTCCGGCGTGCCATCGGCCGATATGACCAGCGCGTTTTCGGCCGGGGCCGGCAGTTCCAGGTCGCCGAACTGCGAATCCGCGAGCTGCGCGGGGAAGAAATGCCCGGGCCGGGCGGCGAGCCTGGTCCGGTTCAGGTCGTGGCTGACGTTCAGGAACACCAACCGCGCGGCGGGCCGCCCGTCCAGGAGCACCGCGCGGTAGGCGCGCTTGAGGGCCGAACACGCGACGACGCCAGCCTCGCCGGCCGCGTCGCGCTCATCCATCCAGGCGCCGATCGCGTCCAGCCAGGGCCACCGGTCGTCGTCGGTCAGCGGCGTCCCGGCGGCCATCTTGGCCACGTTAGCCGCCGGGTGAAAGGAATCGCCGTCGGCGAAGGCCCAGCCGAGCCGGCCCGCCAGCAGGGCACCAACCGTCGACTTCCCGCTGCCCGATACACCGGACACCACGATGAGGATGGTGCCCGTCATGACCGGCCTCCCGCGGTGTTCTGCTGTCCTGGAGGAGCACGCTGCCCCCGAGGCCCCGGGCCCGCATCACCCGTGCGGGGTGGTCTGGGGGGGTGAGGCGATCCGGCCGAACCGGCCGCTACTCAGTGGCTGGGGGCTCACTCCGCGGAACCGGACCGTGCAGACGGCGTATCTCCACGACCTGCACGCCCAGCATTTCGAGCCTGGCCAAGAGGCCGTGCAGTGCGGCCTGATCGGGCAGCTGGCCGTGCAGCACCGTTTCCACCGGTTCTACGGAGGCGACCAGGTCCTCGAAGTCGAGCAGGGCCTCTGGCGGGACGATTCCGGTGATCCGGATCTCGTAAGAGGAAGATGTCACCCGGGCCCCCAATCAATGAGAGATGGCGGTGCCGGTCCACCTCTATAGTGCGATGGCCCAGCCCGCGGCGCGCCCCTCATGACGGGTGACTGTCCCGGCACGGACGGGGTGGTTTCCGGGCTCGTCACGACTGCGCTGTCAGGTCCGGAGTGCGGCCCGGGCCGGCTGGCCCGGGCCGGCGGCGGGCTCCGGGTCCGCCGCGGCGCCCCGCTCGGCGGCGGGGCTCGGGGTGAGCCGTACCGAGAGGACGTAGGCGACCACGACGGCCACGATCACCAGCGGCATGACGGCCAGGCCGTCGGAGGCCAGCAGCAGGGACGCCAGCAAGACCGAGGTCAGCGGAAGCCGGAGCATCACGACGGACATCGCGCCAATGCCCATGGCGATACCGTCGACCAGCGGCAGTCCCGGCAGGTGTGACAGCGCGACACCGCCCACCGCCCCGAGGAACAGGGCCGGGAACGTGGGGCCGCCACGGAAGCTGCTCAGCGAAAGCCCGTAGGCGATGCCCTTGCAGGCCAGGAGCAGCAGCAGCGCTCCCACGGTGTAGCTGGCGCTGCTGGAGACGAAGGGGCCGAGCGCGGACTGCCCGGAGAACAGCACCTCCGAGGAGCCTTTCCCGGTCCCGGCGGCGAAGGCGATGGCCAGCCCCGCGACGGCGAGGCCAACAAGGGGGGTGATCAGAACGATCCGCCGCTCGGCGTAGGGCCGCAGGAACAGGCCGAGCCACCGGATCGCGAGCCCGACGGGGACGGCCAGCACCCCGATCGCCAGGGCCCAGCCGAACTCTCCGAGCGTCGGCGACCCGACGTGCGGAAGGCCGGGGATGGCCAGCGAGAACGTGCCGAGCCCGGTCCAGGCGTCGAGGCCGACGAACACGAGGGAACCGACGCCCGCGGCCAGCAGGCCGGGCACCAGGACCAGCTCCATCATCGAACCGCCCAGCCCGGTCGCCTCCATCAGCAGGAACGCTCCGGTCAGCGGCGAGCCGAGGAGGGTGCTGATGGCGGCGAAGCTGCCCGCCGCGGCCACGACGGTCTGTGTTCTGGCCGGAGTATCCCGCTTGACGAGGCGAACGGCGACGACACCCAGCCCGCCGCCGAGGGCGATCAGCGGCGCCTCGGGCCCGAGCACCACGCCCAGGCACAGGGTCGCGAAGGCGGCCAGGACGATGCCGGGAAGCTCGATGGGCGAGGGCGGCCCCGCGCCCGCCTTGAATCCGTCCGCGGGTGAATGGCCGCCCTTGCCGGGCAGATAGCGGATGGTCAGCGCCACCAGCACCCCAGCCAGCAGCAGCGGCGGAATGGGCCACCACAGTGGCTCGGCGTGGAAACCCAGGCCCTTGGGCAGGTCAGTGAAGATCCACCCCTGCATCTTGCTGACCAGGGCGAGGAAGAAGTAGGCGGCCGCCGAGATGGGCGCGCCGATGATCGCGGCCAGGACCAGCAGGGCGATATAGCTGCGGGACCGCAGCAGCGCCAGCGGATCGGGCGGGATACTCACCGGGCTCCCTCCTGAAATCGCGCGTGGCGGTGCGAGGCGTAACTCGCGCACCGCCACGGAATCGCGAATGGACCGCGCACGCGGTCGCTGAATCAGTTGCCGAGCAGCTTGGCCTTGGCCGCCGTGAACTCGTTGTCGGTCAGGGCGCCCTGCTGGTGCAGGGCGTCGAGCTGGTTCAGCTGGTCGAGCAACGACGGCCCCGCGGCCGGGGCGGGCTCCGGCGGCGCGTACGCCTGCGGAGGAGGCGCCTGCTGCTGCTGCTCGAGGTCGTCGATCCGGGCGTTCTGGTCGGCCTCCTGCGCCGATTTGTTCGCCATGTGGCGGCCGGCCGCGTACGCGCCGCCACCTACTACCGCCGCGCGCATCAGCGGGCGCCGTCTGAACATTGCTGCCTCCTGGAGCTCAATGGACCTGTGGTTCTGTGCGGCCGTCTTATACGTCGTCGGGCAGCTCGAGGCCGAGAGCCAGCATCAGCTCAGGCGCAGCCGCCATGGCCCGGGGGCCGCCAACCTGCGGCAAGATCGCGCGCAGCACGCCCATCAGGTCCTGCGCCGTGGCGCCCGCGGCCAGCGCGTTGGCGACCTGCCATATGTACGAAGCAGGCGGGGCGTCGAGGGCGATGAGCGCGGCGATCTTGACGAGCGAGAAGGTACGGGCATCCAGGCCGGTACTGGCTTGCTCGCTCTCCCGGAACGCCAGAACCTCCTCCAGGACTCTCTGGTCACCGACGGCCAAGCCGGTCAGTATGTCCACAGTCGCGGCATCGACCTCGGCCTTGACGGGCGTTGTCATGATCAGACTCCTTCGGTCTTCGAGCGCTGAGCGGGTGGCTCACTCCGGCCATCACCACGGCTCAACTGTCACCCCGGCCCGCGACGGGCGCGTCACCCGCAGCGGATGATCCGGGGCCATCTGGTCAGCCGCTCACGAGGCCGAGGATGCCGTTGATGGCTACGATCAGGCCGCCCACGAGCAGGACGGCGATGAGTATTTTGTTGCCGTTCGCGCGCAGCCAGCCGTTGAAAGCCGTCAGGTAACGCGTCGTCACGCCGGGCGCGAAAATGTGCACCAGCAGGGGCAGCCACACGAGGGCCGCATTGATCACGACGACGACGATGATGGCCACCGTGGTGAGCTCGACGCTGGCATTGGCCGTGGCGATCACCTGAACCGCGGCGATGAACGTGATACCCGGCGCGAACAGCAGCAGGCCAACGGCAAACGCGCTGGCCGGGGCGGGATTGGCGATCATCCTGGAGACGAGCCCCTGCTTCTGGTTCTCGGGATCGGGCAGCTTCGGCTTCCGCCGGGCGAGGAAGGCGCCGGCGGCGAGCATCAGCAGGCCGAGGCCGAGCCGCAGGCCATAGCGGGGCGTGCGCTGACTGTGGTGGCTCAGGCCGGTGTTGCGGAGAATCGCGATCACCACCAGGCCCATGATCAGGCTCATGATGATCGCGCCGGCCAGGTAGGCCGCGCCGACCAGCCGGGGCCGGGCGGAGCCAAGGTAGACGGCGGACACCAGCAGGGTGGTGGGGGACAGCGCCGCCAGCAGGGCGAGCCCGGCCGCTTGCAGGATCACCAGCAGCGCCTTTCCGGCGATCGGCGGTCAGCGGGGTCCCGGGTCGCCCGGCCCGCCGGAGTCCTCACGGATGGGCCGTCACTTCCGGCTGAGCGGGCGGCTTGCCACCTATTACCTGGATCAGCCCGAGAACAAGCAGCAGCAGGATGACCAGCACGATGACAAAGGCGGCGGTGGGCTGTCCCCAGAACACGAAGATCAGCGCGAAGAGGGCCACGGCCGATATCCGGAGCCCCTTGCGGTGCGCGCGCGTCCACGTGCCGACCGGGCCCGTCTCCACACCCGTGAGCCAGGCGCGCCCCCGAAGCCAGTCGAGGCCCGAGGCGACGCCGCCCCGGATCCTGACCGCGGTCACCGAGGGCCCGGTCACGAACGCAGCGGCGGCGACGAGCAGGCCCACGACGAGGAGCACGCGCAGCCCTTGCTTGATGAACCGGACGAGCGTATCGAACAGAACGGCCGCCGCGTCGGAGGGAAGCACGTTGCTCGGCACACTGTTCAGGTAGATGCTGCGGAAGATCAGCAACCCGGCGGCGAGCACCAGCATCGATGCGGCGAGGCCGAGACCCGCTCCGATCAGGGCGCGCCGGTGGCTGCGCGCCACGTATACGCCCGCAGCCAGCAGCAGCAGGGCCAGGATCGGCAGCACGATCTTGAGATCGTTGATCAGCCGGTAGCCCGTCTGCGCCTTGACCAGGTACTTATCCGAGAACAGGGCGAACGTCGGGTTGATGGGCGGGATCTTATTGACGATTGTCAAGCCGCGTTTGACCAGGTCCTGCTTGACGAGGTCGATGAACGGCCCGAGGTTGAGGACGACCTTGCCGTTGCTGGTGGTTATCGACCCCCCGCCCTGCCCGGAGAGCGCTTTCACCACCGCCTGATGGACACGCTGGTTGGCCTGGACCCACAGCTGAGCGAACGCCTGACTCGCCACGATCGTGTGCACCTGGCCGTGGATGAATCCGTCCACCGCACCGTTGATCTGCGGGGCGACTGACTGCAGCAGCGTCCCGGCGCGCGTCAGCCCCTTGCTCTTCAGGTCTCCGGCGGCCTGATTGGCATACGCGGTCACGTCGAGGCGGCTCGTGATCTGAGCCGTGATCTTGTCCGTCAGCGCGTTCTGAATGGCCGGCTCATGGACGAGGGGCTCCATGTTGGCCACGTAACGATCGGTATTGGAGACCTGATTGGCGGCCCAGACCCCCAGCACCGAGATCGGGGCGAGCAGGCAGCCGAGAAAGATGAGAACGGTGGCCACCGGAGTCCGCCAGCCGATGCGCCGCCGGCCTGCCGATGCCGCTTGCTTGGTACGCAGCTCATCTACCTCGGCGCGCAGGCGTTCGATTTCTATTCGCTCTTCTTCGCTAGGGCCCGAGCCTTCGGCTGCAGGACCCGCCGTGTGGCCGACGTCAGACAACGCATACCTCCAGGGCCGACACGGACCGGATTCGGCGACCGATCACGGCGCCAGGCCGGCACTTGACTACTAGATTCGTTCACCGTCTCCCACCCAGCCGTGGCGCGCTTCACCCGGCCGGGGTGAGTTGCCCGCTGCGATAGGAACGCATTATCGGGTGCATGAGCATCGGCGGGAGCACGGCGCCGACTGCCCGCCCGCCGGAGCCCCGGAAGAATCACGGGCCGGTGGATCCGCGGCTGCTGCGTTACGGCCGGGCCGCCCGCGGCTATCTGGCCGTCACCGTGGCCCTCGGACTGGCCGGGACGGCGCTGATCCTGGCCCAGGCCGGCCTGCTCGCTCACGCCCTGGCCACCGCCGCCCGCGGGCACGTCGCGGCCACGCTGGCGGGCACGCTCATCGCGCTGCTCATCGTGGTGGTCTTGCGGGCGGCGGTGAGCTACGGCGGCGAGGTGACAGCGCTCCGCGCGGCCGCAGTAGTCAAGTCGCAACTGCGCGGGGCGCTCACCGCCCGGGCGCTGCGGCTCGGTCCGGGGTGGCTCGGTGGCCAGCGGGCGGGTGAGATCGCGACGCTGAGCACCCGGGGCCTGGACGGGCTGGACTCATATTTCGCCCGGTACGTCCCGCAGCTCGTGCTCGGGGTACTGGTGCCCATCGCGGTGGTCGCCCGGGTGGCGGTCGCGGACTGGATCTCCGCGGTGATCATCGCCGTGACATTGCCGCTGATCCCCGTCTTCGCGGTGCTGGTCGGCTGGCACACCAAGGCGCAGACGCGGCGGCAATGGCGGTTGCTGGCCACCCTCGGCGGGCACTTCCTCGATGTGGTGGAGGGCTTGCCGACGCTCAAGGTGTTCGGCCGGGCCAGGGCCCAGGAAGATGCGATCGCCAAGGTCACCGATGATTACCGGACGGCGACGATGTCGACCTTGCGGGTCGCTTTCCTATCCGCCCTGGTGCTGGAGCTAGCGGCCGCGGTAGCGACCGCGCTCGTCGCGGTCGAAGTCGGGCTCCGCCTGCTGTACGGCCATATGGGGTACGAAACGGCACTCCTGGTGCTGCTTCTCACCCCAGAGGCGTATCTGCCGCTGCGGGCGGTTGGCAGCCAGTTCCACGCGAGCATGGAAGGGGCGGCCGCAGCCGGGCGCGCGTTCGAGATCCTGGACACCCCGGTGCCGGACGGGGCGCAGGCCCAGCCGGCTCCGGGAGCTCAGCCGGCCCGGCGCACTGCGCCCACGGTGACGGCGGACCTGCGGACTGCGGAGATCAGGCTGGACGGGATCACCGTGGCCTATCCGGGCCGGCCCCGCCCGGCCCTGAACGGGGTCAGCCTGACCGTCGCGCCGGGCGAGCGGATCGTCGTGGCCGGGCCGAGCGGCGCGGGTAAAAGCACGCTGCTGGCCCTGCTGCTCCGCTTCATCGCCCCCACGGCCGGGACCATCGAGGCCGGCGGCGGTGACATAGCCGCGATGGATCTGGAGCAGTGGCGCCGCCAGATCGCGTGGGTACCGCAGCAGCCGTACCTCTTTACCGGAAGCGCGGCGGACAACATCGCACTCGGCCAGCCCAGCGCGAGCCGCGCCGCCATCTGCCGGGCGGCCCGGCTGGCCGGGGCCGCCGAGTTCATCGATTCGCTGCCGGATGGCTATGACACCCCGCTCGGGGAGCGCGGCCTGCGGCTATCGGCCGGCCAGCGTCAGCGGATCGCGCTCGCGCGCGCGTTCCTGCGGGACGCTCCTCTGCTGCTCCTCGACGAGCCCACCGCCCATCTGGACCGGGCTGGCGCCGGCCTGATCGCCTCGGCCCTGGACACGGAGCTGGCCGGGCGCACCGTCATCCTGATCAGCCATGGGCGGGGCTGGTCCGCTGGCAGCGGCGGGCGGGTGGTCAGCCTGGAGCACGGGACGCTGGCATCACCGGCCGGTTCGGGGCGGCCGGCCGCCGCGGCGGTGACCACATGACCGCCGGGCCCGTAAGCGCGGATGAGGCCCGGAGCGGGGGTGAGGCCCGGAGCGGGGGTGAGGCCGGGAGCGGGGGTGAGGCCGGGAGCGGGGCCAGCGGGGCCGGCCGCTGCTGCGGCTGCTCTGGCTGGCCGGGCCGCTGCGGGGACGGCTGGCGCTGTCTGTCCTGGCGGGCGCGGCGGCCACCGGTTTCGGTGTGGCCCTGCTGGCGACTTCCGGCTTCATGCTGGCCCGCGCGTCTGAGCACCCGGGCATTCTGGCCATATCCGTCGCGGTGGTCGCGGTCCGCGCGTTCAGCGTCGGCCGCGGGGTGTCCCGCTACCTCGAACGTCTGACCTCTCACGATGTCGCGTTCCGGGTGCTCGCTGATATCCGGGTGGCCATCTACCGGCGGCTGGAGCGGCTCGCGCCGGCCGGGCTGGCCGCCTTCCGGTCCGGTGATCTGCTGGCCGCGCTGATCAGCGACGTGGACGCCACCCAGGACCTGTTCATCCGCGGCATCGGGCCGCCGCTGGCGGCGGCCCTGGTGGGCGCGGGCGCCGTGACGGTGGGCCTGGTGATCCTCGCGCCGGCCGGTGGCCTGCTGGCCCTCGGGCTCCTGGCCGCGGGGCTGGCCGCGCCGCCGTTGGCCGTCGCGGCTTCGCGGCGGGCGGCCCGGGCCACCGCACCGGTCCGCGGCGAGCTCAGTGCGACGGTCACTGACCTGCTGTCCGGCGCGGCCGAGCTGCACGCGTTCGGCGCCCAGGACACCGCGCTGGCCGCCGCCGCCGAGGCGGACGCCAAACTGACCGCGCTTACCAGGCGCTCCGCCGCCGCGACGGGACTGGGCAGCGGGCTGATCACCGGCCTCACCGGGCTTACCGTATGGGGGGTCCTCGTCCTGGGGGTGGCGGCCGTGGACCAGGGCACGCTCACCCGGGTGCCGCTGGCGGTGCTGACCCTCACGGCGCTGGCCGCCTTCGAGGCGGTCGCCGTCATGCCGGCCGCCGCACTGCAGCTCGGCGCCGCACGTGCCTCGGGCCGCCGGATCGGCGCGATCCTCGACGCGCCGGACCCGGTGACCGAGCCGGCCACCCCCCGGCCGCGGGCCGACGGGCCCGTGCACGTACGGCTGTCCGGGGTACAGGTCCGGTACGAGCGGGACGGGCCGCTCGCGCTGGACGGGCTCGATCTGGACCTTCCGCCGGGCCGGCGGGTCGCGCTCATCGGCCCCAGCGGGGCCGGCAAGTCCACCGCGGCCGCTGTCCTGCTGCGTTTCCGCGACCCGGCCGGCGGCACGGTCACGCTGAACGGCGCCGACCTCGCCAGTTACGCAGGCGATGACGTGCGGGCCGTGATCGGCGGCTGTCCCCAGGACGCGCACATCTTCGACACCACCATCCGCGAGAACCTGCGGCTGGGCCGTCCGGGGGCCAGCGACGATGAGCTGACGGCGGTGGCGGCGAGGGCCCGGCTGCGGCCCTGGATCGATTCCCTCCCGCAGCGCTGGGACACACCCGTCGGCGCCCACGGGGCCGTCATGTCCGGCGGTGAACGGCAGCGGCTGGTCCTGGCCCGGGCGCTGCTGGCCGACCCGGCCGTGCTGATCCTGGACGAGCCGACCGCCCACCTGGACCCCGAGGCACGCGCCGCGCTGACCGCCGACCTGCTGACCCTCACCGCGGGCCGGGCCACCCTGCTCATCACCCACGAGCTGGAGGGCCTGGAGCAGGTCGACGAGATCATCCTGCTGGACCACGGGAAGGTCACCGAGCGCGGCACGCACGAAGAGCTAATGCGGGCACACGGCCGCTACCGGCAGCTGAGGGACGCGCCGTCGTTCTGGCCCGCGTAAGCCAGGGCGCCGCGCCGGCGGCAGCTGTTCTCACCCGTCCGGAGTGATGCCAGCCGTCCAGCCGCCGCGATCTGCTGAGACAGCGGCCGGATAGCCCGGCAGAGGAGCTGATATGGCGACTAACGAGGTGGACGCGCTGGTGATTTTCGGCTACACACTTCCCCTGGGCCCCGAGCAGCCTGCCGTAGCGCCAGAATCGGTGCCGGACAAGCCGACCACCGCGACCCGCCAGCAGGGGTGATGTCGCAGCCGGCGCATCGGCTCACCCTTGGCGGATGAATACCTGGGGCCGCCGCGTGGCGATACTGGGCTCGTGGATCCACTCAATCAGCAGCGCGCGAGGGGCAGGCGGATGGGCGACCCCGCGGAGTCGCTCGTGCAGCGTGTCGCGGAGCGCGTGGTCGACGTACTCGTGAACGCGCTGGATGTGAACGCCCTCCTGCAGACGGTCGATCTGAACGCTCTCCTCGGCCAGGTCGATGTCAACAAGCTGCTGGCGGAAATCGACCTGAACGCAGCGCTTACGCGGGTTGACCTGAACCCGGTGCTGGACCGCGTTGACCTGAACGCGGCGCTCACGCGGGTTGACCTGAACCCGGTGCTGGACCGCGTTGACCTGAACGCGGCGCTCACGCGGGTTGACCTCAATCCGGTGCTGGACCGCGTTGACCTGAACGCGGCGCTCGCCCGGGTTGACCTCAATCCGGTGCTGGACCGGGTCGACCTGAACCCGCTGCTGGACCGGGTCGACCTGAACCCGCTGCTGGACCGGGTCGACCTGAACGCCATGGTGCAGCGCATCGACGTGGACGCGCTGGTCGAGGAGACGGATCTCGGCGCCATCATCGCCAGCTCGTCCGGCGGGATAGCGAGCGAGGCGCTCGACGCGGCGCGCAGCCAGGCCGTCGGCCTCGATCGGTTCATCGACCGCTGGACGGGGCGGCTGCTCCGGCGCAAGCATCCCAGGCCGCCGGCGCCGGCCGCCCTGCTGGACGCTCAGGCCGGGCCGTGAGCACCCGGGCGCGGGACGCGGGCTTGGTAGCCGCACAGGGGCACTACGCCGGCTCCGTATCGCGGTTTCTGGCCTATGTCATCGACCTCGCAGTCAGCTCCGGCCTCTTTGCCCTCGGCCTCGCGGCTGCCTCACTGGTGGCCCAGGTCGTGACGGGGCATTCGGTCAGCTGGAACCGGACCAACATCGTCGTGGCCGTCATCTACGTGGCCTGGGAGTTTTTCTACTTCGGTTACTCCTGGGCGGTCAGCGGCCGGACCTTCGGCATGGCGGTACTCGGCGTGCGCGTGGTCCGGGCCGATGGCAAGGGGCTCGACCCGTGGCGCGGGGTGGTGCGCGCGCTGGTGTTCCCGCTCAGCTTCCTCCTGTGCGGCCTGGGCTTCCTCGGCATCCTGGTACAGCGCGAGCACCGCGCCCTGCACGATCTCATCGCCGGCAGCGCGGTCATTTATGCGTGGGACGCGCGGGCGGCCCGGCTGCGGTTCCTCGCCCGCGAGTCCGAGACCGGAGCAGGTGGCAGCGCGCAGCCCACGGCCGCAATCACCCAGGACGGGTGAGGACATCTAGCGGCGGGCGCACCGAACATAGCGATGAGTGGCGAGGCGGCACACGTTGGGTGCAGGCCACTTGAGGGCTGACGCCCGAAAGGAAGGCAGGAACGCTGATGCTATCCAGCGAATCTGACGTGCATACGTCACCGCCTTCGCTGCTGGCAGGACCGTCGTGGCCAGTGACCGTGACGCTCGGCGTGCTGACGCTGATTCTCGGGATCGTGGTGACCTTTCATCCGGGCGGCTCGCTAAATGTGGCCGCAGTCCTGGTCGGCATTCTCATGATCCTCTCGGGGATCTTCCACCTGATCCGGGTGTTCGATCCGGAGGAAGCCCACCGGGTGTGGCTCGGCATCGCGGGCCTGATGTTCATCGTCGTCGGCGTGGTGCTGATCCGTCACCTGCACATCACCGTGGCGGTGATCGGCCTGTTCGTCGGCATCACCTGGATCGTTCAGGGGATCGCCGCGCTCGTCGGGGGAATCTCCAGCGACGCCCGCGAAGGACGCGCCTGGTGGATCGCCTTCGGCGGCATCAGCCTGATCGCCGGGATCGTGGTCGCGGCTACCCCCGTCTCCTCGCTGACCTTCCTCACCGTCCTCCTGGGCATCTGGTTCATCGTCATGGGCGTCTTCGAGATCATCGGCGGCTTCATGCTCCGGCGTGAGCTCCGGCACGAGGCGCAGGTCACGGTGATGACGCTCGAGTGATCGCTCGACTGGCCGCTCGACTGGCCGCTCATCCCCGGCGGGTGATGCGCGGCCGACGTGAGCACGGACAGCATTCTTAGCGGGTCTGTGTGACTGAACCCGGACGGTTCCCTCCTCCGTGGTGAGACCCGTCAGATGGCCGCCAGGCGCGAGGAGCAGTGGATGAGTAAGCCGTTCAAGGGCACAATCAATATCGATATCCGCGATTCGGTCCCGGACTGGACACCGTTCGAGCCACCGAAGGCACCGGACGGCGCGGCCAATGTCGTCTACATCGTGCTCGATGATGTGGGCTTTTCGGCCATGAGCAGCTATGGCGGCCCGATCGAGACCCCGAACATCGACCGCCTCGCCGCCGACGGGATCCGCTACACGCAGTGGCACACCACGGCGCTGTGCTCGCCGACCCGGTCGTGCCTGCTGACCGGGCGCAACCACACCCGTAACAGCATGGCGTGCATCACCGAGGCCGCGGTGGGGTTCCCGAACGCGAGCGGGACGATCCCGCCGGAGAACGGCATGATCTCCGAAATCCTCGGTGAGCAAGGCTGGAACACTTACATCACGGGCAAGTGGCACCTGTGCCCGACCGTGGAGATGAACCTGGCCTCGACCCGGCGGAACTGGCCGAGTGGCCGGGGCTTCGAGCGGTTCTACGGGTTCCTCGGCGCGGAGACCAACCAGTGGTACCCGGACCTGGTCTACGACAACCACCCGGTCGACCAGCCCAAGTCGCCGGCCGAGGGCTACCACCTGACCGTCGACCTCACCGACAAGGCGCTGGAGTTCATCAAGGACGCGAAGTCGGTCGCCCCGGACAAGCCGTTCTTCCTCTACTACGCGCCCGGCGCCGCGCATGCACCGCACCACGTCTCGAAGGAATGGGCCGATAAGTTCCAGGGCCAGTTCGACATGGGCTACGAGGCCATGCGGGAGCAGACGCTGGCCCGGCAGAAGGAGATGGGCATCGTCCCGGCCGGCACCGAACTGCCCCCGATCAACCCGATCGGCACTCCCGAGACCCGGACGGGCCCGGACGGCAAGCCGTTCCCGCCGCTGGATGTCACCCGGCCCTGGGACTCGCTGACCGCGGAGGAGAAGCGCCTGTTCTGCCGGATGGCGGAGGTGTACGCGGGGTTCCTGGCCCACGCCGACCACCAGATCGGCCGCCTGCTCGACTATCTGGAGGAGTCCGGGCAGCGGGAGAACACGATGGTGATTCTCGTGTCGGACAATGGGGCGAGCGGCGAAGGCGGCCCCAACGGGTCGGTGAACGAGAACATCTTCGCGAACGGGCTCCCCGACAACATGCAAGCCAACCTGGCCATGATCGACGAGCTGGGGGGGACGAAGACCTACAACCATTATCCCAATGGCTGGGCGATGGCGTTCAACACGCCGTTCAAGATGTGGAAGCGGTACGAGTTCAACGGCGGCACGGCCGACCCATGCATCATCTCCTGGCCCTCAAGTACAGCAGCAGGCCGGGGCGAGATCCGTCACCAGTACCACCACGCCATCGACATCGTGCCGACGATCCTGGACACTCTCGGGGTTGAGGTGCCGCCTACCATCAAGGGGCACGTGCAGAGCCGGCTCGACGGCGTGAGCATGCGCTACAGCGCCGAGATGGAATCGGCTCCCTCGGCCCGCAGGACCCAGTTCTACTCGATGCTCGGCTCGCGCGGGATCTGGCACGACGGCTGGAAGGCCGTCACCACCCACCCGACGATCAGCGGCTGGAGCCACTTCAACGACGACACCTGGGAGCTTTACCACACCGACATCGACCGCGCCGAGATCCACGACCTGGCCGCCGAGCACCCGGAAAAGCTCCGCGAGCTGGTCAACCTGTGGTTCGCCGAAGCCGGGGAGAACGGGGCGTTCCCGCTCGATGACCGGGGCGCGGTAGAGATCATCACCACGCCGCGGCCGCAGCTAGCCGCACCGCGCGAGCGGTACGCCTACTTCCCCGACACCGCCGAGGTGCCCGAGGCCCAGGCGGTAAACATCCGGAATCGCTCCTACAGCATCGGCGCGCTCGTGGATATCCCCACCCCTGGAGCACAGGGCGTACTGTTCGCACACGGGTCACGGTTCGGCGGTCATGCTCTGTACATCAAGGACAACCGGCTGCACTACGTCTACAACTTCGTCGGCATGATGGAGCAGAAGATCGACGCCACCCAGGACGTCCCGACCGGAACGGACCTGATCTTGTCGGCCTCGTTCGACAAGGACGGCGAGGACCCGCCCGGGATCTCCACCGGAATCCTGTCCTTGTACCACGCGGACAAGAAGGTCGGCGAAGGCCGGATCAAAACCCAGCCGGGGCTGTTCAGCCTGGCCGGCGAGGGCCTGTGCGTCGGCCGCGACAGCGGCGAGCCGGTCACGGGCGACTACCCCGGCGAGCACCCGCACACCTTCACCGGCGGCACGATCAAGCGCGTCGCCGTCGACGTGAGCGGGGACCCGTACGTGGACCTCGAGCGCGAGGCTCAGGCCATGCTGGCGCGGGAGTAGCGCAAGGGTTAGGGAGGCGGGGCCGGCGACGCTCATGCGGTGTCGCCGGCCCGAACGTCTTATGAGCTATCTGCGGCGGGAGACCCGCCGGGCGGTGCGGCGACCCGTGCGACGTGCGACTCGGCGCGATCCGAACATGGTGAACCTCCAGATAAACGTGCCTACCGGCTAGACGTTCAGTGTCTTGACGGTCAGTGTCTTGACGTTCAGTGTCTTGACGGTCAGTGTCTTGACGGTCAGTGTCTTGACGGTCACTTGGCCGCCGCCGCCGTTTCCAGGTCGTGCAGCTCGCGCGCCTCCTCGGCCGACACGAGCCCGATCTCCACCAGGTCGAGCGGGCTGATAAAGCCGTCGCCGATGCGGAAGCCCCCGGCACGGGCGATCGCGTCGCGAAGCGGGACCGCCCAGTGGTGCTCGAGCAGGATGAGTGCCGCCGCGGAGTCGTTCGGGATGTCCTCGAGCACGTCCCAGTCACCGTCTTCGCTGAAGATATGCACGCCGCCTTCGGCGGCCACCTCCTCGGCGCCCGCGGCTGCGCCGGCGGCCATGCCCTCTTCGCCTTCGATACCCAGGCCGACCAGGGCGCCGATCTTACTCCCGACTTCGATGGCCTCCTGCTCGGAGAGATTACTGAGGTGCTCCACCTCCAGCTCGCCCGCCGCGTCTTTGTAGACCGCGAGGGCGTCGATCACCCGCACCGTGTCGCTATCGCGGAGCCGCTCCAGCTCAGCGATGATCTCACCGTGGAAATTGGGGTGGCTGAAGCCCAGTACGAGCAGTTGCACGGGACCGATTGCCATTTTCCTGCCTCTTCCATCGAAAGGCCGGTCCCGTCGGCGCGCGTGGGGCCCGGGGAGACCGGGGACCGGGGACCGGCATGATGATGACCGTTACCCCTGTAGAGTCGGCCGCCCGGGTCCTCGGCGCATCACCCCGGCGGGGTGAGGCAGCCGGTTCTCTTTCCCGCCATTGTTGGAGTTCAGTGGCTGGAGAGGAGCCGGAAAATGAGCGTTCTCAAGGTTGAGGCTCCCCGGCGGCCGTCGGCGCGGGCGCAGCTCGAGAAGCTGGGACATCTGACGCCCGCTGAGCGCGCGGCCCGGGGCGCGCAGGCCCGGTCTGAGGTGCCAAGGGAATCGCACGCGGAGTTCAAGGTGTCCGCGGCCCGGCCCGACCCGATCACCCTGCTCGAGGAGCAGGCCACGTCGCGCGTGCCGGAGCTGGTACCGGTCCGGTGGGGCCGGATGATGGTCTCGCCGTTCACCTACTACCGCGGCGCGGCCCTGCCCATGGCCAGCGACCTGGCCGCCACTCCGGTCTCCGGCCTGACCGTCCAGGCCTGCGGTGACGCGCACCTGGCGAACTTCGGCATCTTCGGGTCGGCCGAGCGCAGGCTGGTCTTTGACGTCAATGACTTCGACGAGACGCTGCCGGGCCCGTGGGAGTGGGACGTCAAGCGGCTGGCCGCCAGCATGGAGGTCGCCGCGCGGTCGAACGGTTTCACCGGCAAGCAGCGCCGCAAGATCGTCACGGGCACCGTGGCCAGCTACCGGCAGGCGATGCGCGACTTTGCCGGGATGACGGAGCTCAAGATCTGGTACGCGCACGCGGACATCGACGAGCTACGGGC
Source organism: uncultured Actinomycetes bacterium (assembly GCA_963742865.1). Lineage (GTDB taxonomy): Bacteria > Actinomycetota > Actinomycetes > Streptosporangiales > Streptosporangiaceae > Bog-532. The sequence continues at coordinate 49,209 of CAVUNW010000039.1, forward strand.
CCAGTTCGAGTCCAAGCTGGACGCCCGGCAGCGCAAGCTCGTCGATAAGGGCATGGCCAAGGCCCGCACCCGGGACAGCATGCAGGAACTGGCCAAGCTCACGACCACGGTGGACGGGCAGCTGCGGATCATCTCTGACCCACCGCTCCTGGTGCCCATGGAAGATCTGCTATCCGATGAGGCGCAACGCGGTGCGCTCCAGTCGGAGCTACAGAGCATCATGAGCAAGTACCGGCGGACGCTGGAGACCGACCGGCGGCACCTGATCGAGAAGTATGAGTTCATTCACGTGGCCCGGAAGGTCGTCGGCGTCGGCAGTGTGGGGACCCGTTGCTGGATCGTGCTGATGCTCGGGCGCGATGAGTCTGATCCGCTGTTCCTCCAGGTCAAGGAGGCTGAGGAGTCGGTCCTCAGCCGGTTCCTCGGCGCCAGCGAGTTCACCAACATGGGCCAGCGGGTGGTCGCGGGCCAGCGGCTGATGCAGGCGTCCAGTGACATCTTCCTGGGCTGGCAGCGGGTCGCGGCCGGGCTGGACGGGAAGCAACGTGACTTCTACGTCCGCCAGCTGCGGGACTGGAAGTTCTCCATCGACACCGAGATCATGGTACCGAGCGGCATGCGCATGTACGGCGGGCTGTGCGGATGGACCCTGGCGCGGGCCCACGCCCGGTCCGGGGACGCCATTGCCATCGCGGCTTACCTCGGCGGCTCAGACGTCTTCGATCAGGCCATCACGGAATTCGCCGAGGCCTACGCCGACCAGAACGAGCGGGACCACGACGCGGTCCTTGAAGCCGTCAAGTCCGGGCGAATCGTCGCTGAACAAGGCCTGTGACATCGCGGCCAGCCGGGCCGGGGAGATCCGCCCGGCCCAGGACCGGCAGGGACCAGTAGGGGGCGGGGCCGGTGGTACTCAACCTGGTGCTCATCGGTCTCGGGATAACCCTCGAGCCCTTTCCGCTCACCGCGTTCATCCTGCTGCTGAGCGCCGAAAAGGGCATGTGGAAGGGCCTGGCGTTCGTCCTCGGCTGGCTGGCCTGCCTGGCCGTGGTGATAGCGGCCGTGGTGCTGACGACCCAGGGAAAGCCGCCCGCCCCGAACACCGCGCCGTCCACGGCCGCCCTGGCCGTGAAGCTGGCCATAGGCGTCGCGCTGGTCCTGTACGCCTGGCGCCGGTGGCGCAAGATGGGCGCCCCCCGCAAGCCGCCGACCTGGATGGCGCGACTGGACGGGGTGTCGCTGTGGGCCGCCGCCGGGCTCGCCGCCTTCCTCCAGCCGTGGGCGCTCGTGGCGGCCGGCGCCGCGACCATCACCCAGGCCAAACTGTCCGGGCCGGCGGACTACCTGACGCTGGTCCTGTTCGTCCTGCTGGCGACGGCCAGCTTCCTGTACCTCGAGCTGTACGCGACGTTCGCGCCCGCCTCCGCTGGGGCCAGGCTGCAGCAGCTGCGGACCTGGCTCGACACCCACCGCGACCAGGTCATCGTCCTGCTGTCGCTGCTGCTCGGCTTCTGGCTGGTCGGCAACAGCCTCTACTACCTGACGTAACAACCGGCCGCGCTAGCTTAGCTGTGCCTGTTCGGCTGTGCTTACTCGGCTGATTGCCCCCGGTAAGCGGATACGAGGCGCGCCACCAGGGTGGCCAGGAATATCTGTCCGGTCATCGCCTCGAGGACGGCGACGGCCCTTGCGCCGTTGATAGCGGCGGTAAAGTCCCCATAGCCCACAGTCGTCAGCGTGGCGAAGCTGAAGTACTGGAACGTCTGGGTGTTCGCCGGCTGCCCGTTAGCGAAAAAGCCGCCGCCGTCGAGGTACTTGATCGCGGCGTAGAAGGCGGCGAACATCATGCCGATGATCACGTAGGCGCTCAGGGCTCCGTAAATACTCTGCACGGTGACCGTGGGCCGGGCCAGCACCCGGCTGACGATGAGGATCGCGGCCAGCAGCAGGATCAGGCCCTTCCATAGCGCGGCCAGGCCGTCACCCACCTGGGTGCCGGTCTGGCCCGCCCCGAGGGCTGCCGCCGTGCCAGCCAGCGCAAAGCCGGCGGCCAGCCACGCCATCCGGCCGCGCACTCGCGATGTCCTGAGGGCCAGCAGCAGGAGAGCCAGAAATAGCAGGATCTGGATATCGCTGATGATCCGGCCACTAGTGAAGGCCGAGAGCAGATACGTCGCGATCAGCACCAGCAGAAGGAGACCGTACCGGCCGCCGGGTTCCCGGCGGCCGGTACGGTCACTGCCGCCTGCTGCCCTCTGGCCAGCGGATGCCTGTGCCATGACCCTCCATCTGATCAGGCCTGGGGGAACGGCGGCCCGGGCTGGCAAAGCGCCTACGCGGCGCCCCCGCCGTGCAGCGCGTCCTGAAGTTCCTTCTCGCCTTCCTTCGACAGCGAGGTCTTCAGCACGGTCCCGCCGTACCTGCTCATCGCCTCCACGGCCTTGTCCGGGGTGACCTTCTCCAGCATGAGGAACAGCGCGGACGTGCCCGGCTTCAGCATGTCCCGGACCTGGTCCTGGAACTGCTTGTCGATGCCTGACTTGGTGATCTTGCCCATGAGGGCACCGAGGCCGGCCCCGATAGCAATCCCGGCGACCGGGACGAAGAACAGGAGCCCGAAGAGCAGGCCCCAGAACATGCCCCAGCTCGCCCCGGCGCCGACCATGTGGTGCTGGGTATGAACATGGAATTTACCGTCGTTGTCCCGCACGATCACAGCAATCGCGTCAGGCTCGATGATGAGGTCATGGGCCAGCCGGCGGGCTTCATCGGCGGCGGCTTCGGCGGTGGCCTCGTCGGGATATCCGATCGCGATCAGATCAGCCATGGCGTTCTCTTCTCCTCGTGTTGGTGGAGCCCGCCCCAACTCCATCAAGCAGGCCGCGGCCACGCCCCACCCGTCATGGGTGATACGGCGCCGAGGATCGGGAATTAGATCAGGTTCAGATTCCGGGCGCGGCGGACCGCCTCGCCACGGTGACTCGCAGAAAGCTTCCGGTAGATGCTCTTGAGGTGAGTCTTGACCGTGTTCACCGAGATGTACATCTCGGTGGCGATCTCCGCCGTGCTGAGCATTCCGGACAGACGTTCGAGGACTTCACGCTCGCGCTCGCTCAGCGCATCTACCACCAGCGGCTGCGGCTGCGTGACGGGCAGCGCGCCGGGGTCGGCGCCAAGGCTCTGCAGATCGTCCCTGAGCAGCTGCCCGTACCGGCGGACCAGCTCAGGATCACGCCGGAGGATGGGCCGCAGCCAGGCCTGTTCTCTGGCGAAGGGCAGCCGGTTCTGCTCCACCTCGCCTAGCTGCAGGGCGCGCTCCAGGGATCGGTGGCCACGTGCTCCGTTACCGCTCTGGTAGCTAAGCCGCGCGTCGATCAGCCACCCGTCCAGGCTGGCAGGTTCCCGTTTCTCCTGGGCGCCCGCGGTGGCGAGGGCACGCCTGGCCGCGGGAGCGTCGTCGGCCGCCAGCCACGCATACGCCAGAGTCACACTCACGCCGGGTGCGGACTGCGACTCCGCGCGGGCGGCTGCGTCAGCAGCGCCCCGCAGGTCCCCCGCCATCGCGCAGGCCTGCGACTCGAGGACCGTTAGCCTATGTCCGAGCCACTGCGGAGGCTGCCAGCGCTGGCGTGCGCGGGCGATCAGCTCCAGAGCCGCACCGGCACGGCCCTCGGCCAGGCGGCAGGCCGCCGCGGTCAGGCCGGCCACGGCCGACGTGAGCTTATCCGGACGTGCCCGCAGGGCGGTGCTGGCCACCGTCAGCTGACCATGCGCCTGCCGTAGCTCGTACCGCTCGAGATGCACGCAGGCCAGGGCCGTGCTGGCCGCCGGATTGGCCGGCTCCATACGCCCCTCGTCGATACCGCCCGTCTCACCGGCTAGCATCTCGGCGCTGTTCAGGTGCCCTTGCAGTGCTTCCACCAGGGAAAGCTGACCGAGGCAGCCGGCCCTTTCGCGCCAGCTGGCGGGCGCCGACGCCGCGGCGGTGCCGGTCCTCAGCGTGGCCGCGGCCTGGTCGGCCTGGCCTGCCCAGAACTCCACGATCCCCCGTCCCAGGAGTACCTGAGGGCGGAGCCCAGGATGCAGCGCGAGCACTCCTTCGGAGATTGCGCCCAGGGCCTCCTCAGCCCGAGCGCTCGCGGCGATGGCGGCCTTGAGGTCACCGGCCCGGCGGGCCACCGCCATCCGGATCAGCGCAGCGGCCAGACGCGCCGGAAGTTCGGCGCCCGCGGGAAGATGCCCGACGATGGCCTCCGCCCTGGCGAGGGAGGCACCGCCGGTGTCATCTGCGCAGGCGGAGTGCTCCAGCGCGGCCGCCACCAGCAAGAGCGGCAACTGATTCCCGGCCAGATCCTCCGGCATGCGGTGGAATATGCCGGCCAGGGTTATTGATTCATTATCTCGCAGCTCGATCAGGCAATTTATGGCGAAGTCTTCCAGGACCATACTGGCTGCGAGTGTCCAGTCACCGGCGTCCGCGGCGTGCCGCACGGCTGCCGTAAGGTAACCGTTTCGCAAATACCACCGGCCCGCTAGCCGATGCAAATCAGGCACCTGGCTAGAGCACTCGTGCCGCAGCTTGAGGCGCAATATTTCGGCGAGCAGCGGGTGGTAGCGATACCAGCCATCACCAAGCGGCTGGACGAAAGCATTGGTATCCGCCAGGGCCGATAGCAAGCTGGCGGCCTGCGTGTCGTCGTTGCCGACTAGTTCCCCGGCGATGTCGGCGCAGACCCGGTCCAGGATACTGGTGCGAAGGAGGAAGTTGCGGAGGGATGCGGGCTGGGGATTCAGAACCTCCTCCACCAGGTAACCCGTGATCGCACTGTCCTCAGAGCAAAGCTGCTTAACGAATTGCTCGGGGTCGGGATGCCCGTCCAGCGACATGGCCGCCAGCCGTATCCCCGCCGCCCAGCCCTCGGTGCAGAGGATCAGAGATTCAAGGGCCTCCGCGGACAATGTGATGCCGTGCTGCGTCATCAGCGAGCTGGTTTCGGTAATGCTGAGGGCCAGATCGGCGGCGCGAATTTCGACTAGTTCCCCGTTAAGCCGGTACCGGTGCAGGGACAGGGGAAGCTGAGTCCGTGAGGAGATGATGAGGTGCAGGCCCGGTGCGGCATTCCTGAGCAGGTATGAAAGACCGTCGATAATGTCAGTATCGGTCAGGAAGTGAAAATCCTCGATCACCATGACGACCGGCTGCTCGGCCGAGGCCAGCGCAGACGCGAGCCGCAGGAGGAATTCATGGCCTACGGCTTTTCGGCGGCCCGCCGCCGTCCACGCCGGCGGCACCTCGGTGCCTGCCCGCCGAAGTGCGGCGACAACGTAGGACCAGAAGACGGGCGGCCGGTTGTCGTATTCGTCAAGACTGACCCAGACCAGTGGGCCGGGACCGGCGTAAGCGGCCGCCCACGACGCGATGGCCATCGTCTTGCCGGCGCCCGGCGGCCCGGTCACCACCGTCAGCGGTCCTCGCGTGCCCTGATCGAGGAGCTCATCGATTCTCGGACGCCTGATCGCCCAGGCGGGCTGGCCAGGGGCAGTGATCTTGGACATCAGCACAGGATCCGCGGCCCCGCGGCCGTTTCGCGCGGAACGGACCGGACCGCCGCTATCGGTAGTGGTAACCATAGCTACTCCCCACCAGACTGGTCCGCCGCACCATGGCCATCTGGCCAGCAGGTACTCGCCCTTCGCAGGTGCTCGCCTTTCTCTGAGCCCGCACGGCTGGCTCGCCCGTACTCACAACGTTCTCGCGCGTCTCAGGGTGATTTGTCACCCCTCCGGAGCAAATCTCACCTGGGTGATTAACTCGCCGCCACCGGAGCAGCACGGCGCAAAACGCCAGAACGCAAGCGCCTCAGGCGACGGTGTGTTTTCGCACGCGAGTCGAGCATTCATCAAGGAGCCGATCATCAACATCACCCATCTGGGGTGAGGAACGTTCGCGCCGGGCCTGGCCTACGTTGAGATAGAGGATCCGCGGAGGTGGGCGGATGAGCCAGCGGATGCACCGGTCCAGGATGTTCGGCTGGGACGGCAACCCGGTGCGGCGGCGCATCGACCGCCTCGAGGGCTACATGGTGGCCGGGCTCATCGGGGTCTTCCTGATCAGTGCGCCGGTGCTGGCGGCGGTGGCAGGTCACCTGACGAGCATCGCGGTCGCCCGGCGGGAATACGCGGAAGCGGGCTGGCGGCAGGTGTCCGTCACTGTGCAGCGCAGCGCGCCTGGCCAGCAGAACGATTCCCCCGGGCCTGAGAACACAGTCTGGATGCGGGCCCGCTGGGCGGCGCCGGACGGGAAACAGCGCAGTGGCTGGGTCCCCGTCAGCCCGGGAACGGCGGTCGGCAGCAGCGTGCCCGAGTGGGTCAGCCGGTCCGGCGCCATCACCCCGCCCCGGGCGCAGCGCGGTGACCTGGAGGGCTGGATTGCTATATCCGAGGTGCTGACGCCGTGCGCGCTGGCTCTGGTGCTGAGCGTGGCCGGCTACGAGGGAAGGTTGTTCTTCGCCCGCCGTCGCCGCGCGCAGTGGGGTGAGCAGTGCCGTGAGCAGTGCGGTGAACCATAACTGGCCCATCACGGGCGGATGGCCGGCCACTATAGGGAGGTCCGCGAGCGCCTGAACCGGCTGGGTGGGGCGCTCACTCCGCACGGAAGGATCTCGTGTTTCCTCACGCCCACCTCATGGGCCTTGACCTGGCCCAGGCCCCCGTGACGCTCACCGGTAGCTGCGGGCGCGATCCGGGGATCGCGTGCCGCCTCGTCTGGGACGTATCCCACAGCGGGGCGGCGGCCCGCCTGACGGCCGTCTACCTGGCCGGCCCGGCCAACCTGGTGCTGAAGCTGGCGTGGCTGGTCTTCCTCGCGCTGGTGGCCCGCGCGCTGGTGCACCGCCTCATCAACCGGGTCACGATCCGGGCCGCCGATGCGCCGCTGCACACGCGGCTCCGCCAGGGCACGGGGGTCCGGGTCCGCCACAGGCTGCGGGGACGCCGGCGCCGGCGCGAGCGCGCGACCACCGAGACGGCGCTGGCCGAGGCGGATCACGCCGCGCGCGGCACCGCCATCAGCACCGGCACCAGCGCGCTGCCGGACACGGCCGCGGTGCACGAGGCCGCATCCGAACGGAGGCATCAGCGGGCCCACGCGCTCGGGTCCATCCTCCGCAACGCCTCCTCGGTCACGATCTTCGCCATCGCCACCGCGATCGGTCTCGGTGACCTGGGCGTGAACCTGGCGCCGGTGCTCGCCAGCGCCGGTGTGGTCGGCATCGCGGTCGGCTTCGGCGCGCAGAACCTCGTCCGGGACTTCCTGGCCGGCATTTTCATGCTGCTGGAGGACCAGTACGGCGTCGGTGACGTCATCAATATCGGCGACGCGACCGGCACCGTGGAGGCGGTAAGCCTGCGCACCACGCGGCTGCGCGACGTGAACGGAGTCGTCTGGCATCTCCGCAACGGGGCGCTGGAGAAGGTCGGGAACGAGTCGCAGGGCTGGGCGCGGGCCGTGGTGGACGTGCCGGTACCGCCCGCCCTGGACATCGCGGACACCCGCCAGTTGATGGAGCAGGAGGCGGGGGGCATGTGGCGGGAACGGCGGTGGCGGAAGCTGATGCTGGAGAAGCCCGAGGTGTGGGGGGTACAGGACATCTCCATCACGGATAGCCAGGTCGTGATGCGTGTGGCGGCCAAGACGCTGCCGCTGCGGCAATGGGAGGTGGCCCGCGAACTGCGCGAGCGGGTCAAGTCCGCGCTCGACGCCGGCTCGCCCGGGCCGCTCGAAGCCTGCCCGAGCCGCGCCCGTCCGGCCCGTAAGGCGCCCCGGGCGGCCGCCGGACGCAACGGCGCGCCAGTGGAGGCGGACGAAGACGCGATGGTCGATGCGGGCCAGGGCGCAACGGTCAATGGCAAGGGCGCGATGGTGGAGGCGGACGCGATGGTCGATGCGGGCCAGGCCGCGACGGTCAATGGCAAGGGCGCGATGGTGGAGGCGGAGGAGGACGTGGCGCTGGGGGCAAGGGAGGACCTGGCGGAGCAGCGGCCCCCGGCCGCCCCGTAGGCTGGGGACCGTCATGGATATTCAGCCAGCCGAATCCACCGGACCGGGCAGCGCGACGCGGAACTCGCCGGAGGCCGAACCGGCCGTGGAACCGCGCTCGTTCTTCGAAGCCGTCGGCGGGGAAGAGACCTTCCGGCGCCTTGTGCACCGCTTCTACGAGCTTGCCGCCGATGATCCGGTGCTGCGGCCGGTATACCCGGCGCAGGACCTGGGGCCCGCCGAGGAGCACCTGCTGCTCTTCCTCATCCAGTACTGGGGTGGCCCGCAGACCTATAACGAACTGCGCGGCCACCCGCGGCTGCGGATGCGGCACGCGCGGTTCGTGATCGGCGAGGCCGAACGGGACGCCTGGCTGCGCGACATGCGGATCTCGCTGGATGAGCTTTCGCTGGATGCGGCGCTGGACGCCCAGCTATGGGACTACCTGGTCATGGCCGCCCACAGCCTCGTCAACCGCCCGACCATGCCAGGCGGGGGCGACCTCGGCCTGACGGAGCGCTGACCCGGGGACGACCCCCCGGAGGCCTGCTGGCCGGCTAGCTCCTGCGCAGCACCGCGGCCTGTTTCTCCAGCGGGAGGATCTCGGAGCTGAAATCCGGGTACGCGTCAAGCCAGAGCCGCAGTACTTTCTGCATGTCCGGCACGACGAGGTTGTCCAGGACGGCGGTGGCAGCCGGGCTCAGCGCCCCGCTCAGCAACGGCAGCGCCGGATAGCGGGCCTGGTGACCGGTGGCCGCGGGCGGCCCGTCAACGAAGAGGAGATCGATCCCCGTCAGGTCCTCCCAGGCTCGCCTCGCGTACCACGAGTAGGTCTCGCCATCAAGGCTGAAGCTCTCCAGCGGGGCGTCGCGTACCTCGGCCAGATCGCGGACGTCATGCCTGGCCAGGAGGTCGCGGGTCTTGCCGCCGAAAACCGGGTCGTGATCGAGCGCGATGATCCGGCCGTCGATCCCGGACCGCCGCATCGCTAGTGCGAGCCACAGCGTGGACGCACCGCTGCCGCATTCCACGACAAGCGACGGCCGTTCGGTGATAACCAGGTCGACCAGCACCAGGAGCAGGTCTGGCGACGCTGCCCAGCCCCGGGTGGCGGGCAGCACGCCGCTGGCTGGCAGCACGGCGGTCAGGTTCTGCAACGCTTCCAGCTGGCGGAATGCCTGCCTGATCTCGGTCCTGATCTCTTTCTTGATCTCTTTCTCGATGCCGGCTCCGACCCACCGCACGGTGTCGAGTGTGCGCTCGGATTGGACAGCCAGGTTGCCGATCCGGCTGGCCAGGTCAAGGTTGTGCCTGATCAGCAGGAGCAGGCCGCCAAGCAGCGGCCCCAGCGCCATCAGGGCCACCGTCGGCACCGCGCCCGCGCCTGTTGCCAGCCCAAGCCCGAGCGCGCCCGCCAGCCACGCGGTGACCAGCACGGCTACCGTCTCGATGCGCACGAACCGCCGGACCAGTCGGCGCATGGCGGACTCCTTTATCCTGCGGCGGCCGGTCAGGTCCTTGTGAGGCGGCGGTAGGTGACGCGGTGCGGGCGGGCGGCCTCGGGACCGAGGCGCTCGATCTTGTTCTTCTCGTAGGCCTCGAAGTTGCCTTCGAACCAGAACCAGTTCGCCCCGCCTTCCCAGGCCAGGATGTGGGTGGCGATCCGGTCGAGGAACCACCGGTCGTGGCTCGTGATCACGGCGCAGCCGGGGAACTCGAGCAGCGCGTTCTCCAGTGAGGAGAGCGTATCCACGTCCAGGTCGTTGGTCGGCTCGTCCAGGAGCAGCAGGTTGCCGCCCTTCTTCAGGGTGAGCGCCAGATTGACCCGGTTGCGCTCCCCGCCGGACAGGACGCCGGCCTGCTTCTGCTGGTCCGGGCCCTTGAAGCCGAACGCGGCCACGTAGGCGCGGCTCGGGATCTCGGTGTGGCCGGCGGTGATGTGCGTCTCGCCGTCGGAGATCACTTCCCAGACGTTCTTGTCCGGGGCGATGCGCTCCCGGCTCTGGTCGACGTAGGAGATCTCCACGGTCTCACCGATCCGGATGGTGCCGGCGTCCGGCTTCTCCTCGCCCACGATCATCTTGAATAGGGTGGTCTTGCCGACGCCATTCGGGCCGATGACACCGACGATGCCGTTGCGGGGCAGCGAAAAGTTCAGCCCGTCGAACAGCACCCGGTCGCCGAAGCCCTTGACCAGGCCATCGGCCTCGACCACGAGGTTGCCCAGCCGGGGGCCCGGCGGGATCTGGATCTCCTCGAAGTCAAGCTTGCGCCGGGAGTCGGCCTCGGCGGCCATCTCCTCGTACCGCTGGAGCCGGGACCGGCTCTTGGCCTGGCGGGCCCGCGGGTTCGACCGCACCCATTCCAGCTCTTCTTCGAGGCGCTTGCGGCGCTTGGCGTCCTTGGCGCCCTCCACCTTGAGGCGGGAGGCCTTGGTGTCCAGGTAGGTCGAGTAGTTGCCCTGGTAGGGGTAGGCGTGACCGCGGTCCAGCTCGAGGATCCACTGCGCGGCGTTCTCGAGGAAGTACCGGTCGTGGGTGACGGCGACGACCGTGCCCGCGTAGCTCTCCAGGAACTGTTCCAGCCACTGGACGCTTTCCGCGTCGAGGTGGTTGGTGGGCTCGTCGAGCAGCAGCAGGTCCGGCTGGGACAGCAGCAGCCGGCACAGCGCGACCCGGCGGCGCTCCCCGCCAGACAGCTGAGTGACGCTGGCGTCCGGCGGCGGGCAGCGCAGCGCGTCCATGGCCTGCTCCAGCTGGCTGTCCAGGTCCCAGGCGTCGCGGTGGTCGAGCTGCTCCTGAAGCTGGCCCATTTCCTCGAGCAGCTCGTCGGAGTACTCGGTCGCCATCTTCTCGGCGATCTCGTTGTACGCCTCCAGCATCGCCTTGGTCTCGGCGACACCCTCCTCAACGTTGCCGAGGACCGTCTTGTCCTCGTTGAGCTGAGGCTCCTGGGCGAGCAGGCCCACGGAGAACCCCGGCATCAGCCGGGCCTCGCCGTTGGAGGGCTGCTCGACACCGGCCATCAGCTTCAGCAGCGTGGACTTGCCGGTCCCGTTCGGCCCCACGACGCCGATCTTGGCTCCCGGCAGGAACGACAGCGTGACATCGTTGAGGATTACCTTGTCGCCGTGCGCCTTGCGCACGGCACGCATTTGGTAGATGAACTCCGGCATGACATCTAGCGTATTCGGCTCGGCCGGCCATCCGGGCCGCTGGGGCTGGCGGCTTACGCTGCTGTTTACCCGGTAGGCCCGGTGCCGCCGTCCGCCCGCGGCCGCCCGGCTCCCCGTCGGCGTCGGCACGCGGGAGCAGGACGACGAACTCCTCGCCCCCGAACCGGCCTGCGACGTCCGACCCGCGTACCTGCTGGCGCAGCTCGGCCGCCAGCCCGCGCAGTACGTCGTCCCCGGTCAGGTGCCCGTAGGTGTCGTTGACCCGCTTGAAGTGGTCGACGTCGCAGAGCAGTTGGCTATGGAGAGTGTGGATTCCGTGCGCGGAGTCATCTGGAGCTGACCCCGGCTGCGCAGGCCGGGCTCCGGCGCCCCTGACCGGACGCCGGAGCGGCCTTTGCTGCCCGCTGGCCGTCCTGGCGGCTAGCCGACGGCGGGCTCAGCCGCGGACTCGTCCAGCTCGTGGTCCAGCTCGGCGATGGCCTCCTCGTCGAACATCCCGCTGTCGTGGCCGGCGCGGGTGTCACCCGGCTGGCCATCCTCACCCTCCAGGCCGGCCCTGATCGCCTCGCCGTGGGCCAGCGCGGAGGAGTCCGCCGCCGGGCGCCGGCTCCAGCTGAAATGCGCGGTCCCGCGCGCGAGGTCGTAGCCGATGGTGTCGGCCCACACCTCGACGTCGGATCGCTGCTGCCCGTTCCGGTCCTGCCAGGACTTGGTGTGCAGCCTGCCGGCGACGACGATGGGCTGGCCCTTGCGCAGGCAGATCCCCGCGTTGCGGGCCAGCGACTTGCGGCACCGCACCGAGTAGAACGACAGCTCCCCGTCGCGCCACTCTCCCGTCTCACGGTCAAGCCTGCGGGTGCTCGACCCGATGCGCAGGTTCGCGACGTCGGTGCCGTCGCTGAACTGATTGACTCTCGGCTCGGTGGCTACGAAGCCGATCAGCGTCACGTATCCGCCCTGACTCATCTCGATCCTCCTGCGGTCTGGCGGCATCGCGCCGCCGCGGCCATGGGTCCCCCGGCATCCGTTCGCCGGGCTACGTCCACGGTGGCTGACCGGCAAAGGCCTGCGGGAGACCGGCCGCGTCCTTGTGGACAGCCGCGGCCGTTATCCCCAGGACGGTGATTCAGGCTTCCGCCCGCAGTTCCGGCAGGGCATAATGCGCCACCGGTCAGCGGCGGGACAGGTGGTCGAGCGCGCTCATCTCCTCGTCGGTCAGCGCGAAGCCGAACACCGCGAAGTTGGACGCGATCCGGTCCGGCTGGGCCGATTTCGGGATCACCGGAATGCCATGCTGGATATGCCAGCGCAGCACGACCTGAGCAGGGGTCACCCGGTGCCGTTCGGCGATTTGCGTCAGCACCCGGTCGCGGAGGTTCGTGTTCTTGAGCGAGCTGTAGCCCTCCACCACGACCCCGCGTTCCCGCATCACCGCGAGCAGCTTCGGGTCGTAGCCGGGCAGGCTCCACGGGATCTGGTTGACCGCCGGGCGCTCACCGGTGGCGCGGATCAGCTCATCGATCTGCGCGACGTCGTAGTTGCTGACGCCCACGGCCCGGGCCAGGCCCATATCCCGGATCGCGATGAATTGCTCCCACACGGGCACCGACGAGCGCCTCGGCGGCCAGTGCACCAGCCACAGGTCAACGTAGCCGGTGCCGAGCGCCCGGAGGCTCGCGTCGATCGTCGCCCGCTCACGGCCGGCATTCTGCGGCGGGAGCTTGGTCGTGATGAACACCTCGCCGCGGTCGAGGCCGCTGTCGCGGACGGCGCGGCCCACCTCCGCCTCGTTCTGGTACATGGTCGCCGTGTCGAGGTGGCGGTACCCGATCTCGAGCGCGTAACGGACGGCCTCGTACGCGCGCGCGCCACGCAGCCGCCACGTGCCGAAGCCCACCATCGGCATCGTCACCCCGCGGCCCAGGTCCACCCGGGCGTCCGCGCTTGACCCTGTCATGGGTCAATTGCCTCTGTCATAGGTCAATTGTCCCAGCCGGACAGCGAGGCGCCGGAAACGCGGTGGGCAAGTTCGCGTACGGCTGATACGTTCACCGCTCGTGCGGCGAATCTCGGTGGTCGGTATCTCGGGAGCGGGAAAGTCCACCGTCTCCCGTGCGCTCGCACGTGACCTCGGCCTCCCGCTCATAGAACTCGATGCGCTCTTCCACCAGCCGGGCTGGGTTCCCCTGGACGAGGGCGAGTTCCGCCGCCGGGTCGCGGCGGTGGCCGGCGGTGACGCCTGGGTCATCGACGGGAACTACAGCGCGGTCCGGCCTCTGGTCTGGGCGCGCGCGGACACCGTGATCTGGATCGACCTGCCCCGCCTGCTGGTGATGCGGCGGCTCGTCTGGCGCACGCTGCGCCGCGTCGCCCTCCGCGCCGAACTGTGGAACGGCAACCGGGAACGGTGGGCAAACTTCTTCAGCTGGAACCCGGAGAAGTCGGTCATCTCGTGGGCGTGGACCCGGCACCCGGTCTACCGGCAGCGCTACGCCGCGGCGATGCGGGACCCGGGCTACGCCCAGCTCCGCTTCGTGCGGCTGCGGAGCCGCGCCGACATCCGGCGGTTCCTCGCCGGAGTCAGCCCGGACGCAGCCGCTCTCCCCCTGGATACGTGACCACCGCTCGGCAGGGCCCATTTGGCAGGATCCATTTGGTAAGGCGGCGACCAGCTCGGATGGTTCGGCGATGACGTCGACGAGGGCGCCGTTCCGCACCACCGTGATCGGCAGCGGCTTCCCGATCGCCTCCGCGAACATCAGCCGCTGCAGGTCCTGGGCCGCGGTGACCGGTTTCCCCGCCGCGGACAGCAGCAGGTCGCCCGGCCGCAGCCCGGCGCGCTCGGCGGGACCGCCGGGGACGACCTCCGCCACGCGGAGCCCGTTGTCGCGGCCGATGCGCTCGCGCCACGGTGCCGCCACCGGCGCGGGCACGGTAACCAGGCCAAGGTAGGCGCGGCGGACGCGGCCGTCGCGCATCAGCGTGGACACGATCCGGCGCGTGGTGGTGTTGACGGGCACCGCCATGCCCAGCCCGACCCCCGCGACGGCGGTATTGATGCCGACCACCCGGGCGCTGGCGTCGGCCAGCGCGCCACCGGAGTTGCCGGGGTTGAGCGCGGCGTCGGTCTGGATGACGTCCTCGATGAGGCGCGTCCCGGCCCGGCCGCCGGCGGGCATCGACCGGCCCAGCGCGCTGACCACGCCGGCGGTCACCGAACCGGCCAGGCCGAGCGGGTTGCCGACCGCCACGACCAGCTGGCCCACGATCAGATCGTCGGCCTCCCCGAGCTCGGCAGGCGGCGGGGTGGCGCCAGTCGCGCGGAGCACGGCCAGGTCGGACAGCGGGTCGGCGCCGACCACACGGAACGGCACGTTGGTCCCGTCCGAGAACGACGCGGTGCCTCCCTGCGCCCGCCCGACGACGTGCGCATTGGTGAGCAGGAAGCCGTCGCCGGTGAAGACAACGCCCGAGCCGAGGCTCTCACCGGGCGGCCCCCCGCGTCCCCCGCGGGGCACGCGCAGGCTGGCCACCTTGGGCGTGAGCTGCTCGGCCACGCCGGAAACAATGAGCGAATAGGCGTCCAGTGGACGGTCTGCTGTCATGACCGGCCTCCATGTGCGGTGATTACAGTATTACAAGCCAACAGGTCCGGCCGCGCCTAGCTTCCGGCCGCTGTTATGCCATCAGCAGAACGCCGAACGAGGCAGGCCCGGAGTCACCCAGGGGGGGTGAGGCGCAGAACCGGCCCGCCGCCCAGGCTCATGAGGCATAACGACGGGACGGCCGTGCCCGTGCGCAGATGCGGCGTGCCGCCCGTTCAGCCAAGCCCGGGAGGCGAGACCCATGCCGACGGTCGTCAAGGTGCGGGGCATCCGCACATCGGCCGGAGCACCGTGACCACGCCGGCCGGATCGCCCGCGCGGAAGCCGGGCCAGCCGAACCGCCCGCACCAGGCGGCGCTGGTGATGATGGGGCTGGGGGTGGCGAGCCGGATCGCCCGGGACGCCCGCACCCACCAGGCCGCGATCGTGGTGGCGGTCGTGGCGGCGGTGGCGGTGGCCGCCGCGCGAGAGAGCGAGGCAAATCGGCCGCGCGCCTGGCGGCGTGGGACCGAAAGCAGGCCGCGAGGGCCATGCACAAGGTCAAGTCCGCGACCAAGGCTACGGTTCAGGCGATCCAGCCAGGGACGGATTAGCGATACGTGTCAGGCGCCTTCCGTCAGTCCTTCCGGCTGCAGTCCTTCCGGCTGGCCATGGCGGGCGACGTCATCCGGACCCGGGGAACCCGCCGGGGTGACCGTGCACCTGGCCGCACCCCCAGGCTGGTCCGTTAAGAATGTTCATGGTGACGGGAGCGGGACGGCCACGTGGCCGGCGACGCCGCCCCCGGCACCGAGCCGATCATCCGTCAGGGGTGATTTCGGGTTCCGAGGCCCAGACCTACGCTGGCCCAATGCGGCCCGATGCGAGCTACGGCAGATCGGGGATCCGCGCGGCGAGCGATGCTGGCCGCCGCCTGCCGATGTGCCGATGAGACGATGAGCGCTTCGGACCTGGCGCTCGTGGCGGCGCTGATATTCGCGTGGGGGGCGGTGTCGGCTCGGCTGGAGCGGTTCGACGTGACGGCGCCAATCGTATTTGTGATTGCCGGGCTGGTGCTGACGCACGGCCCGCTGGCGGTGCTGGGGGTCGCGCCTGCTCGGGAGACGGTGAAGATCCTGGCCGAGGCCACGCTCGTGCTGGTGCTGTTTACCGATGCGTCCCGGGTGGGGCTGCGGGACCTGCGGGCGGAACTGGGCCTGTGCGTGCGGCTGCTGGGGATCGGGCTGCCGCTCACGATCGGCCTGGGCACGCTGCTGGCGCTGGCCCTGTTCGGGGGTATCAACATCTGGCTGGCCCTGCTGATCGGCGCGGCCCTGGCCCCGACGGACGCGGCGCTGGGCGCCGGCATGATGGTCAATCGCGCGGTCCCGGCCTGGATCCGCCGCCTGATCAACGTGGAGAGCGGGCTCAACGACGGGATCGCCACGCCGTTCGTGCTGGTCGCGGTGGCGGGAGCGGGGACCGCCGCGCACGAATCCGGGATCGGCCCGGGCAAGGCCGTGGCGGAGCTGGCCCTCGGCCTGGTCGTCGGCGCCGTGGTGGGCGGCGCGGGCGGCTGGCTGGTCAGGCTGGCCCGGCGCCGCGACTGGGTGGCTGAGGGTTTCGCCGGCGCGGCGGTGCTGGGCCTGGCGGTGTGCGCGTACGCCTCGGCGATAGCCCTGCACGGCAACGGCTTCATCGCCGCGTTTACCGGCGGTCTGGTGTTCGGCAGCACGGCGGGGCGGCGCGGTAAGCCGCTCGTGCCGTTCGTCGAGGAGACCGGGACACTGGTGTCGCTGCTGGTATGGCTGGCGTTCGGCGCGATCGCCGTGGCGCCGATGTTTGATCACCTGACCTGGCAGCTCGTGGTGTACGCCGTGCTCAGCCTGACGGTGGTCCGGATGGTCCCGGTGGCCCTCGCCCTGATCGGCGCGAAGCTGGACCGGTCCACCATCGCGTTCGTGGGCTGGTTCGGTCCCCGGGGCCTGGCCTCGGTCGTGTTCGCGTTCATCGCGCTCGAGGATCTCGGCGAGAAGGTGGCCAGCCGCGCGGTAGCGGTCATCACGGCCACGGTCCTGCTCAGCGTGATCGCTCATGGCGCCACCGCCGAGCCGCTGGCCCGCCGCTACGGGGCGGCATCGGCCCGGGCCGCGACGCGCGGGGACCCGGACAGCCTGCCCGAGCTGCCGACCCGGCGGCTCATCCGCCGGGCACCGGCACCGGGCGACGCGGATCAGGGGTGACCGGCGGCGGTGAGGGCGGTGCAGTAGGCCGCGTACTCGGCGAGCTCGAGGCCGGCCGGGAGCACCACCAGATCGCGGGCCACCGCGTCGATCCGCGCCCGCATGGCGGCCGCCATCTGCCCGCGTTCCCGGTCCGAGGAGAGCAGATGCGCGTTCTGGCTGCCGGACGCCGTCAGCCAGCCGAGCAGCAGCATGGCCGCGACTATGGCGGCCAGCCAGGGCAGCAGGGCGACGCTGCCGATGAGTTCGGGTGGATGCGGCCCCGCCGCGTGGAAGGCTCCGGCCACGACGATCACCCCCATCCAGCCGATGCCGGCGACGACCAGGGCGGCCAGCAGCCACTGCCAGACGCACACCACGCGCCACCAGGCGGGAATCCGCGCACCCGCCGGCATGCTCTCGCTGATCGCCGCGCTGAGCGCGCCGCCCGCCTCGGTGACGCGGGACCGGGCCGCGGCGCGCACCGTGCGTGGCCAGGGATCCGGGAGGGTCTCGCCGATCGTGTCGGCGAAGGCGGTGACGGCGCTGTCGATCTCGGACTGCTGCGCGTCGGTGCCGGCGGCCAGCGCGACCCGGGCGTCACCGCTGACCCGGCCCAGGCGGACCGGATCCCGGCCCGGGAACCAGCCGGCGACCCGGCTGAACGGCCAGCTGAGGTAACGGGCGGCGTGGATCTCGCGGACGTCTTCCAGCGCGTCCGTCACGCCGGCCAGCCCCGCGGCGCGCGCGAACGCGTCGGCCAGGCTGAGGGCCGGCCCGGCAGGCACGCTCGCGATCGCGCTGGCCACTGCCGGCGATCTCGCTGGCGATCTCGCGGGATTGGGCCGCGGTGGCGAGGGCAGCGTCCGGCTCCAGGTCCCACGGCGGCCGGGCGTGAGCAGGCCCGGACGGCGCCGGGTCGCCGACGGCATCCGGATCCCCGGGTTCGGCGGATGGCCAGGAGGCTGCGGCGGCTGACGCCCCGGCGGTCCCGGCCGGGGTGGGCGCGGCCAGGCCGTCGGCCCCGTCGGCGCCGGGCCCCGCGGCCCGGCGGGCGACCGCGGCGGGGTCGGTGGCGTAGACGGCGAACTTGGCGATGATGCTGTCGATGTCGGCCGCGATCCGGTCGGTCGCCGTCCGCCGGGCGGAGACCGCCCCGGCCAGGAGCTGGCGCAGGTTGTCCAGGCCGGCGCCGGTGGCGGCGGACACCAGCAGGATCCGCGCCTCACTGTGCCCTTCGGAGTCCAGCAGCCGGCGCAGATCTTCCTCGCAGTCCTCGGCCTGCTGCGGCGTGAGCAGGTCGCACTGGTTGAGCGCAACTGTGGTCACGGCCGAGTGCCGCGCCAGCGGCGCCAGGAAGCGGTTGTGCACGGCCGCGTCCGCGTACTTCTGCGGATCGAGGACCCAGATCATCAGGTCGGCCTGGCTGATCAGGCGATCGACCTCGGTCGCGGCCCCGGCCGCGACCGAGTCGTGGTCCGGCAGGTCGAGCAGCAGCAGGCCGCTGAGGGCGGCCTCGCCGGCGTCCAGCGCGCTGGCCCGGGCGTAGCGGTAGCGGCGCTCGATCCCCAGCCAGTCCAGCAGCGGCGCGGCCCCCTGCATCCCCCACACGCAGGCGTGCGCGAAGCGGGTGGCGGGCCGGGTCACCGCGGGCGGCGAGAAGGTGGCTCCGGCGAGCGCGTTGAACAGCGAGGACTTGCCGCTGCCGGTGCCGCCCGCGAGCGTCACCACGGTGTGCGCGGCGGACAGCCTGAGGCGCTCCCCGGCGCGTTCCAGCAGGGCCTCGGCTTCGGCGAGCAGTTCAGGGCTGAACCCGCCGGGCCCGCTGCGGTCCCGGCCGATCTGCACCAGCGAGGACAGAGCGGCCAGGCGGGCCGGCAGGTGCGTGCTCGGCAGCCCGGCGAACGGCGGTGCGCTGGTCGTCACTGCAGCGCCTCGAGCATGAAGCCGGCCTGATACAGCCGGACTCCCGCCACCTCGTCGCACCGGCCCGCGGCGTCGATGACCTCGGAGAAGCGGCGGAGTTCCTCTTCGAGTAGCAAACGCGCCCTCTCGTTAAGCTCAGCGCGGGCCGTCCGGAATACGTCGTGCACCGCGTGGGTGCCCAGCACGGCCGTCACAATGCGCCGGGGGAGCGTCAGGATGTCGCTGTCATCCGCGGCCGCGGCCGCGTGGCTGCCGGTCGCGCCCTCGCCGAGGATGGCCAGCACGGTGACCAGGGCCAGCGTATCGTCGTCCAGCGCGGCGGTCCGGGTCTGTGATCGCTTTTGCTGGGCTGCGACCTGGACGAGCCGCATGACGTAATCCTGCCAGGCGCTGATGGCCCGGTCCGCGCGCATGGGCAGATCCGGGGCGGACTTGGCCAGGTTGACCTCTTGCGCGCCGGAACCGCGGTCGCCGTCCCCGAACACCGAGGCGAACAGCCGGTCGGCCCGGTGCCCGGACGCCCGGTCCTGTTCGGCTGAGGTGAGCATCGCGGACCCGGCGGTATCGGTACGCCACCGGCTGCCGGCGTCCTCGGCCGCACGGTCGGCGGCGGAGATGACCGCCCCCTCCAGCGCCGAGCGCAGCGCGGTCTTCATGGCGGTGCCCCGTTCGGGCACCTGGCGCCTGCGCGCGCGTTTGCCCTGCCGCGGGGCCTTGCGCGACCGCAGGGTCCGCATCAGGTCACCGGTCACCACGAAGTCCTGCCAGCGGGCCTGAACCTCACCGCGTAGCACCGCACCGTCCCGGGTGGCCTGGTCTATTTCCGCCAGCGCGTTCCGGTACGGCTCCTCCGCCTGCTTGCGCAGCCGGGCACGCACGGTCAGTTGCGCTTCCGCGTGCGCGGCCAGCGCCGGCACTCTGGTCCGGAAGGTGTCCAGGACGCCGGAACATCGTCTGGGTGAGGACCGCCACGCGGCGCTCGTCGCGTCTCGCGGTGTCTGTCAGCCAGGCCCGGATCTCCCCGAACGCCTCCGCCGGAAGCCGGCCGGCGGTGAGCCGGGTTTCCGGGATGACGAACCGGTCGGACCCGGTGATGCCGTTCGCGTCGAGCATCGCGGAGAAATGCCCGACGAGCTCGGCGCGCGTCCCGCTCGGGACGCGGGACAGCACGATTCCCAGCGACGCGTGGCGGTCCCGGGCGTGCTGAAGGACCCGCCAGACCGGCGCATCCGCGTACCGGCTGGCCGACGTGACGAACAGCCAGAGGTCGGATGCGTCGAGAAACTGGTAGGCAAATTCGTGGTGCGCCTCGACGACCGAGTCAATGTCGGGGGTGTCGAGCAGGGCGAGCCCCCGGGGCATGCCCTCGGTCGCGGCCAGCACCAGCAGCCCGTCCCGGCCCGGCCGGGCCAGGCCTTCCTGGCGGACGCGGGGCAAGCTGGGCAGGAAGTTGTTCTCCGCGAACCAGTCGGCGTCGTCCGGGTGGCACGCGAGGACAGGGCTGTTTGTCGTGGGCCGGCGCACGCCGGTCGCGCTGACCGGTGCCCCGACAATGCTGTTGATCAGCGTGGACTTGCCGGAGCCGGTCGAGCCGACCAGCGATACCAGGACGGGCGCGGCGGACCGGCGCAGCCGCGGCAGCAGGTAGTCGTCGACCTGGCTGAGCAGCTTCGCCCGTTCGGCTTTCGCCTCGGCCACGTTCGGCGCCTCGAACAGCAGGGCCACGGCGCCGATGCGCTGGCGCAGGTTGATCAGCGCGCTCTCCAGGGCGCGCGCGTCCACCCGGACGTGCGGCTCCACCACGGACTCCGGCTCGGCCGCGGGATCAGAGGGGTGGGAAGGGCTGGTGAGATCGGACGGATTGGTGGGCTCGCCGGGGTCGGCGGGGCCTGCGGGATTCGCGGGGCTGGAGGTGCCGGTGGGCTCAGCCGGAGCGCTCACGAACCCGGACGCAGAATCGGGCGGATCGGCGGCAGGCGGGGACTGGCCCGCCGGATCAGTGCTGGCCGGGAACTCGTCGGCCGGACCTGCTGGTTGCGGGGAGTCACTGGTAGCGCCGGGGGTGACGCTGCCTTCAGGCGCCGAGGGTCTCACGCCCGGTCCGTCCCCGGTGCCGTCCGGCCCGCTGGGCTGGTCCCCGCGGGGCCGGTCCCGGCCGGACGGGGACCCGCCGCATGGGGGGCCGCGGAGGAATGGGCGCCGCCAGAATGGGCGTCGCCAGAATGGGCGTCGCCAGAATGGGCTCCGGAAGAGCCGGGCACACCGGGCTGCATGCCCCGCATGAGCTCGGCAATCTCGGCTGCGACGTTCACGACCTCACCTATCACGACTACGGCCGGCGGCCTGATCCCCTCTTTGAATACCCTAGGCGCGACTGTGTCCAGCGTTGCGACAATTGTGCGCTGAGTAGGCAGGGTACCGTCGGCAATCACGGAAACGGGCGTATGGCCCGGACGGCCGTACCGGATCAGCGTTTCCGCCACGGCGGCGAGCCGCTCCACCCCCATGAGCAGGACAAGCGTGCCCCGGGCGGCCGCCAGGGCCGGCCAGTTCACGGTGGACCGCTCGTCGCCCGGCGGGACGTGCACCGACACCACGCTGAACTCCTGGGCCACGCCGCGGTGCGTAACCGGGACCCCGGCGGCCGCGGGCACGGCGACCGCGCTCGTCACCCCGGGCACGACCGTCACGGGGACTCCGGCGTGCAGGCAGGCGATGACCTCTTCCGCGCCCCGGCCGAAGACGTATGGATCGCCGCCCTTGAGCCGGACGACGAACCGCCCGGCCTGCGCGTGCTCAATGAGCGCGGCGTTGATGTGCTCCTGGGCGACCGAACGCCCGTAGGGAATCTTGGCCACGTCGATGACCTGGACGTCCGGTGGCAGTTCATCGAGCACCGAGCGCGGCGCGAGCCGGTCGGTCACGACCACGTCGGCCTCGGCCAGCAACTGCCGCCCGCGCACGGTGATCAGGCCCGGATCGCCCGGTCCGCCGCCGACCAGGGCCACCCCGGTCCGGTGACCACGGCCGCGGCGGGCGCCGAGCGTACCGGTATGCAGCCCGGAGACGATGGCGTCCCGGATGCCGGCGCTGTGCCTCGGGTCGCCGCTCAGCACGCCGACCCGGACGTCGCAGGCCAGGCCGGAGGCCGGCGTCCAGACGGGTGAGAGGGCCGCGTCGTCCGCGCGGACGGACCAGATCCGCTGCGCCTCGGCCTCGGCGGTGATGGCGGCGTTCACGGCCGGGTCGCTGGTGCAGGCACAGACCAGCCAGGCTTCGCCGATGTCGCCGGGCGCGTAGGGACGCCGGGCCCACTGGATTCGCCCAGCCAGCGCGAGATCTTCCAGCGACCCGGTGACCTCGGGCGACACCAGGAACACGTCGGCGCCGGCATCGAGCAAGGCGGGAACCCGGCGGGTGGCCACGGCGCCGCCCCCGGCGACGAGAACGCGCCGACCGGCCAGGCGCAGCCCCAGCAGGTACGGCTGATCGTCAGTGGTGGCCATCGGAGCCGGCCTCGATCGGCACAATATCCGTCACCAAGCGATCCGTCACAAGCAATCCGTCATAGGCGATCCGTCAGCACGCTGGTCCAGGCTCCTTCATGCTTTCTTGTCACTGACGCCGGCCGAGTCGAACGTCGCCGCGTCGCGGAGCGCCCGCACCGCACTCTGAACGAGCGGCAAGGCCAGCACGGCGCCGGTCCCCTCCCCCAGCCGCAAGTCAAGATCAACCAGCGGGCGCAGCTTCAGGTAACCAAGCGTAGCGGCATGCCCGGGCTCGGTGCTGCGGTGCCCGGCGAGGCAGGCGGCGGCCGCGTCCGGGGCGATGGCGACCGCCGCCAGCGCCGCCGCCCCGGCGATGACCCCGTCCAGGATGACCGGGACGCGCAGTGCGGCCGCGGCCAGGATGAAGCCGGCCAGCGCGGCGTGCTCGAATCCGCCGAAGGCGGCCAGCACGCCGACCGGATCGGCCGGGTCGGGCTGGTGCAGGGCCATCCCCTGGCGGATGGCCTCGACCTTCCGGGCCTCGCAGGCCGCGTCGGCCCCGGCACCGGGACCGGTCACCACCACCGGGTTGCTGCCGGTGAAGGCGCAGACCAGCGCGGCCGACGCGGTGGTGTTGGCGATGCCCATGTCCCCGGTGACCAGGCAGCGGTTCCCGGCCGCGACCAGATCGCGGGCGACCTCGATCCCGGCCGTGAGCGCGATCACGGCCTGCTCGCGGGTCATCGCCGGGCCCCGGGTGAAGTCCGCCGTGCCCCGCGCGACCTTGCGCGGCAGCAGGCCCGGCGCCGGTTCCAGGTCGGCCGCGACCCCCGCGTCGACCACGACGACCTCGGCCCCGGCCTGCGCCGCGAACGCGTTGACGACGGCGCCGCCGGCCAGGAAGTTGGCGACCATCTGCGCGGTGACCTCCTGCGGCCACGGGCTGACGCCCTGGGCGTGCACCCCGTGGTCCCCCGCGAAGATCGCCACCGCGGCCGGCTCCGGCATGCGGCGGCGGGCACTCCCCCGCCAGCCCGGCCAGCTGCACGGACACGTCCTCGAGCACGCCCAGGGAACCGGGCGGCTTGGTCATCCGGGCCTGGCGCTCGCGCGCGGCCGCGACGGCCTCCGGATCCAGCGGGCGGATCGCGGCGGTGACGTCGGCCAGGGCATCCACCGGTTCGTCCCCGGGCAGGCCGCGCCGGCCGAACTGCCCGGCGTGCACGGCCCACGCGACCGGACGGCGCTGGGCCCAGCCGGAGGCCTGCAGTTCGGGCTCCGGCGCGAACTGCCGCACGTCGCCGGCGCACAGGTAGG
Organism: uncultured Actinomycetes bacterium; assembly: GCA_963742865.1. Taxonomy (GTDB): domain Bacteria; phylum Actinomycetota; class Actinomycetes; order Streptosporangiales; family Streptosporangiaceae; genus Bog-532. The sequence continues at coordinate 72,959 of CAVUNW010000039.1, forward strand.
CGACCACCGTCAGGTGATCGGGCAGGCCCAGCTCGGCGGCCAGCTCGCGCTCGTCGAAGAAGCTCACCCAGCCGACGCCGAGCCCCTCCGCGCGGGCGGCCAGCCACAGGTTGGAGACGGCCAGCACGCTGGAGAACGCGGCCGTCTCCGGCTGGCTGTGCCAGGCCCAGCGTGTGCCGCCCACCGCGGGTGGCATCGCAGGTCACGGCGATGTTGACCGGGGTGTCCAGGATGGATTCGACCTTCGCCGGCCGAACGCGCGGGACCGTGCCCCCGGCAGGGCGGCCGCATAACCGTCCCGGTTCCGGCGGGCGAGGGCGGCGATGCGCTCCCGCTGGGGCCGTTCGGTGATGACGATGAAGTCCCATGGCTGGGAGAACCCCACGGACGGTGCCTGGTGGGCGGCGGCCAGCACGCGCCGGAGCACATCGTCCGGCACCGGGTCCGGCCGGAACCCCTCGCGCACGTCCCGGCGCTCGCCGATGACCCGGTAGACCGCCGCGCGCTGGTCCTCCGGATACGGCTCGGCGCGCTGGGCCTCCAGATCCGGCTCCGCCGGGGCAGGCAGATACGGCTCCGGCGGGGGAGGCAGATACGGCTCCGGCGGGGGAGGCAGATACGGCTCCGCTGGAGCGCGCAGATCCGGCTCCGCCGGGGCGTGCTCGCCGGGATTGGTGCTCATGAGGCCTCCAGAACGACGGAAAGCGCCGCCACGAAACGTTCGTTGGTGGCGCGGTCGCGGACCGCGATACGGATCCAGTCTTGGCCGAGCCCGGGGAAGGTGTCGCCCCGGCGCACGGCGAACCCGGCCGCGCGGAGCCGTTCCCGCACCGTGGGGCCCGTGTTGTCATTGTGACTAGTGGGACTGAAGGGGCCGCTGGGGGCAGGGACTTTCAGCAGCAGGAAGGACGCGCGGGCGTGCGGGGCCACCGCGACGCCGGGCACCTGACTCAGGGCATGTCCCAGCCACGTCCGTTCAGAATCCAGATCTGCCGCCCAGGCGGAGGCCTCCGCGATCGCGGACGGCGTGCAGCAGGCCACCACCGCGGCGAGAGCCGGCCCGGATACGGCCCACGGCGGGCGGGGCCGGGCCAGCGCGCGAACGTGCGGCGCGCTCGCGAGCAGGTAACCGGCCCGCAGCCCGGCTAGGCCCCACGTCTTGGTCAGGCTGCGCACGACGATCAGCCCGGGGACGTCACGCGCCCCGGCCACGCTTTCCGGCTCACCGGGCACGCAGTCGGCGAACGCCTCGTCGACGACGAGCAGGCGGCCGGGCCGGGCCAGTGCCCTGATCGCCGCGGCCGGGTGCAGGACCGAGGTCGGGTTCGTCGGGTTGCCCACCACGACCAGGTCCGCGTCCGGCGGCACGGCCCCGGGATCGAGCGTGAAGCCGCCGCCGAGGATGACCCGGTGCACCGGGTGCCCGCTCGCCCGCAGCGCCGCCTCCGGCTCGGTGAACTGCGGGTGCACGATAACCGCGTGGCGGGGCCGGAAGGCCCGGGCGATCAGGGTGAATGCCTCCGCGGCCCCGGCGGTGACGAGGACCTCGGCCGGGGGCCGGGCGTGCCGGCCGGCGGCCGCTTCGGTCGCGGCACGCGGGTCCGGGTAGACGGCGAGGTCACCGGCCGCGGCGCGGATCCGGTCCAGCAGCCACGGCGGCGGGGTGCCCGGGCGGACGTTCACGGCCAGGTCGGTCAGGCCATCGGCGAGCTCACCGTCGCCGTGGAAGGACAGGTCCGGCTCGGGCGCGGGGACATCGAGGCGCGTGTCAGCCCGCATCGGCGTGGCCGTGAGCATGGTCATGGTCATGGTCGTCGGGATGGTCATGCGGCCGCTGCGGCGCGCCGACGCGGTGCTCGAGGCCGGGCAGCGCGACGCGGTACTGGCACATGTCGCAGTTCATCCTGATGTCGCCGTCCAGCGCCTCGCGGTAGCGCTCGGCGACCAGCCCGGCGATCTCGTCGCAGTCGCCGAGCACGTCCGCGCACCGCACGTCCAGGCCGGGATGGGCCCCGGCGTACGCGGCGGCCTGCGCGGCGACCCGGTCCGGCAGCACACCGGGGAAGAGGAAATAGCGCGCGACCACGATCGTCCGCGCCCCCAGCCGCACGGCACCGCTCCAGGCCCTCGGCCACGCTGGGGCGGGCGAGCGAAACGAACGCGGTGTCGGTGAACTCGTACCCGCGGCCCTCCCAGAGCATCCGCGCGTCCTTGCACACGTCGGCGTTGGCGTCCGGGTCGGTCGAGCCACGCCCCACCACCAGCACCGCGTACGGCCCGGCCACGTCGCCGGCGACGGCCGAGATGCGTTCGGCCAGCAGACTCAGCAGGATCGGGTGCGGGCCGAGCGGGCGCCCATACCGCACGATGAGCCCGGGGTGGCGGGCCGTCTCCCGGGCCAGCGCGGCCGGCACGTCCCCCTTGGAGTGGCCGGCCGCGGACAGCATCAGCGGAACGGCGACGAGGCTCCGGTGCCCCTGCTTCACGAGGGCGGACACGGCGTCGCGGAGCGGCGGCGCGGACAGCTCGATGAAGCCGCCGGCCACGTCCAGCCGCTCCCCGCCGCTTTCCGCCAGGGCGGTGAGCCGCTTGGTCAGCGCGGTGAAGCCGGTCACTCCTTCCGGATCGCGGGTCCCGTGACCGGCGATGAGCAGCGCAGGCTTCATGGGCGGTCCCCGGCGGCCTGACGGCTCGCGGAGGCTTGCGGAGCCTGCTCGCGGGCGACCCGCAGCAGCGCGTTGAACGCGGCCGCGGCGACCGCCGAACCGCCCTTCTCGGAGACGTTGCTGAGCGCGGGCAGGCCGCTGGCGCGCAGCGCCTCCTTGGCGGCCGCGGCCCCGACGAACCCCACCGGCAGCCCGATCACCAGCGCGGGCACGACGTCCCGGCGCAAGATCTCCTCCAGCGCGGTTGGCGCGCAGCCGACCACCCAGACCGCGCCGGGTCCCGCCTCCCCGAACGCCAGCCGGGCCGCGGCCGCCGACACGGTGATGCCCACCGTGCGGGCCAGCCGGGCCGCGATCGAATCCCCGACCTTGCAGATCACCGGGTAGCCGGTGATGCCGGACGCCACCATGGCCACGTCGGTGACCACGGGCGCCCCGCGGGTGATGGCCGCGACCGCGGCCGCCAGCGCCGACTCGTCGCCGATCAGGTCGGTGGCGTAGTCAAAGTCGGCGCTCGCGTGGATCACCCGCTCGGTGACCGCGCGGGTCAGCGGGGGCAGGTGGCTCAGGTCGATCCGGGAACGGAGAATCCGGTAGGACTCGGCCTCGATCGGGTTCGGCCCGCTCGGTGCGCGGTCGAATTGGGTCACGTTTCCTCCCCGGTTTCCCCCGGCGCACAGGCGAGATCGATCGCGTCGACGGGACAGACCTCGACGCACTCGCCGCATCCGGTACAGAGCTTCTCGCCGACGATAAGCCGCGCCGGCCCGGCCGTTGGGCCGATCGCGGCAGTTGCCGGGGTGGTGCGCGCCGGGAGGCCCAGTGGGCGGATCGCGCGTTCCGGGCAGGTCAGCAGGCACGCACCGCAGCCCTGGCAGCGGCTGGTGACGACCGCGACCGTGCTCGGGCTGGCCCAGGCCGGTGCCGCCGGTGCCGTTTCGGCCGGGGCCGGTGCCGCCGGTGCCGTTTCAGCCGGGGCCGCTTCAGCGAGCGCCGTCATGACGGCGCCGCCCAGCGGTACTCGCGCGGGGTGACCATCCGGCCGGCCACCATCGCCGACCGCGACGAGCCGACGATGACCAGCGTCCGCATGTCCACCTGGGCCGGGTCGAACGCGGCCAGCGTGCTGACCGACACCGCCTCGCCGGGCCGGGAGGCGTCTCGCACCCAGCCCACCGGGGTCTCCGCGGCCGGCACGCGGCCAGGATCGACAGCGCCTTGCGGAGCTGCCAGCTCCGGTCGCGGCTGGCGGGGTTGTAGAAGCACGCGACCAGATCGGCTTCGGCGACGGCGGTGATCCGGCGCTCGATCGCCGCCCACGGGGTGTGCAGGTCCGACAGCGAGATCAGCGCGTGGTCGTGCCCGAGGGGCGCGCCGAGCAGCGCGGCGGCGGCCAGGCTGGCCGTCACGCCGGGCACGCCGACCACGTCGATCGTCTCGTCGGCCAGTTCCAGCGCGGGGCTGCCCATGGCGTAGACGCCGGCGTCACCCGAGCCGATGAGCGCGACGGCCCGGCCCGCGGCGGCCTCGGCGACCGCGGCCGCGGCGCGTTCCTGCTCCCGGCCGAGCCCGGTGGCCAGGACCGTGGTTCCGGGGCGGAGCAGGTCCGCGACCTGGTCCACGTACTGGTCGAGGCCGACGACGACGGACGCACGGCGCAGTTCGGCGACGGCGCGGGGCGTCAGCAGGTCGCGGGCGCCCGGGCCGATCCCGACGATGGCGAGCCGGCCCCGGGGACGCGCCCGCGCGATCGCCACCGTGGCGTGCGCGCTGACCTGCTTGGTTACGGCCAGCTCCGGTTCCGCGGAGGCCGGGCCGCCGGGGATGACCGGGGCGGCGAGGCCGGTGGGGCCGGTGGGGGCTGAGTGAGGGGACGCGGAGGCGGCTCCGCGCGCGGCGAGGAGGGCGGCGGCCTCGGCCACGCTGGGGGTGCCGACGGCGACCAGGACCGTCTCGCTCGGGTTCGGCACCGGAACGGCGGCCAGTTCGGCGGCCGGGAACACGGCCAGCGGCCAGTCCCGGGCCCGGGCCGCGGTCAGCAGCCCCGCCTCGTCCGCCTTCAGGTCCACGGTCGCGGCCAGGCGGACCGAACGCGGCGAGAGGCCCGCGCCCGCGAGGGCCTCGTCGATCAGCGCACTGACTTCGGCGGCCGGAACGCCGCGGCTCGCGCCGATCCCGACGACCAGGGACGGCGGACGGTAGAGGACGACCGGCCCGGCACGCCCGGACAAGCCCCGGCATCGGACGCGCCCCCCTCGTCAGGCAGCGCCGTGCGGTCGGACACGACGATGGCGGGCACGCCGGGCTCGGGCGGACCGCCCACCACGTTGGGCGGCAGCGGCGGGAGCGGCCAGGTCGCGTCGGCGGTCAGCGTGACCCGCTCCCCGGACAGGATGGCCGCCCCGACGGCGGCCAGGTCACTGCCCGGCTCCAGGACGAAGCCGAGGTCGGCGCCGAACTCATCAAGGGCCACGGACCCGGCCGCGTCGCTGGCCGTGGTGATCACGGCCTCGCCGCCAAGGACCAGCGCGACCCGGCGGGCCAGGTCGTTGGCCCCGCCGGCGTGCGCGCCGACCAGCGGGACGGCGTAGCGCAGGGCCTCGTCGACGCACACCACGCCGGGGTCGGAGTGCTTGCTGCCGAGCAGCGGCGCCAGCAGCCGGACGGTCGCGCCCACAGCCAGGAAGCACACGATGGCGTCGCATTCGGCGAACGCGCGCGGCAGCGCGGCGGCGGCCGGGCCGTCGTAGCGCCGGGTGCCCGGCCACGCCCTGGTGAGCCGTTCAGTGGCCTGGCGGCCCGCGGCCGTGGCCGCGATCAGCCCGATCATGACCCCGCTCCGGGCCGGGCGGGGCGCCGCTGCCGGCTGGTCCGCCCAGATGACGAACACCGGGTTGGCCGCGGCGAGCCGGAGCGATCCGCCCGGCAGCCCGGCCAGCCGGGAGGCTTGCAGCTGGGTGCCGCCGGCCTCGTAGCCGAGCCCGCTCAGCAGCTCGCACACGCCGCGCACCCGGTCCACCGACGCGAGCGTCACCACCACGCGGGCGGGCTGTCCTGCCTTCACCGCCCCGGCCAGGGCGTCGTCGCCGCCGCCGCCGACGAACACGGCGTCCGGGGCGGGCAGGTCCGCACATGCGGCGGGCGCATGGCCGGCCACGACCTGCAGCAGGACGCCGTGCGCGGCCGCGTTGCGCCGGATGCGGGCGCACTGCTCCTCGTCGGAATCGACCGCGACCGCCCACGCACCGAACCGGGCACACTCCACCGCGACCGAACCGGACCCGGCGCCGAGGTCCCAGACCGTCCGGCCCGGGCCGGGACCGAGCCGCGCCAGCACCAGCGCCCGGACCTCGGCTTTGGTGATCATGGAGTCGCGGTGGTCGAAGTCCGCCTCCGGCAGCGCCCAGCCCGTGGGCGCGCCCTGGTGCCCGGCCAGCCACGGCGCCGGCCTGGGAACCGCGGCGGGGTCGAGGGCGATGAGCACGTGCAGGTCGGCGACCTCGGCGTCCGGGTCTTCGGCCAGGTCGCGGACTCGCTCGTCCGGGGTACCCAGGCGCTCGGCGACGTAGACCGTCCGGCCCGCGGCGAGCAGCCGGTTCCTGAGGTGCCCGGTGGCGGCTTCGGGCGGCCCGGTGAGGATGGCCACCTTCGGGTGTGCGAGGGCGGCCACGAGCACCGGTTGCCGGTCACGGCCGTGCTCGGACAGCACGAGCGCGTCGGTCCAGTCCAGGCCGAGCCGGGCAAAGGCCAGGGCCACGGAGGAGACCGCGGGGAGCACCACGGGGGTGATCCCCCGGGTGCGCAGCGCCCGGACGATGCCGAAGAAGCCGGGGTCGCCCGAGGCCAGCACGGCCACCGGCCCGTGGGCGGCGCAGATCGCGTCGAGCGCGGCGCCGAGGTGGCCGATTTCGACGCGCCCGGCGGCGGGGGGGACGCTGACCGCGGTGAGCAGCCGCGGCGCACCGGCGACCAGGGACGCGCCCGCCAAGGCCGCGGCTCCTGCGGGCGCCAGCGCGCTGCCGTCGCATCCGATCACGGTGACGGTCATGCCGGTTCCCCCGGTTCCCGGCCCCGGCACGTCCGCGGGCGGATACGCGGCGAGCTGCGTCTTCCCGCTGAAATCAACCATGATCACCCGAACGGACATGGGCGGGGGTGTCCCCGGTGCGGACCCGACTTCGGCGGCGACTTCGGCGGCGAAGCGGGCCAGGACGTCGGCGACCCGGCGGCACAGTTCGGTCCCCGCCGCCGGGAGCAGTCCCGCCTCGTCCCACAGTTCCGCGGCGTGCCGCGCGGAGTTCGCCGCCTCGACCTGGGCGGCGAGGCCGGGGGTGCCCCCGGCGGCGCGAGTGATGTCCGCGAGCAGGTCGTGCGGCACCTTGGACCGGGTGTAGTGCGTCATCAGCACGCCGCCGGCGAGCTTGGCCAGCTTCCCGGCCATCCCGGCGAACACGATCCGGCTGACGCCGCACGCGACCGCGCGGCGGAGGGCCGCCCCGGTGAAGTCGCCAACCTCGATGAAGCAGACCTCGGGCAGGCCGGGCAGCAGGGTCATGGCCGCCTTTTCGGTCCGGCCGCCGGTGCACAGCACGGCCGTGGTCTCGCCCTGCGCGGCGAGCACGGAGATGGCCTGCTCGACGCTCGCGCGCCAGGAGGCGGTGGAGAACGGGCGGACGATGCCGGTCGTGCCGAGGATCGAGATGCCGCCGATGATGCCCAGCCGCGCGTTGGTGGTCTTGCGCGCCATCCGCTCGCCTTCCGGCACGGAGATGATCACGCGGATACCGGAGGAATCCCAGGTCGACGGCCTCGCCAACGGCCTGGGTGATCATCGCGCGAGGCACCGGGTTGATAGCGGGCGCGCCCACCTCCAGGCCGATGCCGGGCTTGGTCACGACACCAACCCCGACGCCGCCGTCCAGCTCGATCCCGGGCGACTCGCGCCAGGTCACCGTGGCGGTGAGGTGGGCGCCGTGAGTGACGTCCGGGTCATCGCCCGCGTCCTTGACCACGACCGCCTCGGCCCGTTCGGTGGGGGGAAGGGGCCCGCCCGGCTGGGGAGAAGGAGGAGGGCCGCCCGGTTCGGGAGACGGAGGAGGGCCGCCCGGCCCGGCAGGCGGAGGAGGCCCGCCCGGCCCGGCAGGCGGAGGAGGCCCGCCCGGCCCGGGGGGCGGGAACAGCTCGCAGGAGTCGACCGGGAAGCCGACGCGCTGCCCGGAGGGGAGCGCGATCTCCACGGTGCGCTGGACTTCGCCGGTCCGCAGCGCCGTCACCGCCGCCTTGGCCGCGGCCGCGGCGCAGGTCCCGGTGGTCCAGCCGGTGCGCAGCGCACGACCGCGGACCTTCGCGGTGCGGGGCAGGTCGGGTTCGCGCAGTTCGGGGCCGGTCATGGCCGCTTCCCGCTCCGGGCCTCCGGCAGGTGCACGTCCTGGATCGGCCGCTCCCCCTCGCGGGCCTCGCGCAAGGTACCGTCCTGAGCGCGGAGGGTGCGGCGCGCGTCGGAGTCGGCCCGGCGGAAGCCGTGGAAGTGCCCCGGGTGGTACAGGTGCGACCGGGTGCCCTCGGCGCTCAGGCCCGGGCCGACCAGCACCAGGGTGTGCTTCCAGAGCTTGTGGGCCTTCATCGTCGCGGCCAGGTCGGCCAGCCCGCAGCGCACGATCAGCTCGTCGGGCCAGGTGACCTGGTACGCGATCACGCACGGGGTCTCCGGCGGGTAGCCGCCGCCGAGCAGTTCGTCCTGCAGTTGCCCGGACCGCGCGGCGGACAGGAACAGCGCCATCGTGGTCCCGTGCCGGGCGAAGCCGGCCACCTGCTCACCCGGGGGCATCGGGGTCTTCCCGCCGCCGAGGCGGGTCAGGATCACCGACTGGGCCACCTCGGGAATCGTCAGCTCCCGGCCGATCCGCGCGGCGACCGCGGTGAAGCTCGAGACGCCGGGGACGATCTCGGTGACCAGGCCGAGCTCGGCACACCGGTCCAGTTGCTCCTGGATCGCGCCCCACAGCGCCGGGTCGCCGGAGTGGACACGCGCCACCCGGAGGCCTCCGGCGGCGGCGCGCTCGTAGTACGGGAGCACGCCTTCCATTGGCAGCAGCGCCGAGTCCACGATCTCCGCGCCGGGCCGCGCGTGCTCCAGGACGCCCGGATGGACCAGGCTGGACGCCCAGATCACGACGTCGGCGGCGGCGATGGCGGCGGCGCCGCGCAGGGTGATCAGGTCCGGCGCCCCGGGGCCGGCCCCGACGAACGTGACCTGCCCAGCGGTCACCCCCGCTGTCGCACCGCCAGTCATGAGGCACCCCGGCCAGAACGCCCCAGGCTGGCGCCCACCCCGTCCCGCCGGGCAGGGACGATCAGCGTGGACAGGTACGGCACGGCGCGCAGCGCGGCCAGCCCGGCGGCGGGCCGGATGTCCTGGCCGGGCAGCCCGAGCCGGGCCCCGGCGACGGCGCCGTCGAGGCGGCCGGCCTCCGCGAGCAGGTCGCGGACCTCTTCGGGTGACGGCCCGGCGGCGGCGCCCAGCTTGTAGCCGACGACGGTGCCGGGCCGGCCCAACGCGTCGCGCAGCGGCCCGGCACCCGCGGTGAGCGGCAGCAGGGTCAGCGGCTCGTCGCCCTCGGCCAGCACGGTCGCGGTCCCGGTCACCGTGGCCGACCGCGCGGCCAGGTCCTGCATGGCCGTAATGCCGGGCACGGTTTCGATGAGCACGTCGCGGACCATATCGCGGACCGTCTGCGCAAGATAACTGAATGTTGAGTACAGGTTGGGGTCGCCGATGGTGCCGAACGCCACCGTGCTGGCCCCCGCGCCGAACTCACGGGCCACCGCGCGGGCGGCGGCCTGCCAGGCGGAGGCGCGGCGGAGCGTGACCCCGCCGGTGTCGTTGAGCGCGAAGGCAACCGGGCGGATGGTTTCCGGGCCGATGTGGGCGCGGATCGTCGCCTCGGCCCGGCCCACGCCCACGCCCACGCCCAAGGATGCGGATGGGCCGTCCGGCTCTCCGGGCCCGGCGGGGCCGGCCATCACGGGGACGAACACCGCGTCGGCCTCGCGCAGCACCCGGATGGCCTTGAGGGTGATCAGCTCCGGATCGCCCGGGCCCACGCCCACGCCGATCAGCTTCTTCATGTCAGGGTTCTTCACGCAGGGCGCCTTCGGCGGCGGCCGCGCAGCAGGCGGCGGCGAAGCGGGCGGCGCAGCCGGGATACCCGGCCCAGTGCGCGTGCAGGTAGGAGGAGTGGATGGCACCGGTCACGTGGCCTTCGCGGCGGGCGGCGCTTCCATGGCCGGAGAGGCCTGCGGGGCTGGAGGGCTCTGTGGGGCCAATGGGGCCGGAGGGGTCTGTGGAGCTGAATGGGTTTTCAGGGCTGGAGGGGTGTGCGGGGCCTGGCGGGAGGAGCCAGGCGGCCGGGGTGCCGTGCTCCGGGGCGGCGGCCGTGCGGTGGAACTCGTGGGTGCGGACCATGTCGCCGCTGGCGGTGAGCACCGAATCGGCCCCCGCGCGGGCCTGCCGGTAGCCGAGCGTCAGCTTCCCGGTCATGGCCGCTTCGACCGGGAGGACTGCGCACATGGGCTGGCCGTCCAGGGACCGCGCCAGGTAGAGCAGCCCGGCGCACTCGGCGACGATGGGCACGCCCCGGGCGGCGGCCGTGGCCACGTCCCGGCGCAGCGGCTCGTTGGCGGAAAGTTCGGCGGCGTGGACCTCCGGGAAACCCCCGCCCAGGACGATCCCGGCCGTGCCTCCGGGCAGTTGCTCGTCGCGCAGCGGGTCGAACACCGCGACGTCCAGGCCGGCCGCGGCGAGCAGTTCGGCGTGCTCTGTGTAGCTGAACGTAAACGCGGGACCGCCCGCGATTGCGACGACGGGCCCGGCTCCGGCTGGGGCTCCAGTGACTGCTGAGGCGGGAGATGCTGCTGAGGTGAGAGAGGCTGCTGAGGCTGGAGAGGCTGGAGATGCTGCTGAGGCGGGAGGGGTTGCTGGGGTTGAGGAGAACATGAGGGCTTCGGCGGGGTCCCAGGGTGCGCCGGGGAGCGAGGGGGCACGGCGAGCGAGCGCGAGCAGGGCGCGCAGGTCACAGGCGTCCCTGACGAGCACGGCCAGCCGGGCCACGGCGTCCGCGGCGGCCCGGGAACGCTCGGCCGCGGGGACCAGTCCCAGGTGCCGGGACGGCGCCGCCACCTGGGCCGAACGGCGGATCGCGCCGTAGACCGCGATCCCGGATGCCGCCAGGGCGTCGCGGAGGAGGCGCTCGTGCCGGTCCGACGCCACCCGGTTGAGGATCACCCCGGCGACCTTCGTGCCCGGATCGAACCGGGCGAAGCCGGCCGCGACGGCGGCCACCGAGCGCCCCATGGAGGCGGCGTCGATGACGAGCACGACGGGCGCGGCCAGCAGCCGCGCGACGTGGGCCGTGGAGCCGTAACCCGGATCCCCGGCGCCCTCCCCCGTTCCCGGGTCGGTGCCGTCGAACAGGCCCATCACGCCCTCGACGACGGCGACGTCCGCGCCGCGGGCTCCGTGCAGGAACAGCGGGACGATCCGCTCCTCGCCGCACAGGAACGGGTCCAGGTTCCGGGCGGGGCGGCCGGTGGCCAGCGCGTGGTAGCCGGGGTCGATGTAGTCCGGGCCGGTCTTATGGCCGGAGACGGCCAGCCCGGCCGCGCGCAGCGCGGCCATCAGCCCGCAGGCCACCGTGGTCTTCCCGCTGCCCGAGGCCGGGGCCGCGATCATGAGCCGGGGGACCGCTACCATTCGATGCCCTTCTGCCCCTTCTGGCCCCGGTCCATCGGGTGCTTGACCTTTGTCATGTCCGTAACCAGGTCGGCGTAGGCGACCAGGTCCGGGTGCGCGTCGCGGCCGGTGATGACCACGTGCTGCTGGCCCGGCCGGGCGTCCATCACCGAGATGACCTCGGCGACGTCGACCCAGCCCCACTTGATCGGGTAGGTGAACTCGTCCAGGACGTAGAAACGGTAGGTCTGCGCGGCCAGGTCCCGCGCCACCTGGGCCCAGCCCTCGGCCGCCTGCTCGGCGTGGCCGCCGGTCTCCCGCTGGATCCAGGACCAGCCCTCACCCATCTTGTGCCAGGTGACCGGGCCGCCCTCGCCGCTGGCGCCGAGCGCCCGCAGCGCGTGCTCCTCCCCGACCCGCCACTTGGCCGACTTCACGAACTGGAACACTCCCACCGGCCAGCCCTGGTTCCAGGCCCGCAGCGCCATGCCGAACGCGGCGGTGGACTTGCCCTTGCCGGTGCCGGTGTGCACCACCACCAGGGGACGGCTGCGCCGCGCCCGCGTCGTGAGCCCGTCGTCCGGCACGCTGGCCGGCTGCCCCTGGGGCATCAGGCGGCCATTCCGCGGGCGGCGCGCACGACGCCGGCGAGCGTCCCCGCCCCGGCCGCGGGCAGGTCCTCCAGGCTGACCAGCGCCGCGCCCAGGCGGCCCGCGAGCGCCGAGGCCAGGCCCAGCCGGACCGGCCCGGTCTCGCAGTCCACCACGACGGCCGCCACCCCGGCCAGCAGGGTGGTGGCGCGGGCCAGGTCCGCGTCGCTGCCGCGGGTGGCGCGGCCGTCGGTGACGATCACCAGCAGCGGGCGCCGGGCGGGGTCGCGGATCTTCTCGGCCGCCAGTACCTCGGCGGACCGGGCCAGGCCCGCCGCCAGCGGGGTCCGGCCACCGGTGGCCAGCGTGCCCAGCCGCCGGGCACCCGCCTCCACCGACGACGTCGGCGGCAGCACGAGTTCGGCGCCGTCCCCGCGGAACGTGACCATCCCGACCTTGTCCCGGCGCTGGTAGGCGTCGAGCAGCAGCGACAGCACCGCGCCCTTGGCGGCGCGCATTCGCGGCCGCGCGGCCATCGAGCCGCTGGCGTCCACGGTGAACAGCACCAGGTTGCCCTCGCGGCCGACGTGGACGGCCTCCCGCAGGTCGTTCGGGGTGAGGATGAAGCCAGGTGGCGGGGGGGAGCCCGACCGCCGCTTGCGTTCCGGCTGGGACGGGGCCGCGGCGCGGAGCGTGGCCGGCAGGTGCAGCGCGGTGATCCGGCCGGACGGCAGGCGCGCGCCGACCGTGCGGCCGTTCGGGGTGTAGGCGGGCGATCGCCGGCCGAGGGCCCCGGCTCCCGTCCCGGGAACGGTCAGCAGCCGGGCACGGAACGGCGGAGGCGCGGGGACGGGATCCGGTCCCGGGGCCGGAGGGCTCCCGGCCCACGTCCGTTCAGAATCTTCATCGGCCGTCCGCTGGTCCACGGCGCTCTGCTGGCCGGTGGCGGGTTGCGGCGCGGGACCGTGGCCGCCGGCGCCCAGGTCCGTGTTCTGGCGGCCGGGGCCCTGGTCCTGGGGGCCGGCCGGAGCGGACGCGGGGTCAGCGGGGCCCTGTGCGCCGGGGGCATCTGGCCGGCCGGGGCCGTCGGGGCTGGGCGGGCCGGGCTCGTCCGGAGGCTCGGGCGGCTCCGGCGGGCCCGGCGGCGGCTGGCGGAGCGCGTCCTCCAGTTCCTGCTCGTCCAGGCCCGGGGCGTCGAACGGGTCGCGGCGGCGGCGGTGCGGCAGGGCCAGCCGGGCCGCCTGGCGGATGTCGTCCACGGTCACCTCGCCGCGGCCGTGCCAGGCCGCCAGGGCGATGGCCGCGCGCGCCGTGACCAGGTCGGCCCGCATGCCGTCGACCCCGAACCGGCCGCAGACGGCGCAGATCTGCCGCAGCGCGGCGTCGGGCAGCACGACCTGCGGCAGCCGGGCGCGCGCGGCGGCCACGTCGGCGGCGAGCCGGCGGGTACCGGCGTCGAAACGGACCGCGAAACCGGCCGGATCCGCCTCGTACGCGAGCCGGCGGCGGACGACCTCGGCGCGCTCGTCCGGATCGCGGCTGGCGGCCACCTCCACGGTCAGCCCGAACCGGTCCAGCAGTTGCGGCCGCAGCTCGCCTTCCTCCGGATTCATCGTGCCGACGAGCAGGAAACGGGCCGCGTGCCGGACCGAGACGCCCTCTCGCTCGACGTAGCTGACCCCGAGCGCCGCCGCGTCGAGCAGCAGGTCGACGAGATGGTCGTGCAGCAGGTTGACCTCGTCCACGTACAGCAGGCCGCGATGCGCCGCGGCGAGCACGCCGGGCTCGTAGGCGGTGACGCCCTCCGACAGCGCGCGCTCGATGTCGAGGGAGCCGACGAGGCGGTCCTCGGTCGCGCCCACGGGCAGCTCGGCGAGCGTGGCCGGCCGCGAGCGCTCCGGGGCGCCCGGCGGATGCGGGCCGTCCGGGCAGGCCGGGTCGGGGGCGGCCGGGTCGCAGGAGAACCGGCAGCCGCGGACGACCCGCACCGGGGGCAGCAGCTCGCCGAGACCGCGGACGACGGTCGACTTCGCGGTGCCCTTCTCGCCGCGCACGAGCACCCCGCCGATCGCGGGCGAGACCGCGTTGAGCAGCAGCGCGAGCTTCAGATCCGGCATGCCGACGATCGCGGCGAAGGGATACAGCGGAGCATGGGTACTGCTGCGCACCGCGTGCCGCTCGTCGCCGGAGGTTACGTCGCTGGCCGTCATGCGGGGCCGTCCTTCCCGGGTCATCGCGCCCGTAGCCGGTCATACCGGCGGCCGGAGTCTCCTGGCTCCCGGATCGGCGCTTCCCCTCGCCTTCCCGCCGCGATGGCGACGGTGGCCTCACTGAGAGGTCACTCCCCGGTTACAGTTGCGCGACAGCCCCGGATTCACACCGGAGTTCCTCCGCATACCGCCTGGGCCCAGCATGACACATTTGCCGAGGTCCCGGGACCCAGGCCGCAGGCGCGGATACACTGACCAGGCACATCTGGCCCGTCAACAGCGCGGTTGGCCGAATATACCGCCCTTGACCGGTTCAGCGGGCTGGCCTGGCCCCGCAGTTACTCCCCAGCTAATCCTCAGCTAGGGCCGGTAACGTGCCCGCGTCGCAAAGAGAGCGTAAAGAACCTAACGATGACTGAACGACACGCGAATGGAGCTTGAATGGGGAACGATTTTCGCTCCCGGATACCGGTAACGGAGGGTCGGGTACTGGTCACGGGTGGTTCCGGGTTTATCGGCAAGCGGCTCGTGGCCGCGCTGGTCGATGCCGGTGCCAACGTGACGGTGGCCGATCTCAAGCCATTCCCCGGCCCTTCCGGCCCCGGCCTTCGCGGCCCTGCTCCTTCGGGCTCCGTGCAGGCGATCGTCGGTGACCTTTACGACCCGGAGGTCGCCGGCCAGGCGGTTCAGCCCGGGACGGACACGATCATCCACCTCGCCGCGCGGACTTCGGTGCTGGAGTCGGTCAAGGACCCGGAGACCACCTACCGGAACAACGTCGCGGTGACGGCGGGCCTGCTGGAGGTGGCGCGGCAGCGCGGCGTGCGGACGTTCCTGTTCGCCTCCACCAACGCGGTCGTCGGCAACGTCGGCGGCGCGATCATCACCGAGCAGGCCCCGCTGCGGCCGCTCACCCCGTACGGCGCGACCAAGGCCGCCTCGGAGATGCTGATCAGCTGCTACGCGGCCTCCTACGGAGTCCGGGGCGTCGCGCTCCGGTTCTCCAACGTGTACGGGCCCGGGATGCAGCACAAGGACAGCTTCATCCCCCGGCTGATGCGGGCCGCCCGCGACGGCACCGGCGTCAAGGTCCGCGGCGACGGCACCATGATCCGCGATGTCATTCAGGTCGACGACGTGCTCAGCGGCATCTTCGCCGCGTGGCGCTCCGACCACACCGGCCCGGTCATCCTGGGGTCCGGTGAGTCGGTCACGGTGAACCAGATGGTGGAGACCGCGCGCCTGGTCACGGGCGTCAACATCCCGGCCGAGAACGCCCCGATCGCCCAGGGCGAGATGCCGGCAGTCAAGCTGGACATCTCCACCGCGCGCGGGCTGGGCTACGCGCCCACCTACGACCTCAAGGCCGGCATGGCGACGGTGTGGCCGGATTTCGCCCCCGAGGGCGCGCCGGCCGCGAGGGCGCTGGATGAGGCGGCTGAGGCGGCTCTGGCCACGGAGGGAGCGCGATGAGCGCGGGCACGCCGGGGAATGCGGGTATGCCGGGGAATGCGGGTTACGCCGGCCAGGAAACCGGCAGCCACGCGGGCGGGTACGCCGGATCTGCCAGCGACGTGGCCATCGATGACGCCGCGCTCGGCGTCATGGCCGACCAGTACGGTGACCGGGTGCGGCAGCTGCCGCCGGTCGCGGTGGTGATCGCCGCCTACAACGAGGAGGGTGCGGTCGGGCCCGTCGTGCACAACCTGCCCGCGCAGGTGTGCGGGCTGGAGGTCGCGACGATCGTCGTGGCCGACGGCTGCGCGGACGCCACCGCCAAGGAAGCGGACGCGGCCGGCGCGCTGGTCGCGGACGTCCCGGTCAACCGGGGCCAGGGGGCCGCGCTGCGGCTCGGGTACCGGATCGCCCGGGACGGCGGCGCCCAGTACATCGTGACCACGGACGCCGACGGCCAGTACAACCCGGCCGAGATCGAGGGACTGCTCACACCGATCATCGCCGGGGAAGCCGACTTCGTAAGCGGCTCGCGCCGGCTGGGCAGCGAGGAAACCAAGGATCCGATCCGCCAGGCGGGGGTCCGGTTCTTCGCCGCGACGATCAGCCTGCTGACCGGCCAGAAGATCACCGACACCACGTTCGGGCTGCGGGCCATGCGCGCGGAGGTCACCGGGGCGGTGCAGCTGTCCCAGCCGCAGTATCAGGCGTCAGAGCTGCTGATCGGCGTGATCACCCACGGCTACAAGGTGGCGGAAGTGCCGGCCACAATCCACAAGCGCCGGGTCGGGGAGAGCAAGAAGGGCCAGAACCCCTTCTACAACCTGCACATCCCCGGGGTGAACAACCTCTTCTACGGGGTGCGGTTCAGCCGCGTGGTGTTCGGGACGTGGTGGCGCGAGCGTCAGCGGCGCTCGGGCCGCGTGTCCGTGTCACCGCGGTCGGCGCAGGCCGGGACGCCGGATACGCCGGGCTCGGCC
Organism: uncultured Actinomycetes bacterium; assembly: GCA_963742865.1. GTDB lineage: Bacteria > Actinomycetota > Actinomycetes > Streptosporangiales > Streptosporangiaceae > Bog-532. The sequence continues at coordinate 89,591 of CAVUNW010000039.1, forward strand.
GGGCCGGCGGCCATGGCGAACGGGTCGGCGTCATCCGCGTCGTCCGGCGGGACCTCGGTCGCGTCACTGGACGAGCTGATGGGCGGCCCGGAGGCGCGCGGGGACCGCCCGTCGGCGAAGAGGACGTAATGGAAGATTACGAAGCGCCCCAGGAACGTCAGGCAGTTGGCGGCGAAGTACGTGCCGTCGACCACGAGCACCCGCTTAATGCCGTCGAGCTCGAAGTGCTCGGCCAGGGCCACGCCCAGCTTGGCGGCCAGGCCGAGAATGATCCAGGCGCCGATGGAAACCAGCCAGAACGGCAGCGTTTCCTTCAGCAGCTGCGGCTTGCCCTTGCGCTCCCACGCCCAGCGGCTCAGGACGTAGCTCACGCCTGCGCCGATGATCGCCGCGAGGCCGCCTGAGATGCCAGCTGTCATGTTCGCCGGGCCGATGAAGATGCTCAGCGCCAGCTGGCTGGCTATCACGGAAGCCACGGCCACCAGGGTGAACCGCGTGAAACGGACACCGACGTTGGTGCGTGCCTTGCGGATCAGCGCGGCGCCGATCCGGCTCGATGCGAGTGCCATTGATGTCCTAGGTTACGTGACCGACGATAGGGCTACCGACGAGGTCCCGAAGAGCAGGTGCAGGGTGCCGACGCTGCAGGCCACAGCGTCCCTGAGGGCCGCGTCTTCTCACGACCGGCCTCCCAGCCGCACTGCAGCACGCTACCGTGTCGCAACAGCGAGCGCAGCCAATGCGAGCTCCGGATGAGCTGGGAAAACGCTGAGAGGGCGGTAAAGCTCGCCGCCCGGTACGAATGACCGGCCAAGGCAAATACACAACCGAAAGCGACACTACGACCCCAAGGCAGGGAAACGGAGTTATGAAGATTTTGGTGTTGGGCGGGGATGGGTACCTCGGCTGGCCGACGGCGCTGCATTTGTCTGAGCGGGGGCATCAGGTGGCGGTGGCGGATAATTTCGCGCGCCGTGGTTATGACCATGAGCTGGGGGTGGAGTCCCTGGTGCCGATCGAGCCGCTGCAGACCCGGATCGGGGTGTGGAAGGAGCTGACCGGGCAGGAGATCGGCTGTTATGTCGGGGATCTGACCGATGCGATCTTCACCCATCACATCATTTCGGATTTCGCGCCGGACGCGGTGGTGCATTTCGCGGAGCAGCGGGCGGCGCCGTATTCGATGATCGACCGGGCGCACGCGGTGTATACCCAGCACAACAACGTGATCGGGAACCTGAACCTGCTGTTCGCGATCGCGGAGATCAACCCGGAGATTCACCTGGTCAAGCTGGGCACGATGGGCGAGTACGGGACCCCGAACATCGACATCGAGGAGGGCTGGCTGGAGGTCGAGCACAACGGCCGCACCGATCGGATGATGTTCCCCAAGCGGCCCGGGTCGTTCTACCACCTGTCCAAGGTGCACGACTCCCATAACATCGAGTTCGCGTGCCGGATCTGGAACCTGCGCGCCACCGACCTGAACCAGGGCGTGGTGTACGGGCAGCAGACCCCGGAAACCGCCCGCGACGAGCGCCTGGCCACCCGGTTCGACTACGACGCGGTGTTCGGCACCGTGCTGAACCGGTTCGTCATCCAGTCCGTCATCGGCCACCCGCTGACCGTGTACGGGACCGGCGGGCAGACCCGCGGCATGATCGACATCCGCGACACCGTGCAATGCATCCAGCTGGCGTGCGAGAACCCCGCTGACCGCGGTGAATTCCGCGTCTTCAACCAGATCACCGAATGGATGTCGGTCGCCGACATCGCGGACACGATCAAGGCCGCCTCTCCCGAGGAAGTCACGATCGAGCACCTGGACAACCCGCGGGTGGAACTGACCGACCACTACTACAACGTCACCCACACCAGGCTCATCGAACTCGGCCTGCAGCCTCACCTGCTGTCCGACACCCTGATCGAGTCCCTGTTCGAAGTCACCAAACGCTACGCCCACCGGGTCCGTCCCGAAGCGCTCCTGCCCACCGTCAACTGGCGCAAGCCCACCCCCGGCACCTGACCGTTCGGGGAGGCGTGGAGGACCAGTTCGGTTAGGAGCTGGCTTCGGGGAGTCCGTTAACCGGGCGCCGGCGGCATGGCCGTCCGGCGCCCGGTTCTGCTTTGCGGTCTGGGCTTGCGGGGTTGGGGGTTTCGGCTTTGCGGGTGCCTTACGGGGCGAAGCCGACGAGGCGGCCCAGGTCGGCGAGGCCGCGATCGAAGTACGCGGCGGTGTCGGTGATGACGTTGTTGAACTGGCCGAACAGCTCGAAGCTGATCAGCCCGAACACCCCGGCCCAGGCCGTCAGCGCCGCGATCACGACCTCGTCCGGGACCTCGGGCAGGACGCTGTCCCGGAGCCGGCTGGCGTCCTCGGCAAGTCCGTTCGGGATGGGTGGCATGTCCTTGCCGGGGGCGAGCGCCCCGGCCGCGAAGGCGTCGCTGACGAGCTGGCCCAGGACCATGGCCGAGCGGGCCGCGGGACCGATGGTGGCCTGCGGCGCCTGGTATCCGGGGACGGGCGAGCCGTAAATCAGCGCGTACTCGTGCGGGTGCGCAACCGCCCAGGCCCGGGCGGCGCGGCACGTCGCCCGCCACCGGCCCGGGTAGTCGTCGGGGCGGCACGCGGCGTCGGCGCCTTCCACGGCGTGGCCGATGGCGTTGTAGCCGTCGATGATCAGCGCGGTGAGCAGGTCGTCGCGACTGGCGAAGTACCGGTAGATCGCCGAGGAGACCATGCCCATCTCCCGCGCCACGGCGCGGAGCGACAGGGCGGCGGCCCCGTCCGCGGCAAGCTGGGCGCGGGCAATGTCCGTGATCTCGCGGGTGATCTCCGCGCGGACCCGCTCCCTCGCGGTCGTGCGTGCTGGCATGATCCAAGCCTAGCAGAGCGGCAGACGCAAACAAGAGCAGCGCTCTTGCTTTGCTCTGCGCGCGGGCGGGCCGTGACGGCGAGGCGGCAACGAGGGCATGCCGCCCGGATGTGCGGGAAGAGGATCACAGAACGACGACGACGCAGGTCAAGCCATAAAGAGGTGGACAATGACCGTAGTAGTAGGCGTAGACGGTTCACCTGACTCGTACGCCGCCATCCGCCTAGCCCACGAGGAAGGCCGGCCTCCGTAAGGTTCGCCTGGTGGCGGTGATGGCCTACAGCGGCGACAGCGCACTGGGGGCTCCGGCCGCGCGGCCGCTCTCCACGCTCCGCTCCCCCGGCGCGGAGCAGCAAACCGCCGAATCCGTCCTCCGCGAGACCATCCGTAAGGCCATCGGCGACGAGGCAGACACGGTGGAGCAGCGGGCGGTGCGGGGTGCGCCGGGACGGGTGCTGGTGGACGCGGCCCGGACCCTGAACGCTCAGATGATCGTGCTCGCGACCAGAGGAGAAACCGCGGCCCGGCTGCTCGGAGCGGTCAGCCAGTACGTACTTCGCCACGCCCCATGCCCCGTCCTCGTTGTGCCCGAGGCCAGTAAGGGACTATAGATACCGGAGGCGTCCTTCGGATAGGGCCAGGCACAAGGAGGTAACAGCCGATGACGTTGTTCATCAGCGCACCGGGGTACGAAACCAACATCACCAACATGTCGGAAACCGGCCTGATCGTCCTGTCGGTCGGTTCCGTCATCCTGGGGTGCGCATTGCTGATCCCGGTCATGCTGGCCGGCCGGGCGCCGCGCCGGACCGAGCCAGCCTCCATGCCGCCGTGGACCGGCCCCGTGCAGGGCGGCATTCATGCCGGTGACGGGAGGACTGTGGCGCCGCACCGGGACGCCCCCGCCGAGGCGTTCGAGGACGAGAAGGCGGCCCAGGTCCAGGCCGCACGGGATGAGGGCACTGGCTCTGATTCTGGCTCTGGCGAGGGGTAACTGACGAGGGGAACCGCCTATGGCTGGCCATCCTGACGCCATCGCGAGCGCTCTGCTCGACCGGTACGGCCGCACCTACGCCGAAGACGCCGGCATCCGGCTCGCCGACAAACCGGCGCCTCTCTACCAGCTGCTTGTGCTGGCCACGCTGCTGAGCGCGCGCATCTCCGGGGATATCGCGATCCAGGCGGCCCGCGAACTGTTCGCCGCGGGGTACACGACCCCGAAGGCCATGCGGGAGGCGAGCTGGCAGGACCGGGTGGACGCGCTGGGGCGGGGCCACTACCGGCGCTACGACGAGCGGACGGCCACCATGCTCGGCGACGGGGCCGCTTTGCTGGACGAACGCTGGCAGGGGGACCTGCGCAAGCTCCGGGACGAAGCCGGCGGCCAGGGCAACGGGGCGCGCAAGAAGATCGCATCGCTGCTGCAGGAGTTCCCCGGGATCGGGCCCGCCGGAGCGGACATCTTCCTGCGGGAGGTTCAGGCTGTCTGGCCCTCGGTGGCGCCCTACGTGGACGCCCGGGTGCAGCAGGGGGCCCGCGAGGCCGGCCTGCCCGCAGACCCGGCGGCGCTGGCCGCGCTGGCAGGCTCGAACGAGAAGCTGGCCCGCCTGGGTGCCGCCCTCGTCCGGATCACCCTGACCAAGGACGCCGCCGCCGAAATGAAGGAAGCGGCGAGCGATTCATAGATCGTCTTCCCGACTCCCGGGGCCATTCGGGTCGAAGAACTTGTCGTCCTCCTCGATCCGGGCATCGTCCGCGGCTGCGGCCCTCTTGATCTCGTCCAGCCGGGGATTGTCGTACCCGGTGGGGCGCAGCCAGGGGTTCACCGACCGGAGAGTCCGGGGGCTCGCCGTAACGGGCAGCAGGAGACCAACGATCCCGATCAGGAACAGGATGATTCCCACGATGTTCACGTTCAGGCCGGGGATCGCAGTCGGCGTGACGGCGAACCACAAGATCGCGCCCACCGCGATCAGGGTGAGGGCCGTGCCGGTCGTCATCACCCGCCCCCGGACCGTCGGCCCGGAATCGGGCGGGCCCGGCGCGGCCGATGCCCGGATAACCCGCCGCCGGACTGCCGGCGCACGATCGGGCGGCCCCGGCGTGCTCACCGGTTCGCCTCCGCATTGAGGCCCATGACCGACTCCTCAGGCAGTAAACGAATCTGGCATACCGGCCGACGGTCCCGGCGGCTGGAGCCGTTTCTTTCAACGTACGCTCCGCCAGGCCCATCCTGGCCAGCTGCGGCCTGATCGAAATCGGTAAGCCGAACGCAGGCCGATGCGATGGCGCACTTCATGATCGGCGCCGGAAATCCGCAGTATGCGTAGGACTAGCCACAATGCCGGGGAGTCAAGCGTTCTGGTGGGTAGTCAAGCGGTTTGTCGGGATTGCGGGTTCGGCTGACACGGCAGCGGAAGGTCCCAGTGAGCACGAGCTCAATCGGACGGCGTGACCGGGGACCATATGCCGGACCACTGCTGGGCGCCGTAGGCTTCGAACCGCTCTAGCTCGGTGAACCCCAGCTTCGCCGCGAGGCGCATCGAGCGGGCGTTGGCGGTCTGGGTAAAGAGCACCACCGGCTCGCCGGGAAGCGCGCCGGTGAACCAGTCGAGCGCCGCTGCGCACGCCTCGGCGGCGTACCCGCATCCCCACGCCTCCGGCAGGAACAGGTAGCCGAGCTCGGCCTGCCCCGGCAGCAGCCGGAGGACCGTGCCCCGTTGCTCTCCTGAGAATGATCTGGCCGATCATGGCTCCGTCGAGATCGACTATGAAATGGCCGGGGCGCCGCTCTGGCGCCCCGGCCATCGCGCGCTCGAGCTCGTCACGTGGCCGGGGGCCACCGAGGTAGGTGCCCACCTCTGGCGAGGCGAGCAGCTCGATGTATGCTGCACGGTCCCGGGCCTCGGGCTCACGGAGCACGAGCCGCTCGGTCCTGATCGGCTCAGGCGGCCAAGCGACGGGTCCCAGGTCTGCCATGCGGGCAAACTAGCAGGCCGGGTGGCCGACTAGCCACAGCATCAGGTGGTGTGGAACCAGTCGAGCTGGTCCATCAGCGCGTCGAGAGTGTCCCCGGTCAGCCGGACCTTGCGGTTGGGTAGCCCGTGGGACCGTCAGGCAGGCCATCGAGGCACTGCGCTCCGAGGGGCTGGTCGTGACCATCAGAGGCCGGGGGACTTACGTCGCGCCGAAGTGATCGTCAAACACACACGCGCTAACGTGCTTGAGCGCCGTAACGGCGTCGCGTGCGGCGTAAATGAGCTGGTCAGACGGAGCGTGGGTAGTGCATGGGGACGGAAACCAGCGCGGGAGTGATTTGGTTGGGCGGGCCAGGTCTCGCTGGTTCGAGGTGGTGAGGCTGGTCCGTAGATGGCGCTGTCTGCCTGGGTGATCAGCGCCCAGCACCGGTAGCCGTAGGACCAGTGCCACCACTCCGTGGGGTAGTTGATGAAGAAGACCAGGCGCTGCCCATGGCTCGGGCCAGGAGGTCGCGATTGCGCCGTGCTCGGGCTGATAGTCCTGAGGCGTTCAGCGGACAGTACTTTTCGTCTCCGGTGCGGTGGCCGTTCACAGCACCGCCCATGTCTAGCTCGGCGCCGTCGGCATCAGCGAGCGTCAGGTCCAGGGCCGCGCCAGCACAGTGTGGCGCCACCTCGACCGGGGAGACGAAGGCGCTGGCCCGGCGCCGCAGCTCGTCAGGGTCAGTGATGCCGGAGCGGCGCAGGCGGTCCTCGTGGAGGGCAAAGCGCCGTTCCTGCTCGGTGCTGCTGCGATGCCCTTCTACGACGAGGAACCTGATGCCATCGGGAAGCGTCTCGGATGCTGAGCGCAGACGCTTGAGGACGCGACCTGACCCGGCCGTAGGCCGCGGCCTGATCCCGCTCCCGGGGATCCAGTGCAATCTCCGGGACCGAGGCAATCTCCGCGAGAGGTTCGCCACAGTCCTGCGCCGGGATATCGATCACCTGGGGATCGCTCAGCAAGATCAGCGGATCCTGAGCCTAAACGTCGCGGGCCGGCGCGGCGAGATCCCTTCCCCACCTATCCTTCCCAGCCGATACGTTCGGTTATGCATTACGCCGACGCTGCGGTCGTAGTTCGGGGGCGAGGTTCAGGAGGGGCGGCGGGCGAGAGCGGCGCTGGTGGGCGCGGGGGCGCGGTCGGGCGGGGCTCGGCGCCGACCGGGATCGCGACGATCGCGGCGAGCGGGAACGGATCGCGAGGCCGAAGGCCCCGGGTAGCCCGTCAGCCCGATGAGCTGCGCCATGACCGGCGGCGTCGCGGCCGCGGCAACGGTTGTGACTGGTGAGTCTGCAGGCGAGCGACGGCCGGCCCAGGACATGCCCGCGATCTCCGCGACGCCGTGAACGCCAGGCCGTTCGTGCTGACCGACAGCGCGACGCGGCGAGCAGCGCGCCGGCGGTGAGCGGCGAGCGCCACCACATGCCGAGCGCGGTAGGCGCCATGATGGCCGCCACCGGCGCAGCAGCGCTCGACTGGAGGTTGTCCTGAGACAACTCGACCACTGTCCGGGTGACCGCGCCAGTTCGCCGCAGGTTCGGGATAGCGATGACCCGGCCCGCGTCAGGGCTCCAGCCGCGCCGGCCACCAGGTACTCCAGCGCGAAGCCGGTCGTGGCGAACTGCGGCACCACGAGCAGCATGCTGGCCGCGTGGATGCGCCACAGCGCCGGCGAGCGGTAGGGGCTGGGCACCGGCCCGGTGCCGCACGGGACGGCGAGGCGGGTCCGTCGCGAAGATGGCCACCAGGGCCGCGGCAGCCAGGCACAGGGCGCCGCACGCGCCGAGCGCTCCCGCCAGGCCGGAGTGCGCCGCGATGGCGGGCAGCGCGGCCGCCGCGAGCATGGTCCCGAGCGGCTGGGCGGTCTGCCGGGCGCCCATGGCCAGGCCGCGTTGCTGCGCCGAACCAGCCCAGGACCAGCGCCGCTGGCCGCGTTGACCGAGGCGCCGCCCGCGCCCGCGCAGACGAGCAGGACGCCGATGCCAGCGCCCGGACAGCCGGGTCGCGGCGAGCAGGGCGCCGCCCGCGATGGCCAGCCCGGCGGTGATGACCAGCCGCTCGCCGTACCGGTCGGCGAGGGCTCCCCAGGCCACCAGCGCGACGATGACACCGATCAGCGGCGCGGCCGCGAGCGCGCTCGCGGCGGTGAGCGACAGCCCGAGCTGGTGACGCAGGTGCGGCACGAGGTACGGGAGGCCGTACAGGAAAACGCAACTAGCCGCCTGCGCGCCCATGCCGAGGCCCAGCATCCACCACCTGCGGCGATCACCGGCCATGGGCCAGACGATAGCGCGATCTCATGATGAGATAAAAAACGTTCTATATGGTGAGATGGCCGGGGGAAGCCGACGTCGCGGTAAGAGACGGCCCGGCGATGGTGCGCCGGGCGGTGGGTGGCGGCTGGCCGGCGTCAGGCGGTGAGTTCAGCCGGCGTCAGGCGGTGATCCGGTCAGGCGTCAGGCGGTGATCCAGCGGCGTCAGGCGGTGATCCAGCCGGCGTCAGGCGGTGGGCGTCAGGCGGTGGTCCAGCCGGCCATCGGGAACGTGGCCATCAGGTCGCGGACCTCGTGGGCGATCCGATCCAGGGCGGCCTCGTCGTCCTTGGCCGCGGCGGTGATCGCGTCGTCCATCCACGCGGCGATGGCCGGCATGTGCTCCTCACCGAGACCGCGCGTGGTGATCGCGGGCGTGCCGAGCCGGATACCGGACGGGTCGAACGGCTTGCGCGGGTCGTACGGCACGGTGTTGTAGTTCAGCTCGATGCCGGCCCGGTCCAGGGCGCGCGCCGCGGGCTTGCCGCCGATGCCCTGCCGGGTCAGGTCGACCAGGATCAGGTGGTTGTCGGTGCCGCCGGACACGAGGTCGTAGCCGCGGGCCGTCAGCGCCGTGGCCAGCGCCCGCGCGTTGGCGACCACCTGGTGCGCGTAGTCGCGGAACGCGGGCTGCGCGGCCTCGTGCAGGGCCACCGCGATCGCGGCGGTGGTGTGGTCGTGCGGCCCGCCCTGCAGCCCGGGGAACACCGCCTTGTCCAGGGCCTTCGCGTGCTCCTCGTCCGACATGATCATCGCGCCGCGGGGGCCGCGCAGCGTCTTGTGCGTGGTCGTGGTGATCACGCCGGCGTGGCCGGCCGGGGACGGGTGGGCACCGCCGGCGATCAGCCCGGCGATGTGCGCGATGTCGGCCACGAGCACCGCGCCGGCCTCGGCGGCGATCTCGGCGAAGGCCGGGAAGTCGATGGTCCGCGGGATCGCTGTCCCGCCGCAGAAGATGAGCTTCGGGCGTTCCCGGCGGGCCAGATCACGCACCTCGTCCAGGTCCACGCGGCCGGTGTCGGCGCGGACGCCGTACTGCACGCTGCGGAACCACTTGCCCGTGACCGAGACCGGCCAGCCGTGGGTCAGGTGCCCGCCCATCGGCAGCGACATGCCCATGATCGTGTCGCCCGGCTCGGCAAAGGCCAGGTACACGGCCAGGTTGGCCGGCGAGCCGGAGTACGGCTGGACGTTGGCGTGCTCGACGCCGAACAGGGCCTGCGCCCGCTGCACGGCCATGGTCTCGATGACGTCGATGAACTGCTGGCCCTCGTAGTAGCGGCGCCCCGGGTACCCCTCGGAGTACTTGTTGGTCAGCACCGAGCCCGACGCCTCGAGCACGGCCACCGACACATAGTTCTCCGACGGGATCAGCCGGATCTTCTCGAACTCCCTGCGGGCCTCCCGCTCGATCAGGTCAGCGATCTCCGGATCGGTGCTGGCGACGTGCGGGATGGGCGGCTGGTGCATAGCGAACCTCCTCGGCACGAGGCTAGTCCAGGCTAGTCCGGGCCACTCCGGTAGCGTCGTGGCTGGACTGACCGGCACGTCGCGGGGAAGGATTTTCCGGTGGCTGAAAAGATCATTCTGGACTGCGATCCGGGTATCGACGACGCGCTGGCCATCGCCTTCGCGGTAGGCAGCCCGGACCTTGACCTGCGCGGCATCACCACCGTGGCCGGCAACGTGGGCCTGGACCTCACCACGTCCAACGCGCAGCGGGTCTGTGAGTTCATCGGCGCGGCGGGCATCCCGGTCACCCCCGGCAGTCCCGCGCCGCTGCTGCGCCCGCCGCTCGACGCCCGGCATGTGCACGGGGATACCGGTCTGGGCGGCGCAAAGCTGCCGCCCCCGGACGCACGGCCCTCGGGCGGTCACGCCATTGATTTCCTGATCGAGACGATCGGCGCGGCTCCGGGCGAGATCACCCTCGTCGCCACCGGCCCGCTGACCAACATCGCGCTGGCCGTCCACCGGGCGCCGCACCTGGTCACCCAGGTCAAGGACTTTGTGATCATGGGCGGCTCATCCGGCCGGGGCAACACCACGCCCGCGGCCGAATTCAACATGGCCGCCGACCCGGAGGCCGCCGCCATCGTCTTCCGCGCGGGCTGGACGGTCACGATGGTGGGGCTGGACGTGACCCTGCAGGCGCGGGCGACCCCGGCGGTGCGGGACCGGATGCGCGGCCTGGGTGCGCTGGCCTACGAGCTGCTGCTGCCCGGCCTGGAGCACTACGCCTCGGACGAGGATCCGCTGTCCGCGCGGCCCGGTGCCAGCGGGAACGGCCAGGACGAGGCGCCGATCGTGACCGACCCCGCCGTGCACGACGTGTGCGCGACGGCCTACGTGGCCGACCACGGCTTGCTGGGCTGCCTTCCCGCCCGGGTCGAGGTCGAGACCATCGGCCGCTGGACCTCGGGGATGACGGTGACCGACTTCCGTGCGCCGGGTGACGAGCGCAACGCTCTCGTGGCCACGGCCATCGACGTCCGGGGGTTCTGGGACCGCGTGATCGGGGCGTACGAGAACGTGGCCGCCGCCATGAACGCGAGCCGCCGTCCCTAGGGGAGCGCCGGACCGCGTGTACAGTCACAGGCGCGGCGGGAACCCCTGGGGGACGGCCAGACCTTGAGACAGGTCAAGCAAAAGGTGAATCCCCCGGGTATGCCCCCCGGGGGATTCACCCGACCCCCCAGCTACGACATCGAGATGTCGTAGCGCCCCCCCTTGACATCCGCCAGAAATCTGGCGAACGCCTCCCGGCCGACGACGTGCGCGCCGCCCTCCGGGCGTTTGCTGTCCCTGACGGCGGTCACGCCAGGGAGATTGGCCGCAATCTCTACGCAGCCCCCATTGTGGGAACTCTGGCGGGCCTTCCGCCAGATGGCCTGAGACAGATCAGTCATTCCTTACTCCAGTCGATCAGCGAGACGCTCGAGATAAGCCACGGTGTCACGCGGGTCGAGCGCCCCATCGCACGCACGGTCAAACGACTGCAGGTAGCCCTGCACCGATTCCCGCTTGCTTACCTCCTCGATCACATAATCGGTTTCCACAAAGACGAGGCCCGGCCCCTCGCCCGCGAAGCCAAAGATGTTGACCATGGAATGCGCACCGCTCGGCGGCCCGTCCTCGAAGCGCTGGACGCGCAGCTCGACATTGCGGCGGCCCGCCATGCCGACGAGGTGGCGGATCTGCTCCAGGCGATCGCCGTGGGTGCCCCACCGGTACAGCAGGGACGCCTCGGTGATCACGGCGCTCAGCATCGGGGCGGTCCCGTCGGTGCGGTCGAGAATTTCCTGCCGGCGCAGCCGGGCCGCGAGCGCATCACGCCGGAACTTGGGCGGCCGCGGACCGGTCCGCAGCAGCGACTCGATATAGGCCGGCGTCTGCAGCAGCCCGGGCAGGACCAGCGGCATGAACGCGCGAATGGTACTGGCGTCGTTCTCATAACCAGGGAATTCGCTGTCGAAGATCTCGGGGAAGTCACGCCACCACGGCCGGGCCCGGGCCCGCATGGCGAGCTCCTCGACCTGCTCGCTCTCGCCCTCCGGGACGCTATAGATACGGAGCAGGTCCCGGACGTCACTCATCTCGGGGCGCTTCCATTGGTTGGCCTCGAAGCGGCCCACCTTGCCCCGGCCCCAGTTCAGAATGTCGCAGACATGGTTGGCGGTATAGCCGCTGGCGACGCGAAGCTCGGCGAGGCGCTCGGACAGGCGGCGCTTGGCGATCGTCGCGCCGTAGGCATCGTCGGTCATACCGCTCTGCCTCCTTGCCAACTTCCGAACTTCATCATGAGACTACCCAACTTGCGATTCGCAAATCTATACCTTCAATGAGTGAATCTTGGCTGAACGTCCCATTCTGGGTGTCCCGCCAATACTCCGCCGCGCTGGTTTCGCCCGATTTGTCGAGGTCAGCCGCTAAAATCGACCGGGCTCGCGTCCGGACAGTCTAGGACGCCGCATGTCCGGCCGCATCGTCGAATTCGCCTTTTCGGGCGCCGTCCAGAAAGGACTCCCACTCGTTCCGGTCGAACACCAGCACCCGGCGGTCGGGGTCATCGGTAACGCGCATCAGAATCCAGTCGGCGTCAGCCGGCCCTCCGGCAACACCGAGCCTTCCGGAGACACCGGCCCTTCCGGAGACACCGGCCCTTCCGGAGACACCGGCCCTTCCGGAGACACCGGCCCTTCCGGAAACACCGGCCCTTCCGGAAACACCGGGCCTTCCGGAAACACTGGGCCCCGGGAAAGCACCGGGCCCCGGGAAAGCACCGGGCCCCGGGAAAGCAGCGGGACCGCGGGGAACCCGTTGCGCCACGCGGACAAAGGCGATCTCAATGGCGCCGGCACCGTCGCCCGAACGCTGCCATTCCTGGGCGTCCGGGTCGATGCCGAGGTCATCGACCGTAGGCTTGGCGATCACGGCCGCCTGGCAACCCCGCAGTAGAGCCAGCGCTGCCCCTCGCTGTCCGCGAGTACCGGGTCCTCCGCACCCCAGATGCCGGTGAAGGTGAGGCCGGGCCCGGCCCCCTCGTAGGGCGGAACCAGATCCAGCCCCTCGAAGAACCGCGCGATATCGGCGTGCGACCGGAAGTGCATGCGCTCGCTGGCCCGGTCGAACACGGCGCGGAATCGTTCGACCGTGAGCGGCGGCTTCCGCTCATCGGTGAGGTGGGACAGCGACAGGTAACTCCCCGGCGCCATGGCCTCCATGTACTGCGCGACCAGGCTCCACGGGTCGGCCGAGTCGGAAACGAACATCAGGACCGCCGTCATCAGGACCCCGGTCGGCTGGCTGAAGTCGATGAGCAGGCGCAGGGCCGGGTTCCCGAGAATCGTCTCCGGTTCGCGCAGGTCGCCGCGGATCACGGTGGTCGCTCCGGCGCCGTCGAGCAGGGTACGGCTCTGCGTTTCCACCATCGGGTCGTTGTCGATGTAGACCACCCGGGCATCGGGGATGACCTGACGGACGACATCGTGCGTGTTCCCGACGGTCGGCAGCCCGGAACCGATGTCGATGAACTGCCGGATACCGCGTTCGGCGATCCACTTGGCCGCCCGCTGGTGGAACCCGCGGTTGGACCAGGCGCAGTCCTGGATCTCCGGTACGGCGCTCAGAATCTGCTGGGCGGCGCGGGCGTCAACGTCGAGGTAGTGCTCGCCGCGCAGCATGTAGTCATAGATCCGGGCCGGAGTGGGGACGCTGGGGTCCACCCCGGCGGGGACCTGTGAGGTCTGAGCCATCGGCGCCTCCATTGACGGTCAGTTCATAGTCTGTCACGGGCCCGTAACAGCACAACCGCGCGGTTCGCACATGCGCGGGCTGGGATTGCGTCAGCTCCCGGCCTCCAGATCGCCCTCCAGGTCGAGGAAGACCTGACGGAGCTGATCCAGCGTCTTGGGGTCCGGGTCAGCCCACATGCCACGCTGGGCCGCCTCCAGGAGACGTTCCGTTATGCCGCGCAGGGCCCAGGGGTTGGATTTTTCCATAAACGCCCGGTTCTCTGGGTCGAACACGTAGGCGGCGGCCAGCCGCTCGTACATCCAGTCCGACACCACGTGCGCGGTCGCGTCGTACCCGAACAGGTAGTCCACCGTCGCGGCCAGCTCAAACGCGCCCTTATAGCCGTGCCTGCGCATCGCCGCGATCCAGCGCGGATTGACCACCCGGGACCGGAACACCCGGCGTGTCTCCTCCGCCAGCGTGCGCGTCTTGACCGCATCGGGCGTGGCCGAGTCGCCGATGTAGGCGGCCGGACTCCGCCCGGTGAGGGACCGGACCATGGCCACCATGCCGCCGTGGTACTGGAAGTAGTCGTCGGAGTCGGCGATGTCGTGCTCGCGGGTATCGGCGTTCTTGGCCGCCACCGCGATCCGCGCGAACGCGGTCTCCATGTCGGTCCGGGCCGGGGCGCCGTCGAGGTCGCGGCCGTAGGCGTAGCCGCCCCAGACCGCGTACACCTCGGCCAGGTCGGCGTCGTCGCGCCAGTTCCGCGCGTCGATCAGCGGCAGCAGGCCCGCCCCGTACGCGCCCGGCTTGGAGCCGAAGATCCGGGTTGTCGCGCGGCGCCAGTCCCCGTGCGCGGCCTGGTCGGCGGTGGCGTGCGCGCGCAGGTAGTTCACCTCGGCGGGCTCGTCGCGGCTCGCGACCGCGGCGATCGCGTCGTCCAGGAGCGCGATGACGTGCGGGAACGCGTCACGGAAGAAGCCGGAGATGCGCACCGTGACGTCGATCCGCGGCCGCCCCAGCTCGGCGGGCGGCACGACGGCGAAGCCGGTGACCCGGCGCGAGACCTCGTCCCAGACCGGGCGGCAGCCGATCAGGGCCAGGACTTCGGCGATGTCGTCGCCCTGGGTCCGCATCGCGGACGTGCCCCAGACGGTCAGCCCGACGCAGCGCGGGTAGCTGCCCTCGTCGGCGAGATGGCGGGCGAGGAGCGATTCGGCCAGCGCCGCGCCGGTGTCCCAGGAGTTGGCGGACGGGATGGCCTTCGGGTCGACCGAGTAGAAGTTCCGCCCGGTCGGCAGCACGTTGACCAGGCCGCGGGTGGGCGAGCCGGAGGGCCCGGCCGGGATGTACCCGCCGGACAGCGCGCGCAGCACCGCGCCGATCTCCCCGGTCGTGGCCGCGAGCCGCGGAACCACTTCGGTGCAGGCAAACCGCAGAACCCGCGCCACCGCCGCCGGATCCGGCGCACTTGCCGTAACGGACGTGGGCGGACGGCTCGCTCGTCGGGGCAGCCGGCTTCGGCAGTCCGCGGAGCCTGCAGCGGCCGACGGTGCCGGCGTGGCCGAGGGCAGCGTGCGGGCGGCAGGGACGCCAGAGCAGGTCCTCCGCGGCGAGGACGGTGGCGGTGACGCCGGGGGCGCGGGCGGGGTCCCAGGCGGCAGCGGCCATGGCCTCGACGAGGGCGCGGGCGGTGCGCTCGTAGCGGTCGGTCTCGGTGCGGGACGCGTCGTCGCGGCCTTCGGCCAGGCCGAGCGCGGCGCGCAGGCCCGGCAGCACACGCCCAGCGGGAGCTCCACAGCTGCGCGGAGCGCAGGATGACCAGGACCAGGTTGGTGAGCGCCTCCCCGGTGGGGGCCTCGCCCAGGATGTGCAGGCCGTCCCGGATCGGCGGCGTCCTTGACCTCGCAGAGATAGCCGTCGACGTGCAGCACGAAGTCGTCGAATCTCGGCCGCGCCGCGGCTCGCGCCGGGGACACCCAGGTCGTGGTGCAGCTGCGCGGTGTGCACCAGCGACCAGATCTGCGCCCGGACCGCGGGCAGCTTGTCCGGGTCCAGCGCCGCGACCGTCGCGTGCTCGTCCAGCAGTTGCTCCAGCTTGGCCAGCTCGCCGTAGCTGTCGGCGCGGGCCATCGGCGGCACCAGGTGGTCGACGATGACCGCGTGCGCGCGCCGCTTGGCCTGGGTCCCCTCCCCCGGGTCGTTGACGATGAACGGGTAGATGAGCGGAACGTCCCGCAGCACCGCGTCCGGCGCGCATTCCTCCGACAGGCCGAGGCCCTTGCCGGGCAGCCACTCCAGCGTGCCGTGCTTGCCGAGATGAATCACCGCGTCGGCGCCGAACACCTCGTCCAGCCACCGGTAGGCCGCCAGGTAATGGTGCGACGGCGGCAGGACCGGGTCGTGGTAGATGGCGACCGGGTTCTCGCCGAATCCCCGCGGCGGCTGGATCATCACGCACCACGTGCCCGAACTGCAGGGCGGCCAGCACGATGTCGCTCGCCGTCGATGTACAGCTCACCCGGCGGCTCGCCCCACTGCCGCGGATGACTTCTGCCGCAGTCCGTTAGGCAGACGCGGAAAACCACCGGCCGTAAAGTGGCCAGCGGGACGCGCGCCGGCGCGGCGCTGAGCTGCTCCTCGGTCAGCCATTCGGTGTCGTAGCCGCCCGCCGCGATGAGCGTGTGGATGAGCGTGTCGCCGTCGTCGGGGAAGCCGTCGCCGAGGTCGTATCCGGCGTCGCGCAGGGCGCGCAGCAGGCCGACCGCGGAGGCGGGGGTGTCGAGGCCGACGGCGTTGCCGACCCGGGAGTGCTTCGTCGGGTAGGAGGACAGCATGATCGCGACGCGCTTGTCCCGGTTCGGGATGGTGGCCAGGCGCGCGTGCCGGACGGCGATTCCGGCGAGGCGGCGCGGCCCGCTCGGGGTCGGCGACGTAGACCGGGATGCCGTCCGGGCCCTCCTCCTTGAACGAGAACGGCACCGCGATCAGGCGCCCGTCGAACTCGGGGATGGCGACCTGCATGGCCGCGTCGATCGGGCTCAGGCCGCCGTCCGCGTCCTGCCACTGGGCCCGCGATGAGGTCAGGCAGAGGCCCTGGATGAGGGGGACGCCCAGGTCGGCGAGCGCACCCGGCGTCCCAGTCGCCCTCGGCGCCCGCGTCGGCGGCGACCGAACCCCCGGCGGCCAGGACGGTCGTGATGACGGCGCGCGGCGGGGCGGAGCAGTTCGGCCAGGCCGGGGTCGGCGGAGCGGAGCGAGGAGCAGTACACGGGCAGGGGTGTCGCGCCGTGCGCGGCGATGGCCGCGCACAGGGCATCGACGAAACCGGTGTTGCCGGACAGCTCGTGGGCGCGGTAGAAGATCACCGCCACTGTGGGGGGCGCGGCGTCCGGGACTTCGCTCACGGGGTCAGCGGGGGCGGCCGGGGACGGGGCCGCGGGGGCGGTCGCGGGGAAGCGGTGCACGCCGTAGGAGGGCGCGGGCTCGGGCGGGGCGAAGCCCTCGCCGGTGAGCAGCACGGTGTCGGACAGGAAGGCCGCGAGCTCGCGGAGGTTGGCGGGGCCGCCCTCGCGCAGGTAACCGAGCGCTTCGGCGGCCACCCCGGCCGGGACGGTCGACAGCGCCATGAGCTCCGCGTCCGGGGCCGCCTCGCCGCCCAGCGCCACCAGCGGTATCCCGGTGGCGCGCAGCGCGGCGACACCCGCG
Organism: uncultured Actinomycetes bacterium; assembly: GCA_963742865.1. Lineage (GTDB taxonomy): Bacteria > Actinomycetota > Actinomycetes > Streptosporangiales > Streptosporangiaceae > Bog-532. The sequence goes on from CAVUNW010000039.1 coordinate 106,746, forward strand.
GGCCACGCCTGGCGCCCGCCGAGCAGGCGCAGCACGACGATGTCCGCTCCCTCGGTCAGCGCCGCCAGGGCACCCGGCTCCCCGGGCGAGACGCGCACCGGGTTCGCGGTCCGGTAATCCGCCCCCGAGGCGCGTGCGGCGAGAAGCTCGGTGTCGGCCGTGGAGAGCAGCAGGATCGTGGGCACCTGTTGATCCTGCCACGCTCAGCCCTCCGGTCCCGCCGTCAGCCAGGCGTCGAGCTCGGCGCGAGTAGGGGCGGTGGCGGGACCGGCCCGGGTGATGGACAGCGCGGCGGCGGCGTTGGCGCGGCGGGCGGCGTCCTCCGGAGCGAGACCGCCGGCCAGCGCGGCCAGGAACACGCCGGAATGCGTGTCACCCGCGCCGGTGGTGTCGACGGGGTCGACCTTCGGGGCGGGGACGAGCGAGATCCGGTCACAGCAGGCGACCACGCAGCCCGCCGCACCCGCGCGGACGATCACGCCCCGGGCAGGCAGCCGGCGGGCGGCCCCGGCGGGGTCGGCCGCGCCCGTGCTCAGCCGCGCCTCGCGCTGGTTACAGCTCCACCAGTCACAGCGGGCCTGCACCGGGCCGAGCACGGCGGGCGGGATCCCGGCGACCAGCGGGCCCGGATCCACGAACAGGAGCACCCCGTCGGGGAGGGCCGCGGCCCACCTCCCCAGCAGCGCGCCCGAGCCGGCGGCGGCCAGGCCGTATCCGGACACGTAGAACGGCGTCGCCCGGGCCGGCGGGGACGGCGTCCCAGCTGCCCGGCTCGCGCAGGGTCTCGGCGCCCAGGCTGGTGACGAACGTCCGCTCCCCGCCGCGCTCCACCATGGCGACGTCGAAGCCGGTGTCGGCACGATCGTCCGGCGGCCGGAGCACGGTGATGCCCTCGCCGGCCAGGGCCGAGCGGACGAGATCGCCCCACGGGCCGCGGCCGTGACCGCCGGCGTAGAGCACGGGCAGGCCCTGCCGGGCGGCGGCCGCCATGATGTTGAAGCCGCCGCCGACGGCCGGGCCCGCGGACGTCGCGATCATGTCGCCGCCCCGTTCGGGCAGCGCCGGGACCCACATGACCAGGTCCACGACGGCCTCACCGGCGAATACCAGCCGCCGGAGCGGCGGGTGCTCCGGGTGCCCTGGGCTCACGAGGGGCGGCCGCGCAAGCGGAGCGCGAGCAGCGAGTCGGCCAGGCTGGACAGGCCGAGGCCGTGGGCGTGGATGACCGCGACCGCGTCGGCGGGAAACGCCGCCAGGCCATGGCACGCGCCGCTGACCGCGCCGGTCATGGCGGCGATCGTGTCGGTGTCCCCGCCGAGCGAAGCCGCCAGCCGGCACGCCCGCCACGGGTCGTCCGGCAGCACGCTCAGCACCGCGAAGGCGGCCGGCACGGACTCCTGCGTGGCGAGGCTGGTGCCGACCAGCCGGCCGATCAGCTCGGCGGCCGTAGCGGCGGGCCGCGAGGCGACCAGGCCGATGGCCCATTCGATGCGCGCGGCGACGTCGGCCCCGGCGACCCAGTGCCCGCGCCCGGCCGCCAGCCGGGCGGCGGCGAGAGCGGCCTGCGTCGCCTCCGGGACCGTAGCGCGGCAATCCCCGCGCTCACCGCGGCGGCTACGGCGGCGGCCCCGGCCAGGGCCAGCCCGGTGTTATGGGTCACCTTGCTCGCCTCGACCACCCGGTCGACGAAAACGGCGAGGCTGTCCGCCGGGCCGATCACGCCATCGGCGCCGGTGACGCTCACGGCGATTCCCACCGGGGTGATCCGCATCGCCGCGCCATTAGTGTCGCCGCCGGCCCCGGCCTCGTCGGGCGGCGTACCGGCCTGCACGGCGGCCAGGGCGCGCCGCGTCGACGGGCCGAGCAGGTCCAGCGACCCCCGGGCGGCCATGTCCGCCTCCCAGGCCACGAGCGCCGACGCCAGTCTGCGGGCGTCGACGGTACCGCGGTTGGCAACGAGCAGCCGGCCCAGCACGATGGCCTGTTCGGTGTCGTCGGTGACCGTGCCCGCCGGCCGCCCCGCGGCTATCTGGTGACCGGGCGGGCCGGGCTCGAACCCGGTCAGCATCTCGCCCCAGCGGCTGGTGATCTGGCGCCGCGACAGCATCTGGGTGGGCATGCCGAGGGCGTCCCCGATGGCCAGCCCGTACAGGGCGCCCCGGGCGCGGTCGGCCACGTCATCGATCTGGCGGGGCGCGCCACCGGGAAGAGGGATCATTAAGCGCGATGTTTCAGCGGTAGGCGCCAGGCTGTCAAGCTCAGCCAGCAGCTGCGGCGGGCGCGTCCGGAAGGAGCATGGGATGAGCACGGCAACGCAGGAGCACGCCGGGAGCATCGAGCTCAACGGCATCAACGTCATCAGTGAGGATGAGCGCGGAGGGAAGCCGCGGCAGCTGTTCTGGCCGTGGTTCGCCGCGAACATCTCGGTGCTGGGGCTGAGTTACGGCTCGTTCGTGCTGGGCTTCGGGATCTCGTTCTGGCAGGCGTCGATCGCCGGGCTGATCGGGATCGTGGTGTCCTTCCTGCTGTGCGGCTTCGTCGCGCTGGCGGGGAAGCGCGGCTCCGCGCCGACGCTGGTCCTGTCCCGCGCCGGGCGCCCGGCCGTGCGGGCTCAGGAAGGCGCCGGCACCCCCGGGGTGACGGCCAGGGTCACGGCACCGTAGAGCGGTAAATGACGGCCGGGGTCACAGCACCGTCGTGCCGTACATCTCGCCGAGCGGGTCGGCGAGCAGCTCGATGCGCGCGCCGTCGGGGTCGTGGAGGTAGATCGACGTCCCGCTCTCCATCTGGTAGGGGACCCCGGCCGCGTCGAGCTTGCTGCGCAGGTGCCGCCACGATTCGGGAGTCACCGAGATGGCCAGGTGGTGCAGGCCGCCCAGGACCTCGGCGTACGGGCCCACGTCCAGCCCCGGAAAGTCGAAGAACGCGAGCAGGTTGCCGTTGCCCACGTCGAAGAAGAAGTGGTTAGAGCCCTTGTAATCGCGGTTTTCAACGATCTCGGTGAGCGGGAACTCCAGCACCTCCTGGTAGAAGCGGATGGTGCGTTCGGGATCGGAACTGATCAGCGCGGTGTGGTGCACGCCGCGGGCGCTGCTGACCGGCCGCCTGTCCATCAGGTGGGTATCGCGGAGCCGGGCTCGCTGCTCGTCGATCGCGGCCAGGTCGAGATGGGTGTCGTCCGTCATGTCGGTGTCTCCGGTCTTGGTGTCCGGCGACCATGCCGGGATGAGGCAGGCCGCTGCGCGGAAGGCTCGCCATCAGAATGCCCCGGCTGAGATGGCCTGAAGCAGGCGAGCCCGCCGCCCCCGCCGCGGCGGCCCCGCCTCATGCCCCGTCAGGAGACGAGGTGGTCGAACTCTCCGACCCGGAGGCCGTCCATGAGGGCCACGATGGCGTCCCGGCGGCAGATGAGCGCCGGACCGTGCGGGTCCCTCGAGTTGCGCATCGCCACCGTCTCGGTGCCGATCCTGGCGATCTCCACGCAGGCTCCCTGCGAGTTGCTGCGCTGGCTCTTCCGCCACGCCGCACCCGCAAGGTCCCTGGCAGACATGCCGTTGTAGATGCCGCCCATCGTCGTGTCTCCCCTGACTGGCTCTATGACCCCTGGCCGTGCGCTAGCTGTCTTGACCCCGGGCACGGGCGGGGCGCGTTAGCCGGCCGCATGCTGCGGTTCCGGACGGTCTTATCGTACGCAGAATGCACGTGCATTCGCATTCGCTTTCGCATATTCATCCGCATACCCATTCGCACATTCATCCGCAAGTGCCGGAGCGGTGGAGGGCGGAGGGGCGGCTGGCCGCTTCGGGCGGGGGCGGCTGGGCTGGCGTCGGGCGGGGGCGGCTGGCGAGAGCGGGGCGGAGGGGGCCCGGGCGGTTCGGGCCGAGGGCGCGCGGGGAGTTCGACGGCGCTGGGAGCCCAAGCAGCCCAGAGGGCGACGCCTACGACGATCAGGCAGGGGACGCCTGGCCGCGAGCTTCCCACATACTTCCTCCGGCGGGACAGGCCGCCTTTATGCCAGCCGCTAATAGAGCGGCAAATGGCCATCCTATGAGGAATTTAAGTATCACCCGGCCGGCTTTTCGTCAACGCCGGGCTGACACTCAATAGAAGGAACGGCAAATCTAGATCACCGCGTATTTACGCATTTCGGACAGTGAAGTATTCTGCTCACGACATGGCCGGCATCACCGGAAACCAGAGCACTGGATCACCCGGGCGAGCCGGCCACGACGTGCCCTGTTCCTCGTATCGTCCGAGGTGGCGGGGCTTCCGACGGACTAGCGCACGGGTCCGCACCGGCGTCTCAATTTGCGACATGGCGCACGAAAGGACGGCGCCCCAGCGGCAGATCGCTGAAGCCAGTCGCCGTGGCGGCTTACCGCAGCGCCTTTCCGGCAGCGTTGCGGGGAACAGTAATTGATGACGGCTATCTTACGGTCTGGGCCTGGGAACGCACGACCGGAAAACCGGCCGATGACACCATCGTCCGGTTCAGGGGTGGCCCGCATAACGTAGCAGCCATTCACAAATTGAAACGATGGCAATTATGAGAATTGATTTAGCCGGCTGCAAAGTCACGTTGCATAAAGAGAAAACCGCCGGGCGGCCGATAGCGGCCGCCCGGCGGCAGAGTCGATCAGGGCCCGTTAGGTCGGATCCAGGGCCGTTAGGTCGATCAGGGCCGGTCCAGGTCGATCAGGACCGTCAGCTAGCTGGCTCAGAGGCCGACCGCGGCGCGCAGCTGCTCGACACGGTCGGCGCGCTCCCAGGAGAAGTCCGGCTCGGTCCGGCCGAAGTGCCCGAACGTGGCGGTCTGCGAGTAGATCGGGCGCTGCAGGTCGAGCACGGAGATGATCGCCCGCGGCCGCAGGTCGAACACCTCGAGCACGGCGTCCTGAATCCGCTCCACCGGCACCTTCTCGGTGCCGAAGCACTCGACGAACAGGCCGACCGGCTTGGCCTTGCCGATCGCGTACGCGACCTGGGTCTCGCACCGGTCGGCGAGTCCCGCCGCGACCACGTTCTTGGCGACCCAGCGCATCGCGTACGCCGCGCTGCGGTCCACCTTCGACGGGTCCTTGCCGGAGAACGCGCCACCGCCGTGCCGGGCCATGCCGCCGTACGTGTCGATGATGATCTTGCGGCCGGTGAGGCCCGCGTCCCCCATCGGGCCGCCAACCTCGAAACGGCCGGTCGGGTTGACCAGCAACCGGTAGTTGGATGTGTCCAGTTCCAGGGCCGACACCACCGGGTCGACCACGTAGTCCTTGATGTCCGGCGCCAGCAGTTCCTTGAGGTTGATGTCCGGCGCGTGCTGCGTCGACACCACAACCGTGTCGAGCCGGACCGGCGTGATGCCGGAGTACTCGACCGTCACCTGGGTCTTGCCGTCCGGCCGCAGGTACGGCACGGTCCCGCTGCGGCGGACGTTGGAGAGCTGCCGGGACAGCTGGTGCGCCAGCATGATCGGGAGGGGCATCAGCTCGGGCGTCTCGCGGCACGCGTACCCGAACATCAGGCCCTGATCGCCGGCGCCCTGCCGGTCGAAGTCCTCGGCGCCCTCGCCCTCGCGGTATTCATAGGCGTCGTCAACGCCGAGGGCGATGTCCGGGGACTGCGACCCGATGGACACCGACACACCACAGGAGGCACCGTCGAAGCCCTTGGCCGAGGAGTCGTACCCGATCTCGAGGATCTTCTCCCGGATGATGCCCGGGATATCGACGTAGGTCCGGGTGGTGACCTCACCGGCGACGTGCACCTGGCCGGTGGTGATCAGAGTCTCAACGGCGACCCGGCTCTCGGTGTCGTCCTTGATCATGGCATCGAGGATGGCATCACTGATCTGGTCGGCCATCTTGTCCGGATGACCCTCAGTAACGGACTCGGAGGTGAAGAGGCGACGTGCCACGAGACTCCCTTTTCTTTCTGTGCGGGTCTAATTTTTCCCGGCAGACTCGCCCGAAGTTTATCGATGATCATGTCGCCGGTGCCGGGGGCGCGGTGAAGCGCACCCTTACTTGATCACGGCCGACGGCAGTTGATACCGCTAGACGGCCCGCGTAAGGCTACCTTCGACCGCAGCCGGGGCGCCACAAGATCCCACACGGTATCGGCCAGGACCTCTTTGGGTGCCCGCGGGATCTCCGTCTGTGACCCATCGGCGCCCACCACGACGGCCTCGTTGTCACTCGTCCCGAAGGCCAGCCCGTTTCCGACGCGGTTGACGACCAGCAGGTCACAACCCTTGCGGGCGAGCTTAGCCCGGCTTTCGGCCAGGTCCAGTTCGGTCTCCGCGGCGAAGCCCACGATGACCTGTCCCGACCCGGCCGCGCCTGGCCCGGCCGCTGCCCGGCCCGGCCACGTACGCCGCGCGGATAGCTCGGCGAGGATGTCGGGGTTCCGGACGAGCCCGATCGGGGCTGGTTCCGAATTGTCCTTCTTTATCTTTGTTCCGCTCCGCGTCACGGGGCGGAAGTCGGCTACGGCGGCGGCCATCACGACCGCGTCGGCGTCGGCCGCCTCGGCCAGGATCACGTCGCGCATCTCCAGCGCGGAGGTCACCCGGATCACGCGTGTCCCGGCCGGGTCGGGCAGCGCGACGTTCGCGGCCACCAGGGTGACCTTGGCCCCGCGGGCGACGGCGGTTTCCGCGAAGGCGTACCCCTGCCGGCCAGAGGACCAGTTCCCGAGGAACCGCACCGGGTCAAGCTCTTCCCGGGTGCCACCGGCGGACACAACGATCTTCCGGCCGGCCAGGTCCTGGCCAAGCCCGCTGGCGCCCCGGGCCAGCACCCGCATCGCGGCCGCGAAGATCTCTCCGGGCTCCGGCAGGCGGCCGATTCCGGAGTCCGCACCGGTGAGGCGGCCGCTGGCGGGATCGAGCACGATGGCCCCGCGCTCCCGCAGGAGTGCGACGTTGGCCCGGGTGGCCGGGTGCTCCCACATCTCGGTGTGCATCGCAGGCGCGTACAGCACCGGGCACCGGGCGGTCAGCAGGGTCGCGGTGAGCAGGTCACCCGCCATGCCCGCCGCGGCGCGCGCCATGAGGTCCGCCGTGGCCGGGGCGACAATGACGAGATCGGCGGATTGCCCCAGCCGGACGTGCGGAACCTCGATCGACGCCCGTCCAGGGGTCGGTAATGACCGGATGCCCGGACAGCGCCGCCCAGGTCGCCTCGCCGACGAAGCGCAGCGCGTCCGGAGTGGGCACCACGCGGACGTCATGACCGGATTCGGTCAGGCGCCGGAGCAGCTCGCACGCCTTGTACGCGGAAATGCCCGCGCTGACGCCGAGAATGATCCGTGGTGCCACGTGTTCCCCGCCTGGTCAGGCCGGCTAGGCGGCCGTCAGCCCTCGGTGGGCTCGACGGAGAGAAGCCCTTCCTTGACCTCGCGCAGCGAGATCGACAGCGGCTTCTCCTGGACCCGGGTCTCCACCAGCGGGCCCACGTACTCGAGCAGGCCTTCGCCCAGCTGCGAGTAGTACACGTTGATCTGGCGCGCCCGCTTCGCGGCCATGATCACGAGCTGGTACTTGCTGTCCACGACATTGAGCAGGTCGTCGATCGGCGGGTTGATAATGCCATCTGCGGCGGGAGTCCCTGCCACGTCACGCCTTTCCTCTGATTAACGCTTATCGCACCGGGGGCTCAACGCCGGAGCCTTGCCGCTCAACCGGAGCACGGCTCGTCTGAGCCAAAGACAAAGGTTACCACCTGGTTGCACACCTCCTGGACGGATGTGTTGACCAGCGTGACATCGAATTCGCTCTCCGCCGCAAGCTCACGCCGGGCCGCTTCCAGGCGCCGCTGCACGACCTCGGGCGGCTCCGTGCCGCGGCCGGTCAGCCTGCGGACCAGTTCCTCCCAGGACGGGGGGGCCAGGAAGATCATGTGGGCGTCGGGCATGCTCTGCCGCACCTGCCGCGCGCCCTCAAGGTCGATCTCCAGGAGGCACGGAATCCCGGCGGCCATCTTCTCAGCGAGAGGCTTTCGCGGTGTTCCGTACTTATTACCGGCGAACTCCGCCCATTCCAGCAGCTCGCCCTCGGCGACCATCCGGTCGAATTCTTTGTCATCGACAAAGTAGTACTCACGCCCGTCAGCCTCCCCCGCCCGCGGCGGCCGCGTCGTGACCGAGACCGACACCCACAGTTCGGGGCAGAACCGGCGCAGTTCCGCGATGACCGTGCTCTTCCCGACCCCGGAGGGCCCGGAGAGCACGGTCAGCCGGGAGAACTTCCGCATGGATAGGCAGTATCCACTGCCAATCCTGGCGGCTCCGCCTGGGGTGGCGGAGTCGGGCACGAAATCTCCGGACGGGGCGACGGTGCCCCCCGGCCCGCTCCCGGATTCCGCTGGCCGCCTCAGATGTCCGAACCGAACTCGTGCTCTAGCGCCGAGCGCTGGTTGGCGCCGAGCCCGCGGACGCGCCGGGACTCAGCGATGCCGAGCCGTTCCATGATCTGCTTGGCCCGGACCTTGCCGACGCCGGGCATCGACTCGAGCAAGGCCGAGACCTTCATCTTGCCAATGACGTCATCGGTCGAACCTTCCTTGATGACGTCGGAGAGCGTTGTGGCTCCGCGCTTGAGGCGATTCTTCACCTCGGCGCGTTCTTTACGCGCTCTGGCGGCCTTCTCCAAGGCCGCCGCGCGCTGGTCAGGAGTGAGGGGAGGAAGAGCCACTCGAGGTCACCTCGGGTTTCGTCGGTAAAAACGTTGGTGGGGGGAAACTAGCGAGTAAGCGTACCTTTCGGCAACGCGAATCCCCGTTTATGTCACAATAAATTTAAGGATATTACTCTCAGTGATCGTCTGGTTACTATAGGCAAGCAACCAACGGTCACAAGCCCTGCGCCCACCTTGCGGGCGGTGGACGATTACATACCGCGCCCCATCACCGGGGGCGCCCGGATAGGCCATCCACGGCAAGGGTAAGGCAACTGGCGCCGTTCCTGAACTGGGGGGTCGGCAGATTACGTCACGCCCCTCGGCCAATACGCCCGGCATACGGCCAGCGCATCGAGAGTGCATCGGTTCAAGGATTTGGCAACCGCCGGATCGCGCATATGATGACCGGCTGAGGCCACTGAAGCCGTTACCCGATACGGCACGTGTCGCCACTCCCCCGCGTGTCACCCGGACTGGTGCGCCAAGGCGATGCAATCCCATGGAAACGGACCGGTGTCAGAAGTTACGTGGCGAGTAAATATTTTAGCTTTCAACGCTATGGGCATCCTATGGTGAAGCCAAACGGCCAATCATCTGCATACGAATCGGTCCCATCGCCCTTGGCGCGCGCGTACCGCTTCCTTACCGCACCCGGATCTGGTGGTGACATTTTGACGGTGGCTCATGGACGGCAGTTACTGCCGAGCTGGTGTGAGCCGCCGCAGGGAGGCGGCAATCGTGGCGGCCGCCGCGCCGGGGTCGGCGGCACCGGTGATGGGGCGCCCGATCACCAGCAGATCCGAACCGGCCTTGATGGCCTCCTCGGGGGTGGCCACCCGGGCCTGATCGTAGGCAGCCGAGCCCGCCGGCCGCACGCCGGGGGTAATGAGCGTGATGTTGGGTCCCACCTCGGCCCGAACGGCGCTGACCTCACGCGGTGAGCAGACAATGCCCTGGGCGCCGGCTTCGACCGCGAGCGCCGACAGCCGCCGGACCGTGTCGGTCACGCTCCCCGTCATGCCGATCCGGGCCAGCTGAGCCTCGTCGAGGGAGGTGAGGAGGGTGACCGCGGCGATCTTCGTGCGGGGGGCGCCCTCCGCGGCGGCGCGGATCACGTCGGCGCCGCCACTGGCGTGCACCGTCAGCAGGTCAGGGTGCAGGCGCGCGACCATCCGGGCCGCGCCGGCCACCGTGGCCGGGATGTCGTGCAGCTTGAGGTCCAGGAAGACGCGGACGCCGCTGGCCCCCCTGATCGAGGCGACCACGTCCGGGCCGTACCGCAGGTACAGCTCGAGGCCGATCTTGACCGTGCTGACGTGCGGCGTCACCAGGGCAGCCCACCGCGCGGCCGTTTCGAGGTCGGGTGCGTCCAGCGCGACGGCGACTGGCGCGGGGTTACTCAAGGCCACTCCTTCAGTTCGTGCCCAGCGGGATTCCGCTCCGGTGCATGGCCCGCGGCTTGTTGTTAACGCTCACACTGCGCACATCACGTACGCGCTCAGCGGGGCGCTATTGGCTGTGGTGCCACCATGCGGCGGCACCATTTGTTTATGATCGCGGGGCGCATCGCGACGAGCCGCGGGAGGATGCACCTGTCACCTGGCGTGCGCGGAGAGCCGCAGCCGTCCCCGAGAGTAATGCACCGTGGCCTCGATTGTGTCGCGCATCAAAGTTCCCGACCCGCCAGCCCCGTGCGTCTCTGCGGCGGGACGGCGGTGGCCCAGCCGTTCCGGCCCGGGCACGGCCCCGGCATCGTAGGTGTACCCGCTTACCGCCGCCGTCCACCCCATTACTCCGTGCGATCCTGCAGGTGGGCGGGCTGCAGACCGCGCCGGTCCTCATCGCGGTCGTGACCGCGAATCTCACCGTGGAAGGCGTGAAATACGTGATGGCGAGCCGGAAGGCGGCACGCAAGCCCAGGGACGTGGCGGATGCTCCCGCCTGAGATGAGCAAAGTTCACGATCATGGCCCGCTCGGCTGCGGATCGGTGTCGGCGATGCCGTCGGGGACGACCTTGCCTTGCTCGATGTCCTCGGACAATTCCGCCTTAGCGGTGAGGGAGCCCCGGTCCAGGACGCCGGAGCCTGCCGCGCGTGAGATGGCGTCGCCACCGCGGCCGCGCAGCACGAACGCAAAGCCGACGGCGATCAGCGCACCGGTGAGTGGCCCCACGACGTACACCCAGTAGCTGGTCCAGTCACCGCTGGCCAGGGCGGGACCGAAGGAGCGGGCCGGGTTCATCGACACGCCGCTGACCGGCGCGGCCCACAGGCCGGCCAGGGCGATGTAGCCGCCGACACCCAAGGCGGCGATCGCGCCGACGTTCTGAGCGGCGGATGCGGTGCCGAGGATCACGCTTACCAGCAGCGCGGTGAGCACGATCTCCATCAGCAGGGCCTGCCAGTTCTTATACCCCGGGCCCGGCAGCGTCGCCCCCAGATGCTCGATGTTGCCAAACACCCAGCGCAGGAACAGGCACGCCAGCGTCGCGCCAACGAGCTGGATGATGATGTAACCGGGGACACGCTTCCACGGGAAGTCCCCGCGCAGCGCGAAGGCCAGCGACACGGCCGGGTTCAGGTGCGCGCCGGAGACCGCGCCCATGAACAAGATGATCGCCATCACCATCAGGCCCGGGGCGACGACCGCCGCGGAGAGGCTGATCTGCCCCTTCGCGTGCAGCAGCCCGCCGCCCGCGGCGGCCAGGACCAGCGCGAAGGTGCCCAGCAACTCCGAGAAGAGCCGCCGCCATGCCCGACGCGGGTCATCGAAGTCCTTGCGGTCCCCGAACTCAAGCCACAGCACGTGATGCGTGCGCGGGAACGCCGGCCCAGCGACCCCGGGTCGATCTTCTGGGCAGTTGCGCCGCTCACAGCGTCCGCCCCGCGTGCAGCTGGTGCTTCCCCGGGCCGCCCCGCCGGCTCACAAGTCATGTCGTCTTTCACGCCCCGATCCTTCCCGTCAACAGCACCGGAGAGCCTCGCGGTCAGGACCATAAGCCCGCGCCCCATCTTCGCCTGCGCGACGAGAACGAGGCCGTCCTCACCGTCTTCGCACTGCCGCGCGACGTCAGTTCCTCAGCCCCGTTCCAGATCCGCCAATCATCTTTCCCGGTGCGCCCGGCAGGCCAGGGACTAAGGTCCCATCGCCGAACCCACACCTACCGCGCAGCGGCCCCCATCCGGCCACGTTGGCAATGTACCGGGAGGGACTGAGAACGCTGCCCGTTATGGGGAGTCAGGCTAGGCGGCGGCGGAGGGGCGGCGAGTAGCCGCCGGTCTGATGGGCCAGGCCGGTCACGTCGGCGAGGCGCTCGGCGCCCAGCCCGGTCAGCTCTTCCTCCAGTTCGCGCTCAATCCGGGTGCAGGCCGCCGGGTCGTTGAAGATGGCGGTGCCCACGCCCACCAGGGACGCGCCCGCCATGATCAGCTCGAGCGCGTCGCGGCCGGTGCGCACGCCGCCGATGCCGATGATGGGGACGTCGGGCAGGGCCTCGCGCGCGAGCCAGATGGACCGCACGGCCACCGGGCGGATCGCCGGGCCGGAAAGGCCGCCCATCACGCCCGCGACCGCCGGGCGCATGGTCTCCGGGTCGATGACCATCCCGGGCAGCGTGTTGATCATGGACAGGCCGTCGGCACCCGCCGCCACGCAGGACCGGGCGATCGTCACGATGTCGGTGACGTCCGCGGACAGCTTGGCGAAGACGGGGATGTCGTACCGGGCCGAACCGCGCGCCGCCTCAACCACGCGGGCCGCCGCGTCCGGCTGGGAGGCGAAGTCCTGGCCACGCGCGCCGGCGTTCGGCCAGGAGAGGTTCAGCTCGATGGCCGTGACGCCCGCGGCGCCGGACAGCCGCGCGGCCAGTTCGGCGTACTCGCTGGCGCTGCCGCCGGCGATCGAGACCACCGTGCGGGCGCCGCGCGACAGCAGCCAGGGCAGGTCACGCTGGAGGAACACGTCGATCCCCGGTCCTTGCAGGCCGACCGAGCTGAGCATCCCGCTGGGAGTCTCGGCGGTACGTGGTGTGGGCAGGCCGGACTGGGGCTCGATCATGATCGATTTCGTGACGACGGCACCGATCCTGGCCACGTCGATGAACTGGGCGAGCTCACGGCCGGTGCCCGCGCACCCGGCAGCCGTGAGGATGGGGCTCGGCAACTCGACGTGGCCGAGCCGGGCGCGAAGGTCAGCCGGCATGGCCGGACTCCCTCGGCGGCCGGGATGGGCGTGGCGGTGGTGATTGTTGTGGTGCCTGGGAGGGGCGGAACGTTATCGGCGGCTGATGTGACTCACGTGACTGCTGAGACTCCTGGGGCCGCTGAGCCTTTTGGGGCCGCTGAGCTTGCTGAGGTCTCTGTGGCTGGACGGGTCGGGCAGGCGGCGGAGGCTGGGCCGGCTGCAGGGGAGCGGCCGGGCGGCGGAGGCTGGGCGGCTGGGAGGACCGGTCGGCGGACGAGGGGGGCGCGGGGCGGCCGTTGGGCGGGTCGGCGGCGGGCCGGGGCGGCTTCCAGCCGGGGGCGCCGAGGGCGTCGAAGGGGATCGTGCCCACGTCGTCCCAGCGGACCATGTCGCCGCGGAACACCGGGCCGTCGACGCACGACCGCACGATCCGGGTGATCCCGTCCGAACCCACTACCGGGAGCACGCAGGTCATGCAGACCCCGGTCCCGCAGCCCATGGCCTCGGGCACGCAGGCCTGCACGGGGATGTCGTAACGCCCGGCCAGCGCGGTCACGTCCCGCAACACGGGCAGCGGCGCCGACGCGTAGATGACATCGGTGCGGGCCTCGTGGATGACCTGGCTGAGCATGTCGGTGACCACCCCGCGGATGCCCAGTGACCCGTCCTCGGTGGTGATCGTCGCGCTGCGGGCGGTGCGCCGCGCACGCAGCGCGCCGAACACGTGGTCCGCGCGGCTGCCGCCGAGCAGGACGTCAACCTGGCAGCCGCGCTCGCGCAGCCGGTCCGCGAGCGGGAACAGCGCCGTGCTGCCTTCCCCCGCGCCGACCAGCAGGCAACTCGCGGATTCGCGCGGGACCGGGAATGGGCGGCCGAGCGGCCCGACCGCGTCCAGCATGTCCCGGCTGCGGCGGTTGGCCAGCCAGCGCGTGCCCGGCTCCCCGGCGGCGAAGACGAACTCGACCGTGCCGCCGTGGTCAGGGCGCACGTCGTGGATGGTGAAGGCACGGCGCAGCAGCATCGAGCTTTCCGGGCCTCCGACGGCGACCGTGACGAACTGGCCCGGCCGGAAGCGGGACGCGATGGCCGGGGCGACCATGGTCAGGGCGTGGTAGGCGTCGATCCGGCGCACGGTGAGCACCGGTCCGCGTACCTGAACCGGCGCCACGCCCTGCTCACCATCCCTTGACGTTCTGGACGTCGTCATGCCGCCTCCCCGGGCCGGTCGGGCAGGGAGTTCCGGGCCAGGGAGTCTGGGCCACCGCGCAGCCCGGCCCTGCCTTCCGGCACCGTGCTATCCGGCACGGTACCGCCTGCGGTCCGGCACCGTATCGCCTGCGGCGTCAGTCGGCCCATCGCATCTGGCCGCAGGCGGCCCATCGCCTCTGGCGTCAGTCGGCATTGCGCAGGCGTTCGGCGTGTTCCTGCAGCGACCGTACGCCGACCTCGCCGCGGATGATGGCCTCGATGCCCTGCACCGCGGCGCCCAGGCCCGGCACGGTCGTCACGCACGGGACCCCCCGGCGGACCGCGGCCGAGCGGATCTCGTACCCGTCGAGCCGGGGACCGGTGTGCCCGGGACTGCCGAACGGCGTGTTGACGATGAGGTCGACCTCACCGTCCAGGATCCGGGTGACCACGGTGGGCTCGCCGTCCGGACCGGGGCCGTCGCCGTGCTTACGGACGATCTTGGCACGGACGCCGTTGCGGCGCAGCACCTCGGCGGTGCCCCGGGTCGCCCAGATCTCGAAGCCCAGGTCGGCCAGCCGCTTGACCGGGAAGAGCATGGACCGCTTGTCCTGGTTGGCGACCGACACGAACACCCGCCCCTTGACCGGCAGCGACCCGTAGACGGCGGCCTGCGACTTGGCGTACGCGGTGCCGAACATCTCGTCGATGCCCATTACCTCGCCGGTGGAGCGCATCTCCGGGCCGAGCACGGTGTCCACGCCCTCGCCCTGGGTGTTGCGGAACCGGCCGAACGGCAGCACCGCCTCCTTGACCGCGACCGGCGCGTCCAGCGGGAGCGTGCCGCCATCCCCGGCGGGCAGCAGCAGCCCTTCGGCGCGCAGGTCAGCGATGGTCGCGCCGAGCATGACCCGGGCCGCCGCCTTGGCCAGCGGGACCGCGGTGGCCTTGGACACGAAGGGGACCGTGCGGGAGGCCCGCGGGTTCGCCTCCAGCACGTACAGCACCCCGGCGGCCAGCGCGTACTGGACGTTGAGCAGGCCGCGCACGCCGACCCCGGCTGCGATCCGGGTGGTGGCGTCGCGGATGGCCTCGATGTCGGCGTGGCCCAGCGTGATCGGCGGCAGCGCGCACGCCGAGTCGCCGGAGTGGATGCCGGCCTCCTCGATGTGCTCCATCACGCCGCCGAGGTACAGGTCCCCGCCGTCATACAGCGCGTCCACGTCGATTTCGATCGCGTCGTCGAGGAAGCGGTCGATGAGCACGGGATGCTCCGGGCTGGCCTGCGTCGCGCGGCGCACGTAGGCGGCCAGGGTGTCGTCGTCATAGACGATCTCCATGCCGCGGCCGCCGAGTACGTACGAGGGCCGGACCAGCACCGGATAGCCGATCTCCCCCGCGACCTGCTGGGCCTGCTCCACCGAGGTAGCCATGCCGTACCTCGGCGCCGGGAGGCCCGCGGCGGCAAGCACCCCGGCGAACGCGCCGCGGTCCTCGGCCAGGTGGATGGCCTCCGGGCTGGTCCCGACGATAGGGACGCCGGCCGCTTCCAGGGCGCGCGCCAGGCCCAGCGGCGTCTGCCCGCCGAGCTGGACGATCACGCCCGCGAGCGGGCCGCTGGCCTGCTCGGCGTGCACCACCTCGAGCACGTCCTCCAGCGTCAGCGGCTCGAAGTACAGCCGCCCGGACGTGTCGTAGTCAGTGGAGACGGTCTCCGGGTTGCAGTTGACCATGACTGTCTCGTAGCCGGCGTCGGCCAGCGCGAACGACGCGTGCACGCAGGCGTAGTCGAATTCGATGCCCTGGCCGATCCGGTTCGGCCCGCTGCCCAGGATGATGACCTTGGGCCGGTCCCCGGCCGGGACCTCGGTCTCGTCGTCGTAGGTCGAGTACAGGTAGGGGGTGCGGGCGGCGAATTCGGCCGCGCAGGTGTCCACCGCGTGGAACACCGGCCGCACGCCGAGGCCCCAGCGGATCTCCCGGACGCCGCCCTCACTCATCCCGCGCAGCTGGCCGATCTGCGCGTCGGAGAACCCCGCCCCCTTGGCCAGCCCGAACGTCTCGGCGTCAAGATGGACGGCGCCGCGGATGCGTTCGGCAATTTCCTGGATCTGGGCGATCTGGTCGATGAACCAGGGATCGATGGAGCTGGCGGCCACTACGTCGGCCACGCTCGCCCCGGCGCGCAGGGCCTGGTGCACGGTGTGCAGGCGCCCGTCGTGCGGGACGGCGCAGCGGCGCAGCAGTTCGGCCGCGTTGCCCGGTGGTTCATTCCAGCCGAACGGAGCTCCCTGGGATTCCATCGAACGGAGCGCCTTCTGCAGCGCCTCGGGGAACGAACGCCCGATGGCCATGGCCTCGCCGACGGACTTCATGTGCGTGGTGAGCTCGGTGTCGGCGCTGGGGAACTTCTCGAACGCGAACCGGGGCGTCTTGACCACCACGTAGTCGAGCGCGGGCTCGAAGCAGGCGGGGGTCTGGCCGGTGATGTCGTTCGGGATCTCGTCGAGGGAGTAGCCGATGGCGAGCTTGGCCGCGATCTTGGCGATGGGGAAGCCGGTCGCCTTCGACGCCAGCGCCGAGGAGCGGGACACCCGGGGGTTCATCTCGATGACGACCATGCGCCCGGTCTGCGGGTGCACGGCGAACTGGATGTTGCAGCCGCCGGTGTCCACCCCGACCGCGCGGACGATCGCGATCGCGGTGTCACGCATGCGCTGGTACTCGCGGTCGGTGAGGGTCATCGCGGGAGCGACGGTGACCGAGTCGCCGGTGTGCACGCCCATCGGGTCGATGTTCTCGATCGAGCAGACCACGACCACGTTGTCGTTGCGGTCGCGCATGAGCTCGAGCTCGAACTCCTTCCAGCCGAGGATCGACTCCTCCAGCAGGACTTCGCTGGTGGGGCTGGCGTCCAGCCCGGCCCCGGCGATGCGGCGCAGCTCATCGGGGGTGCGTGCGATGCCGGAACCCGAGCCGCCGAGGGTGTAGGAGGGGCGGACGACGACGGGGTAGCCGAGCTGTTCGGCCGCGGCGAACGCGCCCTCCAGGGAGTGGCAGATCCGGCTGTCCGGCACCTGGGGGACCTCGCCCGGGCCGTCGCCCCCGCCGAGCGGCGGCAGGCTGGTCACGATCTCCTTGAACCGCTCGCGGTCCTCGCCGGCCTTGATCGCGTCGATCCGGGCCCCGATCAGCTCGGTGCCGTACCGGGCCAGGATGCCCGCCTCGTGCAGCTCGACGGCGGCGTTCAGCGCGGTCTGGCCGCCCAGCGTGGGCAGCACCGCGTCCGGGCGCTCGATCGCGATGACCTTCTCCAGCACGTCGATCGTGATCGGCTCGACGTAGGTCGCGTCGGCGAACTCGGGGTCCGTCATGATCGTCGCCGGGTTGGAGTTGACCAGGCTGACCCTGATGCCTTCCTTTTTGAGGACACGGCACGCCTGGGTCCCGGAGTAGTCGAACTCGCAGCCCTGCCCGATCACGATCGGGCCGGACCCGATGACCAGCACGGACTTCAGGTCGCTGCGACGCGGCATCACGCGCTCCCGTTCTGTTCACGCTGTTCGCGCAGCTCGCGGCGTTCACTCTGAGCGCGCTGTGTCCGCGGCCCGGTCATTGGGTGGGCTCCATCGCGGTGCAGAAGTCCTCGAACAGGCCGGCGGCGTCGTGCGGGCCGGGGGCCGCCTCGGGGTGGTACTGGACGCTGAACACGGGGCGCTCCAGCATCCGCAGCCCCTCGACCACGCCGTCGTTGAGGTTGACGTGGCTGACCTGGGCGGCGCCGTAGGGGGTCTCGAACGGCCGGCGGGCCGCCGCCGGGACGTGCGCCCAGGTCGGGCCGCCGTCGCCGTGGCTGTCCCGCGCGTCCGCGGCCTGGGCGCCGCCGTTGGCGACCGCGGCCTGGGCGCCGCCGTTGGCGACCGCGGCCTGGGCGCCGCCGTCCTCGCCCGGCAGCGCGGCCGCGAAGCCGTGGTTGTGGCTGGTCACCTGGACGCGGCCGGTAGCCAGGTCCATGACGGGCTGGTTCACGCCGCGGTGGCCGTAACGGAGCTTGTAGGTGTCCAGGCCGAGCGCCCGGCCGAGGATCTGGCTGCCCAGGCAGATGCCGAACACCGGCAGACCGGCTTCCAGCACGCCCCGCATGGCCTCGAGCGCGTAACCCGCCGCGGCCGGGTCACCGGGGCCGTTGCTGAAGAAGACCCCGTCCGGGCTGGATTCCAGGATCGTCGCGGCGGTGGCGGCCGCGGGCAGGACCAGCACCTCGCAGCCGAGGCGGGCCATATAGCGCGGGGTCGACGCCTTGATCCCGAGGTCCACCGCGGCGACGCGGTAGCGGGCACGCGTTCCGCCCGGCGGGCGGACTGTGTACGGCTCGGCGGTCGTGACCGTCCGGGCGAGGTCAGCGCCGACCATCCCCGGGCTGGCCAGCACGCGCTCGAGGAGCCGGGCCGGATCGGGTTCGGTGGTGCTGATGGCCGCGCGCATCGCGCCGTGGGCGCGCAGCTGCCGGGTGAGCGCGCGGGTGCCGCGGACAGCGATGCCGATGACGCCCTGGTTGCGCAGCTCGGTGTCCAGGTCCCGGGCGGCCCGCCAGCTGGAGGTCAGCCGGGCGGGCTCGCGCACCACGTAACCGCCCACCCAGATGCGGCGCGATTCGGGGTCCTCATCGTTGACGCCGGTGTTGCCGATGTGCGGGGCGGTCATGGCGACGATCTGCCGGGCGTAGGAGGGATCGGTGAGCGTCTCCTGGTAGCCGGTCATGCCGGTGTTGAAGACCATCTCCCCGAACGTCTCGCCCTCGGCTCCGAACGCGGTCCCGCGCAGGACCGTTCCGTCTTCGAGAACGAGCAGGGCAGGCGGCGAGCTGGCGGTCATGAGGTGGCCTTTCCGTCGAGCACGGTCGCGGAGCCGCGCAGGAACGTGGCCACCACCTGGCCCGGCAGCGGGACGCCGCGGAACGGCGAGTTCCGGCTCTTCGACGCGTGCGCGGCCGGGTCCACCGGCTCGGGCGGGGCCGCCGGGTCATACAGCGTGAGGTTCGCGGGCGCGCCGGTTGCGGGCAGGATGCCGTGTCCGCTCAGGCGTCCGATGGCGGCCGGGCGCACTGACATCCGGTCCGCAACCCCGGCCCAGTCCAGCAGCCCGGTCTCCACCATGGCCTGCTGCACCGCGCGCAGCGCGACCTCCAGGCCGGTCATGCCGAAGGCGGCGTCGGCCCACTCGGTGTCCTTCGCTTCGGCCGGGTGCGGCGCGTGATCGGTGGCCACGCAGTCGATCGTCCCGTCGGCCAGGCCGGCCCGGAGCCCCTCGACATCCGCCGCGGTCCGCAGCGGCGGGTTGACCTTGTAGACCGGGTCGTAGTCCTCGGCCAGCTCGTCGGTGAGCAGCAGATGGTGCGGGGTGACCTCGGCGGTGACCCGCCATCCCTTGGACTTGGCCCAGCGGATGATCTCGACCGACCCGGCCGTCGAGACGTGGCAGACGTGCAGGGCCGAGCCGACGTGCGCGGCCAGCAGGCAGTCCCGGGCGATGATCGCCTCCTCGGCCACGGCCGGCCAGCCCGCCAGCCCCAGCCGCCCGGACACCGCACCCTCGTTCATCTGGGCGTTCTCGGTGAGCCGGGGCTCTTGGGCGTGCTGCGCGATCACGCCGTCGAACGCCTTGACGTACTCCAGCGCGCGGCGCATCAGCAGCGGGTCGGACACGCAGCGGCCGTCGTCGGAGAACACCCTGACCCGGGCGGCCGAGTCGGCCATCGCGCCGAGCTCGGCCAGCCGCTGGCCAGCCAGGCCGAGGGTCACGGCGCCGACGGGCTGCACGTCACAATGGCGGGCCTCCGGCCGAGCCGCCACACCTGCTCGACCACGCCGGCCGTATCGGCGACCGGCTCGGTGTTGGCCATGGCGTGCACCGCGGTGTAGCCGCCCAGGGCGGCCGCCCGGGTGCCGGTCTCAATGGTCTCGGCGTCCTCGCGGCCCGGCTCCCGCAGGTGAGTGTGCAGGTCGACCAGTCCGGGCAGCGCGACCAGCCCGTCCGCGTCCAGCACCTGGGCCCCCGCCGAAGTCAGCCGCGTCCCGGCCTTCGTGATGACCCCGTCGCGGAGCATCAGGTCGGTGCGCTGGCCATCAGGCAGGGTGACGTGCCTGATCAGCCAGTTGCCCGCCGCGCCGTTCACCGTGTCCTCCATCCTCGCCTTCCCGTTCACCGGGGTCCCCCGTCGGTTCCGGCCCCGCTCACCGGGGTTCCCCGGCCAGTTCCGCGCCGCCGAGGAGCAGGTACAGCACGGCCATACGGACGCTGACGCCGTTCGCCACCTGCTCCACGATCGTGGACCGGGGCGAGTCCGCCACCTCGGCGGCGATCTCGACTCCCCGGTTCATCGGGCCGGGGTGCATGACGATGGCGTGCTCGGGCAGCATCGCCATCCGCCCGCCATCCAGCCCGTACCGGCGGCTGTACTCACGGACGCTCGGGAAGTACGCGGCGGTCATCCGCTCCTGCTGCACCCGCAACATCATGATCACATCGCTCTTGGGCAGGACCGCATCCAGGTCGTAGCTGACCTCGCACGACCAGCCGTCCACCGCGATGGGCAGCAGCGTGGGCGGCGCGACCAGGGTGACCTCGGCGCCGAGGATGTTCAGCAGCGCGATGTTGGACCGGGCCACGCGGCTGTGCAGGACGTCGCCGACGATCGTCACCCGCACGCCGTCGAGGCCGCCGCCCCCCGCCCGGCTCCCGCCACCGCTTCCGGTCCGGCTCCCGCCGCGGGCCGCGGGCCGGCGAATCGTCCCGCCGCTGCCCCCGGCGCCGGGCTGCAGGCCGAGCCGGCGGCGGATGGTGAAGGCGTCGAGCAGCGCCTGGGTCGGGTGCTCGTGCATGCCGTCGCCGGCGTTGACCACGTGGCCGCGGATCCAGCCGGCCAGCCGGTGCGGCGCGCCGGAGGCGACGTGCCGGATGACCACCGCGTCGGCGCCCATGGCCTCCAGCGTCAGCGCCGTGTCCTTCAGGCTCTCCCCCTTGGCGACGCTGGACCCCTTGACCGAAAAGTTGATGACGTCGGCGGACAGCCGCTTGGCGGCGGCCTCGAACGAGATCCTGGTCCGGGTCGAATCCTCGAAGAAGAGGTTGACCACCGTGCGGCCGCGGAGCGTGGGCAGCTTCTTGATCGGCCGGTCGGACACGCGCGCCAGCTCTTCGGCGGTGTCCAGGATCAGGAGCGCGTCGTCGCGGCTGAGGTCGGCGGCCGAGATCAGGTGCCGGTTCATGCCAGTGCCTCCTTCCACTCGCCTAGGAGTACCGCGTCCTCGCCGTCGGTCTCGGCGAGGTGAACCCGCACCGTCTCGCGCTGCGAGGTGGGCAGGTTCTTGCCCACGTAGTCCGGCCGGATCGGGAGCTCACGGTGGCCCCGGTCGACGAGGACGGCGAGCTGTACCGAGCGCGGCCGGCCCAGGTCGGTCAGGGCGTCCAGCGCGGCCCGGACGGTGCGCCCGGAGTAGAGGACGTCATCGACGAGGACGACCGTCTTGCCGTCGATGCCGTCGGCGGGAAGGTCGGTGCGGCCGAGCGCGCGGGCTGGGCGCAGCCTGAGGTCGTCCCGGTACATGGTGACGTCGAGCGAACCCCAGGGAACGGGCCGGCCCTCGAACTCGGTGGCCCGCTCAGCGAGCCGCTGGGCGAGCGGAACGCCGCGGGTGGGAATGCCGAGAAGAACGATGTCGTCCGCGCCGTGGGTCCGTTCGAGGATCTCGTGCGCGATCCGGGTCAGTACCCGCCGGATCTCCGCGGGCTCGAGGACCTGTTTATAGCTGCCGGGGCTCTCGCTGCCGGGGCTTTGGCCATCGCGGCCACCGCCGGTGCCGCCCCGGCCGGTTCCGCTGCTGCCATCGCCGGCGCGGCCGCCGGGATTGCCATCTTCAGTTCGCGCATGCATCATCCGCGACCTCCTTTACCGCCTCACGGAACGGTCCTTAAAGGACGTCTGTCGCCATCACGTTATCAGGGCCGCAGACCGGCGAATGGACGGCGCGCCGGGGGTAAATGGGGGCAGGACGTGCACGCGGGACCCCGTTTTGTAGTGTGATTTGAGTCACACTACAGACTCATTCATAGAACGCCACAAGCCCCCGCCGAACATCCCAAAACGGTCGCAGACCGGCAATAAAGCCCGGCCACGCCGAGGTTCCCGCACGCTGCGCGCGGGGCAGATAACGCTCCGGCAGGGCAGGCCGGTTACTGGGTCGGTTCAACCGGTTTTTGCCATTCGGCTTGACCTTGTCGTGCTCGCGGCTTACCGTCACTGTCCGTAACCGTTACCGTAAGCTACGACTGGCCGGGGGGCCGAGAACATGCCATCTGAGTACGCAAAGACCCTAGGCGCGCGGCTGCGCGCGATTCGGACCCAACAGGGTCTGTCCCTGCACGGAGTGGAAGAAAAGTCACGCGGCCGCTGGAAAGCCGTCGTGGTTGGTTCCTACGAGCGCGGCGACCGGTCCGTGACCGTCCAGAAGCTGGCCGAACTGGCCGAGTTTTACGGCGTTCCCGTATCGGAACTGCTGCCCGGCGACTCGGCCCCGGCGCCACTCGCCCCGACACCCAAGCTGGTCATCGATCTTGAGCGGATGAACGAGCTGCCCAAGGAGAAATCCGGCCCGCTGGCCCGTTACATCGCCACCATCCAGAGCCAGCGTGGTGACTACAACGGCCGGGTGCTTTCGGTGCGGCAGGAGGACCTCCGTTCGCTGGCCGTCATCTACGACAAGTCCCCCGCCGACCTGACCGAGGAACTGATCAGCTGGGGCGTGCTCGACTCCGAGGCCCGTGGGGCCATCGACACGCTCTGACGGCCAGGCCTCCCCGCCACTCCCCTTTCCCGCCGCGGTCGCGCTCCTCGTGCTGGCCGCCAGGCGGGAAAGGGGACGGAACGGTTGCTTTTCCCCTGGGAACCTCCCTCTTCGGGGAACCGGGGCATATGTGGCTGCCGCCCCGGGCTGCATGAACTGATCCGATGCCGCTGGTTGCGGCGCCGGGATCAGCGAAGTATGCACTGACCAGCACCCCGCGGACCTAAGTCCCGCAGACGCGGTTCCCGCTGACCCGGGTGTGCCCGCAGACTTGTGCCCGCAGACCCGGGTCCCACAGACTTGTGCCCGCAGACCCGGGTCCCGCAGACCTGCGCCCGCAGACCCGGGTCCGCAGACCTGTACCGCGGACCCGGGTCCCGCACCGCCGCGGCTAGCCCGCGGTGCGGAGCGGGAGTGGAGACTGGCCCGGAACGCCGAGCGCGGTCTCCACGATGGATAGGAATATCTCGGCATCCCGCAGCAGGTCGTCTGCCTCCCGGGCCGTCGCCGCGCGGGAGAGCCCGGCCTCGGCGGCCGCACGCTTGCTCGCGCCCGCCGCGAAGAACGCGGCCCATTCTGAGAGCGCGGGCTCGACCTGCGGCAGAAGCTCCCACACACTGCGCGGGCGCCGACGGCGAGATCCGCTGGACGGCTCGCCGCGAACGGCGACCACGGCTGCGGCCGCCCGCAGTGCCGCCAGGTGGGCGGCCACGTAGCGTCCCGCGGGTGAGGTCTCATCCTCGGCGTCAGCCAGTCCGCTCCGCGCGGATTCGAGCAGCGCCATGGCCGACGGCGCTACTCTGCGCCGTGACTGCCCGCCCGGTGATGGCCAGCCGTTCCCGGGGCCCCGCTCCTCCGGGGTCCGGGCTGCCGGGGTCCGGGCCGCCGGGGTCCGGGCCGCCGGGGTCCGGTCGGTGGCGGCGCGGTCGGCCGTCCTGGTGCGCATCGGCGCACGTACCTGCGCTGAGGTGACTGCGTTCACCATCGCGTCCTCTCTTCCCTGCGTAACCGTGCCAGGCGTGGTACTTCCCGCTACCGCGCCTGGCACGGGGGCCCGGCCGTCCGAGGGGGGTCAGACGGCCGGGATTTCGCATATCTAGTCGAACACAGTTTCGGCTGCGTGTCTAGTCCGTTTGTATCTGCGTTCGAATGTAGCCGGGGGGTCTGACATTCTGGACGGCTTGCGGGGGAGGGCACGCCGGGGCGCGCAACACACGGGCTAGCCCAGGTGGGGGGACAAGGCGCCGAATATTCGGGACGTTCGTCCGTATCGGAAGGCATGTGTGCCATGACAAAGTTGCGCCGTGTTCGCGGCATCGCTGCTTCGCTGGTCACGGGGGCCCAGCGAGGCGCGATCGAACGCCGGAGATCCCTGGGGAGGTTATCGAGGCGCGGGGCCCGCAACTATCTGAGCCGCTGTGTCGTCTTTCATGACGAAACCTCACCGGCGGCTACGGGCAGCCTGAGCGGCGCGTGCGGGGACGCTATGCCAGGGCGGCCAGGGAGGGGACGTCTCCGAAGCCCGCAGCCGGGCGGTGAACGTTAGGCCTGAGATCGTGCGGCGGCTGTGTGCGCCGGTCGATCACGACGGGGAGGATCTATCCGGCATGGGCTGGCCGACGGGGAACGTGGGGGCCCCCGGAGCGGACACATTCCCGGAGACAGGACAGTCATTCCCGGCAGCGGGGCAGCCATCCCCGGAGGCGGGACGGCCATCGAAACGGGGGGACTGACCCGAGCCAGGGAAAACTACTGCGGAACATACGCGGGCCGTCGCGGCGGACCCTGCTGTTCGGTGGGCTGGCCGGGGTGACCGGAGCCGCGTCCCGCTGGCCCTGAATCACGGCACCAGGGCTCCGGTGAACCTCAGCGACCTGGACGACGGCCGCGGATGGGATCACCTGCCGGCCCAGCCGCGGCCGGTCACGGCGCGCGAGTACTCGTTCAACACCGGCTGGGCGTTCGGCGAGTATGGTCCCGGGTCGCGATCAGCCCCACTATGACGGCGCGCACCTCACGTCGGTCACCCTGCCGCACTGCGTCACGGAACTTTCCTGGCAGAAGTGGGACCCGGCGACGTGGGAGCGCGTCTGGGTGTACCGCAAGACCTTCGACGGCACGGACCTGCTGAACGGCCGCGTGCTGGTCGATTTCGACGGCGTGATGGTCAACGCCACGGTGGTCATCAACGGCCAGACGGTGACCAGTCACATGGGCGGTTACCTGCCGTTCTCGGCCGAGCTGACCGGGTATCTGGAGCCCGGCGAAAACGTGCTCGCGGTGGTGGTGGACGCCCGCTGCGTCCCGGTCCCGCCGGAAGGCAACCCGGCCAGATCGCGTTCCGTCGACTTCCTGCAGCCGGGCGGGATCTACCGTGACGTCCGGCTGCGGGTGCTGCCGGTCACCTACCTATCCGACGTGTTCGCCCAGCCGGCCAACGTGCTGACCGCGAACCGGAGCGTCGACGTCCAGTGCACCATCGACACCGCTACGGCGCCGGCCGCGCCGGTGCGGATCACCGCCGACCTGACCAAGGGCACGCGGAAGATCGCCACGGTCTCCCGGACCCTGTACGAGGTCCCGGTGGGCAGCACCGCCACGAACCTCTCCCTCACCGGCCTGGCCGACATCGAGCTCTGGTCACCGGGCAGCCCGGCCCTGTACGAGCTGACCACGACGG
This sequence comes from uncultured Actinomycetes bacterium, assembly GCA_963742865.1. Classification (GTDB taxonomy): domain Bacteria; phylum Actinomycetota; class Actinomycetes; order Streptosporangiales; family Streptosporangiaceae; genus Bog-532. The sequence continues at coordinate 132,314 of CAVUNW010000039.1, forward strand.
TGGCGGTCCGGGGCATCGGCACGCATGCGGTGCGGCAGCGGATCGGCTTCCGGGAGGCGACCTTCCGGCCGGACGGCTTCTTCCTGAACGGCAAGCGGCTCAAGATCTTCGGCCTGGACCGGCACCAGCTCTTCCCCTACACCGGAATGGCCATGCCCGCCCGCGTCCAGCGCCGGGACGCCGAGATCATCAAGCACGATTTCAACTGCAACATGGTCCGCTGCTCGCACTACCCGCAATCGCCGCACTTCCTGAACGCGTGCGACGAACTGGGCCTGATGGTGTGGGAGGAGACGCCCGGCTGGCATCACATCGGCGGCGCGGCGTGGCAGGACATCGTCCTGGCCAACGTGCGCGACATGGTGATCCGGGACCGCAGCCGGCCGTCGGTGATCATCTGGGGCACCCGGCTCAACGAGACCCGCGACTATCCGGGCCTATACCGCCGAACCCGGCGGATCGCCAAGCAGCTGGACGGCTCGCGGCCCTCGTCCGGGGCCATGGACCGCTACAGCACCAGGTTCTGGGACGAGGACGTCTTCGCCTTCAACGACTACGGCCTCAACCCCGAGGGCCACTATCGGCTGCGGCCGCCGCTCCCCCGCGTTCCGTACCTGGTCACCGAGTCGGTGGGGGTGGAACTGCCGTGGCCGCGGCACTACCGCTGGAGCGATCCCCCGGCGCTGCTGGCCCGGCAGGCGGTCTACCACGCGCAGGCGCACGACATCGCGCAGTCCGACCCGCGGTACGCCGGGCTGATCGCCTGGGTCGCGTTCGACTACGCGTCGCAGATGGGGCAGCCGTGGGGCCAGAACATGAAGTGGGCCGGCGTCGCCGACGGCTTCCGGGTGGCCAAGCCCGCCGCCGCCATCTACCTGTCGCAGGTGGACCCGCGGGTCCGGCCGGTGATTGTGCCGGTGTTCTTCTGGGACCTGCAGGAGGGGGCGGCGCCGCTGGGGCCCGGTCCCAACGCGATGCTGGCCAGCAACTGCGAGCAGGTAGAAGTCTTCATCGGCGGCAGCCACGCGGGGACGGGCCGGGCCGTGCTCGACGCGGAGCTGTACGGTCACCTGGCCTATCCGCCGACCCTGGTGAACCTCACCGTGTTCCGCAACGACCAGCCCGAACTGCGCATCGCGGGCTACATCGATGGCAAGCAGGTCGCCGAGGTCCGGATGTCTTCCAATCCGGCCGGTGACCGGCTCGCGATGACCGTCGACGACGCGGCGATCGTCGGTGACGGGTCGGACGCCACCCGCGTGGTGTTTCGCGCGGTCGACGCATACGGCAACCAGCGCCGGTACGCCTCCGGAAAGGTCCGGCTGCAGGTCACGGGGCCGGTCGAGCTCATCGGGGACAATCCGTTCGCGTTCGGCGAGTACGGCGGGCTGGGCGCGGTCTGGCTGCGCTCGCGGCCGGGCCGTTCCGGGCCGGTCACGGTCGTCGCCGAGCACCCCCGTCTGGGCCGGGCCCGGGTCACGCTCATGGTCACGCCGGCCGGGCGCCAGCGCCTCGACTGACCGGCCGGTCCGGACCCCTTTCATTCCAGCCTAACGGACGTACGCGGAGCCTCCCTGGCATCCGGGGCCCCCCTCGGCACCCGATCGGGATCACACTGCCTCTTGCCGGTAATAACGCTCCGCAGCGAATTGCTCGCTTAGCGTTGGGCACGTCACCGGGGCCAGGCCCCTTCGACTAAGCCTGCACAACGGCGCGAGGGATTCTTAACGATCTCTGGCGGGTACGGAGAAACCTGACCGCCCAAGCGCAGCGCCGCATGAGGAGGTATGCCGATGGGATGTGAGGTTTCCTGGTTCGCCGCACTGTGCGATGACGACTACGAGTTCCTCGGGGTGCCGGACCCGGCGCTCCAGTCGAGCTGGGAGCACTGCCGCACGATCGCGCTCGCCGCCGAGGCGGGCGGCTACGACAACCTGCTGCTGCCGTCGGGATACGCGATGGGCATCGACGCGGTGGGCTTCGCGGCCGGGATCGCCCCGCTGCTGCGGCGCATGCGGCTGCTGGTGGCGGTGCGGATGGGCGAGATGTGGGCCCCGCAGCTGGCCCGGCAGCTGGCCACGCTGGACCAGATGCTCGGCGGCCGGCTGACCGTCAACATCATTTCCTCCGACCTGCCGGGCCAGAAGGTGGACTCCGGTCCGCGGTACCGGCGAACGCTGGAAATCATGAGCGTGCTGCGTGACCTGCTCGACGGGAAGCCGGTGGACGTCCACGGGGAATTCGTCGACGTGACGCTCGACCCGCCGCGGCTGCGGCCCAAGGGCGGGTGCCCGCCGTTCTACTTCGGGGGGCTGTCCGAGGCGGCGCGCGAGGTGGCCGCTCAGGCCGCGGACGTCTTCCTGATGTGGCCCGACACTATGGGCGGGGTCTCCGCGGTGATCGAGGACATGCGGGCCCGGGCCGCACGGCACGGGCGCGAGCTGCGGTTCGGCTACCGGGCGCACGTGATCGTCCGGTCCACCGAAGCCGAGGCGCGGGCGGCGGCGCGGCGGCTGCTGTCCCGGCTGGACACATCGGCCGGCGAGCAGATCCGCCGCCGGTCGCTGGACACCACCTCGGCCGGGAACGCGCGGCAGCGGGAACTTCGGGAGGAAGCCAACAGCGAAGGGTACGCCGAGCCTCTGCTGTGGACGGGGATCGGGCGGGCGCGGTCGGGGGCCGGGGCGGCCATAGTCGGGGATCCGGATCAGGTGCTGGCCAAGCTCCAGGCGTACCAGGCGCTCGGCATGGAGGCATTCATCCTGTCCGGCTACCCGCACCTGACCGAGGGTGACCTGTTCGCGCGGCACGTCCTGCCGAAGCTGGAGCACGGCCCCCTGTTTCCCCGCTGAGCCCTCTCTTCCCCGCTGAGCCTCCGTCGCGGCCTCCGTCGCGCGGGAGTGCGCCTGTGGTCCGTGTTACTTCTGCGCTTGGTGGGTCGGTGGTCGCGGAGCCTCCCTCGCGGGAGGGCCCTGGGCGAGCCCTCATGTGACTCCTGCGCTCAGTGAGGGCAGCAGCGGCGTGAGCGGCCGCGGTTGGAGGCATCTGGGCGGTTCGGCGCGGGGACGGTATCGTCAATATCGCGCGAGACCTGTGGGTCACTTCGCGGCGATCTCGGCCGGATCGGAGAACGCGGGACCGGAGCGCCATGCTTGGCGGTCAAGGCGAGCGAGGGTGACCGTGGCCAGTGCAAGCGGACGAGAGGGACAGCCCGTTCACGGGGGGAAGGTCATGGGCTGGCTGTCGAAGGTGTTCGAGCTCAACCCCGCGGGGATCAACTGGCCGCGGGCAGTGCTGTTCCTGGACATCGCGCTGGTGCCGCTGGTCGTCTTCTGGGCGATCGGGCATGAGGAATATCTTCTCAGCGCGCTGTTCGGCGTGCTGTTCGCGGGGCTGGCCGACCCGGGAGGCGGCTTCGGGTACCGTGCGTCGCACATCGCCGTCTTTGCGCTGATCGGCGCGGCGCTGACCGCGCTGGGGTTTGGTATCGGCGGGGACGCCTGGGGCTGGCTGGTGCTGGCGGCGTTTGCGGTCACGCTGGTGGCCGGCCTGGCGGCCGCGTTCGGGGTGCGCAGGTTCGTTACGGCCCTGCTCCTGAACCTGTGGTTCATCATCGCCCTCGGGCTCGCGTTCAGCTTCCATCATGCCGCCCATATCACCAGCTACACCTGGGCTCAGGTGCTCGCCTGGACCGGGGGGTCGGCGCTGTGGATCGCGGTGACGTTCATCTGGTGGCTGATCCGCAGGCGCGAGGACCGGCCCCAGCCGGTCGCGGAGCTCCCCGGTGACACCTCGCGGCAGAAGCTGACCCGGCCGCTGATCATGTTCGCGGTGATCCGCGCTGTCGTCATCGCCGGGACCGTCGCGCTTGCGTTCGGACTGAACCTGTCGCACGGCTACTGGATGCCGATCGCGGCCATGGTCGCGATGAAGCCGAGCCTGGAACAGGCCACGCTTGTAGCCGTCCAGCGCATTGCTGGCGCGCTGATCGGCGCGGCCGCGGCCGCGCTGCTGCTGCTGATACCCGCCAATGAACACGGACTGAGACTGTTCGCGATCGAGCGCGGACTGGAAGTGGTTGCGCTCGTCCTGTTGATGCACGGGGCGGCGATCCGCTTCTGGAACTACGCGCTCTACTGCGGGGCCATCGCCGCGGGAGTACTGATCCTGGTCGACCTTCCGCAGCCCTCCAACTACGGCGCCGAAGGCTACCGGGTGCTCTGGACGCTGTGCGGCGCCGGGATCGGTGTGCTCGTCATGCTCCTCGCCGGCCTGCTCGCCAAGCGCACCGCCAAAACGCCACCACAGCAAGCCCCACAACCAGCCTGAACGTGTTCCGCTCCGGCTCAGTCACTGCCGGAGACCGGCAACGCGACCTCCTGGTATGTCCCCATCTAGGGGTATGGGCAGATTTGGGGCACTATAGGGAAACGAAACAATCCCTACCCGGGTCGACCTGGCCACCGCCTGGTGATCGAGTGGACGGCCTAGCTGTGACCAGACCACACGAGGCCAGCGCGGCCAGTGTGACCGGCCGCTCAGGCTGGGCAAGGGAGGCGCCGAGGCAGACACACCCGCACGCGGCCGGGGCCAGCGCCCGCGCTACTCGTCCCCGGCCGGCCGCACAACCGGGGAAGCAGCAACGACAAGGAAAGGGAGCCCGCCCACCCTCTCCTCCTCCTCCCCCCCGGGCGCCGCCCCACCGCCCGGAACGCCCACCCGCCGCCTACGGGCCGGTGCCAGCGCAAACCGGGATGGCACCCTACCGGGCACAGTCTTCGCACCTGTTGCGCGTCATTCGTCCTGAACAGCGCGGGCCAGCCGGACGTGCAGGCGCGTTCCCGGCGGGGGCTATGAGTGCCGGGACAGCAGCCGGGCGACCTCCCGGAACGGCACGATCAGGTACACCGCGAGAGCGAAGTACAGCGCCACCGCCAGTTCTGGCAGGGCGAGCCCGATCAGGATCGCGATCACATACCCGATCACCACGGGCAGAAGTTTCCGCTGGTCGCTGGGCAGTTCCCCGTCGTCGTGCGGGGAGTAGAGGTGCGCGCGCCGCGCATACCCGTCCAGGGCGGACCCCAGGAGGCGGACGGCCAGGAGCGTGAGCCCGTACAGGGTGACAAACACGCGCTGGCTGGAGGTCTCATGCAGGGCGTCCGCAAGGAGCCGGGTCGGGAACGGCAGGAACACCACCACGAGCAGCAGCAGCAAGTTGAGCCGCAGGAAGATCGTGTCGGTTTGCGCGAGCCGGTCCGTCAATGCGGTGTGGGCGAGCCACGCGGCGCCGATCGTCAGGAAGCTGATGATGTACGCCACGTAGCCGGGCCAGGCATGAAGCAGCTGCTGCAGCGGTGTGCCCGGCGGGCGAAGCGCAAGGTCGACCACCAGCAGGGTCGCGGCGAATGCGAACACGCCGTCGCTGAATGCTTCCATCCGGCCCTTATCCAGCGACCGGCGCCGGCGCGGTGTGTCCCCGTCAGCTGGCACGGCACGATCTCCCTCCCCTCGATCCACGGTGGCGCCCCTCTGCAGACGGGCCCCTCCGATCCGGCCACCGCCAGCACGCGCCTAGTCTGCCCGACCGGGAGCGGTGATGCCACGCGTCAGCACCGGCAGTTGAGCCCTGGGCAAAGTGACCAAAGTGACGAATGACCCTAACGGGTCAGCAGCCTGTTGCTTATGGTTCCAGCGTATTTTCCGGATACGCCGGAACAGGAGAGATGACATGGCAAAGCCCGACGCGGTTTTCATCTACATCGGCACCTACCCCAGCGAGGCGGCGGCGCGGGCCGACTACGACGTCGTCAAGGACCTGCATGCCGCCGGCGCGGTCGGCACCTACGACGCGTCCGTGGTCACCAAGGACGACGCGGGCAAGGTGCACGTGAACAAGGATGAGATGGCCACCCGGCACGGGGCCTGGGGCGGCGCGGCCGTCGGCGCCGTCGTCGGCATCCTGTTCCCGCCCGCCATCATCGGCACCGCCATCGTCGGCGCAGCCGTCGGCGGGGTGGGCGGCCACCTGTGGCGCGGCATGTCCCGGGCCGACGTCAAGGAACTCGGGGACATCATCGACGACGGGCAGGCCGCCCTGCTCATCGTCGGCGAAAGCAAGGTGCAGCAGGCCGTGAACAAGGCCGCGCTAAAAGCCGAAAAGCATATCGACAAGGAACTCAACGTCGAATCGAAGGACATCGACAAGGCCGTCCGGGAAGCCGCCAGCGAAGTCAGCTGACCCACCATCGCCATCCAGTGGATGGCTCTTTCGCCCCGCTGGCCGGAACGCCGGCCCAGGGAGGACACATGAGACCTGCCTACCGGCCACGCATGCGCGGATGGCTGCTGCTCCCAGCCGCCGTCCTGCCCCTGGTCCTATCCGGACTCGCCACCGGATGCAGCAGCAGCAAGCCCGCCTACTGCACCGACGCCACCAACCTCAAAACCTCCGTCAGCAACCTCGGCAACGTCAACGTCGCCAAGAACGGGCTCAGCTCCCTGCAAACCGCGCTGAACAGCGTCCAGACCAACGCCAAAACGTTCGCCGCCGACGCCAAGTCCGCCTTCCCGTCGCAGACCACAGCGTTTCAAAACTCGGTGTCCAGCCTGGACACCGCGATAAAGTCCGCGAAGGGCCAGTCGGCCAAGACCGCCGCCACGACGGTCGTGCCCGCGGTCGCTCGGGTGCAGAGCTCGGCCAGCGACCTGCAAAGCGCCATATCAAGCAACTGCTCCTGAACAACGCCCGGCGGATGAACCGCGAGATCGTGATGGCCACGGCCGCGCCGTCCTAGCTAGGTATCAACCTGGCCCCGGGCGACACCATGCCAGGCTCGCGGCGGTCCCGGGCAGGCGATATCGGGAAGGAGCGCGCAGATGCCGAAGCGGCGGGGGCGGGATGAATGCCCAGATAGCGCCGGGAACGGCGACCCCGGCAACCGCCATCGGCCAGTACCGCAGGCACCCGCGATGCGCCGCCATAACCGCATCGCCTGGATCCTGATCTGGCTAAAGGTGGCCGGGGATGCCCAGACAGCGCCGGGAACGGCGACCCCGCCAGCCGCCATCACGCCAGCACGGCAGGCACCAGCAAGGCGCCGTCAAAACCGCATCGCCTGGTCCCTGATCTGGCTGAAGGCGGCCGGGGATCTTCTGCGCAGCCGCTGGTTCCATGAGCTGATAGGCGTCAGTATCATCATGCTGGCGGCGCTGGCCCATCAGGCCCGCGAAAGCCTGGCTCAGATCCTGGCGCAGCTGATCGCCTGGGACAAACAGCACACTCCGCATCGTCAGGTCCCAGCCAGGCCCAGCCAGCCGCACGACCAATAACGCCCCATCCCCGCCCAGCGGGCACACGCCCTGGTCACCACTGCACCCCGACCCGCACAAATACCGCACACCGGCCACACAACACCGACCCAGCGCCACGCGCGCGTCCGGGCATTGTGCGGCCCACAATACAGCGGCTAACGCCGCTGGCCTGGGTGGATGCCCTCCTACCCGTTCCGCTGACCGCTTCCTGACCTCACCCACTCTTCGAGCGGCCGAGGTCAGGAAGCAGCTCCACAGAACAGCACCCACCCAGACAAAAGATCAAGATCAAGACCAAAGATCAAGACCAAGATAGTGGGGGAACGTCAAAGTCAAATGGCAGCGGTACCGTGTGCACCGCGGAAAGTGCAAGAAACACGCCCCCGGCTCAGAACCGCTTATCCCGATGGGGTCTATAAGGGATCAATGCCCATCCAGGCAGCGAAAGAGCGCAGGTCTTCGCTCGGACGCCGTTCCGCACGTGCGATTTCCGACACTGTATCCCGTGCCATCGGATGAATCCGGACGAGCTGCGGTGATACGCGGCGACCAGCCCGGAGCGCTGCGAGGGAACGGCGCCAGTCGCCGTAGTACAGCCATCCGCGCGCCAGTTCAATCCGGAAATGGCCAGCGCGTACCGGCGGCATCATCCGGACATACCCGGCACGCTCAGCCTGGGCGGCGCGGCTTACAGCTTGCGACCCGTCGGCCAGTTCAATCGCAGCCGACACTTCGTGCAGACCCACGTTGGCGGGCCCGAATTCCATCCCGTAATGGTTCCTGCCGTCCGTCACGGTTGCGGCGATGCTCCGCGCCTCACCGAGGTGCGCGTCGGATTCCTGGCGCCGGCCTGCCCGCGCCGCCAGCACGGCCGAACGCAAGTGCAAGCTGCCGTATACGCTGCGTGCTGGCTCATCCATCCGGCTAATGTCCCCGCCCAACTCCGAGCGGGTCCGCTCCATCAAGGCAAGCCCCTGGTCATAGGCGGCCGCGCCGAGCAGCGACGCGCCCCGCGACCACTGCGTCCGCGCTACCCGGAGCGGGTCACCGGACTGCCGGGACGCCCACTCGATCCGGTCCAGCGCCATCGCCCGCAAATCGGCGTAGCCGAGCTGATGCGCCAGCCCGGATACGCCTCCGTACGCTTCCGCCAAGAGCGCATAAAGCGCTGGCCGGTCAGCGTCCCGCGCTGCCGCAGCCGCTGCCTGCAATTCCTCCAGCAGCACCGGCAGACGCTGACCAAGCTGCAGATAGCGGGCCTGCCGGCCAAGTAGTGATACCGCGCGTACATCCGCTTCAAGCTCCGGAACCGGCCGGGCAGGAACGTCCAGCGGCGGCGGAACGTCGTAGGTCAACAGCGCACGGCGCAACGGCGGGATAGTCGATTGCAGGGCAATATCGCGGCTTTCAGGCCCCTCATACGGCTGCCCGGTGATCCTTGGCACGTCAACCCGCAGCGCGCGGGCCGCCGCGCCGACAAACGCAGGGGTAGCGGGCGCAGCGCCCGACTCGACCTTAGCTAGCAGGCTGTAGGAGACGCTGGCGCGGCGCGCCAGCTCCCGTCCCGTCCAGCCCCGCATCTTCCGCAGCGCCGCGACACGCGCCCCGATCCGGTCCTGCTCAGCCATTTAAGCCCCGGCAGTCGATGTTTCAACGGCTTTGAATCTTCGCGGCTACTCTCCGCATCCATCCTGCTCTTACCGAATCACGGCTCGCAACGGGAAGACCCATGGACGCCACACCTACAAGCATCACCGCGATCGTAGACGCAATGGAAACCGCGTGTAACGGCCGATGGAGTATCTGGCTCAGCGACACCGGCCGCTGGTGGGCGGCCCGCAACCGCGTCCTGGACGCCGCCGCCCTCAACGCGGGATGCGTTCCATTTCTCCGTGCTGATAGCCACGGCGAACTTGCCGGCCGCATACGCGAGCAAGACAACGCTGAAAGCGCGACCGTGAAGTCCACCGGCACAGCCGAGGCCAGCCGGTGAGCGGCTGGGAGGTGCTCACTGGCCGGGCGCCGCTGCCGTCCGGCGTGCTGGCCGAGGTCGAAGCGCTGCGCGCGGCGCTGTCTGGTTATGACGTGACCGTAACCAGGCACAGCCCGGCCTACCGGTTCGAGGCCATCCGCAGGCAGCCCGGCGCTGGCCCCTGGTGCGTGATCAGCGGCGACCCCGCCGACCTGTGGCGGGAGCTGGCCCCGTGCCACCAGCCGACCGCTCCCGGCGGGACGCAGATCGAAGACCCCGGCGCAGTCACTCACACGTGCACCACCGGCACCATGGAGGAAGCACGATGACCGGCGCGAGCGGATGGCAATCCGCCGTCCCGCCCGATGACCCGGACGACGGGTCCGGCGTGCCGCTAGTGCCCTTCGACGCCACCAAGCCGAACATCGCCCGCGCGTATGACTACCTGCTCGGCGGCAAAACCAACTTCGCCGCCGACCGGGAACTAGCCGACCGGCTAGTCGAGATCTACCCGGGCACCCGGCAACTGGTCTGGGAAAACCGCCAGTTCCTGGCCCGCGCCCTGCACTACGTGCTGGCCCAGGCCATCAGCCAGTACGTAGACCTCGGCGCGGGACTGCCGACCTCCCCGGCCGTGCACGAGATCGTCCGTGGGCACGACCTCACCGCCGGCGTAGTTTACGTGGACAACGACCCCGTCGTGATCAACCACCTGCTCGCCCTGGCCACCAGCGGCGACGACCACACCGACGCGGTCGCCGCCGACGTGGTCAAACCCGCCGCCGTCCTGGACGCCGTCCAGGCCACCGGCCTGATCGACTGGGACAAACCCGTCTGCCTGATCCTCGCCATGGTGCTGCATTTCCTGGACGCGGCCACCGCCCGCGACGTCGTCTCCGCCTACGTCAGCGAGCTGGCTCCCGGCTCGCATGTGATCATCACCGTCGGGTGCGGGAAACCGGTCATCGGCCGGCAGATCACCCGCGCCTACGACGCCGCCGCCGTGTTCAACCACACCCCGGACGAGGTGGCCGGTTTCTTCACTGGCCTGGACCTGATCAAACCCGGCATCGCGGACGCCCGCGCCTGGATGCCCGGCTGGCGGACCCCGGCCCCCTTCGGCGAACGGGCCGGGCACGTACTGGCCGGGATCGGGGCCAAACCATGACCGGCCGTCCCTGCCGCCAGCATCGCTGGCATTCCACTGGGCCGGCGCCTATCAGAACGACGGCAGCACACCGCCGGGCCCGGCGGCCACGGGGCCACCAGCAGCCACCCGGCCTCCCCACCACACCCTGCCAGCACCGACCGTAACCTGCTGCCGGGCTTCTGCTGCCGAAATTCCGGCATTGCCGGAAAAAGGGGATTTCGGTCCGGTGCCCGTGCCCGGCGGGATAGAACCGGATGCCATGCAGCCGCCGCTACCGGGAGGCACTATGCTCCCGTTCCGCCGCGCCGACGCCGGGACGGTGCGGCCCGGGGACCGGGACATCACCGGTTTAATCCTGTGCGCCGAGCAGTACGGGCGCCGTATGACCTGCTGTTCCTGCACCTGATCCCAGGCCAGCCATCCGGGCCTGCCGTCGTGACCGGCCTAGTCACCTGGCTCGTGCTGACGGCACGGGGTGACCTCGCGCCACCATCAGGCCGGTGAGGACGGTAGCGGGAAGCCCCCGGGGAACGGGTCACAGGTCGCACCCAGGGGCCACCCGTCACAGTGAATACGCCGCCGGGTACCCGCCCGGATGGGCGGTAAACCACACCCGTCTGGTGCGCGGCGGGCGATTTTTTAGCCACCTGCCGGCTCCGGGCTTGGTGCGGGGCACCCCTCGGGAGGCCAGACCGTGCACATCGCGGGCAGCAGCAGGCTGCCCGGTCCGCCCGGGCCGCCCTGGACGCGGCCACCACCCAGGACAACGACCCCACCCTGCTCGACGCCCTGCCCATCCTCGGGGGCGTCCTCACCAGCGCCCCGGCGCGCCTGATTGAACAGCTACTGGACGCCTTCAACGTGCAGGCCGTCTATAGCAACGAGCTGCATCAGGTCACCATCCACGCCACTCTCACCGACGCCACCCCCCAGGCCATCACCGGCTTGCTCACCGACCCCCGCACCGACCCCCGCACCGACCAGGCCACACCCACCGCGCCCGCCACCGAAGATCATTCGTGCCATTCGGCAGCGGACACGGGGATACATGCGTTGGCACCTCTGCGTATAAGAGCTGCGCCCTCGGCGCGGCACCACCGGTTGCTATGGCCTGATAGGCCCACCGCGCACCGCAGCGGTCGCCATCAGCGTGTGAAGGCATCTCCGAGGTCGCGGCGGCGAGCGTGGCGCGCCGACCCCACGGCTGAGGAACAATCGATCAAGCGCCGATCCAGCGCCGGGAGCCTACTCCCATGCGAACGGGAACAGGCAGAGCACTCGGCCGGGGCAATCGTCAGGCTGGCGAGCTCGCCATGATGGATGCCCGAGACGACGATCGCGCCGGCCATGTCGCCAACCAGCGCCACCGCCGCCACCCTGACCGCGAGCCCGACGATCAGGAGCAGTCCTCCAGCCATCTCGATCACGCCAGTCAAGTGAACGAAGGCGTCGGGTGCGGGCGGGTCGTATGTACTGAACGACGCGAGCTGGGATGCGTGATTGGCGAACTTCCCCGCGCCGAACACGACGAACACCGTGCCGTCCGCCACCTGGCCGGGGAGCGCTCGCCTGTCCGCCAGTCGCGGGCCGGCGGGCCAACGGCGCCGAGACCGCGCGCGCCGTGGCGGCGCATTGCCGTTGCCGGATCGAAGCGGCCGTCACGTCAGCTCGCGCTACTGCCGCCGTTGCGCGCGCCACGCCCGCTGCTGAGCAGCTGATAGGTAATGCCCGTCGCGACGGCGTATACCGTGTGGTGGAAGGCGTCGATCGCGATCTCCTGCGGCGCCCAGAAGATGGCCGGCGGGGCGATGTCCAGCGCAGGCAGGGTCACTTGCGCGCTGCCCCATATGGCGGCGCCATGGGCGACCGTCGCGGCGCGCGGCGGCAGGCCGGCGGCATCAAGCAGCCCGCGTGCCATTCCCCAGCCGGTGCCGTAGCCCCAGTGCGAAAGGTCGTTGAAACGCGCACGGGCGACGTCATCCTCGAAGGACGTGATCCCCAGTGCTTTGGCCGTCGCGCGCGCCGGCGCTGAACTCGGCTTGCGGTGACGGAGCCGCGCCTCGAGCGTACTCGAGACCGTCATGGCCGCGGTCCCGGCGAGGCCAGCCACCAGCCCCTTGCCAATGCTGCTGGCCAGTCTTTCAGCGGTTCTCACGAGTCCACCTCCTGGAGTTGTCTGTCGGATGCCGGTTTGTCCGCGGTTGTGACGCGGGCACCGAGTCGCTCCAGCAGGTGGTCGGCGACCCGCAGCGCATTCGCCATCGCGGTCAGCGCCGGGTTGACGGCGCTGCTGGACGGGAAGAAGCTCGTGTCCACGACGTAAAGGTTGTCAAGGTCGTGGGCGCGGCAATTGACGTCGAGGGCCGACGTCTTCGGGTTATCGCCGAAGCGCACAGTGCCGGACTGGTGCGCGACTCCCGCCAGCGGGATGCGCTGGTCGAGTATTGACCAGCCCGGGATGGCGGAGTCGTGGCAGCCCAGCGGGCCCATCAGCTCCTTGAGCTTGGCCAGCAGGCGCTTGTGGGGCTCGAGGTTGTGATAGGTCTTGGCCAGGTGGATGCGGCCCCGGCGGTCCACCGTCACCCGGTTCGCCGGGTGGGGCAGGTCCTCGGTCGTGATCCAGAAGTCGATCGCGTGCTTGGCGACGTAGTCGAGCGCGAGCCCGGGCGCGAACCACGGGGCACCGGCCCGGAGGATGTTCCGGTCGGACTTGCCGAGCATCTGGATGTGCCCGAGCGGCAACCCGGAGTCGTCCGCGCCCCAGTAGTAATCGTTGATTCCGAGCGTCTTCTGGAACTTCGTCGGGTTGGGCGTCTGCGAGATCGCGATGACGCCGGAGTTGATGTGCGCCATGTAGTGCCGGCCTACCACGTCCGAGGCATTCGCCAGCCCGTTCGGGTGCTGGTCGTTCGCCGACTTCAGCAGCAGCGCCGCAGAGTTGACCGCGCCGCACGAGACGACCACGATGTCGCCGCTGTAGGTTTCACGGACGCCGCGGCGGTCCACGATCACCTTGGTGACGGTGCGGCCGTTGCTGTCGGTCACGAGCCGCTCCGCCTTCGCGTGCGTCACCAGCGTGACGTTGTCCCGTTTGAGCGCGGGCCGCACGCATCGCACGTGCGCGTCGGCTTTTCCGTCCGTGAGGCAGGGGAAGCCGTCGAACCGGTCGCAGCGGACGCAGCGGCCCGCCTCGGGGTCGGACTCGTTCAGGTCCACGCCGACGGGCAGGTGGAACGGCCGGTGCCCGGTCTTCTCAAAGTCATCAGAGAGCTGCTGGATGCGCGGCTCATGCGACACCTGGGGGTACGGGAACGGCCCGGAGCGCGGCGGCTCGGTCGGGTCCTCGCCCGCCCGCCCGTGCACGAGGTAGAGCTTCTCCGCCTCTGTGTAGTACGGCTCGAGATCTGGATAGGAGATCGGCCACGCCGGCGAGAGGCCGCCGTAGTGCTGAATCTCGCCGAAATCCCGCTCGCGCAGGCGGAAGAGGACGGCTCCGTAGAACTTCGTGTTGCCGCCGACGAAGTATTGCTGGTGGGGCTTGAAGGCCTCGTCGTCCTTGTCGTACCAGAACCTCGTCGGACAGGTAGCGGTCCTTCAGGAAGACCTCGCGGCTGTCCCAGTTCTCTGGCTCCCGCGGCAGGTAGCCGCCGCGCTCCAGCAGCAGAATGCGCTTGCCGGATGGCGCCAGCTTGTGCGCGAGCGTGCCGCCGCCGGCGCCCGTACCGATGATGATGACGTCGTAGTGCTCGGTGGTCATGGCGTTCACTCCTGGTTCAGACGAGGGCGATCGGGCGCGTCCACGCAGCGGCGGGGGACGCTCGTGCTCTCCAGTCCGGGCGCGATCGCATCGCCTCGGCGATCGCGGGCTGCGTGCACCATGGTTTCTCTCCTAGTTCACAGGCTGGCCGGCACGGCCATCGCTTCACCCTTAGTCCGCCAACCGGCCAGAACGTTTCACGGCGAGGCCGGAGTCGGCCACGCCTTCGCTACGGCCCTGTGCTCCCTCCCACACCGGCCACGATCGTGCCGCACAGCGCGTAGTCGAAGCTCTCTACGGCTAGGTATGAGGTGAGGGTGCATGAGGTAAAGCGGGAGGCGCCGCTGGATGTCCGGCTGATGCCGAAAGTGCAGGACCCGGGCCAGTCCAGATAACTGACCGGATACCGGCGGTGGCCCGCTGTCTATGAACGGCGATGGTACGGGCCGCACGACCGTCAGCCAACGCCCGAGTGGCTCCACAGCAGCCTACGGTCAAGAGTGAAACGTTCCGCAGGCTGGCGGGACGGAACTTGCATGGTAACCAAAGCACATACCACGATCAGTCACGGCGAGATGGCCGGCTGGTGGCCATCGAAGTATGGCGCCGACGACGAGGCCGGGGCGCTGAACGAGATTACACCGGCCAAGGTTCTCGAAGCGGTCCGCCTGGTCCGCCAGGGTCGGGTCTATGACCTGGCGCACGTGCTGCACCAGGACATCCCGGCGTTCCCCGGCCGTACGTTCCGGCAGTACCTGACCACGAACTACCGCCAGATCAACCGGCGCAATCGCGACGCGGGCCCGGCGGGCCTGGGGTCCAACAGCGTCAACTGGATCGTCGAGCAGGTCACCGCGACCCAGCAGATGGGCACCCATATGGACGGGCTCAACCACCTGCAGATGGGTGACCGCACCTACAATGGGTTCCTGCTCGACGACATCATCGAGGATTACGGCACCAACCGGCTCGGCATCGACACCTTGCCGCAGGTGGTGACCCGGGGCCTGCTGCTCGACGTGGCGGCAGCGCGCGGCGGCGGTCGGCTCCAGCCCGGTGACGTGATCACGGTGGCGGACGCGGAGAAAGCTCTCGCTGTCACAGGCCACGATGTCCGGCCTGGTGACGCGGTGTTCTTCCACACCGGCTGGGGTGGTCTGTGGGGTGCCGATAACGAACGGTACGCCTCGGGAGAACCAGGTCCTGGCCTGGCGCTTGGCGAGTGGCTCGTCGATCACCGGGTGGCGCTGACCGGGTGTGACACCTGGAGCTTCGGCCCCTTCCCGCCGGAAAGCCACTGTGAGCCGTTCGTGGTCCCGCAGACGCTCAACGTCCGCCACGGGGTGGTGGTAGCGGAGAATCTGCGGCTGGAGGAGGTCGCACGCGACCGCATCCACGAGTTCCTGCTGGTCATCTCGCATGCAAAGCTCCGCGGCGCCACCGGCGCGTGGATCGCTCCGCTGGCGATCTTGTGAGCCCAAGGTCCAGCCGGTCATCTTCTGAGGAGGTGTCATGACCGAGGTGGTGACGGCGGTATCACAGGCCGCAGGCGTCGACCCGCCGGAGGTGGCGTCCACCTCGGTCGGCGCAGGGGTGACTGGCCATGCCTGACGTGTCGTTCGTCAACTTGCTGGTGGTGGTGGCCGTCGCGGTCCTCGCCCCGCTCGCTATTGGCTTCCTGCCAAGGCTGCGCGTCCCTGCGGTCCTGCTTGAGATCGTCGGCGGCATCATTATCGGGCCGTCCGTGCTCGGCTGGGTACACGTCGACCTGCCGGTGTCGATCCTCGCCCTGTTCGGCCTGGCCTTCCTCCTCTTCCTCGCCGGGCTGGAGATCGACGTGCACCGCCTGCGGGGACGACTGCTCCGCTACGCCGTGCTCGGCTATCTCGTGTCGCTGGTGCTGGCATACGGCGCCGGCGCGTCCTTCACCGCAATCGGGTGGGTGTCGCAACCGCTGCTGCTGGCGATCGTGCTCTCCTCCACCGCGCTCGGCCTGGTCGTGCCCGTCCTCAAGGACGCCCGCCAGCTCCAAAGTGAGATCGGGCAGACCGCGCTGGCGGCCGCGGGCGTCGCCGACTTCACGGCCATCGTCCTGCTGTCGCTGTTCTTCTCCTCCTCGGGCGGGAGCACGGGCTCGCGGGTCGTGGTGCTCTGCGCGTTCGCGGGGCTTGTGGCCGTGAGCGGCCTGGTGGTGTCCGGCGCCGCCCGGTCCATTCGGCTCGGCCAGGTGCTTGTCCGCCTGCAGGACACCACCGCGGAGATCAGGGTCCGCTTCGCGGTCCTGCTGCTGGTCGCGTTCACCGCCCTAGCCGAGCGGTTCGGCCTGGAGAGCATCCTCGGCGCGTTCCTGGCCGGGGCGATCGTCGGCCTGGTCGACCGCGACTCCGCCTCGCACCCGAACTTCCGCGTCAAGCTGGACGCGATCGGCTACGGGTTCCTGGTGCCGATATTCTTCGTCACCAGCGGGATCCGGCTCGACCTGACCGGGCTGCTGCACAGCCCGTCCGCGCTTGTTCGGGTCCCGGTGTTCCTGCTGGCGCTGCTGGTGGTGCGCGGCCTGCCCGCGCTGCTCCGCTTGCGCGCGAACGGCCCCAAACCAACGCTCGCCCTCGGGCTTCTCCAGGCCACGTCGCTGCCGTTCATCGTGGCCGCCACGCAGATCGGCGTGGCGCTGGGCAAGATCACTCCAGTGACAGCCGCCGCGCTGGTGTGCGCCGGACTGCTCTCGGTGCTGATCTTCCCGCTGTCCGCGCTCATGCTGCTCCACGGCGGCAAGCCAGAACCCGCCGAGCCAGAATCCGCCGCAGCGGCGGCCGAATCGGTACCGGAACCGCACCTGATGTGAACGGGCGCACGGCCACAGCACGACGGACCGGCCACACGGCACACGCGGCCGGTCCCTCTGGGCTGCTAACGTGCTCATCTTCGCGCTGTGGTGCTGACTGAGAGGGGGGAGTATGTGTTAGATTTTTGAGGTGGGGATTTGTCTGGACTGGAATTGTTCTTCACTGACTGTCTCCACCTGTCGTTCACGAACACCATGTACGTGACAGTGTGCTCACTCATGGGCTGAAGGCGCTGGAGCAACGGTTCGGTCCCGTCTCTGACCGCGATGAGGGCCAGGTCAGTGCCGCCCGGCAGGGTCATGCCAGAGCAAGGTGGATCTCATGAGGTGATCATCGCGTCTTGATCGTCAGCCGGATCTGTTGATCTTGGGTGATCGCGGGCTAGAGTCGTTGAAGTGCCGGGTCTCGCCAGCGTGGCCTGGTAGTGCGGCAAGATGCGTCCGGTTCCTCACTGGCGGCAGGCGCGGCACCTTGGCGACGACAGGGCGGTGGGGGTGACTGCTGGCGCTTCTGAGGTCGTGATCGCGACCAAGTTGTTCAGGCCGAATCCCCGGCACCACACGGTGGAGCGCACGCGCCTGCATGTCTTGCTGCGTCAAGCGTGCACGCTGCCGCTCACTCTTGTCGTTGCGCCGGCGGGCTGGGGGAAGAGCACGCTGGTCGCTGACTGGCTCCGGCAGGATCGGGTCGCCGCAGGCTGGGTGTCGCTGGACGGTGGTGATAACGACCCCAAGCGCTTCTGGCGGTGCCTCCTGCTCGCCGCTGGCCAGGCCGGGTCGGCGGGCGCAGCAGGCCTGCGGCGGCTGGACGCGGCCGGCTCCGACGTCCTGCGGGACGTGCTTCCCGCATTCATCAACGAGCTGACGTTGTTCTGATGCTCCCCTGGTGCTCGTGCTGGACGACTATCACCTGATCACCAGCGCGCGGGTGCACGCGTCGGTCGCGACGCTGCTAGACCGGGGGCCGTCTCAGCTGCACCTCGTGCTTATCACACGAGCCGACCCGCCGCTGCAGCTCAGCCGGCTGAGAGTGCGGGGGGACCTCGCCGAATTGCGGGCCGAAGATCTTCGGTTCAGCTTCGACGAGGCACTGGAATTCGTCGGCGACCGGCTCGGGACGGGATTGCCCGAGCGGGACGTGCGCAGACTGCTGGCGCGGACCGAAGGATGGGCGGCGGGTCTGCAACTCGCGGTACTGCGCCTACGAGACCGGGCCGATCCGTCAGCGTTCATCGAGCGTTTCACGGGCGCAGACTGGCACATCGTCAACTATCTCGGCGAGGAGGTGCTGGTCAGCCAGCCTCCGCGAGTACGTGAGTTCCTCCTGGTGACCTCGGTTCTCAACCGGATGTGTGCACCGCTGTGCGACGCGCTCACAGGACGGGCCGACGGGGCCGAGCTGATCAGCGAAATCCATCGCGCCAACCTGTTCCTGATCCCGCTGGACGATGAGCGGCGTTGGTTCCGGTATCACCACCTCTTTGGCGGCCTGCTGCGGCATGAGCTTGCCCGCACGGCACCGGAGCAGCCTTCCGCGCTGCATAAACGCGCGGCCGATTGGTACGAGGGCAACGATGACGCGGCCGAGGCGATCGGCCATGCGATCGCCTCGGGTGACGATTCGCTCAGCGGACGGCTAGTGTCGGCGCACTGGCGCCAGCATTTCAACGCTGGGCAGCTGGAGACGGTGCGCAGGTGGCTCGACGCGCTGCCTGACGAACTCGTTGCCGGGGACGCGTCTCTCTCGGCGGCGCGGGTCTGGGTAGCTCTCGACCGGGGCCGGCTGGAGGAAGTGGGAGCCGCGCTTGATGCCGCTGAGGCCTCGGGTCCAGCCGATACCCACCTGATAGTGCTGCGCGCGCTGCACATGTACAAGATGGGCGATGTGGGAGGTGCGGCGGGCCGACTGCAGGAGATCTCCCCGAGTGCCGATGACCCGTTCGTGGCGACCGTCCACCGGCTCGTTCAGGGCATCTCGTCGATGTGGCTGGGAGACGCTGATCGGGCCGGGGAACTGGTCGCTGAGGCGGCCCGGCGGGCCGAAGGCGACGGTAACCGCCTGGCCTACATCTACGCTGAGGGCTGCCTGGCGCTCCTGGCCGTGAACCGCGGCGACCTCGTGCTCGCGGACTCGCTGGTGCTCGACGCGCAGTCCGCTGTCGGTCGGACGCTCAGCGACTCGCACTTCGTGGCCATGTTCCCGGCCCTGGCCGCGGCCCGCCTGGCCGCCCAGCGCGGGGATTGGGCTAGCGCAGAACAAGCCGCGGTGGCGGCGGTGGAACTGGGCCGCCGCGGCGCTGGCCGGGTGGAGCTCGCCGCGGCGCTGCTCACCGCGTCTTCGGTCTTCAGGACCTCGCCGCCGGCGAGCTCCACCCCGCGCGATCTCGACGCAATGCCTGCAGCTTGCGAAGAGGACGGCAGCGATCCGGGCGCGCTGGTCGGGGAGGCACGCGGCATTCTGCGGCACTGCCCCGACGCAGGGCCGGTGGTGGCCACCTGGCTGGCCCGCGAACAACGCGCCGAGGTGGTGCGCACCCGCCAGGATGCACTGATCGAGCCGCTGACCGACAGAGAGCTCACGATCCTGCGGCTGCTGCCCGCGCCGACTCCGCAGCGTGAGCTGGCGTCGGCGTTGTTCGTCGCTCCCAGCACGCTGAAGACCCATCTGCGCGCCATCTACCGCAAGCTCGGCGCGGAGTCCCGGGGGGAAGCCGTGATCCGGGCCCGGGAACGCGGTCTTATTTAGCAGCGGCACGCTCTAGCCCGTCGTCCACCTTCGCGGAGAAACCAGGAAGCACAGCGGTGATGATCAGTCCGGCGAGGAGCCATCCCAGCACCAGGTAGGGGAAGAACTCATACGGCTCCGGAGGTACCGGCCAGACATTGTGATACAGCACGAACCCGGCGATGAGGACGCCGCCGACCGGAGCCACGACCTGCCAGAACGATCGCCGGCCGAGATGGTCGGCGGCGGCCACGTTGGTGAGCACGTACATGACGAGCAGCGACAGCGTCCCGATGGTCGCAAGGTAGAAAAACACGTTGAGGGCCGAGGTTCCGGCCAGCCTGAAGGCCGTGAGCAGGGCCAGACCGGTGAGCATCTCCAGCGCCAGCGCCCGCTGCGGCACGCCGGTCGCCGCCGACACGCCGCTGAGGCGACGGTAGGCCAGGCCATCTCGCCCGAAGGCGAACATCATGCGAGCCGCGACGATCACCCCGCCCAGCCCGGCGCCAAGCGCGCTGAGCACGGCACCAAGATCGAGCAAGGTGGCCAGGGTGTTGCCCACGTACCGTTGGGCAAGCTCACCCAGCGGTGCCTGAGAATGCCGGAAAGCGGACACGCCGGCCGCACCGGTACCAAACCCCAGCGTCTGGGCGACGACACAGGCCACGTAGAAGACGGCGCCAAAGGCGACCGCGGTGATGATGGCGCGCGGGATCATCCGCGTCGGCACCAGGGACTCCTCCCCCAGCGAGCCCGCCGACTCAAAGCGGCGAACGCGAGAAAGCCTGCCGTGGCGGCCAGCGCCAAGGCGGAAACGCCCACGCCGGGCGGGAGAACAAAGACCTCACCGGACACGGTCTGGCCGCCAGGGGCTGTACCGGCGATCAGACGCCAGTAGATCACGCCCATAAGCACGAGAATGAGGCAGACGGACACGACCTCGAACACCAGAAGCGACCGCGTCGTCGGCCGGACCCCGCGGGCCGCAAGCACCCAGATGACCGCCCACGCGGCCAGCGCGAGCGGGTACCAGTCGGCATCATGGGCCAGCCCGGCAGCGTCTAGGAAGGCCCGCCCGAAGACGGCGACCCCCATGATGGATACCGGCGGAAACACCAGGTAGGTACCAAGCAGCGCCCATCCAGCGAGAAACCCTGGCCGCGGGCCGAGCGTCTTGCCGACAAAGGCGTAGACCGACCCGGCGTGGCTCAAGTCGCCAGCCAGCCGGATGAACCCGTAGGCCACGAGCCCAACGCCCAGGGCGGCGACGGCGAAGGCCAGTGGTGCCGCTCTCCCCAGCGCGGCGGCGGCGGCCACCCCGGTGACCGACATCGCCAGAGTGGGTGCCATCACCCCGATCGAGACCGAGGCCGTCTCCATGAACCGAAGCTCACGGCGCAGCGCGGGCTTGCCGGCAGGCCCGACCGGCAGCGCCTGGGCGCTGCTGCCTTGGTCTGTCACGGGCGTCTCCGTTCCCCAGCTACCTTCACCCGGCGAGCCAGCCACCGTCCGCGACCAGCACAGACCCCGTGATGTAGGAGGCCTCGGGCGAGACAGCCACACCACGGCCGCGGCGATCTCCTCCGGCTCCGCGATGCGGCCCAGCGACACCATGCGGAGCAGCTCATCGCTGACCGCCAGGTCATGCCCGTCCGGGTCACGCCGGGGGCGATGGCGTTGATACGGATGCCTGTGCCGCCGAGTTCGAGCGCCGCCGCGCGGGTCAGGCCGTGCACACCGTGCTTGGCGGCGACGTACGCGCCATTGTCGGGCATCGCGGCAGCGCCAAGCATAGAGGACGTGTTGACAATGGCGCCCGACCGCTGGGCCCGCATGTGCCTGATCTCGGCTCGCGTACACCACCAGACGCCGGCCAGGTCAACCTGGAGGACGCGCATGAAGTCCTCCTCCCCGTACTCATCCAGGGGAACGTACGGCCCGGGGACGCCGGCGTTGTTGTGCGCCGCGTCGAGCCTGCCAAAGATCTCCACCGCACGCCCGATGGCCTCGGTCACCTCCTGAAGGTCTGTGACGTCTGCTACGAGTACCTCGGCGCGCGGCCCCCGCGCCCTGACGGCGGCCGCGGTGTCCGCGAGACCGTCGGCGTCGATATCCACAAGCGCCACGGACGCTCCGGCCGTGGCGAAGGCGACGGCGCTGGCCTGGCCGATGCCTGAGGCAGCGCCTGTGACCAGTGCCGTGCACCCGGATAGGTCAGCAGCCATGCGTTCCCCTCCCTGGCTGCCCCCGTCCTCCAGCCCTTGGCGGTCCGCCGGGGCCCGGGTCATCCACGGTAGTACTCAGCCAGGGTCGCGCGCAGGATGGCACGGGCGCGGTGCAGCAAGACCCGCTGATTCTGGGGGGAGATGTTCAGGGCCGCGCAGACCTCCTCAGCCGGCATGCCACAGACGTCACGCATGGTAACCACTCTGCGCTGCCGCGGCGGCAACGCCGAAAGGGCCCGGTCAAGCTGGCGCAGGACTTCCCTGGACAGCACCACGTTTTCCGGGGCGGTGTCCCACCGGGACGGGGCATCGATGGAGGACCAGTTCCAGGCCTGTTCACCGTCGGGACCGGCAAACAAGTCATCCGCGGCCGGTCCTCCCGGGACCAGCGGCGACTGGGGGACTGTCCTGGCCTCACGGGCGCCGCGAGTCCTGGCTCGGTTGACCAGGATCGAGAACGTCCATGTGCGCAGCGAAGACCGGCCTTCAAACCTCGCCAGGCCGCTCAGCATCCCGAGCCAGGCGTCCTGGACGACGTCCTCCGCGGATTGCCGACTGTCAACGAACGAGCTCGCGACGCGGAACATGGCCGGCGACCACTGATCCACCAGCTGGGCCATCGCC
>CAVUNW010000040.1:0-4537 GCA_963742865.1 uncultured Actinomycetes bacterium
GCCGAAGTTACGGCCAGTTCGGCAGGCGATTTCGGCTCTGACGTGGCCTTTCGCCTGGGCCTGGGCCGGGCGGTGTTCTGACTACTTCAAGGCGAGCGGTAATTTTTGTGCCGAGGAGGTCGTAGGCCTGGCGCCGGGTGCTTGTCGGTTCGGCGAGCATTGGGACGGTGGCGCGGGCGCCGAGCGCGGGGGACCGGGTCGCGGGTCAGGGCTGGCGAGGTGGTCCAGCAGGGCGCGGAAGCTGTGGTAGGGCGGCCCGGTGTGGTCGCGCCGGCCGGAGGCCTTGGCCGGGGCGGCCGCGGAGCCGCCCGGGGCGGGGGCGACGGGGCTGGTCGTGGCGCGGGGGTCCTGGTCGGCGTAGGTGAGCGGGGTCCAGGGTTCGGCGCAGGTGCGGTCAGGGCGAGGAAGCAGGTGAGCATGCAGAGATCAGCACGCTGGGCTCTCATGTGGTCCTCGAGCCGGGGTGGAAGACGGGCCGTAGGTCCAGTTGTTGCATTTGATGTGCCGGAAGTCCTGTTCGACGTACTTGAGGGTCTTGTAGGCAGTGACCATGCGGGGCGCGTCGAGCTCGCTGGCGGGGATGGGAGTATGGATCACGTAGAACCCGTCCAGGGCGGCTTCCTCCTCGATCTGGGCCTGCTTGCGGGTGATCGTGAGGCTGTCATCGGTGATGGTGACGGCGAAGTGCTTGCCGGTCTTGTACCTGCTGATCACCTTGCCGACCTCGACCCCGATCGGCCCGGCGCCGGTGAGGTCCCCGGCCCGGACCCGGGCGATGATCGGGGCCAGCAGCTTCCCGGTGGCGGCCAGCAGGTCCTCCCGCTTGCGGGCCCGCTCGGCGGCCATACCGGGTTGCGGCAGGCGATCAGCCGCTCGCCGGGGAAGTCCGGGGAGGTGATCTCGGCCAGGCCTGCTGGTCAAACAGGCAGAGCTGGAGCGGGCGGTCGTCGGCCATCAGCTTGCGGATGGCGGGGGCGCGCAGCGCGGTGATCCACCGTAGGGGTCCGGCCGCTGGTTCCCGTCTTCGGCCTGGTTCAGGGCGGGGATCCGGGCGCTGGCGATCATGCCCCGGTCGCCGACCATGACCATCTTGGCCAGCGCGACTTCGTCCGCATCATGTCCGCGATGGCGGTGAACGCGGCGGTCGCCGGCGCCGCCGGGGAAGACCGGACTGCGACCGGGCGGCCTTCGGGGTCGGTGCGGAGCCCGTACTGGATCTGTATGTTGCTCTTCTTGCCGTCCCGGGAGCAGCCGCGGCGGCCAGCGGGAGCGCGAGCCCTCCAGCCACGAGGACGACAGTCGAACAGCGCCATCCGGGACGGGTCGGGCTCCGGGGCCAGGCGGCGGGCGGCCAGCTCCGCCCCGATCGCGTCCTGGCGGCGCCGACGAGTCCATCGCGGCGTAGACGTCATCGGTGGCGCGCCTGCGACGCCCAGGTCGGCGCCGAGGGTGGGATCGGCTGACCAGGTCAGGGTGGACAGCTCGGCCGGGCTGGGCCATGCGGGAGATGATCAGGCCAGGACAGGTCCCGCTGGCCGCCCGTCGGGCCCAGCAGCGCGGGCAGGCCCAGCGTACGCGCCATCGCGTGCACGGCGGCGACGCGCCCGTGCGGCAGTGACCCGGCGATAGTGACCGCCTCGCCGGCGGGGACCAGCTGGTGGCCCTTCAGCCCCGCGTCGATCAGGTCGATGACGCGGTTCGGTAGCACGGACAGGCGGCGACGGCTCGTTTTGACCGTGCCGCCGTCGCGGCAGGCGCCGAGGTACGCCGAGGCGTAGCCCTGCGGCGGCCCGCCTGTCCACGTGCCGGTCTTGCTGACTCTGACTACGTGAACTTTCCCGCTGGTTCCCGCCATACCCCGATCATAAAGGAATATCTGCGCAGAACCCGGCGGCGACACACCAGAAATTCTGACTACATTCCGCAGGCAGATTCCGCGAAACCGCAGGCCAGGATGCAACGCCTACAGAGAGCTACGGCAACTTCGGTCTAGGGACGGCGGCTCGCGTTCATGGCGGCGGCCACGTTCTCGTACGCCCCGATCACGCGGTCCCAGAACCCCCGGACGTCAATGGCCGTGGCCACGAGAGCGTTGCGCTCGTCACCCGGCGCACGGAAGTCGGTCACCGTCATCCCCGAGGTCCAGCGGCCGATGGTCTCGACCTCGACCCGGGCGGGGAAGGCAGCCCAGCAAGCCGTGGTCGGCCACGTAGGCCGTCGCGCACACGTCGTGCACGGCGGGGTCGGTCACGATCGGCGCCTCGTCCTGGCCGTTCCCGCTGGCACCGGGCCGCGCGGACAGCGGATCCTCGTCCGAGGCGTAGTGCTCCAGGCCGGGCAGCAGCAGCTCGTAGGCCAGCGCACCCAGGCCGCGCATCCGGTCCCGCACCGCCGGGGTCGCCCGCGCCTGCAGGGTCACGTCCAGCCCCACCATCGTGACCGTCCAGCCCGCGCGGAAGACGATGGCGGCGGCCTCCGGGTCAGCGGCCATGTTGAATTCGGCCGCGGGCGTGGCGTTGCCCCGGCCGGATGAGCCGCCCATGATCACAAAGTCCTTGACCTGGGTGACCAGGGTGCGGCGCCCGGTGGACGGCCAGCGCGATGTTGGTCAGCGGGCCGGTGGCGACGAGGGTGATCTCGCCCGGAGCCGCGCCGATCGTCTCGATCAGGAAATCAATGGCGTGACCGCCCGAGGGCCGTGCGTCCGGGGGCGGCAGCTTTGCGCCGCCCAGACCGGTATCCCCGTGCACATGCCGGGCGTCGAGCGGCGGGCGCAGCAGCGGCGCGGGACTGCCGGGGGTGACCGGGATGCCCGCCGCGCCGATGAACTCACAGACCCGCTGCGCGTTGGACGTGGTGAGGTCCAGGCCCACGTTGCCGGCCACGGTGGTGATGCCGCGCAGGTCAAGGTCCGGGCTGCCTACCGCGAAGGCGATGGCCAGCGCGTCGTCGATACCCGGATCGCAGTCCAGAATGATCTTTTCAGCCACCGGAAAATCCTTCCCCGCGACGTGCCGGTCAGTCCAGCCACGACGCTACCGGAGTGGCCCGGACTAGCCTGGACTAGCCTCGTGCCGAGGAGGTTCGCTATGCACCAGCCGCCCATCCCGCACGTCGCCAGCACCGATCCGGAGATCGCCGACCTGATCGAGCGGGAGGCCCGCAGCGGAGTTCGAGAAGATCCGGCTGATCCCGTCGGAGAACTACGTGTCGGTGGCCGTGCTCGAGGCGATCGGGCTCGGTGCTGACCAACAAGTACTCCGAGGGCTACCCGGGCGCGCCGCTACTACGAGGGCCAGCAGTTCATCGACGCCGATCGAGACCATGGCCGTGCAGCGGGCCGCAGGCGCTGTTCGGCGTCGAGCACGCCAACGTCCAGCCGTACTCCGGCTCGCCCGCCAACCTGGCCGTGTACCTGGCCTTCCTGCCGAGCCGGGCGACACGATCATGGGCATGGCGCTGCCGATGGGCGGGCACCTGACCCACGGCTGGCCGGTCTCGGTCACGGGCAAGTGGTTCCAGCTCGCGTGCAGTACGGCGTCCGCGCCGACACCGGCCGCGTCGACCTGGACGAGGTGCGTGACCTGGCCCGCCGGGAGCGGCCCGAAGCTCATCTTCTGCGGCGGCACCGCGATCCCGCGGACCATCGACTTCCCGGCCTTCGCCGAGATCGCCGCCGAGGTCGGCGCGGTGCTCGTGGCCGACATCGCGCACATCGCCGGGCTGATCGCCGGCGGTGCCGCACCCGTCCCCGGTCGGCCATCGCCGGCGTGATCACCACGACCACGCACAAGACGCTGCGCGGCCCCCGCGGCGCGATGATCATGTCGGACGAGCCGAGCACGCGAAGGCGCTGGACAAGGCGGTGTTCCCCGGCCTGCAGGGCGGGCCGCACGACCACACCACCGCCGGCGATCGCGGTGGCCCTGCACGAGGCGGCGCAGCCCGCGTTCCGCGACTACGCGCACCAGGTGGTCGCCAACGCGCGAGGCGCTGGCCGACGGCGCTGACGGCCCGCGGCTACGACCTCGTGTCCGGCGGCACCGACAACCACCTGATCCTGGTCGACCTGACCCGGCAGGGCATCGGCGGCAAGCCCGCGGCGCAGCGCCCTGGACCGGGCCGGCATCGAGCTGAACTACAACACCGTGCCGTACGACCCGCGCAAGCCGTTCGACCCGTCCGGTATCCGGCTCGGCACGCCCGCGATCACCACGCGCGGTCTCGGTGAGGAGCACATGCCGCCGATCGCCGCGTGGATGGACGACGCGATCACCGCCGCGGCCAAGGACGACGAGGCCGCCCTGGATCGGATCGCCCACGAGGTCCGCGACCTGATGGCCACGTTCCCGATGGCCGGCTGGACCACCGCCTGACGCCCCCGGCCGGCCACCGCCTGACGCTCCCGGACCGCGGCGAACTGGCGCGATCACCCGGACAGGGTGAGTTGTCTGCAGGACAACCTCCAGTCCCTGCAGACTCACCAGTCACAACCGTTGCCGCGGAAGCCATCGCATCGGCCTGCGTTCGGCTTACC
>CAVUNW010000041.1:0-16667 GCA_963742865.1 uncultured Actinomycetes bacterium
AGTGACAACGGCCCCAGGCAACGGCCGACACAGTGCGACGTACCGAGACACCGAGATCCCTCCGACCTGCGGTAATCAGACTTGATGCGTCGCTGTCAGACGAAACCGCCATGCATGGTAAGGAGAAGGTCTACGGTTCGATTCCGTAACGGGGCTCCAGGTCAGAGAGATTTTTCGAACGGTCCGAACAGCTAGCGTGGACCGGCTCGTGGACCGGATGGCCCACATCGGGTTATCGTTCCGCTATGGCCAGGACCAGCAAAGGTCACATTCAGTGCCTGCCAAGTGGCTCGTTCCGGGTCAAGGTCTACGCGGGAACCGATCCGGTCACCGGCAAGGAACGCCTGCTCAGGGAGACCTGTCCCGACGAGGTGACCGCAACGGCCGCGCTCGCCAGGCTGCTCAAGGAGGCGCAAAGCCACCAGGCGCCCAACCGGGACGCTACCTTCGGCCTCGTCCTCGACAAGTACCTCGAAGTCACCGACCTGGCTGAATCCACCCTGGTAACGCACAAGAGCTATATCCGGCGCGTCATCCGGCCCGTACTGGGTGAGGTCAAGGCCCGCGATATAGGCGCGGACACGCTCGACGCCCTGAACGCGCACCTCAAACGCTGCTCACGGATATGCGCCCGGCTCCCTAAAACCGAGCACTACGCCACCGGCAGCCATGTGTGTGACGGGCGCTGCGGACAGCTGCGCGACCACCGGACTTCCCGGCCGCACGCCTGCGATGAGCGGTGCAAGCTGCACGCCTGCACACCGCTCAAGCCATCCTCCCGGCTCAAGGTCCTGTCCATCATCTCGGCCGCCCTGGCGCTCGCCAAGCGGTACAAGTGGGTCGACAGCAACGTTGCCGAAGACGCCACCATGCCCAGCGTCGGCCGACCCCAGCCGAACCCGCCCACCCCAGAGCAGGCGGCCAGGTTGCTCAACCTCGTTTGCGCCGAGGACGAGGAATTGGCCTCTATCTGTGGACCTCCTTCACTGCCGGGGGCCGCCGCGGTGAGATGGTCGGCCTGCGCGAGAACAGGTTCAACTTTGACCTGCTAAACGTGTGGTTCGCCAAGAACTACCTTGTCAGAGGCGGCAAGCGGATCGAGAAAGCCCCGAAAGACGGCGAGGGCCGGATCGTGTCGCTAGACCCGCTTACCTGCGAACTGAACCGCGATTACTTCGCGCGGCGGCGCGCGGCCATGGCGGAAATCGGCGCGGAAGTGCCCGGGGATGCTTTCGCGTACTCCCCGGATCCAGCAGGGCGGGAACCGTGGAACCCGGACACTATGACCCACCGCTATAGGCGCTACGCCGACATGGTGGGCATCCGCAGCTCACTGAAGGAAACCCGGCACTACTCCGCCACACAGCTCCTCGCGGCGGGTGTGGATCTGGACACTGTTGCCGGCCGCCTGGGCCACGCGGAAGGCTCTACCACGCTGAAGTTCTACGCCCAGTTCACCCAGGTCGCCGACCAGCGCGCCGCCGCGGTCATCCCGGCCCAGCTCGCCGGGCTCCGCAAAAGAGAACGGCTCCGCGACCTGTACCGCAAGACGCCACCCGGCCACGACCTCAGCCAACTGGCCAGCACCCTCGGGGCGCTCGCCGGGCTCGACCACGAAACAGCGCTGGGGCTTCTCACAGAATTCGCCACGCAACCATAAGACGCCCCCCGAATTCAGTAGCGATCCGGCGGCCGGGGGGTGCTGAGCGTGCCTGATGTTAGATGCCGAGCTGCCCTGCGGGCCCCGGAGCGAGTGACGGGAACCGACCCGCACTGTCAGTTTGGGAAGTCACTGCCGGTCCTCGTTGATCACCTGCGGGGACGCTGACCTGCGGCAGAGCGGCAGCGTCCCCGTGAGTGCCCGCGAGTTACCGTGATCGGCCACGCTTACGGGCACGCAACGGGCACGGCGGAGGCGAACAGAGCGGAGGGTTGGGCCGCGTTCACCTGCCACATGTCGAAGCTCCGGTATATCTCGCGGCGGTGCCCCACGGCCGCGATGGTAACGATACGGGCGCGATCATCCACGGCATAGATCACGCGGTAGTCTCCCGAGCGCACGCGCAGGTACGGCCGTCGGCCTGTCAGGGACCGGAAACCGGGCGGACGCGGATCGGTGGCCAGGCCGTCAATGACCCTGAGCCACCGCTTTACGTACCGGCGGGTCAAGCTGGCGCAGCGAGCGGCGGGCACGCGGCCGGATATCGATCGTGTAGGCGGCGGCCATGTCCGGCGATCCTACAGATCAAGCTCTGCCTTGACCTGCTCCCAGGAGGTCGACTCACCAGGCTCGTCCATTGCAGCGTCCGCCTCAGCGGCGTCTTCGGCGTCCTCAGCGGCCCGAAGAGCGTCAAGAACCGATTCGGGGACGATGGCGGCCACCCGCTCGCCGTGGACGGTGAGATGAGTGATGACGCCACGGCGAGCCAGTTCAACGGCCTGCTCGACGGCCGGGCCGCTGACAGGAAGGTCATGCGCAGGCTCGCTCATGCCAGCAAGTGTAGACACGCTGCACCAGCTAAGCGACGCCAAGGCACCGGGGCACAGTAACGCACGAGACCCCTGAGGGCCGAAGAAGCAAGACGAGTGATTCAGCCCTGAGCTGGGCTCTCATCGATGAGAGCGGGTGACGAGAATCGAACTCGCACTATCAGCTTGGGAATCGGACAGATCGCGGCCGATGAGGCCGTTGAGCAGCCAAGTTCGGAGACCCGGAGTAGCCGTGATTGACCCCTCATGACCCTGGCTAATTGCACGCTAATTGCACGGCGACCTTCCGCCGTTTGCCGTCAGTCGCTGCTGTCGCCGTTACCGTTGCTGTCAGCTCAGCCCAGGTCTTCCGGTGGCAAGCCGACCCGGACCGCAGGGCCACCAGGCCCGAGGACCGGATCGCCTCGATGCGAACCACTGGCGGCGGTACTGGCCAACCTCGGCTGCTAGCTCATGGCGTCCGTAGGGGGTGAATACGGGCGGTTGCCGCGCCACGGCCCTCAGCGCACAAACCGTTACAAATCCACACCCAGCAACGCGGCAGCCTCACGCCAGCCCGACCGTTGCACAACCGTTGCAGCTTGATAGCATTACGATTCGCTGCCCTAGACCTCGGTAGGGCGAGATCGGTAGTGCGAGATCGGTAGTGCCGGGAGGAAGCGATGGATTGCCTCGATTTGCGCCCCATAGACGATCGCCAGTCGGCCGGTTTTCCGGTAGGCACGTCTCCCGGGTACAGTCCGCGTCATGCCCGTGATCCGGGTGAGAGCACTTACGCCACCGATACCCTGAAACGTCCACGGGGCAGGCAGGGGCGGCACGCAGCGCCGGTCGAGTCGCTGACCGAAAGCGAGATCAGAGTGCTCCGGCTGCTGCGCGGCTCACTATCGCTGCGCGAGATCGCCGCCGAGCTTTTCTTGTCCCCGAACACGATTAAGACTCACACCCAGGCGATCTATCGCAAGCTTGGCGTCTCTACCCGGGCCGACGCCATTGTCCGAGGACGCGATACCGGTGTTTTGTAACAGAGTCATCGGGCCGTGCGCGCGCCCACGTGATTCTGGTCGAGCGACCCCCTGCTTGCAACAATCGCCGTGATCGACCGGCGAACGGGCACTGAGCTGGTTGACGGCCTGGCCGCAAGTAACCGTGACGTACCGCCGATGACCAGGGCTAATGGCATGCTAATGGCACGGCAAGAAAGCTACCTCCTCCTGTAGCATCCGCCCGCGCCTTCCTTTGACAGCTGGTTGATCGGGGTCCGGGGTGTCCCCGGGGCATGGTGTCGGCGAAGGGCTGACCGCGTGCGCGCAGCACGGAGGGTAATAAACACTAGGGACGCCGAGTCCCTTGGACGCGGGGGTCTGGGGGCGGCAGGCCCCCAGGGGCCGCGGCCTTGCTGTTCCGCCCTTGACCCCCAGGACGGTTAGGCGTCTTCGCAGCTCAGAATGGTTGTACGGGTGTAGCTCGACGTTCGGTCACGTGCGGCTTGTCTGCCCGTGTGCATGACGTGTGGTCCCCAAATGGTCCCCAGGCAATGGCCCAACTTTGGCCTGTCACCGCTAGGTTATGAGCCATACGACGCGCGTGTCTCCGCCGTCTCGGCAGTCTCAGGTCACCGTACTGGCCTCCGCAGACTTGCGGCGCGAGGTCGTCTTCTGCGTCTCCTTCGTTTCAGTCTGTCCCGGCGCATCCGTGCACAATTCCGTGCACAAATTTGGTTTCCTGACCTCCGGTTATCGCTGTTCGAGCATGTGCGACCGCGCGGTGGCCATCTGATTCATTCCGTGTTTTCGACGTGACTCTTACCGCAGGTCTCGCTACGATCATGGTGTTGTTGGTGCTCACTGCCGGGTCCCGCGTGACCCCAGCGCTTGCAGGCGTACTGCGTGTATAGGGAGAAGCCATGGTGGTCGCTCAGAGTTCGTACTCCTATCCGCTGCTGGGCGCGTTCTGGACAATCTTCGAGATTTTCCTGTGGGTGATGTGGTTCTGGATCTTGATCACGGTATTAATCGACATCTTCCGCAGCCCGGACCTGTCCGGCTGGGGCAAGGCCCTGTGGTTCTTGTTCGTGCTGCTTATCCCGCTGATCGGTGTCCTGGTGTACCTGATCGCCCGCGGCAGCAAGATGCATGAACGGACGATGCAGCAGGCGCAACGCCAGGATGAGCAATTCCGCAGTTACGTTCAGGAGGCCGCGGGCTCGTCGGCCAGTTCGGCGGACCAGCTAGCCAAGCTCGCGGACCTGCGCGACCGGGGCGTCATCACGGCCGAGGAGTTCAACCGCGAGAAGGCCAAGATCCTGGCCTGAGCGGGAATCGGCTATCAAAGGTCTGACCCGGCTACTGGTCGAGTGACCATGACTGTCCGTGCGTGACCGTGGTCAGCCGCTCGCTATCGCACGCGGATCGCACGCCGCGCCTTGTGATGGGGTGACAGGACCGGCCCTCGCTTCATCGCAGGCGCCGACTTGTGCCGGGCGTTCGCCGTGGATTGCCGACACAGCCCTTACGACACTGTGTAGTAACTTGGAAGACGGCAGCGGCCGCGGTCCGATACCACGGCCCGGAGAGGAGGCCATGTGAGGACACGACTGGCAGTCGGCCTTCTGCTTGGCTGCCTTGTGGCAGTCGCGGGTTGTTCCAGCAGCAGCTCATCTACGGCCAGTCCGGCCACCACCGCAGCAAGTTCGGCCACGACTACGGCTAGTCCAACCCCGAAAGTCACGGCCAAGAGTTTCAAGGTTTCCACACCCAGCGGCCAGGTATCCCTGTCCCTTGACGGCCAGCTGCCGCCGGGCTGGCCTAGTCAGTTCCCGGTCCCCGCCGGGGCCAAGGCTGCTGGCTCGGGCTCGCTGGGTGGTTCGAGTTCGGCCACGCTGGTCGGCGCGTACACCACCTCGCAGTCGCCCTCGGACGCGTTCGCGTTCTATAAGAACAACTCGAAGCTGACCACCTCGGACCAGAAATCTGTGGGTGTCGGGGCGCACTACGTGGGGAGGGCGAAGATCACCGCACCCTACACGGGGTCGGTCACCGTGGTGTCCCACAGCGGCACTACCTACATCGTCGTCGTACTGACGAGCGCTCCTCGTTCTTCCGGTTCCCCTGCCGCCAGCTAGCGCATAACCCTGCGTCATGCGGGCAGCACCCGCGACCGTCCGTTTTTCAGGCCGGACATATGCCCAGTTGGCGTGGATCGTGCGGGAGTTATGCGCTGTGGCCGGTCGCCGCAGGTGGCCGGTGGCTGTTGCTGTTGCTGTTGCTGTCACCGTTGCTGTCAGCCGCGATCGGGGGAACGGGTGGCCAGGCGTGACCAGGCTATGCGCGTGGTGCCGCAACCCGATCCCGGCCCGGGCCCGGCGTGATGCGGTGTGCTGCTCGGTTCGCTGCCGTCAGGCCCGGCATAGGTTCCTGCGGGCGGCTGGATACGCCGGACAGGTCACCGGTCGCCCGGTCATGCTGTCCGTCGCCGGGCTCGGTGCCGTTCCGCTTGCGGAGGCTAACCAGCTGGTGACCGAGTGGGGTCATGACCTCGGCCCGATCAGCCGCCCGTTCGGGTCACAAGCCTGGGTGCTGCACATCGGTGGCGATCCGGTCTCGGTCGCCGTCAGTGTCAGCACCGTGGCCCGGATCACCGCGGGGTATCACCGGACCGAACTGGTCGAGCTGAGCCGTCTGTGTTCTTGCCAACCCTGGGCCAACCGGGTCATGCTCCAGTTGTGGCGCGAGGTCGCCGCCCGTCGCTGGCCGCACTGGGAGCCTGCCGCCGCAGTCTCGTACCCGCTGAACGCCCGGCACGACGGGCAGCTGTACCGGTTCGACGGCTGGGAGAAGATCACCACCGACGCTGGTCCCGGGGCGGTGGTGCCTGGGCGCGCGCCAGTTACGCCACCGGGGTCTTGCACGGGGCTAAGACTTTGTGGCTGTGGCGCTACCCGACGCCAGGCCCTACCCGTAGCATTAGTTAGGCCTGCTGTCACGGATCGTCTGTTTGACCAGGACGCTGTGCCTTACCCGTCGCCTCAGGCCGTTGATCCCGGTGACCGCCGCACTGTTTCCATCGGAACTCCGAAGTCAGGACAACGTGACGGCGTGCGCCGATCACCGGCCGCGCGTAGCACAGCAACCCTGAGCCAGTACGGCGCTACCGGTGAGCCCTTGACCTAACCCCGGCCTGGTCGCCGCGGCCACCAGGAGGCATAGCGCCGCTCCTGACCCGGCCTCCCCTCCCGCGTCGCTGCGAATGTCATCCGGTGCCCAACCCTGTGACCACGGGAGCCCGGACGGGCGTCATGTCTCGCCCAGCCCAGCCACCTGGTTGCAAGTTCCCTGGTCATCGTCAAACCGGTCGCTGGTCCCCCTGTCGGCAGCATGGGTGACAGGATCACCAGCTGACCGGAAAGGGGTTCCCAGCCACAGGACAGCCCGGCATAATCGCAGGTAGCGACCCTCAGGCTTGGATGAAACCCGTGGTGCCCTCATCCCGCAGCACGACCTCTTACAGGGTGTCGGGCCTATAGGCGTGCCCTTTCACGCCGTGGCGACCATCCCCCGAGGCCGTTTACGACCGGGTATCCTAGCATCCCAAATTTGGTGGCCAGTGGCATCGAAATTAAGGGTTTTCTCCTGCATGCAGCAATTGTCGAAGCCATATTTCCTTTCGGTCACTTCGGCGGCACTTTGCGTGCCGTGCGGTTACACCGTCCGGCCGGTGTGGCAGCCGGGTTAGCCGTTCAGGATGCGGGCTTTCTGCTGGTCGAACTCGGCCTGGGTCAGTAGGCCTGCCGACAGCAGTTCGCCGAGCTGCTTTAGCTGACCTAGCCGGTCGCTCACGTCGGCGCCCTGGGCTGGGGCCGCTGGTGGCGGCGGCGCTGGGACGGGTTCGGCGTAGGCCTGCTGCGGCTGAGCCGGGGCGGCGTACTGGGGTGGCGGTGCGGCAGCGGTTGGCGTGTTGGCCTGGTCCTGCGCAGCCCACCGGGCCTGCTGCCTGCGCTGGACTCGGCCGTGCACCGAACTGGCCACCGCAACTGTGGCGGCGGTCTTCAACAGGCCCACTGGGACCTCCTAGCTAGGCTAGTCGTTGGCTTGTCGCTGGGGTCGGTCGGGAGTGCCGCTGGGTCAGGAGGGTTCGGTGGCGTCGAGGGCGGCGACAAGGTCGTCGGCGGAGATTCCGCCGTCGGCGATCAGCCGCGCGCCGTCGTACCGCCAGGCGTCCACCAGCCCAAGAACCCACCGGTTCTCGTAGATCACCACAACGGTGACGCTGCCGGGCTGCATCAGCCCCGAGATCTGGCTGACGTCGGAGTCATCGAGCAAGCCCGACGACGCCCCGGCCCACGCGCTCAGGTCGACACCTTCGGGAACCGCGAACTCCCAGACGTCAACCTTCTTGCTCTTGCCGTCGGCGTCCTTGGTGATGAACTCCATGTCCAGGATGTCGACTACGCCCTGGTCAGCCAGGGAAAGCAGCCTCTCAAAACCCGCGGCGGTGAGGCGGCCGCCCGGGAACTCGATCGCCAGGAAATCGACCGGTCCCAGCGCGTCGCTGTCGGATCCGGGCTGGGCGGCGGCCGTCATGTTCCGGCCAGGGTGTCGGCGTCGGAGCGTGCCAGGACGGCGTCCAAGGCGGCGTACTCGGCTTCTTGCACGGCGGCGATGGCGAAGTTGATCGCGTCCTCGGCGTAATCCTCAGCCGCCTCGGCCCTGATTTCGGCTTTGCGCCGGTCCACTTCGGCTTTCTTGTCCGCGGCTTTGTCGTGAAGGTCGGCCACGTGGGCTTGCCACTTGTCTTTCATCGACTGCCAGCCGGTGGCGGCCTCGTCCCTGCCGCGCGCTGCTTGCGCCTTGATCTCGCCGGCTTTCTGCTCGGCGCTGCTTTGCGCCTGCTCCACCTCGGCCTGCAATTCGTCGCGGTTCTTGCTGGCCGCCGCCGCGACCTTGGCCTGGGCCTCGTCAATCCTGTGACCGAGCTTGCTGAAACTCTCTTCGGCGGTCATATGATCACCTCTCGAAAACGTCCGCGGCTCATCGTGCGCGGTTGCCGGTGGCACCGGCTGCTGCCCGCCGAGCGGCCGCGCGGTGGTACACCACCGATCTCACCATGCGCGGCTCAATGCCACTTCACCCGCTCGGGATGAGAGCCGAAGGGCCAGGCTGGGCTAGGCTTAGGGGTTCGGGAAGGGCGACGGTTGGGTCATCTTCGCGGGCGAGCGGCAACAACCAGGTGCGAAGCGCCATCGAAGCGGCGGCCAGGTGCAGGGGCCAGCCGCGATGGCCATGAGCGATGACTGGAAGGATGCAGGCCATGAACGTGCCGAGGCGAATCATC
Organism: uncultured Actinomycetes bacterium; assembly: GCA_963742865.1. Lineage (GTDB taxonomy): Bacteria > Actinomycetota > Actinomycetes > Streptosporangiales > Streptosporangiaceae > Bog-532. The sequence continues at coordinate 8,824 of CAVUNW010000041.1, forward strand.
CGGGCGGTGCTGCTGGCCGCCGCCGCCGCGGCGCTGGCCGCCGCAGCCTACCAGTTGCGCGAGAAGCACCAAGAAGCCGACCTGGCCGTGCAAAGCATCCACGACCAGCTTGACGCCCTGGATCCAGCCACCCGGGCCGCAGTGATCGCCCGGCTGACCTCAGATGAGGTGAGGAAGGTCCACGATCACTAACCCCGCGCCGTGAGCATGTGGTGCATTGAGGGCCCGGGGATGAAAGGGTCGGCCCCGCTGCCCGAGGCCGTTCGGCCCCGCCGCCAGCAGCGCCGTCGACCGGGCTGGTACACCGGTGCCTCCATGGTCTTCGGTGCGCCGTGGCGATGGCCGCCATGAATGCGCTGCGGCCGCCCGGCAGCGGGCTGGTGCGGGCCGGGTACCGGGTGCCAGGGCCAGCTGGTTGTGAGCGCACGGCGCCTGTCCGAGCTGGACAAAGGTGAGCGGCGGCGGGCCTGGCTACACACCGTCGCTGTGCTGGCCGTGGCGGGGGTAGTGCTGGTAGGCGTGTATTACCTGGTGCCTACTGGCGTGGTGCCAGCCAGCCGCTCGGGAGCCGACTCGTTCTTGCGGCTGGGGGCCGGGATCGCGTTGTTCGCGGCGATCTTGGCCGGGCAGGCGCGCCGGATCATCCGCGCCGCGCTGCCTCAGGTGCGAGCGGTCGAGGCCTTGGGTGTTGTCATCCCCCTGTTCCTGGTCGTCTTCGCGGCCGGGTATTTGTCGTTGTCCCATGCCTCGGCGGCCATGTTCACCGAGCGGCTCGACCACACCCGGGCGCTGTACTTCACCATCACGGTCTTCTCAACGGTCGGATTCGGCGACATCACACCCAAGGCCGATCTTGCCCGGATCATCGTGAGCATCCAGATGCTGCTCGACCTGGTCCTCCTCGGAGCCGTGGTGCGCCTGCTCCTCAACGCCGCCCAGATCGGCCTCACCCGAGCGCGAGACCCCTCGGATCAGCCTTGATGCCATGACCATGCCCACCCACCTCACGATCACGGCGCTGTGGTTCGGCATCTCCACCGCCACCTGGGGCGGCGCCCGAACGGCCCCCACTGGCATGAACCCGACCTTGGCTCGTTACTGCGGAGTGAACCTGATTGATCTGCGGCGGTCTGACGGTGCGGGGCCGACGCGCGCTCGGCCGGGCCTCCCAAGGCTGAGGCCGAAGCGCTGGCGTCGGCCCGCGGCGCGCGTAGCGCGCCGCCTTGATATACGTACCGCCAGATTCGGCAATTCGAGCGGCTTAGCGTACCGAAACAAGGTAGCGCAGCGGATCGTGAGTCCGCCTACCTGACCAGGCCTTTCACCACGTCCCCGCCGAGCAGCGGCTGGGCCGTGTCGCCCTTGACGAACGGGCCGCGGTAGATCACCTTGTGCTGCTGCAGGCTGGGGTACCACTGCCGGACCTTGTGCATGCGCACGACCCAGTGATGGTGCCATTGGTGTGGTCCTGACTGGCCGGCTTGACTGGCGGGCCCGGAGCGGCGCAGCGCGACGACCCGCACCTCCGCCGGCACCGCGGCGGCCCGTGCGGCGCTCACCTGGGCGTTGTGACCGGCCGGGGCGGCCTGTACGGCGGCTATCTCCTGCTCGCACAGGCGCCAGAAGGCGCACAGGAACCGGGAGCCGAGCGTGCTTTCCTGGTCCTGGTCCAGGATCGCGCCCGAGGTGTACTCGCCGGCTGCCGGATCCTGGGTGGCCGCCGTGCGCGTCTCCTCCTGCCAGTAGGCGGTGTTGATCCCGCCGCAGCTGGGCGTTCAGGTGCTCGCAGTCGTGCGCCTGATCGGAGCTGGCCGGGTGCAGCGGCAGGGACCACACGTCCTCGAGCAGCATGGGCGGCAGGGCCAGGCCCTGCGCGCGGGCCGCCCGCATGAAGTCGCGGTGGGCACGGGCAGCGGTATAGCCGGACACCCGCACCGCCGGCAGCTCGGCTCCGCGGAAGCCCAGGCCGGCTGGAAGGGGCACCCGGGCCGGCGCTCGCCAGGTGAAGGCAATGTCCCGCTGCAGGCTGCCGGTCGGCAACCGGGTAATCAGCGGCCGCGGCAAGATCACTGCGCCGGACGGGGTGGGCAGGTCATCTTCCCTGAGCAGGGCGAGGTCCGCTAACGTCAGCGACTGCGCCGCGGCGATGACCACGTCGAGCATGTGCGGCGTCAGCACGTACAGGTCCGCCGCGGCCAGGTAGCGGGCCTCATCGGCCAGCATCAGCGCGCTGGCCTGGTCCCAGTCACCGGGGTAGGGCGGCGGGTAGCCCATGGTGGCGAACTGCAGCGCGCGGGCCCCGTCGGGGTCGCCGCTGGTCGCGGCCCGCGCCCGGTGGGCGTAGGCCAGCACACCCGCGTGCCACTGCCGCTCCACGTCGGCCTCCCGCATGTGCCGGACCGCCGCGATCCGGGCATCGCGCGCCGAGCGGGCCATCGCGGCCAGCGACCACACCTTCTTTCGCTGCTTCTTGGCCGTCACGGACATGCCCTCCTGATTCTCACCGCGAAATGAGGTGCCCGCCGTTAGCGCAGCGCGCGAGCGGCAGATGCCCGGAATGTAACTCGCGGCGCCGACAAAACAACGCCGTGCCGGCAGAACTGGCAGCACGGGCCAGGAGCCTGTGGCGCGGGCCGGCATCGTTCACCTCCGGCGGGACGGCCCGCCGTGCCCAGCGGCGCCCGGGCTGGCAGCTCGCTGCAAGGGCCAGAGGTAAGTCCTCCACCATGTGCTGGTGGCCGTGGGGGCAGGTGCCCATGGTGCAGTCGTAGAACCCGTCGTCGAGCAGGACGTAGGTGTGCCAGTCGGCGCGGCAGTAGTTCTGGCCGCAGTCGGGGCAATAGAACGGGGCCAGCTCCCAGTCAGCCCGCCGCAGTTCGGCAGGGTCAGGGGCCTCGGCGGCGAGGATCGTACGCACCTTCGTATAGGTGGCAGGGTCGGCGAGCTTCCAGGCGGTGCCACCGAAGTAGTCGACGACGATCCCGGCCTGGTCCTGGGACTGGGGCCCGAGCGGCGGCCCCATGTCCGCCGCCGTGCCCGCCGGGACGGCCCTAACGACCGCGGCCATCTCTCCGCATGCCGCGCACCGGAAGCTGGCGGCATCACCGGTCCCGGTGCGCTGCCCGAACCTTGTCGTCCCCGTCACTGTCGTCACCACCTGTGGGCTCACCGTCCTCGGCGGCGTCCGCGAGCTCGATCAGGGCCGCGCCGACGCCAAAGGACCGCCAGCTCGACCACCGAGCAAGGCATGCCAGGGGGCGTTGCGGCTGTTGCAGGAGCTGCTGCCCGACCGGGTCCGGGTGCTCGCCCCCCGACGTCCTGTAATGGACACCCGCGGCAGCATCGCCCGCTTGGACGACACGATCAGGAGTTAACGCGAGGTACGAGTCCGCAACAGGTGCGGACGATCCAAGGCCTGGGATTAAGACCAGCGGAATCGTGAGTCCGCGGGTCTAGATCGCCACAAAGCTTCGGCGGACGGCGGTGTGGTGGCTACCGGAAATTCAGGAGAGGCACGTCATACAGATTCGTATCCTTGAGGCGCGTCATCTCAGGGCCGAGCACCTCAACAATGAGCATCTCTGTAAGGAATTGAACTTTGGCGGACAGTAGGTGGCTGGTATTGGCCTGCGCTGCACGTTCCTTCATGCCGACACTGACGTGGATGTGAGGAAGGATGCCGTCATCTTCTCCATGAGCAATGGTCCCGCAGCCCATCGCTTCGGCGTTGGTGATGTAGACCTTTGTCCACATCGGCGCTTGAGGGTTATTTACTTTCTCGCAGGTGCCAACTATCTCGACCTCCGCGAATCCTGCCAGGAACATGGGGATATAACCTTGCCGTACATTGTTGTCCTGGCAGAAGGAAGTAAGCGCCGACATGAAGTCTTCGCCATGCTCAAAAGTCACACCGAAAGTACGCCCAGCTTTCAGCTCGCTCGTCTTCATTTCAGTTCCTCGACTCCTTGGTTGCGGCAACCTGCCTCGGCGAAGGTAGTGTGGATGCGCTTTGTGTCGGCGCCAGATGCCATTAGCAGCCGCAGCAGTATCCGGGCCTTTAGTGGATCCAGATAGCCAGCGCTTATCAAGCCGCGAGCGAGGAGGTCTTTCTCTGACCCTGGAAAACTGTATGTCCTCTCATGAACAGGACCTGCCCCTGTCCGTGAGGAAAGCACGACGGGCATGCGATCGGCAAGCTTGCTGAGGACAGGAACTATGATGTCCGGCACGTGCCCAGCGCCGAATGCTGCGACCACCAGGCCTTCGGCCCGCTCCCCGATCGCTTGGATCAGCGTGCCGTCGTCGCCCAGTGAGATGGTTGCGAGGCCCACGCGCACATCGCGGCTCGCATCGGGGCAGATCACCGGCGATGAGCTGCGCAGAAGGACTGGGATGCAAACGCTGCCTTCCACCACATGCCCAAGTGGTCCCCTATTCGGGGAGGAAAATGCCGCGACATTTCCAGTGTGGGCTTTCCGCACCCAGCGTGCGGCATGGATCTCATTGTTCATGCTGACGAGGCATCCGAGTCCCTGCGCCTGAGGACTGGCGGCCACCCTGACAGCGTTGAGGATGTTGGCGGGTCCGTCTGCGCCAGCCATCGCCGGGTTGCGCATCGCCCCAGTGACAACGACCGGCGCCTGGACATCGAGCACCAGGTCCAGGAAGTAAGCGACCTCTTCGATCGTATCCGTTCCCTGGGTAACAACGGTCCCGGCGCATCCGCCATCCAGCGCTTGTTTGATGGCGTTTGCCAGCTCGAACAGGTCAGAGAAGCTGAGGGAAGCGCTGGGCTTACTGCGGAAATCACGTACTTCGAGCTGGACTTGCGCGTCCGCTACACTCGCTTCAGCTAGAGGCAGGAGTCGCCCTCCCTGAAAAGCGGAGGGTCGGCGGTTCGACCCCAGCCCCGGGCCACCCGTCCTAACCAGCTTGCTCGCCCCATCTATGACACCACCGGCCAGACCCTCACCGCGCCACCCGCACAGCCCTCCCGGCACCTAACGAGTCTCATGCGGGCAGCCGTGGTCATGGCCCTTGCGCCCACCTGACTACGGGCGCGGGCCCTGGAGCAGAGGCGTCAGACTTCAGGTGACGCGCTTAAAGGCGCTGGTCGGGTAGGCCAGGCCGCATTCACCGCCGCACTGCGACGTTGGCACCTCGTTATACTGGCTGGTGACGTCTACGGGGGCAACGTCGGTCGGCGGACACTTTGGGTTCGGGCACTTCCATCGCATAGCTACCAGTGTGCCTCCCGGCCCAGGCGGCCGGGTTAGCGGCCCCCATGTGCCCATGCTCTCTCCCAAGGCGGGCGGGCGTCGTGTCCCGGCATGAGCGGTGTCCGGCTTGTCCGTTTCCAGCATCCAGGCGGGCGTCGTCATGCTCGGATGGCGTGGGTATGGTCAACGACGTGACTAGCGCTTGCGAGGCGGAGGATCTCGCTGTCTGGCCAAAATCAGGCCAGGCCGCCGCTTGATGCTACGTGTTCTTGGGTGCTAGCCCGTCGCGCGCACAGGCGGCGCTAGGGCCGAGATGGTCAGGGCGATGCGGCGGCTCGCGCGTCGGCCCAGGTGCGGGCGTCTATCGCATCGAGGACAGCCAACTGCGCCTGGTCGATGGCCCAGTAGGCGTAATCTAGCGCATCGGCGGCGTCTGCCTCCGCGTCCTCGGCCTCCCGTTCGGCTCGTTTCACGTCACGCTGGTCACGCTGGCGGCCGATGCGGTCCTGCACAGCCGCCATCTTCGCCGCGGCATCGGCCTGCATCGACTTCCACTGACTTTGGGTCTGGTCGGCGGCCTGCCCGGCCTTCTCCTTGACCGCACTCTGACGGTCAGCGATATCTGCCTTGGTTTGGCTGATCCGCGTCTTAATCTGTTCATTAGTTTCCCGCCGGGCCTGGTCAGCGGAACTCTTCAATTCCGCTGCTCGCGCTTGAATGGCGTCTACCTGCTCAGAAATGCTCATGATCCCTCCAGGATCCGGCCAGGAGCGGCAACCAGCCTCACTCGCAGCAGTTACCCCCGCCTCTTGTCACCGTGTCACCGTGTCACCGTGGCGGTCCTAGGTCAACCTTCAGGGACCGACCAGCAAGACACCAGCAAGGGGCATCACCGGGACTGCCGACACGATCACCACGACCTGTGACCCGGCCAGGGGGGCCGGACTTGAACCGGCGGCCTCTTCGTCCCGAAGCCAAGTTCATCGGCTCGTAGGGCGGGCTTGCCCGCAGCTGACTTGGGGCGACCGTCCGCCAGCGTCCACCGGAATCCGTGGAGGAACGCAACGATGGTCACCCAGTTGGTCACTCAACGTGCTTGGGTCGTATGCGCGGCGGCGGGCGGCGTACCCTGCACTCGGTCATGGAAAGGACCACATCGACCGCAAACGCGACAAGCTTGACGCCAAGGCAGCGGAACATGACGCCGAGGAGAACGCCGTCGATTCGCTGGATTTCGCCGAGTGGGCGGCCGAGCAGGCCGAGGTGGCCGTCCTTGATGCGATAGGCGCCCGCGCCTGGGCGGACGAACGGGCGGCAGCCTCCCGCACGATCTGACCGAGGCCACTCCGGAACGTGACGTTCGGCCCTGCGCAACGAGCGCAGGCGGGTGCCAGCGTGCCAGAAAAAGCTGGAGTGAACGGGGCGCGCTGGCAGTTGCTGTCTCCCGGGCCGAAGGAAAACGCGGGCGGCGGCACGCCGCTGGAACAGCACGGCGGTCCGGCCGCCGTGCCGCAGATGCCCCCGGGGAGCTTAGGAGGGAGCGGCATGAGCATCAATGAGCAGACGAGCCGGGACCAGAAGGCGAGCAGATCCTGGGTCCGGGGAGGTCAGTGGCGGCTGGCGGGCCCGTGGTGGGTGCCGCTGCTGACCGGGATCGCGTGGCTGATTTTCTCGGTGATCGTGCTGCGGGTCAACACGACGTCGGTCGCCACCATCGGGGTCTTGATGGGGGTGGTCTTCCTGGCCGCGATGGCAAACGAATTCCTGATCGCTGCCGTGCGGCGGCGCTGGGGGTGGGCGCATGTCCTGCTGGGCATCCTGTTCCTCGGCGGAGCGATCTGGGCCTTTGTCCATCCGTTCGGTGCCTTCTGGTCCCTGGCCTCGGTCATCGGGCTGCTGCTGATCCTGCAGGGGTCCTTCGACCTCATCAACTCGATCGAGTCCAGGGTCATCAACAGCGCCTGGTGGCTCGGCATGGTCGCGGGCATCCTGGAGATCTTCATCGGCTTCTGGGCCTCCCAGCAGGCGCTCCCCGCCCGCGCGGTGCTGCTGATCATCTGGGTCGGGCTGCTGGCCATGTTCCGCGGCTTCACCCAGATCGTGCTCGCCTTCGAGCTCAAGGGCGTGCAGGATCACTGACGCCTGACTGCGGTGCGGCCGGAAACGGCCCGCCCAGCGTGACAGGAGGGGGGGGGGGGGCCGGGAACCGCGCTGATGGTGAGGTGCCTGGGTCACGGGCGGAGATCCGGACGCGTAGCCTGGCGGGCCGGATGGCGAACCGCAGGGGCGGGCTCAGCTCCACCGCCTCACCATCGATAACCGCCTGCACGGGGGTGGGGGCACTGACCTCCAGGCCTGGTGCGGTCCAGGCCCGCCCCGGGAGGGGCGGTCCGTCGCCGGGTGCATCGAGCACGACAATCCCGAGCTGGCCGGTGTCGAGCGCGGGGCGGCCGAAGGCGTGCCCTTGAAAAGAACCTTGGTAGAGGAAGTTGTAACAGGTATTTACCCCTTTACGCGGGGCCTCTACGGACCCTGGTCCAGTCATTGAGGGCAGGCGGGACCCGCCCGCCCCAGTTCGGCGCGAGGCCCCCACCCTCGAACCTGACCGGTCTTTTAGCGTGCACA
>CAVUNW010000042.1:0-114468 GCA_963742865.1 uncultured Actinomycetes bacterium
GATATTCCGGGCACAAGGCAACTAAAACCGTTGACCAGCTCAGAACACGCCAGTTAATGTGGACCACGTTTTCCGTCAATTTTGACGCGCGAGGTATCGCGGTGCCATAGACCGCGCACGAGCACCGAGATCTCCACTTGTGACGCACAGGGGCCGTCACAGGTGGCGGATCACCGATAGCGGTACGCTACCGGCTCGGCGCGTAAGTTCCCCGGCGGGCGACGGCAGACGCCGGGTACGGGTGACGCTGGTACGGGTGACGCTGCCGGTCAGAAGGTGAAGCCGCCCGGGCGGTCATTACGGTCCGCGATGAGGCCTGCCAGCGTGGCCACGGCGATCTCGGGCGGCGTCCGCGAGCCGATGTTCAGGCCGACTGGCCGGTGCACCCGGCCGATCTCCTCCTCCGCCACTCCCATCTCACGCAGGGCCGGGATGTAGGGCGCCGGGTGGCGCGGGTTGCCGAGCACGCCGATCCAGCGCGCCTTGCCGGCCAGCAGATCACGCAGCACCGCGCCCAGCTCGGGCCGGTGATGGTCGGTGACCACGACATCGGCCGAGGGGTCGAGGACGTCATAGGAGGCCGTTACCTCCGCGCCCGTCGCCCTGACCGTGGCGTGCCGATCGGCGTCGGGTTCCAGCAGAACGGCCCGGAAGCCGCAATCAGCCCCGAAGTGCAGCAGGAATTCGGCGACCGGCGAGGCGAAAACGGCGATCAGGGTGCGCGTCGGGGTTGCCGGGGGCGCGGCGCCATGAGCAACGGCGCACGCCGGGTCTTCCGTCAATCCACCCGTAGTGATGTCGTCCTGGTGCGTCATTAGACCAGTCTCGCATTGCGGGGCCGGTCACGCCCAGCGGCAGCGATTCCGGGCGGCCACGCGCGGGGGGCTGATCCGGGCCGGTCGACGCCCAGCGGCGGTAATGATGGACGCGCGTCCTCACGTTCCGTTCGGCATGATCAATATTGATCCATTTACGCAAACGATTTCAGGCCATTGATTCGTGTATGCCTTGACAGGAATATATCTAGCTGGTTATATAGCCGGATGGCAACGGAGACCTTCGCGGTGCTGGCCGAGCCGATGCGCCGGCGCGTGCTGGACCTGCTCCTGGAGCGGCCGCGCCCCGTCGGCGAGCTGGCCGGACTGCTCGGCCTGAGCCAGCCCGGCACGTCCAAGCACCTGCGCGTGCTGCGCGACGCGGGCCTGGTGCGGGTTCGCCAGGATGCGCAGCGCCGCTGGTATGAGCTGCAGCCTGGCCCGCTGACGGCCATTGACGACTGGCTGCGCCCGTACCGGAAGTTCTGGGCCGCCCGGCTCGACGCGCTCGAGCGCCACCTCGATGGACCGCCGGGTGCCACAGGACCGGAGACGAGCAAGGAGATACCTTCATGAACGGAACGCTGCACGTCGAGGACGGCCGCTACGTCCTGCGCTTCGAGCGCCGGCTCCCGCACCCCCCGGAGAAGGTCTGGGCCGCGCTGACCGACCCGGCCGAGCTCGCCCATTGGTTCCCCCAGGATGTCGAGGCTGACCTGCGGCCGGGCGGAAAGATGCGGTTCACCTTCCGCGCCGACGAGGCTCCGCCGTTCGACGGCGAGGTCCTGGTGTACGACCCGCCCCGGGTCTTCGCCTACCGGTGGGCGACCGATGTCCTGCGCTGGGAGGTGCGGGCCGACGGGAGCGGCTGCGTACTGACCTTCACCGACACGATCGAGGAACAGGGCAAGGCGGCTCGCGACGGAGCCGGCTGGCACGTCTGCCTCGAGGCGCTGGCGGCCCGGCTGGACGGCGCCGCACCCCCGGCCGACCTCTGGCAGCAGGTCCATCCGGGCTACGTCAGCCGGTTCGGCCCCGAGGCCGCGACGATCGGGCCGCCCGCCCGGGACTGAGCGGCCGTCTACGGCGAACCGCCGACCTACCGCGAAAAACACGCGTCCGGCGGCCCCAGAGGTGGCCAACCCGCTGAGATTGTCAGCCGTTGGCGGCAAACTGCCTTTAGGACTGTTGAAGGGGACGCGATCATGACGAATACCAGCAGATGCCGCGTGGGGCGTGAATGGGGTATGCCAGCGGCAGGCCGGCCTGAACGGGACGAAGAGGGGGACCGCTGACCATGAAACTGGTCAAGCACGAAGTCAGCGACTGGACCGTCGGGGAGCTGCGGAAGGCTCTCGCCGATTTCCCCGACGACATGCCCGTCCGGGTGGCACCGCTGGAAGAGCCGGGTGGCGACCTGGAGGCCCCGCTGCAGGTTGTGACCGGGACGGAGATCCGGCCCTTTGCCGCGGGCGATGGGGCCGGGGGCCCGCTCAATGGGAGCCCGGGGGCGCCGGAGGAATACGTCACGCTCGAATGCGACTACCCGTCCGGGGAGTACGCCCCCTAGGAGCAGGAGTACGCCGTTAAATAAGGCTCGCCGCCCTCAAGGCCGGATCGCGGGCGGGCTCAGAGACGGTACGTCTCGACGAGCTTGTCCATTACCGCGTCGAGCCGCATGTCGGTCTGCTGCCGTGCCGGGTCCTCGTCGTACCAGGCCACGATCTCCCGGGCGCCCTGCTCGAAGGGGATCTCGGCGCGGTAGCCCGGCACGACAGTGCGCAATTTCGAGTTGTCGAAGATCATCGAGTGCGCCTTGTCGCCAAGCAGCCCCGCGCCCCAGCTGGCGTCGGCCGCGGCGATCGCGTCGGACGGGACGTGCACGATGCGGGCGGTGGCGCCGGCCGCGGCGGCCAGGGTTTCCGCGATCTGGTTCCAGGTCAGCACGTCGTCGGAGGTGATGTGAAACGCCTCCCCGACCGTTCGCGGATGGCCGAGCAGCGGGACGAAGCCGCGCGCGAAATCGGCGTGGTGGGTCAGCGTCCAGAGCGAGGTGCCGTCGCCGTGCACGACGACCTCCTTGCCGGCCCGCATCCGGGCCAGGGCCGTCCACTTGCCGTCGAACGGGATCGAAGTCCTGTCGTAGGTGTGCGACGGCCGGACGATGGTCGCCGGGAAGCCATTCTCCCGGTAGGCCTCGACGAGCAGGTCCTCGCACGCGATCTTGTCGCGGGAGTACTGCCAGAACGGGTTGCGCAGCGGCGTCGACTCGGTGACCGGCATCCGCGACGGCGGGGTCTGGTACGCCGAGGCCGAGCTGATGAACACGTACTGGCCGGTCCGGCCGCGGAAGAGGTCGATGTCGCCCCGGACGTGCTCGGGGGTGAACGCGACCCAGTCGACCACCGCGTCCCACTCGCGGTCCCCGAGCACCTCGCGGACCGCGGCGGTCGCGGATGTCCCCGTGCAGGACCTCGGCTCCGGGCGGCAGCGGGCGCAAGTGCGTGGCGCCGCGGTTCAGCACCGACAGCTCGATGCCGCGCTGCACGGCCAGTTGGGAGCAGGCGGAGCTGATGATTCCGCTCCCGCCGATGAAGAGAACCCTGAGGTTGGTCATGGACGGCCTCCGCGAGCAGGCTGACGTGATCCGGTTGTCCGGAGCCGGGCACCAGGAGTCCCCGGGGCACTCCGTTTCGGCCAGTCAATCACAGCGGCCGGCGCGCCGGAACCGCGGATGGCTCCATGCAATCCCACCGGATTCACTTGCTTCAGGAGATTGTCACTCTCAATGCTGCTACGATCACCTTCGGTGAATTAGAGCTGGGTTAGGAGATTTGTTCGGTTGACTCCTATGAATACGCCGCACTCTCCCCGCCCGGCCCCGTGACGGCACGGGACGCCGGCGGTTAGCACCGTCGGCCGCCAGGCCGGGTGCCGTCGCTAGACCACGGCGCCCCCGCCCCTCAGGTCACCGACCAAGGAGACATTCATCGTGACGTCATCCATGGCCCGGGCTCCGCGGACGACAGCCCGGGTGAAGGACACCGGTCGTCCCGGCGGCACGGTGGCCTCCGCAGGCTGCTGCACCGGCGGCCACCACCCGACAGCCTCGATGCGGGCCCGGAGTCCCGGTCGGCCGAGTACCGTGCCCTGCACCGGGCGCAGGGAACCCAGGGTCTTCAGGGGACCCAGAGTTCTCAAGGGACCCAGAGTTCTCAGGGCGCCCAGGGGTCTCAGGGCACCCAGCGAGCGCAGCGAGCCGAACAGCCCGGCATCTCCTGGTCCTCGGGCCTGCCGGGCCCCGGGCAGCCGCCCGGCCGAGGAGATCAACGAGCGCCTTGGCCCCGAGCAGGCCGCGCGCGATCACCTGGCGGGATCGGTGCTGACCGGCGGTACGGTCCCGGGCGGCGGCGCGATGCCGCCCTTCCCCCGGTCTAGGCTGCCCCGGAGCGTCCCGCCGGCGTCTTCTCCCCGTCTTCGACGACTTCTTCGGCTGGTTCATGGACCCGGGGAAGGCAGCCGCCTACATGGACGAGGTTGTCGATGGCCCGCCATAACCGCTTCCCCGTGACTCATGCGTTACCGTTAATCATTCCGGTTCATGTGTCATGGCAGAATGGCCGTCTATTGGGTGATGCTGAGCACCGTCGCCGTGAGTTCATCCGCGCTCATCATCCAGACCGGGGCGGGGATCCGGACCTGTTCATCATCGGTATGCGCTCCTTCGGCCCGGAGCAGGCACGCGGCCAGCCGCCACGGCCCACGGTGGTCGTTGTCCGGCACCGGACGTGGCCCGATGCGGCTAGCGATCGGGGCGGCCCGGCGGCTTCGGCATAAACCGCGGCGCGTGCACTGAGGTCCGGCTTCTTCGGTTTACTCGTCCTCGTCGGTGAGGAGTCGTCGACGGTGACGTTGACGGCGACGGTCTGCAGGCCGACGTGGTCGCGCAGGGTGGCGATGACGTGCCGCTGGATATCGCGGGCCACCTCGTGGACCGGGTCCCCGTAGCTGACGGCAACGGCGAGGTCCACGACGGCGGTGCGGCCGAGGACGCCCGACGGCGGCGTGCGGGATGACGGTGCCCGAGGGTGGCCGTCTCGGTGAGCGCGGCGAGCGTGCCCTGGGTGCTGCGGCCGAGGGCGACCCGGACGCCGGGAACCATCCGGGCGCTGTCGCGGGCCAGGGCCGCCACGATCCGCGCCGCGATCCGGATGGCGCCGAGCTCGGTGATCTGCAGGGTGTACCACACGTCGCGGACCAGGGTCCGGATCTGGCTCATGACCGCCGCGGTCAGGCCCGGGGGGGCAGGCACCGGGGCTGGCCGCTAGCTCGGTGACCGGGGCCCACAGGGCGGTGAACTCGCCAAGCGCGGCCTGGCAGTGCACGCATGGTCTGCTGGTGGGCGTCCCGGTCCGACGCACGGCCGTCGGCGACCTGCTCCAGCAGCGAGGTCGACGTCAGCGCCGCACGGCAGGTGACCGTGCTCAGCAGATGACTGGCCGCCTGCCCGTCGGGCGGCGTCGTTCACCGATCCGGTCACCTCCATTCCTCCAGCGTCTTTCCCAGTGTGCGCCGTGCGCGGAACAGATGGCTACGGACCGCCGGGACGGTACTGCGGGTCACGGCGGCGACCTCAGCGTAGGACAGTCCCTCGAAATGGTGAAGGACGACCACCGCCCGCTGGGGGAACGGCAGCGCGGCGAGGGCGTCGGTGACCGCGTCGACGGCGAGGTTGCGCTCGGCCTGCTCGGCGGGCTCCGGACCGGGATCGGCGACGTCAGCAAGCAGATCGAGCTGAGTCGGCGGCCCGGCCGCGGCTGACCTTATTGAGCGCCCGGCGGGTGACGATCTGGTACAGCCAGGTCGAGAACGAGGAGTCGCCTCGGAACCGGGCCAGGTTCTCCCACGCCGCGATCAAGGCCTCCTGGGCGATGTCCTGGGCGTCGTGGTGGTTGCCGCACAGCCGCAGCGCCACCCGGTAGGCCATCGCGGAATGCCGCTGGACGAGCATCTCGTAGGCGTCCAGGTAGCCGTCCCGGGCGCGGGCCACCAGGTAGGCGTCCCCCACTGCGGGCTCCGGCTGCATCCTGCGCCGCTATCCACTCGTTCTGACCCCCGTCGCCGTGGCCAGCATGCCACAGCCCGCCACTGCGGGATACCCCGGCCGCGCCAGGCATGCCGCTGCCGGATACCGGCCGGGAGAAAGCCGGCAACGATGCTGCGACGATTCGGCCGGGGCGGTGTCTAACTGAGTGACGGCCCGGGGAGACCCTCGCCGGGCCGCAGCCTCGTTCCCCATCGCAACCGGAATCCAAGGGAGCATGCCTGATGAGCCAGCCCGCAGCATCCAAGACCAGCGAGACCCCGGCCACCACGAGCACCAGCGCCAGCCCGGCGACCCGGGACCGGCTGGCCACCGATGACGGGCAGATCACCGTCGCCGAGGGCGTCGTGCAGAAGATCGCCGGCAAGGCCTGCCGGGAGATCGCCGGGGTGCACGCGATGGGCACCAGCGGCACCCGCGCGTTCGGCGCGATCCGCGAGCGCATCCCCGGCAGCACCGGCCCGAACGTCGCCCAGGGCGTCGGCGTCGAGGTCGGCGAGACCGAAGCCGCGATCGACCTGGACATCGTGGTCGAGTACGGCGTCGGCCATCGCCGAGCTGGGCCGCAGCATCCAGCGCAACGTCAAGCAGGCGGTCGAGCGGATGACCGGCCTGCGCGTGGTCGAGGTCAACATCGCCGTCGACGATGTCTACCTGCCCACCGACGGCGACCAGGACACCACGGCCATCCCGGGTGTCATGACCCTCCGCCGGCAGCCGGCGCTGTCCAGGCGCCGCGGTCGATCGACGGCGTCGACGTCGACGCCGTCGCCGCGGCCGTGCGGGGCTGCGCGGGCGTGTCCGGCGCTGGACGGCGGCCCGTTCGGGGAGGTCGCCACCTACCTGCCCGGCCGGACGGTCGCCGGCGTCGTGGTCGGCGACGGCCGGGTCACGGGTGCAGGTCCGTTCCCGGTGGGGGGTTCCGGCGCCCGACCTGGCCGCCTGCATCACCGCGGTGCTGGCGCCGCTGACCGGGCCACCGCCCGGTCGACGTGGTGATCGCCGACATCGACGATCCCCCGGCCGCGCCGCCGAGCTCGCCGTGCCGCCGCCGGGGCCGGCCCGCCTCGGCCGGACCCGGGCCTGCCGCCGGCCTGAACGCCGGAGCCTCCGTCTTTCCGCAATCTGGATGTGAGTGATGAACCGTACCGCGCTTGCCACCATCACCGGCCTGATCCTGGGCCTGGCCCTGGTGTTCGGCAATTTCGGCGACATGCTGATCGTGGCCCTGTTCGGCGCGATCGGCTACGGCATCGCCAAGGTCCTCGACGGTGACATCGACGTGCAGGGCATGGCTGTCGCGCAGCCGTACCGCCGTGAGCACGATGAGCGCCGTCAGCCGAGACGCCGGCGCCGGCGCCGCTGGCGGGCCGCACCGAGCTGGGCACGATCAGCATCGCCGACAGCGTGGTCACCAAGATCGCCGCCCGGGCCGCGGCCGAGAACCCCGACGCCGGAGCCGCGGCCGCCCGGATGCTCGGCCGCGCCGTCCCCGGCGCCGGGCACCTCGGCGTGCGCGGCACCGACCTCGACGCGCTGCCGAAGACCACGGTCGAGGTGGACGGCTCGAAGGCGTTCGTGAACCTGGAGATCAGCGTCCGCTGGCCCGCGTCCGTGCCCGAGGTCACCGGGCAGGTCCGCCGCCACGTCCGGGACCGGGTCGCGGGAGCTGGCCGGGCTGGAGGTCGACGAGGTCCACATCGTGGTCGCCGACCTGGCCACCGACATCATCCCGCCGCCCCGGGTCCGGTAAGGAGGACACCGCAGATGCGCCTGCTCAACCGGCCGCTGGCCTTCATCCTGGCCGCGGCCCTGGCCGCGGCCAGCGTCATCGTCATCGCCGAGGTCATCGCGCTTCCCGTGCACGCGCAGCCCGCTGCGTGGTGCACTGGACCACCTGGTATCACTGGGCGCAGCAAAACCCGCTGGGATCAGCCTCGTGGTCCAGGTCTGGTCGGCCATCCTGATCGTCGATCGGCGCGCTGATCCTGGCCCTGGAGCTCAAGCCCCGCCGCGTCACCCGGCTGCCGCTGCGCGTCCGGCGACGACGCCACCGACACGGCCGTCACCCGCCGCGGCCTGGCCGGGACGCTGCGCGCGGCCGCAACCGGAGTCGACGGGATCTCCAGCGCCGCCGTCACGCGTCCGCCGCCGCCGCGCCCGCGTCACAGCGGCCTCGGCCGCCCGCGGCCGGGCCGCCGCCAGAAGCGCTGACCGAGCCGGTCACCCAGGCGCTCAGCAGCCGGCTGGACAGACCTGGACCTGCGCCACCCGCCGCGCCTGAGGGTGCGCGTCATCTCCCGGAGCCGCTGATGCACGCCGACCGCACCAACCGCGTCGCTGCTGACCCTGTTCGGCCTGCTCGCTCCTGCTCGCCGGCGGCGGCCGGCATGACCGCCTCCGCCGGCGTCTTCGGCGCGGCCTTCTCCCGGCGCACCCTGTTCGCCAACCGCGTCAGCACCTACGTCGGCCACCACGGCGGCTGGCTCTGGCCCGCCGTCGCGGCCGCCTGCCTGCTGATCGCCCTGGCCGCGCTGCGCTGGATCCTGGCCCTGCTGGTCTCCACCGACCGGGCCGGCGACATCACCGTCCCCGGCAGCACAGACCAGGCACCACCATCTTGCAGCCCGCCGCCCTGACCGGCGCCCTGACCAGGGAAATCAGCACCTACCACGGCGTCGAAGCCGCCAAGGGCCGGATCATCGGCGACGGCCGCGACCCCGAAATCGTCCTCACCGTCACCCCAGCCCCGGCGGCCGACCTGCACGCCCTGCACCAGCCGCATCGAAACCGAAGCCCTCGCCCACGCCCGGCAGGCGCCTCGGCAAAGCCGACCCTGCCCATCCAGCTCGACCTCGGCGTCAGCCGCCGGTGAAACCGGAAAGGGCTCCCGGGCCCCATGGCTGACCAGCTTTTTATGTCAGTGTCGACCGTAGCTGCCTGCGCAGTGGTGGCCCTGTCGGGTGAGTCAGACGTCAACACCGTGAGATTCGTCCGGGAGTTCCTGGCCACCCAGGTCGCGGCGGGGGAACGCCGGGTGGTGGTGGACCTTTCGGGGCTGGAATTCATGGACTGTGCCTGCCTGCGGGAGCTATTGCATGCGCATCAGGCGCTGCTGGAGTTCGGCGGGTCGATGGCGCTAGCTGGCCCGGGAAGGGTCGTGGCTCGCGTACTGCAGCTGACGGGTACTGATCAGCAGATTCCGGTGTACCGCACCGTGCAGGCCGTGGCGCCGCAACCAGTGCGCGACCTGTACGTGACGATCCAGCGGCCGGCGTGTCTTAACCGGCTTGTCATGACTGTGTGAAGGCCCGAGCTGAGGGAACGTTGCCACGATATCCAGTAGCCGTCTGCGCACCACATCAGACGTTGCCCGGCCCGGGGGCCGAAGCGGGTTCTTGGGGCCCGCGGGAAGAAGCGGGTCCCTTGGGCCCGCGGAAAGGAGAACATGCCGATGACCCAGCCACCCCGGGAAGATCCCGGCCCTGATACTGGGCCGGACACTGGGCCAGCGCCGGCCAAGGCGGATGACGTCGCTGCGGCGGTGGCCGCCGCGCCGGGGGTGGCGGCCCTGTCCGGGGGACGCCTCGGCGGCGTCGGCACCTACCTGCCCGGCCGCCGCGTCACCGGCGTGGTCGTCCGTGACGGCGACATCGAGGTGCACGTCATCGGGCGATGCGGTGTCCCCGTGGGCACGATCGCCGCGGAAGTGCGCCGCGCCGCGGAACCGTTTGCGAGCGGCCAGCCCGTCCACGTCATCATCGAGGACCTGGCGTAGCCGACCTCCCATCACCGTCGTGGCCGGGCTCCACGCCACTAAGGCCCGGTCCGGCTCCGGGCTGCGTCGGCTGCGTCTGCTGCGGCTCAGTCTGCTGCGGCTCAGTCTGCTGCGGCTCAGTCTGCTGCGGCTCAGTCCGGCGCAGGTCGGGCTCCGGCATCGCGTCGCGGAAGACCACCCAGCGCATGGCCGTGTACATGTAGACCGCCTCGCACACGGCCGCGACGCCCCGCGCGAGCTGGTAGCTGACCCCGAGCGCGGCCAGCCCGGCACCGACGCCGAGGATCCAGGCCAGGTAGTTCACGATGACGACCGCGATGTAGATCGGGACCTGGCGGCCGACCGCACCGTGGGAGTGGAAGTTGAAGGTGCGGTTCAGGAGATAGCTGAGTCCGGACGCAGTCCCGTACGACCCGGTGATGCCTGCCGGCACCGGCCAGTGCAGGACACCGTGCAGGACGGTCAGCATAGCCAGGTCACAGGTGAACGTGAAGCCGTTGATGACCGCGAAGCCGACCAGGCTCGGCGGAACGATGCGCGCCAGGCCGAAGGGCAATCTGCGGGCGATCGCCGTCATCACGCCGGTGAACCGTTCCCCCCGCGCCCTTCTCTTTTCCGCGCGTTTCTCTTGCGCACGCCGGGTCCTGGCGCGCACGTCCCCCGGCAGTGACACGGATACAGGGTGCCAGATCCTTCAGGCGCGGAACCGGCCCTTAGGCGTCCAGCGGGCTAACGAGCGCTGACCGTCATCTGACGGCCTGGGGGTCGTCTCCAGCAAGCCCGCAAAGTTTGCCTGCTGCCTGCCGGCCACGGGCGACGCGCTCATCAGGCGGTCCGGATCGCCTGCATAGTGCTGTCGCTGCGGCTATGCGAGGCAGCGCAGGTGATTTTTGAGGCTTAGTGAGCGAGGGATGCGCCGGACATGCACGGCAGGGACATTGTTCTAGCTATCGACATCGCGGTTCTCCTGGTCGTCGGGATCATGGGGTGTCAGCGTGGCCGTCGGCGTGTGGATTCCAGCTGGAAGGCCTGTGCTGGGCCGCTGCGAGATGAATGGCAGATGCGCGCGGCGGCTGAGCCGTACGCAGCGGTTCCACGGGTAGTGGGCCACGATGCGTCGCCGGGCCACTGATCAGGGCGAACTTGCCAGCGTGCAGATCGCTTGCACGAGGTACGCGGAAGACACGTCAAAGCGAACTCAGCTGCTCCGGAACCGCTGGTCCGCAATCGGGCTGCCCGTGCTGGTCGCTCTGCAGGCCGCCGACAGGATCTTCATGGGATTTACCACGTCGACAACAGCGCGCCCTGATACTGGTTCATGGCCGCGTACTCGGTATTGCGCGAGCGCCAGGGCCGTCCTCGGGCCACGTGCGATAGCGCGGCAAGGTGATCGACTGAAAAGCGTGGACGACGCCGAATCGAGACCAGCGACGCAGGCCTGTGATCCGAGACGTGAGCCCGCTATCCTCAGCTGTGCACGGCGCTGCCCAGTACGGAACGTTTTGCTCCGTGACTTCAGGGCCAGCGGGGTCCACTGGGCGACGCCCACGGCACCGGTGAGGGGATCGGCGCGGCGGCCACGAAGAACTCGTAGCACCCGTCGTCTGCGAGTCCGCGGCGAGTTCCGCAAAGTCCCACATCTGACCGATGAAGAGGCCCATGCGCGGGAATCGCGACCTGGTGCAGCGGCTGCAAAACGTCGTCGAACTCGTTCAAACCCGCACCTCGAACCCCCAGGTGTCGGTGGCGATCGCGGCGATCTCCGTGTTGTGCAGCCAGTCCGCGCAGCCGAACGACAGTCCCGGGGCAGGACCGCCGGCGTAAGCACCCCAGCGTCCCGGCGGGACTGGTCCAGCGCGCCGCGGCGGACAACTGGATGACGCCGCTGCCGACGGTGGCGCTCGCGCCAGCGCGGCGATCCTAGCCGCCAGGCGGTCCCGGGTGGTACTGAACCTGTTGCAGTTCGCCATCCTCGCCGACGGCCGTGGCCACGTCGAGCAGGACGGCGCGGCCTGGAAATGCCGCGTCCGGCTCATCCCGGGTGACAATCACCTGACCGGCCTATCTGGGTGGCTGACCCGGACCATTCAATTCTTAACGGACGTACGAGGAGCCCAGGCCGCCCGCTGCGATGCCTGCAGCGGGGTGAACACCGCGTCGTCGGCACCGATGAATCCGTGCGGGAAATGTTGAGATGCGGCGCTGTCCAAACCTGAGGCCAGCATGACGTGGACCGGGTTGTGGCGGCGGAACGTGCCTATCTGCGGGCCGACGCGACGTCGAAGCGCTGGGCCAGCGAGAAGCATGCGCCCCGGCGCACCAGCGGCACCCTCGCGGCGCTTGGCCTGGTCGATGAAGTCGAGGGTCCCGCGCACGTCGTCTGGGCCCCAGCGGTTCCAGTTGGAGCAGCGGGCTGCGGCCGCGGCGATCGCGGCCACCGGGTCAGCGCGATCCCATGAAGTCATTCCGGAGCCCCTTGAGTGTCGGCAGTGACAGGTGTGACGTGACGGACGGCAGAGCACGTCAGGCAAGGCGCCCACGCGGCCGATACACACAAGTGACGTACGAGGAGCCCCGGGACGCTGCGATGCCGCAGTGCCCCGGGCTCCGGGGGTTGCCGGAATCAGGTGGCGGACGCCGCCATCCGCGCCGTGGCCTGATCGAGGATGTCGGCGCTGGTGGCGAAGTTGAGCCGGGCGTAGCCGCTGCCGGCGGCGCCGAACCGCAGTCCCGGTTCGAGGGCGATGCGGCCGCGCTCGAGGAACCGGTCCCGGGCCTGATCGTCCGGGCCGAGGGCGGAGCAGTCGAGCCAGGCCAGGAACGTCGCCTCCGGCGGGTGCCAGGCGACCGCGGGGAGGCGGTCCCACAGCAGCGTCGACAGCAGGGCGCGGCGATGGCCGAGGGTGGCCAGCAGCCGGTCGAGCCAGGGCTCCCCCCGGCTGAACGCGGCGACGGCGGCCAGCACGCCGAAGTGGCCGATCCGCCACTTGGTGTCGGGCGGGAACCGGTCGGTGAGCGCGGTCATGTGCGGCGTGGCCGTGACCACGGCGGCGCACTTGAGCGCGGCCAGATTCCACGCCTTGCTAGCGGACAGCACGGTGACGGCGACCTCGGCGGCGCCGGGCACGGTCAGCAGCGGGGTGAACGCGGCGCCGGGCAGCACCAGCGGGCCGTGGATCTCGTCGCTGACCAGCGTGACGTGATAGATCCGGGCCAGCCGGACCAGCGCGGCCAGCTCCTCGGCGGTATGCACCCGGCCGACCGGGTTCTGCGGGTTGCACAGCACGTAGGCGGCCGGGTGGGTGGCGAACGCCGCCTCCAGGCCGGCCAGGTCCAGGCGCCACCCGTCGGCGCCGTGCGCCAGCGGCACCTCCAGGATCCGGGCCCCGGACTCAGGCACCCAGTCGAAGAACGGCGGGTACACCGGCGGGCTGATCACCACCGCGTCCCCGGGCCGGGTGATGACGCGCAGGAGTTCGACCACACCGACCCCGACGTCGGTCACGGCCATCACCGCGGCCGGGTCCAGGTCCCAGTTCCAGCGGCGGGCCGCGAACCCGGAGATGGCCCGGCCCAGGTCCGGCACGGCGTGCGCGTACCCGGCGTCGGACCGGTCCACGGCCTCCCGCAGAGCGCCGGCGACCGGCGGAGCGAGCGCGAAGTCCATCTCGGCCACGGTCAGCGGCAGCACGTCGGGTGCGTAGGTCTGCCATTTGGCGCTCCGCCGCCTGCGCAGCACGTTGAGCGGATCGACCGGCAGCAGCCCGGCGGCATCGTGGTCCATGCCGCCTACCCTGCCCTAACGCGTTAACGTGTGCCAAGATCAAAGTCCTGGCCGACGGCTCCTGGTCGTTGGTGTACTGGAACGTCAGCACGGTCTGCTCCCGGCCTACCGCGTGGCCGAAATCAAGGCCACAGAGCCGCATCGGGCACAGGTTGAGCTGATCTCCACCCTCACTATGGGATCTCCTCTACGTCGGAGTGAACCTGAGCGGCCACGAGGCCGCCGGCGAAGGCCCCGGCGGCGACGTCGGCGATCATGGCCGGGGTGACCTGGTCGCGTTCGTCCTCGGGCCGGGCGAGCCAGTGCACGATCATCGCGTCGACGTAGCCCAGGCAGCCGCGCACGGCGAGCCGGGTAAGCGTGCCCGGGCCGCCGACACCCATGTCCGCGGTGAGGTCGGCGCAGATCCGCCCGGCCAGCTCGTCACGGAACGCCTCGACCAGGGCGGCCGCCTCGGCCACGTCCTGTCCCCCGCGCAGCAGCGACAAGAATCCGGCCCGGTGCTCGCGGGCGTAGCCGGCGTAGAACCGCACGCCGGCCTGGAGCCGGTCCAGCGACGGTGGGCCTGGCAGTTCGTCCAGGCCGGCCCGGATCGCGTCCGCGGCCGCCTCCAGCAGGGCCAGGTACAGCGCCCGCTTGCTCCGGTAGTGAAAGACGATCAGCGGCGGGGACACCCCGGCGGCCTGGGCGATATCGGCCACCGACACCTCGGCGTAGGGGCGCTGGCTGAACAGGTCCCGCGCGGCCCGCAGGATGAGGGCGCGCCGCTCGTCGGGCACCATGCGCCGCACGGTCACGGTTGAACGGTCCGGGAGGCCACAGGGCCGGTCACGGCCGAACCGTCCGGAAGGGCAGCGGGCCGGTCACGGCTGGAACCCCGCGGCGGAGGTCACGGCTTAAGTTCCAGGATGGCCCAGCCGTGCGGCTCCAGCGACCCGGCCACGGCCCCGGCCGCGTCGCCGCTGCCCAGCAGGTGCGTAACCGTCGCGCCCGCCGCCGCCACGCCGAGCGGGAATATCGACTTATCGTCAGAAAGGTTGAGCAGCACGGCCAGCCGGGAGCCGCCGTCCGGGCTGGTGGCCAGGTAGCCGAACCATTCGTTCTGCAGCGTCAGCGGCTGCGTGACCGACCGGGCCAGCCACGGGTGCCGCCGCCGCAGCCCGATCAGGTCCTGGTGCAGCCGGTAGGTGGCCCACCCGTCCGGGGGCAGGTCCTCCGGCGAGGCGGGGAACGCGGGGCGGATCTCGGCGTCACCGTCCGCGCGCTCGTGCTTGACGCCGCGGAACCCCTGCTCATCCCCCGCGTACACGGACGGCGACCCGGCCACCGTGAACAGGATGGCCAGCGCGTGCGGCAGGTGCCGTGGGTCCTCGATCCGGCTGGCGATCCGGGTGACGTCGTGGTTGCCGACGAACGTCAGGGGCAGGAACGAGGCCGCGAAGTCGTTGTGCCGGCCGAGAGCCCAGGCCAGCTCGAAGAGGTTCCGGTCGTTGAGCGAACTCCAGATCGCCTTCCACAGCTCGTACTGGGTGACCGAATCCAGGCCGCTCTCCCGGACGATCGCCACGTAGTCACCGTGCAGTACCTCACCGACGAGCCAGGCATCGGGATGATCGCGCCGGACCCGGTCCGTGACCGAGCGCCAGAACGGCAACGGCACCGCGTACGCCGCATCCAGCCGCCAGCCGTCCGCGCCGCGGTCCAGCCAGTACCGCATCACGTCGGCGACGTAATCCTGGACGGCGGGCTCGGCGTGGTTCAGCGCGACCAGATTGTGGCTGCCCTCGAAGTCCGCGTAGCGGAATCCGTCCGGCGCGCCTGCCCCGTCCGGCGTGTCCGGCGCGTCCGCGCCGAAGTCGATCCGGAACCAGGGCGCATAGGCCGACGACCGGCCGTGCGCGAGGACGTCCTGGAACGCCGGGAAGCCCCGGGCGACGTGGTTGAACACCCCGTCCAGCAGGAGCCTGATGCCGCGCTCGTGGCACTGCGCGGCCAGGTGGCCGAAATCCTCTTCGGTCCCCAGGCGGGGGTCGATGCGGTAGTGGTCGACGGTGTCGTAGCCGTGCGACTCGCTGGCGAATACCGGCCCCAGCGCCAGGCCGTTGCATCCGAGGTCGATGACGTAGTCCAGCCAGGCCCCGATCCGGGCCAGCCGTGGCGCGGGCGTCATGCCCGGGTGCGCCGCGGGTTCCGCGCCGGTGAAGCTGATCGGGTGCAGGTGCCACCAGATCGCATGGTCCGGCCAGGTGCTCATCGGGCACCGCCCTCCTTGCTGAATGTACGTTCAGCAAGGAGGGTAGCAGGCGCGCACGTGCGCCACCGATGGCAGGTCGCACGCCTGCTCGACACTGACGCAGGACCTGGAGATCACGGCCGGTCCAGTATCATCGACGTTCGCGACGACCTCCACATCACCGGCTGAACGCCCGGCACCGGCACTCGGTCACGGAAAGGGTGAGGCAAAGACATGGCTGAGCCTCCTGTGCCGACAACCCAGCCGATCGCCGCGGTCCTGGCGGATGTGGACGGCACGTTGATCACCGGGGCCAAGGTGCTGACGCCGCGGGCGATTGAAGCGATCGAGCAACTGCACGAGCGTGGGGTGCTCTTCGCGGTCACCAGCGGGCGCCCACCTCGTGGGATGCGCATGCTGGTCCAGCCGCTGAAGATGGACGGGCCGATGGCTGCTTTCAACGGCGGGATTATCGTGCAGCCGGACATGACCATCGTGGACGAGCGGACAGTCCCGGCCGATGTAGCCCCGGCGGTCGTCGACGTGATCCGTGCGAACGGCCTGTTCGCCTGGATATACCGCGGCACCGAGTGGTACGTCACCGATCCCTACGCGCCGCACGTGGCGCGTGAATCGGGGACCGTCCAGTTTCAGCCAACGGTTGTGCCCGATTACGACGGCCTGCTGGACCGGGCGGTCAAGATCGTCGGTGTCAGCGACGACTACAACCGGGTCGGGCGGTGCGAGGCCGCGGTGCAACAGCAATTCGGGGCGAACCTCTCGGCTTCCCGGTCACAGCCGTACTACGTCGATGTGACGAGCCCCGCGGCGAACAAGGGCGTCGTGGTCGAGCGGCTGTCCCACTACTATGGCATCCCGTTGCAGCAGATTGCGGCGCTCGGCGACGGAGCGAACGACGTGCTGATGTTCGAGCGGAGCGGCCTGAGCATCGCGATGGGCAACGCGAGCGAGGACGTGCAGCGGCAAGCCACCTACCTGACAGCCTCGAACGAGGACGAGGGTTTCGCCAAGGCGATCAAGGAGTTCATCCTGCCGCGGGCGGTGAGCAGCACCCGCGCTACCTCCGGCCGGGTAGCTACGCGGTGCCTACCGGGTCACAACGCGAGGCGCGGCGCAGTACGTCGGGGCTGATCGCCGGGCCGCCGGCGGAGGGGCGGCGGCACGGCACGGCCCCCGGGGAGCAGCTCTCCCATGTCGTCGAACGCGACAACACCGTTGCAGAGCAGGCTCCACCCTTGCTCGGGATGGCGCGCTACCACCCGTGCCGCCATGTGATCGGGTGCTGCTGCGTCTGGGCACGGGGGCTGATGCTGGCACATATCTCCTCCAGGACGGCTAGGCCGAAGTTACGTCGGCTTAGCTGCTTTCACTCCGCTGACCTGGGGTTTTATGGTCTGACGGGGATGGCTGGTGTCTACGTGAGGGTGTGGGGTATAGGGGCGCCGATCAGGTCGAAGGCGCGGCGCTCAAGCGCGCGCATGCTGAGCGGGTACGGGCTCAGGCTCCGGCCGGATCCCGGCCTGCGAGCTCCAGCAGGCGCCGGGCACGGTCAGCGACCGGGAGGTCGACGAACTCACCGTCCGGCAGCTTGACCGCGTTGCCGTCCGCGGCGGCAAAGGCGTCGAGCACGGTCTGCGCCCAGGTCAACTCTTGTGCGGATGGCGTGAACACCTCGTGGATGGTGCCGAGCTGGCTGGATGGATCGCGGACTTGCCGAAGAAGCCGAGCGAGCGGGCGAACGCGGCCTGCTGGCGCAGCCCCGGGTCGTCGTCGAGGCGCGGGTAGACGCTGTCGATCGGCGGCCCGAGCCCGGCGGCGCGCGAGGCCACGACAATGTGCGAGCGCGCGTACAGGGTCTGCAGGTTGCCGTCGCCGGCCCCGAGGTCTCGTCGCAGGTCGACGCCCCCCATGGACAGGTGCCGGACCCCGGGAGCGGCCGCGATCTCCGGGGCGGCGAGCAGCCCCCGGGCGCTTTCGATCGCGCAGATCAGCGGCGTGCCGGGGGCGCGGACGGCGACCCACTGCACGTCGGCGGCGGACTCGGCCTTGGGGATCCGGATCCCGGCGGCGAGCCCGGCGACGGCGTCGAGGTCCGCGGCGGCCAGGCCGGTGCGGACCGTATTGATCCGCACCCAGGCCGATCGTTCGGCCAGAACGCCGGCCACCATCACGCGGGCCTGCTGCTTGGCACCGGGTGGGACGGCGTCTTCCAGGTCGAGGATCACGGCGTCCGCGTCGGCCTCGAACACCCGGCGCAGCAGCTTGGCGTTGTGGCCCGGGGCGAACAGGTAGCTGCGGTGCATCAGATCGCCCCGTCCGCCCGCAGCTCGGCGATCCGGTCCGGATCCAGGCCGAGCCGTTCGCGGTAGACCTGCTCGTTGTCCTGGCCGAGCTGCCGGCCTGTGAAGCGGATCGATCCCGGGCTGTCGGACAGGCGGAACATGACGTTCTGCATCTTCAACGGCCCGAGGTCCTCATCCTCGATCGTCGTGATCGCATCGATCGCCTTGACCTGCGGGTCCTCCATCAGCTGCTCGACATCGTAGATGGGTGCGATCGCCGCGCCGGCCAGGTCGAAGGCCGCCATCACATCGTCGAAATCGCGCGCGTGAATCCAGGCGCCGAGGATGCTGTCCAGCTGGTCGCCGTGGTGGACACGCTCTCGGGCGGATTGGAACCACGGCTTCTCCGCGATGTCGGGGCGCCCGACGAGCCGCATCACCCGCTCAGCGACCGGGGTGGCGCTGCTGGAAATGGCGACCCAGCGGCCGTCGCGGGTGAGGTAGGTGTTGCGCGGGGCGTTGTTGGGCGAGCGGTTGCCGTGCCGGCCCGGCACGACCTGGAGCTGGTCGAACACGCTCGGGCCCGGGCCCAGGATCGTCAGCAGCGGCTCGATCAGCGAGACGTCGATCACCTGGCCGCGGCCGCCGTTGCGGTCACGATGATAGAGCGCGATCATTACCGCGATCGCCCCCGCCAATCCGGCGACGCCGTCGGCCAGCCCGAACGGCGGCAGCGTCGGCGGGCCGTCCGGCTGGCCGGTCTGGTGCGCGAAGCCGGTCATCGCCTCCGCCAGTGTCCCGAACGCCCGCCGGGTAGCGTACGGGCCGGACTGGCCGAAGCCGGTTACGCGCAGCATCACCAGCGCGGGGTTGATCTCCTGCAAGCGGTCCGGGCCCAGCCCCCACTTCTCCAGCACGCCCGGGCGGAAGTTCTCGATGAGGACGTCGGCGTCGGCCGCCAGCTGCTCCAGCACCTCACGGCCGGCCGGGTGCGACAGGTTGAGCGTGACCGCGCGCTTGTTGCGCGCGATCACCTTCCACCACAGGCCATACCCGTCCTTGCTATGGCCGTGGGTGCGGGCCGGATCCCCGCGCGGGTGCTCGACCTTGAGGACATCTGCGCCGTAGTCGCCCAGCAGCATCGCGGTGATCGGCGCGGCATACACCGTACTGATGTCAAGTACGCGGATGCCATTCAGCGGCCCGGGCGCGGGCTGGAGGTTGTCGTTGTCGACTGCAGGTGTGTTCATTGATATGTCCTGGGTCTCAGGGCGGGCAGGGAAGCCGATGAAGCCGGGGTGGTCGCCGGGACCGGCCCGTGGGCCGGTCCCGGCAAACCGGGTTATTTGGTGAAGCCTTCGGCCTTGTTAGCGGCGACGACGTACTGGTTGGTGTAGGTGGAGGAGAGGTTGACGGAGTGGTGACGTTGCCGACGAACTTCTCAATCGCCAGAACCGTGGCCGGGCCGTTGGCGGGCATCATCCCGTCCGGCAGGAACTGGCCCTTGTCCTGGGCCAGGGCGGTGGTGTAGTCCGCCTTGGTGGTGAGCCCGTTGGAGACGTAGGAGGGCGGCAACGCGTTGGCGATGTCGGCCGCGCTGTGGGTGTTAATCCAGTGCATGGTGGCGACCAGGGCATCGACGACCTTCTGCACGGTGGCCTGGTGCGAGCTGACCCAGTCGGCGTTGGCCAGCACGGCGGCGGCAGGGTAGGCGCCGCCGAGCCACTGCTGTGCGCCACTGGTGGAGGAGAGGTCGATAACCGAAGTGCCGATGCCCTGCTTCTCGACCGCGTTCACGGTCGGTTGCGTGGTCATGCCGCAGACGATCCGGTTGTGCTGAAGCGAGGCGACGAAGGTAGGGCCGGCGCCAACGGCGACCCGATTGAAGTCCTTGGTGGTCAGGTGGTTGCGGGCGGCCAGGTAGAGGGTCAGGTTGTCGGTGCCCGACCCGATGTCGGTGACGCCGACGCTTTTGCCTTTCCAGTCCGCGGGCGTGGCGACGCCGGAATTCTTGCCGCACATGATGCGTTCGCCCGGTGCGCCGGACAGCTGGGCCACGCTGATGACGTTCTTGCCCTTGGCCTGGAAGTCGATGGTGTGCACATACCAGGCGCCCGCCATGTCGACCTGACCGGACACCATGGCGGTCTCGGCCCCGACGCCGCCCGCTTGCTCGGTCGACAGCTGCATGTTGACGCCGTACTTCTTGTAGAAGCCCAGTTGCTGCGCGAGCTGGTAGGGCAGGTAGATCTGCTTGTCGATGCCGCCGACCATCATCGTGACGGTCGGCACACCGGATGGCGGCGGCATTCGAACCGGTGGCCGTCGAGCTGCTCGAACTGCTGCAGGCCGCCAGGCCTGCCGCGAGAGCCGCAATGCTCGCCGCGCCCGCAATGGCCTTGAAGGAAGGTCTGAACATTTGGTTACTCCTGGTTGTATTGGTGAGTGTGGTGAGTCGTGGGGGTAGTGAGTGTGAGCTGATGGCCTGGGACGGGCTCGTCAGGCGGCGGCGACTTCGGCCTGTGACCGCGGCCGCCAGGACAGCAGGCGCCGTTCCAGCAGGCCGATCAGGCCTTCTGCGGTCAGCGCCAGGACCGCGATGATCACCATCGCGGCGAACACGCCGTTGGGGTTGAAGTTGTTCTGCGAGTTGGCGATCACGAGCCCGAGCCCCTTCGTGGCGCCGAGGTACTCGCCGACGATCGCGCCGATGATCGCGAGTCCGAAGGCCACGTGCAGGCTGGCGATGATCCAGACCAGCGCCGAGGGCACCACCACGTGGCGGATGATGGCGAGCTTCGAGGCGCCCAGCACGCGGGCATTCGCGAGCAGGTTGGAGTCCACCTCACGGACGCCCTGAAATGCGTTGAAGAACACCACGAAGAACACCAGCACCGAGGCCAGCGCCACCTTCGAGGGCAATCCCAGCCCCAGCGCCACGGTGAACAGCGAGCCCAGCACGATCCGCGGGATCGCGTTCGCGATCTTGATGTAGGGACTCGCGACATCGGCCAGGAAGCGGAACATCCCGAGCAGGACGCCGGCTATCACGCCGCCTGCCACGCCGAACAGGAAGCCGAGCACAGCTTCCTTGAATGTGACCCAGATCTGCAGCCAGATCGAGCCGTAGGCGGTGCCGTGATGCACCCAGTCGTTCAGCTGCTTGACGATCCCGCTGGGCCGCCCCCAGAAGAACGGGTCGATGATCTTCGCGCTGGTGAGCAGCTGCCAGCCGCCGATGACGATCACGAGCGTTGCGATGCGGGCAGCCCAGATCCACATCCGGCGGCGGCGGGTGCTTCGGCCGACGTCGACCGCGACGGCGGCCTCCTCCCCCGCGGCCAGGTCGCCGATCGCGACCGGCTCGCCCGGCTCAGAACTGCGGTTGACCGGCAGGGCGCTCATGACCGTCCTCCCGGTGCGCTCGGGGCGGATGCGGTGCGGGCGTACGCGCGCTCGACCTCTTCGCGCAGCGACTCCCAGATCTGATGGTGCAGCTCGAGGAAGCGGGGCTGGAACCGGATCTCCTGCACCGCGCCGCGCGGCCGGGGCAGGTCGATGTCGTAGACCGCCTTGACCGTCCCCGGGCCAACCGTCATCACCACCACCTGGTCGGCCAGCGCGATCGCTTCCTCCAGGTCGTGGGTGACGAAGATGACCGACGGCTTGGTCTGCTCCCACAAGCCGAGCAGCTCGTTGGACATCATCGCCTTGGTCTGCACGTCCAGCGCGCCGAACGGCTCGTCCATCAGCAGAATCGAGGGCTCGTTGATAAGCGCCGCGGCCAGGCTCACGCGCTTGCGCATTCCACCGGACAACTGATGCGGGTGGTGGTCCTCAAAGCCGGCCAGCTGAACCCGGCGCAGCCACTCACGCGCCTGGGATTCCGCCTCCTTCTTCGGCACGCCGCGGAATACCGGTCCCAGGGCCACGTTGCCGACTACGGTCTTCCACGGCATCAGCGCGTCGGCCTGGAACATGAAGCTGGTGCCTGCCGTGATCCCGTCGACGGGCTTCCCGGCGACACTCACCGTGCCGGCACTGGGCCGTTCCAGCCCCGCGACCATCGTCAGCGAGGTCGACTTGCCGCACCCGCTGGGCCCGACCACCGCGCAGAACTTCCCCGCGCCGACGGTCATATCGAAGTCGCGCACCGCGGTGAACAACGATCCCGATGGGGTGGCGAAGCGCTTCGTCACCCCCCTCAACTCAATCTGCGCCGCTTGCGTGGCGCCACTGCGCTCGCGTGCGGCACGAGCCGCACGCGAGCGTTTGGCAAAAGTACTTGCCACCGTCATCATCTCCTTGGCCGACTGAACCTTCCCCCACGTCCATTTGCGAAGGAGCCATCAACGTAAAATGGCGAAAATGCGGCCGCAATGCTTGCGTAACTTGCGCGAGTAAGCCGCATTTCCCGTGCTTTTGCGCATTCTGCTCACGCTCAAGAGGCGCAGGGCGCTAGACCGGAACCCGCGATGGGTGCCGGCAACGCCGCGGCGACCAGCGCGGTGGCGGGCATGCATGGCAGAGCCTCCCGCTGCCGCGAGCGGCCGTTACTCGCCTTCCGCGTTTTGCTCGTTTTGATCGTTTTGCGCACCGTCGGCGTCTTCAGAACCGGTCAGAACGTTGTTACACTTCGGAAACCCAGCAAAGATGCCGTGACAGCGGCGGCGATAAGCGGCCGGGAAGCCATGAAAGCTCGCGTGCGGCGGCTGCTGCGGCAGCGCCTGTCCACCGAGGTCGTCATCATGATGGTTGCGATCTTGGTGGTCACCACGGCGGCCGGGTTGGCCGTCGTGCGGTGGAACCTGAACCGGCAGCTCGACGATCAGTACGAGCAGCGATCCCTGGCTGTCGCGCAGAGCCTCGCCTCCCAGCCCAGCCTGCAGCAGGCTGTGCGGACGGGCGGTCCAGCCGGGATCGGCCCGCACGGAGTGGTGCAGAGTATGGCGATGGCGGCCATGCGCAGCACGTCGGCAACGTTCGTCGTGGTCACCAACGCCAAGGGAATCAGGCTCTCGCACCCGAATCCGCGGCTGATCGGCACGCCCGTCTGGTACCCCGATAAGGACCTGCCAGCTAGCGAGTCGTTCCGCACCGGCCAGGATTGGATGGGCATCGAGCCCGGCACCATCGGCATGGAGGCGGTCGGCAAGGCCCCGATCTTCGGCTACGGCAAGCTGATCGGCCAGGTCTCGGTCGGCTTCCTCACCGCCACGGTAGCCGGGCACGTCGCCCGGACGCTGGTGGATCTGTCCGTCTACTTCCTTGGCGTCCTCGCCCTGGGCGTGCTGGCGGCGCTGGGCCTGGCGCGGCGCCTCAAGCGGCAGACATTCGGCCTGGAGCTCCGCGAGATCGCGGCGCTGCTGCAGGAACGGGAGGCGATGCTGCACGGCATCCGGGAGGGCGTCCTCGGATACGACAAGAACGAGCGGATCGTGCTGGCCAACGATTTCGCCCGTGAACTGCTGGACCTGCTGCCGGAGTTCGTGGGCCGCCCGCTGCGGCACGTCCTGCCGCCCGGCCGGCTCGCCGACGTGGTGACCGGCGAGATCGAGGGCAGCGATCTGCTCGTGCTGCATGGCGACCGGGTGCTGGTGGCGAACCGGATGCCGATCTGTCATGAGGGCCGCCGGCACCTCGGCTGGGTGGTCACGTTCCAGGACCGGACCGAGTCCGAGGCGCTGAAGCGGCAGCTGGACGACGCGATCGGCCTGACAGAGACGCTGCGCGCCCAGTCGCACGAGTTCGCCAACCGGCTGCACACCCTGGTCGGGCTGGTCGAGCTGGGCCATTACGACGAGGCGATCCAGTTCGTGACCGATGTCTCCGCCACCCGCGCGGACCTCACCGACCGGCTGCAGGCCGACATCGGCGACGCCAAGCTGGTGGCGCTGATCCTGGGCAAGGTCTCGCTGGCGGATGAGCGTGACGTCCGGCTGCGGGTCATGGACGACAGTCACATCCGCGGCGCGGTCAGCCACGTCAGCCAGGTACTGACCGTCGCCGGGAACCTGATCGACAACGCGATCGATGCCGCGGCCAAGGCGCCAGGGCCGCGATGGGTGGAGCTGACGATCGTCGCCGTCGAGCACGACCTGCTCGTCCGCGTACGTGATTCGGGCTGCGGAGTTCCCCAAGACATGCGGGAAGTCATCTTCATGGACGGTGTTACGACGAAATCCTCGGTCACGGGCGCGCGGCGGGGACTCGGGCTGGCGCTAGTCCGGAAGGTCGTCGAGAACCGCGGCGGGATGATCAGCGTCGGCCACGACGGGGGTGCGGTCTTTACCGCGGTCCTCCCTAACTGTGTCGGCGTAGACCCGTCAACCGAGTCCGGTACCCCGGATGCCGGCGCAACGCAGGAGAGGGCGCCTGTCTCGCCATGATCCGCGTCGTGGTCGTCGATGACGATTTCCGCATTGCGGGCATCCACGCCGCCTACGTGGACAAGGTAGACGGCTTCCGGGTGATCGCCCAGGCGCACACGGCGGCTGAGGCGGTCGGGGCGGTGGACCGGCTGCGCCCCGACCTACTGCTGCTGGACCTCTACCTGCCGGACGAGTTCGGCCTGGACCTGGCGGCCCGGCTGCGCCGGGAGGGGCACCCGCCGGTGGACGTGATCGTCGTTACCGCCGCCAAGGACGCGGACAGCGTGCGCGCGGCCATGCAGAACGGCGCCCTGCACTACCTGCTGAAACCCTTCAGCTTCCCGGCGCTGCGCGACAAGTTGCTGTCCTATGCCCAGATGCGGTCCCGCCTGAGCGCACTGACCGAGGCCGACCAGCGCAACGTCGACCGGGTTTCGGCGCGCTGCGGGCCCCGGACCAACTGGCTGGCGCAAAGGGCCGGTCGCCGCACACGCTGGAGGCCGTCGAGCGGGTCCTCGCCTCTGGCGGGCGGGAGCTATCGGCTGCGGAGGTGGCGGAGATGACCGGGATGAGCCGGGCCACGGCGCAGCGCTACCTCGGCCACCTGCACGAGCTGGGGCGTGTCGAGATCAGGCTCGACTACGGCGGGGGCGGGCGTCCGGAGCACCGCTACCGGTGGTGCCGGGCCGGTGAACGCTGATGCTCGAATGGCTAGCGCCTCCTCGGCCGGACCCGCTCCAGCCCGCATCGATGATCATGCGCTGGCGAGCCGGCGGACCGCGCTCGCCGACAGGCTGCTCCGTCGCCTGGCCGGCTCTTCCGTACGTCCGTTAAGTTAAAGATCAGACGCCCAGGTCGCGGCCGATGATCTCTTTCATGATCTCCGTCGTGCCGCCGTAGATGGTCTGGACGCGCGCGTCCAGGTAGGCCCGGGCCACCGGGAACTCCAGCATGTAGCCGTAGCCGCCGTGCATCTGGACGCAGGCGTCGATCACGCGCTTGGCCAGCTCGGTCGTCCACCACTTGGCCTTGGCCGCCTCGACCGCGGTGAGCTCGCCCGTGCCCATGGCCTCCAGGCAGCGGTCCACGAAGACCTGCGCGAGGTCCAGTTCGGTGTCCAGCTCGGCGAGCACGAAGCGGTTGTGCTGGAACGAGCCGATCGGCCGGCCGAACGCCTGGCGGTTCTTCGCGTACTCCAGGGTCTCGCGGAAGACCGCCCGGGCCCCGGCGACGGCGCTGATGGCGATGGACATCCGCTCCGACGGCAGGTTATGCATCAGGTGGTAGAAGCCCTGGCCCACCTGGCCGAGCACGTTGGCCGCGGGCACCGGCACCTGGTCGAAGAACAGCTCCGCGGTGTCCTGGGACTTCAGCCCCATCTTCTCCAGGTTCCGGCCGCGGGTGAAGCCGGGCATGCCCCGCTCCACCACCAGCAGGCTGAAGGCCCGGTGCCCGGCCTCCGGATCGGGGCTGGTCCGGGTGACCACGATGACCAGGTCGGAGTTGATCCCGGAGGAGATGAAGGTCTTGGCCCCGGACAGCAGCCAGGTGTCGCCGTCGAGCACCGCCCGGGTGCGGACGCCGGCCAGGTCGCTGCCCGTGCCCGGCTCGGTCATCGCGATCGCGCCGATCAGGTCACCGGACGCGAAGCCGGGCAGCCACCGCTGCTTCTGCTCGGGGGTCGTCAGCGCGGTGAAGTACGGGGCGATGACGTCGCTGTGCAGGCTGAACGCGGGCGTGCCCGGGCCGGCCTGGGCGAGTTCCTCGGTCACCACCGCGTTGAACCGGAAGTCGTCGACTCCCCCGCCGCCGAACTCCTCCGGGACGTTGAAGCCGATCACGCCGTGCTTGCCGGCCGACCGGTACACCTCCCGGTCGACGATCCCGGCCTTCTCCCAGGCCTGCGCGTGCGGCGCGACCTCACGCGCCAGGAACTCCCGCACCACCTCGCGGAACTGCTCGTGCTCCGGCTCGTACACGGTCCGCCGCATGCACTGTCTCCCCTGGGCTAGAGCTGCTCTCCTGGCTAGAGCAGTTCGAGGATGGTGGCGTTAGCCTGGCCGCCGCCCTCGCACATGGTCTGCAGCCCGTAGCGGATCCCGTGATCCCGCATCCGGTGCACCAGCGTGGTCATGGCCCGGGCCCCGCTGCCGCCCAGCGGGTGGCCCAGGGCGATGGCGCCGCCGTTCGGGTTCAGCACCTTGGGGTCGGCGCCGATGTCGGCCAGCCAGGCCAGCGGCACGGGCGCGAACGCCTCGTTCACCTCGGCCGCGCCGATCTGGTCGATGGTCAGCCCGCTGCGCCGCAGTGCCTTCTGGGTCGCCGGGATCGGCGCCGTCAGCATGATCACCGGGTCGGCGGCCGCCAGCACCGCGGTGTGTATCCGGGCCAGCGGGGTCAGCCCCAGCTCGGCAGCCTTCTCGCTGGTCGTGATGAGCAGCGCGGCCGAGCCGTCGCTGATCTGCGAGCTGTTCCCGGCCGTGATCACGCCGTCCGGCTTGAACGCCGGCTTGAGCTTGCCCAGGGTCTCCAGCGTTCCGCCGCGGCGGATGCCCTCGTCCTGGGTGACCACCGTGCCGTCGGGCGTGGTCACCGGCACGATCTGCTCGTCGTACCCGCCCTCGTCCTGCGCGGCGGCGGCCTTCTCGTGCGAGGCGAGGCTGTATTCGTCCAGCTGGGTCCGGGACAGGTTCCATCGCTCGGCGATCATCTCGGCGCCGATGCCCTGGTTGGGGAAGACGCCGTTGTAGCGGGCGGTGAAACCCTCCCCGAAGGGGAGCGCCCCGTTGAGGGAGGAGCCCATCGGCACCCGGCTCATCGACTCCACGCCGCCGGCCACGGCCACGTCGTACTGCCCGGAGATCACCCCGGCCGCGGCGAAGTGCACCGCCTGCTGGGACGAGCCGCACTGCCGGTCGACGGTCACGCCCGGCACGGATTCCGGCCAGCCCGCCCCCAGCACCGCGTTCCGGGCGATGTCGAAGGTCTGCTCGCCGACCTGGCTCACGCAGCCCCAGACGACGTCGTCCACGACGGCGGGGTCGATGCCGGTGCGCTCGGCGAGCGCCTTGAGCACGTGCGCCGACAGGTCGACCGGGTGCACCCCGGACAGCCCGCCGTTGCGCTTGCCTACCGGTGTCCGCACTGCCGCCACGATTACCGCGTCACGCACTGAGCCGTCCTTCAGGTCGCCGGGACCGGCGCGCAATCCCGGGGTATTTCGGGTACCCCGCCAGGCTAACACGCCCTGAATTATCGAATCTATAGAAACTATCTGATCTCGCCCCCGTGATGCTCGGGCGGTCACGCTCGGGCGGCCACGCTCGGGCGGCCACGCTCGGGCGGCCACGCTCAGGCGGCCACGCTCAGGCGGTCACGCGAGCCGGCGCGTCCCACTCGAGGTGGTAGTCGAAGGTCTGGCGGAGCGCCTTGCTGTCCGCGGTCATCTTCATGATCGGAGGCATCATCGCATCGCGGACAACCCGGCCGAATGGGCCCGCGATCTTGCTGTTGTTGATGCGTGCGGCCCATTTGATGATCTTCTCCACCCTCGGGCGGCGTGCGGCCTCGAACGCGGCGAACGCGGCCTGCGGCGTGGGCAGATCGCGCAGGCATTTGGCCAGCACTATGGCGTCCTCCACCGATAGCGAAGCGCCCTGGCCGGAGGTGGGCGAGGGGGCGTGCGCGGCGTCGCCGATGACGATCATGCGGTTTGCGTGCCAGTTGGGCAGGTGGCCAAGGGTGTGGATGGGAGTCAGCGGCATGATGTCCAGGGTGGCGGCGATGAGGGCATTAGCCGGCCCGGCGTCGTCGGCGTACAACTCAAGGAGGGACTGGCGCAATTCGCCCGGGCTGACCGCGGCGAGTTCGGCGCGGCCGGGTTCGGTGCGGCGAGCCAGGTTGGCGAACCACCACACGTCGGCGTCCGGGGCCACGGCGTAGCCGAAGAAGGCGCGCTTGCCGAAGATCATCTCGTAGCTGCCCGGCTCGGTGCCGACGCGCACTCCACGCGCGTAGCCGCCAGTGGTGAGGAGCCGCGCATAGGCCGGGGCCGGTGCGACGGGATCGATGATGCGCCGGACCGTGGAGTGGACGCCGTCGCAGCCGATCAGTACGTCCGCGGTCGCCTCGCTGCCGTCGGCGAACACCGCGCGTACGGCGTTACCGCGGTCCTCGGCTGAGACCAGCCGCTTCCCGTGCTCGATCCGGATACCCCGGTCGGCCGCCTGCCGGTAGAGGGCACGGTAGAGGTCGCTTCGCCTGATGGTCTGACTCAGGGTGCCGTCGGGCAGTCGCTGGCCGGTCATGCTCACGCCCAGCGGTTTGCCGGTACTGCTGCGCAGCGTGATTCCGGGCGTGGGAAACCCGGCCGCCAGAACGGCCTGGTCGGCGCCCAGCACACGAAGCGCGTCGATGCCGTTGGACGCCACCGTCAGGAAGACCCCGGCGCCGTCGGCAGATTCGGGGTCTGCTTCGAAAACGATGGGATCAATGCCGGCCTTCTGCATCGCCAGTGCCGCCGCGGGTCCGGCGACGCCGGCGCCGATGATCAGTGCGCTGCGAATCATGTGTCCTGTCCTTTGCCTGTGGCCTCGCGGTCGGCTGCGGGTTCGCGGTTAGCTGTGGCCGCGGTCGGCTGCGGCCTGGCGGTGGAACTCGGCCCAGGGAGGCCCCCAGCCCGTTTCGGGATTCGTGATTTGCTCGATGAAACCGGTCACGAATGCCGTTTCGGCACCGAGCATCGCGAGCCGGTACTGCTCTTCGATCAGGAACAGGGGATGCAGCCCAGCGGCGAGCGCATCGTCGATAACGCTCTGGACGCCGGCTTGCTGCGCGGCCAGCCGGACCAGCCGGTCACCGAGCAAGCGAACGACCTCGTCCGGCGGCAGTGCGGCCACGAGCGACAGGGCCGCCACGAAATGCGGGTATTCGTGCTGCGGCTCGGCCAGCAGACCGGTCAGCCACTCGCGGAACTCGGTCCGTCCGGAATCCGTGATGGCGTAGACCGTGCGCTCGGGCCGCTGGCCCTCCCGGCTGGTCCCCTGCTCGGCGATCAGCCCGGCCTTGGCCAACTGGCCGACCACCATGTACAGCGACCCGTGACTGAACTTGATGCTCCGCGCGTCGTTGTTGTCACGCAGTGTCCGGCTCAGTTCGTAGGGGTGCATCGGCCTCTGCGTCAGGTACGCGAGCACCGCCAGCCCCAGCATGTTGCCGACCTTGCGCCGTGCCGCCATTCGTTCTCCCTAGTCAGGTTCTACTATCTATCATCAACTAGTTACCGTCAACTATTAACGGCAGAGATACCCGCGGCGCCTTGGTGCCACGCCGGCCGACCGCAGGCCGGCGCCTTCCCCGAGGGCTCCGCGTTATAGGAATTTAGATTCTTTGTCGGTTAGCATGGGCCCACCGAATTCTGGCCGGGACGGAGATGGCGCCGTGACGAGACCGGTGGGCGTGCGCTCGTTCAGCACGAATAACTACCGTGTCCGGCCGCAGAAGATGGCGGACATGGTGGCGGGCCGCATCCGCCAGATGATCGCGCGGGGCGAGCTAACCCACGGGGAATGGCTGCCGACCGAGCCCGAGCTGATGGAACAATTCGGGGTCTCCCGTCCGACGCTGCGTGAGGCGTTCCGGCTGCTGGAAGCGGACTCCCTGGTCACCATCCGGCGCGGGCCGCCGGGTGGCGCCCGGGTCACCGTACCCGGGCCCGAGGCGGCCGCGGCCCAGTTCGGCATGCTGCTCACGCTGACCGGCACCACGCTGAAGGACGTGTACGAGGCGCGCACGATCATCGAGCCCGCCGCCGCCCGCCGGATCGCCGAGAACGGCAGCACCGCGGACCGCAAGCAGCTCGCCGTCGCCCTGGACCAGCTGCGCGAGAGCATCGGGGACCCGCTGACGTTCGGCCGGATGACCACCGTGTTCCACCAGAGCGTGGTCGAGCTGTCCGGCATCAAGACGCTGACCGCGGTCGTCGGGATGCTGACCGAGATCATCAACCGGCACATCGAGCGGACCTACACCGAGACCACGCGGACACCGGAAGAGATCGAGGCGGACAACCGCCGGGCGCTGCGATCCTACGAGAAGCTGGTGATCCTGATCAACGCGCGCGACGGCGACGGCGCGGAGAAGCACTGGGCCAAGCACATGCGCGCCGTCCGCCAGTACCTGATCCTCGACGCGGATACCCGGATCGTCGACCTTCTCTACTGATCCCTGGGACTGACTCTACTGATCCCTGGGACTGACCTAGTACCGACCGACCCTTCTCTACCGTCCCTCTCGGAGGATAAGCGTGGAAATCGCGGACAATGTTGCCCTCGTAACCGGCGGAGCTTCCGGGCTCGGCCTGGCCACGGTGCGGGAACTGCACGGCCAGGGGGCGCGGGTGGTCATCCTCGACCTCCCCTCCTCCCAGGGCAAGACGATCGCGGGGGATCTCGGCGAGCGGGTCGTGTTCGCGCCCGGCGACGTGACCTCGCCCGACAGCGTGACCGCCGCCCTGGACGCGGCCGGCCAGCTGGGGACCCTGCGCATCACGGTGAACTGCGCGGGCATCGGCAACGGGATCCGGACGGTGGGCAAGAACGGGCCGTTCCCGCTGGACGCGTTCACCAAGGTCATCAACGTCAACCTGATCGGCACCTTCAACGTGATCCGGCTGGCCGCCGAGCGGATCAGCCAGGCGCCCGACGTCGGCGAGGAACGCGGCGTGATCGTCAACACCGCGTCGGTGGCGGCGTACGAGGGCCAGATCGGGCAGGCCGCCTACTCCGCGTCCAAGGGCGGCATCGTCGGCATGACGCTGCCGATCGCCCGTGACCTGGCCAGCCTGAAGATCCGCGTGGTCACGATCGCGCCCGGGCTGTTTCACACGCCGCTGTTCGCGGCGCTCCCGCCGGAAGCCGTCCAGTCCCTCGGTGCCCAGGTGCCACACCCGTCCCGGCTCGGCGACCCGGCCGAGTACGCCGCCCTGGCCCGGCACATCGTGGAGAACCCCATGCTCAACGGGGAGACGATCCGGCTCGACGGCGCCATCCGGATGAGCCCCCGGTAATCCCGGAGACCACAAGGAGTTGTTGATGACCGACGACGTACTCGTCGAGCAGCAGATGCGCACGCTGATCATCACCATCAACCGCCCGGCGGCGCGCAACGCCATCGATGCCGCCGTGACCAAGGGCGTCGCGGCCGCGATGGACGAACTGGACGAGCGCAAGGACGTGTCCATCGGCATCCTGACCGGGGCGGGCGGGACGTTCTGCGCCGGGATGGATCTCAAGGCGTTCCTGCGCGGGGAGACCGTGGTGCTGCCCGGCCGCGGCCTCGCCGGGCTGACCGAGGCGCCGCCGAGGAAGCCGCTGATCGCCGCGGTCGAGGGCTACGCACTGGCCGGCGGGTGTCGAGCTGGTGCTCTCCTGCGACCTGGTGGTCGCGGCCGACGACGCGAAGTTCGGCATCCCCGAGGTCAAGCGCGGCCTGGTGGCCGCCGCCGGGGGCCTGATCCGGCTGCCGCAGCGGATCCCGCAGCAGGTGGCCATGGAGTACGCGCTGACCGGCGACTTCTTCTCCGCCGCCGATGCGCATCGCTACGGCCTGGTCAACCGGGTCACCCCGCCCGGCGAGGCGCTGGCCGGGGCGATCGAGCTCGCGACCAGGATCACCGCGAATGCGCCGCTGGCCATCGCGGCCACCAAGGAGATCATCGTCCGCTCGGCGGACTGGCGCGGAGACGAGGCGTTCGGGAGGCAACTGGCGATCACGCAGCCGATCCTCGCGTCGGCCGACGCCCGTGAGGGGGCGCAGGCCTTCGCCGAGAAGCGGCCGCCGGTCTGGCGCGGCGAGTGAGCCCAGCGTGATGAGCACAGGCGCGGGCGCCCAGCGGGCCAGTGAGCGGGCCAGTGAGCGGGCCAGTGAGCGGGCCAGTGAGCGGGCCAGTGAGCGGGCCAGTGACGCGGGCCAGTGAGCGGGCCAGTGAGCGGGCCAGTGAGGGGGGCGGTGAGGGGGCCGGTGCCGGTCTGCGGGACCTGCTCGCCGTGCTGGACCTGGAGGACATCGATGCCGGGCTCTTCCGCAGTCCCCCCATTGCTGCCGGAGAGCCCGGTCACCGCCTGTTCGGCGGGCAGGTGGCGGCGCAGGCGCTGGTCGCGGCCGAACGTACCAGCGACGACGGCGCGACGGCGCACTCACTGCACGCTTACTTCCTGCGCCCGGGCGACACCGGCAAGGCCGTGGTCTTCCAGGTGGACCGGCTTCAGGACGGCCGGACCTTCCGCCGCCGCCGGGTGACCGCCATCCAGAATGGCCAGCCCATCCTGTGCCTGGAAGCGTCGTTCACCACCGACCAGGTCACCGCCGAGTACCACGTGCCTGCGCCGTCCGTGCCTGACCTCGAGTCCTGCCCGCCGATGGTGTGGCGGTTCCGTAATACGGGCCTGCGGCCGGACGGGGCGTTCGAACTACGCGCGGCCATCGCGCCGGACGGGGAGCCGGCGCACTACTCCGACGACCTGTGGTTCCGGACGCGCGGTCCCTGGACCGGCGGCCCCGTGAGCCCTTCGTCGGTGCTCACCTACGTCAGTGACCTGACCTTCGTCTCGGTCATCCTGCGGCCGCGCGGCCGTCCCGACGTCAGCCGCCTCACCTCGCTGGATCACGTGATGTGGTTCCACAACGAGGTGCGGCTGGACGACTGGCTGCTGTTCGCCAAGTCCACCCCGGCCGCCGGCACCATGCGCGGCCTGGCCCTCGGCAGCATCTTCCACCGGGATGGGACGCTGATCGCGACCGTGGGCCAGGAAGGCCTGATGCACAGCAGCCGCGCGTCCCGGTAGAACGGCCGCGTCCCGGTAGAACGAAGGAGCCTGCATGCCCGGTCCGCTGCACGACCTGCGGGTCGTCGAACTCGCCGGGATCGGCCCGGCGCCGCACGCGGCCATGGTCCTCGCCGACCTGGGCGCCGACGTGGTGCGGGTGGATCGCCCGGTGCCAGGGTTCGGCCTGGCCGGGGACAGGCCGGACTACCTGCTGCGCAACCGCCGGTCGGTGGTCGCTGATCTCAAGGCGGACACCGGCCGGGACCTGGTGCTGCGGCTGGCGGCCAAGGCCGACGTGCTGCTCGAGGGCTTCCGGCCCGGCGTGGCCGAACGGCTGGGCGTGGGCCCGGAGCCCTGCCAGGCGGTCAATCCCCGGCTCATCTACGGCCGGATGACCGGGTGGGGGCAGGACGGCCCGATGTCGTCGCAGGCCGGGCACGACCTGAACTACATCTCACTGACCGGCGTGCTGCACGCGATCGGTCCCGCCGGCCGCCCGCCCGCGGTGCCACTGAACCTGATCGGAGACTTCGGCGGCGGCTCCATGCTCCTGGTCACCGGGGTGCTGGCCGCGTTGTGGGAACGCGGGCGCTCCGGTGAAGGCCAGGTGGTGGACGCGGCCATGGTCGACGGCGCCGGCGTGCTGACGCAGATGCAGTGGGCCTTCCGCGGCGCGGGCACCTGGAGCGACGAGCGGCAGGCGAACCTGCTGGACGGCGGCGCGCCGTTCTATGACACATACACCTGCGCCGACGGCCGGTGGATCGCGGTGGGCGCGCTGGAGCCCCAGTTCTACGCCGCGCTCCTTACGGGCCTGGGCCTCGCGGGCGAGGACCTGCCCGCGCAGGGCGACCGGTCCGGGTGGCCCCGGCTGCGGGCCCGGTTCACCGAGGTGATCGCCAGCCTGGCCGCGCGACGAATGGGCCGAGATCTTCGCCGGCACCGACGCGTGCGTGACTCCCGTGCTGGCGTTCGGCGAGGTGAGCTCGCACCCGCACATCGCCGCCCGGGAGTCGGTGATCACGCTGGACGGCATCGAGCAGGCGGCGCCCGCGCCCCGGTTCTCCCGCACGCCCGCGGCCCGCCCGACCGCTCCCCCGGTCCCCGGCGCGGACACGGAGGCCGTCCTGGCCGACTGGAAGGCGTGAACTGGGAAAACCCCTACCCAGGTGACAACCCCAGCGACGTCCGTTAGAGAAATGAAGGTCGTCCAGCGGTGCGCCTGGCCGCACCGAGGCGCCTACGCGGGCCGTGTGACCGGCGCGAACACCGATAGGGTGAACCACCGCGGCCCGGCCCGGCGCAGCGCTGGGGGTAGTGAAATTTGGGTGGTCAGCCTACACGCGGGCGTCGTACCCGAACGCCGCCGTCTCAGGGGCCTGCCCGGCCTGGGCGCGGCGCAGCACGCCGGCCGAAAGGAGCACCGCCTCGCGGTAGTGGTCCGAGACGGCGTCGTCGTCTTCGAGCACGGAGATCAGCAGCGCGGTACCGGGCGGCTCAACGGCGAAGAGAATGCGGATTCCGCCGTCGGGTGGGTCGGTGCGGCTGTTCTCGGGGGCGTCGGTGCGGCTGTTCTCGGGGGCGTCGGTGCGGTGCTGTCCCTGCGAGGGCTGGTCGCGCCGTGGTCGGGGACGTCGGTCGCGCCGTGGTCGGGGACGTCGGTCGCGCCGTGACGCAGGGCGCCCGGTCGGAGCTCGAGCAGACCGACGCCATTCAGATGGCGGCGTAGTTCTCGCTCGATCTGTTCGGTCACCTCCGCGAGCCGTGCCGCCGCATCGCCCCCTGCCTCATCCCCGGAGGGGAACTCCTCCTCCCACTGCCGCTCGGCCTGGGCGACGACGTAGCTCGCCTTGAGAACTTCCTTCCTGGTCCGGAAGGCAGCGGTCCGCTCGTGCATAACCCGACTCGTGTCGGTAAGTTGCCGCTCAGCCTCGATGACACCAGGCAGCCGTTCCCGGAGCCCGGCCATCAGATCATCCGCTGAGGCCAGCCGATCTGTGGCCTGCGCGGCAGCCTCCGGCATGTCCTCGTCAAGGGCACGCTGACGCTGCTCGCCGAGCTGGTCCCGCAACGACTCCAGTTCCGTTATCTGTGACCGGATGTCGTGGGCCAGAACCGCGGCGTCGGCGGTACGGCGGCGCATGATCTGCATAGCGGCCAGGTTGTCCTGATACGCCTGATCCAGGGCGTCGGACAGATCGGAAGCCGTGATGGCCACGGGCACCACCAGCGGCGGCCCGAGCGCTGCCCCCTCCGTGGTCAGCGCGGTCAGCGCATCCGCCACTAGCGCCGCAGCGGGCGGATCCTCGCTGCGAAGGTTGGCCAGCCAATCGTGGATTTCCGCTGACATCCGCAGCTCGTACCCCATGATCCGGCCTCCTCAGCGACGCCAACCCTCATACGTACTATCTCGAGAATGCGGCGAAATGGCTAGCTGCGGGTCAAGCCGGAATGGACGACCAAACCGAAATCCTCTCCAGAATGCTTGCCTTTCGATACTTTGTTCGATATGATGCTATGTAAAGTTATCTAGCAGCGAGGCAGGTCATGCCAGACGAGTCATCCCGTGGTCGCGGGCCAGGTAAGCGGGGCGGGCGTTCCCCCGGGAGTGGTCCGCGCCGTGGCCGCCGTGCCCGGGTGCCGGATGGCCCCCGCCCCGCCCTGGCCCCGGCCCCAGCGCTGGCGGCCCGTTGCCTGCTGACCGCCAGCCAATGCCCGGTTCGCACGCCTTCGCGGTAACGCCCGATGACCTGGACGCCGATGGCTGGGATCAGGATGCGGCGATGGCGGCGTTCATGGCTGATCTTGAGGCCGGGTATGACCTGTTCGCCTCGCCGATGGGCCTGGAGCCGGATGAGCTGGACGGGCCGTTTTCCGGGGACGCGGGTGAATGGCCAGACGGTGACGGGCCGGGCGGGCCCGCCGGTGACCCGGCCGGCGACCCCGCCGGCGGTGGTGTGCCGTCCGCTGGCGGGGACGCGGGCCCGGTGGTGGCGGAGTTTCTGGATGCGGGGTCGTTGCCGCGCGGTGCGGCGGCGCCCAGTCCGGCGCGGGGGGCGGGGAGCGGGTTTGCGTCCGGGGATGTGCTCGATGTCGCGCTGCCCGGTCCGGGGCTGGCGGGGCTGGCCGACGCGGCCGCCTCCGGGGGGACGGGCGTGGGCCGGGTGTATGCGGGCCTGTCCGATGATGAGCTGA
Organism: uncultured Actinomycetes bacterium; assembly: GCA_963742865.1. GTDB lineage: Bacteria > Actinomycetota > Actinomycetes > Streptosporangiales > Streptosporangiaceae > Bog-532. Next base: position 36,409 of record CAVUNW010000042.1, read on the forward strand.
TCGGGGTGCTGGGGGGGTGGCGGAAGACCGAGGCGTGGGCGGCGGCCGGGCGGTTGTCGGCGGTGGCCGAGCTGATCGCCCGCCGCCCGGCCGAACCGAGCGGCGATCCCGGCACCGCTGATGGCCCCACCGTGGGCCCTAATGTGGTCCCCGGTGATGTCCCCGCCGCCAGTGACGGCCCGGCGGCCGGTGACCACGCGGACGGCCGCAGCGGCCCAGGCGCCGGTGACGGCCCGGGCGGCGGTGCGCGCCGGGACACGATCCCGTCCGGGTGGGGGAAGTTCTGCGGTGATGAGCTGGCGGTGGCGATGGGTGTCTCCCGGCCGGCGGCGGAGCGGATGCTGGCGCTGGCGTATGATCTGGCGGCCCGGCTGCCGCTAACCGCCCAGGCTTTGCATGAGGGTGTCATTGACCTCTATAAGGCGCAGCTCATCGCCGAGGCCACCCGGGTCCTCAACGACGCGGCGGCGGCCGCCGCCGAGGCCGCCATCCTCGGCGCCGGTGTTGCGGGCAAGACGCCCAGCCAGCTCCGCGCCGCGGCCGGCCGGGCGGTGCTGCAAGCCGACCCCGCCGCGGCCCGCAAACGCCGCGAGCAGGCCCAGAAGGACGCCCGCGTCGAGCTGTGGCGTGAAGATGCCGGGACCGCGGCGCTGTGCGGGTTCGGGCTGCCCCCCGATGAAGCGCTGGCCGCCGACCAGCGGATCCGCGACCGCACGATCGAGCTGAAGGCCGCCGGGGTGCCCGGCACCATGGATCAGCTGCGGGTCCGCGCCTACCTGGACGCCCTGCTCGGGCAGGACACCGCCGCCACCACCCGCGCCGCCGCCGCCGCGGCGGCCGGGCAGGACAGCGCGGCCGGGCAGGACAGCGCAGGCGGGCAGGATGGCGCCGTGGCGGGCCCGGATCCGCGCGGCCCCGGTGGCCCGGGACAGGCCAGACCGGAGGCGGCGGGCGGGCCCGCGGGCGGGACACCCAGGCCCGGGGACGGGCCGCCAGCTGGCCGGGGCACCGGGGCGCCGGTGGGGATGGCGGCGCAGATCAACCTGACCATCCCGCTGGCGACCCTGCTGGGACTAACTGACCGGCCCGGGGAGGCGGCCGGGTTCGGGCCCATCGACGCGGGCCTGGCCCGGGCCCTGGCCGCCCATGCCGCCACCCACCCGGCCACCACCTGGTGCCTGACCCTCACCGACGCGGACGGGCACCCCACCGCGCACGGCTGCGGCCGCCCCACCCAGCCAGCCCGGGCACGGCGCCGGCCGGACCCCGGCGGCGGGCCCGCCGGGCCCCGGCCCGGGCCACCGGGCCCACCGCGGCCGCCCGGACCGCCGGCGGACCACCCCGCAGACCCGGCACCGGACCGCCCGGACCGCCCGCCGGACCACCCCGCGCACCCGGGACGAGACCACCCGGTACCGGGCTGCCCGGCGCAGCCCGCGGACCCGGCACCGGGCCACCCGGCCCAGGCGGGAACGGCCAGAACGGCGGGTACAGCGATTACGGGAGCTGGCGGTTGCGGCCGGTACCCGGTGGCCCGGACCTGAGCATCGACCTGGAACCGATCCCGGTCACCGGCTGCGATCACCGGCACTCCACCCGCGCGCACGACCCCAGCGACCGGCTCCGGCACCTGATCCACATCCGGGACGGCGAGTGCACCTGGCCGCCCTGCCGGCGCTCAGCGCGCCGCTGCGACTTCGAGCACGCGATTCCCTGGGAGCAAGGCGGGCCGACGTGTGCCTGTAACGCCGGGGCCCGCTGCCGCCATCATCACCACCAGAAACAGGCCGCCGGCTGGAGCCTGCGCCAGGACCTGCCCCGCTACCACACGTGGACCACCCCCGCCGGGCGCAGCTACACCACCGGACCCACCACCTACCCCACCTGATCTTGGGCAGTTACCGGCGGACTTGGCCAGCTTCTGCTAGGCCGGGCAGCGCTGTTGGGCGCGGTCTCAAGATAAGCGACGAGGTAGCTCACCCCGAAGGGCGCGTCCGCGTACAGAATCTCCGTGACTGACTTCCCGGCGCCCATCGCGCCGGCCAGGACCTGCCACGCGGGGCGGCCCGTCGCCATCAGTTCGCGGGCCAGGGCGGCGTCCACCCCGGCCAGAGCGTCCAGGTTGCCGTCCCGGATGGCGAGCTCAACCTGGGCGTCGAAAGGGGCGGCGCGTTCATCCAGGTGGCCCGGCGCGATCGGGCTTCGGCGGGCGCTGCCGTCTCCCATCACGAGCAGGGCTGCCCGGGGAGCGAACGCTGCGAGCTTGTTCCCCAGTTCGACGCAGCGCATCGCCGGTTCGTGCTCACCGACCGCCCGCAGGACCCGCGGACCGGAGTAACCGGCCTGGTCGAGAAGCATCGCGCCCAGCCCGAGCGACAACGGCAGGCCTGGCGTGCCGCTGTGCTTGAGTGCCGGGGCGAAGGCGGACACGTCCAGGCGGCCGGCGGAATCCCAGACCGCGGTCTGTGGCCCGGGCCCGACGATGATGACGACGGCGGGATCTGCGTCAACCAGACGGGCGGTCACATCGGCGCAGGCTTCGCGCAGACCCGAGACGAGCGGATCACGCCCGGTCAGCTCGCGAGCGAGCAGCGGCGGGCTTGGGCATAGCGCGGCGCGGATAATCACCGCTGGGCCTCCATCCGGCGCATGAACTCGACCGCCCCCCTCGGGACCACGGAGTCGACCGGCCCCCTCAAGACCATGAGCTAGACCAGGCCCCGCTGAACCCGAGCGGGCAGGAAATCTCCCTTGATCGCCGCGACCATATCCAGCGCCTGCCTGGTCTGCATCACGTGATGAGCCCGGAACACCCTGGCGCCGAGCCAGGCCGCGACCGAGGTGACAGCCAGCGTGCCCGCCAGCCGGTCCTCGATCCCCGCACCCAGCGTGTCGCCGACGAAGTCCTTGTTCGAGACGGACACCAGCACCGGCCAGCCGGTAGTGGTCATCTCAGCCAGGCGCCGGGAGATCTCAAGGGAGTGCCAGGTGTTCTTGCCGAAGTCATGCGCCGGGTCGATAAGAATGCGGAACGGATCGACCCCCGCCTCCACCGCGCGCTCCGCCAGGCCCAGTGTCCGGTCCAGGACGTCGGCCATGACGTCGGCGTACGCCTTGCGGAAGACGCGGGTCCGGGGCTCCAGCCCGCCCGCGTGCGAGCACACCAGGCCCACGCCGTATTCCGCCGCGACCTCGGCGAGCTTCGGATCCCAGCCGCTCCAGGTGTCGTTGAGCAGATCCGCACCCGCCGCGGTGGCGGCCCGGCCGACCTCGTGCCGCCAGGTGTCGACGCTGATCACCAGATCGGGATAGGCGTCGCGCACCGCCTCGATGAACGGGACCGTCCGGCGAATCTCCTCGTCTACCGTCACCTCAGTGCCGGGTTTGGCGGGTACTCCCCCGATATCGAGGATGTCCGCGCCCTCGGCGACCACGGTGTGCACCCGCTCCATGGCGGCCTTCTCGTCCCAGGTGAGACCGGGCCGGTAGAACGAGTCAGGGGTCCGGTTGACGATAGCCATGAGCAGCGGCCGACCCGGGGGGAACTCCTGGCGCCCAAGCCGCAGCACCCCCGGTTCGCGACCCGGGCCAAGCGCACCTGCGGACCCGGATTGTGCCGCATCACCGGTCGCGCGATCTTCCATGTGCAGCGTGGGCTCCCTTCTCCTTCGACTCTATCCATGCGCCTGCGGCGCACCGCATCGGTACCGGAGCACCGCATCGGTAGCGCAGCGCCGGGAGAAGGGAGCCAGCGAAATCTACGGCTTGCCGTAGACGGGGATGTGCGCGCCATGAATGGCGTCGGAGGAGTCCTCGCACAGGAAACGGACGACCCGCGCGATACGGGCAGGCGCGACCCACGTCGAGTAGTCCGCATCGGGCTGCGCGGCCCGGTTGCCAGGCGTGTCGATCGCGCTGGGCACGACCGTATTGACCCGGATGTTGTTCTTCGCGTACTCCACGGCCAGCGTGTCGGCCAGGGCGAGGACGGCCGCCTTGCCGGTCACGTAGCCCGCCGCCCCGGAGAACGGATGCGTCGCGGCCCGGCTGGATACGCAGACCACCGCTCCCCCGCCGATGGAGATCATTTCCGGCAGCGCCGCCTGCGTCGTGAGGTACAGCGGACGGAGGTTCAGCCGCAACAGCTGCTCGAACTCCTCGATCGGCGTCTCGTGCACCCGGCCGCCGACCGCGAACCCGCCAACCAGGTTGACCACTGCGCGCAGCGGGGCCCGGGGCGAGCCGGCGGCCAGCGCGGCCACCTCCTGCGCCGACTCCGGGTCGTACAGGTCGGCCTGCACGGTGACCAGGTGCGGGAGGTCCGGCAGCCGCTTCAGCTCGCTTTCCTCGATCCACGGCACCACGACCCGCCAGCCTGCCGCGATGAACTCGTCGACCACCGCGACCCCCAGGCCGCCGGAACCACCGGTGATAATCGCCGTCGCGTCCATGAATCACCCTTCGCCTCGGAGCGTGCCGCTGTCTGGGAGCGTGCCGCTGTCTGGGAGCGTGCCTCTGTCTGGGAGCGTGCCTCTGTCTGGGAGCGTGCCTCGCAGAGCCCGCGCGATGACCATCCGCTGGATCTGGTTGGTGCCCTCGAAAATCTGCGGCACCTTCGCTTCCCGCATGTACCGCTCGACCGGAAAGTCGCGGGTGTAGCCTGCGTCGCCGAGCACCTGTACCGCGTCCGTGGTGACGCGCATGGCCATGTCGGTTGCCACCAGTTTCGCAATCGACGCCTGGCGGTGGAACGGCAGGCCCCGATCACGGCGCCGCGCCGCCGCCAGATAGGTCGCGCGGGCCGACTCCACCCCGGCCGCCATGTCGGCCAGCAGGAACTCCAGGCCCTGGAACTCGATGATGGGCCGGCCGAACCGGTTCCGCCCCGCGGCATAGACCAGGGCCTCGTCCAGCGCCGCCTGGGCCAGGCCGACCGCGCACGCGGCGATGCCGAGCCGCCCGGAATCCAGCGCCTCCAGCGCGATCTTCAGGCCCTGGCCCTCCGCGCCGATCAGCCGGCCTGGCACGCGAGCCTCGTCGAACAGAAGCTGCGCGGTCGGCGAGCCGGTCAGCCCCATCTTGTGCTCCAGCGCGCCCACGCCCAGGCCCGGTGTGGCCGCGTCGATCAGCAGGCAGCTGACCCCGCGCCCGCCGTCGTCGCTGGTACGCGCCATCACCGTGTAGAAGTCCGCCTGGCCGGCGTGCGTGATCCAGGCCTTGGTGCCGCTCAGGACGTAGTCCTCGCCATCCCGCACGGCGCGGGCCGACAGCGCGCCGGCGTCCGAGCCCGCCTGCGGCTCGGACAGCGCATACGCGCCGAGCAGGCCCCCGGCCAGCATCGCGGGCAGCCATTCCTCGCGCTGTTCGTCGCGCCCGAACTGGACCAGCGGGTAGCACGACATCGTGTGCACGGACAGCCCGACCCCGACCGTCATCCACGCCGCGCCCAGTTCCTCGAGCACCTGGAGGTAGACCTCGTAGCTGACGTCGCCGCCGCCCCAGCGTTCCGGGTACGGCAGGCCAAGCAGCCCGCTCTTGCCCAGCAGGCGGAACTTCTCCCGCGGGAACCGGCCCTCGGCCTCGTACTGAGAGGCGATGGGCTTCAGTTCGGAGACGGCGAGGTCGTGCGCCAGGGCCACGAGTTCCTCGGCCTCGGCGCTGGGCAGCATGCGTTCGACCGGCATGCCGCCAGCCTACGGGGCTATGACCGCCCTGACCCGGCGCAGAACCTCGTCGGTCCCCAGCACTCCGGCCACGGCGGCGAGGTCGGGGCTGCGGGTCGTCCCGGTGAGCAGCACCCGGATGACCTGCGACGTGTCCCGGATCGAGCCCTTGTAGCTCCCGGGATCCTGCCTGTAGGCCTTCTGGTTGGGCGCGAAGCCCAGGCGCGCGGCCAGGTCGCGGATCTGAGCGAACCATTCGGTGCCAGCCGATGGCGGCTGATACCGGCCGGCAAAGTCCTCGGCCACCGAACGAACGATCCCAGGCTCCAGGCCGCCGAATCGCGAATCGGCCGCATCAGTCACGGGCTCGAAGATCTCCGGGAAGAAGTACCCGTACACGGGGCGGAAGTCGGCCCACCGGCGCAGGTCCTTGCGCGGGTTGGGCACGCCCTCGCGCTCGATGGCCAGGGCCCCCAGGGCCAGGTCCGGCTCGGCGGCCAGGACCTCGGCCAGCGGCGGGTCGTAGGCCTGCGCCCAGGTCGTGACCTGGGCCAGGATCACCGAAGCGGGCAGGGTGGCGATGTAGTCGGCGCTGATGTCGTCCAGCTTCACCAGGTCGACCAGCGGCCCGGCGGCGCCGAAATCATCCAGGCTGATCGGGGTGGCCAGCGCCTCGGGCAGCGGCATCTCGGCCAGCTTCCCGTTGGCCAGGCCGCGCAGGTAGTACTGCACCGCCTCGGCCGGGTAGCCGTGGGCGATATAGAAGCCGACGCTGGCTTCCGGGTCCTTCCGCTTGGACAGCTTGCGGCGGCTGCCGCCGTCCTGCTTCATCAGCGGCGCGATGTGCGCGTAGCGGACCCGGGGGAAACCGAGCGCGTCGAACAGCTGGAGGTGCAGCGGCACCGAGGAGATCCACTCGTCGCCGCGGATGACCAGGCTGACCCGCATGAGGTGGTCGTCGACGGCGTGCGCGAAATGGTACGTCGGCAGGCGCAGCGGCTGGTCGCTGCTCTTCAGGATGACGGCGTTATTGCGGTTGTCGTCGGCGGTGATCTCACCGCGGATCGCGTCGGTGAAGCTGACCCGGGACGCGGTGCCCGGCGCGCGGAACCGGACCACGTACGGGTCGCCGGCGGCGAGCCGCTCCCGGACCTGCTCCTCGGGGGCATCCCGCCAGATCGCCCACGGCCCGTAGTAACCGGGCAGCGCGCCGTGCCGCCCGCTGCCGGGCGCTGATGTCCTCCAGCTCGGCCTTGGTCGCGAAGCACAGGTACGCCCGGCCCTGACGGAGCAGTTCGCGCACGTAGGTCAGGTAGATCTCCTGCCGGCTGGACTGCACGTACGGGCCGTAGCGCCCGTTCAGGTCGTCTTCCTGGGGGCTGATCGAAAAGTACGTCAGCGCGTCGGCGAACTGGTCGACGGCGCCCTCGGTCACCCGGGCCTGGTCGGTGTCCTCGATCCGCAGCAGGTAGGTGCCGCCCGAATGCAGCGCGATGTCGGCGTCGATGATCGCCACGTACACCCCGCCGATGTGCAGGTAACCGGTGGGGCTGGGCGAGAACCGGGTGACCTCGGCTCCGGGGGGCAGCTCCCGCGGCGGGTACCGCCGTTCCCATTCCCCCGGGCCGGGCAGGCCCTCCGGGAACAGCGAATCGATCAAATCCTGGCTGAGCATCGGCAGGCAGCTCCATCGACGACGGACGACAGGTCAGCCTACCGTGCAGCCGGACGGCCCCTGACTGGCCGTCCGGCCCCTACCCACGTCCGTTAAGAAGTAAAGAACCTCAGCCGGCTACCGCACCGGCGTCGGGTTGATGCCGGTGAGGATCATGTGCCCGGCGTCGACCGGGATCGTCACGCCGGTCACCTTGGCCGCCAGGCTGGAATTGAGGTACAGCGCGGTATCCGCGATGACCTGCGGGTCCATGAAGCTGGTGCCCTTGAGCGCGGTGAACGAGTAGCCGCCGTCGATCATGTCCTGCTCGGTGCCGCCCTCGTGGCCGGCGAACATGTCCCACGCGCCCTGGTGGTCGGTCATCGGCGTCTTGATCGCGCCCGGGTTGATCGAGTTGCAGCGGATGCCGTACGGGGCCAGCTCGAGCGCGATGTTCTTCATCAGCCCGATGACCCCGTGCTTGGCCGCCACGTAATGCGCGTAATTCAGGCCCGCCTCCAGGCCGTTGGTCGACGAGGTGATCACGATCGACCCGCTCTGCCGCTCGATCATGTGCGGCGCGACGGCCTTGGCCGACTTCCACACGCCGGTGAGGTTGACGCCGATCATCTCGTCCCACTGGTCTTCGGTGAGCTCCCAGAACGGCGCCATGGTCCAGATGCCGGCGTTAGCGATCAGGATGTCGATCTTGCCGAACTCGGCGATGCCGTGCGTGACCACGTCATCCATCTGCCCTTGGTCCCGGACATCGGCTTTGATCGCCAGGATGCGGCGGTCGAGTGCCTCGACCTCCTTGACCGTCTGTGCGAGGTCTTCCGGTGTGGCCATTCGATAGGGCACGGTCCCCATCTGGTCCGCGATGTCGGCGATGATCACGTCCGCGCCCTCGCGCGCGCAGGTCACGGCGTGAGCGCGCCCCTGGCCGCGGGATTCCGCCGGTGATCAGGGCCACCTTGCCATCGAGCATTCCCATCGTGTGCGTGTCCTTCCTCGGTTCTCGGATTCAATTTCTCCTTAACGGACGTGGGTGCTCCTGGTTAGTCCGCCAGGAGCCATCCCGGCAGGCACTGGATCAGCGCCTCTACCAGCTCATCGGGCGTCCACGGTGAGGACTCCTCCGCCAGCCAGGCGCCGATGACGCCGAGCACGCCGCCCGCCAGGAACTGGGCGGTGATTGCCGGATCCGCGGCGGCGGGCCGGGCGGCCATGAGTTCCAGGGACGCCACCGTCCTCCTCGTGAAGGCGTCCGCGATCGCCCGGACCAGCTGCGGGGCGGCGCCGGGGCCGAGCAGCCGCGCGTACGACGCCCGCCGCTCGTAGACGAAGGTGACGATCTCCCGCAGTGCCCGGCGGCTGGCTTCGGTGCCGCTCACCGTGTGCCGGGACCGCATGACGATGTCCGCGTTGCCGACCACGTCCAACAGGTCGCTCAGGGCGTGGATGGCCAGGTCCTCCGGTGAGGAGAAGTGGCCGTAGAACGAGGTGCGGTTCACGCCCGCGGCGCGGGTCAGGGCACTGACCGACATGTCCCGGGGGTCACAGTCGCGGACCGCCTCGTGGAACGCGCCGATGAGCTTCTCCCGGGTCCGCACGGCCCGCGGATCATTGTTCTCGATCATCGAGCGCCGGTGCTTGGCGTCCGCTGCGCCTGCCGCGCCCCGCGCACCCGGCCGGCTCGGATGGTCCACACGGCCCGGGTCGCGTATGCCCGCTGCTTCCCGCGGGTCGACCGCACCCGGCCCGTCCTTCACGTCCGCGAAGCCGTGGCCAGCCTGTGGCGCCGGCTGTCCTTGATGCTGGGTGAGCCGTCCGCGGTCCGGAAGATCATGCTCCAGGAACTCGACGCCCACCCGGAGATCCGCCAGCGCGCTCTGGAACTGCACGACCGGATCGTGGCCAGCGTCAGCCAGTATCTGGCCGAGGCCAGCGGGGCCGGCTCGGCCGTCCCGGAGCCGGGCCCCGCGCACGTTGCCGCCGCGCGGCTGCTCACCATCACGGCCGGGATGGCGCCGCTGCTCGGCGAGCCCAGCCTGGACCTGGTACCCCCGGACGTGCTGGCCGCCCTGATCAGTGACGGCCTGCGCTCCCGCTAGGACTGCCCGGTATAGCCATCCCCGCCGGCCGAATTACCAAAAATTGGCCTGTCGGTCGTTGTGCGGCTGGCCCGGACCCGGCAAGGTGACCTCAGGATCGTCGCGATAGCACCGACGCTGCGCCACCACACCACTCACAGGAAGCAGGAACGATGGATCCTGTCATGATTTCGCGCCGGATTGCCAAGCGGGAGTACGCGGCTGTCCGGTGGCCGTTCGCCTTTGTCGACGACCGGCTCCTGGGCCGCTACTGGAACGAGGACGCGGTCGTCCGTTCCGGCTACGGGCGGCTTCTCGGGTCGATGGACCGGTTCGCGGGCTGGCTGCTGGCCGACGACGCGATCGCGCAGCGCGGCCGGGACCTGCAGCGGCGGACCGGGCCCGGTACCGACGCCTGGGAGCAGGCCGCCGGGGAGATGGCCGCGGAAGAGCCGGCCACGGAAGAGCCGATAGCCCAGGAGCTGGCTTCCCCGGAACCGATGGCCGCGGAGGCTGACACGCCGGCCGGGGCCGCTGCGCCCGCTGTGGCACCCACGGTCGACGTCACCTTCAGCCTCCCGGGCGAGGTTGGCGCCGGGAACGTGACGCTGTGCGGGGACTTCAACGGCTGGTCGACCGACAAGATCGCGCTCCACCGCGGCGGTGACGGCGCCTGGCAGGTCACTCTCCCGCTCGAGCCGGGCCAGAGCTACCGGTTCCGGTACCTGCTGGACGGTGAGCGCTGGGAAAACGCCTGGCAGGCCGACTGGTACGAGCCCAACCCGTTCGGCAGCGACAACTCCGTCGTCAGCGTCGGCTGGCCGGAGCGCACGCTCGAGCTCGCGGCATGACGGCCGGAGCGGCATAACTCCCGCGGGAGGGGATCTGGGTAACCACGCTCGGCGGCCAGTTGCCGGGTGCGGGCCACGAAGTCCGGGGCAATGCGCCGCAGAATTTCGGCTTGTTCGCGGTTCGCCAAACGCCGCGGTGCTTTCACCGGAAGCCCGCGCTGAGCCATGCCGGTCCAGATGGCGACTTCGGCGACCGAGGTCCCTTTCACGACAAAGTCTTTGAAAAGGAGCTTGACGAGTTCGCCATTATCGGGCACCTGTCGCGGGTGGAGAGTGTCCCGCAGGACCAGAAGGCCCCGCCACTGGTCTGTTTGAGGGAACAGAGTCCGGTCGATTTTGCCGAATCGGGATTGGGTGTCCCCGGAACTATGCCCAGCGCCTGCGATCCTGCTGAGCGCGGCGAAAGCCCTGCTGTCGCCGCCGAGCAGCGTCGCGGCGTCGACATAACTGAGCGGTTTCCTCCCCATGAGCGTTCCTTTCGCCCCGAAAAACCGGCCCAGCCACTAATGCTGGCGGTCTAGGGGACGGGGAGGTTCTCATCCGGCGCTGCTGCTGCGCCTTGCGGAGCAGGGCACCGAGAATCGTCGCCTTGACCACGCTGGCCGAATTGAAATGCGCGTTGGCGTCCAGCACAAGAGGCCGCCGCGTTTCCCGGCTCGGCCAAGTAGGCGCGGAGTCATCCAGGCCGCTGCGGCTACAGCGTGCCGCTGTGCTGGAGGCCGAGATAGGCGAGCCAGCCGGCCGGGATCGGGAGCCAGAAGGTGGCCACGCGGAAGACCAGCACGGCGGGGATCGCCTCGTGCGCGGGGATGCCCATACCGGTGAGCCCGGCGGCCAGGACGGCTTCCACTCCCCCGAGCCCGCCGGGCGTGGGGGCGGCCGAGCCGACCGCGTTCCCGGCTAGGTAGACGACCGCGGCGGGCAGGATCGCTGGGTGGGCGCCCACCGCATACAGCGAGGCGAAGAAGGCCATCAGGTAGGCGGCGGTGAGCAGCAGGTTCGCTCCCGCGCTGGCCGCGAGCCGCAGCGGGTGGGAGAGTGCGTCGAGGAAGCGGGGCCAGATGCCGCGCAGGTACGGCCAGACGATGCGGTTCAGCTGTGCGCGGGTCTGAGGTATTGAGATCAGGATGCCGGCGGCGACGGCGATCACGGCCAGCGCGATGAGCACGTCGGCCCCGGGCACGATCTTGAAGCGGCTGAGCCCCGACCCGGTGAGCAGGCCGAGGGCCACCAGCAGCAGGACGGTCATGACCACGTTCACGAGCTGCGAGAGCGTGACCGCCGCGGTGATCGAGCTGTCGTCCACGTCCTGGTGGTGCAGGTAACGGGCGTTGACGGCGACGTGGCCGACGGACGGCGGCATGGCCACGCCCACGAACGCCGTCGACAGCTGGACGAAGAACCCCCGGATCAGGGACAGCCGTTTCGGCACGAACGCGGCCAGGTTGGCGGCGGCCGCGAAGTAGGTGAGGGCCGACGCGGCGACGGCGACGGCGAACCAGGCCAGGTTCGTCTGGCGCAGCGTCCCGAGCAGGTTGACCTTCGAGATCTCGCCGATAAGCAGGTACGCCGCGATGGTGAGGGCGAAGGCGCTGAGGACGGTCCGCCAGCGGAATCGTTCCAGGCGGGCCACCGGCACCGCGGTGTCCGGACCGAGCAGTTCGTGGCGGACCTGGGTCAGGCAGCCTTCGGCGTTGCGCATGGCCGACCAGCCCCACGGGGCCAGGGCGAGTGGCTGCATAACCGCGGCGACGGCGGTCTCGTCCACCGGGCCGTAGCCTTCGCGCAGCGCCCGCACCGCGTTCGCCGGCCCCGCGGCCCGCCCCAGGGTGGCGAGCAACTGCGCCAGGTCGAGCCGCCGGACCAGCACGCTGGCCCCGGGCACGGCCGCGTCCAGCGACGTGAACCCGGCGGTCCCGTTCACCAGCAGGTTGCGCGGACGCAGGTCGCGGTGCGCGATGCCTGCGTCGTGCAGGCGGCGCAACGAGGTGAAAAGGGCCGTCGCGTCCTCGGCGCTGACCGTCCCGTCGAGCTCGTTACCCCGGGGCCTGGCTACCGCGAGCGTAAGCGTCTCGTTCGGCATCTCTTCCAGGAGCAGCACGGAAGGGCTCAGCACGCCGGCCTTCTGGGCCAGCGTGCTGGCCAGCGCCAGCTGCTGAAGCTGGGCGCGGGAGCTGAGCGCGATTGGCCCTGCGGCGACCGGCCGCAGCCGGATCAGGGACCACAGCCGTCGCGCGACCCCCGATCCACGGGTGTCGCGGTCCGCGAGGTGAACGTCGACGGGGGTGCCGTCGGCGAGGGTGCCTTCCATCCGGCCCTGATTCTGGGGGTCGGGCCGGCCCAGGGAACTCAGCTTGACGCCGTGGCCTGCCAGCCAGGCCATCAGCTCGCCGGTGGCGGGGCGGACCGACGCCGCGCGCAGCAGCCAGCGCACCAGCCAGCCGGTCATCAGCCCGCCGAACAGCACGATCACGACGGCGTAGGGCGTGAGCGCGTCGATGGCCAGCCCGGTGAGCAGCAGGGCGGCAGTCGAGCCCACGCAGCGCCGCCACCAGCGCGATCGCCGGGCCAGGTCGCTGCCGACCAGGAACGCTACGTACGCGGCATCGATCACGAAATACAAGGGGTTTTTGCCGTGGATCACCGCGTGCGCGACGGCGCCGTTCTGCATCCGCCAGATAATCCAGATGGCGATCGCCGCCGCCGCGGCGGTGAGCGCCGCGGCGCTCGCGTTCAGCGCATCCCGCCACACCCTGCGCACCAGGACGAACAGGACCAGGCCCGCGAACAGGAAGCAGCCGATGCCGACGACCACCGCGGCCAGCGAGGACAGCCAGCGCGGGATGTGCTGCAGCCAGCGCGAGACGTCGTTCGAGAGCTCGGTGCTGCCGAGCGGGAGGGTCACGATCGAGCCGATAATGATGACCACGGCCGTCAGCGAGAGCAGGCCCAACAGCAGATCCGCCGGGCGGCGGACGCGTTCGGCCCCCTCCGAGCCTCGCGGCGAGGATGTTACGTCGCGCGCTGGCCCGCGTCTGACCGCATTTCGACCCGGCAGTTCCGCCCCTCTCTCCCCGGCCGTTCCTGGACCGGCGAATTACCGGCATTACATTCAGCATTCCCGGTTAGGCCGGGGATTCCCGGTAATGATCGGGCGCAGATCTTTCTGCCATCATCCCCCCTGTGACCTCCCAGATCTTCCAGCGGGGCCGTTTGGTGAGCGTGGCGTGACCTCACTCCTTCCCGGGGACGACGATGCCGGTCTCGTAGGCGAGGATGACGGCCTGCACCCGGTCGCGGAGGCCGAGCTTGGCCAGCAGATTGCCGACGTGGGTTTTGACGGTTGCCTCGCTGACGAACAGGGCCGTGGCGATCTCGGCGTTGCTGCGGCCCCGGGCGACCAGGAGCAGCACGTCCCTCTCCCGGGCGGTCAGGGTGGCCAGGCGGGATGGGGACGGAGTCGCCTCCGCGGGACGCCGCGCGAACACCTCGATCAGGCGGCGTGTCACGGACGGGGCGAGCAGTGCGTCGCCGGCCGCAGCCGCCCGGACCGCGGCGATCAGATCGTGCCGGGGCGAGTCCTTGAGCAGGAAGCCACTGGCCCCGGCCCGGAGTGCGTCGTAGACGTAATCGTCGAGGTCGAACGTGGTGAGCATGACCACCTTGGGCGCCGCGGCCGCGTCGGTGGTGATGAGGCGGGTGGCTTCCAGGCCATCCATCCCGGGCATGCGGATGTCCATCAGGACGACATCGGGCTGGTGTGCGGCCACCGCAGCCACGGCGGCCGCACCGTTGGCGGCCTCTCCGACCACGGTGATGCCGTCGGCAGCATCGAGAATGACACAGAACCCGGACCGGACCAGCTCCTGGTCGTCGACCACGAGCACCCGGATGGGGGACTGCGCGACGGGGGCGGTCATCGGGCGGGAACCTGGATCGGGACCGGCGTGGCGGCGGTCATCGGGCGGGCAGCCGGGCGGTGACGGCGAAACCGCCGGCCGAGGTCGGGCCCACGCTGAGGTTCCCGCCGCACGAGGCGACCCGTTCGGCGATGCCGGCCAGGCCGAACCCGGTCCCGTCCAGCCCGGCCCGGGCCAGACCGGCCTCTGCCAGCCGCGCGTCCGCAGCGGGGCGCCCATTTGACGGCCGCCCAGGCCCGGAGTCGGCGACGGACACGGTGACGAAGCCGGGCTCGTAGGTGACGGTGACGGCGGCGTGGTCGGTGTGGGCGTGCCGGATGGTGTTGGTCAGCGCCTCCTGAACGATCCGGTAGGCGGTCAGCTCGACGCCGGGCGCGATCTGCCCGGGAGTACCGGCGACTTCGAAATCGACGGCCAGCCCCGCGCCGCGGACCTGGTCGAGGACTCCGCCCAGGTCCCCGAGCGAGGCCGACGGCGAGGTCTCCGGGCGTTCGGCGGGGCCGCGCAGGACCCCCAGGAGGCGGCGCAGCTCGGTCAGCGCCAGCCGGGCGGTGTCGCCGATGATGTCCACCGACCGCCGGGCCTGGTCGGGCTGGCCCGGCAGCAGCGACGCCGCCGCCTCCGCCTGGACCGCCATCAGGCTGACGTGATGGGCCACCACATCGTGCAGTTCACGCGCGATGGTCGCGCGCTCCCGCGCGGCGGCACGCGACGACTGGCGGTCCAGCTCGGCCTCGGCCCAGTTGGCCCGGCTCTCGGCCACGATCAGGTTCGCCTGCCGGGCGCGGCTGAGCACGCCCGCCACCCCGGCGGTGAGGAAAATGAACGCCTGGGTGATCGCGTCGTACGGCTCGCTGTGGCCCGGCGCGGCCAGCGAGACGGACAGGCCCGCTATGACGAAGGCCGAGACGATCCAGCGCCACAGCCGGTCCGTGCGGACCATGACCGTATAGAGCGCGATCGCCGGCCCGAGGGGGAACGGCGCGGACCCGAACCCGATCTGGTCGTAGGCAACCCGGGCCGCGCCGATGACCAGCGCGACAAGCACGGAACCGGGCCATCGCCACGAGCCCGCGCGTCGCCAGACAAGCGGCAGGGCCTGCATGATGACCAGGAGCTCGGCCAGCCAGAACGGATGCAGCTGCGCCCGGAACGGCAGCAGGGACAGGGCGTTGACGATGGCCAGCGCCACGGCCAGGGCCGCATCCTGAACCCGTTCCTGCCGCCGCCGCGGCAACGCAGCCATCCGTGCGGCTATCGCCTGGGGAAACCGGGCGATCCGCACGGCCGGGCTGGTCACGTCCCGATCGTACGGCCTGGGGCCGCGGCGGCGGATCAGCCGTGCGGATGAGCGACCGGATCAGCCCTGGGACGGAGGTCGAGCGGCCGGCGAGCACTTGCCTCCGGCCCAACGGGGAGAGCGTGAAATCGGCTGGGCGGTCGATGCGCGGATCCCCCGCGTGCCGCCACGCTGAGGGCATGAACCTGACCGCTGACAGTCCGCTGGCCGCGCACCGGCCAGCCACTGCCCCGCCAAGGCCCGCCTGGCTGCGGGCAGCAGCAATCGCGGCCGCCGCGTTCGGCATCGAAATGGCGGTCAGCGCCCGATACGGCTACCACCGTGACGAGCTGTACTTCCTGACCGCCGGTCACCACCTGGCCTTCGGCTACGTTGACCAGCCGCCGCTGACCCCGCTGCTGGCGCGGCTCACCGCCGCCGCGAGTGGCAACACGCTGGCCGGGTTCCGGGTGCTGCCGGCGCTCGCCCTCGCCGCGCTGGTCCTGCTCACGGCCGAGATGAGCCGGCTGCTCGGCGCCGGCCGGCTGGCCAGGTCATCGCCGCGCTCGCGACCGCGACGTGCGGTGAGTACCTGGGGGCCATGCACGAACTGACCACCACGACACCGGACTTCGTGTTCTGGGCGGTCACGCTGCTCCTGGTCATGCGCCTGCTCGTCAGCGAGGATCCGCGCTGGTGGCTGGCCATCGGGGCCTGCGTCGGTGCCGGCAGCGAGGCCAAATGGAACATCGGTTTCCTGGCCGCGGCGCTGGCGGCCGGCTTCCTCGCCTGCGGATGGCGTAATACTGCGTCCCGGCTGCTGCGCAGCCGGTACCTATTGCTGGGGTGCGGGCTGGCGCTGGCACTCGCCGCCCCCGCCGTCATCTGGCAGGCGGCGCACGGCTGGCCGAACCTGGACGTGTACCGCTCCCTGCAGGGCGCGGCCGGGCACAACCGGGCCACGTACTGGGTCGCTCAGGTCCTCTACACCGGGCCAGCGCTGACCCCGATCTGGATCACGGGCGTGATCTGGTCGCTGCGCAGCCCGGCGGCCCGCCGCTTCCGGCCGGTCGCGCTGGCCTGCGTGATCGTGATCGTGCTGCAGTTCGTGCTCGGCGGCAAGCCGTACTACCCGGGCGCGGTCTACACGTTCCTGTTCGCCGCGGGTTCGGTGCCGATCGGCCGGAGGATCGCGGCGCGCCCGTCGCGGGCCGGCCGGGCGTGGCCGTTCGCCGTCATCCTGGCCGCCGCGGCCGTCGGGCTGCCCATTTCACTGCCGGTGCTGCCAGCCCGGGTGCTGCACACGGTGCCGCTCCAGAAGATCAACTACGACCTGGGCGAGACGATCAGCTGGCCGCGGCAGGTCGCGCTGGTCGCACGGGAGTACGCGGCGCTGCCGCCCGCGGAGCGGTCGCGGACCACCATCCTCACCGGCAATTACGGCGAGGCGGGCGCGATCGACCGTTATGGACCGGGGCTTGGGCTGCCGGGGGTGTACAGCGGGGCCAACAACTTCTGGCTCTGGGGCCCGCCGCCCGCGGCCGACACCTCCGCCATCGCGGTGAATGTCGACCCCGGCCTGCTGCGCCGCGAGTTCGCCCGCGTCCGGATCATCGCTACCTTCAGGAACGGGCTCGGCGTCGATGACGACGAGCAGGGAGTGCCGGTCTACCTGGCCACCGGGCTGAGGTCGTCCTGGGCGCAGGCCTGGCCCGCGTTCCGCGACTATTCCTGAGACGGTCCCGATTACCCGCCCCGGGATGTAGAAAATCGCGGCGCGGCTCCGACTAGGGGATGTGAGCACCCCCGCCGGGACCGGCGGGACCCCGAAAACGGAGGCAGCAATGAGCAAGATCATCGTTGGGCTATCGACCTACTGGCCGCAGATCCTCGGCCTCTACGCGCTGCTCGAGCAGATCTCGCCCAGCCCCGTCGTCACCCTCAACCGGGCGGTCGCCCTCGCCGAGGCCTACGGGCCGGACGCGGGACTTCGGCTGCTGGACGGGCTGGACGGCGATCGCAAGCTGGCCAGCCAGCACCGGCTGCACGCGGTTCGCGGCCACCTGCACGAGATGGCCGGCGACCGGGACGCGGCGCGCGCCGCCTACCTGGCCGCCGCCCGGCGGACCACCAGCCTGCCCGAGAAGCGCTACCTCGAGCGCAAGGCCGCCGCCCTGTCGTAGCTGAACCCGGCGGCGCGCGCAGCCAGTTACCAGATGCGGGCGCGGGTGGGGGTCACGCGGATCACGTGCGGGTAGTCGTCGGAGAAACTCTGCGGCGTCCAGCCGTAGGAGTCGATGAACCCGCGGTACTTCTCGATGTAGGCCGGCACGGCATCCGCGCGGGGACCGTCCGGGTCGATCCGGGCGTCGCCCTCGAAGATCACGTTGGCACCGCCCCGCCCGTTGCCCTCCAGGTGCAGGGAAACGTGCGGGTTGGACTCGATGCTCTGGTTCTTCGGCCCGCTCTTGGCCCCGTAGATCAGGAACTCCCCGTCGTCCCACAGGAACCAGACCGGGGTCGATTGCGGCTGCCCGGATGGGCTGACGGTGGTCATCCAGATAATCGGCTCGGACTGCAGGCGGCCCTCAGCCGCGGTGTGCGCTGGCTTCGCCAGATCCAGGATCGTCATGGGTCCAGTCGTACCATCCGGCACCGGCTCCCGGGCCGCTACCGGGCCCGCATGCGGTTGTTGCGCGCGTTGTGCTCGACCTCGGCGAGGCCGAGGGCTTCCAGGACCGGCGGCACGTAGTTGCCGAACCGCCCCCGCAGGCCCTTCTTCATCCCGTACCAGCCGCCGACCGGGTTGTCCGGCGAGCGGCCCCAGGCCTCGACGGTGCCCTCGGCGGCCGGCTTCTGCTCGTCGGCGTTGCCCAGCGGCATCCAGTCGCCGCCCTCCTTCAGCATCGCGTGCAGGTCCTCGATGCAGCGCAGCTGGTACCGCAGTTGCGTGGTGCCCACCTGGACCACCAGCGCGGGCGGATCGCCGCCCTCGTCCCGCCAGGCCTCGAAATCGGACTTGCCGGGCGGTGTGCTCAGAATCCACGGGTCGGCGGCGGTGCCGGACCCGGCGACGTTGCTGGTCATCTGTTCCCCCTCGATCGTGGTCGCTGGCCAGTATGGCAGCGAATACGTGACATCTTGTGTCACGTATTGCGATTATCGTGGTCGCGTGCGCGCCAGCCGTCTCGTCAGCCTGCTCGGCCTGCTCCAGGCGCGGGGCCGGATGAGCACCCGCCAGCTCGCGGCCGAGCTTGAGGTGTGCGAGCGCACCGTGCTGCGCGACATCGAGGCGCTCAGCACCGCCGGCATCCCGGTCTACGCGACCCGGGGGCGGCACGGCGGCTTCGAGCTGATGGACGGGTTCAGCAGCGACCTGGTCGGTGGCCGGCGCCGGGGCGAGGCCCCGCCCGGGCCGCCTGCGGCCGGGGACGGGGTTCAGCGTGCGCTGATCCGGCTGTCGCCGCGCGGCCGGAGGCTGGCGGCGCTGCTCGGACGGCCCGCAGGCCTGCACATCCGCCGCCGTCCGGCCCCGGCTCTTGCCGCCGGCCCTGCCCCTGGCCCGGCTGACTGGGCCGAAGCCTGGATCCGGATCGACTCGCCGGACACCGCGGTCCTGGACCTGCTGGCCCTGGGCGCGGAGGTCGAGGTCGTGCGGCCGCCCGAACTGCGGGCGCAGATGGCCCAGGTCGCCCGCCAGATCGCGGCCCGGCACGCCGCGGGCGGGGAGAGGGACGCCCAGGGCGCCGCCCCCGCTGCCGGCGGCGCCGGCTGAAACCGCCTGCCACTCCCCTTCGAGGCGGTACTCGACCGCCGTCGCGCGCCCGTTCTTCCGGCCGAAGTCCTCCAGCGGCGCGCGGTCGTTGTCCCCGCTCGGGTCGTACAGCCGGCCGATGGCCAGGCCGGAGCCGCCCTGGCCGGTCAGACGGAAGAACTTGCCCGCGGTCAGGGCCTCATAGACATCGGCCGGCCCGGCTTGCCCGGGCCCGGACTTGCCGACCGCGGACGGCTCCGCGCCGTCGTATCCGGCGATCAGGTCCTCGGTGATCACCCAGCAGTACGGCGTCGTCAGGGACGAGAACTCCGACACCAGCGCGTCCGGGACGGTGCCCGCCTCCAGGTCAGGATCGCCGGGCGGGTTCTCCAGGCGGCTGTTGTCGGGAGCGGTCCCGACGCCGCCGGGATCCTCGCTGTCCGGGCTCTCGAGCTGACCGTCCACATGCATCCCCGTCCCGTCCGGCGTAGGAGTCTCATCCGTACCTTGAGGTGCCCAGGCAGGCCGCCGGTATTCCCTCTGTGCACCCGGGCATCAGATCAGCTGAAGCTGTCGGGCCCGGCGTACCGCTTCGCTGCGGTGATCCGCCGCCAGTTTCCGGTAGATGTTCCTGACGTGCGTCTTGACGGTGTTGACCGAGATGTACATCTCGCTGGCGACCTCGGCGGTGTTCAGCATGGCTGACAGGTGCACCAGCACCTCCCGCTCGCGCTCGGTGAGCGGCTCAACCACCAGAACGGGGACGGCCTGATCCGGGTCCTTCACGGGAGCCGCCAGCTGCTCGTCGCCCAGAACGGGAGCGAGCAGGCGCCGGTAGGCGCCGGCCAGCTCAGGGTCGCGCCGTAGTACCGGTTCAAGCCAGCTACGCTCGGCCACGAAGGGCAGCCTGAGCTGCTCACGTTCGGCCAGCCGCAGCACGGACGCCAGTGACTTGCGGCCGCTCGCACTATCGCCGTTGACGTAGGCGAGCCGGGCGTGCACCAGCCACGCCAGCAGGCGTACCGGGCCCGGCGCCCCGTTACCGGCGGCAAGCACGGGAGCGAGCGCACGCTGTGCGGTCTCGTCCTCCCCGGCGGCCGCCCAGGCGTAGGCGAGGGTCACTGCGGCGTCGGGCGTGCTGCCGCGGCCGGCCCGTCCGGCGGCGGCCAGTGCCGCCGGGATGTCGCCGGACGCCGCGCATGCGCGCGCCTCGACGGCGATCAGTTGCTGGTCCAGCCAGGCCGGAACATGCGATCCGGACCGCGCCCGGGTGATGATCTCTGCCGCCGTCGCCGTGCGTCCCTCGGCGAGGGCGCCGCCCGCGGCGACGAGGTAGGCTACCGCCCCGGTGAGCGGGTCCGGGCTTGCGCCGAGGGCGTCGTCCGCCTGCTTGAGACAACAGCGGGTCTCGTGCAGCTCATCGCGCTGCAGGTGCACCCAGGCCAGTGCGACCAGCGCCGCGGGGTCCGGGTTCTGGGCGGGTGGCCGGCCCTCACCGCTCGTGGAGACCGCGCGCGCGGCCAGCTCGGCCGCGCGGCCCAGCCGGCCGCGCAGGGCCTCCACCAGCGCCAGTTGCCCGGCACAGTCGGCCTCGTCATAGCCCGCGCCGGGAGCGGTCCCGGCGGCGCCGGCCTCGAGGACACGGGCCGCCTCGTCCAGATGGCCGGACCAGAGCTCAATGGCCCCCCGTCCGGACCGCACCCGGCGGGAAAGGTCGGGATGCCGCGCAAGCTTTCCGCGCGGGATCCTGGTGAGCATCAGCTCCGCACGCCCAGCGGCCGACGCCGCTGCCCTCAGATCTCCGGCGCGAAGGGAGGCGGTGAGCCGGATGACCGCGGCGGTCAGCCGGCCGGTGGTCTCCTGATCGGCGGGAAAGGTCTCGAGTATGCCATCGGCGGCATCCAGCGCGGCGAGGCACGATTCAGGCCGGCCCGCGGAGAGCGCCATCGCGGCCGAGACCAGGTGCGGCTGCGGCCCGGTCCAGGCCCGGGCGATCGGCATGTCCGCGAACTCTTCGGCCAGGGACCGGCCGCCCCGCTGCTCGATGATCTGGCCGATCGCCAGCTGATCGATGACCATGCCGGCGGCGAGCGGCCAGTCACCGGCACCGGAGGCATGCCGCACCGCCTCGGCGAGCAGGCCGTTCCGCTCGTACCACCGGGCGGCTCGCTGATGCAGGGCGGTTACCCCGTCCGGATACTCCTGCCGCAGCTTCAGCCGCAGGACCTCGGCGAACAAGGTGTGGTACCGGTACCACCCGGACCCGATCGGCCGGACAAACGCGTTCGCATGGGCCATGGCCCGGACGATGCTCCCCGCCCGCTCATTACCGGTCACCTCGACGGCAGCTTCGGCGCTGACCTGCTCCAGAATGGATGTGCGGAGCAGTACGTCCCGGACCTCAGGCGGCTGGGCGTTCAGCACTTCGTCCACCAGGTAGCCGGTCAGGGCACTTTCCCCGGCGACCAGCTCCTTGATGAACTGGCCGGGGTCGGGATGAGCGCCCAGCGAGATCGCGGCCAGCCGCAGGCCGCCGCCCAGCCCTCGGTCCGGCCGGTCAGGCGCTCCAGCGCATCCGCCGTCAGCCTGCAGCCGTGCCGGGCCAGCAGCTGGCCCGCTTCAGCGATACTGAAGGCCAGGTCACCGGCCCGGATTTCGGTCAGCTGACCGGCCAGCCGGTAGCGGTGCAGCGACAGCAGCGGATCCATGCGCGACGCCACCACCAGGCGCAGCCCGGCCCCGACGTTCCGCAGCACGAAGTCAAGCTCCTTCAGCACCGTCGGCTCCGTCAGCAGGTGCATGTCGTCCAGGACCAGCGTTACCGGCCGCTCCTGGGCCGCGAGGGCCGCGGTCAACCGCAGCAAGAACACGTCATTGCCCGGCCGCTCCCGGGTGGCGTCCGGACTGGAGACGGTAACGCCGGACCGGCACAACGCCGCCACGACGTAGGACCAGAACACCCCGGGCCGGTTGTCGAACTTATCCAGGCTTACCCAGGCAACCGGCCCCGGTTCAGTCGCCACCCACAGGGCCAGGGCCATCGTCTTGCCCGCGCCAGCCGGACCGGTCAGAACGGTCAGCGGGCACCATCGTGTACTCCGGGCGATCAGCTCGGTGATCCGCCGTCGCCGGACAGCCCAGTCCGGCACCCCCATCGCCGTGATCTTGGAGGTCAGGACCGGATCGCCCGCGCTAGACATGACAGCGACCTGAGCGCGGCGGAGGCATCGCGGGCGCCGTAACCGGGCCCACGAGGCGCAAGTGGACGACTTCGAGCCCGAAGCCGGTGATCCGCTGGACGAGCCCGGACAGGGCGGCCTGATCGGGCAACTCGGCGCGCAGGGTCGTCGTGCCCGGGCCTACGGTGACCGTGCAGTCGTCGAATTCCGCCCGCAACGTGCTGCCCGCCTGACCCGTGAACGTGATCTCGTATGTCTGGGACTGCATGGGGCCAAGGCCCTCCCATCTGCTTGTTCTCGTGTGCTGCCAGCGTGTTTGCTGGCTACGGCCAGCGTCACCACCCGCTCGGGGGTTATCCGCGAATCCACGGCATCGGCCGGCCGGTCAAACGGCGGCTTAGGATCAGGGAAGCGGCCAGTGGCCAGCGCTTACGGCGGGAAATCACCTGGGGGGACGTGTGACAGAGGACGCGACGGCCCGGCGCGGTGCGTCACGGAATTTGCGGTTCCCGCAGGCGAAGTTCCGCCCGACGATGCTGCCGGGCACGCTGGTCGCTCGATCGGTGCTGCACGAGCAGCTGACGGCGGGAGCTGGCCAGCGGCTGACCGTGGTGGTGGGGTCGGCTGGGGCGGGCAAGAGCGTGCTGCTGTCGAGCTGGACGGCGACCCGGCCAGCGGGCGTGACTTCCTGGCTGTCGTGCGATGGGGCGGACGCCAACCCCGTCCGCTTCTGGACTGGGTTCATCGAAGCCCCGCAGGCGGTGGAGTCGAGGTTCGGTGCCGATGCCGCCGATCTGCTCGCAATGGATGGTGCTGTTTCCGCCGACGTCACCGCGTCGATCGCGAACGACGCGGCGAAGCTGCCCGCTGGGTCGGCGATCATTGTGGACGACTTCCATTACGCGGCCCCCGCGGTGTCACGGGCCATGACCGATCTGGTCGAGCGCTGGCCGGCCGAAACCGCCCAGCTCGTCGTGGCTAGCCGCGCCGATCCGCCGCTGCGCCTGCACAGGCTGCGGATGGCGGGTGAATTGCGCGAACTGCGCGACCGTGATCTGTATTTCTCGCTGACGGAGAGTGCCGGCCTGCTGTCGAACTTCGGCGTGCAGGTCGCCCCGGCCGACCTGGGGCTGCTGCACCAGCGAAGCGAGGGGTGGGCGGCGGCGCTGCAGATGGCGGCGCTGTCGCTGCGCGGCGCCCCGGACCCGGCGCGGGCCGCGCGGGCGCTTGATGTCCGCAGTCACGCGATCGCCGAGTATTTCGTGGCTGAGGTCCTTGATCAGCAGTCCCCGGAGATCGCCCAGTTCATGCTCGACACCTCTGTCCTGGGCGAGCTGACGGCGGACGCGTGCGCGGCGGTGGCCGGCCGGCCGGACGCGTCGGCGCTGCTGCGCAGCATCGACGCGGCCAGTCTGTTTCTGGTGGCGCTGGATGATGAGCGGACCAGCTTCCGCTATCACCACCTGGTGCACCAGTTGCTGCACGCTGAGCTGCGGGCCCAGGACCGGGCCCGCGAGCAGGCGCTCCAGCTGCGCGCGGGCGAATGGTTCGAATCCACCGGCGACAGCCGGCGGGCAAGCCGCCACTTCCTCGCGGCCCGGCAGGCCGACCGCGCCCTGGCCCTGATGCAGGACCGGGTGATGGCCGAATTCCTGAGCGACCCGGCGCTGCCATCGCCGCTGGATCTGAGTATGGTCGACCCCGCGCTGCTGGCGGAGGCTCCAGACCGGTTGCTAGCGCTGGCCGCTGACTTGCTGCTGTCGGGCGACACGGCTCTTGGCGGCGAGTACATTCAGCTGCTGGAGCGCGTCAAGCCGCCGATCGAGCCCGGGTCAAGGCTCGCGGCCCGCGTCGCGGCGCTGCGGTGCTTGCGCCTTACGGAGATCGGACAGCCCGACGAGGCTGTGGAGGCGGCCCTGGCCGCGCGAGCCATCCAAGAGCGGACGTTGCTCAGCGATGAGTGGGTCGCGGCCCTTCCGATGGTTCTCCTGCGGGCCCATAGGTGGCTGGAAGACTACGACGCGGTTGAGCGCGAGGCAGCGGCGGCGCTTGCGGCGCCCGAACTCACCGAGCCGGTCAAGCTGGTGCAGGTGCCCGGGGCGCAGGCGCTGGCCTGGTTCGAGTCCGGCCACCTGGGCCAGGCCGATGAGGCGGCCAGGACCGCCGATACGGAGGCGCGGCGGCTGGGATTCAGCGGGCATTTTTTCGCCGTGGATCACCTGCGGGCGCTGGCCGGTCTCGCGCTGGAGCGGCGCGATCTCGACGCCGCCGAGCGGTTCGCCGAACAGGCGCTATCGATCTCCGAACGCGGGCGGCCCGTGTTCGAGTTCCTGGCGCTGCTGGACCGGGCCGCGATCTGGGGCGCCCGCGGGCAGGTCCGCAGCGCGCTGACCACGGTCGAGGCGGCCCGGCTGGTCCTGCCCGAGGCCGGCTCGGTGCTGCTGGCCCGGGCCGATGAGCTGGAGGCGTTGCTGCGCCTGTCGCTCGGCGACCCGCGCACCCCCGCCGAGCTGGCCAGCAGGCTACCCGCTGCCCGGAGCAGCCTGCTGCTGGCCCGGATCGCGCTGGCCGCTGGCGATCACGCCGCCGCGCGGGAACATCTGCAGGCGCCGTCCCCCGGCGAGCTGACGCCGCGGCGCGCGCTGGTGCGCCAGGTACTGCTGGCCGCCGTAGCCATTGAGCGCAGCGACCCCGGGGCGGCCAGCATCGTGGCCGGTGTCCTCCAGGCCGCCCGGTTGGGGGGATTCCTCAACACCGTCGTCGGCACCGACCCCCGGGTGACGGGCTACCTGGTCGAGCATGCCCCGCAACTGCGAGCGGATCCGTTCGTCGAGCAACTGATCGCCGCGGCCCTGGAGATGCGCGCCACCCAGCCGGACGGCTCGCGGTCCAGCCGTGGGCTCGCCGAGCCGCTGACCCCGGCCGAGCTGCGTATCCTCAGGCTGCTGCCGACCAGCACCTACCTGCAGATGGCCGAGACCCTTTACATCTCGCGTAACACGGTGAAGGTCCACCTGCGCTCGGTCTACCAGAAGCTCGGCGTGACATCGCGCTCGCAGGCCATCGAGCGGGCCGTCGACCTTCGTCTGCTCTGATCTGAGGGTTATTCCGGCCGGCCGGAATAACCCTCAGAAGGGTGAGGGAATCCGGCTAGCGGATGCCGTCCCAGAGGACGCGCTCGTCACCGGCTGGGTCATCGGCCACATCGACGGCCGAAGCGAGCAGGCCGGTGGTCCGGCGCCCGGGGTCGTAGGCGGCCCAGCCGGGATCGCCGCTGGTGATGAAGTCCACCCACACCCGGTGCACCTGGTCCGCGACCGCCTGCGAGGGCGCGTCGCCGACGCGGGGCCGGATCTCAGCCAGGCCGACGTTGCCGAACACGAATGGGATCTCCACACCGTGGCACGCGCCGAGCCCGTGGTTGTCCGCGGGCGCGGGATAGTCGAAGCGGTACATCCACGTCCGGTCCCCGGCCGGGGCGCGGGCCTCGGCGATCCGGATGGGCGGGATGCGGAAGAACCAGTCGGAGATCACGGCGGCCAGGATGTCGCCGGGGCTGGCCCCGGGCCGGTTGGCCCGGTAGACGGCGAGCCCGTCGGCGGACAGCCCGTACGCGCCCGCCACGGCGCCGAGGGCCGCGTCGTCGATGAGGTCGATGGTGGACGCCGCAACCAGGAACAGCCGCGCCTCGTCGCGGTTCGACCCGATCAGCAGCGGGACCCCGCTCCCCTGGCCCGCGGCGATCGCGGTCAGCGGGTCCTCGGGGAGCACCGAGCCGTCCACGACCGGCGCGAAGGGCAGCAGGCTCAGCGCGAGCCGCCCCCATTTGGCCGGGTCCGGAGCCGTCTGCACCTCCACCACGAGATCGGAGGCGGCGCGGATGAACTCCGCCAGCGGGACGCCTGCGAGCGCGTCCCGTTCGGCAGAGACATTGAGCTTGCCGGCGAGATACCCCGCCACCGTGCGCGCCTCGTCCGGGGCCAGGGTGTGCGCGGCCGCGCCGCTTTCCGCGATGGCCTGGCTGAACAGGCCCCCGGCGAGCGGCATCGACAGCAGCGTGGTCACGCTCATGGCCCCGGCGGACTCACCGGCCACGGTCACCCGGGCCGGGTCGCCGCCGAACGCCGCGATGTTGCGCTGCACCCACTGCAGCGCCGCGACCTGGTCGAGCAGGCCGAGGTTGGCGAGGCCGTCGCCGAGATACAGGAAACCCTCGGCGGACAGCCGGTAGTTGACGGTCACGCATACCACGCCGTCGCGGGCGAAGGCCACGCCGTTGTACTCGGCCACCGAATTGGAACCGTTCATGAACGAGCCGCCGTGGATCCAGACCAGGACCGGCAGCCGGCTGGCGCCCGGGTCGGGCGTCCACACGTTGAGGTTCAGGCACTCCTCCCCCGGGATGACCACCTCGGGAAACAGCGGCTGATACGGCGGCGGGTAATCACCCTTGGGCGCGGTCGGCCCGTACGCGGTCGCGTCGCGCTCGCCGTCCCACGGCATGACCGGCTGCGGCGGCTGCATCCGGTTCGCGCCGAACGGGGGCGCCGCGTAGGGAATACCGAGAAACGCGTACACTCCGGAGTCGGCCCGGCCGCGCACCGCACCGTCCTTGAGCTGGACCGCCGGGTGCTGCGTCATCTCGCTCATGCGTCTCTCCGTTGCGACGTTTCGGTGATCTGTTGCAAACTATCCTCCCTGGCCGACGAGCGCGTCGACATGCAGGCGCTG
The DNA here is from genome assembly GCA_963742865.1 of uncultured Actinomycetes bacterium. Lineage (GTDB taxonomy): Bacteria > Actinomycetota > Actinomycetes > Streptosporangiales > Streptosporangiaceae > Bog-532. Next base: position 63,533 of record CAVUNW010000042.1, read on the forward strand.
GCGCGGGCCCTCGATGTGAACCGCGCGGGTGATCAGCGCGCTGCTGCCGCCCTCCGGCGAGATAGTCCAGGTTCCTGACCAGCCGGAAGGTAGTCTCACCCAGTGGAACAATTCGACGTCGTGGTCCTGGGCGCCGGCTCCGCCGGTAAGTGGGTCGCGGGGGCCGTCGCCGACGCGGGCCGTTCCGTGGCCCTCGTCGAGCCCTATCGGGTCGGCGGTGCGTGCCCGTACGTGGCGTGCATCCCGGGCAAGGCACTTCTGCGGTCCGCGCAGGCCCGCGGCGATGCGCGCCAGCTGGCCGACCTGGGGGCCACGTCGGCCCCGGTGACGCTGGACGACGACGAGGCTGCCTATCAGGCGGCGGCCGCCCGGCGGGACCGGCTGTCCGCGGACCGGGACGATTCCGGGGCGGCGCGGGAGATCATCGAGCGCGGCGTGACGCTGATCCGCGGGTCCGGGCACGTCACCGGGCCGGGCGCGGTCGAGGTCACGGTGACCCTGCCCGGCGGAGGCGCCGGGCAGGGTGAGCGGGCCGGGGATCCCTGGGCGCGCGGGCGCCCGATCGGGTACCGCGATCTGGTCATCGCGACCGGGTCGCGGCCGGCCATCCCGCCTGTCAGCGGCCTGGACACCGTGGGCGCGTGGACCAGTGACCGCGCGCTGTCCGAGCCGGAACGGCCCCGGTCACTCATCGTGCTCGGCGGTGGCGCGGTCGGCTGTGAGCTGGCTCAGGCGTATGCCGGGTTCGGCGTGACCGTGACCCTGGTCGAGGCGGCCCCGCAGCTGGTCAGCGGGGAAGATCCGGCCATCGCCGGCGCTATGGCGGAGGTCCTGCGCGGCAGCGGCGCCGACGTGCGGCTCGGTGCCGAGGTCAAGGCGGCCGAGGCCACGGCGGACGGCGGCACCCGCGTCCATCTGGAGGGCGGGGAAACGATTGATTCCGAACGGATCATTGTGGCTGTGGGGCGCACGCCGGCGTCTTCCGGGCTGGGACTCGGGGAGCTCGGCATCACGGCGGCGGATGACGGCGCGCTGACCATCGACGCGCGCTGCCGGGTCGAGGGGCAGGACCACGTGTGGGCGGCCGGCGACGTGACCGGGCTCGCCCCGTACACCCACGGGGCGAACTACCAGGCCCTGGTGCTGTCAGAGAACCTGCTCGGCGGGGACCGGCGGGCCGACTACCGGGCTGTGCCCCGGATCGTCTACACCCATCCCCCGATGGCCAGCGTGGGCATGTCGGCGGAGCAGGCCCGTGGCGCCGGGATCGAGGTCATCACCGCGACCATGGACCTGTCGGAGCTGGCCCGCGTGCACACCGACGGCGCGGCCGGCGGCCGGCTGATCCTGGTCGCGGACCGGGCCCGCGAAGTGCTCGTCGGCGCGGCCGGGGTCGGGCCCGGCGCGGACGACTGGATCTCCGAGGCCAGTGTGGCCATCCGGGCCAGCGTTCCGCTGCGGCTGCTCGCCGACGTGGTGCACCCGTTCCCGACCGTCGCCCAGGCCTACGAGGTCCCCCTGCGCGAGCTGGCCGCCCAGCTCACCTAGCTCTGCTGCGGGCCGGTCCACCACAGTGCTGGCGATGGTCGCTGCCATCTCAGCGGCCCTCGAGCACGGACGGCGCGGTCCCGGCCTGCGCGGTCCCGGCCGGGGCGCTGCTGGCCGTGCTCATCACCATCTCCGGGCCACCCGCGACCAGGGCCGCGCTGAGCAGGACCGCGGTGACCGTCCCGGTCGCCGCCGGCACCGCGATCAGGTGGTTCCGGCGGACCAGCCGGTCGGCCCGGGCCGTCAGCAGCCACGCGCAGCCCGCGACGACGACCGCTTCGAGCACCGTGCACAGCCCATCCCCGAAGCCGAAGGGCTCGACCGCGTTCGGTGTCGGGCCGATGACGTCGCCTGCCGTCCGCGTGACGATGTAGACCACCACGACACCCGCGTTGAGGATCAGGCCGCCGGCCAGCAGCCAGCGGGACGGCCGGACCAGGGCGGCGATGGCCCACGTCAGCTGCAGCCAGGCCACGACCAGCATGAACACCCCGAACAGCCAGTACTCGGCGAAGTGCTCACCCGCGACGGCGAAGTGAATCACTGCCGTCGCGACGCTCAGGACCGCCAGGCAGGACGCCACGACCCTCACCCTGGAAACGAACGGCCCCGCCCCGGAGCGGAACGTGGCTGGCCCGCCAGCATCCGGACTGACCGGTTCGCCGATGTTGGTCATAACGCGCCTTCTCCCATGCGGCCGGCTCGTCCCCCGTCCGGCCATCCCATCGTCGGCCGCCGGAGTCAGACGGCCACGAGAATTGTGTGCGAATTCCCTGAGAAGCGCGCTTACTGGCGGTAATCCCCCGATCAGGCGTCGGCGCGCCGCAGCCGCCACGCGGCGAGGCCGATCATCACGGCCGCGTAAGCGCACAGGACGCCGAAGCCGGTCCACGGCGCCAGCGGGTGAGCCAGCCCGCCCGTTCCCCCTCCCCCGAACAGCACTTCCCCCGCGTTGGAGGGCAGGTACTGCACGAAGTGCGAGGACCACGACGCGGGCAGCAGGCCGGTGAGCGGCGGGATGACGAAGAACACGGCCACGAACGTGGATATCCCGGCGGCCGTGTTACGGAGCAGGCCGCCCAGCGCCATCCCGATCATGCCCGCGACCGTCGCGTACAGGGCGGCGCCGATGACCGAGCGCAGGGCTCCGGGAGCACTTATCGCGACGTTCAGGTGGTGGCTGCTCAGCAGGGCCTGCCCCAGGAAGAACGACACGAAGCTGGTGACCAGCGTGAGTGAGAACACGGCCCCGGCGAAGACCCCTAGCTTCGCCCACAGCACCGGCAGCCGCCGGGGCACCACGGTGAGCGAGGAGCGGATCATCCCGGTGCTGTACTCGCCGCTGATCAGCAGCACGCCCAGCACGCCGATCGCCAGCTGGGCGAACATCATGCCGTTGAGGCTGGTCGAGATGGGGTTGAAGCTCGCCCGGTCCGCCGGGCTGAAGGTGTGGTACTGGCTGGCGGATACGGCGGAGAAAAGCGCGCCGATGCCGATGGACAGCACCACCGCGGTCAGCAGCGTCCAGATCGTGGAGCGCAGCGACCGGAACTTCGTCCATTCCGAGAGCAGCACCCGTGCCTGGGTGACCCGCAGCCCATGCTGGCCGGCCGCCGGGGCGGTCCTGGCCGTGGGCGTCAGGGTGGTCGTCATGCCGCCACCTCCACCGTCGTGCTCGGGTCGGCGGAGCGGTACTCCACCGAATCCTGGGTGAGTTCCATGAACGCCTGCTCCAGCGAGGCCTGCTGGCTGGCCAGCTCGAAGACCGGCAGGTGAGCCTGCCAGGCCACGGTGCCGATCTGCTCCGCATTCAGGCCCTGAACGTGCAGGACGTCGGCCTGGTCGCTGCTGATGGTGACGTCCGGCCCCAGCAGCAGGTCCCGGAGCCGTGCCGCCTCGGGCGTGCGGACGGTGACCGAATGACCGGAAGCGCGGGCCACGAACTCCTCGACCGTGGTGTCGGCGATGAGGCGGCCGCGCCCCACGACGATCAGCTGGGTCGCGGTCTGGGCCATCTCACTCATCAGGTGCGAGGACACGAACACCGTGCGCCCGTCCGCGGCCAGCCCCTTGAGCAGGTTGCGGATCCACAGCACACCCTCCGGGTCCAGGCCGTTCACCGGCTCGTCCAGCACCACCACCTGCGGATCACCCAGCAGCGCCGAGGCGACCCCGAGGCGCTGGCCCATCCCGAGGGAGAACCCGCCGACCCGCTTCCCGGCCACCTCGCGCAGCCCGACCATGTCGACGACCTCATCGACCCGCCGGCGGCTGATCCCGTTGGTCTGGGCCAGGGCCAGCAGGTGGTTACGGGCCGAGCGGCCGGTGTGCATGGCCTTGGCCTCCAGCAGCAGGCCCAGCTCCGCCATCGGCGCGGCGGCCGAGCGGTAGCTCCGCCCGTTGACCGTGACGCTGCCCTGGGTCGGCTCGTCCAGGCCGGCGATCAGCCGCATCGTCGTTGACTTGCCCGCCCCGTTCGGGCCGAGGAAGCCCGTCACCGCCCCCGGCTGCACCACGAAGTCGAGGCCGTCGACCGCGAGCTTTTCCCCGTACCGCTTGCTGAGGTTCTTCACCTCGATCATCTGTGCTCCTTCACCCGTTACGCCATTTGTCAGCCCGGCCCGGTTGAGCCGGCCTTTGAGCCAGCACTGTTGATCCGGCGCTGACGTCACTCACGCTAGGGCGGCGGTCCCCGCCACCGCGTCGGCCCGCCAGATACAAAATCTGGCGGCCGCCTACTACCACCGGCCTAGGTCAGCGCCCGTTCATGCGCCGGCGGTCGTACGCGACGGGACTGAGGGATACCGGGGCCTGGATGTATCAGGGGGGCGTACCGCGACTCTTTGCAAGCGACGCAGCCGCCAGTGACCGGCTGCCCGGATCTACTCGTCGGTCACTGAGGACTGACCAAAGGAACGGAGCCGGATATGGCCATTCCCGGGACGATATCTGCGGGTGCGACCGGTCCTGCGGTCGAGTGGGCACAGTACCTTCTCGTCCGCCGGACGCTCAGCTACACCCAGATCGATGGCATCTTCGGCGCGGTGACGACCGAGGCGGTCGAGGAGTTCCAGCGTGACGCCGGCCTCATCGTCGACGGCATCGTCGGGCCCGTCACCTGGACCGCGCTCGGCGGCGACGGCGCGCAGCCGCCGACGCTGGCGCCGGGATCGCACGGAGCGGTGGTGGGGAAGCTGCAGGCCGCCCTGAACAAGGGCCGGGGTGACTTCGCGCCGACGTCTGACCTGGTACTCGCGGTCGACGGCCGGTACGGCCCGGAGACGGCCGCCGCCGTGCGAGGCGTTCAGAGGCTGGGCGCCATCGGCCCGGACGGGGTGGTCGGGCTGCAGACCTGGGCCATTCCCATCCGCGCGGCCGGGCAGGTTCTCGCCAACCTCTGCGGCGTTCCCGCCCCCGGCGATGGATGACCGTCAGCGGCCCTTGACCGCGGGCAGGGCCAGGGTCAGGGCGAGCTGCCCATCGAGGAACATCAGGCCGCGCCGCTGGAATTCGGTGAATACCTCCTGCACCGCCTCCGGCGGCAGGTGCAGCCCAAGCTCCCGCCGCACCGCCGCCGCAGTCACGGGCCGGTCGCTGCACGCCAGGTACAGGTCCGCGAGAGTGCCCTCGAAGGTGTACGTACCGCCCTCTCCCGGCTGCCGTCCGTCGTAGATCTGCACGAAGTGAGGGGCTGACCAGTACGTCAGGACCGGTGGCTGCCCCGCCTGCCAGGCATCGGACCAATCCGCGGCCGCGCGGCGGACGCCTGTGTAAGCACTGTCGGGCAATCCCCCATCGGCGTCGTAGTCGAAGAAGTAGGCCACCCGCGCCAGATCAACGTCGCCCGGATACACGTACTGATAGCTGCGCTCGGGCGCCGGGTGGCCGAGCGGAACCGTGCCGTGGCCGGTAAAAAGCGGGCTGAACCGCTCAAGCCAGATCCGGCCGGCCGCTGCGGGCGGCTGCAGATGGCGCAGATGCGGGATGACCGCCGCCTGCTCGGCGTAGTCCTGCTCGGTCTCGCCGGGGAAACCCCACAGGATGTTCCAGTCCGCCGTGATGTCGTAGTACCGGGCCCAGCGGAGCAGGCTGACGTTCTGGATCGCGCGGACACCCTTGTTCATAAGGCGCAGCACGTTCGAGCTGAGCGACTCGATACCGGGCTGGATTGACCTGACGCCGGCTTGCGCCATCAGCCGCAACTGCTCGCGCCGGAGGCTCGATTTCACCTCGTAGAACAGTTCGTAACCGGTCCCAGTGTCGCGGAGCACCGGGAACAGCTTGGTCAGGTACGTCATGTCCATGATGTTGTCGACGGCCTCGAAGCGGAAACTGCGGTATTTCCTGGCCTGCTGAGCCAGTTCGCCGAGCACGCGCTCGGGTGACTTCGGCCGGAACGACATCGCGGTTCCATTCAGCCCGCAGAAGGTGCAGTGATGCTTGGCGCCCCACCAGCACCCTCGCGCGGTCTCGATCGGAAGCCACACCGTGCGGGGCCCAGCCGGGGGCAGAAGGCCCAACTCCTCGGCGCGCTGAAAGTACTCGTCATAGTCCGGCGCCGGCAGATCATCAAGGCGTACGGCCGGGGGCACCGGCGGCGTGACCAGGACCTGCCCGTCCTGGCGCCGGGCGAGGCCGGGCACGGCATCCAGGCCGGTCCCGGCCGCGAGGGCGCCGAGCAGACGCGGGAACGCCTGCTCGCCTTCCCCCATGACGGCGATGTCGATGCATTCGACCGCCCGGACTAGTTCGGGTCCCATATCGCCGTCGAAGTTGGCGCCGCCGAATACGGTGACGACGTGCGGAAGGCGCTGTTTCAGCCGCCGGGCCAGCGCGAACGACGCCGCGTTCTGCTGGAATGTCGAGGTGAAGCCCACCACCGCGGCCTCGTGCCAGGGAAAGCTCCCGGCCAGGGCGTCCAGATAAGCCGGGACGTCAACGTCACGTATCCGGAGCAGCTTTTCCCGCACCTTTTCCGGCGACTCACCCAGCTGCGGCAGGCCCCGGGCCAGATCATCAACAAAAAGGGCATCGGGGTCGGGTGCCGTCCCCGGGAAAGCTTCGGGGGAGAAAAGCCACTCGCCCACCATCGACCCGCGATGCTGGCACAGGATCTGATAGGCGCTGACGCCGATCCGCACGGCGAAGTCCAGGTGGGCGTGCAGCGTACGGACCGGGAAACCAGCGGCACTGGTGACGGATTTGAGCAACCCGAGCTGGATCGACGGTCGATACGGATCCGTGAAGGGCATGGATACAAGGACCACCGGGAGCGCGGAACGCTGGCCGGAGGTGGCCGCGGGCCCCGCAGGCCCAGCTCTGCCCACAGGGCCGTCACTGTCCGGGTGACCCGGACCGCCTTCGTTCCTGCCGCCTGCGGCGTCAGCGGGTTCGACGACGCCTATGGTCCGCCGTCCGTGTCACCCGGGTGAATTTTGCTGAAAATATTGATCTCGGTGACCTCACCGGGGTACTCCCCGGGAGTGAAGGCGCTAAGGAGCTGTTCCAGGAGTTGCCTGAGCTCGTCATTCTCGAGTTCAACTCTCGTCAATATCGTCCGCTCGCTTCCGGGAACAGCCAGGACACTGTCACTGGCCGCACTAAAGATGGCGAGCAACAGTTCGCGTTCTTCGTCCGCAAGGGGCGGATCGAGGTCATTGGTCAGCTTTTCGCGGAGGCGGTCGACTTCTTCCGCCCTGAGCTCCCGACCGGCCATTTGGCCTCCCAGCTCGAACTTATCCGTACGTTTCGGCATATGGGCAGCTGCGGGTGCCCTGAGCTTATGACCCGGCGCCCGATCTTGTACAGATAGAAACGGTGACGATCTTGCCAGCCTGGTCGGTATTCACGCTGGCGGGGTGACGTGCTGGCTGGCCGCGCGCATTCTGGCGCGGACCGCGCCGGCGTCGGGGTGGCTGAGCTGTTCCAGAATTGCCAATGCGCATTGCCAGGCGAACTGGGCCGCGCCGGAATCACCAAAGGCCTGGTGGGCGTCACCGAGAGAGGCAAGAGAATCCGCCTCGTTGTAACGGTCTCCGCACTCACGGTACAGATCAATTGCTTGCTGGTAGCAAGTTATGCTCTCCTTTTGCTGGCCGAGGTGAAGGTGCGCGAAGCCCAGGCTGTCAGACGTCTCGGCCTGGCCAATAAGGTCGCCGGATTCCCGCTGCAGGTCCAGGGCCTGCCGGCAGCTGAGGAGGGCGCTTTCGTCGTCACCGAGATGCGCGTGAAACCAGCCCACGGCGTTAAGGGCCCTGGCCTCACCGGTACGGTGCCGGGTGGCCCGGCACAGCTCGAGGGCCTGCTGCGCGTACGGCAGCGCGTCGGAGTAGCGCTGCTGCCGCTCGAGCATGGCGGCGAGGTCCAGGCTGGCTTCGGCCTGGCCGGGACGGTCACCCAGGTCGCGGAACAGGTCCAGCGCGTGCTGAAGGTGGGTACGGGCATCGTCATAACGGCCCAGGCTGGTGTACGCCGACCCCAGGAGCTGCAGGGATAGCGCCTCGGCGGGGCGGTCGGACAGCCGCCGGGAAGCGTCGACCGCGGCGCGCTGACTCGCCACGCGATCCCGCCAGTGCCCGCGGTATCCGAAGTATGACACCAGGGCCCAGGCCAGTTGCCAGGTGTGGGTCTCGAACCCGGTCGCCTGCCGGAAGACGGTGACGAGGACGGCGTGCTCGGCTTCAAACCAGGCCAGGGCCTGCTTCTGCTCGTCCGGGTTTTCCGGCACCACCCCGGGCTGGGCGGGGGCGAGCGTGAACGGCCGGTCACGGAACTGGTTCAGCAGCTCATCGGCCCGGTACGCGCTGTGCAGGTAGTGATCGAGCATCCGGCGCCTCGCCGCCTGCCGGTCGTCCGCGGAATCGTGCAGCTGGGCCAGTTCGGTGGCGTACGCGCGGAGCAGGTCGTGGAAGGCGAACCGCCCCGGTAGGCGCTCGGTCACGAGATGCGCGCGGGCCAGCTCCGCCAGCACGGGCCGGACCTGCTCCCGGGCCACCCCGGCCAGGCTGACGACGGCGGGCGTGCTCACGTCCGGGCCGTAGTGCAGCCCGAGCTGCCGGAACAGGCGGCGGCCAGGGGTGCTGAGGCGCAGGTAGGACCACGCGAAGACGGCTCGCACGTTGGTGGCCTGATCCTGGCCGCTGAACGCATCCAGGGAGCCGCCCGCCTCGCGCAGTTCGGCCGCCAGCGCGGAGAGGCGGAACCCGGGGTGGGCAGCGGCCCGCGCCACCACCAGCATCAGGGCCAGGGGCAGCCGGGCGCAGAGGTTGATGATGTCGTCGGCGGCGGGCATCTCGGCCACCACCCGGCTCTCGCCGATCCGGCGGGAAAGCAGCTGCCGCGCCTCGGCGGCGCTCAGCAGGTCCAGGTCCACCTGGTGGGCGCCCTCGGTGACGATCAGGCCGGGCAGCTCGTTCCGGCTCGTCACGATGACCAGGCAGCCCGGCGCTCCCGGAAGGAGCGGCCGGACCTGATCTTCTTCGGCCGCGTTGTCCAGCACAACTAGCACCCGGCGTCCGGCGAGCAGGCTGCGGTAGAGCGCAGCCTGCGCCTCCAGGCTCACCGGGATCTGCGGCGGGGTGATCCCGAAGGCGTCCAGGAACCCACGGATCGCCTCAGCCGGCCTCGTGGCGGTACCGGTCGGGTCGAAACCACGCAGGTTAACGTACAGCTGGCCGTCCGGGAAGCGATCACTGATCCGATGCGCCCAGTGCACCGCGAGGGCGGTCTTGCCGACGCCGGCGGTTCCGGTAATGGCCGTGACGATGACCCCGGCCGCCGCGTCATCACGGGCGACCAGAGCGTCCAGCCGGTCCAGTTCGGCCTCGCGGCCGGTGAAGTCGGGGACGCGGTGCGGTAGCTGGGCGGGCAGCGGCAGGCGCGGGCCGGCGTCGGTGCGGTCCTCCGCAGCGGTACCAGGCTCGGGCGGGGCGGCCAGCCTGGGGTCGGCCGCCAGCCTGGGGTCGGCCGCCAGGATCTGCTGGTGAAGCTGCTGCAACGGCTCGGCGGGCTCGACGCCGAGCTCTTCGCGGAGCAGGCCCCGGGCGTCCAGGAAGGCGGCCAGCGCGTCGGCCTGGCGGCCGGCCCGGTACAGCGCGAGCATGAGCAGGCCGTGCAGACGCTCCCGCAGCGGATGCTCGGCGACCAGGCCCCGCAGTTCCGCGATCAGGTCGGCGTGCTGGCCGAGCGCCAGGTCCAGTTCCACCCGGTCCTCGATGACGCTGATCCGCAACTCAGCCAGGCGCTCCCGCTGCGCATCGAGGAGCGGGCTGGTCAGGCCCTCGCAGACCGGTCCGCGCCAGAGCCCGAGCGCGGCGTGCAGGGCGCGGGCGGCCGCGCGCAAATCGCCGCCCGCCCGCGCGGCCCGCGCCCGGCCCAGCTCACGGTGGAAGAGCTCGAGGTCAAGGCCGCCGGGCGGCACGGTCAGCAGGTACCCGGCATCGGTCCACACCAGCCGGCACGAGGTGTCCGTACTGGGCCGCGAGGCCCCGAGGACCCGCCGCAGCCGGGAGACGTGCCGCTGCACCAGGTTCACCGAGTGCGTCGGCGGGGCGTCACCCCACACGGCACTGATCAGCCGCTCCCGGGAGATCGGATGGCCCGCCTGGAGCAGCAGGACGGCCAGGACCACCCGTTGCTGGACGGGCCCCAGATCTACCGCGCGCTCACCCTGCCAGGCCCGGAGCGGCCCCAGCACCCCGAACCTCGGTGCCGGATCTGTCGCGTCGCCCACGGCCCCCTCCCGCCACGCGATGCATATGACCCAAAGTAGACCGATGCGCCGCGTATAGATACCGGATAACGGCCGGGGGGTTCACTCCCCGTGCGGCGACCGGCCGGCGACCGGCCCGGCCACCAGTGCAGCGATCAGTGCAGCGATCAGTGCAGGACCGGCGGCCACGATCCGTTCTGTAGACCCCGGGCGGCACTCCGCCGGCCTCAGCCGGTAACCGGCAGTGCTTCCCGGACGGTTCAGGACGGGGAGTACCGATGATTCAGATGTCAGATCAGCCGCGAACGGGGACGGCTCTGGCCGCGGCGGAGAACATGACGGACGCCGAACTGGTCCAGGGCGCGCGGGCCGGGCAGCACGACGCCTGGGAGATGCTGGTCCAGCGCTACAACGGGCACCTCTGCCGGGTGGCCCGCTCCTTCCGCCTCGACCAGGCGACCTGCGATGACGTGGTGCAGACGGCCTGGCTGCGGCTGGTTGAGCACCTGGGGACGCTACGGGACCCGGACCGGGTCTGTGCCTGGCTGGTGACGACGCTGCGCCGGGACATCTATGCCGTGTTCCGTGGCCGCGGGATGGAGCCGGAGCTGGCGGGCCCGGCCATCGCGGACCTGCCCGACCCCGGCCGCTCACCGGAGCAGGAAGTGACCGCCAGGGACCAGAACGCTCAGGTCGGCGCGGCGCTGCAACGGCTGCCCGCACGCGACCGTGAGCTCCTCACCCTGCTGATGAATTCACCAGCGCCCCGCTACAGCGACGTCTCGGCCCGGCTGAAGATGCCGATCGGCAGCATCGGCCCCCGGCGGGCCCGCAGCCTCGGCCGCCTCCGCCGCGAACTGGACGCCGCCGGCATCGACGGCGAGCTGGTCAGTGCCTAAACAGATCGATGCCTGGACACATCGATGCCTGGACACATCGATGTCAGCCGCTGTCATCAAGTACGATCAGGGTATGGGTCGATGGGAGCCGAACGCACGCGGCCGGCTGGAACGGGCCGCCATGGAGCTCTACGTCGAGCGCGGGTTCGAGCAGACCACGGTGGCCGAGATCGCCGAGCGGGCGGGGCTCACGGAGCGGACGTTCTTCCGGTACTTCGCCGACAAGCGCGAGGTCCTGTTCTGGGGCGCGGGCGCACTGCAGGAGCTCATCGTGGGCGCCCTGACCAGCGCGCTGGAGTCCGCAGCGCCGATGGACGCGGTCGCCGCAGCGCTGGAGGCGGCCGGCGCCGGGATGCAGGAGCGCCGCGACAGCGCCCCGCAGCGCCAGGCCGTGATCGCCGCGAACCCGGACCTCCAGGAGCGCGAGCTGATCAAGCTCGCCTCACTCGCCGCCGCGATGGCCGCCGTGCTGCGCCAGCACGGCGTCAAGGACCCGGCCGCGAGCCTGACCGCCCAGGCGGGGATCGCCGTCTTCCACGTCGCGTTCGAGCGCTGGATCAGCGACACCAGCCAGGACCTGCCGCACATCATCCGGGAGTCGCTGGCCGAGCTCAGGGCCGTGACCGCTGGCCGCTAGCCAGCGGGAGGCCTCCTTAGTCGACCACCGGCGGGGGCGGCCCATCGTCAAGCCGCGGGATCAGCGTGGTCTGATCCGGCCAGCGCGATGGTGATCACTCCGCCCAGGAACACCAGGTCCGTTCGTTCCTGTATGAACGCGGCCATGCCAGCCCAGTTGACCAGCAGGGGTCTGGCAGCGGCGCGAAAGGCGAGTGACAGTCGGCCATGGTTCCCTGAATGTACCCGGGTGGCTCGCGATTACGACCTTCGAATACGTCGACTGGCTTACCATCGGCGCCTCTACGGGGCCTGCGGCGACATTCCGCCAGCCGAACTGGACACTGCCCACTGTCGTCAGAACGCCACCCTTACCGATTCGGCCCGACAACAACGTGGGTCTCCGGACCTGTCGGAGCGATTCAATCCGGTCCTTGTCAAGTGCTGTTGCTGGTGATTTGTTGGAAGCAGAAACCCGGAACAGCCAGTATTTCTAGCGCGGCAAAGGGAATGTACGCGTACCGTTAACCGCCGTGACTGTGCGCGGGCGGGGGAGGACTGGATGCTGGCAGTGTCGCACGAATTGACGCAGCGGCCGAACTCGCTGGCCGTGACGGTAGGAGCGCTCATGCTCCTTGCGTTCGCCGTCGAGCTGATCTGGCGACTCGCGCGGCACATCACTGTGATCGTGCACGAGGGCGCACATGTGGCTTCCTGCTGGATGATGGGTGGCCGGGTCACCGGTGTGAGACTGCAGAGTAATGGCGATGGCAGCACAGCCACGGTCGGACCTAGCGGCATGGGTGGGATCATCACCAGCTTTGCGGGCTACCTGGGCCCGAGCATCTTCGGCCTCGCCGCAGCGGGCCTCATCGCCCTAGGTCACATCCGGGCGGTGCTCTGGCTGGCTGTGATCTTTTTCACTCTCATGCTGCTCTTGGTCCGAAATTTCTTTGGCGGCATCTCGGTGGCCGTGAATGCCGGCCTTCTCTTTCTAGTTCTGCGTTACGGGGACGCCAGGCTCCAGACCATTACTGCCTATGGTCTCAGCTGGCTTATGCTCCTGTCGGGGGTCCGTGTGGTTCTTATGCGCAACACCAACGCCAGCGATGCACATGACCTGCGTGACGTGACTCATATCCCACGACTCGTGTGGTTCGTCCTGTGGCTGGTGGCCACGGTCACTGCCCTATGGTTCGGCGGCCGCCTGCTCCTTATGTGATCGCTCTGCGCCAGTATCTGGCCCAGCTTCATGCCGGGAATGCTCGGCCATCACCTCCGGCCTCGTGTCGCTACATCGGCTGCCTAACAGTCTTGGCGGTGGCGTGATCAACGCAGGGCTGTTCGTAGTTAAAGTGGCAGGCTGACGGAGTTAAGGCCACCTCTCCTGCTCGTCCTTTTCGCAGGCGCCGGATCCGTGGGAGCCGGCGGTCAAGGGCGTGGTGTATCACCAGGAGGCCGCAGCGCTCTGGATCAGTGTCGGGGGCTAGAGCATCCAGCCTCCACGGGCGGTGTAGGGGCCGGGCTATACGGGCTAGCCACCACCCCAGCGGCACGGTAACCGCAGGGGCCAGATGGCGGCTGACCACGATGACCGCATCGTCCTGGGGGCGCGATCATGAAGGCCTGGGAAGCAATCAGGCCGAGGAGCACAATAGAAATGGCTTACTGTTGGTGGTGCGGCAAATGGAGTCAAGTTCGTAACGCGCTTTGCTCCGAATGCAGGACCGGAAAGATCCGGAAAGGGTAACCGCCGGGCTGCCCAAGGGGGCAGCTACCGGAGCGGACCGGCGACCTTTCAGTGACAGAATTTGAAGTCGCCGCCTTTGGTGGGGTCGCCCCCGAACGACCAGCCGTTGAGCGCCTTCATGAACTTGTAGGCACTCCCTTCGATGGGGCCGGTCGAGCTTTTGGCCACGTCCGCGCAGGCCGCCGCCGAGATATCGGCCGGGGTGGCGAACTCCCCGAGGGCCATCATGCGCGGGGCGGCCTTTGTCAGCGCAGGCATGGCATACGCGTTGGGATGGCCATCGCGGCACAGCAGCGGGCCGACGTTCCCATCCGCGGCAAAGCTGACGCGCTCGCAGGATTCAGGCTGGAGCAACGGCCCAGCGCCAACAGGCGACGAAGCCACCGGGGACGGACTTACGATGATCACGCCTGGGCTGAACGACGGCGCAGGTACCGGGCTGAACGAAGTAACCGCCGGGGTGAACGACGCGGGTGACGGGCTGAATGACGGGAGTGGCATGCTGGATGAGCTGGTGCAGGCTGCCAGCGGCACGCTCACCAGAATGCTCAGCACGATCACGAACAAGCCCGAGGTACGCACGGTGCGAGTTTAGAAGGCCCCGGAACAACCTGTACCGCTCGAATACTCGATTGGGTGGCTGACCTGCGCTTCCGCCAGCGGGCTTGACTGGGGCTGGTTGGCTTGCCGGGTGCTGCTCAAGATCGTCTGCCTGCTCACGTGCCGGGTACTCGGCCTGGCCGTCCTGGTGTTCCGCGGCGACCTGGCGAAGGATGCCGAGCTGCTGGTGGTCCGGCATGAGAACGCGGTCCTGCGGCGGCACGTCGACCGGGTGCGGTACGAGCCGGCCGACCGGGCCTGGTTCGCCGCGCTGACGCGGCTTGTCCCGCGCAGGCGCTGGGCCGGGGTCTTCCCCGTGACGCCAGCGACGCTGCTGGCCTGGCACCGCAGGCTGGCGGCGAAGAAATACGGCACGAGCAAGCGGCGCAAGCCAGGGCGCCCGCCGAAAGTCCCGGGCATCGCCCGCCTTGTCGTCCGGCTGGCGAGGGAGAATCCGCTGTGGGGACACCGCCGGATCCACGGCGAACTGGCCAAGCTCGGCGTGACGGTCGCGCCGTCCACCGTGTGGCAGATTCTGCGTGCCGCCGGCATCGATCCGGCACCGCGGCGCTCGGGCCCGGGCTGGCGGCAGTTCCTGCACGCCCAGGCCGCCGGGATCGTGGCAGTCGATTTCCTGCACGTGGACACCATGCTGCTGAGGAGGCTGCATGTCCTGGTGTTCATCGAACATGGCACCCGCCGGATGCACATCGGCGGGGTCACCGCGAGCCCGACGGGCGAGTGGACCGTGCAGCAGGCCCGCAACCTCGCCCTCAGCTTCAGCGAGGGTTCAGCTTCGGCGAGCGGTTCGAGGACATTAAGTTCCTGGTCCGCGACCGCGGATCGAACTTCACCGCCTCGTTCAACGCCGTCTTCCAGGCCGCCGGTACCAGGATCGTGCGCACCGCTGTCCAGGCGCCGCGCATGAACGCGATCTGCGAGCGGCTCGCCGGCACCCTGCGCCGAGAGCTCCTCGACCGCGTACTAATTCTCGGTGAAGCGCATCTGCGCACCGCGCTGGCCGAATACCAGGCGCACTGCAACACGGCCCGGCCGCACCAGGGCATCGCCCAGCGCGTCCCCGACGGCGAGCACGACGGTGATCACCTCAGCGTTGCCGACCTCGACCGCGAACCGATCCACCGAAACCCGTCCTGAGCGGCCTGATCAACGAATACTCACGCGCCGCCTGACACCCCGAAGACTCCGCAGGCCACCAGGCGGATCCCAATTTTCGAGCGGGACACGCAGCATCGAGGACATCTTCGGCCTCCCGCACCTCGGCGACGCAGCCATGCCCCAGGTCAGATCCTTCAGCCCGGACATATTCGGCTAGCACATGCCCGGCAGGCGCGGGCCGGAGCGGTCCTGCCGATCATCTCGGCCGTGTGCAGCCGCTCGATGGCGTCCACGGCCGCCAGCGCCGCGTGACATCCTCATACGGCGTGGCGTACAGGACGTGCCGGTCGCTTGTTCGACGTGGCTATCTCATCTGCCCGTCGTGCCGTGACGAGGGCTGGGCAGCGCTGAGACGGTCAATCATGCGGGTGATATCGCTGGGCGTGATGATGCCGGCCAGGTGCCGCCCGTCGCTGAAGACCAGCGCGCGCCGGTCAGCGCACACGGTGAGGCGGGGCAGTAGATCGGCCACGGAGTCCTGCGGTGCGGCGGTGGCGATGTCAGCGAGCGGGCAGGCGATGTCCACCAGCCGGATGCGGTCGCGCTGGTCAGCCGGCACGTGCTTGATGCGGTCGAGGGTGACCAGCCCGGACACGGTGTCCGTGCCGTCCCGGGTGACCGGGAAGCTCTGATGGCGCGCGCGGAACAGGTAGTCGTCGAAGAACTCGCTGACCGTCATCGACCCCGGCACGGTCACCGGGTCCGGTGTCATGATCTGGCTGGCCCGGATGCCGCGCAGCCGGCTGGCCAGGACGGCCTGCTGGGCCTCGGCCGTGGCCGCCCCGGTGAGGAACCAGCCGATCAGCGAGATCCACAGCCAGCTCCAGTCCCGGGTCAGGAAGAAGACGTACAGGCCGCCGACGATGCAGATCGTGCCGAAGACCTGGCCGGCCCGGTCGGCCCAGACGGTGGCCTTGACCCGGTCGCGGGTGCGCCACCAGATGACGGCACGCAGCAGCCTGCCTCCGTCCAGCGGCGCGGCGGGGATCACATTGAACACCGCAAGCGCCACGTTGGTGGCGCCGAGGTAGGCCAGGGCCGTCACGATGACCCCGGGGATGCTCGCGCGCGCGGGGTGCGATGCCCCGGCCAGCAGGGCCAGCCCGGTGAAGATCCCGCCGAGCAGCAGGCTGGTCAGCGGGCCCGCGCCCGCGATCCGCGCTTCGGCCGCCGGGCTCGGCGCTTCGCCCCCCAGGTCGGAGACCCCGCCCAACAGCCACAGCGTGATGCTGTTCACGGTGAGCCCGTAACGGCGTGCCACCAGCGAGTGCGCCAGTTCGTGAGCAAGCAGCGAGGCAAAGAACACGACGGTGGTCACGACGGCGGCCAGGGCATAGGTCAGCGTGGCCTGGTGCGGGTTGACCGCTGGGAACTGCCAGGCGGCCAGCCCAAACGCGATCAGCGCGAAAATCACCGCGGTGCTCAGGTCCACCCTGACCCGGATGCCCCCGACGGTGCCCAGCGGCAAGGCAGCGCGGAAGGGATCCTTCCTCCCTTCGGTTCTGCTATCTTGCGCTGACATCGTTGGTCATGTCACAAGACGGTGCCTGCCGCCTTACCGATTCCCGAGACCACAGAACCAGCCGCGCAGGCAGTATCCATCTGGCTGCCCGACGGCTCCCGCTCATGTGAGCTTTTGCGGCGCTAGCCATAACAGTCCCCCTCGCTCGAGGGAACCAAGCACAGTTGTGTGGTCCCCTGACGCTGCTGCCCCGCAACCCCGGCACCCAGAGGCGAAGGTCCCGCTTGCCGCGGCCAGGCGCCAGGAAAGGATTGAACACCTCGGCCAGGACGGCGCTCTCCTCGAGACGCTCGGGGTGACCTCTATCCCTTCTGCCCGCACCACAGGTATCCCTTCTGCCCGCACCACAGGAGACGGCGGCCGTGGCGCGGGTCGTATCGGGAGGGCGGGACGCTGCGGGCGTCGCGGCTGGCGGCCCGTAAGGCCGACCGGCGCAGGCCGGAGCGACCGTGCGGGTGGTGGCCTTGGTCCCTACCAGGGTGGTGCGCGGGGCGGGAGGGTCGGGATGCCTAGGGAAGTGAGGTGATTATGGCGGTTGCCGTATCCGGCCGGGCGGAAGGCATCGCGGTCCCGTCGTCGGTGGCGGTGGCGGAGGCCGCCGCGCTGGGAGCCGATGATGTCCTGGCCCGGCTGCGGACCGGGACTGGTGGCCTGCCGGCGGATGAGGCGGCGCGGCGGCTGCGGGTGATAGGCCCGAACGCGGTGCGTTCGCATCGGGTGCACGCATGGTCGGTGCTGGCGGGCCAGCTGCGGTCCCCGTTGCTGCTTCTGCTGGCGGCTACGGCCGTAGCCTCGGCTTTCCTCGGTCAGCGCAGCGACGCCGTAATCATCGGGGTTATCCTGCTCGCCTCGGTCGGCCTGGGGTTCGCCAATGAGTACAAGGCGGCGAAGACCGCCGAGGCGCTGCATTCGTCCATCCATCACCGCTGCGTGGTACTGCGGGACGGGCACCCGCGCACGACGGACGTGACCGAGCTGGTGCCCGGCGATGTGGTGGACCTGCAGCTCGGCGAGGTGGTGCCCGCCGACCTGCGGTTGCTGACCACGGCGGGGCTGGAGTGCGATGAGTCGGTGCTGACCGGCGAGTCGCTGCCGGCGGAGAAGTCCGCCGGGCCGGTCGCCGCCGGGACGCCGCTGGCCGAGCTGCACTGCTGTGCGCTGATGGGTACCGTGGTGCAGGCCGGGTCGGGCACCGGCGTGGTCGTCGCGACCGGCAAGGATGCGGAGTTCGGGCGGATCGCCGTGGGCCTGGGAGAGCGGCAGCCGGAGACCGAGTTCCAGGTAGGGCTGCGCAAGTTCTCGTTGCTGCTGGTCCAGGTGGCCGGGGTGCTCACCGGGGCGATCTTCATCATTAACGTCGCGCTGCACAAGCCGGTGCTCGACGCGCTGCTGTTCTCGCTGGCGATCGCGGTCGGGATCTCGCCGCAGCTGCTCCCGGCGGTCGTCTCGACCAGCCTGGCCGCCGGGTCGCGGCAACTGGCCCGGCGCAAGGTGCTGGTCAAGCGGCTGGTGTGCATCGAGGACCTGGGGGACGTCGATGTGCTGTTCACCGACAAGACGGGCACGCTGACCGAGGGCAGCCTGCGGTTCATGCGGTCGGTGGGGCCGGACGGCACGGCCGATGACGAGCCGCTGCTGCTGGGGCTGGTGTGCAACGAGGCGGTGGTGGAAGGCGGCCAGGCGGCCGGCGGGAACCCCCTCGACGTCGCGTTGTGGGACTCCCCGGCCGCCGCGCGGCAGCAGGCGGCGCTGGCGCGCTACCGCCGGCTGGCCACGTTGCCGTTCGATCACGAACGGCGGCTGGTGTCGGTGCTGACCGAAGATGACCGCGGTAACCGGATGGTCATCACTAAGGGCGCCCCGGAAGGGCTGCTGGAGCGGTGCACCGATATTCCTGCTGCCGCCCGCACGGCGCTGGAGGCGGAGTTCGCGGCCGGCAACCGGGTAATCGCGGTGGCCACCCGTGCGGCGCCCGGCCAGTCCGCGCTGTCCCCGGCCGACGAGCATGGCCTGGCCTTCCGCGGCCTCCTGGTCTTCCTCGACCCGCCGAAACCGGACGCCCGCGCAGCACTGCAACGGCTGGCGGCCCTGGGCATTACCGTCAAGATCCTCACCGGGGACAACCCGGTCGTGGCGGTCAAGGTCTGCGCCGACCTCGGCCTGCCGGCCGGGCAGGTGGCCACCGGCGCCGACATCGACAAGGCCGGCGAGCAGCTCGGTGACCTGCTCGCGGCGACCACGGTCTTCGCCCGGGTCAGCCCCGGGCACAAGGCCCAGATCGTCCGGGCGCAGCGGGCCACCGGCGCCGATGTGGCCTTCCTCGGCAACGGCGTCAACGACGCGATCGCGCTGCACGCCGCCGACGTCGGCATCTCCGTCGACTCGGCCACCGACGTGGCCAAGGACGCCGCCGACGTGCTGCTGCTGGAAAAGGACCTCGACGTGCTGGCCGACGGCGTGATGGGCGGCCGCCAGATCTTCGCCAACACCATCAAGTACGTCCTGATGGGCACGTCCAGCAACTTCGGGAACATGTTCAGCGCCGCCGGGGCGTCGATCTTCCTGGCGTTCCTGCCGATGCTGCCGTCCCAGATCCTGCTGAACAACCTGCTGTATGACACCAGCCAGCTGGCCATCCCCACCAACGAGGTCGACCCGGAGCTGACCGCCCAGCCCACCCGCTGGGACATGAGCTTCATCCGCCGGTTCATGATCGTCTTCGGCCCGATCAGCTCCATCTTTGACTTCGCCACCTTCGGCATCATGCTGCGGGTATTCCATGCCGGCCCGGTGCTGTTCCATACCGGCTGGTTCGTGGAGTCCCTGGCCACCCAGACCCTGGTGATCTTCGTGATCCGCACCCGGCGGATCCCGTTCTTCCGGAGCCGCCCGAGCGTGCCGTTGCTGCTCGCCGCGTTCGGCGTGGTCGCCGTCGGCGCGGTGCTGCCCTTCACCCCGCTCGCCCGCGTTTTGGGCTTCCGGCCCCTGCCCGGCCTGTTCTTCCTCGCCCTGGCCGGGATCGTCACCTGCTACCTGATACTGATCGAGGTCGGCAAGTACTGGTTCTACCGCTTGTACCACGCCCCGGCCGCCCCCGCGCCCCGGCGCCGCAGGCGCGGCTACCGCGTGCACCGCCGCGCCGCCCGCTTCACCACCATCCACGCCCTGCGATCAGGCCACGGACCCGGCGCCGGTCAGGGCACGCCGGTCAGACAGGCAGCAAAGCTCCAGCCGGGTGGCCGAATGTGAAACCGATGCTGTGCAGGACATCCGGGACAGTTCCGGTCGTTCACAACCGTCCGGCCAGGACAAGCGGGACCTTCGCCCCTTCGGTGCCGGCGGTGCCGCGGGGCACACTCGCCACCGGTTCGTGGTCTTGGTTCAATTTCTCGAGAGGACTGTCAGGGTCTGGTGATGGCACGTGCAAGATGGCAGGAATTACGTATACAGCCGGGAATACGTGGCCGGCAGGCTGCGCAGCCAGGGGTTCCCGGAGCTGGCTGACGTGGCATTGCGGGAGCTCCCTGATCCAGTGGATGCCGATCAGATCGAGGCTTGGGGCATGCGGTATGGAGTTACGATGGACGACCTGATCAGCCGGATGGGGGGCAGCCCCTGAGTCGGCATCTGTCGGCGACTTCGCCCGTAACTGAGGGACCGCCCTGGCTATGAGGTGCCTGCGGGCGGAAGAGGAATCCGGGGGGCACCCCATCGGGGGCTCGGCGATGTCCGGGCGGTCCTCGGCGAGCTGGGCATCGCCGCAGACGACCTGACGGCAGAGCAGTGCACCAATGCTGTGATGCGCGCTCGCGCCTGACTAACGTGTGCCGTGACCGCGGCGAGCTGGCCCGGGCTTGCCCCTCCACGCGTGAGGGGGTCACCGTCCTGTCTGTGCCGTACGGGGCTGCCGCCGTGACTTTGGGGCACAAGCGGCCGAAGCCGGCCATGTCGGGCTTGGCGGGGCTGGCCGTTGGCTCGTTACCCGGTGAGGCGGATGCGGACGTCGGCGACGACGGCGCCGTACTGCCGGACCAACACTGCGTTGAGGTCGAGCTCGGTGATCGGCACCGGGGTCTTTCGGAGGGAAACGGTTGAATGCTTCCGCTATCTGATGGCATTTCTGCGCGGCGATTCCCGGTCGTCAATGTCTTGCTGATCGTCGCGAACTTCGCCGTGTGGCTCTTCTACGAGATCCCGCACCTGAATGCGGCGGTCTACCACGCCTCCTTCTATCCGTGCACGGTCGACAACGCCTGCCGGGGCCCAGAGCCGTGGGGAGTGAGCTGGATCACCGCTATGTTCCTGCACGGTGGGTGGGACCACATCCTGGGCAACATGCTGTTCCTGGCGATCTTCGGCAAGAACGTCGAGGACGCCTTTGGGCCGCTGCGCTACCTTGTGTTCTACTTCGCCGGCGGCTTTGCCGCGATGACGCTGCAGACCGCGATGACGCTGCTGTTCGGCACGGCCGCCGACGGGCGGGTGCCGGAGCTGGGGGCCAGCGGCGCCATCGCCGCCGTGCTGGGTGCCTACTTCATGCTGTACCCCGGCTCCCGGGTCCTGACCTACATCGTGCCGATCTTCCTGGTCAGGATCCCGGCCTGGATCTTCCTCGGAGTCTGGTTCTTGTACCAGCTGATCGAGGCGAGCTTCGGGCTGTTCAGCGCCTCGGCGAACGGCGGCGGCGTCGCGTTCTTCGCCCACGTCGGCGGGTTCATATTCGGCAGGGAGACTGTGGATAGTGCTTCTGGCGCGGCTTCCCTGATCTTGACTGAACAGGGGCGTAGCGTCGGGAGCCTGGGTCCCGGCCTGACCTCCGATTCGGCTGATGCCGTACGGGCTGTCCTGCGAGGCGCTTTGTCGGCCGGGCCCCAGGTTTACGGCACCCACCGGCGCTGCCGGTCTGATCTGCCCGTCCTGTGCAAGAGGCCGGGGTTCACAGGTCCGACGGCCAGCGGGTGCGTGCCATCCCTGAACCTGAGAAAGGGATGACAGTGACCATCGTAGAAGAAGCACGCCCCGTTACCTGTCGCACCGCGATTACCGGCGGCGTAGACACTCACGCAGATACCCATGTCGCCGCCGCGCTCGATCCCGTCGGCGGCCTGCTCGGCGTCGGGGAGTTCCCTGCCACCGCGGCCGGCTACGCCCGCCTGCTGGGCTGGCTGGGCGGGTTCGGCACCGTGTGCCTGGTCGGCATCGAAGGGACCGGCAGTTACGGCGCCGGGCTGGCCCGCCACATCACCGCAGCGGGCATCCGGGTCGTCGAGGTGGACCGTTCGGACCGGCAGGACCGGCGCCGGCAGGGCAAGTCTGACCCGCTGGACGCGGTCAGCGCTGCCCGGGCCGCGCAGTCCGGCCGGGCCCGCGGTGCCCCCAAGGGCCGGGACGGCGCCGTGGAAGCGATCCGGACCCTGATGGTCGCCCGGCGCAGCGCCGCGGGAGAACGCACCCGGACCATCAACCAGGCCCGGGCCCTGGTACTGACCGGCCCCGATGACCTGCGGGCACGGTTCGCCAGGCACAAGCCGGGCTGCCCTGATCACCGGGCTGGCGGCGCTGCGTCCCCGCCCCGGCGATGTCGCCGGCCACGCCACCCGCATCGCGCTGCGCGAGCTAGGACGGCGCGCCCAGTTCCTGGACGGCCAGCTGGTCCGCCTGGACGAGCTCATCATCCCACTGGTGACCGCCCGCGCCCCCGGCCTGCTCGCCATCTACGAGGCCCGGCCCGCGCACCGCGGCGCTGCTGCTCATCGCGGCCGGAGATCACCCGGAACGGCTGCGCAGCGAGGCGGCCTGGGCGCACCTGTGCGGTGCTGCCCCGATCCCCGCATCATCCGGGAAAGTCACCCGTCACCGGCTCAACCCCGGCGGTGACCGCCAGGCGAACCACGCCCTGTGGCGGATCGTGTTCACCCGCCTGGGCTCTGACCCGGCCACCCGCGCCTACGCTGAGCGCCGCACGGCCGAAGGCAAGTCCAAGGCGGAGATCATCCGCTGCCTCAAGCGTTACGTCGCCCGCGAGGTCTACCGCCAGCTGCGCCTGGCCGCCGGGTAACGCCCGAAAGCTCCGGGGGCGGCTTGACCCGATATTCGGCTGCCGCGAACCTGCTGGCCTGCGAACGATTCGTCGGCCGTCCCCGGCCCCATCCCTGACCTGCTGGGCGTGACCTCATAAGAGCTTGCGCGCTCCATCTCGAGCGGCCCATCCCTGTCTTGTCCGCAAACCAGCAATAAACCCGTCCGGGACACCACCCTCAAACCCCAGAAATGCGGCAACCTAAATGTCATCCGACCCCCTTGACAAACATAAGAGCATCGTGCTGACAGCACGCCTCCTCGCCGGGTCCGGACGAATCACGCCGCAGGCCGATCGCCAGGGCGGCGGTCCGCTGTCCGCTGACACTTATTAGGAGATACGCGATGCGGAAGGCCAAGGATATTCGCGAGGCGGTGGAGAAGGAGCTCAGCCAAGACCCGCTTGTCGACACGGCCGGCATCACCATCAGGAACCTTGACGGAAGCGTAGGGCTCAATCGCACGGTGCCGAGTTACCCGCAGTACCTGGAAGCGGCCGAGGCAGCACGGCGCGTGGGCGGGGTGGCTCATGTGGACAACCACCTCAAGGTAGTGCTGCCGCCGGACGACTACCGTGACGACGCCACGCTGACCATCGAGATCACCGGCTGACCGTGTCCCGCTCGAAAATTGGGATCCGCCTGGTGGCCTGCGGAGTCTTCGGGGTGTCAGGCGGCGTGTGAGTATTCGTTGATCAGGCCGCCCAGGACGGGTTTTCGGTGGATCCGTTCGCGGTCGAGGTCGGCAACGCTGAGGTGATCACCGTCGTGTTCGCCGTGGATCCGGCGGTGTCCCCACAGCGGATTCTCCCTCGCCAGCCGGACGACAAGGCGGGCGATGCCCGGGACTTTCGGCGGGCGTCCTGGCTTGCGCCGCTTGCTCGTGCCGTATTTCTTCGCCGCCAGCCTGCGGTGCCAGGCCAGCAGCGTCGCTGGCGTCACGGGGAAGACCTCGGCCCAGCGCCTGGCGCGGCACAAGCCGCGCCAGCGCGGCGAACCAGGCCCGGTCGGCCGGCTCGTACCGCACCCGGCTGACGTGCCGCCGCAGGACCGCGTTCTCATGCCGGACCACCAGCAGCTCAGCATCCTTCGCCAGGTCGCCGCGGAACACCAGGACGGCCAGGCCGAGTACCCGGCACGTGAGCAGGCAGATGATCTTGAGCAGCACCCGGCAAGCTAACCAGCATCACGTCTAGCCTTCTGGCGGAAGCGCAGGTCAGCCACTCAATCGAGTATTCGAGCGGTACACCATGATCCCGGCGAACTTGACCCGCTCCAGGAGAGGCTGCTCCGGGTCCTCGGCCAGGGCAAGCACGCGGCGGGCGAAGCTGAGCCAGCTCAGCTCCCGGTCGATGAGAGCCGCCGGAGAGTCCGGTGTAACCGATGCAGGCTCTGACATATCCGCGCACCTCCGGGTCATCGCCCCGCCTAGCCTTGATCATTCACGAAACAGCGTGACCGTGCAGCCCCAGCCGGCAGCATGCCATCGCCACCCTGGCCTGGCGGCGTACCTGCGGCGCTTCGTACGGCTGGCCAAAGACTCCGTCACTTCCCGGCCGTCAGGCGTGGCACGGCTTGCTCGATGGTGGCGGCCTGGCAGGCTTGACGCTGGTACATCAGGCCGTAGGTGAAGGTGTCCTCGGCTGCTGCCCGGGCCTTCCGGGCAAGCTCGAGCAGCACCGTCCGCGCGACCACGCTGTCGTGGTGGTCGCCGAGCAGTTCCTGCAGTTCCTTCGCCTGCTTGGCCTGGCGGCTGGCGGTCATGCCGAGTCCGGGCCCGGCTGCTTCGGCAGCGTACCGGGCCCGTTTGGCGGCCTTGCGTGCCTCATGGATCGCTGTGTCGCGGTCTTCGGCACCGGGCACGGCATCCAAGGCACGCCGCAGCCGGCGAGCAGCCCGCCGGACCGGCTTGGCCAGCACCCCGCCTGCCTCGCGTTCCGCCAAGGGTGTCAGCGGCGGGTCGGCCAGCAGCGCATGCAGGTCATCGAGCAAGCGCAGATAACGCTGCCCGTCGAGCGCATCGAGCGCGGCCCGCCGTGCCTGGGTCAGCTCGGCGCTGAAGTGGGCAGTAATGCGCGCCCGCACGGGCCCTACCACCAGGGCGGGGGGGATAGCAGCTAGGTCGGCGGTCAGCCGGGCCAGCAGCACCTCGGTGTCGCGGGCTCGCCCGAGCTCCGCCGCAAGCCACTTCAGCTCCGCGCACAGCGGCCGGGTCGCGTCCCGGTCGATGACGGTGCCGAAGGCCTGCAACACACTGCGGGCCCGGCGGCTGGCCACCCGCATCTGGTGCACGGCGTCTGGCTCATCACGGCGCACCCGCGGGTCATAACGGCAGATTGCGGCCACCTGGTCGCGCACGTAAGCGAGCACCACCTCGCCTGCGGCCGAATGCCTGGTCAGCGGCGGTGGTTCCGGCGCGGCCCCGGCGGCGGCGTCCAGAACGGCCGTCCCACCGGCGACGTCGTATTTCCGCTCAACCTCACCTGCGACGGTGTCCACGTCCCTTACTCCTTAACGATCATCCGGCCCGCCCAGCCTGACGGGTGTCACGGCTGCGCACGGCCGTCCTGCCAGCCTTCCCGGTCAGGGCCAAATCGGCAGGACCACCTGCCGGATCGCCCTGCAGATGCCGGCCCGACGGGGAAGTCACCTGCCATCGGGCCCGTCTCGTTGCTCCCGCCACCGGGCCACGAATCACCTCTCGCCAGTACCGGGTACCACGGGCTGGCCAGGGCCTACGGTCGGGGCTGCGCGGCGAGCAGCAGGTCATGCGCTCTTCGAGCGGCCTCAGCGGCGGGCTTTCCGCCCGGTTCGGCGGTGGGGAGGTCCTCAAGGCCGCGGGCCAGGACCTGCAGCGCTTCGGTCAGCGCCGCGACGCGTACCTCCACCAGGTTCACGCGTTCCTGGAGCGCGGCCACTGAGGTTTCCCGCTCAGACGGGTCGGTGTGCTCAGTCATCGGGTCTCCTCGCCGGCTTGCAGATCGCCTGCCACCGGATCACGAATTCCTGCTCACTGCCACCCGACCACGTCCAGGCGCCGCCGGGCAGGGCCGGAGGGCCTGTTGCCAGCCGGTGCGCCGGATCCGCAGAGGACCTTCGCCCCTCGATAGGGGCGGGGAACCCGCTGCACCTGTTCGAGGAGGCGGCCGCCCTGGAACAGGTCGCGCAGCTGGCTGACGGCTGGCTCACCACCCACCTCGCCGCGCATGCCGCTGGGCCTTAGGGCCGCTGGACGGGGAATAACGTCTCTACTGGCCGGATACCGGGCCACGCCAGGCTTGCGTCATGAGGCCGCGATTCCCGCGTAGGGGCACCAACCGCGGCAGTGCACCGGAATCCGGCGACCTGCTGCCGGTACCGAGCCGATGGCCCGCGCCGCAGGGTGCTGAGGACCGGGCCTGCCGCTGCCCTGGACGGCCCGTGGTGCGGGTGATCATGCCGGCGCCCGGGCGGCCATATCCGGTGGATCTGCTGCTGTGCGGCCACCACTACCGGACATCACGCCCGGCCCTGGCCGCCATCGGCGCGGCCATCGAGGAACTGCCCGGTCGGGAAGAGGCGGCCGAGGCGGCACTCCTGCGCGGCACTCACCGGCCCCGCGTGACCGTCACATGACCCTAGGCAGGACGCCGTGCGCCACCAGTGCCAGGCCGTAGGCATCACCTCCGTATGACCTACGGCTCTGCCGGCTCCGGTGAGGCGGAATGAGGCTGGAAGACGGGCAGGTTCCCGTCCGGGCGTCAGCCGGGCGGGCCACGTGTCCGTGAAGGGCGGCGGGATCGATGAAGCGGACCATGCCGCTGGGCCGGGTGGCGGGCATCCGGATCGGCGCGCACTGGAGCGTCCTGGTCATGGTCGTTCTGATCGGCTGGCTCCTGGGGGCCCAGGTCCTCCCGGGCCTGGCACCTCACGAGCCCGCGGTCGCGTATTGGGCGGTGGCCGTCCCCGGTGCGGTTACCTTCATCGCCGCCCTCCTCGCCCACGAACTCGCGCACTCCCTGGTGGCCCGGCGCTACGGCGTGCCCGTCACCTCCATCACCCTGTGGGCTCTCGGCGGGGTGTCCGAGCTCGGCGGCGAACCGCCGCACGCCCGGGCCGACCTGCTGATCGCGGCGGCCGGGCCGGCCACCAGCCTGGCGGCCGGACTGGTCCTCGGCGCGATCGCAGCGCTGGTGCGCGCCGGGGGCGGGCCGGTCATCGCCGTCGCCGCGCTCGGCTGGCTGGCCTTCATGAACGTCTTCCTCGCCGTCTTCAACCTGCTTCCCGGCGCGCCGCTGGACGGCGGCCGGATCCTCCGCGCCGCGCTGTGGATGCGTCACGGCGACCGCGCACGGGCCACCCAGGCGGCGGCCACGGCGGGCCGGGTGCTCGGCGCGGTGATCATTGCCGCCGGCGCCGCCGAACTTCTGTTCTGGGGGGACGCCGGTGGCCTGTGGCTGGCCGTGATCGGTACGTTCGTCATGAGCGCAGCTACCGCGGAGGCCGCGGCGGGCAGCGCCGCCGCTGCGCTTGCCGGGCTGCGAGTCGTCGACGTCATGACACCGGACCCCGACATCGGCGCGACCTGGCTGACCGTCTCCGATTTCATCGACCGGGTCGCCCTGGACTCGGCCCAGACCGAGTTTCCGGTCATCGGCCCCGGCGGATCACTGGCGGGGGTCACCGGGGTCAGGCGACTGGCCCGGGTGCCGCCGGCCAGCCGGAGCTTCACCACGCTGCAGCAGGTCATTGCCGCCGTCCCGCCCGTCTACGTAGC
Source organism: uncultured Actinomycetes bacterium (assembly GCA_963742865.1). GTDB lineage: Bacteria > Actinomycetota > Actinomycetes > Streptosporangiales > Streptosporangiaceae > Bog-532. Next base: position 91,189 of record CAVUNW010000042.1, read on the forward strand.
CAGCCCCGACGATCCGGCCGCCTCCCTACTCAGCCGGCCTCCGCTGAGCGGAGACCTGGCCGCTATCGTCCTCACCGGCGACAGGATCACCGGCATCGTGACCGTCACCCGCCTGCGCCAGATCGTCCGCCGGGAAGCACTCCGCGCCCATCCCCGCCCCGCCACCGTGGATCGCTGGGCACGCACTGGCCGACCGCCGTCCTGGTAATGATCACGGAACGGCACCGGCCGGAGGGCCTTCACCTGACCGCGCAGCAACGCGGGACGATGGAGCTCCCGGGGATTTAACTCAATCCGGGAGCATGTAGGGCAAGACCGGCCGCCAGGGGTGCGCGGGACCGCGAGGGCGGATCGTTTCAAGCGCCCGCTGGAGCGGGTCAGCCGGGGCGGCGGCCGGGCTGGGCGGCTCGGTCGCGCTCGTGTCGATGGTGACGGCTTCCGGCCATGGCGCCTGCGCCGCAGCCATTTTCTCCGCCACCATGGGGCATGCGTCCGAGGCGCCGTCGGTCCGGGTGCTCATCCGGCGCGCGGTCAGCTCGGCCGGCGCCGTGCACCGCAGCTGGACCAGGTTGGCAGCCGCGTCGCCGGCCACGGCGACCGCGCCGGCCCGATGGCCGACGGAGATCCACGAGGCGTCGGCGATCACGGATTCGCCGTGCGACAGCAGCTCCGCGGCACGGTGCAGCAGCTCCCGGTAGGTGCGTTCGGTCCAGGACGGGGTGTAGATGCCTTCCTCGTATAGGGCGGGCGCTTTCTGGGCCGCGGGAAGGCCGGCCAGTTCCTTACGGATCCGGTCACTGTTCAGCACGGTGCAGCCCAGCCGGTCCGCCACGGCAGCAGACAGGGCCGACTTGCCCGTGCCGGGCAGGCCCCCAACGAGAACCAGAGTGACCGCGCCCGCGTGCAAGTGCCGCAGCGCCAGGGCGGCCAGCTGCCGGGCCTCACCGCCCGCCACCGGGTCACCCTGCCGTGAGCGCAAGCAGCTGACCTTCGCCCGCACGAACGCCCGGTAGGCGACGTAGTGATGGCGCAACGAGCTGGGAGCAGGGTCACCGGTGTACTCCACGTACCAGCCCATGAACCGCTCGGCCAGCTCACCGGCGCCGAGCCGTTCCAGGTCCATGGCCAGGAACGCGGCGTCGTCCAGCCCGTCGAGCCAGCGCAGCCGGTCATCGAACTCCAGGCAGTCGAGGATCCGGGGCCCGTCTGGCAGGCAGAAGATGTCTTCGGCCAGCAGGTCCCCGTGCCCATCCAGAACATGACCGCCGCGGATCCGCGCATCGAACAAGGGCCCGCGCCCGGCCAGGAACCGGTTCGCAAGCCACCCCACCTCATCGGCTTCTGCGGCTCCGAGCAGGTCCTGCAGGGGACGGGTCTGCTCGATGTTGTCTTCCCACCGGCGCCGCAGCGCGTCCCGGCTGCCTTGCTCGCTGATCTCGGGACCACGCGGGGCCGACGCGTGCTGCACGGCGAGTATCCGCGCGACCCGGCGGACCGTCACGCCCACCGGCTGGCCTGCCTGGATCAAGGCAGGGAGCCGCCGACTGGCCGGCATCCGGCGCATCGCGACCAGGTGATCGCAAACCTGGCCGGCCGGGTCACGAACCTCAATGACACCCAGGTACACGTCGGGCGCGAACCGCCGGTTGAGCTCGATCTCGCGCTGGCACGCCACCATGCGCGCTTCACGCGTACTGAAGTTCAGAAAACCGAGGCTGACCGGCTTCTTCAGCTTGAAAGCACGATCACCGGTGAAAAACACGACCGCAGAATGCGTCTCCGACACATCCGCCCAGGGCTCGCGCACAGGCTGGGCCCCGGTCACGCCGGCACCCTCAGCCATCGCTATCACCTCGGTGCCCACTGTCTGGACCAGCCCGCGTCCCACGGCAGGGACCCCCGTCACCGGCCACCGGGACATTGGTCTTGGAGCAGACCGCCGCCGCCGCTGAATGGGGAGCCAGCTGGCCGTCGTACCGCTCATCAATCACCACAGAGAACTGGGCCAGCAGCCCCCGGACTGGCGGCCCTGCACTGACCAGCACCGTGGCGCGGAGGAACTCTGGCTCCTCTTGCACGGACCTTTGGCCCCTGACCCCCCGGGCTCACCACGGTCAAAGTGATGGCACCACTGACTCAAGGAGGCAGAAGATGCGCGCAGTTGCGGGTGATGAGCTCCTGGTCAAAGGCCGTCACGTCGGCGATGTGGAGCGCGAGGGCGTCATCGTCGAGGTCCATGGCGCCAATGGCGCACCGCCCTACCTGGTTCGCTGGAGGGACAGAAGCGAGAGTGTGTTCTTTCCGTCTTCCGACACGGTAGTGGAGCACCGTCCCCTCCCGGCAGCCAGGCAAGCACCCTGAGGACGCCAATGGCCACAAATCCGGACAGCAACGCGGGCTCCCAGGCCGGGAAGTAAGCGGGGGAGCCCGCTAGACCTGTTGTTGTCACTGTGGGGGTACTACTCAGGAGTACCTTCGGCTGTGATAGCTCCGGCGCTCATCCAGACCGGCCCGGTGTGCCCGCAGGCGGCGAACGGGAACGGGATCACCTTGGACGCGGTCTGATCCGGCGGGTAGACCCGGAACCCGGCCGCTGACGCGAACGTCTCCCCTCGCCCTGGCCGGGCGGGCAAGCCGATAGCGCACCGGCTCCCGAAGTCGGCCGGATCTTCGACCAGCAGCTGCGCGTGCGCCGTGGCGCCGTTAGCAAGCGTGACCGTGGTTTTGCTGGGACTGCCCCAGCGTGCCGGGCTGCCGATCTGCTGGCCGCTGAGGCTGACCGCCGAGACCCCGCTACAAGACCGTCGCCGGGAACCTGCAGGTCAAAGAGGTCCGGCTGCCCGATGCGGGTGACCGGTTCATCATCTGCTTCAACCCGGACCAGGCCGTCCGCGACGCCGCCGTCCGCGCGAAGATGATCACCGCGCTCGAAGAGACGATCGCCGGGTCTGACCAGCTCACCACGGTGAAGCGGGCCGAGCTGCGGGGAAGATCTCCACGATGCCGGGACTGAACCGGTTCCTGCGCGTCACCCCCGGCGGCCTGCTCCGGGCCGACAAGGCCCAGGCGAAGGCCGAGGAGAACCTCGATGGCAAGTACCTGCTGCGCAGCGCCGACCCGGCCATGACCGCCGAGGACATCGCCGCCGGCTACAAGCAGCTCCTGGAAGTCGAGCGCGGCTGGCGTGACATGAAATCCATCCTGGACTTGCGGCCCGTCTACCACCGGCTCGAAGAGCGTATCCGCGCCCACGTCATCCTCTGCTGGCTCGCCCTCCTGCTCGTCCGCGTCGCCGAGAACGACACCGGCCAGACCTGGCCCGCCATGCACCGCGAACTGCAGCGCATCAGCATCGGCACCTTCACCGGCCCCGCCGGCACCTTCCGCCAGCGCACCGACATCCCCAAGACCACCCGCGATCTCCTCACAGCCCTGAAAATCGACGTTCCCCGCAAGATCCACGAGCTCACCACGCCCGAAGCCTGATCAGAGCCCGTTTCGTCGAGCCGCAGCCCTAGAGACACGGCCTGCGGCTAGCCAGCCTTCCGTTTCCCAAGGCCAGCCCGCCTACCCGGTGCTCTAGCCGACCTGAATTATGCGGAACCCAGGGTTCAGGCTGACTAGCCAGGCCGCCCGACGCCGAGCGCCACCAGCGCGAACGCCCAGGCCCTGGGCACGAGCCGCAGGTAGCGGTTCCCGATCTTGGCCACGACGAGCACTGCCAGCCTCAGCAGCGCCATCGTGCCGAAGGTGTACATGATGCCCTTCTTGCATTGGCCTTGCTAGTTTTCACGCTCGCGCGGGCCGCCGGGGGGCCGCCGATTGCGGGCAGGGGTGCAAGGCCCGAATACGGCAGGAATGGACGGCCCTTTCCAATTGCGCCATCCGGACGAATTCGCGTACGCGACGCGAGGGGCCGGTGCTACAGTTCGGGTTCGTTATATGGGCTGATCGCGAGCAGACACTGACATTGCCGTATCACATGCCGCAATATGCCGGTAACGATATGCGCGCAGCCCTGACCAGGGAGAACGCTTGGATGATTACAAACCCGGACTATAGTACCGGGCGAGCGATCGCCGGTTCAAGGCTGGCACGATACCACAACTTAGCGGATTCCCAGGGCCTCGCATTAGCTGCCCGAATGTTTTCAGCGCGGGTGCAGGTTTCCGCGCTGGCGGCGCTCAGCCTCGGTCACCGCGGACCCGCCGGCGCCGCCCAGCGCGGCAGTTCGGTCAGGCCTTGCTGATGGGTATCGTCTTGCCCGGTTCGTGCTTCGGCTCCGGGATCCGGATCTCTAGGATCCCGTCCTTGTAGGTCGCGGTGATGTCCGACTCGGTCACACCCCCCGGAAGCGGCAGCGTCCGGGACAGCGACCCATAGCGCAGTTCCTGGCGCAGGTAGCCCTTCTCTTCCCGCTTCTCCTCTTCACGGCGTTCCGCGTGAATGTGCAGCATCCCGTCCGATACGGTCAGCTCGACATCCTTCTCCGGGTCGATGCCGGGCAGATCAGCCCGTACCACCACGGCCCCGTCCTCGCGGAATTCCTCGACACGGATCAGATCGTCGGCTTCCCGCCAGTGCGGGAACGGCACCGCCCGGAACGGCATCATTCTCGCCCACTCATCGAACATGTGGTCGAAGCGGCTGAAGACATCGCCTGCCGCCCCGCGCGGCTCACGCCTCGCTATACCTGGCATTTCCCTCACCTCCTGACCGCCACGCAATGCCGGGACCCAGCCGGCTGGTAGGGTCCTTAGTCCGCCCTTCCGGGACCGGCTACCGCTCCGAAACTCGCCACGTCCTGCCTGACCTGCGGGTTCGCGGAGTCCTGCCCGTAAAGTCGTCCATCTGCGCGAAGCTGGCTAGGCCTTGCTGGAGGCCAGGATTCTCGGCGTGGAGCCCGGTGAGCGGGCCTGTGCAGGCCGCAGATGCTCCGCGGCTTTACAGACAGCGCTGTGGATCAGGCTTTCAAGAGTTCTGGCATCGCCCGGGTGACTGGGTGGAGCCGCCGGATGACGACCGCAAGAACCTGGCTGTGCGTAACCTTAAGCACAGCGTCCCGGGCCCGGGACGGGGCTGTCCGCCTCGCGTTGCTGCAGCGGGCAGCCTGCTGGAGGTGACGATGGTCCCTGGTGCGCTGCCCCGGCTGGGAGAACCCTGCTTACCGGAGGGGGCTGACGGGGAGGAGGGCGCCGTGCGTTTCGCTGATCGCGCCGATGCGGGACGGAAGCTGGCGGGGAGGCTGCAGCATCTGCGCGGGCAGCGGGTTGTGGTGCTTGGCTTGCCGCGGGGCGGCGTCCCGGTGGCTTTTGAGGTTGCCCGGGCGCTCGGCGCGCCGCTGGATGTGATCGTGGTGCGCAAGCTCGGGGTGCCGTTCCAGCCTGAGCTGGGCATGGGGGCCATCGGTGAGGACGGGGTGCGTGTTGTGAACCAGAAGCTCATCCAGTGGGGCGGGATCTCCACGGATGAGCTGGCTGCGGTGGAGGCACGGGAACGCCGTGAGCTCGAGCGGCGCGCGTTTCGCTACCGGCGTGGCCGGCCACGTCAGCCGCTGGGCGGCTGTGTCGCGGTGGTGGTCGACGACGGGATCGCGACCGGGTCGACGGCGCGGGCCGCCTGCCAGGTTGCCCGGGCGCAGGGCGCGGCCCGGGTGGTGCTGGCCGTTCCCGTGGCGCCACCGGGGTGGCGGGCGCGCATGGGGCACGACGCCGACGAACTGGTCTGCGTGCAAACCCCGCGATCGTTTTCCGCCATCGGGCAGTTCTACGCCGACTTCGCCCAGGCGACCGACGATGAAGTGACCGCCTGCCTGGAGCGCGCCGCCACGCCGGTATCGCTGCCGGGCCCCACTGCAGCACCGGTGCCCGTGCCTGGCCCCGGCCCCTCGCTGGTGGGTGACCCGCCTGACTGGGACGAAGACGTCCAGGTCAGCGCCGGGGCGGTCCGCCTCGCCGGGCAGCTGGCCGTGCCGGACCAGGCGAGCGGGATCGTGGTGTTCGCGCATGGCAGCGGCAGCAGCCGGCACAGCCCCCGGAACCGCTACGTGGCTGCCGTGCTGAACCAGGCAGGCCTGGGCACGCTGCTGTTTGACCTACTCACCCCCGATGAGGAGGTTTACCGGGCCAACGTGTTCGACATCGGGCTTCTTGCCCGCCGGCTCACCGGCGTCACTACGTGGCTGCGTGCCCAGCCTGCCACCGCGGGTCTGCCCGTCGGTTACTTCGGTGCCAGCACCGGTGCCGCCGCGGCGCTGTGGGCCGCCGCTGAACCCGGCTCCGGCATTGCCGCTGTGGTGTCCCGCGGCGGCCGGCCTGACCTGGCCAGCCCGCGCCTCGGGTCGGTCAGGGCTCCCACTCTGCTTATCGTCGGCGGGCACGACGATGTCGTGCTCGGCCTCAACCGGCAGGCTCAGGCCGGGCTGCGCTGCGAGAACGACCTGGCCGTGGTGCCCGGCGCGACCCATCTGTTCAAGGAGCCGGGCACTCTCACGGCCGCGGCCGAGCTGGCCCGTGACTGGTTCGCCAGGCATCTCGTCCCCAGCCCGCACTCGGTCACCGGGCATGGCGGCCCCGATCCGCCGCGGCGGCGGACCGGCTGACATCAGCGCGCATGACCGCTGGCTGGCCGCGGGTGACGCTGGTCTCCAGGCTGATCACCCCAGGATCGGCTGCGGCGTCGTCGAGCATGTCAGCGCGTCACCCCGGGGGGTAGGAGAAGCTGGCCGCGGGATCGGGCCGTTAGTTAGTACGTTCCGCCAGGGGGACGCCGGCCCGCGTGTCACGGCTCGTTCACCCGGCCGGTCACGATGCCAGAAGGCGCGGATACCGGGCACATCACCGCTGGCTTTGACAAGGGCATGCTGCAGGTCACTGGCCCTGTGCCAGCGGCCAGGGCGCCGTATCGAGATCATCCGCGCCTGAATCTGGCCCCAGGTCACCGGCGCCGGCGGGCACCCGCAGCGGCCACTGCGGGCACGCCCTAGCTGGGGCCAGGGCCGCCGCGGTGCTGCCGGTCAGGTGCGGGCCAGCAAGCCTGCCAATGGCTGGTCGTGGTGCAGGCGGCCGATGGCATCGGCCAGCAGCGGGGCGACGGACTCCACCTGAAGCGCCATCGCCGGGGAATGGTTCTGCGGCAGGCTGTCGGTGGTGACCAGGCACCGCACCGGCAGCTGCCGGACCCGGCCGGCGGCCCCTCCCACCAGCAGCCCGTGGGTCGCGGCGACGGCAATGCCGGGTGTGCCCCCGTGAGTGAGGCAGACCTGGGCGGCTGCCTCGATCGTGGCGCCGGTGCTGATCATGTCATCGACGATGACGGCGGGGCGGCCCGCGACATCGCCGGCTATCTCCTCGGCCCGGACGGTCGCGCCGGTCACCCTGGTCTTGCGCACCACCGCGACCGGCCGCTGCAGCAATGAGGCGTAATGCTCGGCGAGCTTGACCGCGCCGAGATCGGGCGCGACGACCACCGCGTCGCCCGGCATGGCAGGGGCGAGCGCGCCCGCCAGGGCGGGCACCGCCGTCAGCATCTCCACGGAATGCCGCACATGGCCTCCAGCGCGGCGCTGTGCGGGTCCACCACGACCAGGCGCTGAGCACCGGAGGCCGCCAGCGCGTCGGCGACCACCCGGGCACCGACGGCCTCGCCGGCCCGGCCCCGGCGGTCCTGCCGGGCATACCCGAAATACGGCAGGACCGCGGTGATTCTGCCTGCCCCGCCCCGGCGGACTTCCGCAGATGATGGGAACACGATAAGGCGAAATGGGTGTCTGACCTTGGGAAACGGCATGAAGGCGTGATCGGGTCGTGTCACGACACGGCCTGTGCTGGGCTGGCCTGTCATGCTTGTTCTGGGAGCGTGAAGTCGAAGAACCGGGGTGGTTCGGGCAGGTCGAGCGCGTTGAGGATGTGGCGCTGGCCGGGGGTGAGCTCGGTGCGCTGCGCGACGGTTCCTTCGTTAGTGGCGAGGGTGACCAGGTGCATGCGGTCCAGCTCGTTGCGCAGGTTGCGCCAGGTGTCGCCGGCTTCGGTCTCGGCGACGCGAAGGAGCAGGAGCGCTAGCCAGCAGAGCTGGACGTGGGCTCGATGCGGTCCTCGCGGCGGTGGTAGGCGGGGCGCATGTCGATCACGTGCTTGATATCGCGCCAGCCGCGCTCGACTTCGTAGAGCGCCTTGTAGCCGAGGGCCAGGTCGGCGGGGGTGAGGCTCTCATCGCGAGGTGCGCAGCAGGAACTTGCCGTCGAGCTTGGTCTCGCTTGGCGACCGCGGCGCGGTCGATCCGGAGCTTGCCGGTCGGGGTCGTGCGCAAGAAGCGCTTGTAGGCGGGCTTGGTGGAAAGCGCGCCGTAGAGCTCTGCGCGCTTGGACGGCGCAAGCCCGTCCGGCGTGGTGGATCTCCTGGCGCAGGCGCTCGAGGATCTGCTCGCGCACCAGCTCGTCGCGCTCGGCGCGTTCGGGGTTGTGGCAGATCACGAACCGGTCGCGGTTGGTGCCGTCGTCGACGCGGACCTGCTTGACGCGCAGGTTCCCCGCGACGGTGTGGTAGCGCCCTGGCGGGAGAGCGCCGCGTTCAGCTTCGCTTGCTGTCGGAGCGCAGCTTCTCGCCGACGATGTAGTGCCCGCCGCCTCGTTGCAGGTAGCGGCGGTTGCGCTCGGAGGTGAACCCGCGGTCGAGCGACCCAGATCACCCGCGAGAGGTTCCAGCCGCCGCAGGTCATCCTTGACCTTGCGGATGATCACCTGGTCAGACGCGTTACCGGGGAAGGTCCACACCTGACCGGGATCCCCTTGCGGGTGACCGCCATCGCCGACCACCACCTGGGGCAGATCGGGCGGTGATCCTTGGTGTGCTTGGAGTAACGCCGCACCAGGCCCGACAAGCCTCGGCCTGGCCGTCGTCGGCGTCCAGCGTCATCGTCGGCCTGCCGTCCTCGCCCTGCAGCTCGTCGGGCAGGCGGTCGGTCTCCCAGTAGGTCGAGGTCGTGTCGAAGAACAGCAGGTCGACCTCGAGGTTCAAGCAGGTTCGCGACCGAGAAGAACACCGCTCCTGCAGCTCGTCAGCGCGGCGTGCAGGAAGTCCATCGCCCGGTAGCACTCATCGTCTGAGACCTCGGCCAGCCCCTCGATCGAACGCCCGCTCCCTCACCCACCGCGCAGCCGGCCAGCTTCGAAAGCGGCTTACCGACGGGCGGTTTGAGACCATCGCGAAGATCGCACGCTCCACCCGCTCGGCCTGGAGCCGCCGCCCGCCCGCGGCCTCGATGATCGTCTTGCCGATCTCGAGCCGCTCCCATAGCCGGTCCGCCAACCACGCCGAGCCCATCGACCGCGACTCGATGACTGCATGCCTTCGCCCGACGCTGTCGCGCGCAACCGCCTCGGCAGGATCGAGGAAGCGGCTGATCGACCGCACCAGCCGTGCCAGCGCCTCCCGGTCGACCTGGTCGGCGCGGCCGAACCGGTGGATGATCCGCGCGCGCGGCACTCCCCGTCGCCGGGTCGCGCTCGTTCTGCGCCAGCGCCAGGTACGACACGGTGCTCCCATCCGCGTTCCGTCGCTTGGTCTCGCGCAGGTACATGTACCTACACGATACTCGTCCGTTCCCGTCGTCACAAGCTAAATCCGCTAGAACGTGTGCCTACAGATTTTCGGCTCAAGCGACACGCCCACCCCCTCACAAGCAGGGAAAACGTGTTTCAAAGCCCGCTCAGATGCCTACGAACTGCGGAACTCCGGCCCCGGCGGCAGGCATCGAGCAGCAAGAGCAGCTCCATGAGGTGGTCGCTGACCGGCGGCCCCGTGGGCTGGATCACATAGACGTCGTCGCCGCGCAGGTGACCCACGACCGGGCGCAGCTCACCATCGGGGAACCGGTCCAGCTCGCATGGCACCGGCTCGCTGCCCAGCGTCTTCGCGATCGCACCCGCGAGCAGCGCGTTGGCGGTCCCTGGCACGATCCGAAGGCTCATCCCCGCCTCACACACGATCAGTCGACAGAGCACTAGGTGAGCAGGACGCACAGGTGCCCGCCCGGGCATAGGCCCATCCCCGGCGGTGATCCGCCAAGGCGAGCCTGACCAGGCCGCCTTCGAGGTCCTGGCGGCCGGTGTAACATCCGGCGGCCAGCCGGGCGAGGCGGACAAACACTGCGGGAGCCGGGCCGAGGCGGCCGAGGTGTCTGCGGCGTACTCGGCGCACGGGTCGAGTGGCAGCTGCGCGGCCGGGCCACACGCCCCGCAGTTCGCGCAGGAACAGCTGGATAGTACCGGCCCCCCGCCGGGCAGCACATCCAGCGCTGCCCGCAGTGCCGGGTAGGTACTGAACTCCTGGCCGATCATGGCGGCCCGTCCGTCGTAACGCTCGCCGATGATCCCGGACAGAGCCTTGAGCCGCGCTGCGGTCCGCGCGGCGTAACGGGAGCCGCCTTCATGCAGGAAGGCGATGAAGTCGTCCAGCGGTATGTGCTGTGCCTGGCCGATACGTGCCAGGTCTGCGTCGCTGAGCACACCGAAGGTCCGTTCCGCGACCGCAGCCGAGATGCGGATCCAGAACAGAGTGGCCGCCAGGAACCACCGCTAGATTTCAGCGTACGTCGTCGTCGACGTCGACGTCGATGCCGAGTGCGGTGGAATAGCGCCCGCCAGCGCGTCCGCAACGCGGCAGGTCGTTGGGGGTCAGGTCGGCGGTGTTGCCGACCGACACGAAGCCGCTGACGCCGAGCGAAGGACCGGTGAGCAGGGTGAGCGCGGCCAGCCCGAGCCCGCCGGACTGGGTCACGAACGCCAGGCGGCCCGGCGGGGGGAAGTCGAGGCTGAACGTGGCGTTGAAGCGGGGGTCGGGTCCGCCGTTGAGCAGCCCCATGCAGTTGGGCCCGAGGAGCCGCACCCCGGCGACCCGGGCGCGGCGGCGCAGCTCATCCTGCAGGGCCCGGCCCTCGCCGCCGACCTCGGCGAACCCGGCCGAGATCACGCACACCGCCCGGACCCCCAGGCGGCCGGCCTGGTCGATGACCCCGGCCACCAGCGGCGCGGGCACCGCCACCAGGGCCAGGTCCGGTGGCTCGAGGGCAGGAGGCCAGGTCCGGGTAGGCCCTCACGCCCTGGATGACCTGGTGGCGCGGGTTGACCGGGTACACCGGCCCGGTGAAACCACTGGCCAACAGGTTGGCCAGCAGCAGCCCGCCGATGCTGGCGGGCTCGCCGCTGGCCCCCACCAGGGCGATGGAACGAGGGCACAGGAACGGTGCGACCGCGGCCCGGGCCGCAGCGCGCTGATCGGCCAGCACCGCATCAAGATAGGCGTCCGTTTCCTGTACGGCGAAGCTGGCGTGCACGCTCGCCGCCGTCACCTGCTCCGCATACTCCAGGCCAAGGTCCTCCAGCAGGCCCAGCATCGCCGCATCGCTCCTGGGCACGTCGCCGGCCAGCCGGCGGATCCCGGCGTGCCGGGCGGCCTCGGCCAGCCCGGCACACCAGCAAAGTGCCCAGCCCGGCGCGGCGCCAGGAGGCATCAACGAACACCAGGAACCTGGCCGTCTCCCCCGCCATCCGGTCATACTGCGTGACCCCCACCACCCGCCCCGGCGAGCTGCCCGGCACGGTGGCCACGATTCCCGCCGCGTGCCCAGGCCGCGGGATGGCCACATCACCCGGGCGATCGGACGGCAGATGAGCCAGGCCGGTGAACCGGTGCCGGGCGGGAGCATCCAGGCGGCGCCACAGCGCCCTGACCCCCGCCGCATCCCCAGCTCGCAGCGGGCGAACCGTCACCACCCTGCCATCACGCAACGTGTCTTCCGAACCCGGGACGGCGCCGGCGGTCACGGCCGGCCCCGGGGCCGCTCGCAACCCGATGGCGCATTGAACGACCGGGGTTTGGTCAGCTCCATCGTCACCCTCATTGCGCCCCAGTGCCGGGCAACCGGCGGCGTGCAGTGATGTCGCGTGACCGACGGTCCCGGTCCGCCCAGGGTCAGTGCGTTTAAATCAATATGTCGATTGGTCTAGACCACGACCCCGCAGGTATCAGCACGGATTCAGCACGCGGCCCGGAAACAACGGGAAATAACCAGCATCATTCGGACAATGCGGACACGAAAACGGGTCACGCTACTCCAGAGTGGGGCGGCTCGCCTTCCGTGCTGTGATCCCGTAAAACCGCAGGTCAGATCTACCGGACGGGGAGTCCGGTGACCGCGCGGCCGATGATCATGCGCTGGATCTCCGAGGTGCCCTCGAAGATGGTGAAGTTGTCAGGCGTGGTCAGTGTTGACCAGCGTCCATGTTGGCGACCATGCCTTTGGCCTGCGCAGTGAGCTGTGGTCATTGGTGGGCGTCTTCCGCCCTTTTCTCGGCTCTGACGGAACAGAGACGGAGCAGGGAGGCAGGTGCGGCGTGGGCGAGAGTCCGGGTTGTGCCAGCGAGCGCGCCCCGACAGCCCTCCGCCTGCCTCCGGGGAGGGCGGCAGGGATGCGTGGGCGGCAGGGATGCGTGGGTGCGGGCAGCCTCACATGCTGCCATCGTCGTTTACTCCCCTTGTGCCGGTCCGCAGGAAGGAGTTGCATGTTGCGAGGCGCGAAGGGGGGCAACTGTGATCTATTCCGGCGGGCCGCTTGAGGCTGATGTCCCAGATAGTGATCTTGCTAGTTTCACGCTTCACCGCGCGAAGGAGCTTGGCGGCAAGCCTGCGCTGGTAGATGGTCCTTCCGGGCGGGCGCTGAGTTATGCCGATCTTGAGCGGTCGGTGCGTAGCTTGGCTGCTGGGCTGAGCGCGCGCGGGTTCGCCAAGGGCGACACGTTCGCGATCTTCCTGCCCAACGTTCCCGAGTATGCGGTCGCCTTCCTTGGCGTGGTGGCGGCTGGCGGAAGCTGCACCACAGCTAACCCCCGCTACACGGTGCGCGAGCTCGGTTACCAGCTCGCCGATTCGCGAGCGACGCTGCTGCTGACGGTGCCGCCGTTACTCAACGTCGCCCGCCAGGCCGCTGCACAGGCCGGTGACTGCGAGGTGTTCGTGCTCGGCCAAGCCACCGGCGCTGCGCCCTTCTCCGAGCTGCTCGGCGACCCCGGCGCGGCACCGAAGGTGGCGTTCGACCCGGCCAACGACATCGCCGCGGTCCCGTATTCGAGCGGCACGACCGGGCTGAGCAAGGGAGTGATGCTCAGCCACCGCAACCTGGTCGCCAACATGGTTCAGTGCCAGGCCCTGTTCGCCCTGTCTCCCGACGACGTGGTGATCGCCGCGCTGCCGTTCTTCCACCTGGCCGGGCTGGCCGGGATCATGAACACCGGGCTGCGCGCAGGCGCGACAATCGTCACCATGCCCCGCTTCGAGCCCGGGCAGTTCCTCGATCTGCTGGAGCGCTACCAGGTGACGCGCGGCCACGTGGTGCCGCCGATGGCGCTGGCGCTCGCCCGCCACCCGGCGATAGCCGACCGGAACCTCAGCGCCCTGCGGCACATCACGTGCGGCGCCGCGCCGCTGGGCGCGGAGCTGGAAGAGGAACTGGCCCAGCGAATGGGGTGCGATGTGAGCCAGATATACGGCCTGACCGAGACCAGCCCGATCACGCACATGGTGCCCCTCTTCAGCGGCGCGGGTAAGCGCGGCTCGGTCGGCCCGCCGGTCCCCGGCACCGAATGCCGCCTGGTCGACCCGCAGACCGGCACCGATGCCGCACCAGGGGAACGCGGCGAGGTATGGGTGCGCGGCCCGCAAGTGATGCGGGGCTACCTCAACAACGCAGAGGCGACCGCGGCGATGATCGACCGTGCGAACTGGCTGCACACCGGGGACCTCGGGGTCGCCGACGAGGACGGCTGGCTCACCATCGCCGACCGGGTCAAGGAGCTGATCAAATACAAAGGCCTGCAAGTCGCTCCCGCCGAGCTGGAGGCGATCCTGAACGCTCACCCGCAGGTCGCCGACTGCGCGGTGATCGGCGTCCCCGACAATGAGGCCGGGGAAGTGCCGAAGGCGTTCGTGGTCCCAGTGGGCGACGACTTCGACGCCGACGCGGTCCTCGCCTTCGTCGCCGGGCAGGTCGCGCCGTACAAGCGCATCCGCGTCCTCGCATGTGTGCCGGAGATCCCAAAGTCGCCGTCGGGGAAGATCCTCAGACGCCTGCTCCGCTCTCCTGGGCCTGTGAACTGACAGGACCCGTTGGCGCTTAAGTTGAGTGTCAGCGGAGCGCCGGGCAGATCTTCTCTTTACCATCGAGGCGCACGACGGTCGATCAGGGTTATTGTTGCAGTTCAGAGGACTTTGGCGGTCATATATGGTCAGTGCCGTACGGCACGGTTGCTGCACTTTGCTGCTGCACGCCTGCCGGTCATTGACGCTTAATCGTCAGTAGCATATGGGAAGGAGATGGCTGTCTTGACCTTTTAAGTCAAGCCATCCCAGGAGGATAAGGTTCACGCGTTAGGATACGCGACTCATCAGTACGTATTCGGAAATCGTGTGGCTGGGAGCAGGCTGAACCGCGCCTACCAGGGCAAACGCGAACGGGACCACAGGACTTCCGAATAAGTTACACTCATCACGTGCCTCGCCGTTTTACTATCAAAAAATTGTCCACAGTACCTAGAGTGATGCCTGCTGCGCGCCTTGACGCTTGAGCGTCATCTTTGTCGCCTTTTTCTGTCTTAATCCTTGACGCTTGCGTCTCAAAGGCGGCTCGGGCAGCCTCGGCGTCCAGCATCGGGCGTTTGCCAGGCCGGAAATGCCAGATACCGGACCTGCCGGGCTAGGCGTGACCGAATCATCCAGCCGCTACGACGTCGCGATTACTGTGGACAGGGATGGCGGCCACCTTCCCGGCTGAGTTCGCCGTGGCAGGGGGCTTGCCGGGAGGCGGCGTACTGGTGCTGATGACCGAAGTGCGCGAGGCCAGGCGCATGAGCGTGTCATACCACAGCGGCCGTGGTGCCGCCGCGACACCGGGCTGTCGTTGCAAGGCAGTCTGTTGGCTGGATTGTTCGTTAGGGTTAGCGCCTGGAGGCTCGGTGCGCTGGGAGGGGGAAACCGTGAGCGTGAGCCGGTCCGCTTCCGCCCAGTCGGCCCTCGCGGTCGGGGCTCTGGGAGTTGTCTTCGGGGATATCGGGACGAGCCCGCTGTACACCGAACAGACCGTCTTCAACCCGGCTGATCCGCACCCGGTCAAGGCGTCTACCGACAACATCTTCGGGGTCGTCTCGCTGATCTTCTGGTCGGTGACGATCATCGTCACCATCACCTACGTCCTGCTGGTGATGCGCGCCGACAACGACGGCGAGGGCGGGATCATGGCGCTGATCACCTTGATCCGTAGGCATGGAGTCCGAGGCAGCCGCCGGACGAAGGCCGCGTTGGCGGCACTCGGTATCTTCGGCGCGTCGCTGTTCTTCGGCGACAGCATGATCACCCCGGCGATCTCGGTGCTGTCCGCAATCGAGGGCGTCAAGGTCGCAGCACCATCGCTGTCCGACTTGGTCGTCCCGATCACCGCGGCGATCATCGTCGTCTTGTTTCTGGTCCAGCATCTGGGCACGGGCGCGGTAGGGCGCCTGTTCGGGCCCGTCATGGCCATCTGGTTCGCCGCGATCGGCCTGATCGGGGTGCACGGCATCGCCGCCCATCCGGCGATCCTGAAGGCGCTGTCGCCAACCTACGCCGTCGGCTTCCTGGCCGGCCATTTCGGGACCGCGTTCTTCTCGCTGGCCGCCGTCGTCCTGGCCGTCACCGGAGCCGAGGCGCTGTACGCCGATATGGGGCACTTCGGCCGGTCGCCGATCACGCGGGTCTGGCTGGCCCTGGTCTTCCCCGCCTGCATCCTCAGTTACCTGGGTCAGGGCGCGCTGGTCCTGGGCGACCCGCGCACTATCACCAGCCCGTTCTTCCTGCTCGCCCCCGGGTGGGCGCGGCTCCCGATGGTCTTCCTGGCCGCTGCCGCGACCGTCATCGCCTCGCAGGCCGTCATCACTGGCGCGTTCTCGGTGGCGAGCCAGGCCGCCCGGATCGGCTACCTCCCGCGGCTGCGCGTCACGTATACCTCGGAGGAGACGATGGGCCAGATCTACGTGCCGTGGATCAACTGGCTGCTCCTGGTCGCCGTCCTCACGCTCGTCGTCACGTTCAGGAGCTCGGCCGCGCTGGCCTACGCGTTCGGCATGGCGGTGACCGGCACGATTACCATCACCACCCTGCTGTTCTTCTATATCGTCCGGTACCAGTGGCGCAGGCCATGGTGGATCGTCGCGCCCGGCGCCGCCTTCCTCCTCTCCGTTGACCTTCTCTTCTTCGCCGCCAATCTGACCAAGCTCGTGAGCGGAGCATGGCTACCCCTGCTGATCGCCATCGTCACGTTCACCGTCCTCACCACCTGGCAGCGGGGCCGCGAACTGGTCACCCGTCAGCGGCAACGAGACGAGGGGCAACTCTGGGCGTTCGTCGATCACCTCCACGCCATGAAGCCCCCGTTGCACCGGGTGCTCGGCACCTCGGTCTTCCTCAACCGCGGCAAGGACACTACCCCGCTGGCGCTGCGGGCGAACGTCGAACACAACCAGATCCTCCACGAGCACGTCCTCATCCTCGCCATCGAGACGATGCCTGTGCCCCACATTCCGGCCGCCGAGCGGCTCGCCGTCGACGACCTGGGCTACAAGGACGACCGGATCGTCCACGTCATCGCCCGATTTGGCTATATGGACCAGCAGAACGTCCCAGGCCTGCTGCCGCTGATCCGCCAGGCTGACATCGAGACTCCTCTCGATGACGACAGGCTGTCCTACTTCCTGTCGCGGATCGAGGTGGTCCCGGGCAACACCCCCGGTATGAGCCGCTGGCGCAAGCGCCTGTTCGTCGCGACCTCGCGGATCACCGCCGACGCCGCCGAGTACTTCCAGCTCCCCCGCGACCGCACCCTTATCATGGGTTCCCGCATCGAGCTTTAGCTGCTTTCACCTCGCACTGGAAGGCCATGGAGGCTGACAAGGACCGGGGTGACTACCACGACCCCGACGCCGGGAAGATCCTGTTCAGCGACGTTGCCCATCGCTGGCTCAGCTCCCGCGTCGTGGACCCCTCGACCCTCGCTCGGTACGAGACGGCCTACCGGCTGCACGTGATCCCGGCCTTCGGCCACCGCCCGGTCCGCGCCATCAAGCCATCGCGCATCCAGGCCTGGATCAGCGAACTCAGCGAACGATTCGAGCCTTCCACGGTTATAACATCGTTCCTGGCGTTGCAGGGAATCCTCGATCTCGCGGTAGCCGATGACGTCATCAGGAAGAATCCCGCGAAGTCACCCGTCATACGAGCGCCCGTCCAGACGGCCTCTGAAATACAGATATGGGAAGATCGGATAGTCATCTGCCTTATCGACGCCCATCCCGACTCACTCCGCGCTCCACCCGAGCTCGCGGCTTCCTGCGGTCTACGCGAAGGGGAACTCTTCGGCATCGCACTGGAAGACTTTGACTTCGATGACAAAACCGTCCGGCTCCGTCGGCAGGTAAAGAAGCTCGGCGAGGGGTACGTATTCGCTCTGCCCAAGAATGACCGTGAACGAGTCATCCCACTTTCGGATTGGGCTATTCAAGCCGCTAAACGGCACATCGAGAAATACCCGCCGCAACCATATACCCTGCCCTGGGAAAAGCCAGGTGGGAAACCGCACACTTGCTACATCCTGTTCCGCTGGCACACGGACGGCCAGCACGTCAAAGCGCGTAACTATTCAGAGACCGTCTGGAAGCCCGCCCTCGTCAAGGCCGGAGTGATCCCCGCACCCGGCAGGGACCGGCGCGGCCGGAGCCGCTACGCCACGACGCGTAAGGAAGGCGTCCATCAGCTCCGGCACTACTACGCCAGCGTCATGCTCGCGGGCGGCGTCTCCATCAAGGAGCTGGCCGAATACCTCGGCCACAGCGACCCGGCATTCACCCTCCGGGTCTACGCCCACATGCTGCCGTCCTCGCATGACCGCGCCCGCGTCGTCATCAACGACCACTTCGCCGCGCTCATGATCACGGAACAGTGACGGGAACAGCACCCGGTCAGGGCCACGGCGAACCCGGTCCTGCCGTCGGTCGGTCCAACGGCCGATTACCAACCGCCGAGCGTTTCCGCAGGTCAGGATTACCGGACCGGGAGTCCTGTCACCGCCCGGCCGATGATCATGCGCTGGATCTCGGAGGTGCCCTCGAAGATGGTGAAGATAGTGGACTAGCGGGCAGTTTCCGCAGGTCAGTGGCGCGCGGAGGCCGTGGTATCAGCACGAATCCAGCACCGGATTTCCGAGGGTGCGGCGGTTTCCGGCCGCCCTGCGCATGTTGCCGAGCATGGGCGGACGCGGCCCAAGGATGCGCCGTAGACCCTGGTAACCCTCTCGGCTGAGTACTGCGCCGAGGTACATCGGAGGTACATTTTCGCGCTGACCTGCCAGTATCCCGACCAGGACACCCGCCCGTGCCGCAATGGCGCGGGCCCTGGCCGCACACGGGCCGGACGCCCGGGGATTGCCCCGCGGAACCCCGGCTAGCCGCAATGCCGGGGAGTTAAGAGCTCGCAGATGATTAACACGCTGTCTTGATCTCTGGAGGCACGGTGATTTCCGCTGCGGTCGCCAAACTGTAGAGGTCGTCCAGGCTGGCGAGCCGGTGCGGGCCGGGCTGGATGGTGTGCCCGGCCTGGTCCAGGAGCTGGCGGATGTCGCGGATGCGCTTGTTGATTGTCTCGGACCGGACGCTGAACAGGTCGGCGATGGCGACCTGGGGCAGCGCCAGGCGCTGGTGGAGGGTGGTGGCCAGGAGCCGGTCGGCCAGGGTCAGGACAGGGCGGCGGCCGGTGCCGGGAGCGGCCAGCCGCGGGCGGTGGCCGCGGCGCTTGTCCAGGCTCGTCTCCCGCTGCTGGTCATGCAGGCTCATCAGCGCGGCGATCAGGGTGTCCCACTCCTGGGCTGGCAACCCGGTCAGCGCCGGGTGGCAAAGCCAGGCCAGGTCGGGACTGCGCCGGCCGGACGGATCGGGGGCACCGGCGGCCTGGTCGTATGCCTCGGGGCGGAGGGTGTAGTTCCAGTCGCTGTGCCAGTCGTGGCGGGTCAGCGGCAGAGCGTCCATCTGCCGGTCGCTGACCTTGACTCCGGTGCCGTAGGCGCTGGTGTCCAGTTCGGCGCGCACCCGCAGGCCGGTCCGGGTCGTGGTCGCGGCGATGGTCTGCACGATGACCTCGTGGCTGGTCAGCGGCCATCCCCGCCAGTTCATCGTGATGTGGGAGAACAGCCGGTGCCCGGCCTTGTTCCACTTCGACGTCCCCGGCCAATGCCGTTGCTTGACTTACTGAACTATCGCGGGGTGGAGTGTGAGCACCTTGGCGGCCACCCGGCGGGTAGGACGGCGGATCTGGCCTGCCTTGCGGAAGGAGTACTTCGAGGCGGGGCGCTTGAGGAGCCGGTCGGCCTCGCGCAAGCGCCGGGCGCCGTTGTCGAGCTTGCGGCGGACCTTCGCGGCCATGGTTGCCATGAACTGCCTGATCTGGACGGATGTCTGTGCGGACTGGCGGATGACGCTGCGCCGCACGTGCTTGAGGACCTTGACGAAGGAGATGCGGTCCGGGTCGATCCGCTCCTGGGCGGCCAGCCGCATGATGATCCGGGTCAGGCAGTGGTGCACCGCGAGATGCGCCCATGCCTCCTGGCGCACCAGTTCCGGGTCCGCTGACCGCAAGATTTCCTGCGGGCCGCGCTGGAACGTCTTGACCTGCCGGAAGGAGGACTCGCTTTGTCGGGTAAGGCCGGCGGGTTGCCCCGCCGGCCTCCCCTCAGCACTGCCCGTGCGGCTTTCACCGCGGGTCAGCGCAAGCAAGCCGCGAGGGCGCCGTGGGATTGCAGGCTGTGCGGCTGCGCTGGCGGGCGAGAAGCTCGCGCTGGCAGGCCGCGTGGACGAGGCGGGTTTGGTCACCGTCTGGTGAGCTGGACCGTCCGTGGTGGACGAGGTTGTCAGCGTTGATCGCCCTGCGGACGATGTGCAGCCACCATCGTTCCCACTCGTGGGGGGATTGCGGCGGCTGGTCGGCGGTCAGCACGGGTTCCCGGCAGATTGGGCAGCGGCCGTCCTGCTTGGTGAGCAGGCGCAGCGTGTAGCTGTCCAGCGGGGGTGTGACGCGCCGTCGCCGGGTGGCCCAGTACTCGGTCAGGGCGGGGTTATCTGGGGATGCCGCGCCTTTGACCATGGTGTGCCGGACGATGCCGGTCCAGGACAGTTTCACCAGGTGAGCGCCGCTGGTTGCGTCGCCGAATACCCAGTGGTCGTTCCTGGACTTGTTGTATTTGCCGAAGTAGCGGGCCACGATCCACTTCTTCGGCTTGCTGGCGTGCCTGAAGGTCGCCCATTTCCAGCAGAGCACCCACAGGTAATTGTCCAGGCTGGAGAAGGTCCCGGACGAGACCACGCCCCGGTAGTAGGCCGACCAGCCCCGGGTGATGGGGTTGATCTTGGCGATGACCGCCGCCGCGTTGGCCCCGCGCAAGGCGCGGAACTCGGTGCGGAGCCGTTCCCGGATTCGCTGGATGGCCGCTTTCGATGGTTTGATCAGCAGCTTGCCGTTGTATCGCCTGATGTTGAAGCCCAGGAAATCGTACCCGTCATTGATGTGCACGATCCGGGTCTTTTCCTCGTTAAAGGTCAGGCCCCTGGGTGCCAGCCATTCGGCGATCGCGGCTTTGACCTGCTCCGCTTGCCGCTGGTGTGGCAGAGCGCGATCAGGTCGTCCGCATAGCGGATAACCATCGGTGAGCCCGGTTCCACACATCCCGCCTTATTGCCGCTGGCAGGGTAGTAGCGGACTCCGGCGGCTGTTTCCAGCCCGTGCAGTGGACATTCAGCAGGAGCGGGCTTATCCCGCCGCCCTGGGGTACTTCTTCTTCGGTCGGCGCAAACCCTTTTCCCTTTTCCATCACCCCGGCTTTCAGCCACTTCCGGATCAGGTCCCTGGCGGGAAACGTTTCGATCGCTTCGAGTAGCCTGCCGTGATCGATTTGTCGAATGCCGTCGCCAGGTCCGCGTCCAGCGCCCATACCCGCTTAGCTTTTGGCGAACAGCAGGTCTGAAGATCGCCGCGATCGCGTCATGGCAGCCTCGGCCCGGCCGGAACCCGTACGATTTGGGCTCGAACCGGGATTTCCACTCGGGTTCCAGCGCGTTACGGACCCTGCCCTGGTGGCAGCGGTCCGCGATGACTGGAATTCCGAGCGGCCTCAGCTTTGCACGATTTCCCGCCTTGGGTATATAAACCCGCTTGACCGGCCGGGGATTCCATGTTGAGGCTCACGGTGCACCCGCACCGCGAGGTCCATCCTGGCCCGGGAAGTCAGCGCGACCTCCCCATCGACCCCGGCGGTCTTGCGCCCAGCATTACGCTGCGTTGCCTGCCGCACGCTGACCAGCGTGTTCTCCAGCTCCGCAGCATGAGTTCCTGCAGGTTCCTGACCGTGGCCAGGAAACCATCCTGTGCCGCCTTGAAGTACCCTGCGCAGTCGCCATACCTTTTCCTGTGCAGACGCAGTCAATGCCGTCCCAGCCGGGGGTCAGTCCTCAGGTCCGTTCACCATCGGTGCCTAACTTTCCCTTCGGTTCCGGCGCTTACGGCTGCTTGTCTTCAAAGGCTCACCTGCCCAAGTCAGCGTCCCTTTACGGGAGCCGGGCACCAATTCCGGTATCCGGCAGGTTATCCAGGAACGGCGGCCTGGAGGTGCCGCGCTGGCGTCCTGGCTTCCTGTCGACTTGCGTCCCCCTGCGCCTTGCTTTCACCCGGCGCTGGGTGTTCCTTTTCCGGCACGGCAGGCATTCGCTTTTTGGGCATCCTGTTCCCGGCCGGGAATTCCGCTTTCCTTAGGGTCGGCCTACCAAGCCGCTAGGCGACCCGGACCCTGCCGGGGTTCCCGTGTTCCGCACGCATGAGATAAGACGGGGTGGGTGCCTCCTATACTCCGGGGCGGTGGTGTCCTCCCGGTAAGCGTTGGGTCTCTGCCCGGCACCTGCCGTTTCACAAGGCAGTCCTGTCATCCGTCTCCTGCATTCCACCGGCGGAAGCCACTATTACGAAGCATGCGGAGATTCACCTGCATTCACCCGTCCGGTCTTCCCCTTGCCCGCCATCACCGGATGGAACGGCAACGGCTTCGGCTTTTACCCTGGGCTTCGCACCCCGCGGTTACCCACGACGCACGCCAGGGTGGGGACGGCCCTCCTGGACACTGGACCGGGTCACGTCTTCACCAATGCAACCTCCAAACATCGTGACCACGGGATAGCGTGCGACTTCACGTCGCACCCCAGCGCTGATGGTAGAGGGCGGCCAGCTCGCCGGCGGGGAAGGCCACGGGGTCCATCAGGTCAGTCAGCAGCCTGACGACCTCGCCCCCGTCGACGCGGTATTCGATCACCCTCACCAGGACCCCGCCGGGATGCGCGCCCTTCTGCCCGGCCAGGTTCATCCGCGCCAGGTACGTCCCGTCGTCCAGGACCTTCACCGGGCGGTGGGGCCACGCTCGACCGTGCCCGGATCAGCAGGTGCGCCCCGGCCTGCGTGTACGCCTTCCACAGCGCCACCCCCGGAAAGCCCCGGTCCATGATCACCAGCATCCCCGCCGCGCTGCCGGCCATCGCGGCCGCCAGTTCCGGCTCCCCGCAGCGGAACCCGCCCACACGGGCGTCGACCGAGGAGTGCGTCCCGGTCTGGGTCAGCGTCACCACCCTGGCCTGGGGGAACCCCGCCGGCCGGCCCTTGGCGTCCGACCGCCCGCCGAACGCGGCCCGGTTAGCGGGCGTGTCCGGCACGTCAAGTATGAACCCGTCCACCGCGGCCACCCGCATCCCCCGCCAGAACGCGCCGTCCAGGCCGGCCGGGGCCACCGGCCCGGCCAGCCGGCGGAACACCGCCTCGAGCACCCCCGCGCCCAGCCGCTGCCGGGCCCGGGTGAACGAGGACCTGTTCGGATCGCCCCGTCCATCCCCTCCAGCGCCCCCACCAGGTTCTCCGCAACATCGTCATAGGAGTCCTGCTGGAACAGGGCAAGAGCGAGCACGTAGTAGACCATGAACCGGCAGGAAGCGCCCCGGGCCGCTGGTCCCGCCTGCCGCACTCAGCCAGGACCTCATCCACCAGATCGGCGTGTCATCCACTTGGTCACCCCGCGCAGCCGAACGTCATCAGATAAACCCGGTCCACGGATGCATACCCAGCATCATGCACCCCCGGCTACCTACCCGCGAAACGATAGTTTGCAGGCTGACAAGCAACG
>CAVUNW010000043.1:0-140453 GCA_963742865.1 uncultured Actinomycetes bacterium
CGGCATCCGCAGTGGCGCTCACGCTGCGGGCGGTGGGCGGGCTGACAACGCGGCAGATCGCGGAGGCATACGTGGTGCCCGAGGCAACCATGGCCCAGCGCATCAGCCGGGCCAAGCGCACCGTCTCGGGCGTGCGCTTCGACGAGCCCGGTGACCTCGCCACCGTCCTGCGGGTGCTCTACCTGGTCTTCAACGAGGGCTACAGCGGCGAGGTCGACCTCGCCGACGAGGCGATCCGGCTGACCCGGCAGGTGACGTCGATGACCGACGACGAGGAGGCGTCCGGTCTGCTTGCGCTGATGCTGCTGCACCATGCACGCCGCGCCGCACGTACGACACCCGACGGCGCCCTCGTCCCGCTGGCGAAGCAGGACCGGTCCCGGTGGGACACGGAACTGATCGCCGGGGGAGTGGCGATCCTGCAGGCGGCACTGGCCCGTGACCGGCTCGGCGAGTACCAGGCGCAGGCCGCGATCGCCGCCCTGCACGCCGACGCGCGGACGGTGGATGAGACCGACTGGGTGCAGATCGTGGAGTGGTACGACGAGCTTGACCGTCTCACCGGCAACCCCGTCGTCCGTTTGAACCGTGCCGTCGCAGTGGGTGAGGCGGACGGGGCACAGGCCGGTCTGGCCGCCCTTGAACAGGTGGATCCGGTGGTTCCCAGGTACACGGCGGTGGCGGCGTACCTCCGGGAGCGAGCCGGCGACCTCGCGCTCGCGGCTCGGCTGTACGGGGACGCGGCCCGCGCTGCCACCAACCTTGCCGAGCGCGATCACCTCACCCGGCAGGCGGCACGCCTTCACGACGTGCTGCGAGGTTGATGGACTGCGCCGCTCCGGCGGGTGACTCTGCGAGCACCGAGCGAGTCTGATCACTGGTCAGGCTGACGCCGGCTTACTGCGGACTTTTTCGCGGACCGATGTCGAGAACCCGCAGCCGGCGCCGTCCCCGGTGCGAATGCGGCGATGATGGTCGCGCCATAACAGAAGGAGAATGCTCATGAAGCGGCATGACATCGATGACGAACTGGCCAGCACCGGCGCGCAGGAACTGCTCACGTCCACCTCGATGGCCCGCCTGGCTTACATCGGGAAGGACGGGACACCGCGGGTGATCCCGATCGCCTTCTTCTGGACAGGCGACCAGGTCGTGATCTCCACGGCCACGACCTCACCCAAGGTCACGGCGCTGTCGGCTCGCCCGGACCTCGCCCTGACGATCGATGTCGGCGAAACACCCGACCAGGCACGCGCCCTTTCGATACGCGGGCGTGCGAGCGTCCAGATCGTCGACGGCGTGCCTGAGGAGTATCTCGCCGGCGCCAGGAAAATTATGGACGCCGAAGCGGCGGTCCAGTTCGAGCAGAACTGCCGCGAGATGTACGACCAGATGGCGCGCATCGCGATCACGCCGCACTGGGTGCGTCACTACGACTTCGGCGCGGGCCTACCGCGATTCCTGCAAGACCTGGCCGAGCGGAACAGGTCATGACGGTGGCCCGTGTACTCGTGGCACCAGCGCCATCTGCCGACGCCAATCAAATTTACTGGTCCGGCCAGGCCGCCGGAGATTATCGCCGCCCGCGGCCGATGACCACAGGGGACATGCCAGCAGCAGCCGGCATCGTAGCCCTCGACATGGCGCCAGCGGATCGTGATTAACTTTACATAATGCACATTATCGGCGTAAGCTGGACCGGTCGAAACAACGGCAAGCCAGATTCTTTGTCCCGTGACATTGAATCTGTCACTTTGACACTTTTCTGTCATGTGATCTGTCATCCCGTCGGCAATATGACAGATATCTGTCACACATGTGGCTGGCTGCATAACGGACCACGCCGCTGCGGCCGGATCCATGCCCTCGCCAGGGCCGTCCTCGTCCCGGTCTACGAGGCCCGACCGGGCTGTCGCTCGCCTGCCACCCGAACAGGAGCAGACCTGATACTTCCGCGGACACTCCCCCGGGCTGCCGTGGGGATGGCGTTGTCGATGAGGACGGTGGCGATGGCGGCGGCGGTGGCGAAGGTGTCGGTGTTGAGGACCCGGCTGCGGGCCGAGGCGCCATCCAGCAGCAGCGCCAGTTGCTCCCCGAGCTGTTCGGGGTTGGTGGCGCCAGCCTCGCGGGCGGTATCGGTGAGCCGCGCGGCAAAGGCTTTCTTGTAGTCGCGGGCGTGAACGCGTGCCGGGTGGCCCGTGTCGGGGATTTCGACGGCCGCCGCGATGAACGGGCACAGGGGCGCGTGCACGTCGAACGCGGCGAGGAGTCGTTCGCGAGGTGTGAGGTCGGTGCGGTCGAACACTTCGGGCAGGATGTCGGGATCGAATCGGCGCAGGTATTCGGCGATCAGCTCGTCCTTGCCGGCGAAGTGCTGGTAAAGCGTGCGCTTGGACACCTCAGCCACCGCACAGAGCTGGTCCAAGCCGGTGCGGTTGATGCCCTGATCGCGGAACAGCTGCTGTGACGCGCTGAGGATGCGCTCTCGCGCGCCCCGGCCGCGGCGCAGGCCTCGCGGCCCCTTCTCCAACTCCGTCATGCGTCCAGCATAGCCCACTTGGGTAACGACCGGTGTGCATAGCTTGCGTCCCGGCCGACCATCCGATACGTTAAGAACTCAGATCGGTGTACATAACATCGGGACTGACCGCGAGCCCATCGCGGTGTGCATAGCTGTTTCGCATCCTCATCAATTCAATGGAGTGATCGTGGGAAAGCTCGACGGCAAGGTAGCGGTAATCACGGGCGCATCAACCGGCATGGCGCTGGCCGGCGCCAAGCTGTTCGTGGACGAGGGAGCTTATGTCTTCATCACGGGCCGGCGGCAGGAAGCGCTGGACGAAGCAGTCAAGCTGATCGGCCGGAACGTGACCGCCGTGCAGGGCGATGCGGCCAACCTGGATGACCTGGACCGCTTGTTCGACACGGTCAAGCGGGAAAAGGGCGCGATCGACGTGCTGTGGGCAAGTGCCGGGACGGGCGAGCAGCGCAAGCACCACGAGATCACCGAGGAGCACTTCGATGCCGCCTTCGGGCTGAACGCGCGCGGCACGCTGTTCACGGTGCAGAAGGCGCTGCCGCTGTTCAACGACGGCGGCTCGATCATCATGACCGGGTCGAACGCCTCGCAAAGGGGCTTCCCCGGGTGGAGTGTGTATGCGGCGAGCAAGGCCGTGCAGCAGGGCTACGCCCGCGTGTGGGCGGCCGAGCTGAAGGACAGGGGGATCCGGGTGAACGTGCTGACCCCCGGCCAGGTCGCCACAGCGAAGCAGGAGGAGGTGTTCGACGAGGAGACGAGGCGGCAGTTCGAATCCCTGATCCCGCGGGGAAAGATGGGCCGCCCTGAGGAGATCGCGACGGTCGCGCTGTTCCTCGCCTCGGACGACTCGAGCTATGTGAATGGCATAGAGCTGGTTGCCGACGGCGGCACCACGGCGATCTGAGCGGGAGGCCGGCCTGCCGGCGCATGATCGATGCGCTGGCCGGCATCACCGATGACCAACAGGCCGTCACCACCCCGTGCGCCGAGTACACCGTCGCCGGCCTGCTCGGCCATGTGGACACCCTGTCCATTCGGCTCGCCGCGCTGGCTCCCGGCGAGGACGCCGGGAGAACGGGCGACTCGCCCCGGGAGCTGATCGGCCAGCACGTGCACACGCTGGCCGCAGCGTGGCAGGAGCCCAGCGCCTGGCAGGGCACCACCGACCTGGGGGTGACGCTGGCCAACGAGGTGTGGGGCCGGATCGCGCTCCCTCCTGGGGTCCAGCGGTGCCCGTTCCGCCGGACGCGCGCCCCTGCTGGACCGCATCGTCGGGATGAGCGGCCGCTACCCGTGAACGAGATCGATTCTCGGTTCGGGCTTTTATCTCGCCTTGAAGGTCCGGCACACCGACTCGACACCGCGGGCGGGCGCACCGACCCGGTCTCACACACAACGAGGAGTAGCCATGACCACGTTCGCCCAGCACCGCGCCGCCTTCGAGTCCTTCCTCGACCGCGTGCAGGGCGGCGCAGGCAAAGACGCCATCGCCGGTTGCCTCGCCGAGAACGTGGTGCTGATCGGCCCGCTCAGCGATGAGCTGCTCACCGGCCGCGAGGCCGTCGCGGAAGCCATACAGACCGTCTACACGCTGGCGGCCGACCTCACCTATGAGGAGGTCCTCAGCGGCGAGACCCACCACGCCGCATTCTTCCGGCTGCAGATCGAAGACACCGTGGTCAACGGAATGGACTACGCCCTGCTCGACGCGGACGGCAAGATCGCCGAGGTAACCATATTTTGGCGCCCGCTGCCGTCCGCCGTCGAGATGCAGGGGCACCTTGCGCTGGACCGGGATCTTGACGCTCCGGGAGACGGCGACTGCGAGTTGGCAGCCTGAAGCGGCAGGTCAGAGGCGATAAGCCGGGATGCCGGGCTACCTGACAAGCATCAGCTGTCCCCGCACGACGCAGCCGATGCGCTGGGCCTGACCCGACGCAAACGAGACAGAGCGAAAGCCCGAGAACAAGGAAGAGAGCACTCATCATGAGCAGCATCAGCATCATCGGCACCGGGAACATGGCCCGCACCATCGGCACGCTGGCGCTAGCGGGCGGCAACACCGTGGAGGTCATGGGCCGCGATCAGTCCAAGGCCGCTGACCTGGCCAAGGCTCTCGGCGGCAGCGCCACGACGGGAGAGTGGGGCGCCGTCCCGGCCGGGGACATCGTCATCGTGGCCGTGCTGTACGACAGTGTTGTTCCGGTCGTCGCCCAGTACGGAGACGCCCTCACGGGCAAGGCCATCATCGACATCAGCAACCCCTTCAATTCCGAGGCCGACGGGCTGGCCACCCGCGAGGACACCTCGATCGCGCAGGAAGCCGCCAAGGCCGCCCCGGCCAGCGCCAGCGTGTTCAAGGCGTTCAACACCATCTTCCGTCATGTCCTGGAGAAGGGCCGCCGCTCGACGTCTTCATCGCTGGCGACAATGCGCAGGCCAAGGCGGACGTGGAGACGTTCATCGAGAGCCTCGGGCTGCGCCCGCTGGACGTCGGTGACCTGAAAATGGCGCACTGGCTGGAAGGAGCAGGCCTGATCCTGATGGGCCTCGCCCGCCACGGGGTGGGGAACTGGGACCTCGCCCTCGGCGCTACCGAATTTCACGGCTGAGCCGCACCGCCCCCGGTCCAAGCCGTCGGCGAACATGGGAACCGCAACAGCCATCAAGTACTACGACCAGTAGTTTCGATCTTGCTTCGGAAATGACAAGTTGGCTGTCACAAATTAGGGTCGCGTTGTGACACCGAACGTGTCACTTGCCAGGTCGCGGACGACACGATGCCTGTCACGGGACATTCCTGTCCCGTGACAGCGGTTCTCGGGCCACTGCGTCAACGGCCCCCGCGCGAGCTTCGGCTCGAGGGCGTGCAGCACCGGGAGGCACAGGTTCTTTCAGCCGCCGAGCAGCACTAGCCGCAACCAGAACGGTCCCAGAGGGCCTTGGCGGCTGGCCACCTCCAGTGAGACGGGACAGTCACCTCGAGTGGAACTTCGACGTCCCGGTGATGGCCGCCGGCTACGAGCGCGTCTAAGCGGCGGCGGCCGGACTGGCCTGTGACCCCGGTAGCCGACAAGTCGAAAGCGCGGCGTTACTCACACTGCGCGGTCCCCCTTCGGCTTGGCTGGCTGGGCAGGTACCCCGTGCGGCGGCGGGGAGATGGGCGGCCCTGCCGTCTGGGGACCCACCGATGAGCCACCCGCCGCAGGCTCCGGCCAGTCCGGGCCTGCCTGCTGCCGGCCGCCGGTGGGAGGCTGTCCTGCTGCCAGTTCGTCCTGCCGGTGGCGGAAGATCTGGATCGCCAACGGCCGGTTCGCGTGCTCACGCTCGTAGATCAGCAGCTGGGTGAGCTCATCCGCCGTAAGTGACCTTATCCGCTGGGCCAGCGAGGACAGCGGAAGATGGTCGTAGTCGCGCAGCGGCAGGCCGCCATGATCAGGAGCGGTCATGATGCCTCTTTCCTGGTGCGGACCATCCTGTCCCGCACGCCTGAATGTCACCTCCGCGGCAGCGGCCCGGGCCACGACAGAAAGCCACTAGGGTACGCGGAGAGCCTTAAGAGACTGAATGCTCTTCCCATTCCCGGCTGGGCAAACCTCTGATGGCCGGGCCGGG
Source organism: uncultured Actinomycetes bacterium (assembly GCA_963742865.1). Classification (GTDB taxonomy): domain Bacteria; phylum Actinomycetota; class Actinomycetes; order Streptosporangiales; family Streptosporangiaceae; genus Bog-532. The sequence goes on from CAVUNW010000043.1 coordinate 6,155, forward strand.
GCACCGTTGCGAAATCGCGCACCGCGTCGGGCCGTTTGCCGACTGCCACGCATCACCTGCCTGCGGCCGGCCCAGGCCGAGCGGCAGCTGACGTTTCCGTCACGGCTAGGGGGTAGAGCACGGTTACTCAGCAGGGGCCCAGGAAGGGAGTTTCCATGCGGGGCGTGACCGCGGACCAGGTGGAGAGATTCCTGCACCACCTCCCGATTGATTATCCGGCCAGCAAAGAGGAACTGCTGCGAGCCGCGCAGGATGCGGGAGCCCCGGAGGAGATCATCCGGGCCCTGCGGGCCATCCCGCCGGAGCAATACGCCAACCGGACCGAGGTCATGCGGTCGGTGCCGACCGACCCGGCCCAGGACCTTCATCCTGATGCCGCGCAGCGGGCCGAGCAGGCCCGTGAGCAGCGCCATCACGGCCCGCAGCACCTGTCGCAGTACGAGCGCGAGGTGCCCAAGCCGCCCATCGAGGACGAGCTCGGCCACTGAGGAGCCCGGTCGCCAGAGCTCATGGGGAACGGCGGACTGGCTAACTGGTCAGGGGATGCGACCTGCCGCCGGCCCCGGGCAATCTTTGCTGTAAGGCAAGCATCGATCGGTTTACGCTCTGCGGACAGGCGGGCTAGCCGGTTGATGGCGTGCGTAGGGACCCTCCAAGCTGCGAAGGAGTGCACAGCCATGAAGGCACTGGTGTACAACGGCCCCCGGAATGTCAGCGTGTCGGATGTACCCGATCCCAGGATCGACCGGCCCACCGACGCCATCGTCCAGATCACCAGAACGAACATCTGCGGGTCCGACCTGCACATGTACGAAGGCCGCACCGACATGGAGACGGGCCGGGTACTGGGGCACGAGAACCTCGGCCGGGTGGTGGAAGTCGGCCCCGCGGTACAGAAGATCAAGGTGGGCGACATGGTCGCCGTTCCGTTCAACGTGGCCTGCGGGCACTGCGAGAACTGCGAGAAGGGGCTGACCAACTACTGCCTGATCGCCAACCCCGATCCGCAGATCGCCGGGGCCGCCTACGGATTCGCCGACATGGGGCCGTGGGACGGCGGGCAGGCGCAGTACCTGATGGTCCCCTGGGCTGACTTCAACTGCCTGCAGCTGCCGGACGACGCGGAAGAGAAGCAGAACGACTACGTCATGCTGTCCGACATCTTCCCCACCGGCTACCACGCCACCGAGATGGCCGGCGTCCAGCCCGGCGAAACGGTGGTCATCTACGGTGGCGGGCCGGTTGGGCTGATGGCGGCCCTCTCCGCGACCCTCAAGAGCGCCAGCAAGGTCATGGTCGTCGACCGTCACCCGGACCGGCTCGCGCTGGCCGACAAGATCGGCGCTATGCCCATCGACGATTCCGCCGTCGATCCCATCGAGACGGTGATGCGGGAGACGAACGGGCTTGGGGCCGACCGGGGCTGCGAATGCGTCGGCTACCAGGCCCATGACCCGCAGGGCCACGAGCACCCGAACGCCACGCTGAACAACCTCGTCAAGTCGGTCCGGTTCACCGGGACCATCGGCGTGGTGGGCGTCTATGTGCCCCAGGACCCAGGCGGTCCCGACGACCTGGCCAAGCAGGGCGAGGTGGCCTTCGACTTCGGCCTGTTCTGGTTCAAGGGCCAGGCGATGGGCACCGGCCAGTGCCCGGTCAAGCGCTACAACCGGCACCTGCGGGACCTGATCCACACCGGCAAGGCGCACCCGTCCTTCATCATCTCCCATGAGCTTCCGCTGGACCGGGCGCCCGAGGGCTACCAGCACTTCGACTCCCGAGACAACGGCTGGACCAAGGTCACGCTGAACCCCACAGCCTGATCATCACGCAACGCACAAGGAGGAGCAGTGTGGCCGACGACAAAAGGAGCCGTACCGGCTGGACATGGCGGCCAAGGCCGGCTACCTCACGATCGACTTCGAGCAGAATGACGTGCGGTCCACCTTGCTCGAGATGACCGGCGGGCGTGGGCCGGACAAGTGCATCGACGCGGTCGGGATGGAATCCACTCATGGCAGCACGCCGATCATGGCCTATGACCGGGCCAAGCAGGCGGCCCGGCTGGAGACCGACCGCCCGTACGCGCTGCGCCAGGCCATCCTCAGCTGCCGCAGCGGCGGGATCGTCTCGGTCATCGGCGTCTACGGCGGGGTCGTCGACAAGTTCCCCGCCGGGGCCTTCATGAACCGGGCGCTCACCCTGCGGACCGGCCAGTGCCACGTGCAGCGCTACATGCTGCCGCTGCTGCAGCGCATCGAGGGCGGTGAGATCGACCCGACGCGGATCATCACGCACACGCTCCCGCTCCAGCAGGCGCCGTACGGCTACGACATCTTCAAGCACAAGCAGGACGGCTGCGAGAAGGTCATGCTCAAGGCCTGAGCCGCCATCCCCGAGGCAGGCAAGCCGGCAGGTACCCAGCATGTCAGCGGAACCGGAGGAAACGCTGGTTACCCGTCAGCCGCAGGGCCCGATGCGCCAGCTGAGCCCCGAACAGCGGCGCCGATGGCAGAGTGAGACGCTCACCGCGCCACGGCGCCGCTACGGGGCGGACGCCAGGCTGCTGTTCAAGCTGGAGGATGTCGTCTTCGGTACGGCCCGGACGCTGCAGAAGTTCCGGGCCAGGGAACCCATCGCTCGTACGCCCCTACCAGTCGTGAGAGCAGGCGGCCTACCTCAAGGCCGAGACGATCCGCGACGGCCGGTCCTGGGCCGAGAGGCTGTTTCATACGGTGAACGCGGACCGCGCCGAACAGGACAACGAGGAGTGGCACATCATCATCCTCGAGGAGCAGATCGGCGCCAGCGGCGTCCGCCCGAACCCGATCCGGTTCCGGCTCCTCCCCCAGCTCATCGCCTTCGCCGTGTACCAGCAGCTCTGGCTGCTGCGGTCCCGTCCTACTGGGAAGCAGCCCTTCTGGGGGATGGCTTCATCGGCTACGAGACCGGAAGACATCGGGCAGTCGGCGGCCTCCACACGGAGGAAGTCGTCGCTCACGGCCAGATCGTTTCATGGGGGTGTGTCATCCGCCCCGGTCGTTTGCAACAACCTATGAAACAGCGATTGCCCTGCATGGCCGACCCGGGGCGGGCTGTTTCATAGGTCGTCACCTATGAAACACGGCCGGCTCCTCCTGCGCGCTTTCCCATGTACGAGGCCCGCGGCCCGGCTGGAACAGACCGTGATCCAACGGGTGCGGGAACATCTGATCGCCGCGGGGCCTGGCCTCCAGAGAAGACTCCGGCCAGCATCTGGCCGGCATTGAGGCCGGCCGGCCCGGCCTCGCGGCCTTCCCGGTCGTTTCTGCCCGGGGCCGCAAAGCGCGCCGGGCAAATTCCTCCTGGCGGCCCACGGTGATCCGCGGTGCTGTTCCAGCCGTGGAACAGCACCGGGGGAATGCATCCGGACGGTCAGTGGCGGTAACCCAGCGGTCTTCAGCCCTCTACCGCCACTGGCCGTTCCGCCAGTCCCAGCCTCCGGCCCGTTACCTGGCCGTGATCCTAATCGTTGTTTTTGCGCTGGATGGTGCCGAGAGCCCATCACGCTGCGCTGCCAGCAGGCCAGCAGGCCCGAAGACCAGATCTGGCATGCAGCACGCAACCAGACGCCAGCCGCCTGACCGGCCAAACCCCCTAAACGATCTTGCTCACCTACAAAATTGACGCACACCCGGGGGAACCTATCCGTCTGGGGGATATGGGCTGGCCGGGCGCGCGGCTAGGTTGAGCGCCGAGGGTGGCCTAACGCCCGTCCCGGGCACGGGCCAGGTCAACTGGGCAGCGTCTACCGGAGGCGAATAATGGCGCGGATCTTGCTGGTGCTGTCGGGGAGCGACCATTGGACGCTCGCGGACGGAACCCGCCATCCCACCGGCTACTGGGCCGAGGAATTCGTGGTGCCGCATCGGACGTTCCGCGCCCAGGGGGTCGACGTGGACATAGCCACGCCGGGCGGCGTCCACCCGACCGTGGACCAGGCCAGCCTGAGCCCGGAGGCAAACGATGGCGACGAGGCCAAGGCCGCCGGCCTGCGCAGCTACATCGACTCGATCGAGGCCGAACTGGCCCGGCCGCTGGCCCTGGAGGACGTGCGGCAGCGAGCGGGCGACTACGACGCCATCTACATCCCCGGCGGCCACGGGCCGATGGAGGACCTGCCCGGCTGCGCGCCACTCGGCCAGATCATCATCGAACTGCACGACACCGGACGGCTGGTCGCGGCCATGTGCCACGGCCCCGCCGGCCTGCTGTCGGCCAACCGGGACGACGGCAGCTGGCTATTCGCGGGCCGGCGGCTCACCGCGTTCACCAACGAGGAAGAGGAGCAGGCCGGGCTGGCCAGCAAGGCACCGTGGCTGCTGGAGACCCGGTTGCGGGAGCGCGGCGCGCGCTTCGTCCCCGGGCCGGCCTGGCAGCCCCATGTGGAGACCGACGGCAACCTCGTCACCGGCCAGAATCCCGCGTCGTCGCAGGCGGCCGCCGACCGCACGCTGGCCGGCCTGCGCGCCGGCCAGCCATGAGCAGCGTAGGCGACCTGGTCCGCGAGTTCTTCGCGCTCTACCGCAACCACGAGGTCGCGAAGATGACCGAACTGTGCTAGCCGGATGGAATCCTTTGAGTATGTGCCCATGGGCGATCAGGGGGTACGCCACTGGTCGTTCGGTTGTTGCTCAAACCCCGCGCCGATCCCCCTGGTTTGACCCCGGGTTGTAGTTACCCACGCCCGCGGACACCTGCAGCCCGGTGCCCCGCCAGTCCCGGCTTGTGGGCAGTTCTTATCCGCTGCCCGTCCTGCGCCAGCCATCTTCACCGGCGCCCCGGTGCGGTTGTCTACGGGTCCGGCCGCGGCGATGATCTTGCCGTCCGGGCCCGGCAGCCAGAGCCATCTGCTGCGCGGCCGCGTGGCCGCCGACTAGGGGACGACGCGTCGGCTGTCGTCAAACACCGACCAGCAGATGTCGTTCCGCAACCGCTGGTCGTCAAGTACGAGCTCGCGAATCGCCTCCGGGAGCTGGTCACGCTGCCGCCGGCACTCCAGTCGCCCTGCGGCCTCGCCCTGGCCGTGCGGCGCGCCAGCACGTGCGGCCTTGATCGCATAGGCGGCCGCACCGAGCTCGTGCGCGGCAACGTGGGCGACGGCCCCGGCCTGGCCAGCGGCATAGGCTGCATAACGTGCTGCCCCGCGCAGGTCTCTGGCCGCGCCCATGGCATGGCCGCCCGCCGCGCGAGCCTGGGTCATCGTGACCTCGCCACGCACCCAGGCGCGCGCATGCTCGATCGCCTGACGCGGCCGTGGGTCCTCAGGCTGAGCCGACTCGAACAGGTCAAGGACGTGCTCCGCGCACGATGCCGCCCACAGAGCGAGGAGATGATGATCCGAATCGGTGAGGGTCCCGCCGCGGCGGATCGTCACGAAGCGAGGGTCTCGGACCTTCGGGAGGATCATGGTTGGCACTCCTTTGAACTCCCGTTCCTGCCAGTGGTGCCGACTTCGTATCAGCGTCGGCGGCGGGCGCTCTGCGTAATAACAGGTCTGTTCCGGGCCAGGCACGATCGGTATAGGAATGATCACCAATGTCCGCAGAGGTTACCCACCCCGGTTACACCAGCAACGCCACCCCTCAACCGGTAACGGTCAGCGGGAGCGATGACGCCAGCACCCAGCCTTTGCCGGCCCTGGGCGTCATCACGCCCGTCCCCTCCACCCCGGGACCCGCGGCGGAGGTGCCAGCGACAGGCGGCCGCCGGCCTGCCATCGACGTCCGTGGCCTCAGGCATCCATCGGAGCCGTCCCGGCTCGCTTTCGCCGCTGCCATGTCGATTCTGCTCATCGGCCTGAGCCTGCTTCTGATCGTGCGACTGGGCCACAGCCTGTGGCTCAGCGGAATCGGCGCCGTAGTGATCATGGCGCTCGCGTCGTTCTGGTGTGTGGTGCAGCTGCACCGGGCACGCCTGCTGGGCGGGGCCGTACGGGTAACCCCAGCAACGTTCCCAGCCTTCAGCGCGGCCGTCAGCGAAGTGAAACAGCAGCTGGGCTACACCCGGCCCTTGGAGATCTTCGTGGCCGATACGGACAACCCGGCCGTGCTCACCAGCTACTTCGGCACGCACATATTGCTCATGAAGGGTGACCTGGTAGCCGACCTCATCCGGCCGGGCAACCGCCCGCAGCTGGATTTCATCGTCGCGACCTTCCTCGGGAAGCTGAAGGTCAAGGCTCTGGCGTGGGCGCCGCTCCTCATCGCCATCGATGCCCTGCGGCTCCCCCGCGTACTCAACTTCCTCATCGCGCCATGGGAGCGGGCCACTGTTTACACCGGCGACCAGGTCGCTGCAACCTGCTGTGGCAGCCTCGACGAAGCGACCATGGCGCTGAACCGGCTGCTGGTCGGGAAGGACCTCGCTCCCAGCGTGGGCGTGGACGGCCTGATGACTCAGGCAGTAGTAGCACGGCACCGCTGGCTTTGCCGCTTGCAGCAGCTGTACGCCCGGTATCCGCATATGACCGACCGGTATCTCAACCTGCTCAGCTTCGCGGGCCAGGCGGTCCCCGAAGAAGCACGCACCTTCAGTGAACGCCTGACGCACGGCACGCAAATGGAAGTCCGGGATGCTCTGGCCCGGTCGGTGCGGCTGCGTAACCGTGGCCCCCGGCGCGCGGTGGTCCCGCTATGTATTGCCGCAAGCATCGCTCTTCTCGGTGCGGCCGCCTTCGGGATGTTCTCTCCGGGATCCCGGCATCTGGCGGCCGCACTGCAGAGTGCGTCGGGCACGCCGTCCACGGCCGTGACACCCAGCCATGCGGCGGCTACTTCGCCGTCCCCTTCCGCCTCCCCGGCCATTCCCGCAGTGCCTACTGGGGCGGTCGCCGCTTTGGAGGCGCATGTGCCGCCCGCCTTCGCCGGCACATGCAGGCCCGCTGCTCCTCACCAGGCGATGACGGGCCTGCTGGCCGCCATCACGTGCACGCCCAGCGGGACCGGCGCGCCGGCGAGCGTCGACTATTACCAGTACCGGGAGGCGGCCGATATGAACGCCGTGTTCAATAACGCCGTCGGCGGTCTAGCCCAGGGCGGGACATGCGACCAGGGTGGCCAGGACGGGACATATCAGTTCAGCAGCGGCCCGGCGGATGGCATGTGGGCCTGCTACTACACGGCGGGCAGCACCGGCCAGATGATCTGGACTAGCACGGCGCTGAACATTCTCGCCGTGGCGAACGACCCCCAGGATGCGCCGCAACAACTGAAAGACTGGTTCTTCTCCCCGGCCCGGACGGGCCCGGAGTAAGGTTCCGCCTCCAGGCCGCCCCGCGCGGCGCGGACGATGGGCTAAGTGCGGCCGCCGATCGGGCCCCGGCTACGGATTGGCCTGGCACGGGCCGAAAGTCCTGCCGCCCACGGTCCGGATCCGTTAGCGGCCGGAACGGTCAGCGGTGGGAGCAGGCAGCCGCTGGCCGTGGCGGCCTCCTCCGGCGGCCCGCGGGAGGTCCTCCCGGGCCGGCGGTACCGCCGTACGCGGCGCGCTGCCGCTTCGCGAGGAGGTTGTCCGTCCACGGCGGACGATGAAGGGAAAGGAGGGTACTCACTCCTCTCCACTTTCAATCTATAGCGTACCGGGGGGCTTGCCGCAAGACCCCGGTCGTGCCGCATAATCGCAGGCCGGGGCCAAAACCTACGGAAACGAGGGACGCGGAATGCGTGTGCTGTAGTCGACCTATGATTCGCGCACGAGCGGCCGTGCTGCTCGACGCGATCAGCCGGAGAAAGCCGCCCGCGGCCGCGTGAACCACACGGGATCGCATGGCCACCAGGTTCGTCACGCCGGTCCAGGCGCCTTGCTGCGCCCGATGGTTGCAAACGACCTCACTTCGGAGCTGATGAGTGAACCTCCTGCCTACCAGCGCGTTTGACCTTCCCGATCGCCTCTCCCCCAAGGCCGACCCGGCGCTGATCGCCGGCGACGAGCAGCACTTCGCGGCCATCGCGGAGAGCCTCGAGCAGTCGATCGCCGGCCTGTCCGACCGCCTCGATGCCGAACTCAGGGCGCCCGGCGGCATCGGCCAGAAGGCGATGGACCGGGACATGGAGATCCACCGGCTCAGCGCTCGGCTGCGCGTCCTGCGCCGCTTCGGCCTGGACCTGTGCCTCGGGCACATGGTCAGCGCAGACAACCCCGAGCCCGTCTACGTCGGGCGGCTTGGCCTTGCCGACAGCGCGGGCCGCCGGCTGCTGCTCGACTGGCGCTCCCCCGCGGCCGAGCCGTTCTTCGGCGCGACCCACGCCAACCCGATGGGCCTGGCCAGCCGCCGCAGGTACCGCTGGACCCGCGGCCGGATCACCGACTACTGGGACGAGGTGTTCACCCCGGACGGGCTTGAAGGGCACGCCGCCGCACTCGACGACCAGTCCGCCTTCATCGCCAGCCTGGGCAGCAGCCGGTCGGCCCGGATGCGGGACGTGCTCGGGACCATCGCGGCCGACCAGGACGCCATCATCCGCGCGGAATCCCGCGGCGCTCTCGTCGTCGACGGCGGCCCGGGCACCGGGAAGACCGTCGTCGCCCTGCACCGCGCCGCCTACCTCCTCTACTCCGATCCTCGCCTCGGTCACCGCCGGGGCGGCGTGCTGTTCGTCGGCCCGCACCAGCCCTACCTGGCCTACGTCGCCGACGTCCTCCCCAGCCTCGGCGAGGAGGGCGTGCAGACCTGCACTCTGCGGGGCCTCGTCGCCGAGGGAGCCGCAGCCGGGGTCGAGACCGACCCGGACGTGGCCCGCCTGAAGTCGTCCGCGGACCTGGTGAAGGCGATCGATGCGGCCGTCAGGTTCTACGAGAACCCGCCCACCAAGGGGATGACGGTCGAGACGCACTGGTCCGGCATCTGGCTGAGCGCCGACGATTGGGCCGAGGCGTTCGAAGCACCAGATCCCGGTACTCCGCACAACGAGGCGCGCGAGGCGATCTGGGAGGAACTGCTCGCGATCCTGATGGACAAACGCGACCGCGACGTCCCCGCTGACCTGCTCCGCAAGTCGCTGCTGCAGAACCGGGAGCTGCACACGGCCCTGGGCCGCGCGTGGCCGCTGATCGAGGCGGCTGACCTCGTCGGAGACCTGTGGTCGGTACCCGCCTACCTGCGGCTGTGCGCTCCCTGGCTCAGCCCCGATGACGCTGCGAAGCTGCAGCGCGGGGACGCCCAGGCCTGGACGGTGTCCGACCTGCCGCTTCTGGACGCGGCCCGGCAGCGGCTCGGCGACCCGGAGGCATCACGACGTAAGCGCCGGCATGACGCCGCGGTCGCCGCTGAACGCGAGCAGATGGCCCGGGTCGTCGACAACCTGATCGAGGCCGCGGACGACGAATACGGCGTAGGTCTGGTGACGATGCTGCGCGGCGAGGACTTCCGGGACGCCCTGGTCAATGAGGCCGCACTGCCCGGTACCGATCCGGACCTGCTCGCCGGCCCGTTCGCGCACGTCGTCGTGGACGAGGCTCAGGAACTGACCGACGCAGAGTGGCAGATGCTGCTGCTCCGCTGCCCGTCCCGGAGCTTCACCATCGTCGGGGACCGCGCCCAGGCCCGGCACGGGTTCACGGAGTCGTGGCCGGAACGGCTCGAGCGGATCGGGCTGGGCCAGATCACCCTGGCTACCCTGAGCATCAACTACCGGACGCCGGAAGAGGTCATGGCGGAAGCCGAGCCGGTCATCCGGGCCGTGCTCCCGGACGCCAACGTGCCGACCTCCATCCGCAGCACCGGCGTCCCCGTCGCAGGAGGATCTGCTTCGGATCTGGGCTCGATCCTCGGCACCTGGCTCGCCGCGCATGCCGACGGGATCGCCTGCGTCATCGGCGATCCCACGTTCCGGGCGACGTCCCGCGTCCGGTCGCTGACCCCGGAACTGGCCAAGGGGCTCGAATTCAACCTGGTCGTCCTCATCGACCCAGAGGCCTTCGGCACGGGTATCGAAGGAGCGGTCGACCGCTATGTCGCGATGACCCGGGCGACCCAGCAGCTCGTCATCCTCACGAGCTCCTGACGTCGGCCACTGTCACGGGACACGTGTCTCGCTGCTGGGAATCGGCGGGCGCCGGCGCAGCGCGGGAAACAGCGGGCCGGGACCGGGCTGGCGCGGAGCCAGCCGCGCCTTGCCGTCGACAGCGAGCGCCCCGTCCGGGCTGACCAGGACCGGGTTGAGGTCCAGCTCAACGAGCTCGGGAACTTCCTCGGCCACGCGCGCGACCTGCTCGAGCAGCGTGATGAGTGCCTGGCGGTCCACCTTCGGCGCGCCCCGGTAGCCGTCAAGCAGCGGCGCGGCGCGAAGCGATGCCACCATGGCACCGGCGGTACCGGGCTCGAGCGGCGGGACAGCGAAGGCACGGTCCCGCAGCAGGTCGGTCATCACCCCGCCCAGGCCGGTCATCACGACCGGGCCGAAGTCGGGATCGGATGCGAGCCCGACGATCGCCTCGACGCCCCACGGCGCCATCGGCTGAATGACCGCACCGCCCATCTGGGCGCCGAGCCGTGATTCCATCGCCTCGTACGCGGCGCGGACTGCCTCGGCGTCACCCAGGTTCAGGGCGACGCCGCCCACGTCGGTCTTGTGGACGACATCGCCGGAACGGGCCTTCAGGACGACCGGGAACCCGACGGCCTGGGCCGCTGCGGCTGCCTCGGCCGCGGTCGCCGCGCCGCGCGTCGGCAGCATGGGCAGGCCGCAGGCCGCCAGCAGGCGGGCCCCCTGGTCAAGCTCCAGCCAGGCGCCGCCCGGGCTGCGGGCGAGCGCGGTAGCCACGATCTCGCTGATCACCGGATGGTCGGACGGCTCTTCCGGTTCTCCCGCAGGCAGCAGTGGGCGCCGCCGCCAGGTTGCGTAGCGGCAGACATGCCCGAGGGCGGCCGCCGCCCGCTCCGGTGACGCAAGCTCCGCGACGCCGGCCGGGCGGCCGCGATGTGCGGGCCGGCCGCATCCACGGAGCAGGCGACGACCGGCTTGCCCGCGTGCTGGGCGACGCGCGCGACGGTCTCTGCCCTCGCAGCGGCCGAGATCGCCATGGTCTCGACGCAGACGGTGATCACGGCGTCGATCGCATCATCGGCGAGGACGACCTCGAGTGCCTGCTCAAGCGTCGCCGCGGTCCCATCGGCCGTAAGGTCAACCGGGTTGGCGGTCGCCGCCGCGGCGGCGAGGACCGCACCGAGCGCATGCTGGGTCGCCGCACCCAGTTCCGGGACGGCCAGCCCGGCGCCCTCACACGCGTCGGCGGTGAGAATGAGCGGGCCGCCGGAATTCCCGACGAGTGCGACGCGGCGCCCTGCGGGCAGCGGCGCGGTGAGCAGGACGGCCGACACGTCGAGGAGTTCCTCGAGACGGTCGACCTTGATGACGCCCGCGCTTTGCAGCAGGGCGGAGACGGTGACTTCCGGGGTCGCCGCGGCCGCGGTGTGCGAGCGGGCACCCCTGGCCCCCGCCGACGTTCTCCCGGCCTTCAGCGCAACGATGGGCTTGGCCGCGCCGACCCGGCGGGCGATGCGGGCGAACTTGCGCGGGTTGCCGAGCGACTCCAGGTAGAGCGCAATCACCGAGGTCCGGTCGTCTTGTTCAAAGAAGCACAGCAGGTCGTTCGGGCTCACGTCGAGCTTATTCCCCACCGATACGAAGGCCGACAGGCCAAGGCCGGCCGCGCGGGTCTGCTCGCCGAGGGCGAGCCCCACCGCGCCGGACTGCGAGACGAGCGCCACCCGTCCGGGCAGCGGATCGAGCGAGCCGAACGTAGCGTTCATCCGGACGTCCGGATCGGTGTTCGCGACCCCCAGGCAGTTCGGGCCGACGATCCGCATTCCGTGCATGCGGGCGACACTTAGCAGGCCGGTCTCGACTGCGGCGCCTGAGCGGCCCGTCTCGCCGAAGCCCGCGGTGATGATGGTGGCGGCACGTACGCCGATCGAGGCGGCCTCGTCGATCACGCCGGGCACGGCCGGCGCCGGAACCGCGATGACCGCCAGGTCGACCGGCTCGGGAATCGACAGCAGGGCCGGGAACGCGGGCACCCCGCAGACCGCCCGCGCCGCCGGGTTGACCGGGTACACAGTGCCGGAGAAGTCGCCGACGAGCAGGGACCGGACCACCTGATGCCCGACATTGCCGGGGTGGCGTCCCGCCCCGACGACGGCGATCGAGCGCGGCCGGAGGATGGCCGCGACACTGGCGACCTCTGCCGTCGCCTCCCGCTGGTCACACGAGGCGCGGTAGGCCGCCGTCGGCCGCAGATCGATCTCGACCCGCACCGTCGCCGGGGCGCCCCGCCGGGTGCAGCGCAAGCCCGTCGCCGCGAACAACTCCAGCATTTCGGTGTTCTGCGCGTCGACCTCGGCGAGGAAACCCGAGATTCCCCTCGCCCGCGCGTACTCCGCCAGGCTCTCGAACAGCAGGGTCGCGACGCCGTGGCGCTGGTAGGTGTCGGTGACCAGGAAGCTGGCCTCCGCTTCCGCGGCGGCGCCGGGGCGGTCGTAGCTCGCCAGCCCGACCAGCTCACCGGACACGAGCGCGACGAAGGCCATCCGGCGGTCGTAGTCCACATCGCCGAAGCGCGCCGCCGCCGCCAGGCTGAGCGTCGGCTGGTCCAGCAGCACGTGCCGGTGCAAAGTGCCGGGCGCCGTGGCCCCGTGCAGCCCGATCAATGCCGGGGCGTCGGCCGGCCGGATCGGGCGGACGACCACCGCCTCGCCGTTCCTGAGCAGCCCGTCGAACTCCCACGCCGGGGGATATCCAGCCGGCGTCGCCTCGCCGTGTACGGCAGTACCTGAGGTAACCATCGTTATCTCCTCCGGCATCACCGTCGCCGCATCATCCCGAAATCGCCAGGGCCCGAGGTCCCGGAATGCGCACCGCGATACTCCTAACCGGAAGCCGGGACCCGGCGAGGACCTGCTGCCCGCCGTGCTCGAACGGCTGTTCAGGAACTCAGGTGCCGACGTAGGCCGCGAGGTGCTCGCCGGTGAGGGTGGGGCGGGCGGCGACGAGGTCGGCGGGTGTGCCCTCGAAGACGACCTGGCCGCCGTCGTGGCCGGCGCCGGGACCGAGGTCGATGATCCAGTCGGCGTGCGCCATGACCGCCTGGTGGTGCTCGATGACGATGACCGACTTGCCGGAGCCGACGAGCCGGTCGAGCAGGCCGAGCAGCTGCTCGACGTCGGCGAGGTGGAGGCCGGCGGTCGGCTCGTCGAGGACGTAGACGCCGCCGTTGGCGGCCATGTGGGTGGCCAGCTTGAGCCGCTGCCGCTCGCCGCCGGACAGCGTCGTGAGCGGCTGGCCGATGCTGAGGTAGCCGAGCCCGACGTCGGCGAGCCGCTCGAGGATGGCGTGCGCGGCGGGCGTGCGTGCCTCGCCGGCCCCGAAGAACTTCTGCGCCTCGGTCACCGGCATCGCGAGCACCTCACTGATGTCGTGGCCGCCGAGGCGGTACTCCAGCACCGACGCGCCGAATCGCTTGCCCTCGCACTCCTCGCAGGTGGTGGCGACGCCGGCCATCATCGCCAGGTCGGTGTAAATGACGCCAGCGCCGTTGCAGTTGGGGCAGGCACCCTCGGAGTTGGCGCTGAACAGCGCCGGCTTCACGCCGTTAGCCTTCGCGAACGCCTTGCGGATCGGGTCGAGCAGTCCGGTGTACGTCGCCGGGTTGCTTCGCCGCGAGCCCCGGATCGGGGCCTGGTCGACCGACACGACGCCGTCCCGCCCGGACACCGAGCCGCGGATCAGCGAGCTCTTGCCCGAGCCGGCCACGCCGGTGACGACGACCAGCACCCCGAGCGGGATGTCGACGTCGACGTCGCGCAGGTTGTGCGTGGTCGCGCCGCGGATCTCCAGCGTGCCGGCGGGCGCCCGCACCGTCTCCTTGAGGGCGGCCCGGTCGCCGAGATGGCGGCCGGTGATGGTGCCACTGGCCTGCAGGCCCTCGACGGTGCCCTCGAAGCAGACGGTGCCGCCCGCGGTACCGGCGCCGGGGCCGAGGTCGACAACGTGGTCGCCGATCGCGATCGTCTCCGGCTTGTGCTCCACGACGAGCACCGTGTTGCCCTTGTCGCGCAGCCGCAGCAGCAGGTCGTTCATCCGCTGAATGTCGTGCGGGTGCAGCCCGACCGTCGGCTCGTCGAAGACGTAGGTCACGTCGGTGAGCGACGACCCGAGCTGGCGGATCATCTTGGTGCGCTGCGCCTCGCCGCCGGACAGCGTGCCCGACGGCCGGCCGAGGCTGAGATAGCCGAGCCCGATCTCGACGAACGAATCGAGGGTCTCCGCCAGCGCCGTCAGCAGCGGCGCCACCGACGGCTCGTCCAGCCCGCGCACCCACCCGGCGAGGTCGCTGATCTGCATCGCGCACGCGTCGGCGATGCTTATGCCCTTGATCTTCGAGGACCGGGCCTCCTCGCTGAGCCGGGTACCGCCGCACTCCGGGCAGGCGGTGAACGTGACCGCGCGGTCCACAAACGCCCGGACGTGCGGCTGCATCGCCTCGGGGTCCTTGGACAGCATCGACTTCTGGATCCGCGGGATCAGTCCCTCGTAGGTCATGTTGATGCCCGCGATCTTCATCCTGACCGGCTCGTGGCGGAGGAAGTCGTCCAGCTCTTTCTTCGTGAACTTGCGGATCGGCTTGTCCGGGTCGACGAAGCCCGACTCGATGTAAAGCCGGGAGTTCCAGCCGCCCCCGGTGTAGCCAGGGACGGTGATCGCGCCCTCGTTGAGCGACTTGCCGTCGTCATACAGCTGGGACAGGTCGATGTCGTTGACGGTCCCCCGGCCTTCGCAGCGCGGGCACATGCCGCCGGTGATGCTGAAGCTGCGCCGCTCCTTCACGGTCTTCCCGCCGCGCTCGAAACTGACCGCACCCGCTCCGCTGATTGAGGCGACGTTGAAGGAGAACGCCTGGGGCGAGCCGATGTGCGGCTGCCCGAGCCGGCTGAACAGGATCCGCAGCATCGCGTTGGCGTCGGTGGCGGTGCCGACCGTGGAGCGGGGGTCGGTACCCATCCGCTGCTGGTCGACGATGATCGCGGTCGTCAGCCCCTCGAGCACGTCGACCTCGGGCCGCGCCAGCGTCGGCATGAAGCCCTGCACGAACGCGCTGTACGTCTCGTTGATCAGCCGCTGCGACTCCGCGGCGATCGTGCCGAATACCAGCGAGCTCTTGCCCGAGCCGGAGATGCCGGTGAACACCGTCAGCCGGCGCTTCGGGATCTGGACGCTGACGTCCTTGAGGTTGTTCACGCGCGCGCCGTGCACGCGGATCAGATCGTGGCTGTCGGAAACGTGCGGCGCAGACGACTGCGCATCCATCCTCGTGGCCATGCTCATCGTGTCTCCATCTGTCAGGCAAGGCCGCCTTCGCGGTGTCCGCTGTCAGGCAAGGCCGCCTTCGCGGTGTCCGCCAGTGCGCCCGGCCGGTGCGCCCGGCCGGGCTGTCCGACGCTGCGCGCGGGAGCGGGGGGCGGCACTCATTTGTCCTGAAGCAGCCCGAGGACGTTGCCATCCGGGTCGGTGACGGTGGCCACCAGACGGCCGCCACCGACGTCGTGCGCGGGCTCCTTCACGGTGGCACCGGCGGCGGTCACCTCGGCCAGCTTCGCCTCGATGTCCGGCACGTGCCAGTAGGCCACCGGTGCGGTCATGCGCTGCGGTCCACCGCCCGGCACCAGCCCGATGTGCTGGCCCGCGGCCTCGAAGCCGACG
The DNA here is from genome assembly GCA_963742865.1 of uncultured Actinomycetes bacterium. Taxonomy (GTDB): domain Bacteria; phylum Actinomycetota; class Actinomycetes; order Streptosporangiales; family Streptosporangiaceae; genus Bog-532. Next base: position 21,892 of record CAVUNW010000043.1, read on the forward strand.
TAGTAGGACTCGTCGGCCGTCGGCGGTACGCCGAGCAGGGCGGTGTACACCGCCTTGGCCTTCGCCACGTCGGACACGGGATGCAGCACGGTCTTGATTCCCTGGGTGGAAGAGCCGGTCATGGTCACTCCTGAAGTCGTGGGTCACATCGTGATGTTCCTGGTCGTCAGGCTAGCGGCGGCCCATTGACCGGCGCTTCTCGAATCCTGACCGGTTGGTCCGGGACGGCTCATGGCACGCCTGGCACCCCAGCGAGATCGGCAGGATACGACCTAGGCGAGGCGGCCGGTGACGGTGGAATCCGTGACGGCTGGGCCAGGGAGGGGCGCTTCCTGGCCGGGAAGCGCGACCGCCGCGAGCAGGGCGATGCCCATGGGCACCGCCAGCGGCAGGGCGTTGGCGGGGACGGCGATGCCCGAGTCATCGGCGAACCAGCCGAGGACGCCGACCAGCCACATCATGGCCAGGGTGATCGCGAGCAGCGGCTCGGCGGCATAACCGCGCGGGACGGCTCTGACCCTGAACCAGGAGGGTTTCAGCAGGATCAGGCCGGCCAGGACGATGACCGGGGCGACCGCGGGGCTGAGCGCGAGGGAGCCGGCCATGGAGTTCCACTTGCGCAGCAGCAAGCCGCCGGAATGGCCGTGCAGCGAGTTCCCGGCGAAGGCGCCGATGTCGGATTGGCCCGTGGCCGGGATGAGGTAGTTGACCAGCGCGAAGACCGCGAACAGGGCCAGGCCGCTGACCAGGACCACGGCGACGCGGCGGCGGGTGATCCTGATCCCGGCCAGCACCATCAGCAGCAGCAGGCAGCAGGGGACGATGGCGATCGTGCCACCCACCTTGGCGCCGAACTGCGGCCAGCCGCACGCGATGACCGCGAAGGCGGCGACCGCGGCCGCGGCGGCCAGCGCCCGATGCCGGTCGGCGGCCAGGCTGCGGCCCACCCAGGCGACCGCGATGACCGTGCAGACGGCGTACAGGCCGACCCCGGCGCCGCCGATGCCGTAGAACCGCCCGCCCTCCAGCACAGACAGGCCGAACGGCGAGCCCAGCTGCAGCCGCGATCCGGTCATCACGTCCAGCCCGACGATCAGCACGGTCACCGCGGCCACGGCGCCCGGCGGCCCGAACGGGTCCCGCCGCCACGGGCCGGCCAGCGCGATCGCAGCGACCACCGCCGTCCAGGCCAGCGTGAGCCCGTACTGCCAGATCGCCGGGTGCGGCATCAGCCACCACGGCACCAGGCTGGCCAGGAACGATCCGGCGGCACCGCGCCCAAGGCGGTGCCCGCGAGCCGCCACAGCGCCGCCCGGCGCCGCCGCCGATCCGGCTGGGCGCCCCACCAGACCAGTCCTATGCCGATGAGCACGACCAGGTCGGCCGCGACGTAGATCCAGTAGAAGACGGCGTGCGTGCTCGTCCACACCTGGGCGGTGGTGTCCTGCCCGATGAGCCCGCGGACCGCGGGCTCCAGCGCGCCGCGGGCAGCCTGGGTGATCTGCGAGCCGGGCAGCCCGGCCGGGCGCGGCTGGCCGCGCCAGCCGAGCACGGTTGGCGTCAGGTCGGTGAGCACCACCATCCCGGGCTGCCGCGTCGAGGGTGCGCGGAGCAGGCCGGACCGGTACGCCGGGCCGCTGATCATGATGACCTGCAGGTGCGGCGGGATGCCGGTGGACCCGGCCCCGATCACCATCAGCGTGGTGCCGCGGGGCAGCTCGGCGGTAATCGCGGCCAGCTCGGTGTCGGCGCGGCGCACCGCGGCGGCACGGCCGGCGCCGGACCCGTCCGGGAGCGAACCGAGATCCAGCACGGTCAGCGGGCACCGGGCCAGCACGCCCCGGGTGACGCCAGACACGGCCGGAAGGTAGGACCCGACGTGGCCGGCCGGACCGGCCAGCGCCAGCGCGGCACCAGGGCCCACGGCCGTCGCGCAGTGCGCGCATTACCGGGCCCGCTCCCGGCGGCGGAGGCCAGCAGTCCCCACCGGGGGCTGTACCCGGAGCGCTGGCTGTACGAGACCAGGGAGGGCATGGCCGCGACCGTCGCCGGGCCGGGGACACGAGCCTGACCGGGCCGCACGGTCACGGCGGGCAGCGCCGGGCACGGGCCCTTGCTGGTGTGCGGGGCCTGCGCCCGGTCACCGCCGTTGAGGGTCAGCCACGCGTCGGCGGGGCACGTGTGCGGATTCACGGCGAAGGCGACGAGCGACCCGGGTGACCCGGCCTGAGCCGTCCGCCACAGCGCCGGTGTCGCCGACGCTGAAATGTCGGTCCAGCGCAGCCCGGAAAGGCCGACGATGACGACGTGCGACGACACCGCCGTGCCCGGCGTGGCTGCCGCCTGGGCCCGGCCGGGACCCAGGCCGGTCAGTACGGCCGCCAGGATCGCGGCCACGGCGAGGGCACCGAGCAGCATCCGGCGCGCCAACGTCCCTTTCACGGGGTCAAAGGTATCCGGCCGGGCCGGGCCCGGCGGGCGCAACGCTGACCCGCGTGGGCGCCGCTTCAGGGCTGGTTCGCGGTGACCGCGACCGCGGCGTTCAGCGCGTCCAGGGCCGAACTCTGCCGGCTGGCATCGGCCTGGTCGAAGGGACCGCCCCACCGAAACCCGAACTGGTTGTCCGCATTTCTGGCGTTGTCCCAGATGGACCGGGCATTGTCGAGGATGAACGAGCGGTAGGCCGCATGCGGGCTCTGCCGCCAGAAGTCGCAGAGGTAACGGACGAAGATGCCCTTGAACTGCGTGTGGTCACCGTCGGCGGCCAGGGTGGCTTCGCCCGGCTCGGCGAGGATGCCCGGGGCCCCGGCCGGCGGCTGGCTGGACAGCTGGGCCAGCGCCGCGCCGGCGATCAATTCTCCCTGCTCCAGGTAACCGCGGTCACCGCTGATCTCGTACAGGGCGGCCAGCCCGCCGAGAATCACGCCCTGGTTGTAGGTCCACGTCGTGCCGCCGTTGTTCTCGCAGGCCGGCGTGAGCCCATCGTTGACCAGGCCGCTGGTCCCGATCATGCCGCTGGCGCGCAGCCACTCCCACGTGCGCAACGCCCAGGCCCGGTAGCTGTTCCCGGCGTCCGGGGCGCGCTGATGCAGACGCGCGGCCAGGGTAAGAAACAGCTCGTTGGTGATCGCGTTCTTGTATTTCCGGTCCTCGTTCCACCACAGGCCGCCGCCGCAGGTGTCATCCCAGCCGGCCGTGTTGCGGTCGAAGATCGACTGGGCGGCCTGGAGGTAGCGGCCGTCGCGGGTCAGGTCGTAGGCCGCGACCCAGGCCAGGGCCCACCACGCGTTGTCGTCGTAGTAGCTGTTGGTGAAACCCCGGCGCCCCCGGCGGGCGCGCCTGAACGACCGCTCGATGACCCCGGCATAGGTACTGTCGCCGGTGCACTGCGTGTAACCGATGATCGCCGTGAGCGCGTTGGCGCTGTTCCACCACCCGGTGGTCGCCCACAAGCCCCGCCATGGCCGGTACCACCGCAGCAGTGCCCCGGCCCCGGCAGCGGCGTAGGCACGGTAGTCCGGCTCCGTCATATCATCAATTCTTATCCGCCTGCAGCTGCGGCTGCGGCGGTCGGCGCATGCAGTGAACGGAGGGTGACGGCCTGTAAAACAAGCCGACGGCCTTACCAGCGTTTGCGTCGCCACCCTAGACTGGCCAAGACCTGCACGGTGCCTGGGCCGATCACGGGGTGACGAACGCGTCTAGCGCCTGGAATGGGGGCGGCATCGGGAAACCGGTGCCGGAAGTTGAAAACACAGGTCCGCCCGCGGAGGCATGGCCCAGGTGGCACAGACGTCGATCAATTCGGCCGAGCTGACCGGCCCGCACGGTCCCCTGGAGGAACGTGGGGCAGCCGGTCTCGTCGGCCGGCTCATGAGCGCGCTCATCCGCACGCTGGCCTGGAGCAGGCTTTCCAGGCCGAAAGTCGCCATCACGGTGTCCGGGGCCGGCCTGCTGCTGAGCATGCTCGTCGGGGCGACCGCGCCGAACGCCGAGACGCTGCCCATCAGGCTGCCGCTGTCAACCCTCCTGCCGTCATTGAGCCACACCGTCATCATCTCGACGGCGATGCTCTACACAGGGGTCATTCTCGCCTGCCTGGGACTCGCCGGCATGCTCTGGGCGCACAGCCAGGGCTGGCAGCCCAACCCCCGTCACCTGCTGATGGCGAGTACGGCCGTCGCCGCAGTCATGGTCAGCCTCACCCCGGTCGGCTCGTCGGACACCGGAAGCTACGCCGCCTACGGCCGGATCGCGGCCCAGGGCGGGAACCCGTACACGACCAACCCCCAGGCCTGGGGTGACCACGCCTACACCCATGTCGTTGGCGCGATCTGGAAGCAGCAGCCCTCCGTCTACGGGCCCATCGCCACCGCGATCCAGCGGTTCGCGGCGACGATTGGCGGCGCGAACGTCGCCACCACCATCTGGATCTTGATGATCCTGAACGGCGCCGTGTTCATCGGCGTCGGATGGCTGCTCCTGAAGACCTCGGACGATCCAGTCCGGGCGACGCTCTTCTGGACCGCGAACCCGGTGCTCATTCAGCAGCTGGTGGGCGGCGGTCACCTGGACACGTTCGTGGCCGCGGCGGCGATCTGCGCGATCCAGCTGGCGCGCCGCACCTCGAGTATCCGCGGGGACGTGCTGATCGGGGTACTGGTCGGCCTGGCCTGCGGGGTGAAGATCTACGGGGTGCTGATCGGGGCCGGGCTCGCGTGGCCGCTGCTCCGCCGCGGCGAATGGAAACGCGTCATCGTGATCACGGCGGTGTCCGTGGCGACGCTCGCCGTAGAGTACAGCTTCTACGGGCCCGGCGCGCTGAAACCGCTGTTCGGCGGGCTGAAGCTGGTCACCCTGCCGTCGCCGTGGTGGTCGGTGGAGAAGATCGGGCTCGCGCTGCATGCCAGCCCCGCCACCACGGCCACCATCATCAGCTGCGGATGGCCGATCGCCCTGATCGTGGTCGCATGGCTGATCCAGCGGCGTATCTCTTCCGATCAGCCCCCGGAAGTGGTCTGGCCGTTCGCCCTGACCTTCGCCTGGGTGCTGGTCGCCCCCTGGGTCTTCGCCTGGTACACGGTGGTGGCCTGGGCCGCGCTGACCCAGGTTCCGCGCAACCGGATGACCCGATGGCTGGCCATCGTCACGGTGTTCCTCGCCCTCTGCCTTTCCAGCGGCGGCCAGGCCGCGCTGGGCCAGTGAAGGACCTGAGAGTCAGGACGGCAGTGAGCTCGTTACCGGTGACGGCTGGGTGATCAGCCCTGGCAATACCGGTGGCGCCCGCGTGTTCGCCGTCAACCGGCTGACCGGCAGGCTGCTCTGGGTCACCAAGGTGGACCGCTTCATCGGGTCGGTCATCACCAGCTCGCCGGTGGTCTACCACGGCGTCGCTTACCTGGGCATTTTCTCCAACGAGGAGGGCCTGGCCACGATGCCGGGCTACCAGTGCTGCGTGTTCCGCGGCGCGCTCATCGCGCTCGACGCCCGTACCGGCCGGATCCTGTGGAAGACCTACACCGCTCTCCGGGGCGCTATGCGCGCCGGGATAGGGCGTGGCGGTTCGGAGCAGGGCGGCGCGGATTCAGGTCCCGGCGTTCATCCTTCACGGGTGAGGCGGTACGCGCCGTATCCGGATGAGACTGATCCGGCACCTGTGTCTGCACAGGAACGGGAGTGCCATGTTCGAGCCTGATCCCTCCTTCCGGGCCGTCCACACCCGGGATGGTTATCCCCCGCTTGAGGATCTCGGGCTGATCGGGGACGGGTCTACCGTGGCCCTGATCGGCGTGGTCGCCAGCGGCGTGACGCTCGCCCGCGCGAGGGCCGGGGCCCGGGCATGATCAGCCGACTCGCCGTCTTCGGGGCGACAGGTGACCTCAGCGCCCGTTACCTGCTGCCGGGACTCGCGGCGCTGCAGGACGGCGGCCACCTGCCCGGCGGCTTCCAGCTGACCGGCACCGGCCGGGAGCAATGGGACACCCCGGGCTTCCGGCAGTGGGCGGCCGCCCAGCTCGACCGGCACGCCCCCCAGCTTCCCGCCGCCGCCCGCCAGGCCGTCGTGTCCGCGGCGCACTACCATCCGGTCGATGTCACCGACCCCGCCAGCGTCGCCCCCGCCATCGCCGGCGGCGAGCCGGTCGCCGCCTACCTGGCCCTCCCCCCGTCCGTGGCCCCGGCATCGGTGTCCGCCCTGCATGGCGCGGGCCTGCCGCCGGGCAGCCGGATCGTGCTGGAGAAACCGTTCGGCGAAGACCTGCAGAGCGCGGTGGAGCTGAACCGCCTGCTCGCGGGCCTCGTCCCCGAGCAGGCGGTCTTCCGGGTCGACCACTTTCTGGCCATGTCCACCGTGCAGAACCTGCTGGGTACCCGGCTGGCGAACCGGGTGCTGGAGCCGATCTGGAACAGCACGCACATCGCCGAGGTGGACATCGTTCGGGATGAATCGCTGGCCCTGGAGGGGCGGGCGGGCTACTACGACGGGGCCGGCGCGCTCAAGGACATGCTGCAGAACCATCTGCTGCAGCTGCTCTGCGTGGTCGCCATGGAACCGCCGGTCAGCCTGAGCGAACGTGACCTGCGTGACCGCAAGCTTGATGTCCTGCGCTCGGTACGGCCCCTCACCGATCAGGACATCGTCCGGCGCACGCGCCGCGCCCGTTACTCCGCCGGGCAGATCAGCGGCCGCCAGGTGCCCGCCTACACCGACGAGGACGGCGTGGACCCGCGGCACGGCACCGAGACCTTCGCCGAGGTGGAACTGGAACTGGACAACTGGCGCTGGCCGGGAACCATCTTCCGGCTCCGCACCGGCAAGGCGCTCGGGCGTGACCGCAAGGAGGTCGCCGTCCACTTCCGGCCCGTGCCGCACCTGCCGTTCGGCCACCTCGGGGAGGCACGGCCGAACGTGCTGCGGTTCGGGCTCGAGCCCGAGAGCCTGAGCTTCGAACTGACCGGGGTCGGGGCCCGGGCGCGGACCCTCACGCCGGTGACGCTTACTGCCCCGATCGATCCGCCTGAGCTGCCCGCCTACGCCCGGCTGCTGCTGAACGTCCTGAACGGCAACGCTGCCCTGTCGATCCGCGGCGACGAGGCCGAGGAGGCCTGGCGGGTCATGGCACCGGTGCTGTCGGCCTGGTCGAAGGATCTTGTCCCGATGCTGGAGTACCCGGCAGGATCGGATGGCCCCGGGCCCGGGCCTGGATCTGGGCCTGGGTCTGGGTCTGTTCCTGGATCTCGGGGGCACGGATAAGCCCGGGTACTCCCATCACGGACGATGGACGGGCCGCCTTACTCACCGGTCCCGAGGTCGCTCCAGACCCGGGGAAACGGGGCGGCGCCGATATCGCGGCAGATCTTCTGGGCGGCCATGCCGAGGGCTTCGGTGAAGGTCGGGAACGCGAACGGCAGGGCGGCGATCTGCTCGATCGTCATTCCGGCCGCCATGGCCGCCGCGGCCACCTGGATGACCTCGGCGGAGTACTCCCCCAGCACGTGCGCCCCGAGGAGGGTATGGCGCTGGCGGTCGGCGATGAGCTTGCAGAAGCCGTCGGGGCGGCCGTCGGCGACAGGCCGCAGCAGGTCGTGGTACCTGGCGATCCCGACGGCGATCTGGTGGTCGCGCGCGGCGGCGGCCTCGGTCAGGCCGACCTGGCCGTATTCCGGGTCGGTGAAGCTGCCGGCCGGCACCACGTCGTAGCTGACCTGCCGGGCGGGCCCGGCGAGAGCGTTCTCCGCCGCGATACGGCCCTCGGCCCGGGCGACCTGGACGAGCTTAGCGTGCCCGTTGACGTCCCCGGCCGCGAAGATGTGCGGCACGTTCGTGCGGAGGTAGGCATCGACCGGAATCGCTCCCCGGCCTGCTTCGACGCCGGCGTTGCCGAGGGCCAGGGCCGCGGTATTGGCCGGCCGACCCGACCGCGGCGAACACCGCGCCGAACGAGGCGCTGGCCGCCGAGGCGCCGTTGGCGTACCGGACGCGCACCTCGCTGCCGTCCCGTTCCAGTTCCCTGACCAGGGTGCTCGTGTGCACCTCGATGCCCCGTTCGCGGAAGGCGCCGGCCAGCCCGGCGGAGATGCTGGCATCGGCGGTACCGATGAGCGACGGGCTTGCTTCGAAGATGCTGACCGTGACGCCGAAGTCGGCGAAGATGGAGGCGATCTGGCATCCGGTGTCGGCTCCCCCGATAATGGCCGCGGTTTCCGGCAGCGCCGTCAGGGACCGGATGTCGTCATAGGTCAGCGCGAGTTCGGTGCCCGGAACCGGCAGCCGGGCGGCGTAGCCCCCGACGGCCAGGACGATCCGGTCACCGTTCCAGCTGCGGCCGTTGGCGGCGGCCAGCGTGTTCGGGTCCCTGAAGCTCACCGGGCCGAGCTGCTCCGCCAGCTCGATCCCCTGCTGGCGCAGGTGGGCAGGCATGTGCTTGCGCTCGCGGGCGTACCGGGCAACGCGGGCGCTGTTGGCCAGCAGGGCCGGCAGGTCAGGTTCCGGCGCCGGCCCCTTCAGGCCGAAACCAGCCCAGGAGGACCAGTCCCGGGCCAGCCGGGCCGCCCGGGCGAGCGTCCGGACCGGCGCGGGGCCGGTGTTGAGGCTGGTCCCGCCGACCTCAGCCGCCTCCAGCAGGACGACCTCCGCGCCCAGCTCGGTGCCCTGCAGCGCCGCCGACATGCCCGCCGGGCCGCCACCCACCACGAGAATCCTCATCCCACGGCTCTCCCGTCCGGGAACGGCTCTCCCGTCCGGAGAAGTATGGCGCGGCCCCGGGCACCCGGACCTCACCCGAAAAGGGTGGGCCAGGCCGGCCCGGGCGGACAGCCTCATCCGCTGAGGGTGATCACATGCCCGCCGTATCGCTGAAACGATGACGGGATCGCAATCTTGGATCCTGAGGCCCCCGGTGACCCGGCACCGGGCTCGCCGTCGCCATCACCACGGCCCGCGCAGCACGATCTGCCGGCCACGGGCGCCGAGCGCCGGGAATCGGGCCGGGCGGCCCGGAAACGGGCCCGGCGGGGCACAATCGGCCACTGGGATGAGGATGAGCGCGGGCATGACGCGCTGGCGACGATCCTGTCCCAGAACCAGATCCGGGCACCAGAACTCGTTCCCATCCGGCATCAGCGCATGGCGGCCTCACCGTGGAACTACTACCGGGGCGCCGCCGCCGTCATGGCTGGCGACCTCGCTTCCCAGCCCGACAGCGGGCTGACCGTGCAGTTGTGCGGCGACGCCCACGTGCTGAACTTCGGCCTGTGGGCCACGCCGGAGCGGAACCTGTCATTTGACCTGCGCGATTTCGACGAGACCCTGCCCGGGCCGTTCGAGTGGGACGTCAAGCGCTTCGCCGCCAGTCTGGTGGTCGCGGCGCGGGCGAACCGGATCAAGCCGGCCACGGCCGATGCGGCGGTAACGGCCGGCTTCGGAAGCCTACCGCAGGCGCATGCGCCGGTACGCGGCGACGCCCGAGCTCGACATCTGGTACGACGGCATCTACGCCGACAGCTTGATCAACTATTTCGAGCCGGCCGACCGCGGGCGCGGTCTCGGTCCACATCGAGAAGAAGCGGAAACACCGTACGGCCCGGGGCGCGTTCGCCAAGCTCACGACGATGGCCCACGGGCGCCCCCGGATAACCGAGGACCCCCCGCTCCGCGTCACGATCAGCGACGGCGAACAGGCCGAGCTCACCGACCACCTCCTGGCCGGGTACCGGATGACCCTGCAGGAAGACCGCCGGACCCTGTTCGACCGCTTCACCGAGGTGGATGCGGTCCGCCAGGTCGTGGGGGTCGGCAGCGTCGGGATGCGGGTCTATCTGGTGCTGCTGGAGGGCCGGATCGGTGCCGACCCGCTGTTCCTGCAGGTGAAGCAGGCCGGCCCGTCGGTGTACGAGCCCCACACCCAGCCCAGCCGCCACAGTTCCCACGGCGCGCGGGTGATTAACGGGAAACGGCTGATCCAGAGCGCGACCGACATCTTCGTCGGGTGGGGCTCACTGCACGGGCAGGACTATTACGTCCGGCAGTTCCGTGACATGAAGATCATCCCGGCCGTTGACCTGATCGGGCCCCGCCTCACCGAATTCGCCACAGCATGCGGCGAGACCCTCGCCCGGGCTCACGCCCGCACCGGCGATCCGGTGGCCATCGACGCCTATATCGGGAAAGGGCCGAAGTTCGCCGCCGCCATCGGCCGGTTCGCCCGGCTGTACGCCGATCAGAACGACAGAGACCACGCCCAGCTCGTCGGCGCGATCGCTGCCGGCGCGGTGCCGAGCCTGCCGGGCTGAAACCGGCTGAGGATTCCGCTCACGCTGGCTTCCGCCGCCGCATAGCGCGCCACCTCGGCAGCGCGGCTCTGATTCCCAGCCCGACGGCGACGATCACGATCACCCCGATAACGGCCTTGGTCCCGGCGCTGCCAATACGCTGGGCGATCTCCGCGCCCAGGAAGTAAGACAGCCCCACGTACCCTCCGACCCAGCAGACGCCGGCCACGAGCGCCCCGAGGATGAATATCCAGAACCGCACCCGGAAGATGCCGGAGACAAAGGCAGGCATCGTCACGGACGCCGTGAATTCGTAGTGGCCGAAGGCGCGGTCGCCTTTGGCGAGCAGTTTCAGGCGCGATCCCTCGAGCCGTCCCGGGTGATCGAGCAGCCAGCGCCCCTTCCAGACGCCGATCTCGTACCCGATGACCGAGCCGAGCATCCAGGCGATCAGGCCCGTTGCCAGCACGACACCGACGCTGAGCCGGGCCCTCCCCGGCCAGGGTGCCCGCCGCGATCAGCGCCGCGTCGCCCGGGCCCGGCAGGCCGGCCCCCAGGATCAGCACGAGCACGAACAGGGTGATGTATTCGGACAGCGTCATGGTGGCCACGGAGACGTGATCGGTGGGCTTGGGCCGGCGGCCATCGCGCTGATAAGCGGCCCCTGCGCGCTCACCGTCCCAACTGGGCGCGCTGGCAGTTACCTGGTCCGTCCTGCGCCGCGTGAATTCCTCACGAGCCACGCCATCATAACTCGTTTAACGCCCGGGCTGATCGGCTGCGCGGGCACCGGAGCGCAATTCCCGGAATCAGCGCTTGGCGAAGAAGTCGCGGACGTTGGCCACCAGCAGGACGAGGGCGGCCAGCGCGAGCAGGGCCGCGACCACCTCGCGCCAGCTGCCGATGGCCGCCTGGGCCACCGCCCAGGCCACCGCGCCCACGGCGGCGGCCGCGATGATCGCCAGCGTGAAGTGCACCAGATGACCGCGGGCGAAGGCCTCGACGACCAGCATGGCCAGCGCCAGGACGGCCAGCGTGGGCAGCAGCGCACCGCCCCCGCCGAGGACGATCACGGCCAGCCCGGCCAGGAGGAACGAGGCCGACACGGTGGACCACGTTTGCAGGAGCCGCCTGCGGGAGCGGACCGGATCCACGTTCGGCAGCGCCCGGTGCCGCAGATGAGCATGCGGGTCACCCGGCGGAAGGCCAAGCCGGGACGCGCGCTCCAGCGCCTCGCGCTCATCCGCGAGTACCCGGCGGCGCAGCCGCAGTTGCCCGACGGAGGCCTCCAGCTCGGCCAGCGTGGCCCGGTCTACCTGCATCCCGGCGTCCCGCAGGGCCCGGGCCCCGGCCTGGGCACCGCGCAGCTTGTCGCCCACGTTCCCGAGCTTCTCCGCCACGGCGGCGATCTGTTCGTCGAGTTCGGCCGTCCGGGCCGCGACGGCCTGCTGCTCCGCCTTGGCCGAAGGCGGGACCTTGTCCAGGCCGGCCCATCCGACCGGGTCGGACCAGGAGAGCCGCACTGAGCCGGTCCGCTCGTAGCGGGGCCCGGCCGGGGCACGCTCGCCGCCGAACGGATCTCCGGTGTCCAGGCCCCACAGCCCGCGGAAATCGCGCAGCCACGGCGTCGAGTCGTCGACGAGCACGGGGCTCCACGCCCGCTCCTCACCGGGGCCCACGCCCGGGCCGTCTCCCCGGTGGTAGTCGATGAACGGGATGCCGAACGCGGTGCCCTGGCGTTCACGGGCCCACGGCAGGAACAGCCGGGTCAGCCGCCGCGCCGCCGCGAACACGCGCCGGAGCACGGGTGGCTCGACGGTGATCAGATAGTCCCCGGGCAGATAGGCGCCCGAGTGCGAACCGGCACCCGCGAAGACCACCGGGTGGGTGTCCCGCCACTCGATGTCCGGGTCATCCTGCCGGCGGCGCAGGTCATCGCCGGTCTCGTCGTGGGAGGAGAAGGCAACCCAGGCGGGCCGGGCGGCCAGATCTGGCGGATCCGGCAGGAAGACGGTGACCTGCTCCCAGTCCGCCTCATGATCGTTGACGCCGCCGAACGTCGACCGCCAGTCGTTCATCGCGTAGAGAAACCAGTACTGCAAGGCGACAAAACCGCGGTCCCGGGTGACGTGACCGTAGTACGGATAGGTGCCAGAGCCGTCGCAGGCACGGTAGGCCCGCTCGGCGGCGGCCGCCGTGCCACCGGGAACGCGCCCGCGGACCAGCAGCGACAGCCGGATCACCGCGTCGATCAGGCGGCCCATCAGCCCGACCACGGCGAACCGGCTGCTGGTGTGGGCCAGGCGTTCTCGTCCCGGCTCCCGCCGCCAGGCCCGGTACTCACGCCAGCTGAGGGGACGCTCGGCAAAGCGGAGCGAGAGATCGCGCGCGCCCGGTGCGGCACCCGCCTGCGCGAGCCCAGCGGGAGTCAGCTCCCCCGGCGCACAAAGCCGCTCGCCGGACCGCCGCCGCGGAAAGCGCGCGGGCCGGGCTGACCGCCACAGCGCGCACGTGGCCAGGTACGCCGGGACCGGCATCGGCAGGAAAAGCTCACCGCGGGTGAACCGCAGCACCGGCTCGTACCGCCGCAGCAACCGCAGATCCTCCGCCGCACGGTCGTCAGCGGCATAGCCATCAGCGGCCGCGGGTGCCACGCCTCCGGCTCCGGGCAGGTCGTTCGCCGCCATCGCGCCCCCTTGGTCAGCGGCGCTCGGCCAGCGACACCAGCGCGGCCAGCTCGGCCGCCAGCGTCACCGTCGTGCTGGCCGCGCCGGCGCCGGGAAGCAGCGGCAGGGTCATGACGACGACGCTCCCCCCGCCGGGCCGCGGAATGGCCCGGAGATAGGCGCCGCCCACCCGGCCGGGAGCGACCTCGCGCAGGTAGTCCACCGTGCCGGCGTCCTGGCTGACCGCCACCTGCAGGGCGAAGGTCCGGCCGTCCTTGGTCACCTGCCAGCCGGTGCGGGCGCCGCCGCGGACCTCGTCCGCGAAGGCCGGTGCCCACTCCGGGAGGCGCCCAGCGTCCGCCAGCAGCGCGACGATGTTGGCGACCGGGGCGTCACTCTCAGCGGATTGAGTTTCGGTGCGCGGCGTTCCGGAACTCCGGGTGTCGGTGCGGGCCACCCGGCCAGGCTACGCCGGGCCCAGAGCAGGGGGTGACGCGCTGGCCGGGACGCTACCGGCTTCACCACGGCGCTCAGGGCTTAACCACTGGGCCGCCGGAGGCCCAGCGGATACGCTCGGCTGCGTGTCCGGGCCGCCGCCGCGGCCACGAGAGGCGGGAGGGCCAGGCCGTGCCCGATCAGGGGCCAAACGAGCAGAATCGCGATCAGCACCGCCAGCAGGACCGCGAGCAGGCCCGCGCATTCGCGGCCGCGTTCCGCAGCTTCCTGGAGTGGATCCATTCGCCTGCCGCCGGCGCCGGGGACGGCAACGAAGTGTCGGCACTCGTGCGCGATTTCCTCGGGCCTGACGGCGCGCACCATTCCGTCGTGACCCGCGACCTGCCCCCGTTCGAGCACGTCAACCTGCAGACCGCCGTCAACGCGTGGTCCGCGCACCCGGGCCGGACGGTGGAGGTCCGCGGTATCGCCCTGCCGCCGCATTACGGGGGCGTGAACCTGCAGCAGCTGGTCGCGGGCGAGGGCATGCCGCCGCTGCGGCTGGCGGCGCCTGCCCTGGCCGACCTGCCCAACGGCCCGGGCTCGACGCTGGGGTGCCTGCGCCTGGCCGTACTGCTGGTCATCGACCAGGACGGCCGCTACGTCGTGATGGTCAAGGGTCCCGGCGAGCATGATCCGGGCCTGCAGGTCGAGGTGGCCGGGCTGCCGGTCGAGCAGGCCCAGCACCTGCTCGCGGAGCTGGACCGGCTGCGCTCCGAGCTGAACGTCTACCGCGGCCACCTCCTCGATGTGTCGCTGGCCCCGATGGGCGGGGTCAGCCTCACCTTTGCCGAGCCGCCCGGCATCGGGCGCGATGACGTCGTGCTGCCTGAGGTCGTGCTGACGCGGGTCGAACGGCACGCGCTCGGGGTGGCCGGTCACCGCGAGGCGCTGCTGGCCGCCGGGCAGCACCTGAAGCGCGGCCTGCTGCTCTACGGGCCGCCCGGCACCGGCAAGACGCACACCACCCGCTACCTGCTCGGCCAGATGAGCGGCTACACGCGCCTGGTCCTCACCGGCCGGACCCTGGTCGCCGTGGGCGGGGTCACCGATCTGGCCCGGGCCCTGCTGCCGGCCGCCGTCGTGCTCGAGGACGTCGACCTGGTCGCCGAGGAGCGCTCGCTCGGCCCGGCATCGAGCCCAGTCCTGTTCGACCTGCTGGACGCCATGGACGGGGCGGCGCCGGACGCCGACCTGCTGTTCCTGCTCACCACGAACCGCGCCGACCTGCTGGAGCCCGCGCTGGCCGCGCGGCCGGGGCGGGTGGACGTCGCCGTGGAGATCGCCCTGCCGGACGCCCCGGCCCGCAAGCGCCTGCTGACGCTCTACGGCCGGGGCGTGCCACTGGCGCTGACCGAAGAGGACGTGAACGTCGCCGTCGAGCGCACCGAGGGCACCACGGCATCGTTCCTGAAGGAGCTGATCCGGCGCAGCGTGCTGGAGGCATTGCATGATGACCCGGCCCTCACCGCGGTCACCGGAGCGCACCTGGCCCGCGCACTCGACGACCTGCTCGACGCGGCCCAGGCGGTGACGCGCACCCTGCTCGGGGTGGGCGTCGACCCTGCCGACCTGCCCGCCGGCGGCGCGCTGGCGGGAGGCCCGCGCCCGGGCCCGGGCCCGGGCCGGGCCTGGATGGCCTATAGCGCGCGGAGAATGCCGCGGGCCTTCGGCTAAGGTGCTTTACCCGGGCCGGGCTGGCTCGGGACGGAGGGTGCTGTCTCGAGACGCGGGTCGCTCGGCCTCAGCGCCGCGGCCCTGTGCGCGACAGGTGGCAGAGTATGGGCATGAGTGATGTGACGACGCGCGCCAGCCATCCGTTCCCCCGTGCGGAAGATCCGGCGGCCGGCGGTGTGCTGAAGCGGTTCGAGCTGACGGGGCGCCGGGCGGTGGTGACCGGGGCGAGCCGGGGCCTGGGCCGGGCGTTCGCCACGGCGCTGGCCGAGGCGGGCGCGGACGTGGCCGCCGTCGCCCGCGGCCAGGCGGAGATCACCGAGGCCGCCCAGCAGATCGCCGCGCTCACCGCGCGGCGCGTCGTCCCCATCACGGCCGACGTGACGGTGCGGGCCGACGTCGAGCGGATGATGACCGAGGCGGCCAGCGAGCTCGGCGGCGTGGACATCCTCGTCAATAACGCCGGTATCTGCTTCCACCGGCCCGCGCTGGAGGTGCCGGACAGCGAGTGGAACGCGGTGTTCGACACCAACGTCTACGGCGTGTGGGCCGCCAGCACGGCCGCGGCCAGGCTGATGGCCGCGGCCGGCGGCGGGGTGATCATCAACGTCGGGTCGATCTCGTCGATCATCGTCAACCGCCCGCAGTGGCAGCCCGCGTATAACGCCTCCAAGGCCGCCGTGCACCAGCTGACCAAGTCCCTGGCCGCCGAGTGGGCCCCGCACAACATCCGCGTCAACGCGCTCGCGCCCGGCTACGTCAAGACCGAGATGGCCCCGGTCGACGAACCGCAGTTCCGGCGGCACTGGATCGAGGACGTCCCCATGCAGCGCTACGCCACCCCCGGGGAGATCGCGCCCAGCGTCGTCTACCTGGCCAGCGACGCGAGCTCGTTCATGACCGGCTCGGTGCTCGTCCTCGACGGCGGCTACACGATCTACTGAGATCCGGCTACTGAGATCCGGCTTCTGAGATCCCGGCTGCTGAGGTCAGCCCCAGCGGAGCGGCTCGCCCGTTTCCAGCAGCGACTTGAGGCTCGCCAGGATCAGCGGCCAGCCCCCGCTGACGCCCTTGCGCATCTCGCTGCCGGGCACGAAGTCATCGTGCGTGACGGTCAGCTTGACCTGCTCCCCGGCGGCCTCCAGCTCGAAGGTGACCTTGGAAAGCGGCTCCTTGACCAGCTCGGCGAACTGCTCCTCGGTCCAGCCGAACATGTCCATCCATTCGCGCTGATAGGTATGCCAGGTGTACGCCAGCCGCCGGTAGGGGTCGGACTCCAGCACCACCTGGCCCAGATCGCGGACCTCGCTGCCCATGTCCCACTTCACCGGCGCGCCGACCTGCGGGTCCACACCGGCCGGGCCCATCTGCCAGTACTGGAGCAGGAACTCGCGCGTGGTCAGTGCCTGCCAGAGCTTCTCCGGCGTGGTGCGGATGTAGGTCACGTACACATAGCTGGTCTCACTCATGCGATGACTCCTGTTCCTCGGGTGCGGTCACGTTCTCCAGGGCGGCCTTGAGGTTGCCGATGGCCTCGAGCCGGCCGCGCTCGTACTTGCTGATCCAGCGCTCGTAGATCTCGTGGATCGGCACCGGGTTGAGGTAATGCAGCTTCTCCCGCCCCCGCCGCACGGTGGCGACGAGCCCGGCCTCTTCCAGCACGGCCAGGTGCTTGGACACCGCCTGGCGCGTCATGGCCAGATCGGCGCACAGCTCCCGCAGGCTCTGGCCGCCACGGTGGCTCAGGCTGTCGAGCAACTGGCGCCGGCTGGCGTCCGCGAGCGCCTTGAAGACCTCGTCCATCCCCTGCCACCTGACCCGGGACCTGGCCCGGCCCGGAACCTCGGCTGACGTGGGACCTGGGCCGTTCCGGCCTGCCGCCCAGCGCCTGCAAATAGGCAACCTTTTGGTTGCCTCAAAGGTTAGGCAACCAAATAGTTCCCTGTCAAGGCGAACTTTTTTACCGTTTGCCGCGTGTGCCCTGCTTAGGACGAACATGCTAGGGAGACGGACGGGGCGAGAGGTTTCTTATTTCTGGTGTTGAGTAGCGGCACGGGGGCCGAGGTCGCCGAGACCGAGGCCGCACAAGATACGGGTACGAGCTGGCGGGGCAGACGGGGTTCGCCGCGCTGGCGTGTGGCTGCGCCCGCTGCGGTGGCCGCGGTCATCGTCGCGATCGTGGTCGTCTATCACCGCGACCTGTTCCGCTCGCTGGGCGTGCTCGGCCGCCTGAGCGGGAAGTGGTTCGTGCTCGCGGTCGCGGCCGAGGCCGTCTCCATCCTGGCATTCGCGGCCAGCCGCCGCCGCCTGCTCCGGACCAGCGGGCGGCCGCCCAGCCGCCGCGCGATGGCCGGGATCACCTGTGCCGCCAGTGCGGTGTCGATGTCGCTGCCGTTCGCCGGGACGGGGCTGGCGACGGTCTACTCCTACCGGCAGTTCCGCCGGCGGGGCATCGACTCGGCCACGACCGGATGGACGCTGGCCGTCTCCGGGATCTTCTCCACCTCCTCGCTCGCGCTGCTGCTGGTGACCGGGGCCATCGCCGGCGGCGCGACGGTGGGGGCGGCGATCGGCTTCACGGGCGCGGCGGTGTACCTGGTGCCCGGGGCGGCCGTGCTGCTGGCCGTGCGGTACGCGCGAGCGCGCCAGGCCCTCAGCGGCCTGATGCTCCGCGCCGCCCGCGGCGTCCGCCATCTGCCCCGCAGGCAGACGGGCCCGGCGACGTCCCGGGCCCGGCTGGACACGTTTCCCGCCCGGCTGGAGGGTTTCCTCGACCGGATCGCGAGCATCCGGCTGCCGGCCCGGGACTACGCCGCGGTGTTCGGGCTGGCCATGGCGAACTGGGCCGCCGACTGCGGGGCCCTGGCGCTGGCTATCGTGGCCACCGGCCAGCCGGTACCGTGGCACAGCCTGCTGCTCGCCTACGGCGCGGGTGCGGCCGTGGGCAGCACGGGCCTGACGCCGGGCGGCTTCGGCCTGGTCGAACTGGCGGTCGCGGCGGCCCTGACCGCGGGCGGCCTGTCCGCCTCCGGGGCGCTGGCCGCCGTCCTCGCCTACCGCCTGGTCAACTTCTGGCTGGTTATCCTGACCGGCTGGGTCATCATGCTGGTGCTCGGGGACCGCCTGGGCACGCCGGACGAACGAGAGGTGGTGGCCGCACCACGGACGAGGAGCCGCTGACCCTCAGCACGCTGGACGAAGATCCGCACCCGCTGCTGGCGCGCCTGCGCGAGCGCAGCCCGGTGGCGTGGGTCCCGGTGCTCGGCGGGTGGCTCGTCACCAGCCACGCGGCCGCCGTCGCGGTGATGCGGGACGCACGGACCTTCACCGTCGACGACCCCCGGTTCTCCACGGCGCGGGTGGTCGGGCCGAGCATGCTGTCACTGGATGGCTCGGCGCACGCCCGCCACCGGGCCCCGTTCTTCAGCGCGTTCCACCGCGGGGACGCCTCGGCCCGGCTCGCCGCGTTCGCGGAGTCCGAAGCGGGCCGGCTGGTCGCCGCGATCCGGCCGCGCGGCCGCGCCGAGCTGCGGCAGACCGTCACCGGCCCGCTCGCCGTATCGGTCGTGGCCGCGGCGCTGGGCCTGGGCCACCTGCCCCCGCAGGACATCCTGTCCGCCTACGCCCGGATCGTCGGCGGCGTCACCGGCCTGTCCGGCGATCAGGCCCCGGCGGACGGGGCGCCCCCGGATCCCGATGCCGCCGATGCGTACGCGTCCCTGGCTGCCAGCCTCCGCGCGGCCATCGGCGGCGACCACCGCACCGTGCTGGCGGACGCGGCGCGATCAGGTGACCTGACCACCGCCGAAGTCGTCTCCGACGCCGCCGTGGTGATGTTCGGCGGGATCGACACCACCGACGGGATGATCGCCAACGCGGTCCTGCACCTGCTCAGCGACCCGGGCCAGCTCGAACTGGTCCGGGTCGACCCGCGGCTGGTGACGGCCGCGATCGAGGAGTCGCTGCGGCTGGAGCCGGCCGCCGCCCTGCTGGACCGGTACGCGACGCGGGACGCCGCGATCGGCGGCGCGACGATCCGGGCCGGGGACCGGGTGAGCGTCTCGCTGGCGGCGGCCAACCGGGACCCGGCGGTGTTCCGCGAGCCGGACCGCTTCGACATCTTCCGGTCCACCGCCGGGCGGCACCTGGCGTTCGCGCACGGCCCGCACTTCTGCATCGGCGCTACCCTGGCCCGGGCCGAGACGCACGCGGCCGTGGGTGCGCTGCTGGCCCTGCCCCGGCTGCGCCTGGATCCGGACTGTCCCGCCGCCCCACGGGGCCTGATCTTCCGCAAGCCGCCCGCCCTGCACGTCACCTGGGACCCCTGACCGGCCGCCCGCGTGGCGGGAAAGTGCCCAGGGGCCGGGCCCGCCGGGCGGGCCTACAAGGTAGGCCTACCTTTCCAGTCTACTTTGTCGGAAAAATCCCATTTCTGGTGATCGGCGGGGAAGGTAACGGGCGGCGGCCGCCATTGTGTCCGGTTGTGTGGAAGAGCGGGTAGTCGCTGGCGGAAAAAGGCCCGCTGGCTCTTCCAGGCGGGATGATCGCGAACGCGGTCCTGCACCTGCTCAGCGACCCGGGCCAGCTCGAACTGGTCCGGGTCGACCCGCGGCTGGTGCCGGCCGCGATCTTCGCAAGCCACCCGCGCTGCACGTCACCTGGGACCTATCGGCCCGTTGACACACGGGCGGATCGGTTGAGACAGGGGGGGATCGGTTGGCACACGGGCTGACTTGTTGACATAAGAGGGCCGGCGAGAGAAGCTGGCCATGCTTCTGGGCGCGTGAGGTCGGACTCAGGGCGCCGGGGACGGTTTCTGGTCTCCCAGGCATGTGTGTTCCTGGTTGGAGGTAGCAATGGCGCGCTCAGCCCTGGTACGCAGCTACGGTTTGATGGCTCTGATCGCGGGGGCGGCCGTTATCGTGACCGGCCTGGCCGCCGCTCCCTCCGCGGCCGCCGCTCCCTCCGCGGCCGCCGGGACCGCCGCCACCGCCCCGGGTGGCCCGGGCGCCGCGTCGTACTTCGACCTGGCCAGGAAGGACTGCCTGGGCACGGCGGCCGGCACCGGATCCAAGGTCTGGTACACGGTGGCCGGCGGGGTGCTGTCGGATGTCTACGAGCCGTCGATTGACAACACCGACGTCAGCACCCTGCAGTACGTGGTGACCGACGGCGCCACGTTCAGCGACCTGCAGACCCGTGACATGACCTACACGGTGGCCGCCGACCCGTCCGGCATGGCGTGCACGGTGACCTCTGCCGACGCCCGGCGCGGCTTCCAGCTGGTCACCACCTACATCACCGACCCGGCCAGTGACACCGTGCTCATGCGCACCAAGCTGCAGGATGCGCCCGGCTCCCGCACCGACCTGGCCGGCCTGCACCTATACGCGCGGCTCGACGCCCACGTCAACGGCAACGGCGGTGGCGGAAGCCAGAACGCCGGGGCCAACTCCGGGGTGGTGGACACCAGCACCGGCGCACCGGTCCCGGTGGTGTTCAGCACCAATACCGTCACCAACGCGGTCAACCGGGACTACGCGGTGCCGACCTACATGGCCCTGGCCGCGAGTCCCCCGGTGCGGGCGGCGAGCGTCGGCTATGCGGGCACCCCCAGCGACGGCCTCACCCAGCTGGACACGGCGCACAGCCTGACGCCCTACACCTCCGCCCCGGACGGCCACATCGTGGCCACCGAGAACGTGACCCCGGCCCACGGCGATTTGGTGACGCTCGCGCTCGGTTTCGGCCGGACCCAGGCGCAGTCAATTTCTGCCGCCCGGGGATCCCTGAGCCATCCGTTCGGCCTGACCGCGGCGAAATACCTGCTTGGCTGGGTCCGCTACGACGCCGGCCTGCGGCCGCCCGCCCGCTTCTCTGGGCTGACGCCGGGCGACATGGCCAGCCTGGGCCGCAGCTACTACCTGTCGGCGAACGTCCTGAAGGCGAGCGAGGACAAGACCTACCCGGGCGCGATCGTCGCGTCCCTGGCCAGCCCGTGGGGCCAGGCGGTGCCCGCCGGGGTACTCGCCGGCGGCCAGCCATCCTACTTCGGCTCCTACCGTGAAGTGTTCGCCCGCGACCTGTACGAGGCCTTCACCGGGCTGCTGGCCGACGGGGACCTCGCCACGGCCAGGGCGGCCACGCTGTTCCTGTTCGACCGCCAGCAGCTGCCGTCCGGGGCGATGCCGCGCAACTCGCTGCTGAACGGCAAGGCCGCCCCGGACACCGGCGGCACCCAGCTGGACGAGGCCGCCTACCCGATCCTGATGGCGTACCTGGCCGGACTCGGCGGTGATGCCGCGCTCTGGCAGGCACACATCCGGGCCGCGGCGGACTTCCTGGTCGCCAACGGGCCGTCCTTCGGCGTGGAGCGCTGGGAAGAGCAGGCCGGCTACTCCCCGTCCACGATCGCCGCCGAGATCGCCGGGCTGACCGCCGCGTCGGCGATCGCCGCGAGCCACGGCGACACGGTCCGGGCGCGGCTGTACCAGGCCACCGCCGACGACTTCCAGCGCACCATCAAGACCTGGACGGTGACGACCACCGGCCCGGACGGCCCGCGCTACTTCATCCGGCTGTCCAAGACCGGTGACCCCAACGCGGCGATCAGTTACAGCCTCGGCAACGGGGGCCCCACGCTGGACCAGCGTTCCGTCATCGACGGCGGCTTCCAGGAACTGGTGCGGCTGGGCGAACTGCCCATCAGCGACCCCGACGTGCAGGCGTCGCTGGCCGTGCTCGACAAGCAGATCTCGGTATCCACCCCGAGCGGCACCGGCTACTACCGCTACGGCAACTCTGCCACCCAGGGCAGCGCCGACGGGTACGGGGACTGCTACCAGCCGAGCCAGACCTCGTGCAAGATCCCCGGAGCACCGTGGCCGCCGACCGACACCGGCACCGGGCACCTGTGGCCGAACCTGTCCGGCGAGCGCGCCGAGTCCGACCTCTCCGAAGGGCACACCAGCGACGCGCAATCCCTGCTCCAGGCGATGATCAACTTCTCGTCCGGCGTCGGGCTGGTGCCCGAGCAGGCCTGGGAAGACCCCAGCCTGCCGCCCTCGCCGTACGGCAGCGACCCGGCAACCGCCTCCATCGGGTTCACCGACGGTAAGGCGGCCGGGTCAGCCTCCCCGCTGACCTGGGCCCAGGCCCAGGAACTGCGGCTGATCGTCTCCCTCGGAACCGGCCGCAACGTGGACACCCCGGCCGTCACCACCGAGCGCTATGTCACCCACGGGGCGCCGGCCGCGCTGCCGGTCACCATCACCGCACCGGCCCAGGGCAGCACGCTGGCTACCTCCTCCACCGCCGTGACCGGGAAGACCGCGCCGGGGGCGGCGGTGACCGTGGCGTCGGCTGACACCACGACCGGCGCGCCGGTCGTGGTGACCAGCACGACCGCGGCCGCCGACGGGTCCTTCTCGGCGACGGTGCCGGTCAGCTTCGGCAGCAATGTGCTCACCGTTTCGGCCACCGCGGCGGGCGGGCGCAGCACCGGGTACGGCCAGGTCACCGTCACCAACGAGGGCGGCGGCAGCACCGTCCTCGACGTGCCCGACCCGGCCGGTGACGACCACGGGCCCGGCACCTATCAGTACCCAACCGACCCCAGCTTCGTGGCCGGGTCGTTCGACCTGACCCGCTACCAGGTCCTGAGCGACGGCACCTTCGCCTACCTGCGGGTCACCCTGCGCACCCTGGTCCCCACGTTCGGGGTGATCGACGGGGCGCAACTGCTGGACGTGTACGTGCACACACCGGGTGCCCCGGCCACCTCCACCGCGGCTGCCTTTCCCTCCCGCAACTACACAATCGCACCGGCCGGGGCCTGGAGCCAGCGGGTCGAGGTGCAGGGATTCGCCGCCCCCGTGTGGGTGAACGCCGGCGGCGGCACGGTCGGCACGCCGTTCGTGCTCGCCAACGGGAGCGACCGGACCATCACGATCGCCCTGCCCGAGGCGCAATTCGGCACCCCGGCGTCCGGGTGGGGGTTCAGCGTCGTGCTGACCGGGCAGGACGGCTTCAGCCCCGACCAGGCGCGCGGGTTCGCCGCGACGCCTCAGCCCTTCCTGTTCGGGGTATGCGCGCCCGGCGGGGCTTCGCCCATCTGCGCGGTCCCCCCGGCCGCCGTGCCCAAAGCCGTGGACCTGATCACACCCCCGGGCGTCTCCCAGGCCACCGAACTCGACCCCACCCGCGGCCCGGTCGTCATCCAGCCCGTGACCGTACCGTAACGCGCCATCACCAACTCCCAGGGCGGCCGCGAAGTTACCTTTGCGGTCGCTGGGGCCGGGGGCGCGGGAGCGGCTGGGTCCGGGCATGGGCGGGGGCGCGGGAGCGGTCGGGCCTGGGCATGGGCGCGGGAGCGGTCGGGCCTGGGCATGGGCGGGGGCGCGGGAGCGGTCGGGCCTGGGCATGGGCGCGGGAGCGGTCGGGCCTGGGCATGGGCGCGGGAGCGGCGGGCTGGGCTGGGGCGGGCGCGCTCAGTAAGCTCGGGCTCATGAGTGCCGAGCCCACCACGCGCCAGCTGCTGGCGCCTCCTGTCGCCAAGCGGGAGCCGTCCGTCCGCACCTTCCACGGCGACAGCGTCCCCGACCCCTACGCCTGGCTGGCCGCCAAGGACGACCCAGACACGATCGCGTTCCTGGAGGCCGAGAACGCCTACACCGAGGCGCTGACCGCGGACGCGGAGGGCCTGCGCGAAACGATCTTCGCCGAGATCAAGGGCCGGACGCAGGAGACCGACCTGTCGGTGCCGGTTCGCAAGGGCGCCTGGTGGTACTACCACCGGACGGTGGAGGGCCAGCAGTACGGGCTGCAGTGCCGCTGCCCGGCCCGCCCCGGCGACGGCACGCCACCGCAGCCCGCGGAAGGGCAGCCGCTGGACGGCGAGGAGATCCTGCTGGACGCCAACGCCCTGGCCGGGGACTCGAATTTCTTCTCGCTCGGGGCGTTCAGCGTCAGCCCGGACGCACGGTGGCTGGCGTTCTCCACCGACTTCTCCGGCGACGAGCGTTTCACACTGCGGATCAAGGACCTGGAGACCGGCGCGGCGCTGCCCGACGAGATCCCGGGCACCTTCTACGGGGCCGCGTGGTCGCTGGACGGCTCGGCGCTGTTCTACGTGACCGTGGACGAGGCGTGGCGGCCGTGGCGGGTATGGCGGCACATGGTGGGGACACCGCACGCCGACGACGTGGTGATCTTCGAGGAGGCCGACGAGCGGTTCTGGGTCGGCGTCGGCCTGACCCGCAGCGAGCGCTTCCTGTCGGTGGCCTCCTCCAGCAAGGTGACCAGCGAGGTGTGGCTGCTGGACGCGGCCGCCCCGGAGGGGGAACTGACCGTCGTCGCGCCGCGCCGCCAGGGGGTCGAATACCAGGTCGCCCACCAGGCGCGGGCGGACGGCACCGAGCGGCTGCTGATCCTGCACAACGACGGGGCGCAGAACTTCGAGCTGGCGACGGCCCCGGTCGATCGGCCGGCCGAGTGGACGCCGCTGATCCCCGGGCGCGCGGACACCCGCCTGCTGGGCGTGGACGCCTTCACCGATTACCTGGTGGTCCACTTCCGCCGGGACGGCCTCACCGGGCTGCGGATCATCCGGGCCGACGACAGCGAGCACGACGTCGCCTTCCCCGAGCCGGTCTACACCGTCTCCCCCGGCGGGAACTCCGAGCCGGCCTCCGCGCTGTACCGGCTGCACTACGCGTCGCTGGTGACGCCGGACTCGGTGTACGACTGCGACATGGCCACCGGTGAACTGCTGCTGCGCCGCCGTACGCCGGTGCGCCCGCTGCCGGGCCCGGGCGGGCCCCGCGAATACGACCCGGGCGAGTACGAGCAGTTCCGCGAGTGGGCCACGGCCCCGGATGGCACCCAGGTGCCGATCTCGCTGGTGGGCCGGCGCGGCACCCCGCGGGACGGCACCGCGCCGTGCCTGCTGTACGGGTACGGCAGCTACGAGATCTCGATGGATCCCCGGTTCTCCATCTCCCGGCTGTCCCTGCTCGACCGCGGCTTCGTCTACGCGATCGCGCACGTCCGCGGCGGCGGCGAACTCGGCCGCGGCTGGTACGACGACGGGAAGATGCTGCACAAGAAGAACACGTTCACCGACTTCGTGGCGGCGGCCCAGCACCTGGCCGCGGCCGGGTGGACGTCACCCGGCCGTCTCGTGGCGCGCGGCGGGTCGGCCGGCGGCCTGCTGATGGGCGCGGCGGTGAACCTCGCACCGGAGGCGTTCGCCGGGATCGTGGCCCAGGTGCCGTTCGTGGACGCGCTCACCACGATCCTGGACCCGTCGCTGCCGCTGACCGTGACTGAATGGGAAGAGTGGGGTGACCCGCTGCACGACCCGGCCGTGTACGCGTACATGAAGTCCTACACGCCGTACGAGAACCTCCAGACCGCCGAATACCCGCCGATCCTGGCCATAACCAGCCTGAACGACACCCGGGTGCTGTACCGCGAGCCCGCCAAGTGGATCGCCCGGCTGCAGGCGGGCACCCCCGGCGGGCCGTTCCTGCTGAAGACCGAGATGAACGCGGGGCACGGCGGGCGCAGCGGCCGGTACGACGCCTGGCGGGAGGAAGCGTTCGTGCTCGCCTGGATCATCGGTGTCGCCGGCGCGGGCGCCGGGACCGCCGGCCCTACGGGTGGTCGAACAGGGCGCTGACGGACTCGCCGTCGTGGATCCGGCGGATGGCCTCGGCGAGCGCCGGGGCCACCGAGATGACGTCCAGCTTGGGGTCCCGCTTGTGCGCGGGGACGGGCACGGTGTTGGTGCACACAATCTCGGTCACGTCCGGCTGGGCGACCAGCTTGCCCAGCGCGCCGTCGACGAACAGCCCGTGCGTGCACGCGATGCTCACGGAGCGGACGTGCTGCTCGCGCAGCCGGCTCAGCAGCTCCATCAGCGTGGTGCCGCGGGCGATCTCGTCGTCCAGGACGATGATGTCGCGCCCGGCCACGTCGCCGATGATCGAGCTGATCGTCACGCTGTCGTCGCTGTCGCGCTGCTTGGCGCCCGCGGCGACCGGCAGGCCGAGCCGGCGGGCGAACGCGGCGGCGCTCTTCGCGTACCCGAGGTCCGGTGCCACCACCACCGTGTTGCTCAGGTCGCGGTCGCGGAAGTGCCCGGCCAGCTCGCGCAGCGCGTTCAGGTGGTCGACCGGGACCGAGAAGAAACCGTGCACCTGGGGCGAGTGCAGCGTCATGGTCAGCACCCGGTTGGCACCCGAGGTCACCAGCAGGTCGGCGACCAGGCGCCCGGCGATGGAGATGCGCGGCTCGTCCTTCTTGTCCGAGCGGGCGT
Organism: uncultured Actinomycetes bacterium; assembly: GCA_963742865.1. Lineage (GTDB taxonomy): Bacteria > Actinomycetota > Actinomycetes > Streptosporangiales > Streptosporangiaceae > Bog-532. The sequence continues at coordinate 48,316 of CAVUNW010000043.1, forward strand.
ACGCGTAGTGCGGCATGACCACGGTGACCCGCCCGGCCGAGGCACCGCGGGCCGCGTCCGCCATCAGCAGCAGCTCGACCAGGTTCTCCTGCACCGGCGGCACCAGGGGCTGGATGAGGAAGACGTCCCGTTCCCGGCAGTTGGCCTGAAGCTGGACCTGCAGGCAGTCGTTGGCGAAGCGCTGGAACCGGACGGGCTGCAGCGGCACGCCCAGGTTCTCGGTGATCTCGGTGGCGAGGAGCGGGTGGGCGCCCCCGCTGAACACGGCAATCTCTCGCACTGTCACTCCCTGGGTCGTGCGCCAGCCGGGCTCGTCAGGCGGTGCTCTGTTCCCTGTCTATCGCCTCACTCGCCGCGCCCTGATCGCGGGTCCCCTTCCCTTCGGCCCCTTGGGCCCCTTGGGCGCCATTGTCCTCGTCGGGCAGCGGCGGAAGACCCAGTTTGGCCCGGATTTCCTGCTGGACGACGCGCTTGGGCGCGCGGGCGTCGACCGTGATCACGTACTCCTTGCGGCGGAACAGGTCGAGGACCGGGTTGGTCTTTTCGTGGAAGTCCTTCAGCCGTACGGCCAGGGCCTCTTCGGTGTCGTCTTCCCGGGTGACCAGGTCGCCCCCGCAGACGTCACACTTGCCGGGCTCGGCGGGGGTGTTGGCCAGCAGGTTGTAGTCCATGCCGCAGCTGGAGCAGAGCCGCCGGGCGAGGACCCGGCGCCGCACCTCGCTGTCCGGCAGGTCCAGCTCGATCACCCCGTCGATGTCGTAGCCCTCCAGGAAGAACTCGGCCTGCCGCCGGTTCCGGGGGAAGCCGTCGATGATGAAGCCGTAGTTCCAGTCGTGCCCGGTGAGCCGGTCGCGGACCACCGATTCGGCCATGTCGTCGCCGACCAGCTGGCCCTCGGCCATGATCCGCCGGACCTGGGCCCCCATCTTGGTGTGGTTCTGCACGTTCCAGCGGAAGATGTCACCCACGCTGATGTGGACCAGATCGAAGTCGCGGGCGAGCATCTGCGCCTGGGTGCCCTTGCCGCTGCCCTGCACCCCCATGATCACGTATTTACGCATGGGTCCAGCCTGGCATATAAAAGGCCGAGCCGCCGCTCGCAGGCCCGGCGTATACGCTCGCCCAGCAGGCCGGCCAGCGCAGGCCAGTCCTCCGCCAGCCGCTGCGCGCTGACGAACCGCACCAGGTCGGCGCGCCGGCCCTGGCCTAGCAGGATGCTGTACAGGATCAGCCGCGATTCATCCGCGGACACGTCGAACTCGCGCAGGCCGTGCCAGGTCAGGTGGACGGGCAGCACGACGACGCCCTCCCGCGGGCCGCGCAGGTCCTCCAGCCGGTCCGGGAGCCGGGCGGACAGGCCGTCCCACCGCGAGAGGATCGCATCAGCCAGCGCCATGCCCCGATTATCGCCGAACGGACGCGGGTACGAGCCCGCGCCGCACGGTGACGGTTACCGGACGGGCTGTGAGGGATCCATGTGCGGTCCCTCCGCCCCCGCGGGCCCGGCCCTGCGGCGGCCGTTCGCCCGGGCCCAGCTGGCAGAATCGCGTCCGTGCCAGCCGATCCCTGGGTGCGGCGCGCCCGCGCCGACGACTACGACGCGATCGTGGCCGCGGCCGATCCCTGGTGGGGACGCCCGATCGCGGCCGCCCTGCCCCGGCTGTTCCTGGATCACTTCGCCGGGACCAGCTTCGTGGCCGAGCACGACGGCCAGCTCGTTGCCTTCTGGTGGGCTTTCATTCCCCGGGCCAGGCCGGCGAGGCCTACATCCATTCGCCGGGGTCGACCCCGCCTACCGGGGCACCGGCCTGGCGCGCGGCCTGTACGGCCGGTTCCTGGCCGAGGCCCGCGCCGCGGGGCGGCACGTGGTCCGGGCCATCACGTCCCCGGGTAACCACGGCTCGATCCGCTTCCACGCCGCCCTCGGGTTCACCGTCGCCGGTCCCGTGCCCGACTACAACGGTCCCGGCCGGGACATGATGACGTTCGAGCTGCACCTCTGAGCCTGAACGGCCCTGAACCTGAACGGCCCTGAGCCTGAACGGCCCTGAACCTGAACGGCCCTGAACCTGAACGGCCCTGAACCTGAATGACCACTGCACCTGAACGGCCACCCGCGTCCCGGCACCGGCGGGCCGGCGTTACCCTCGTGGCATGGACAACGCCGGGACGGCTCGCGGGGCGCGCCGGGCCGCCAAGTGGCGGTTCCTGATCACGCCGCCCTGGCTCGCCTGGCACGCGTTCGCGGTCGTGGCCTTCTGGGGCATGTTCTGGCTGGGTGACTGGCAGCTGCGCCGCGCCCTGGCCGGCAACGCGCTGAGCTGGGCTTACACGTTCGAGTGGCCGATCTTCGCACTCATGGGCGCGGTGTTCTGGGGCAAGACGATCCGCGACGAGGTCCGCATCCGCAGCGGCGAAGTGACAACGACGCCCGCGCCGGAGCTGCCGGGCGGCGCGACGGGCCCGGACGGGACTACTATGGCGGGTAGTACGTCCGGCGAGATCGAGGTCTACGATCCAGAGCTCGCCGCCTACAACGCCTACCTGGCCCGGCTCAACCGCAAGGCCGAGAGCCACGGCCGGTAGCGCGTATCCCACGAGATCATCAGCAGGAGGTAGCGCCGGTGCGAGGAACCGTGCTCCGGTACCGCGTCATGGCCTACGTCACCGGCGTGGTGCTCGTGATCCTGTGCTTCGTCGGCATCCCGCTGCAGATCGCCGGGTATCCCGCGCTGGTCAACGTGGTCGGCACCGTGCATGGCCTCCTGTACATCATCTACCTGGTCACCGCGGCGCTGCTGGCGTGGAAGCTCCGCCTGCCCATCGTGCCCACCGTGCTGGTGCTGCTGGCGGGGACCATTCCCATCCTCACGTTCGTGGTCGAGCGCTGGCTGACCCGGCGGTACATCAACCCGGCGCTGGCCGCGGAGCCCCCGGTGGACCGTGAGCGATCACTACTTCACCGCGCGCCCTGAGACCGGGCACCGCCCCGGCCGGGTGCACGTGCTGCTGCCGGACGTGCACCTGGAACTGGCCACCGACGCGGGCGTGTTCTCCCCCGGCCGCGTCGACCCCGGCACCCGGCTGCTCCTCGACGTCGCCGCCGACCCCACGGCTGATCCGGGCGCGGGCGCCCTGGCCACGGGCGGTCCGGGCTCAGGAGATAAAGGCGCTGGTCAGCCCGCCGACGGGGATCTGCTCGATCTGGGCGCCGGGTACGGGCCGATCGCCCTGGTCCTGGCGCGCCGCGCGCCCGCGGCCACCGTCTGGGCGGTGGACGTGAACGAGCGTGCCCTGGACCTGTGCGCACGGAACGCCGCCACGGCGGGGCTGTCCAACGTCCGGTGCGTCACGCCCGGGGACCCGGCCCTGCCCGCGAGCTTCGCCGGCATCTGGTCAAACCCGCCGATCCGGATCGGCAAGCAGGCGCTGCACGACCTGCTGGGCGAATGGCTGCCCCGGCTGGCGCCCGGCGCCGCCGCTACCGCCGTGGTCCAGCGCCACCTGGGCGCGGACTCGCTGCACCGCTGGCTGACCGGGCAGGGCTGGGACGTCGACCGGATCGCGTCCCGGGCCGGCTACCGCGTCCTGCGGATCACCCGGCCCGGGGAAGCGCCCGGGGAAGCGCCCGGGGAAGCGCCCGGGGAAGCGCCCGGGGAAGCGGAGGCCGCGCCGTGACCGGCACGCCAAGCCCGTTGGCGCCGGACGGCGCGGCCGAGAACCGGCCCCGGCAGCTCCGCCCGACCGAGGTCAAGCGGCTCAACCGGGCGTGGCGGCGCAGCACTCAGGCCCGCGTCGCGCTGCTGCTGGATTCGGTGACGCAGCCGTTCAACGTCGGCTCGATCGCCCGCACCGCGGCGGCGTTCGGCGTGGAGCACGTGTGGCTGTGCGGGAACACCGCGCCGCTGGACCATCCGGCGGTCGGCAAGACCGCGCTCGGCACGGAGCGCTTCCTGTCCTGGGAGCGGGAACCGTCCGCCGCCACGGCGGCCCGGGCCGCGGCCGCCGGCGGCCTGCGGGTGGTCGCCGTCGAGCTGGCCGCGGGCGCGGTGCCGTTCTATGCGGCGCCGCTCGGCGGCGACGTCTGCCTGGCGATCGGCAACGAGGACCACGGCTGCTCCCCCGCGCTGCTCGCCGCCTGCCACGCGGCCGCCTACATTCCCCAGGTCGGGCGGGTAGGCTCGCTGAACGTAGCGGTCGCGGCGGCGATCGCGCTGGCCGACGCGCGGCGGCGCGAATGGGAGACCATAGGCGGACCAGGCGCCGATGAGGACGCCGGGCCGGCCGGGCGGCGGCAATCCGACACCGAGATCTCGCCGGGATGATTTGCGTTGTTCACCAACGACACACACGCCTCACGCAGACTGGAGGCCGTGCTGCGAGCAGACGTTGATCAACGCCGTCCCGTCGCCTACCTGGACCGCACCCTCCCCATCGCGTTCGCGCACCGGGGCGGAGCGGCGCATCAGCCGGAGAATTCCTGGGCCGCCTTTGAGCACGCCATCGGACTCGGCTACACCCACCTGGAAACCGACGCCCGGGCCACCTCGGACGGGGTGCTTCTCGCCTTCCACGACCGCACGCTGGACCGGGTGACCGACCGTACCGGCCGGATCGCGAAGATGAGCTATCGCGACGTGGCCGGAGCGCGGATCGGCGGCACCGAGGCCATCCCGCTCATCGAGGACCTGCTGGGCGCCTGGCCGGACCTGCGGTTCAACATCGACCTGAAGGACGTGCCGGCCATCCGGCCGATGATGGACGTGCTGCGCCGCACCCGCGCGTGGGACCGGGTTTGCGTCACGTCGTTCTCGGCGCGCCGCCTGCACGCGGCCCGGGTGCTGCTCGACCGCCCGGTCTGCATGGCGCTGTCCCCGGCCGGGGTGGCCACGCTGCGGCTCACCGGCGGCATTCCCCGGTTCGGTGAAACCCTCGCCGACCGTTTCGCCCGCACGGGCGTGCACTGTGCGCAGATCCCCGGGCGGGTCGCCACCGCGGCGTTCATGCGGCGGGCCCACGAAGCCGGGCTGCACGTGCACGTATGGACGCTCAACACGCGCGCGGAGATGGAACGCGCGCTCGACCTGGGCGCGGACGGTATCATGACAGATGAGACCGTCATGCTTCGTGATCTGCTGATTGAGCGGGGCGTCTGGCCGACCTGACAGTACCCTGAGCGGGCCTCTGACCAGGCCCTTGACCGGCGCCTACTCCCCCGGGCCGTCCCGGTGCGCGCCGCGGAAAAGTTACGCGGCGGGTATTCGGCGTGCAGATCAGGGTTCGATCGCAGCGTAATCGGGAATCTTGTCCGAGTATTCAGCGTTGACGGACTTGAATGGCTGAGCGCTTGGGAGGCAGCACGCCAATGGCCGAACGCGCACTACGCGGCACCCGGCTCGGGTCGACGAGCTATGAAAACGACCGCAACACGGACCTTGCCCCGCGACAGGAGGTCGCCTTCGACTGTCCCAAGGGGCACCACTTTACCGTGCCCTTCGCCGCTGAGGCTGAGCTTCCCCCCACATGGGAATGCCGGGTCTGCGGTGCGGTCGCGTTCGCAGCGACCGGCGAGTCACCGGCACCCAAGAAGGTCAAGCCGCCGCGCAGCCACTGGGACATGCTGCTGGAGCGGCGCACCGTCGCCGATCTGGAGGCGGTCCTGGCCGAGCGGCTCGAGGTTATCCGGGGACGGCGCGGCACCTCCGGCGAAACAGACGCACGCCGCGACCGCCGGCAGCGCAAGAGCGCCTGAACCGGCCGGACTAACGTTCCTCGGTTAGCCGTACCCGCACCAGGGCGCCAGACCGCAGTGCCCATTTCGTCAGTGCTGGACTCGTGATTCGCCCCCGGGGTGATAAGCCCCGGGGGCGTTTGCCTGCCCCGGGGCGTTTCCGGGTCACGTCTGGGCGCGCTGGCGTCCCGGGGCCTTCCGGTTCTTCAGCCGGGCCGCGATGCCCCACCGCGCGACGCGCAGAAAGGCCTCCCCGATAATGGCCCGGCTCATCTTGCTCGCCCCGCGTTCCCGTTCCACGAACGTGATCGGGACCTCGACGATCCGCAGGCCCGCCTGCACCAGGCGCAGGGTCACGTCGATCTGAAAGCAGTAGCCCGCCGACTCCACCGTGTCCAGGCTGATCGCGCGCAGCGCGGACATCCGGTAGGCCCGGTAGCCGCCGGTCGCGTCGCGGATATCGAGCCCCAGCATGATGCGGGCGTAGACGTTGGCCCCGCGGGAGAGGATCTCCCGTGATTTCGGCCAGTTCTGCAGCTGCCCGCCCGGTATCCAGCGGGACCCGATCACCCCATCGGCGCCATCCAGCGCGGACAGCAGCAGCGGCAGCTGCTCGGGCTGATGCGAGCCGTCCGCGTCCATCTCCACCACGGCGTCGTAGCCGCGTTCCATCGCCCACCGGAACCCCGCGATGTAAGCCGGCCCCAGCCCGGCCTTGTCCGTCCGGTGCAGGACCTGGATGTGCGCATCGGCCTCGGACAGCTTGTCGGCCAGGTCACCGGTCCCGTCGGGGCTGTTGTCGTCCACGACCAGGAGATCCGCGCCGGGCACCGCGGCCCGGAGGCGGCCCGCGATGGCTTCCAGGTTCTGCCGCTCCTCGTAGGTCGGCATGATGACGGCGACGCGCTCAATCGGTGAAGTGGGCTCTGCCACGCTTCCTGCCTCTGCCTGGGTCGGGGTCGCTGGTCCTGGCGGACCAGGATATCGGCCCCGTCTCCTCATTTTTACCGAGAGGTAGCTAAGGCTTTCCCCGTACGCGTGGGGCCCTTCCGTAACCTTGCGTTTCTCCGGTAACCGGGCGGGCACCCCGCGATTTCGTTCCGGTAAACGCCGCCGCCATCCGCGATCGTGGGCCCCGGCCGGGCCGCACGGCCCGAGATCCGGGGGGCGACTGCCCGAGATCCTGGGGGCGCCACCGTACGTTCAGGCGCCGCCCAGGGGTCACCTACCGCGGGTGTCCAGACCACCTGCCACCCCGTGGCCAGGGATACGTGCGGGCAAAGGGAAAGGGACCCGAGCTGCGCCTTCGGACCGGAGACCGTCTCGCCGGCAACGAGCTCGGCCTCCGTTGTCTACTGGGCGCCCGGGTCCCCTCCCAAGCCCAACCCCCCGTCCGGCCGGTTACGCGTAGCAGCCCATCTCGCCGCGCCGGGCCCTGAAGCGGCTGGATGCATTCGCCCCCGCCCTGGCGCGGTCCAGATTAGAGCGGGCCAGCCACGTCCGGCCGGCCAGCCCGGTGCTGGACTGTGTGCAGCAACTTACCCCTCATCTGGACGATGTCAACCCCCCAAATTGTTACTGTACGTACACCGAATAGGCGGTCAACTGGGACGATACTCCGGGCTGCCGTCACGTAGCGGAGTCGGGCTTATGCTCTGGGACAACGACGGTCCCGGTGGCGGTGGCCACGACCAGAGGCTCCGCGAGTACCGCCGCGGCCGAGGGCCCCCGCGCCGGATCGGCCCGGCAGACGACGCTGGCCTCGAACGTCAGCTCCCGGCTGCGCCGCCCCACGGCGGTGACCGCGGCCGTGGCCTCGATAACGTCACCGGCCTGCACCGGCGCGCGGAACTGCACGTCCGAATACGACGCGAACAGCCCTTCGTCGCCGTCGAGCCGGATGCACACCTCGGTGGCGACGTCGCCGAACAGGGCCAGCGCGTACGCGCCGTCGACCAGGTTCCCGCCGTAGTGCGCGTCCCCGTGGGTGACGTACCGCCGGTGCGTCACCGACAGCCCGAGCCGCGGGTTCTTCGCCGCCGCCGAGCCGGGCAGGGACGCCGCGCCCACCGCGCCCACTGCCTCCGGACCTACCGCCGCTGGGCCGGCCGCCTCCGGGCCGCCCGCGCTAGGCATGCGCCGGCTCCGGAGTGACGGTGGCGGCCAGGTAGCTGGCCACCTCGCGCGGCGTCGTCCCGCGCCCGAAGATCGCGTCCACGCCCAGCGCGCCCGTGGCGGCCGGGTCGAACCGCGGCCCGCCGACCACGAGGACCGGCCTGCCGCCGCCGCGGTAGGCCTCGCGGAACGCGGTGGCCATCTCCCGCGCGTTGGACAGGTGCGCGTCGCGCTGCGTCACCACCTGGCTGACCAGCACCGCGTCGGCCTGCTCGGCGCGGGCGCGGGCCACCAGATCGGGCACGCCCACCTGCGCTCCCATATTCACCACCCGTATCTCCCGGTAGTACTCGAGCCCCTTCTCGCCCGCGTGCCCCTTGACGTTCAGGATGGCGTCGATGCCGACGGTGTGCGCGTCGGTCCCGATGCACGCGCCCACCACTATGAACTTCCGGCCGAGCGCCGAGCGGATGCGCAGGTTCACCTCCTGCGCGGTCAGCAGCGGGAACGCCCGTTCGGCCACGGTCACCGCGGACATGTCAACGAGGTGGCTTACCCGCCCGTAGACGATGAAGAACGTGAAATCGGGCCCGATTCCCTTGGCGTGCACGACCATCGCCGGGTCCAGGCCCATCTTGCCGGCCAGCTGCAGCGCCGCCCCTTCGGCCCGCGCGCGCTCGGTCTCGCTGCCGAACGGCACCGGCAGCGTGAACGACACCTGAACGCGCCCATCCCCCGTGGTGTCGCCGTACGGCCGGATAGGAGAGCTCATGATGCCTCCACTGGTTCCGGGTCGCGGGTGGCGGGAGAGTCCTCGTAGGTCCGTTCAGAATCATTCTCTGGCCCGGGGGCGGCGTCGAGGATGCCGGTGGCGGGGTTGAAGTAGGCGGGGGCCTTTTCGACTACGCCGTCGAGGCCGCGGCCGCCGTCGGGCGGGCGCCTCGTCACGCCGAACGTGCCGTCGGCGATCGCGCGCAGCAGGCCCTCGTCGCAGATCCGGCGCAGCAGGCCGGCCGCCTCCCCCAGCACCTCGCGCGCCCGCGCCGCGACGAACCCGTCGGGCTCGGGGCGGAAGCTCTCCCCCAGCCGTCCGGCGGCGGCGCGGACGTACCGCACGTTCTCCAGCGCCAGGTCCCGGTCGGACAGGAATGGCGTGTGGATGCCCTCGGTCATCATCCCGATGAGCAGGATCGACTGGTCCGTCATCAGCCCGCACAGGTTGAAGAACGCGTCCAGCAGGTAGCCGGCGAAGACGTTGCCGGTCATGTGCTTGGTGGGCGGCATGTACTTCAGCGGCGCGTCCGGGAACAGCTCCCGGACGAGCTGCGCGTGCGCCAGCTCGAGCAGGAACGAGTCCGGCACCGCGGGGTTGATCTCGAACGCGTGACCCAGGCCGAGCTGCGCGTCCGCCAGCCCGGCCTCCTGGCCGAAGTACTCGTTCAGCAGCTGGCTGACCACGACCGTGTGCGCGGCGTCCACCGCGTCCGCCGTGGTCAGGTAGTTGTCCTCGCCGGTGTTGATGACGATCCCCGCGCGCGCGTGCACCTGGCGGGAGAACCGCTGGTCGATGAACGTCCGGCGGGGGTTGATGTCGCGGAAAATGATCCCGTACATGCAGTCGTTCAGCATCATGTCCAGGCGCTCCAGCCCGGCCAGGGCCGCGATCTCGGGCATGCACAGGCCCGACGCGTAGTTCGTCAGCCGCACGTAGCGGCCCAGCTCGCGGGACGTCTCGTCCAGCGCCGCGCGCATCAGCCGGAAGTTCTCCTGGGTGGCGTACATGCCGGCGTACCCCTCGCGGGTCGCGCCCTCGGGCACGTAGTCCAGCAGCGACTGCCCGGTGGAGCGGATGACGGCGATGACGTCCGCGCCCTCGCGCGCCGCGGCCTGCGCCTGCGGGATGTCCTCGTAGATGTCACCCGTCGCCACGATGAGGTAGATCCACGGCTTGGGCGGGTCAGCGGTGGCCGCGATCATGCCGGACCGCCGCGCCCGCTGGCCGTCGATGGTGGCGAACCCCTTTTCTACCGAACGGGCGGCGGCTCGACGGGCCGTCCGTGCGGCCTCTCCCTCGGGGAGGCGGAACGTGACCGTCCCCGCGGCGGCGGCTTCGGCGAGGTCTATGAGGCTGGCATGGCCGCCGTCCTGCAGCGCGTGCCAGACGGGCAGGGCCACCCCCTGCTCCAGGCCGACGCTGTCCTTCACCGCGTCGGTGAGGCGGTTCACCCAGGGCATGCCGTCCGCATCGGCGCCGTTCAGCCCGGCCAGGCGGAGCACGGCCCGCTCCACGGAGACCGTCGTGTGGGTGCGGGCCATCTCGGTGATCGGCTCGCCAGCCTGCCGGGCCAGCGCGCGGACCTCTCGTACGGTGGCTGGGTCGAGGCCCAGCTTCGACACCTTCGACGTCATGACGCTTCCTTCCCGGTGAGCGCTCGGGTCTCTCCCGTCACAGCCGTCTCCTCCGCTTCCGCGGGGCCTGCTCCGCTCAGGTCATGGAAAACGCGGCGCTCGAACAGGGCCCGGACCGCGCTGTTGGTGCGGATGAGGTTCAGGGCCAGCTCCGCGTGACCGGGAGCGTACCCGTTGCCGATGAGCATGGTCACGTCGGCGGCCATGCCCTCCGCGCCGAGGGCCGCGGCGCTGAACGACGTGGCCATGGAGAAGAAGATGACCGTGCCGCCGGGGGCGGTGGCCAGGATCGCGCCGCCCTCGCACCCGGGCACGTCCACGCAGACGACGGTGACGTCGGCCGGGCCGCCCGCGCCCGCGATCGCTTCGGCCAGGCCCACCGGATCGCGCGCGTCGGCCAGCACGATCGCGTCGGTGAGGCCGGACTCGTGCAGCAGGGCCGCCTCGGCATCGCTGGGCACCACGCCGATGATCGCCGCCGCTCCCGCCGCGCGCGCCGCCGCCGCCGACAGCGACCCGCTCTTCCCGGCCGCGCCCAGGATGGCGACGACCGGGCCGGGGCGCCCGGCCACGGGGGTTCCGGCCATGGGGGTCCCGGCCGCCACGTTCCCCGCCCCATCCCCGGCCGCCGGGTTTCCGGCCGGTGCGTCGCCGAGGCCGCGGCCCGCGCGGTAGGCGCCGACCACGCGGCGGGTCAGCGCGGGGGCGCCGCAGACGTCGAAGACGGCCAGCGCGAGCGGCATGGGCAGGTCATCGGGCAGCGGGACCGCGATCGACCGCGCGAACAGGATGGCGTGCCCCTGGCACGGGATCTGCTCCGACTGGCCGTCCCAGCCGGCGAGGCCGTCGGTGATCGCGAGCGGGGTCAGGCTCAGGGAGACCAGCGTGGCGATGCGCATCCCGGCGCGCAGCCCGAGCGGGGACTGCGGGCCCACCTCGGCCACGACCCCGGTGAGCATGCCACCGGAGCCGGTCACCGGGTTGTGCATCTTGCCACGGTCGCCGATCACGGCGAGCACGGCGGCGCGCATGGCGTCCGGGGCCCCGCCGGTGGACTCACGGATCTGCCGGAACGAGGCGGCGTCGAGGTTCAGCCGCTCAACGTCGACGCGAACCTCGTCGGGGTGGAGCCGCGGATCGGGGTCGAGCCGCCACGCGGCCTGGGGCAGCACGGCACCGCCCGGATCCCGGGAACCTGGCTCAGCCGCACCCGGCTCGCCGGGCCCTGGCTCGCGGACGCGGTGCAGTCCGAGCGGCGAACTGGTCATGCCCATCATCCTTCCCGGACCCGTGGGTCATCCATGCGTGGCAGTATGCGGCCCGTATGTAACAATAAATTTTCCTGCCAGATACTACTTTGACAAAATCTTCTTTAATAGACTCCAAGACTAGACGACTTTTATCCGACGCTCGCTGAGCGGGAGGCCTTTGTGATCGACCAGCCGTATGTCTACCGGCGCCGGGAGCTCTCCGAACCGGACTGGCGGCGTTTCCCCGGCTGGGCCGGCGTGACCGCGGCGGAGTGGGAGTCGGCGCAGTGGCAGCGGGCGCACTGCGTGAAGAACGCGCGCCAGCTACGGCAGGTGACGGGGGGCGGCCTCAGCGAGGCGTTCTTCGCCGACCTGGAGCAGGACCAGCGGGCCCAGGCCACCATGTCCATGCTGGTTCCGCCGCAGATGCTCAACACGATGGCGCCGGACGTGGCGCCGCAGGCGCGGGGCGGCCAGGACTTCACCGGGGCGTTCTACGCAGACCCGGTACGCCGGTACATGATCCCGGTGCTCAGCGACCGTCACGCCGACTGGCCGTCGCACCCGTACGCCCAGCGGGACTCGCTGCACGAGGCGGAGATGTGGGCCGTCGAGGGCCTGACCCACCGCTACCCGACCAAGGTGCTGGCCGAGGTGCTGCCGACCTGCCCGCAGTACTGCGGTCACTGCACCCGGATGAACCTGGTCGGCAACCCGACACCGGCCGCGGGCAAGCACAAGTTCGAGCTGCCGCGGGCCGACCGGCTCGGGGCCATGATCGCCTACCTGCGCCGCACCCCCGGCGTGCGGGACGTGGTCGTCTCCGGCGGCGACGTCGCCAACCTGCCCTGGCCCCGGCTGGAGGAGTTCGTGGCCGCGCTGCTCGACATCGAGAGCATCCGCGACGTCCGGCTGGCCAGCAAGGCGCTGATGGGCCTGCCGCAGCACTGGCTGAGCGACGAGGTCCGGGCCGGGATGACGCGGCTGGCCACGCGGGCGGCGGACCGCGGCGTGAGCCTGGCCATCCACACGCACGTGAACGCGGCCCAGTCGGTCACTCCCCTGGTGGCCCGGGCGGCGCGCGCGATGCTGGACACGGGCATCCGGGACGTCCGGAACCAGGGCGTGCTGCTGCGCGGGGTCAACGACAGCGCGGCGGGCCTGCTCGACCTGTGCTTCGCGCTGCTCGACGAGGCCAAGATCATGCCCTACTACTTCTACATGTGCGACATGATCCCCGGCAGCGAGCACTGGCGGCTGACCCTCGGCGAGGGCCAGGACCTGCAGCATCAGATCATGGGGTACCTGCCGGGCTTCGCCACGCCGCGCGTCGTCTGCGACGTGCCGTACGTCGGCAAGCGCTGGGTGCACCAGGTGGCGCGGTACGACACCGAGCGGGGCATTTCCTACTGGACGAAGAACTACCGCACCGCGGTCGAGGCCGGTGACGAGCTGGCCATCGGCCGGGAGTACGCCTACTACGACCCGATCTACATGCTGCCCGCCCGGGGCCAGGCCTGGTGGCGGGCCCGGGCGGGCCAGGCCGAGCCGAAACGGGCCGAAGTCCCCGCCTGAACGCGCCGACGTCCCGCCCCAAATGGCCCTAACTGAGGTTAACGAGGCCCAACGGGTCTAACGGGGCCGGCAGCGGGCAGACCACCGGCATGAGCCTGTCACCTAGGCTGCGCCGGCCGGCATCCCGGCTGCGCCGCTCGACCCGGTGGACCGAAGCCGATGTGCCGCCGCAAGACGGCCGGGTCGCGGTGGTGACCGGCTCGAACACCGGGCTCGGGTTCCAGGTCGCGCGCGTGCTGGCGGGCCGCGGCGCCACGGTGGTGCTCGCGTGCCGCGACATGGCCAGGGCCGAGGCCGCGGCGGACCGGATCCTGACCGCCTCCCCGCAGGCCCACGTGACCGCGGCGCACCTGGACCTGGCCTCGCTGGCCTCGGTGCGGGCCGCCGCCAACGCCCTGAACGACGCCTACGAGCGCATCGACCTGCTGATCAACAACGCCGGGATCATGATGACGCCGTACGGCCAGACCGAGGACGGCTTCGAGCAGCAGCTGGGTGTGAACCACCTCGGCCCGTTCGCGCTGACGGGCCTGCTGCTGAACCGCATGCTCACCGTGGACGGCTCCCGGGTGGTGACGGTCACCAGCTTCCTGCACCGCCGGGGCCGGATCGATTTCGGCAACCTGTCCCTGGCACACGGATACCGGCGCTCGCCCGCGTACCGCCGGTCCAAGCTGGCCAACCTGCTGTTCACCTACGAGCTGCAGCACCGGCTGGCGAAGGCGCGGGCGGCCACGATCGCGCTGGCCGCCCATCCCGGGTACGCGGCCACCGAGCTGGCGCGGAACATGCCGCGGCCCGCGCGGCTGGGCTCACTGCTGGTCGAGCCGGTGTTCGGGCAGAGCGCCGCGATGGGCGCCCTGCCCCTGCTGCGCGCGGCCACCGATCCGCAGGCGCGCGGCGGTGAGTACTACGGCCCGGCCGGCCTTACCGGCATGACCGGCTACCCGGAGCGGACCCGGTCCTCGGCCCGTTCGTACGACGCGGACCTGCAGCGCCGCCTGTGGGCCGAGTCCGAGCGTCTGACCGGGGTGATCTACCCGGTCTGAGCGGCCGGGTCCTTCGCGTCCCCGTCCGGCGCCGCCTCCGCGGGCGGGGCCGCCTCGTCGCCGCCGGCGGGGGCCGCCGCAACGGGCTCGCTGGCGCTGGCGGGCTCGGGAGCAGCGGTCGCCTCCGCGCTCGCCGGTTCGCCGCCGGGTGCCGCATTCGTAGTCCCGGCCTCGGCGTTCGCGGCGTCCTGGGCCCCGCCGGCAGCGCCGGGGGTCTCGTCCGCGGCAGCGCCCGGGGCCCCGTCCGCGGCAGTACCCGGGGCCCCGCCGGCGGCGGCGGCGCTGGGGATGATGGCCTCGGTGAGCGCTCCCTCAGAGTCGGTGGCGCCCGCCCGGCTGGGCTGCGCGCCGCCGGCCGCGAGCTCGGGCGCGGCCTTCCCCTCCGCCGCCAGTTTCCGGCCGTGCCGCTGAACGAGGACAAACCAGGTGAGACCCGCGACCGTCAGGACGCACGCGACGTACATGTTCAGCCGGAGGCCGAGGAAGTACTTCGACGAGTCCACGCGCAGCGACTCCTCGAAGATCCGGAACGCCGAATAGCCGGCCACGTACAGAGCGAACAAGCCGGGCGCGAAGATCCTCCGGTGGTGCCCCAGCCAGATCAGCGCCAGGGCCAGCGCAATGTCCCAGATCAGCTCGTACAGGAACGTGGGCTGGAAGTAGGCGAAGGCCGTGTAGCCGGGCGGCCGGAAGGAGAGCGGGATCTGCAGGCCCCAGGGCAGGCTGGTCGGGCCGCCGAACAGTTCCTTGTTGAAGTAGTTGCCGATCCGGCCGAGGCCCTGCGCGACGAGCAGGGCGGGCGCCACCGCGTCCATGATCATCGGCACGTTGCCGCCGGCCCTGCGGGTCCGCCAGATGCCGACGGCCACCGCGACCGGGATGGCGCCCCAGATCCCCAGGCCCCCGGTCCACACGGCGAAGACGCCGTACCAGACGTGCGGGATGTCCATCGGCGTGGTGATGTCGAAGTAGATACGGCCGCCGATGATCCCGGCAGGCACGCTCCACATGGCCACGTCCCAGATCAGTTCGGGGTCGCCGCCGGCCCGGGCCCAGCGGCGCCGGGTCATGATGATGGCCACCGCGATACCGACCAGGTACATCAGCGCGTACACGTGAATAAACAGCGGCCCGATGTGAAAGCCGTTGACCGCTGGGCTGGGGATGTGCAGCGCCTCGCTCACCGGAGGGGCTATCACAGGGGTGGCCATGCGCCCCAGGCTAGTGCACGGGCGTCCGGCCTCGGGGCGCCCGCGCCTGGAAGCGCGATCTGGGGAGCAGGTTCATTCGTTTCTCGCGACCTCGGGTCCGGTGATGCGGGCCAGCAGCGGGAAAGTGGCCGCGATGATGCCGAGGGACACCAGGATCCCGCCCGCGGTGATGAGGTAGTACGCGGCACCGGGTGCCACCATCGGGTAATGCTGCGCCACGGAGGCGTACTCCGCGGCGGCGCCGAACCCGGTGCCGATCGCGACGGCGGCGACGGCGAGCAGCGGGACGGCGCTTTCCAGCGCGACGACGCGGCGCAGCGTGGCCAGCCGGGCGCCGGTGAGCCGCAGCAGGCTGAACGGCCGCTTGCGGTCGGCGAGCCCGGCCGCGATGGCTGCGGCGAGCGTGCAGCCGGCGATCGGCAGGCTGACCAGGATCACCGTGTTCGCGAGCTGCTGGTAGGCGTTGTTGGTGGAATTGTCCTGCCTGATCAGGTCGCCGATGGTGGACGGCGCGCCGGCGGCGGGATAGGTGTGTGCGTTTTCAAGGACCGTCCTCGCCCGTTCGACCGTCGGCACAGTGCCGTTCGTCCCCACGTTGATGGCGTCCACGCCGAGGGTGTCAAGCCGCCAGGCCGGGACGTTCACGGCCGGCCAGGTGATCCCGGCCGACGTCCTGCCGTCCAGGGGGCCGTCGAACCCGTCTTCCGGGAACGCCGCCGCTGTTGCCCCGGCCGGGCAGCGGCCGAGGGCGGGAACGGTCGCGAGCTGCGTGCACGAGACCACGCCCGCCGGAACCGGGCTTGGGGGGCCGCCCGAATTGGTACCGAGGTCGTGGAACGTCCCGGGGATGGTCAGCTTCCGGTCCGCGCGGACCACGACTACCCCCTGGACGCCGGGAATGCCGCGCAGCTGTGCCGCGAGCGGCGCGGCGGGCGCGGCCGGTCCCGCGCCTGCCCCAGCGGGCTCTTGCGCGGACGTGAAGTAGCCCGACGCCGCTAGCTGGTCCGTCACCACGGCCGCGGCCGCGGGGCTGGCAAACCGCGTGACGTTCTTGGCGTCCTGCGTGGTGATGCCCACCACGGCCACGGTGGTGATGAACAGGGCGAGCACCAGGCCGCTGACGGCGCGGAAGGCGGCCCTCGGGTCGTCGGCGAGGCGACGGGCGGCGATCAGCGCGCCGGGGCGGCTGGTCCGCCGGGCCATGACCCGCGCCGCGGCCATGGTGAGCCACGGGCCCGCGATGACCAGGCCGGCGATGATGAGCAGGAAGCCGGACAAGAGCGCCCACACCTCCCCGCCCGCGGATGCCGGGGTGCCGTGCACGACGAAGAAGCCGAGCTCGGCCAGGCCGGCCAGCAGCGGCAGCACCCGCCAGGCCCGCGGCGGCGGTGGCGTTGTCCGGCGGGCCACACCGAGCGGGGAGATGTGCACCCGGCGCAGCGCCAGCCGGGCCGCCACGGCGGCGGCCACGGGCACGCCGATCGCGACCGCGAGAATGTCGGGCAGGCTGAGCGCCATGTCGGCGGGGAAGAACGGCTCGCCCAGGAACGGGATGCCCGCGACCGGGGCGCGCAGCAGGAAGAAGATCCCGAAGCCGGCCGCCACCCCCAGGACCGCGGCCGCCGTCGATTCGGTGGCGGCGAGCAGGGAGACCTGCTTGCGGGTCGCGCCGGCCAGGCGCATCGCCGCGAACCGCTGCTCGCGGCGGGCGGCCGACAGCCGGGTCGCGGTGGCGATGAAGATCAGCACCGGGGCCAGCATGGCCAGCGCCACCACGGACAGGATGAGGTCGATGCCGCTCGGCTGGATTCCCCCGACGGCCGGGATGTAGTCCAGGCCCTTGGGGTTCACCGGCCGGTCCCCGGCGCTGAAGGGCGCCGCCGCGGCGATCGACGTTACCTGCACGCTGTGGGGCGTGTCCGCCAGCTGCGCCGGGGTGTGCCCGACGATGATGACCAGCGAGCTCGGCGACGGCAGTGCGGCGTCGCCGATCGTGCCGGCCAGGCGGCCGGGGTAGCGGCCGGCCAGCTGGTCCGCCGGGGTGCTGCGCAGGAGCGCGGCCAGCGCGGGCGAGGCGTAGTACTGGCCCAGGGCCCGGGTCATGGGTGATGCCCGGCGGCACCGGGGACGACGCACCGGTGGCGGCCACGTCGAAGCGGTAGATGTTCTGGCCGTCGAAGGTGTCACCGATGGGGTGCCACCACAGCGGGGCGATGCCCGCCGTCGCCGGGCCCGGGCGCACGAACGCGGTGCCGGTCAAGAACCATGCGTGCCGGTTGTTCCAGGTGCTGACCGCGTTGGTCGCGGCCACGACGGTTAGCAGCAGGCCGACGCCAAGGCCGACCGCGACAGCCAGGACGAGGAACCGGGTGACGGCCTCACGGCCGCCACTGATCACCAGCCGCAGTCCGAGCCCGATCACGGCTTGGCCCCGGTGAGCGTGCTGACCTTGCCGTCCCTGACGACGACCTCCCGGTCGGCGTAGGCGGCGACCCGGGCGTCGTGGGTGACCAGGACGACGGTGGTGCCGTGCTCGCGGGCGGCGGCGGTGAGCAGCTCCATCACCAGTTCCCCGGACACCGAGTCCAGCGACCCGGTCGGCTCGTCGGCGAACAGCACCTCAGGGTCGGCGACCAGGCCGCGGGCCAGCGCGACGCGCTGGGCCTGCCCGCCGGACAGCTCCCCGGACCTGCGGTGCTCAAGCCTGTCCAGGCCGAGCGGGCCGAACCACTTCCTGGCCGCGGTCATCGCCGGGCCGCGGCGGGTGCCGGACAGCAGCAGGGGCAGGGCGACGTTCTCTTCCGCGGTCAGCTCGGGGACGAGCTGACCGGACTGGAACACGAACCCGAACCGGTCCCGGCGCAGCGCGCTGCGCCGGTCGTCGCTCAGGGTGTCCAGCCGCTGCCCGCCGAACCAGGCCTGCCCCTGCTCGGGCACCAGGATGCCCGCCAGGCAGTGCAGCAAGGTGGACTTGCCCGATCCGCTCGGCCCCATGACCGCGACAATCTCGCCCGGCCGGACTCCCAGCGAGGCGCCGCGCAGCGCCGGCGTTTCGCCGAACGAAAGGAACATGTCCCGCGCCTCGATGATCTTCGCAGTTCCGGGGGGCGCCGTGACGGCGGGGAGGTCCGCGGTCACCGGCGCACCGCTCGCGCGAGCAGGTCCAGCCGGGCCGCGGTGTGGTCGATCCATCGCAGGTCAGCCTCCAGTCGGTAGAGCGCATGGTCGGCGAGCAGCACGTCGAGGAGATCCCCGTCCCGTTTGAGTTCGGTGAGCTCGCGCATCCGCTGCAGGTGCGCCGCCCGCTGGGCGTCCAGATAGCTGTCGGCCTGCCGGCCGAGCATCACGGCGAGCACCACCTTGGCGAACAGGTCGCTCTGCAGGTCCGGCTCCGGCGGGGCCGGCTGGCCAGCCACCGCTCCACATCGGCGGCGCCCACCTCGGTGATGACGTACCGCCGACGTTCAGGGCCGGCCCCCTGCTCGGCAGGCCCGGCGACCGCCTTTCCGTCCCTGGCCAGCCGGGACAGGGTCGCGTACACCTGGCTGTAGCGCAGCGGCTTGCCCCGGCCGAAGTACGCGTCGTAGTCCCGTTTCAGGTCGTATCCGTGGCTTGGCCCCCGCTCAAGCAGGCCAAGCAGTGTCAGAGGAACAGTCACAACCGAGAGAATACTCCAAGAGTATTCTCTCGGGAAGTAGTTTCAGATGCCGGGGTCCGAGGATCGTTCAGCGCGTCAGCCCTACGAGCCCGCGCGTACTCCAGTTGCTTGTGACCCGGTGACCGCCGGCCGGTGCAGCACCAGGTACCCGTCGCGGCGGAAGGCCACCTGGTATCCCCGCCGCTCGAGGTCACCGATCTGCGTCTGCTGACCGGCCAGGCTCCGGAACGGGTAGGTGTAGTGCGTCTGGGCGACGATCCAGTCCGCCGACGTCGCGGACGGCCCCCACAGCAGCACCGTGTCCCGCCCGGACAGCTGTGGCCCGAGCATCTGGGCCGCGTCCACCGTCACCTCGCGCGGCACGATGGCGTCGGCGGCCGCTTCCGCCTGCATCTGGCGGTCACGGCCGTAGAACCCGGGGGTGGCCAGGCTGGCCAGCGCGAACCGGGGCACCGTGAGCATGGCCGCGGCGCACACCATTCCGGTGACGATGACCTGCCAGTGGCCGATTCCCCACCGGCTGCGCGCCGCCCAGCCGGCGATCCGCGCCGCACCGTCCGCCGCGGCGCACACCAGCACCATCTCGACGAACGCGTTGTACTGGAAGGTGGTGCCCCACCAGTTCGGCTGCGAGGAGGCCAGCATCCGCTCGGCCAGCAGCGGCAGCGCGGCCAGCGTGATCGGCGACAGCAGCGGCAGGAACAGCAGCACCCCACCCAGCCACATCATCGTGGTCAGCTTGACCGACGGAGTGATGGCCAGCCGCGCGGCCATGAGCGGGTCCCGGAACGCGTGCTCGGCGGCCAGCCGGGCGTTGCCGCCCAGCGACCAGTAGGCCCAGTAGTAGCCGGCCCGCCCGCCGAAGGCGGGCCGCAGCACGTAGGTGGCCAGCACCATGGCGGCGATCCCGCCCGCGGCCAGGCCGGCGCCCAGGATGACCCGGCGGCGGCCGGCCAGCGGGTGATCCGGCGCCCACCGGGAGAACCGGGCCCCGCGCGCGGCCAGCAGGAAAAGCCCGAACCCCGCGACCAGCAGGCCCATGTCCTCCTTGACCAGCAGCAGGGCGAACGCGGCGGCCAGCGCGGTCCGGATCTTCCCCGCGGCCAGCCGCTCGAAGAAGACGGCGGTGAGCACGGGCACGAAGGCCACCTCGTGGAATCCGGCGGCGATGGCTCCGGCAACGGGCCAGCTCACCACGTAGGCGGCGGCCGCGAGGTAGGCCGCGATCACGGGTCCGCGCGAAGCCTGGCCGGCGGGGCTGTCTGAGACGCGGCTGCCTGAGACGGTGCCGGCGGAGACACAGGCGGCACAGATCCGGCGGGTGAACAGCCACAGCGGCGGCACCGCCAGGGCGAGGAGCACGCCCTGCGCCACGATCAGGTCCTGCGGGCCGTTGTAGATCCAGTACAGCGGCGCGAGGAGCGCGATCACCGGTGACCAGTGGTCCCCGAGGACCGAGAAGCCAGGCCCGAAACCGTCCTGAACGCCCTTGACGGGGGACAGGCCCGGGTGCAGGTGCGCGTAGGAGCGGACCGCCTGATCGAAGATCACCAGGTCGAAGGTGCCGACGCGGAAGGTCGTGTACTGCACCAGGCCGTAGGTGATGTAGGCCGCGGCCGCCACGCCGGTCAGCACGGCCACGGCGAGGCGATGGGGCGCCGCCCGAGGTGTGCTCATCGGCGATGAGCGTACAGTCCAGCGGGCCCGTCCCGGGCGTCGCGGCGGCCGGGAGCCGTGCTCGCGCCCGCGGGTTGCGCATGATCCTGGGCCCGGGGAGCCGGGTCCGTTAAGTTAGGCGTGTGGCCCAGCGAAGTGAACAGATCGGCATGCACATCAACGCGTACCTGTGTGCGCACAGCACGCCGCCGGACGCCATCTTGCGCGAGCTCGCGCACGAGACGGCCGAATGGTTCCCCAGTGAGGTCTCGCTGGCGATCGCGCCCGAGCAGGGCACGTTCATGACGATGCTGACGCGGCTGATCGGGGCGCGTTCGGCGCTGGAGATCGGCACGTTCACCGGATACTCCTCCATCTGCCTGGCCCGCGGGCTGGCCGAAGGCGGGCACATGCTGTGCTGTGACGTCAGTGACGAGTGGACGTCGGTAGCCCGCAAGTACTGGGAACGGGCCGGGCTGGCGGACCGGATCGAGCTGCGGCTCGGGCCGGCCCTGGAGACGGTACGGTCGCTGCCCCGCCACCCGCAGTTCGACATCGCGTTCATCGACGCCGAGAAAACCGGCTACCTGGGCTACTGGAACGAGGTCGTGCCGCGGGTCCGGCCCGGCGGCGCCATCCTCGTGGACAACACGTTCTCCCGTGGCCGGGTCATCGACGCCGGGAACGAAAGCGAGATCGTCCAGTCGGTCCGCGATTTCAACGACCACGCCGCCGCCGACAACCGCGTCGAAGTGATCATGCTCCCCCTCGGCGACGGCCTGACCCTCGCGCGCAAGAAGTAATGGTCAGAGCGGCACGGCCTGAGGACGTACCGGCGATTTACCGGCTCATCCGGGAGCTGGCTGACTACGAGCACTCCCTGGAAAAGGTCACGGGCACCGAGGAGGAACTGCGGCGGTCGCTGTTCGGCGCCGATCCCGCGGTCTACGCCCACGTCGCCACCGGTGACGACGGTGAGGTCGTCGGCTTCGCCCTGTGGTTCCTGAACTACTCGACGTGGACCGGCACGCACGGGATCTACCTCGAAGACCTCTTCGTCGAGCCCGGCACGCGGGGCCGCGGCTACGGGAAGGCGCTGCTCGCGGAGCTGGCGCACATCTGCGTGCAGCGCGGGTACGCGCGGCTGGAATGGGCAGTGCTGGACTGGAACACCCCCTCCATCGAGTTTTACCAGGCCCTCGGGGCGCGCGCGATGGACGAGTGGGACACCTACCGGCTCACGGGCCCGGCGCTGACCGCACTCGGGTCCGCACCTGAAACGAGGGCCCACCCATAACGGAGCAGATCCCGGGTTTTCCTAGGACGCGGGCGGGACACCGGCTGACCGGGCCCGGGTACGGTGCAGCGGCACCGGCCGGGGACCCTGGACGGTCTTCCCGTCGGCATCCGCGGGCGGGGCGGTCGAAGCCCGGACGATGAGCTCGGGCGCCAGGTAAAGGATCTTCACCGGGCTCTCGCGGCTGGTGACCCGCTCCAGGAGCAGCTGCGCCGCCTCGGTGCCAAGCTGGTAGTGCGGGAACCTGACCGTAGTCAGTGGCGGCCGGAGCCGGTCGATGAAGGGCATGTCGTTGAACCCGACCAGGGACATGTCATCGGGGCAGCGCAGGCCGGCCTCGTCCAGCGCGGCGTAGCAGCCCACCGCCAGCATGTCGTTGGCCACGGCCATCGCGGTGAAAGGGACGCCGGCGGCCAGCAGCTCGCGGCAGCAGCGGGTTCCCTCGTCCACGGTGTACGCGCTGGCCGTGACAATCAGCTCATCGTGCACGGGCAGGCCGGACGCCTCCATGCCCTCCAGGAAACCCCGGCGGCGGCCCTCACCGGTGGAGACCTGCGGGGGCCCGGCGATATGCGCAATGCGGGTGTGCCCCAGCGCGGCCAGGTGCGCGACGGACATCCGCATGCCCTGCTCGTTATCCGCCGACACCGAGGAGAAGCTGTAGTCGGGGGCCAGCCGGTTCATGAGCACGACCGGCAGCTCGGCCCGGGCCGCCTCGGCCAGAACCGGGTTGCGCTCGTGCGCGGTGGCGAGCACGAACCCGTCCACGTGCCGGGCCCGCATCTGCTCGAAGATCATCTGCTCTTTGCCGCTGTCACCGTCGGTGTTGCCGAGCAGCGCGACGTAGCCCGCGGTCGCGAGGCGGTCCTCCAGCCCGCGCACAATGGGCGGGAAGAGCGGGTTGTTCAGGTCGGGGATCAACACGCCGATGGTGTGTGATCGCCGGGTCCGCAGGCTCCGCGCCACCGGGTTGGGCCGGTACCCGAGGGCGGTCGCGGCCTCGATGACCCGGTGCGCGGTGTCCTCGCTGACCAGGATCCGGGTCTCGGGGTTGAGCGCGCGCGATGCGGTCGCCGGATGGACGCGCGCCGCCGCGGCCACGTCCCGGAGAGTCGCCGGCCGGTCAGGCATCGCGGCCGTGGCCAGCGGGAGCTGAGGGCGGGGCCGCGCCGGACAGCACGCCGGCCAGCACATCCCGGTGGGTCGGAGCCGCCTCGGCATGACGCTGCCGTCCCGCTTCGGTCAGCGTCACGTAAATGCCGCGCCGGTCCATGTCGCACAGGCACCGCTCGACCAGCCCGCTCTTCTCCAGCCGACTGATCAGCCGGGACAGTGCGCTCTGGCTGAGGTGCACCGCATCCGCCAGCTCCTGGGCCCGGAACTGGTGGTCCACGCTCTCGGCGAGGCGTTCCAGCACCTCGAAGTCGCTCACGCCGAGGCCGTGCCGCTCGCCGAGCTCCCGTTCCAGCGCGGAGCACACGGCCGCGTGACTGGCCGCGATAGCGCGCCAGACACTGACCACCTCGTCCGCCCGGGCCACCTCGTCCGCCCGGGGCTCGGACTGCGTCACGTCCACGAGCGCATCATAATGCTCCGCCCTCAAGTATGCAAGTACATTAATTGTCCTTGCATTTAGTGCATGTGCATGCATATAGTCGCGGCCATGGAGACGTCCTCACCTCTTCACGACTGCCCGCCCGCGGCCGATCCCCGGCCGCCCGTCCCGGCCACCCGGCCAGAGAACCAGCACCCGGCTCCCCCGCCAGAGAACCAGCAGTGGAACGCGCGGACGTGGGCCATCCTGTTCGTCCTGTGCGGCGCGCTGTTCCTCGACGCCCTCGACGTGTCCATGATCGGTGTCGCCCTCCCGGTCATCCGCACCGATCTGCACCTGAGCACCTCGTCCCTGCAGTGGATCGTCAGCGCGTATGTGCTCGGGTACGGCGGGCTGCTGCTGCTCGGCGGGCGGGCCGCCGACCTGCTGGGCCGACGCCGGGTGTTCCTGGTCGCACTGGCCCTGTTCGCCGGGGCCTCCCTGCTCGGCGGCCTCGTCAGCGGCGCGGGCCTGCTGATCGCCGCGCGCTTCGTCAAGGGCATGGCCGCCGCGGTCACCGCGCCCGCGGGACTGTCGCTGCTGACCACCACGTTCCGCGAGGGCCCGATGCGCAACCGCGCGATCAGCATTTACTCGGCCTTCGGGGCCAGCGGCTTCTCGCTGGGCCTCGTCCTCTCCGGGCTGCTCACCGAGGTCAGCTGGCGGTGGACGCTGCTGCTGCCGGCGCCGGTCGCGCTGATCACGCTGGTCGCGGCGGTTCCGCTGATCCCGCACGGCGAGCGAGCCGACCGCCAGGGACGCCACTTCGACGTGCCGGGCGGCCTGACGGTGACCGGGGCGATGCTGCTCCTGGTGTACACGGTGGTCTCGGCGCAGCAGGCCGGGTGGGCCTCGGCGCGGACCATCGGGTCGTTCGCCGTGGTCGCCGTCCTGCTGGCCGGGTTCGTGGCCATCGAGCAGCGCAGCCGGGACCCGCTGGTCCGCCTGGGCATTTTCCGTTCCGGGGCGCTGACCCGTGCCAACCTGGGCGCGCTGACGCTGTTCGGCTCCTACATCGCCTTCCAGTTCCTGCTGACCCAGTACCTGCAGAGCCTGGCGGGCTGGTCGGCGATGTCCACGGCGCTGGCCTTCCTGCCGGCCGGCGTGGTCGTCGTCATGCTGTCGACGGGGATGGGGCAGATGATCAGCCGGTTCGGGCCGGTGCCCATGACGATCATCGCGTTCGCCTGCCTGGTCGCGGGGTACGCCGCGTTCCTGCGGGTCGGCGACCGGCCCGACTACCCCGGGGTGATCCTGCCGGCCGTGATCGGGGTCGGTATCGCGTTCGGCCTGGGGTTCTCGGCGCTGAGCCTCGCGGCGACGGCCGGGGTGGCTGATCACGAGCAGGGCCTTGCGGCCAGCCTCTTCCAGACGTCGTTCCAGGTCGGCGGGGCCATCGTGCTCGCCATCGTGACGGCGGTCGTGGACGCCGGCGGCGCTAGCCAGGTGACGACCGCCCAGGCCACCCTGGGCGCCTACCGGCCCGCGCTGGCGCTCATCACCGGGGTGGCCGTGCTGGGCGCCCTGGTCGCGCTGACCGGGACCCACCCCAGCCGCTGGCCCAGCCCGCGGTTCAGCCTGGCCGGCCGGCGGAGATGATGATCATCCGGCAGGCTCGCCGCGCGGCGCCTGCTCGCCGCGAGGATCCTGCTCGCCGCGCGGATCCTGCTCGCCGCGCGGCGCCTGCTCGGCAGGCGGTGGCGCCTGCTGGCGGCCGAGCGCGACCGCGCTCACCACGAGGCAGGCAAACGCGGCGACCTGCAGGACCGCTCGCGCCCCGTGCGGCAGCGTCTCGCCGAACAGCACGAATCCGGCCGCGATCGGGAGCGCGTTCGTTGCCATCGTCGCCGTGCCGGCGGCGGTCAGGGCGTCGCCCCGCTGGTAGGCCGACTGCAGCACGCTCGTCCCGATGCCATAGCCGGCGACGAGCGTGGCCAGCGCCACCAGCCACAGCCCGCCGTAGCCGATGAGCTTCGCGGAGATATCGCCGACGGCCAGCAGCAGGCCGGCCGCCAGGCCGAGCGATGCGGCGCGCGCCGAAGCGCGTCGGTGCGACGATGAGCACGGCCGCGCCGCCGCCGCACGCCGCCAGCCAGATGATGACGCCGACGGGCGCCGGATGCTGATCGGACTCTTAGGTCCCGACGATCGAGAGGGCCAGCAGCGCCAGCCCGGCCACCGCCAGGACGACGGCGAGCTGCTCGTGCCGTGCGAGCCGGGACGGGTGCCCGTGCGATGTCCTGAACGCCAGAACGGCGACCCCTGAGGCCGTCACCGCCTGCACCAGCGCGAGCGGCGCAAGCCGCAGCGCCGCCACATACATCAGCCAGCCCGCGGTCTCGGCCCCGAACGCGGTGAGCCAGCGCCGGTCGCGGAGCAGCAGCTGCACGGACCGGAACGGGCGGCGCGGCGAGAGAGGCGGCAGCGCCGCCGCCGCGTCGTGCTCCAGCGAGTAGGCCGTGTTGGTGACCACCGCCGAGGCGAACGCGAGCGTCAGTCCGATCCACGTCGGCGGCATGCTGCGGAGATTACCAGCGGCCCGTTAGGCCGGGCCAGGCACCTTTCAGCCTGGCCGTCCGGCCTAGCCTGGCCGTCCGGCCGAGATGATGATCATCCAGGAAGAACGTGGCTCACCCGCGGTCCCGGGCAGGTCGCCCGGCGACAGCCGCGTCCAGCTCACGTTCCAGCGCGGGAGGCCGCGGCGCCGGAAGGCGCGGGGCGCACGGAGGGCCTGCCGGGCCCGCAGCCGGGTGGCCTGCTCCTCGCGGCGCTGGCCGCAGAGGGCCCAGCCGGTGTGGGGATTCATGACGGCAGCTCCTCTTCCCCGTCCTCGCCCGGCGTCGCGGGCACCGGCATGCTCGCCAGGTCCATCAGCGGATAGCTGAGGACGAGGTATTCGATGGGCATCGCCCCGGCGGGGCGGGCCGATGGATCCTCGGAGCGATAGCGGTACTGCCGCAGCGCGGTCAGGAACTGCTCCTGCAGCTGCTCCGCCTCGGCCGGTGTGATGTAGGTGATGCTCTGGCTCTCCCCCAGCTTTTCCAGCCACTCCGCGGGCCAGGACCGCTTACGGCGCAGGGCGGCATGCGCCCGGTTCAGGGTGCGGCTGGTCCAGAACTCGTCCAGCACGTCGGCCGCCGCGGCCGCCTGCGGGTCATCCTGGGCGATACCGAGGTTGAAGCCGCGAGTGACCCGGCGCCAGGGCCGCTCCCGGCCCTTACCGCCCCCGGCCTCCTCGACCAGCCCATACCTGGCCAGCGTCCGCAGGTGGAACGCGCAGTTGGCCGGGGTCTCGTCGAGCATCTCCCCCGCCTGCGTGGCGGTCAGCGTCCCGGCATGCTGCAGAGCCTCCAGGAGTGCCCAGCGCAAGGGGTGCGCCAGGGCGCGCATGACCGCCGGGTCCCTCAGCTCCAGCTGGCCGTCATTCAGGTCCGGGACGGACGGCACTTCTTCGGAACTCATGTTTCGAAACACTACTCTCGAAAGATCCGTTTCCACAATGCCGAGGGAAACGTTTCTTTCGATGAATGGTCCTGGGCCGTTCCGAAGCGTGCGTGCGACCATAGGGCCATGCGGATCTCAGCGGTAGCTTCGACCGACCTCTTCGCCGGCAGGGCCCCGCGTCCGCTGCAGATCATCCAGGTCACCCTGATCAACGACGGACCCGGCATGATCACCGACCCGGATACCCCGGTGGACATACGGGTGGACGGCGCGGGCGTGACCACCCCGGCGCCGGTTCGCGTCACCGGCCTCGAGCCCGGCGGCACGCTGACGGCCGAGGTCCCGGTGGAGTTCGCTGCCCCGTACCAGACCGGCAGCCTGCGCGCGGTCACGGCGGTCGCCACGGCCGGGCACGGGGATACCGCCGGGCCCGCGGCCACCGGAGCCGGCGGCGCGCGGGCCTCCCTGGAGGCCGAGGTGGCCGCGGCCGAGCCGGGCTGGACCATGTGGATGGTCAGCCACTTCCACTACGACCCGGTGTGGTGGGGCACCCAGGGCCAGTTCACCGAGTCGCGGCTGCTGCTGCCGGACGCCGACGGCCAGCTGCCGGAGGTCCGGACCGCGTTCGAGCTGGTCCGCCTGCATCTGGACAAGGCGCGCGAGGATCCGGACTACAAGTTCGTGCTGGCCGAGATCGACTACCTCAAGCCGCATTTCGACGCCTACCCCGAGGACCGGGCCGACCTGCGGCGCTTCATCGCCGACGGCCGGATCGAGATCGTGGGCGGGACCTACAACGAGCCGAACACCAACCTCACCGGGGCCGAGTCGACGATCCGCAACGCCGTCCTCGGGGTCGGCTTCCAGCGCGACGTCCTCGGCGGGGATCCGCGGACCGGCTGGATGCTGGACGTGTTCGGGCACGACCCGGGGTACCCGGGGCTGATGGCGGCGGCCGGGATGACGTCATCCTCGTGGGCACGCGGGCCGTTCCACCAGTGGGGCCCGTCGGGCACCGACGGCGGGAACCGGCGGATGCAGTTCGACAGCGAGTTCGAGTGGATGTCACCGGACGGCCGCGGCCTGCTGACCTCGTACATGGCCAACCACTACGGGGCCGGCTGGGGGATGCAGCGGCTGCCGGACCTGGCGGCGGCGGAAGCCGAGGCGTACGGCCAGTTCCGGTCGCTGGCCGAGGTCGCCACGACCCGCAATGTGATGCTGCCGGTCGGCGCCGACCACGTGATCCCGCCGCGCTGGGTCACCGAGATCCACCGGGACTGGAACGCCCGGTACCTCTGGCCGAGGTTCGTGACTGCCGTCCCGGCCGAGTTCTTCGAGGCCGTCCGGTCGGACGCGGCAAGCTACCGGGGCGTGGATCACCCCGCAGACCCGGGACATGAATCCGATCTATACCGGCAAGGACGTCTCCTACATCGACACCAAGCAGGCGCAGCGCACCGCCGAGGTCGCGTGCCTCGACGGCGAGCGGCTGGCCACGCTCGCCTGGCTGGCCGGCGGCCCGTACCCGGCCGAGTCGATCGACAAGGCGTGGCGCCAGCTCGCCTACGGCGCGCATCACGACGCGATCACCGGCACCGAGGGCGACCAGGTCTATCTGGACCTGCTGGCCGGCTGGCGGGAGGCCTGGGAACGCGGCGACACGGCGCGCACCGCAGCCGCCCGCCACCTCGCCGGCGCGCCCGGCCTGCCCATCGCGCCCGGAGCGGCCGGGAACGGCGCAGACGTTGCGGGGGCCGCACCTTGGGCCCAGGAGACCGGAGACGGCACTGTGCGTCTTCAATACCCTGTCCCGGCCGCGGTCCGGCATGGCCCGGTACACGCTGACGATCGATGAACCCGGCACCGAACGGATCGCGCTGCGAGATCACGACGGCGCGGAGCTTCCCGTGCTGGCCGAGGGCGTGCGGCGGCATCCCGACGATTCACTGGCCGAGGTGACCCTGATCTTCCGCGCCGCCGATGTGCCCGCTCTCGGCTACCGCGCCTTCTGGGCCTCAGCGGAGCCGGGCCCAGTGAGGGGCCCAGGGGGAGCACTGAGAGCCGAGGGGCACCGGGAGGGGCACCGGGCCGCCGGTGCACGGATGGACCGCGATCCCGGGCACGATGATCGAGAACGAGACGTTCCGGGTGACGGCCGACCCGGCCCGCGGCGGGACGCTCGGCGTCATCACCGACCGGCGGACCGGGAAGAACCTGCTGCGCGGGCCCGGCAACGAGATGGTCCTGGCGGAGGAATACCCCGCTCATCCGCGCTGGGGCGAGGGCCCCTGGCACCTGTCACCGAAGGGACCGGGCCAGGGCTCGGCGGCCGCCCCGGCCCGGGTCCGGGCCGAGCGCTGCCCGGTCGGCTCGCGCCTGATCGCCGAGTTCCCGCTGGGCGGCCTGACGATCACCCAGGAGACGCTGCTGTGGGACGGCGAGCAGCGGGTGGAGTTCCGGACGCACGTGGACGGCGACATCGGGCAGGACCGGCTGCTGCGGGTCCGCTTCCCCGCTGATGTCCCCGGCGGACTGCCGGTGTACCAGACCGCCACGGCCGTCATCGGGCGCCCGTTCGGCCATCCCGATGTCGACTCCGCCGAGCACTGGTTCACGCTGGACAACCCGGCGCACGACTGGTTCGCCGTGGGCTCCACCGCCCGGCTCGTGCTGACCGGCCCGGACGGCACGCGCCTGACCCAGGCGATCGGCGTCGCCGAGGTGGTCAGCCCCAGGGCCGCCACCGAGGCGGACCAGGCCAGCCGGGACGCCATCCGCGACCTGATCGCGGCGCTGGCGGCGGCGGGCGTCACCGCCACCTGCTCCCGGCCCGACGGTCCCCGGTACGGCGCGATCGACGCGGACTCCAACCTGCCCGACGTGCGGATCGCGCTCGGCGGCCCGGACGATAACCCGTTCACCGCCGAGGCCCTGACCGCGGCCGGCTCGGCCTACGCGAAGGAACTCGGCGCACGGCTAGAGGGGGGTGGCACCGCGCGGCTGTGGCTGCCCGCCGCCCGGGACCGCGACGGCACGTTCGTGCCCAGCGCGGACCTGCGGGGCGCGGCGGATCTGCCGGTGCTGATCGTGGCCGGAAACGGCGCGCCCGGCGTCCCCGGGGAAACCGCCGGGAGCGCCAGCCTGGATGCGGCGATCGCCGATCTCGTCCAGGACCTGGCTGACGCCGTGGTGGAGGTGCCTGCCACCGATATCGCGGACCAGGTGACCGACAGCGACGCCCCGCTGGCGGACCAGTCCGTCGCGCTGCTCAACCGGGGCACCCCGGGGTGCGCCATCAGCCCCGACGGCACGCTGCACCTGTCGCTGATGCGGTGCTGCAGCTCATGGCCGGCCGGGGTGTGGATCGATGGTGACAAGCGCGCCGCGCCAGACGGCAGCAGCTTCGCGTGGCAGCACTGGAGCCACACGTTCGAGTACGCGCTGGCCGCCGGGCAGGGCGACTGGCGGGACGCCGGTTTCACCGCTGCCGGGACCGAATACAACCACGACCTGATCACCTGTGCGGGCGGCGGCCCCGCTGCGGTCCTCGCGCCCGGGGTGAGCCTGGTGTCCGTCGACCACCCTGCGGTGCTGCTTTCCGCGCTGAAACCGCACGGCAATCCGCTGGCGTGCGGCCTGGCCCGGCCTGCCTGCGGCTTCGGACGGGCTGACGATGCGGCTGCGGGAAACCGAAGGGCGGCCCGCCCGGGCGCGGATCCAGTTGCGGGGCGGCATCGCCTCGGCGTACCTGACCGACCTGCTCGAGGAGCAGGATCTGGGCCCACTGCCGGTGCAGGACGAGGAGGTCATCATCGACCTCCCGCCGTTCGGCACCGTGACGGCGGTGGTGCAGCCGGTTGTGCCGCCGGCCACAGCGCTGGACGCCGAGCCGCCGGTGCCACTGGGCACGACGAACCTGCTGGCGGAGACGGCCGTTCCGGAGGGCACGCTGGCCGGACTGCTGGAGCCGGCGCAGCCGGTGTACGCGCGGTACTGGCTGCACGGCAAGGGACCCGCCCCGGCCGGCAACCTGCCGGTGGCGGTGCACATCTCACCGCAGCTGAGCGGCCTCAGCCTGAACGGCTCCGGCCCGGGCGAGGCGGCGGCGGCGCTCCGGGTGACCGTGGCCTGCGGACCTGAGCCGGCCGCGGGCACCCTGCGGCTGCTGGTGCCCGAGGGACTGTCCGCCGACTTCAGTGCCAGCGCCCCCGCAAAGGCCGCGTCCCCGGGAAAAGCAGCATCCCCGGGAAGACCAGCGCGCCCGGGAACGCCAGCGCGGTCGCCTACGACCTGCCCGCCCGCGGCTACGCGGACTGGGATGTGCTCGTCCGGGCCTGCCCCGGCACGCGTCCCGGCCGCTACGTCGTCGCGGCGCAGATCTCCGATGACCTGGGCCAGGTGATCGAGGACGCGGCCGTGGTGCACGCGGGCGGTCCCGGCGAGCCCGACCTCTACCTGCCCCTGGACGACGTGCTGCGGCTGGTGGAGGCGGGCACCGCGGCGACGGCCGCCGAGCTTGGCCTGGCCACGCTCACGCCGGCGCTGCGCCTCGCGCCCGGCGGGACCGGCAGCCTGGCCGTCGAGCTGTCCAGCGGCCTGGCGTCGCAGATGCGCGGGGAGGCGCAGCTGGTGTCGCCGTTCGGCAGCTGGGAAGCGGTCGGGCCGTGGACACAGGGTTTCCAGATCAGCCCGGGAGGCCGCGCCACCGTGAGTTTCCCGGTCCGGGTGCCCGCCGCGGCCCGGCCCGGGACCCAGTGGTGGGCGCTGGTCAAGGTCATGTACTTCGGCCGGGTCCGCTACAGCGAAGCCGTGCCCGTGACGGTGACCGCCTGATGGGCACAGCCTGATGGCGGGGACACCGCCGGTCGCCGTGATCACCGGGGCCGGCTCCGGGATAGGGCGGGACATCGCCACTGCGATGCTGAAGGCCGGCCATCGAGTGGCCCTGGCCGGCCGGAGAGCCGAGACCCTGCAGGCTACCGCCGCCGCGGCGGCCGGGGAGGCCCTGGTCGTACCGACCGACGTGCGGTCCGCCGAGTCGGTCGG
Source organism: uncultured Actinomycetes bacterium (assembly GCA_963742865.1). Lineage (GTDB taxonomy): Bacteria > Actinomycetota > Actinomycetes > Streptosporangiales > Streptosporangiaceae > Bog-532. The sequence goes on from CAVUNW010000043.1 coordinate 80,354, forward strand.
CGCCCTGTTCACGGAGGTCGTGGGCACCTGGGGCCGGGTCGACGTGCTGGTCAACAACGCGGGCACGTTCGGCACGGGCGCGCCCTTGGACGACGTGCCGCTGGATCAGTGGAACGCCGTCATCGAGACCAACGTGACCGGCTCGTTCCTGTGCGCCCAGGCAGCGTTCCGGCAGATGAAGCACCAGGAGCCGCAGGGCGGCCGGATCATCAACAACGGCTCGGTGTCGGCGCACGTGCCCCGCCCGTTCGCGGTGGCCTACACGGCCAGCAAGCACGCGATCACGGGCCTGACCAAGACGATCTCGCTAGAGGGACGGCCGTACCGGATCGCCTGCGGCCAGATCGACGTCGGCAACGCGGCGACCGAAATGACCGGGGCGTTCGGCACCGGGGTGCGGCAGGCAGACGGGTCGGTCCGCGGCGAGCCGCTGATGGATACCCGTCACGTGACCGACGCCGTGCTGCTCATGGCGGGCCTCCCCCTCGACGCGAACGTCGAGTTCCTCACCATCATGGCGACGAATATGCCCTACATCGGCCGGGCGCTGAGCCTGCCAGGGCTGGGCCTGGCTGGGGCGGCAGGGGCGGCGGCTGGGCCTGGCGGGGACTAGACCTGGCCCAGGGCACCTGGAGGAGGCCTCTCCGGACGTCTGCCCGCTCCTCCCGGCTTCCGCTCGGTCATGGCCGCCCCTGCGGGCCACACGTGCGGCACGACAGTAACACGCGCACTTCGCCGGTCCCTGGGCAAAAGATCCCGAATTTACCGAAAAGTGTCCATATCGCCATCGGCCTGTCAGATGGCCGGTGCCCGCCCCGCCAGGCGACGGGACGGGCACCGGGAACACCGGCCGGGTCAGAGGGCGAGGACTTCTTCCTCCGCCTCCGCCGGCCGCGGCCGGGGCGGGGGCGCCATCGGGGCGCGGACGCGGATCAGCGTGGCCATCACGATCAGCGCCACCGCGTCCAGGATGGCGGCGAGCAGGAACGCGGTCGACATGCCGTGCGCGAGGGCGTGACGCGCCTGCAGGGCCGGGGCCACCCCGGCGAGCGGGTGCCGCGCCGCGTCGTGGAAGGACGTGCCGAACACCGCGACCAGGACGGCCAGCCCCAGCGCCCCGCCGACCTGCTGCATGACGTTGACCATGCTGGAGGCGGCGCCGGAGTCCTCCGGCTGCACACCGGCCAGCGAGGCCGTGGTCAGGGGCACGAACACGGTCCCCATGCCCGCCCCGAGGAGCACCATGGGGCCGATGACGCCGGTCCAGTACCCGGTACCGGGCGAGACGCGGGACAGCCAGGCCATGCCGATGATGACCGGCACCATGCCGGCGACCATCAGCGTCTTGGGCCGGACGAGACCCATGAGCCGGGGAACCACCCGCGACACGCCGAACAGCATGATCGTCATGGGCAGGAACGCGATGCCGGCGCGCAGCGGGCTGAAGCCGAGAATGTCCTGCAGGAACTGGGTCAGGAAGTAGAACATCCCGAACATCCCGGCCACCAGCAGCAGCCGCGCGACGTAGGACCCGGACCGGCTGGCGTCGGCGAACAGTCGCAGCGGCGTGATCGGCTGCCGCGCGCGGCTCTCGGTGACCAGGAAGGCGGCGAGCAGCACCGCGGCCGCCGCGAAGGCGCCGATCGCCAGCGCCGTCGCCCCAGCCGCTGGCGGCGGCGCGGATGAACGCGTACACCAGTGACGCCATGCCGAGGGTCGAGGTGAGCGCGCCGGCCACGTCGAAGCGGCCCGGCTGGCGCGGCGTCTCGGCCACGTACCGGGGCGCGGCGGCCAGCGCGATCAGCCCGATCGGCACGTTGATGAACAGCACCCACCGCCAGGACAGCCACTCGGTGATAACGCCGCCGAGCACCAGGCCGAGCGATGCCCCGCCAGTGATGACGCCGGTGTAGATGGCCAGCGCCCGGGTCCGCTCGCGGCCCTCGGAGAAGCTGCCGATGATCAGCGCCAGCACCGCGGGCGAGGCCAGCGCCCCGCCGACGCCCTGCAGGGCGCGTGCGGCCAGCAGCAGGCCGGCCGAGGTGGCCAGGCCGCCCGCCAGCGAGGCCAGCGTGAAGAGGCCGACCCCGATGAGGAACATCCGCCGCCGGCCGAGGATGTCGCCGGCGCGGCCACCAAGCAGCAGCAGGCCGCCGAACGTCAGCGTGTACCCGTTCATCACCCAGGACAGGCTGGTCGCGCTGAAGTGCAGGCCATGCTGGATCTCCGGCAGCGCGATGTTCACCACCGTGGCGTCCAGGATGACCATGAGCTGGGCGCAGAGCAGAATGACCAGGGCCATTCCGCGGTGGCCGTAGCCGCGGCGCGGCGTATCCCGGTTCCGCAGCGCCCCTGGTGAAACAGCAGGGGAAGAAGACACTTTGCCTCCACGTTGTGTGGTCAGTTCGCTTCCGCCATCGAGGTTCCGCTGGCCAGGCGGTACACTCGGGATAGAAACGGAGGCCTACTCCGGTTACTATACGGAGGCACCCTCCGCTTTGGCAAACTAATTATTCAATGACGAAGGCCAATGACCAGAACTGACACCCCCCTCACGGAGCAGCCAGCGGCGCCGCCGATGCGCGCGGACGCGCGACGCAGTCATGAGCGGTTGCTGGCCGCGGCGACGGCCGCGTTCGCGGAGAAGGGCGCCGACGCGCCGCTGGAGGACATCGCCCGCCGCGCCGGGGTCGGGATCGGCACGCTTTACCGGCACTTCCCCACCCGGCTGGACCTGCAGGAGGCGGTGTTCCGCACACAGGTCAAAGCGGTCTGCGCCCGGGGCGAGGAACTAGCCAGCTATCCCTCCGCCGGGGAGGCCTTCGCAGGCTGGCTGCGCGTGCTGGCCAGCTACCTGGTCACCAAGCGCGGCCTGGCCAGCGCGCTGATCGCGGCGCGGGGCGTGGACTCTGACGTCATCAGCGCGTGCAGCCGCACCATTCGCGAGACCGCGGGGCGGCTGCTGGACCGCGCCCAGGAGGCCGGCGCCGTGCGCGCCGATCTCACCGCGACGGACGTGATGATGCTGGTGCACGGGGTCGTGGTCGCGACCGAGCGGACCCCGGATCAGGCCGACCGGCTGCTGTCCCTCACTCTCGATGGGCTCCGGGCCCGCGACGGGGAAGACGGGGAAAAGGCCTGATCGTCAGGGGACGGCCGGCGGCCGGTTCTCGTACGGGGTGCTCAGCACGATCGTCGTCCGGGTGGACACCCCGGCCACGCCCCTGATCTCCTGCAGCAGGTCCTCCAGCGCCGCCGGTGAGGCCACCCGCACCTTGAGGATGTAGTTCTCGTCCCCCGCCACGCTGTGGCACGCCTCAATCGCCGCGATCGGCTCCAGCCGCTGCGGGACGTCGTCGGGGGCGGCCGCGTCGAAGGGCTTGATCGAGATGAAGGCCGTTAGCGGCAACCCGATCTCATCGGGGCTGCACAGCGCCGCGTAGCCCTTGATCACCCCGCCCTGCTCCAGCCGGCGTACACGCTGGTGCGCCGCCGATACCGACAGCCCGGTCCGCTTAGCCAGCTCGGTAAAGCTCATCCGGCCGTCACCGGACAGGAGCGCGACGATTGCGCGGTCGATCTCTTCCACCCGGACACCGTAGCGCTGGCCGGCGCGGTACGGATCATGCCGGGCCATGCGGCCGCCACGTGGTGCCGGTCAGCCCGTCTTTTATAACGAAACGGTCTCAATCTTTACGCTAATGTAACATTGAAGGTTGTGATCTTAACGCGGAACGACCCCGAAGTTACGCTGCCGACCAGGACATGACACGGGCCTCGACCCGGGCCCATAACGCAAGGGAGCACTATGGCCCAGATAGTCCTCGATCACATCGACAAGGTCTATGCCGGTGGTGTGAAGGCCATCGACGGGTTCTCCCTCGAGGTGAAAGACGGCGAGTTCATGGTCCTGGTCGGCCCTTCCGGGTGCGGTAAGTCCACCGCGCTGCGGTCGATCGCGGGGCTGGAGGAGATCAGCTCCGGGACCATCACGATCGGCGATCGGGTGGTCAACGATCTTCCGCCGAAGGACCGGGACATCGCCATGGTGTTCCAGAACTACGCGCTCTACCCGCACATGACGGTCGAGCAGAACCTCGCCTTCGGCCTGCAGCTGCGCAAGACCCCCAAAGATGAGATCAAGCGCCGGGTCACCGAGGCGGCCAAGATGCTCGGCCTTGACCAGTACCTCAAGCGCAAGCCGGCCGCCCTGTCCGGTGGCCAGCGGCAGCGCGTGGCCATGGGCCGCGCGATCGTCCGCGAACCGCAGGCGTTCCTCATGGACGAGCCGCTGTCCAACCTGGACGCCAAGCTGCGGGTGTCAATGCGCGCGTCCCTCAACCAGCTGCACGAGCGCCTCGGCGTCACCACCATCTACGTCACCCACGACCAGGTTGAGGCCATGACCCTGGGCCACCGGGTCTGCGTCATGCGCGACGGCCGGCTGCAGCAGGTCGACACGCCGCAGCGCCTGTTCGAGTCGCCGGTCAACCTCTTCGTGGCCGGCTTCATCGGCTCGCCCGCGATGAACTTCGTGTCGGCCGAGCTGACCCGGGACGATGGGCCGACGGTCGCCTTCGCCGGGTACAAGCTCGCGGTGCCTGCCGCGGTCATCGAGAACAAGCCGGGCCTGGACAGCTACTTCGGGCGCAAGGTCATCCTGGGCATCCGGCCGTCCGACTTCGAGGACGCCACGCTCGCCGACGCGGGCTGGGCCCGGATGCCGGTCACCGCGGGCGTCACCGAGGAGCTGGGCAGCGAGATCCACGTCATCTTCACGATCGACGCGCCTCCGGTCGAGCACTCCAGTATCACCGACGCGGCCACCGGCGACAGCGGGGAAGACGAGAGCGTCGCGGCCCTGGTCGGCGGCAAGGCACTGTGGACGGCACGGGTGCAGGCCCGGTCCAGGGTCCGCCCCAACCAGCGGATCGAGCTCGCCATCGACACGGCCAACCTGCAGTTCTTCGACGCCGACAGCGGCCTGTCCATCGGCCACCCCGAAGCCGTCCACTCCGCCGCCGAACCCGCCACGGTGTAGAGCCCAGGCTCTGTGCCCGACGGCCGCTCTCCCTGGCCAAAGCCAGGGAGAGCGGCCGTTCTAACGCGAGAACCGTGCGCAGGTTATGGCAGGACCACGCGCGGGTTACGGCGAGGCGATCGTTACCGGCCCAGCGAACCGGGCCGTCAGGCCCGGTGAGTGGCCGGTGTGTCGGCGAAGTACCACCGCGCGGGCGCGGAGCGCAGCGGGGGGTTCCGGGGGGTCGCCCCCCGGGCCAGCACAGCGAACCGGGCCGTCAGGCCCGGTGAGTGGCCGGTGTGTCGGCGAAGTACCACCGCGCGGGCGCGGAGCGCATCCGGGGGGTTCCGGGGGTCGTCCCCCCGGGCCAGCACGTCCCCCCGGGCCAACACTGTGGGAGAATTGGACTATGCAGCGGGATCCGGAAGACCTGTACGAGCTGGGCGAGGACGTGCCGGACCTGGACGGCCTGGCGATGCTGCACCACCTCGAGGGCTTCATGGACGCGGGTGCGGCCGGCCGCCTGCTGGCGGAGCAACTGCTGGCCACGTGCGAGTCCGAGACGATCGCCACGTTCGACGTGGACCGCCTGATCGACTACCGCTCCCGGCGCCCGATGATGATCTACTCCACCGACCACTGGGAAGACTACGAGCGGCCGGAGCTGGCCGTCCGCCTGATGCACGACTCGGCCGGCGCACCGTTCCTGCTAATGTCCGGGCCCGAGCCGGACCACGAGTGGGAACTGTTCGCGGCGGCCGTGCAGTCGCTGTCCGCCCGCCTGAACGCCGGGCCGCTGATCGGGTTCCACGGCATACCGATGGGCGTGCCGCACACCCGGCCGCTCGGCGTCATCAGCCACGGGACACGCCCCGAACTGATCGACGGCCGCCAGCAGATGCCCAGCAAGCTGCAGGTACCCGGCAGCGCCGCGGCGCTGGTGGAGCTGCGCCTGGGCCAGTCCGGCCGGGACGCGCTCGGCTTCGCCGTCAACGTGCCGCACTATCTGGCACAGGCCGTCTACCCGGAGGCCGCGGTCACGCTGCTGGACAAGGTCAGCGCCGCCACCGGCCTGGACCTGCCCAGTGACGCGCTGCGCGCGGCCGCGGACCGGACGAACAGCGAGATCGACCGGCAGGTCGCGGAGTCCTCCGAGGTCGCCGAGCTCGTCAACGCGCTGGAACGGCAGTACGACGCGCTCGCTGAGGCGGGTGAGGCCGGCGACAGCGAAGACAGCCTGCTGAACGGCGAGCAGATGCCCACCGCCGATGAGCTGGCCGCTCAGTTCGAGCGCTTCCTGGCCGAACAGCAGGGCCGCGGCGACACGCCCCCCGACCGCTGACCCTTCCCGGTTGCGCCTTCCCCGCAGTGCCTTCCCGTTAGGCGTCCACGAGGACGAGCTCGCGGGTCACGTTGTTCAGGCGCTCGGCGCCGTTCTCGGTGCACACCACGATGTCCTCGATGCGCGCCCCGTTCGGCCCGGGATAGATGCCCGGCTCGATGGAGAACGCCATGCCGGGTGCCAGCGGCTCGCTGTTGCCCGCCACGATGTACGGATCCTCGTGTGATTCCAGGCCGATGCCGTGCCCGGTGCGGTGGATGAACGCCGGGCCGTACCCGGCCCGGGCGATCGGCTCACGGGCCGCGGCGTCGATGGCCTCGGCGCGCACGCCCGGCTGCACGGCCTCATACGCCGCCTCCTGCGCGTCCTTGAGCACCTGGTAGTAGGCGACGAAGCCGGCGGGCGGCTCGCCGATCGCGTAGGTCCGGGTGCAGTCCGAACGGTAACCGGACGGCATCATGCCGCCGATGTCCACGACGACGGCGTCGCCGGGGCGCAGCACCCGGTCGGAGACCTCGTGGTGCGGGCTGGCCGCGTTCGGGCCGGAGCCGACGATCACGAAATCCACCTGGGTGTGCCCCTCGGCCAGGATCGCCTCGGCGATCAGCGTCCCCACCTCACGTTCGGTCCGGCCGGCCTTGAGCCAGCCCGGGACCCGGGCGTGCACCCGGTCGATCGCGGCGCCGGCCTCCCGCAGGGCCGCCACCTCGGCGGGGGTCTTGCGCATCCGCAGCTCCCGCAGCGCCGAGCTGGCCAGGACCTGGCGGGCCCCGGGCATCGCGTCCCGCAGCTTCAGCACCATCAGCGCCCACATCTGGTCCGCGAGCCCGACCACCCGGACCGGGCCCAGCCGCCGGGCGATCAGCGCGTAGGGGTCCTCGGTCTCCTCCCAGGCGATCATCTCCAGGCCCAGGCCCGAGGCCGGCGACGCCTGCGCCGCCGCCAGTTCCAGCCGCGGGACCACGAGCGCCGGCTCGCCGCGAGCCGGAATTACCAGGCAGGTCAGGCGCTCCAGCTGCTTGGCGTCGTACCCGGAGACGTAGCGCAGGTCGGCGCCCGGCGTCAGCAGCAGTGCGTCCGCTCCCCCGGCGCGCACCCGCTCGGCCGCGTCCTGGAGCCGGCTGGCCGGGAAGAGGCCGGAGGTTGTTGACGCTGGCTCAGACATCGATCGCCTCCCCTTCTGGGTGGTCGTGAGCGTGCGGTGTGATCATGAGCGTCCGGTGTGACCACGGCCGTGGCCTCACTGCCCGGTGACGGCCGAAACGAACCGGGACAGCGACGAGCCCAGCCGCCACCGCTCGTCCAGCTCCTTCAGCCGGGCGGGGTCGGCGGGCGTGGCCGGGAGGTCCCCGGCCACGGCCGGCAGCGGCACGTCGGTGGCGGTCCGCACCACCGCCGGGGCGACCTCGAGGTAATCGCGGGCGGCGGTGAGCTTGGCCCGGCTGCCGGTCGGGAAGCCGCCGTGTCCCTTGTCCACCGCCGCGATGATGTCGTCGATGCCGCCGAACGAGCGGACCAGCGCCGCCGCGGTCTTCTCCCCCACCCCGGGCACCCCCGGCAGCCCGTCGCTGGGATCGCCGCGCAGCACCGCAAAGTCCGCGTACGCGCGGCCCGGGATGCCGTACCGCTCGGTCACCGCGCCCTCGTCGACGATCTCCAGCTTGGTCAGCCCGCGCACGGTGTAGATGATGCGCACACCGCGGGCGTCGTCGACGAGCTGGAACAGGTCACGGTCCCCGGTGACGACGTCGACCGGCTGCTGGGCGGCGACCGCGAGGGTGGCGATCACATCGTCGGCCTCGTAGCGGGCCGCGCCGGCCACGGCGATCCCCGCGGCGTCCAGGACCTCACGGATGATCGGCACCTGCGGGATCAGCGCGGGCGGCGTCTGCTCCTCGTTGCCCTGCAGCACCCGGTGTGCCTTATAGGAAGGCACCGCGGCCACCCGGAACGCGGGCCGCCAGTCCTCGTCCCAGCATGCGATCAGGCGCGACGGCTCGCGCCCGCGAACCAGCCGCGCGATCATGTCCAGCAGCCCGCGCACGGCGTTGACCGGCGTCCCGTCCGGCGCCGTGACGGTATCCGGCACGCCGTAGAACGCGCGGTAGTAGAGCGAAGCGGTGTCCAGCAGCATGAGCGAGCCCACCCCGCCATCCTGCCAGGTCCGCCGGCCTGCGGGCGCCATTGCATCGCCGTCGGCACCGCGTGGCACCGCGAATGGCACCCGCTGAGCTGCGAACACAGCCGCGATTCACTATTGCTCTGCCCCGGGGCCGCCTGGCGCCTCGTCCGGGTCGGTGATCTGGATGAAGTGCAGCGGCTCGTCAAGGTCCCTTGCGTGCTCCTGCCACTTCGCCATGTCCAGGGTGAGGATGGGGCAGACCGCCGCATCGGCGACCGCAGCCACCTGGGCGTCCCACGGGTCAAGGCCAGTCCTGGCGATAACCTCAGCGAGCCTCGTAGCCTGCTCGGCGTCCCGCACCGGCGCCACTTCGGCGTTGCCCAGCCTCTCCAGGCCCTCCAGGAGATCATCGGCGTCGTCAGTGCGCACATCCAGAGATGCCCCGGTGAGCGTGAGGACGGGAACGACCAGCGACTGCCCACGGGCGTCGTATCCCTGGATGAGGGTCATGATGCTGGCATCGAAGCGGGCGACAGCCACGGCCACGCTCAGGTCAACGACGTATGGCGGCGGAGTGGCCCCACCGTCTTTACTCACCTCTTAGCAGCGCGGCAGCCTGGGCGTCGACGTGCGCCATCATCCGGGCCACCTTGCCCGGATCGGCCCGTTCGGCCGCCTCCTTCCACAACCTGCGCTGGCGCCGCTCGCGCTGGATCCTGGCCTCCATCGCGTCATTGAACACGGCCGATACAGAGGGAGCCTTGCCCTCCTTCACCAGCTGCTCGGCATAGGCAGACAGGCGAGGGTCCACGGTGATGGTCAGACGGGCCTTTCTGTCGCTCATACCCGGATCATACGATGGAGCACGCGCGATTGGGCGGATGCCGCATCGTGGTGGTGTTCGGCTTCCTGGATACGGTCCCCGGCTAACTCGGCTCCGCCGGTCCCCAACCGGAACGTGTGCGATAGTGGCTGCTATCACCGCCACTATCGCACACAAATTCGAGACTGGCCGGGGTCTTCCCCGGGACGCGAGGACGGTGACATGGCGGCATGGCCATAATTGCCGCATGACGGTCCATGCCGAGCAGCGCGACTGCCGCCGCGCAAGCCGTGGCCCGGCTGCCGACGTTGGGTGCCGCACGGACCGTGGGCTGCGGCCCTGAGCGGGGCCGGGGCGGAGGCGCTGTCCGCGGTACTGCTGGCCGCCATCCTCATCGCCGCGGTGATCCGTCCCCGGTGGCTGCCCGAGGCCGCCGTGGCCGTGCCCGCGGCCGTCATCGTGATCGTCACCGGCGCGCTGCCGCTGCCGGCCGCCCGTGCGGAGATGGCCCGGCTGCTGCCGGTGGTGGGTTTCCTGGCCGCGGTCCTGGTGCTCGGGCAGCTATGCGAGGCCGAGGGTCTCTTCAGCGCGGCCGGGGCCCGGCTGGCGCGATGGAGCCGGCACCGGCCCGTTCGGCTGCTGACGGGGACGTTCGCGCTGGCTTCGGTCACCACCGCGGTGCTCAGCCTGGACACAACCGTGGTGCTGCTGACGCCTGTGGTGCACGAGACCGCGGCCCGGCTGCGGCTGCGGCCGAAGCCGTACGTGTACGCCTGCACGCACCTGGCCAACTCCGCCTCGCTGCTGCTGCCGGTGTCGAACCTGACGAACCTGCTCGCGTTCTCGGTCAGCGGCCTCAGCCTGACCGGTTTCACCGCCGCCATGGGGCTGCCGTGGCTGGTGGCCATCGCGGTGGAGTACGTGGTGTTCCGGGTGTTCTTCCGCGCCGATCTCGCCGCCCCGCCCGAACCCGGCCCCACACGGGAAACCGAGCCCAGCCCAGAAACGGGACCCGCCCCCGACGCGGACGCGCCCGCCGACGAGACCCCGGAGGGCGAGCGGCTTCCGCTGTTCCCGCTCGCCGTCGTGGTGGCGACGCTCGCCGGGTTCACGGTGACCTCGTTCGTGGGGGTGAACCCGGCGTGGGCTGCGTTCGGCGGGGCACTGGCCCTGGCCATCCGCGCGCTGGCGCGCCGGGAGACCTCGGTGCGCGGCATCGTCCGGGCCGCCGCGATCCCGTTCCTGCTGTTCGTGCTGGGCCTGGGGCTGGTCGTCCAGGCCCTGGTCGGGAACGGGCTGGGGTCGGCGATCGCGCGGGTACTGCCGCATGGCTCGTCGCTGCCCGCGCTGCTGGCCATCGCGGCCCTGGCGGCGGCCGTCGCCAACCTGGTCAACAACCTGCCGGCGGTGCTCGTCCTGCTTGCCGCGCTCACCGGGAGCGGCGCATCCCCGGCGCACCTTGCGGGCCCGGTGCTCGCCGTCCTGATCGGCGTCAACATCGGGCCGAACCTCACCTACGCGGGCTCACTGGCCACCCTGCTGTGGCGCCGGCTGCTGGCCGAACGGGACCACGAGGTGGAACTCGGCGAGTTCACCCGGCTCGGGCTGGCGACCGTGCCCCTCGGCCTGGCCGCAGCCACCGCCGCCCTCTGGTGCGGCCTCCGTCTCACCGGCCACGGCTGACCGCAACGGGCTACGGCGCCTGGCAGCTGCCGGGACGTCGCAGCACCGCGACCGGGAATGGGACCTAGGTCCTCGGTGGGAGGACCGGCCTGCTCTGGCCTGGTAAAGCGAGTCCGGTCAGCTTGGCCTGCAGGGTGAGCCAAGCTCACGCCCGGGCTGGAGTGAGGCCGCATCGAGCTGATCGGCAGACCGCCACCGCAACCCGCACCTGCACCGCTCGCCACCAGTGGGTGACATGTGGCGCTCGCACGGTAACAAGCTCAGATGAGTCGATGGGAGAGGAGTGCGGGTCATGAAGCTATCTGCCAAGCTGCCCCCGGATGACCAGGGCGCGCAGCTCATGCGCTTCGAGAACGTCCGCGGCCAGCGTTACACCGAGATCTTCCTGATCGGCGGTCACGCGATCACCCACCACCTCGTCGCCGGGGTCTACAACACCCTCGGGATGAACGACCCCGCCGGGACCGGGGACACCAGCCCGCAGGACGTGCTGGACAAGATCGATATCGAAGAGCTGACGGAGACCTACGACATCCTCGGTGCGTTCAAGAACGGCCCGAGGCTGTGGGCACTGGACTGGGCCGAGGCCATGGTGGGCGGGGAACGCGACTTCAGCGGGCTGAAGGCACGGTGGGTGATGTGGCTGGACGTGCCCAAGGAGATGCGCCTGGCACGAGAGCGTCGCGTACAAGCCGATCACCGGCAAGCGCGACACCCAGCTCGGCATCAGCAAGGGTTCGCCTGCCTTCCTGCTCGACGACCCCGACGGCGATACCTGGTGCATGAAGTCGGCCAGCCTCATCGTCGACCCCAGCCAGACCTACGAGAGCCTCAAGGACCTCGGCGGCCGTCTGACGCCCGCGCCGGGCTGGCACTTCCGCACCGTAGTGCTCGAACAGGACCTGATTCTTACGCCGGATGACGGAGCCGCCAAGATCACCCAGGACGAGCTGGGCAACACCTACGACCGCGTCGGAGGCCCCTACAGCAACTACAAGCCTTAAGGGACCTTGGCCCTATGCCCCCTTGGGCCTGGCAGACCATGCGGGGGTCGCAGTAACCAGCATGGGAAAGACCAGGGAAGCGTGTTAGCAGGCAATTCTGGAACGGAATGGACATCGAGCTCGAGCACGGCACGCGTGATCCGGAGACGAATGTCATCGCCGCGGCGTGCTACCAGCGAGCGTGGGATCGCCTGTTTCATACTCGTTCGTACTCGCTGACGCTGATTCCCTCACGCCGGTCGTCAATGATCACTGCGCCGCTGGCGGCCAGGGCGGCACAGGACATCCGGTAGTGGTGGCCGCACAGCAGGAGGGCAACTGAATGCGGGCGGGCAGAGGTGGGCGGGATGAGGACCCGCACCACCGGTCTGGCGGGGCAGCAGCAGGCCCGAACACCCAGAGCCGACGGCCTGGACCAGTCAGTCCGGTCGTCGAGAGGCGTTTCGGCAATCTGGTCGTCGGAGGACCTCCCGGCGTCCTTAGACCTCCGACGCGGAAACCTCATCCACATTTGGCCAGTGTCCGCCAGCCGCGAGCCGCCTCAGTAGGGACTTAGCACTCGTCCCTCGCGGGACCTTCGGCCCCGAATACCCCTGCACGACCTGGATTCCTCCCGGGCCAGCACTACCTCACGACTCTTCCGTGTGCCCCGGCCAGGCGACGGCCATTTCCCGGACTCGTTTGACCGCGTGGGTCAGCGGCATGCCGCGGCCGACGGCCACCCCGATCAGGTACGCGGTGACCGGCGCGGCCGGCCGGTCGACGTTGTGGGCCACGTCCCGCGTCATGTCGAGAATCACCCGTGCGTCCGCCCCCTCCCGGTTCAGGCCCAGGTCGGCGCTGACGGTCATGATCCAGCGGTCCATCGCGCTCATGAGGTCGCCCCTGTTCGCTGCGGCCGGGTTCCCCGGCTGTCGTCACGTCTATCAGAACAGGGGAGGTCCCGCTGCCGTGGCCCGGGGGACGGCCACACCTATCATTGGTCGTATGAGCAGGGGGTTTTAGGATGCCGAACGCGAGGTGGCGCACCCGCGACCCGGACGGCGCTCCGGCTCGGGGGCACGCGGACCACGGGCAGCCGAATCACCAGCACGGCCCGGTCGCGGATGCTGACCCGCGCTGGCTGGGGGGCGCGCTCGGCCTCATCATCGCGTTCATGGTCGCCGAAGTCGTGGCCGGCGCGCTGGCCCACTCGCTGGCCCTGATCTCCGACGCGGCGCACATGCTCACCGACGCGGCCTCCATCGGCCTGGTGCTGATCACGATGAGACTGGCCGCACGGCCGCCCGGAGGGAACTTCACCTACGGCCTGAAGCGGACCGAGATCCTGTCCGCTCAGGCCAACGGGATCACGCTGCTGGTGCTGGCCGCCTGGCTCGGCTACGAGGCGGTACGGCGGCTGATCACCCCGCTCGCCGTCACCGGCGGGGTCGTGATCGGTGTCGCGCTGGCCGGGGTGGTGGTCAACGTCACCGCGACGATGCTGCTGACCCGGGCCAGCCGGGGCCCGCGCCGGAGCCTCAACCTGGAGGGCGCGTTCCGGCACATCCTGACCGACGTTTTCGCGTTCGCGGCCACCGCCATGGCCGGCCTGATCATCGTGCTGACCGGGTTCGCGCGGGCGGACGCGATCGCCTCGCTGCTGGTCGTCGCGCTGATGCTGCGGGCCGGTGTGGGGCTGGTCCGGGACTCCGGCCGGATCTTCCTGGAGGCGGCCCCGGCCGACCTGAGCCCGGCGGTGATCGGTGCGGCCATGGCCGCCCACCCGTACGTCACCGAGGTGCACGACCTGCACGTCTGGGAGATCAGCTCGGACCTTCCGGCCGCCTCGGCGCACGTGCTCGTCGCCGTGGGCGAGGACTGCCACGCGGTCCGCGCGGACCTGGAGTCGCTGCTCAGCCAGGAGTACGGGATCAGCCACACGACCCTGCAGGTCGACCACGCGCCGGTGCCGCTGCTGACCGTCGGCCACCCGCCATCCTGCGGCTCAGGGTCGCAGTGCGGTGAACGGGCCGAACGGGAGGTTGCGGACCACGGTCCAGCCGACGAGCACCACGGCCACCGCCGGCCATAGCCAGGCGGGTTTGCGTACCTCGGCCAGCGGCCGGCCACGCCACCGCCCGGCCGTCGCGTTCAGCCACGCCACGGCGACCAGCAGCACCAGCGGCATTGCGAGCGCGTTGTCATGGAAGGCGCGGACCACGTGGGCGTGCGCGAGATCGTGCACCATCCGCAGGCCACCGCAGAACGGGCAGTACAGGCCCGTGGCCAGGTGGAAGGGACACGGCAGGAACACCTGATGAGCGCGCGGGTCGACGAAGAACAGGAGCGCGGTCGCCGTGCCCGCCGTCAGTGCCTCCGACAGCGGGACGGCCATGTCCCGGCGCAGCGCGGGCACTACCGCGGCGTGCCGTAACCGCCTGGCGGCTGCTGGCCGTAGCCCTGCTGGCCGTAGCCCTGCTGGCCGTAGCCCTTGCTGGCGTATATCCCTGGCCATTGCCCTGGCCGTTGCCGCCCGGACCGCCGCCCTCGCCGTTGCGCACGACCATGGTGTGCACGATCTTGTCGGCCAGGGTCTGCCGCTTGCTGTCCCAGAGCGGGAACAGGAAGCCGACGTAACAGATGATGGCGTCGACGATGTGCGCGATATCCCGGACGAACGCCATGCCGGCGCCGATCGGCTGCCCGGTCTCCTCGCTGAGGAGCCGGACGTCGGTGATCTTCTTGCCCAGGCTCTGGCCGGTGCGGCCCGCCTGGAAGACCCGGTTATAAAGCCACCAGCCCAGCCCGGCCAGGTAGAAAATGACGCTGATCCCTGCGCCGGCTCCCCCGTGGGCCGCGAGCGCTTCGCCGATACCGAACAGGATCCAGGCCGGGATGCCGTCGATGAGGTAAGCCCCGACCCGGGTGAGCCAGTTCGCGTAGGCCGGGGCACCGAACGCGTAACCGCCGGGCTGCGCGGCCGGGCCCCGATAGCCCGCGGGGGCCGTCCCGTAAGGCTGAGCATCCTGGCCGTAGCCGCCCCCCGGCTGGCCCGACCCGTACGGCGCGGACGGCTCCCCGTAGCCGGGCCTGCCCGTATCCCGGCTGGCCGCCATCTTGCTGCCCGTAACCACCCTGGCCATATCCGGGCTCACCGCCCGGCTGCCCATAACCGCCCTGGCCGTAGCCCGGCTCACCGCCCGGCTGGCCGTACCCGCCCGGCTGGCCGCCTTGCTGCCCGTAGCCGCCCTGCCCGTAGCCGCCGCCCTGGCCGTACGCGGGCTGACCGTATCTCTGCTGGTCATCGCCGCCTGGTTCGCCGTACTGGTTGCTCATGCATGCCCCCGCTTTGCCACTCGCGTGGTGTCCCGCGCTCACGGGAACCCGGGAAGCATACCGTGAGTGATATCTCCCGATAGGGAGAATCGTCCGGTTCAGCATCACCCGGATGATCATGGCCGGCGCCCGCTATGTCCGTTCAGCGCAAGCATCCGGAACTGACCGTTAATACAGGTGATCCGCGTACTCGGGCCCGTAGTGGCGCTGCAGTTCCTCGAGGGTTTCCGGCGTGTCCTGGACGCTCTTCACGATGACGGCGTGCGGCGGCAGAACGTCCGGGTGCCACGTCTCCGGCTGCCACAGCGCCGACCGGAGGAACGCCTTGGCGCAGTGGAAGAAGATCGTGTCGATCTCGATGACCAGGGCGCAGCCGCGGGCGGTGCCCCTTGACGGTCATCTCGCCGAAGAACGGCGCGTCGCGCAGCAGCCGGGCCCTCCCGTTGATGCGCAGGGTTTCGCTGCGCCCGGGGACCATGAAGATCGTCCCGACGTGCGGGTTGGCCAGCACGTTGCGGAAGCCGTCGGCCCGGCGGTTGCCGGGCCGGTCCGGGAAGGCGATCGTGGTGTCGTCGACGACGTACGTGAACCCGGGCGGGTCGCCCTTGGGTGAGACGTCGCAGTTCCCGTCGGCGTCTGCGGTGGCGATGAGGCAGAACGGCGAGGCGGCCAGCCATTCCCGGTCCCGCCGGTGCAGGCGGGCGCGTTCCTTGGTCACCGCACGGCCCGACGGATAGCCGAGCAAGTCACGCAGTTCGGCCTCGGACGAGACCGGGACGTATTCGGGCGCGGTCGTCATCGGGCATCCTCCTCACGCGGGACTGGATCCGACCCGGGGCGGCGCCGGACACCCGAGCGGGACTCACGAGCGGCCCGCCCCTGGAGCGTATCCGCGGCGCTGGCGGTAATCCCGAAATGTAAACCACACACGACAGGAAGGTAACAACCGGGGGAACCTCCGGTTACTAGAGCCGTGCCGTGCCCATCGCCGGCGCGCCCGTGGCCCGCAGGGCCCGGGGCGTCACTGAATGAGGGCCAGCCCGGCGATCGACGGCGAGGGTGACCACCATCGCCGCGACTCCGGCCCACGCGGCGGCGCTGTAGCCGGCGTCGGCCGGGAACGCCTGGCCCGGCGCGGTGTAGGCGGACAGGATGAACCCGGACAGCGCGCTGCCGACCGAGAAGCCCACGCTGCGGACGACCTGGTTGAAACTCATCGCGCTGGATGTCTCGCCCGGCGGGGTCACGGCCAGGATCACGCCGGGCATGGCTGCGGAGAACGTCCCGACGCCAAGTCCCAGCGCCCCCATCACCACGAACGACTCCCAGGCCCGGGAGCGGGCCAGCGCGAACATCACCAATGCCGCCAGCACGACGGCCGCGCCCGCGGCCAGGATCGCGGCCAGCGGCACGCGGGGCCGGAGCGCGGGCGCGAGCCGGCCTCCCGCGAACCCCAGCGCGGAGAACGGCACCAGGACCAGCCCGGCCACAAAGACCGAGAAGCCGAACCCGTAACCGGTCCCGGCGGGAGTCTGCACGTACCGGGTCACCAGCGTCAGCAGCAGGTACATGCCGATGCCGCCCGCGAACATGGCCAGGTTGGCCCCGGCCACGGCCGGGTGCCGCAGCAGGCGCAGATCGGTGAGCGGCGCGGCGGCCCGGTTCTCCCACCAGGCCCACCCGGCCAGCAGGGCGGCCGCCACGGCCAGCAGCAGCGCCGCGGCGAGCGGGGCGGAGGTCCACAGCCCGCTCTCGCTGACCGGGATGAGCAGGGCCAGCAGGCCGGCGCCGAGCAGGACCGCGCCGGGGACGTCCAGGTCGCCGGGGCGCCCGGGCGGTGACGGCGGGATCGCCCGCCACGCGGCCAGCAGCGCCAGGACGGTGATGAACAGGCCCAGCCCGTAGGCGGCGCGCAGCCCCCAGACGTCGGTAAGCAGGCCCGCGAGCGGGTAGCCCAGCCCGATGCCGACCGTGGAGGCCACCGACAGCATCGCGATCACGGACCCGGATTTCGCGCCCGGCACGTGATCGCGGGCCACGCCCATCATCAGTGCGGTCAGGCCCAGCGCGGTGCCCTGCGCGGCGCGGCCGGCCAGCAGCCACGCGAACGGCAGCGGCAGGACGGTGGCCACGCTGCCGGCCACGATGATCACGAGGGCCCACCGGATGACCGCGCGGCGCCGGCGGCCGGAACCGAGCCGGCCGAGCACGGGCGTGGCGATGGCCCCCGCGAGCAGCGTGATGGTCAGCGTCCACTGCGCGCTGCT
Organism: uncultured Actinomycetes bacterium; assembly: GCA_963742865.1. GTDB lineage: Bacteria > Actinomycetota > Actinomycetes > Streptosporangiales > Streptosporangiaceae > Bog-532. The sequence continues at coordinate 97,933 of CAVUNW010000043.1, forward strand.
GAGCGGTACCCGGTAGGCGGCCGAGACGCTGGTGATTAGGGGCGCGCCGAGACTGCCGACCACCGCGACGACCAGCGCGATGAACATCAGCGATGCGATGAGAAACCGCTGCGTGGCCCGGGCTTCCGGCACCGTCATCGCAGCCACTGCACCAAGATAGGCGTGTGACTGATCGATCAGCAGCAGCAAAGGGCGTGATTCTGGTCCCATGGCCGGCCATCCGCGAGACGCTCGACACCGGTGATCTTGAGGCGGCCGGCCTGCGGATCGGGATATTCAGCGGCGACGAGCCGGGCCCGGCGGACCTGTCCGATGTGGTGTTCTTCACCGTGCCCTACGACCGGCCGCACGGGACCGAGCCGCTGGGCCGGATGCCCGGCGTGCGCGTGGTCCAGGCGCTCACCGCGGGCTACGAGCACCTCACCGGCCGGATTCCGGACGGGGCGACGCTGTGCAACGCGCGCGGCCTGCATGATGCCAGCACGGCCGAGCTGGCGCTCGGGCTGATCCTGGCTGCGCAGCGCGAACTGCCGCGGTGGGTGCGGGCGCAGGACGCACGCCGCTGGGAGCACGCGCACACCCGTTCCATCGCGGGCAGCCGCGTGCTGATCGTCGGGTACGGCTCGATCGGCGCGGCGCTGGACGCCCGGCTGCGCGCCTGCGAGGCCAACGTGGTCCGGGTGGCGCGCACGCCCCGGCCCGGTGCCGACGTGTACGCCGTCGCTGACCTGGACCAGCTGCTGCCGTCGGCCGACGCCGTGGTCCTGGTGACCCCGCTCACGGAGGAGACCCGCGGGCTGCTGGACGCGCGGCGGCTGGCCCTGCTGCCCGACGGCGCGCTGGTCGTCAACGTCGGCCGCGGCCCGGTCCTGGACACCGAGGCGATGGTCGCCGAAGCGTCCGCGGGACGGCTGCGCGCGGCGCTGGACGTGACCGACCCGGAGCCGCTGCCGGCGGACCATCCGCTGTGGGCCTGCCCGGGCGTGATCATCACCCCGCACGTCGCCGGCGGCGCCGACGCTTTCTACCCGCTCGCGGCGCGTTTCGTGGCCGGCCAGATCCAGCGGTTTGCGGCCGGCGAGCCGCTGCAGAACGTGGTCGTGCCCGGCGACGCGCCCTGACAAGCGGGGACGTTCACCCGGCGGCCCAGTCCCGGGCGCGGTGCAGATCCTGCTCGGTGTCGCAGTCCAGCCACGGCGGCGGCTCCCCCGGGCCGGCCGGAATGGCCACGCTGACCGGCCGCAGCGGGGCCAGCAGCCCGCGCAGCGAGGATCCCTGGTACGCGGCGGCGGCGCGGCGCAGAGCGTCCGCCCGCCAGCAGCCGGCGAGCCATTGGGCCCGTCCCCCGTCGTCGATGAGCACGGCCCCGTCGTGGCCGGCTGCGGCGGCCAGGAGGGCCCGCAGGTGCGGCGCGCGCAGGAACGGAAGGTCCGCCGCGAGGACCGCCACCCACGGTTCTGCCTCCATGCCCTGCGCCCCCCGGGTATCAGGTTTGGCGTCGTCCAGCTCGGCGAGGCCGCGGCGCAGCGCCGGCACCGGCCCGCACCCGGGCGGTTCCTCGGTCACGAAACGAAGTGCGCTCCGGCCGCGGGCGCCCGCGATGTCAAGGCGAGCGGGCCCGACGACCACGATGCGCTGGGCCCCGGCCTCGGTGCCCGCGGCGACCACCGCGCCGAGCAGGGTCTGGCCGCCGACCACCAGGCCCGGCTTGTCGGCGCCACCGAGCCGGGTGGCCCGGCCGCCGGCGAGAATGATCATTCCGAACGGACGTGCGGGGACCCTGGTTCCCTGCCGCTCCGCTCCTCCGGGCCCCTCAGGCCCATCGGACCGGCCCGACAGGCTCACCCGCCGATAGCCGACATGGGCCGGTCGGGCTGGAGGAACGTGGGGTCGTTGATCCCGTGACCGGGCAGCTTAGCGGCCACAGCGCGGCGCCACAGCGCGGCCAGTTCCTCGTCACTCGCCCCGGCGCGCAGCGGCGCCCGCAGGTCGCTTTCCTCCCGCGCGAACAGGCAGTTGCGGATCTGGCCGTCGGCGGTGAGCCGGACCCGGTCGCAGGCCCCGCAGAACGGCCGGGTCACCGAGCCGATGATGCCGACACGGGCGGGACCGCCGTCGACCAGGAATGCCTCCGCGGGGGCGGATCCGCGCTCCCCCGGGTCGTCGGGCTTGAGCACGAACTCTTCGCTGAGCGCGGTCAGGATCTCCTCGGCGGTGATCATGTTGGCCCGCCGCCAGCCGTGCTGCGCGTCCAGCGGCATCTGCTCGATGAACCGCAGCTGATACCCGTGAGCCAGGCAGAACCGCAGCAGATCACGCGCTTCGCCGTCGTTGATGCCGCGCATGAGGACGCTGTTGACCTTGACCGGGACGAGCCCCGCGGCCGCGGCCGCGGCCATGCCGTCCAGCACCTCGGGCAGCCGGTCCCGCCGGGCCAGCTGCTGGAAGGCCTCGGGGCGGAGCGTGTCGAGGGAGACGTTGACCCGGTCCAGGCCCGCCTCGCGGAGCGGCTGGGCTATCCGGGCCAGGCCGATCCCGTTGGTCGTGACGGACATTTCCGGGCGCGGCCGCAGCCCGGCCGTGCGGGCCACGATGCCGGTGAGGCCCCGGCGCAGTAGCGGTTCCCCGCCGGTGAAGCGGACTTCGCGGATCCCCAGCTGTTCCACGCCGATCCGGATCAGCCGGGCGACCTCGTCGTCGGTGAGCAGTTCGGGCTTGGGCAGCCAGTCGAGACCCTCGGCGGGCATGCAGTACGCGCACCTCAGGTTGCAGCGGTCGGTCAGCGACACGCGCAAGTCGGTCGCGATCCGTCCGTACGAGTCTGCCAGCATCAATTGAGCGTACGTCCCCCTTCCGCAGCACTGACACCGCTACCCACAACCGAACGCAGAAAACGGGCCCTAGCGGGGCGCTATGCCAGAGATGCAAATCCTCCTACCTGGCAAAGCTGAGGATTTGTACGGTGGAGGTGGATGCGGTGTGTCCGGGTTGGGCTGCTCCGTCGATGGCGTAGAGGATGTTGCCGATGGCTGTGACGGCCGCTCCGTGCCGGGGTGCGGCGAGGTTCGGCAGGCTGGACCAGGACGAGGTGGCAGGGTTGTATGCCCGGACGGTGCTGAGCGCGCTGGCCGGGGTTTCGCCGCCGACAGTGATCAGCTGGCCGCCGATGAACGCCGCGCCGAGGTCGCTGTCAGGACTCGGCATGGGCGGCAACTGGGTCCACTGCCCGCTCGCCGGGTCGAAGCGCTGCACCGCCGCGGTGCTGGCGGTGACAGTTACCTTGCGCCCGCCGACGGCGTACAGGTAGGTCCCGTCCGACGCGGCCGTCACGTGATCGCCCGGAATCGGGATATCGGCGGCCTCGTGCCAGCTGGTGCCGTCATAAACCTCTGTGGGCGTGACCGGCTTCTCGGATGCGCCGGTCCGCCCGCCGACAACGATGATCTTGTTTCCCACTACCGCTGCCGCGCCCGCCCCGCGCGCAATATTAAGTGCAGGGCCGTCGGTCCAGCCGTTCTGGGCCGGGTTCAGGAACAGCACCCGGGCGGAGGCGGCTCCCAGCACATTGCCGCCCTGCGGCACGAAACCGCCGATCACTACCAGCGTGTTCCGGTACGCCACCATCATCGCGTGATGCAAGGGAACCGGCAGCGGCGGCCCGGGGCTCCAGGTGTCAATCGCCGGGTCGTAAAACTCCGTCTTCGCCGTCGCATCCTGCTCGTCAATCAGGCCACCGGCCACCCAGATCCGGCCAGCCAGCACCGCGGCAGGCACCTGCTGAACCGCGAACGGCGAATCATGCCCCAGCCGCCAACCCCCCGCAACCTGAGCAGGAGGCTGAGACGTGCTGAGGATTTGTACGGTGGAGGTGGATGCGGTGTGTCCGGGTTGGGCTGCTCCGTCGATGGCGTAGAGGATGTTGCCGATGGCTGTGACGGCCGCTCCGTGCCGGGGTGCGGCGAGGTTCGGCAGGCTGGACCAGGACGAGGTGGCAGGGTTGTATGCCCGGACGGTGCTGAGCGCGCTGGCCGGGGTTTCGCCGCCGACAGTGATCAGCTGGCCGCCGATGAACGCCGCGCCGAGGTCGCTGTCAGGACTCGGCATGGGCGGCAACTGGGTCCACTGCCCGCTCGCCGGGTCGAAGCGCTGCACCGCCGCGGTGCTGGCGGTGACAGTTACCTTGCGCCCGCCGACGGCGTACAGGTAGGTCCCGTCCGACGCGGCCGTCACGTGATCGCCCGGAATCGGGATATCGGCGGCCTCGTGCCAGCTGGTGCCGTCATAAACCTCTGTGGGCGTGACCGGCTTCTCGGATGCGCCGGTCCGCCCGCCGACAACGATGATCTTGTTTCCCACTACCGCTGCCGCGCCCGCCCCGCGCGCAATATTAAGTGCAGGGCCGTCGGTCCAGCCGTTCTGGGCCGGGTTCAGGAACAGCACCCGGGCGGAGGCGGCTCCCAGCACATTGCCGCCCTGCGGCACGAAACCGCCGATCACTACCAGCGTGTTCCGGTACGCCACCATCATCGCGTGATGCAAGGGAACCGGCAGCGGCGGCCCGGGGCTCCAGGTGTCAATCGCCGGGTCGTAAAACTCCGTCTTCGCCGTCGCATCCTGCTCGTCAATCAGGCCACCGGCCACCCAGATCCGGCCAGCCAGCACCGCGGCAGGCACCTGCTGAACCGCGAACGGCGAATCATGCCCCAGCCGCCAACCCCCCGCAACCTGAGCAGGAGGAGGGCCCTGCGATGGTCCGCCCTGTGCCTTGGGGCAGTCTGCAAGAGGTGGCATACCGTATCGCTGCGCCGTAACGTTGGCGGTCTGCATCGTCCGGTCTGCTTGTTTTAGCGCCGCCTGGTAAGCATCACCGTTTCCGCTGGTCAGCGCCGTCTGAGCGGACCGGTATTGCTTCGCAGCGTCATCGAATGCAGTCACCAGGACGTCGAATTGCTGGCGCTGAATACTTGGTGGTTGATGCGAGCGCGCCTCACTGGCAAAGCTCTCCAATTGGAGAGCTACCCTACCTGGATTAGATTCCCCATCAAATGTCTGCAGCTGGCGGTCGACTTGCGCACAATATCCGACGAGCTGGCGCACGAAAGTGCGTTTGTACGCTGCATCCTGGCCCGTTGATGAGTGGGATACACATCCTGATAGGAGAACCAGCACTACCACGCAGAAAACCCATCGCCACCGCATCGCTCCCCCTTCCGAACCGAAGTTCGGTGCGCCCCGTTTCTGGCGCAGCCTGCAGTTGGCTAACTGTGCATATTAGGAGCCGGCAACAAGCAAGTCAACTATCGGATCAAGCCCTTCTGTGACTTTGTGGTCGGCAAACTGAGTAGTTTGGCAGATGGTGCTCTTGATCCTTGAGACTGGTCACGTGAATAAGGTCTTTAGTGAGGAGAATCGCGACCCTAAGCAGACATCATCAATCACACCTGATCGCTGATGAATGGCAAAGAAGTACAGCCACGCAGTGAACTTAGGTATCGCAGAGAACATAGGTTTACAAGCGTCTCGTGGGCGTAAAGCGCAATCCGCCGAAGGCGGCCTCCAGCCTGAAGTGTAGCCAGACATCCATCGCACATTTCTGCCGGACAGCAGCATCCCGGTTGTGGTCCGGAGATGATAGAGTCGGGTCGGGGGAGGGCAATGGCATGGAAACGGGGCTCAGCCGCGCCAACGTCTGGTGGCGGTGGCAATGGCACAGCTTATCGAGTTTGCGGTAGGCGGCGGTCAGTCGATATTTGTAGAAGCTGAGGACTCCGCTGCGGGCCCGGTCACGCGGGGCATCGGTGCACAGGCAATTTCTACTCGTGCCTCCGAGACCTTCGAAGAAGCGATAAGCCGCGTACGGCCCGCGGCTGAGGCGATCGTTGCTCAGCTCCGCAGCCTTGCGACCGCTCCGGATGAGGTTGGAATCGAGTTCGGCCTGGCGCTCAGCGGGGAGGTTGGGGCGTTTATCGCCGCGGCGAGCGCGACGGCCAACTTCAAGGTGACGCTGACCTGGTGCCGCCCTCAGTACCGGAAGCCAGATGATGGAATTGACTCAGGCTTACGACGCTAATTTTCACTGCCATCTCTGGCGAAGCCGATTGAAGCCACAGAAGGCTGTCCGCTAATGAGTTGTGACCTGGAGCTGGAGATCGCACCTGGCGCCACGTCCGGCCATTACATCATTACGGTCGACTCACCCGCTGGTGCCGCGTCGGGTCGGCTGCGGCTGGACGCGGAAAGGCTACTGAGCCGAAGACGGGAACTCGCATCTGCCGTACTGGCCTCGGCTGTGCCAACCCGCAGCACGCTGTCAGCACAGGAACTGCCCGTACGTGAAGTCGGCCAACAGCTATTCGAGGCAGTATTTGCCGAACGGGTGTATGGCCGGTATACCGCCAGTGTGCAGGAGGCGGCGCGCCGGGGTGAGCCGTTGCGTGTGGTGTTGCGATTGCGCGCACCGGAGCTGGCGGGACTGCCCTGGGAGGCCATGTTCGACACGGAAGCCGACGAGTACCTTTGCCAGCGAGAACCGATCGTCCGCTACGTCGAGACCGCCCAGCCAGCCACTCCGCTTCCCGTCAATCCGCCGCTGCGCGTGCTCGGCCTCGTCTCGGCTCCCCGTGATCTGCCCGCGCTCGACGTGGCCGAGGAGCGACGTCGGCTAACGGACGCCATAGATGATCTCGGAAGACGGCGGCAGATAGAGCTGACTTGGGCGTCCGGGGGAACCTGGCCATGTCTGCAAGAGGTGCTGCTGGACGGCCACTGGCACGTGCTGCACTTCATCGGTCACGGTGGCATTGACCGCGGCGTGGGAGTACTCGCACTGGAGGATGAGCTCACCGGTCGTGCGAATTTGGTGTCCTCGGCGCGGTTCGCTCGCCTGCTGCACACCTGCCGGCCGGTTCCCGCGCCTCGTCGTGCTCAATTCGTGCCAGTCCGGCGAGGCGGGCGCTGGCGATCTGCTGTCGAGCACCGCTGCGGCGCTGGTGCACAGTGGCATCAGTGCCGCGGTTGCCATGCAATTCGTCGTTACCGATCCCGCAGCTCTGGCTTTCTCCCGTGGCTTCTATCAGGCGCTGGCCCATGACCAGCCCGTCGACGAGGCCGTACGGCTCGGCAGGATCGCGATCGACGGCACTAGCGAGAACACTCTCGAGTGGGTTACCCCGGTTCTGTTCCTCCGGACCGACGAAACACGGCTCTTCGCGATCATCAAGCCAGACGACGGCGACGCGCTTCTTCTGTCGAAGCAGCCATCCCCTGAGAGGGAGGCACGCGAGGGAACAATTCGCGGGCTCTACATGCAGGCGCTCGCCGCGATGCGAACCGGCCGGCACACTGATGCAATTACGCTGTTCGACAGCCTGCTTGCGCTGGAGCCAGATTATGAAGACGCGGCCGACCGGCGAGACGCGGCGCGGCGCAGCCAGCGCTCGGCAGAGAGTTACCAGCGGGGGCGCGCCGCCGAGGCCGCTCGGAACTGGACTTCGGCGGTCACCGAATACACGGCGATTACCGAGCCGGCCGATCGCGATGTCCCCCATCGCCTCGCTGACTGCAGCAGGCGCCAGCAGATCGCGAGCCTGCTCGAGGAATTGCGCATGCACACCCATGCCAGCGAGTGGCAGGCGGTCATCGCTGTCAGCGATGACCTGACCGCCCTCGGGCTGAAGTCCGCCGAAGTTGACCGGGCGACCAGGAATGCTCGCCATCAGCTACGACGCGAAGACGAGGCAAGCCACGCTGGACCCTACGGACCCGGGCAGAACGGCTTGGCGGCACGAATCGCAGCGGTTACGACTGGCCGGCTTCGCCGGAACCAGCCCGCCAGACCAGCCGAAGGTGTCAGCACGCGGAGATCGCGGGACGAGTCCCGTTCCCTCAGCGGAAAGTGGAGGGCTCTCTATGTCTCGCGCTTTCCGGTGCTCGGGTCGATCACGATCACCGTTCCTCTGTTCATCTTGGCCACCGACCTCTCAGGTATCATTCCAATCTATTCAGTAGCCCCCTATTGGGTAATGGCAATACTTGGGCTAACTGGAATTGCAGGGTCGGCAATCGACCATCAAAATAGATGTGGAATATCCGCCGTGACGGTTGGTTTCAACTCTGCATGGCTAGCTGGCTATGCCGTCTTCGGGCTGGAGGTATTGAATCATCAATTGTTGGCAACGAACCTCAATCTCTTTTTGACGCTCGTCAGCGTGATAGCAGGCGTAGGTTTCGTTGGTAACGGACTGATTCTGGCGTATGTCCTCCGTTCATTTTACATTCTTCGTAGGCAGGTAATCGACACTGCTCTGCTCCTGTTCCTGATACTTATGGCCGGCGGCCTCGCATTCGTGTCGATCAGCTGGCCGATCCACACGAATCTTCTCCGGGTGGCGGGAGTCGATGTTCTCGGCAGCGTTGCTGGCAGAACTGGCCGGAATCGTGATTGCATTCACCAGAATCGCCGGGACGAGGTTCGGTTCTAGCCCAGATCATTCACGCTGATCGTTGCTACGTAGCTTGTGGTGGCGGCAGGTTCACATCGTGGATCTTGATTTTGGGTCCTGGCACGACGGAACGCGGCAACGCCGACGTTAAGCTCTCAGGGGCTGGGCGGGGCGCCTTGCGCTCCCTGGCTGGCCGCGCGACCGGCCGCATAGGCTGCCAGTAGCGGCGGAATAGCCCCGAGGTTTGCTGATGCTTGATGACCTCGCCGGGAAGCGGACCGGCGAGCGTATCCAGATCCTGCGCGAGCGTAAGGGCCTGACGAGGGCCGTGCTGGCCGGGCTGGTCGGCATGTCCCCGTCCTGGCTGAAGGGCATCGAGCGGGGCACCAGGCTGCCGCCGCGCCTGCCGCTGCTGGTCAAGCTGGCCGAAGCGCTCGCGGTGGGGGACGTGGCGGTGCTGGCCGGGACCGACATGGACATCGGCGGAGCTACTTCCGTGCCGGTAGCCTCCTTCGCCCGCATCCCGCACGACGCGGTGCCAGCGATCCGTGAGGCAGTCCGCGATCCCCTGCTGACGGTCCCCGCCAGCCGGGTCGACGTGGCCGCGCTGGCATCCAGGACGGCGGATGCGTGGCAGTTGTGGCATCAATCCCCCGAGCACCGCACCGACGTCGGCCGCGTGCTGCCGCGCCTGGTCACGGACGCACGAGTGGCTGCGCGCTCTGCTGGTAGCGAGGGCCGCCGGGCCGCTAACGCCGTGCTGGCCGACGTGTACGCCCTGGTTCAGCATGAGGTGGTGTGGGCCTCGGAGACGGAGCTGACCTGGACAGTGGCGGACCGGGCGATGACGGCCGCGCAGGAAGCCGACACGCCCGCCGCATTGGCCGGGGCCGCGTGGACGCTCGGCATGGTGCAGCGCTCGGCCGGCGACACCGATGAGGCGATGACACTGGCGCTGGAGGCGGCCGGGCTGCTGGAATCCCGGCTGGAAGACGCCCATGACGAGCTGCGCGCGATGTACGGGGCCTTGCAGCTGCACGCGGCGACGACGGCGGCGCGGGCCGGCCGGGAGGGCGACGCCTGGGGGCATTGGGACGCGGCCAGGGTCACCGCCGCAGGACTGAGCGACGGCTACCACCATCCATGGACCATGTTTGGCGAGTCCAACGTCAAGCTGCACGCCGTCTCGATCTCCGCTGACCTGTCCAAGTCCGCGGAGGCCCGCAGCAGCGCCGAGACCATCGACCCCGAAGAGATCCCGAGCCGGGAACGCCGGGGCCGCCTCGGCGTCGAGATCGCCCGTGCTTACCACCAGCGCCGCGACTACCCGGCCATGCTGCACTGGCTCGAAGAGGCGTACCGGACGTCCGCCGATTCGGTGCGCTACTCCCCCTCCGCCCGGCAGATGGCCGCTGACGCGGTAGATCACGGCGGCCCGCTGATCAGCCGCAGGGCACGGTCGCTGGCCGGGAGCATCGGGCTGCCGCTGTAGCAGGGGGCGCAGACTGCGCCCCTCGCCATGGGTCCGCATACCGGGCTGATGCCGGCCCGGGACCTGCCTATCGTCGGGCCGCATGACGGTAACCATGCGGATACACGGGGAGAACTCCTGATGGGTGAGGCGATTACCGCCACCGGCCCGGACGGGCTGCGCGAGCTGATCATTGAGGATTACGCCGCGCAGCCGGTCTCCCGTGAGGTGACCACATGACCGGCTGGCCGATCCCGCCTTCGCCCTCTGCGCACGTCCAGGCCGCCGCGCTTCAGGCAGCGTTTCCCGGTTACACGATCAACGTGATCATGCGTTGGAACGAGAAGCCCCGCTTTGAGGCAGTCAGCCGGGACGGCGGCAGCCCGTACGCCCTGATCAGCTCCGACGCACGCGAGATCTGGCGGGAACTGCGCGGCCAGTAGGCCGCCGGTGCGATGGCGAGGTTCACAGCAGCCGCTTGGGCGTGATCTGCCAGTCTCAGCCGCGTTCCGCGCGGTATTTGCGCAGGTGGCGGAGGCGGACGGGAATCGAACCCGCCAGCGCCGCAGCGCAGCGCTCACCGGTTTTGAAGACCGGGGGGGCCACCAGGCACCCGGACGCCTCCGCCGCGACTCTACTGCGGGCGCATTGGCCGCCGGCGCCGTAGCGCCCCCGTCATCGGTCCGTGCCGTCGCCACGTCGCAGGTCCGGGCCGTTATACCGGCACAATGGGAGACGGCCTAGACCAGGAAGATCCATAACGAGGAGGCGATGTCCGCCGTGAGCCCCAATCATCCGTGGTGGCAGGACGCGGTTGTCTACGAGGTGTACCCGCGCAGCTTCGCCGATTCCGACGGAGACGGCATCGGGGATCTCGCCGGTGTGCGCTTGCGCCTGCCATATCTGTCGGAGCTCGGGGTGGACGCCATCTGGATCACGCCGTTCTATCCGTCCCCGCTCGCGGACGGCGGTTACGACGTCAGCGACTACCGTGACGTGGATCCGCGGCTGGGGACCCTGGCGGCCTTCGACGAGCTGGTGGCTGCGGCGGCCGAGTATGGCATCCGCGTGATCGTAGACCTCGTGCCGAACCACTGCTCGTCTGAGCACCCGCTGTTCCGCGCAGCGCTGGCAGCCCCGGCTGGCAGCCCCGAACGCGAGATGTTCTTCTTTCGGGACGGGCGCGGCGCGGGCGGGGACGAACCGCCCAACAACTGGCAGTCGGTGTTTCACGGCCCGGCGTGGACGCGGGTCACCGAGGCGGATGGCCGTCCCGGACAGTGGTACCTGCACCTGTTCGATGCAGGCCAGCCCGACTGGAACTGGCGCAACCCCGCCGTCAGCAGCTACTTCGATGAAGTCATCAAATTCTGGCTCAGCCGCCGCGCCGCCGGGTTGCGCATCGACGTGGCGCACGGGCTGTTCAAGGACCCGGACCTGGCCGACCTCACCGAGACGCTCGCGCCGCACGCCCCCTCCCCCTACTATCACCGGGCCGAACTGCGCGAGCTCTACAAGCTGTGGCGGGTCATCCTCGACTCCTATGTGCCGGGCGAGTTTCCCGGCCCGCGCACCGCGGTCGGGGAGGTCTGGTACGACTCTCCCGAGACGCTGCGGCTGTACCTCGACGGCGCCGGGCTCCCCCAGGTCTTCAACTTCCAGCTCGTCATGGCGCGCTGGGACGCGGCCGAGATGCGGACCGCGATTGACGCGATCGAGGGCCTGGCGGGTGGCGACCGCGCGCCCTGGGTGATCGGCAATCACGACGTGCCCCGCCCGGTCAGCCGGTACGCGGCCGGCGGGGCCGGAGCCCCGAACCAATCCGCCGGGCTGCCCCGGGTGGGCGACCCCGAACTGCGGGCCGGCGCGCGGCGGGCGCGCGCGGCGGCGCTGCTGATGCTCGCGCTGCCCGGCTCGGCGTACATCTATCAGGGGGAGGAACTCGGCCTGCCCGAGGTGGTCGAGCTGCCCGACGAGGCGCGCCAGGATCCGACGTTCCGCCGGTCCGGCGGGACGGCTCCCGGCCGGGATGGCTGCCGCGTGCCCCTGCCGTGGTCGTCAACCGGGTCCTCGTTCGGGTTTTCCACCGGTCACCGCGACGGTGAGCACGCGGCCCCCTGGCTGCCCCAGCCGGGCTACTGGGGCCAGTACAGCGTCGCGGATCAGATCGATGACCCCGGGTCGTTCCTGAACCTGTACCGCGCGGCGCTCAAGCTGCGGCGTACCCATCCGGCCCTGGGGCTGGGCACGCCCGGGCAGAACGCCCCGCTCATGCGGTGGCTGGAGTCAGCCCCGGGCACGCTGGTCTTCACCCGCGAGCCCGGGTTCGTCTTCGCCGCCAACCTGGGGACGGCGCCGGTGCCGATGCCGCCGCACGCCCGGATCCTGCTGGCCAGCGAGCCGATTAGCGACGGCAAGCTGCCGCCGGACACGGCGGTATGGCTGGCGTCCTGAACGGAGGGCTGCCTATCTGTTTGGTGGATGCTGCCTGTTCGGTGGATGGCTCCTTCGCTTACTTCATGGGCCAGCTGGCGGGCACCTTGAGCCGTCTGGCTAGTTCTCCGTAGGGTTCTTCGGGCAGCACGAGGCGGGCGACCCGCAGGATCGCCATCGGGTCCTCGCCGGGTGGCCGCAGCACGCAGATCGTGTCGTCGTGCTTGTTGCGCGTCACGACGACCCGATCGTGGTCGGCCAGCACGATGTGCGCTTGCTCCGCGCCGGGCCGCGCGGAGCCTGGATCCGTGGAACCGGGTCCGGTGGAGGCCGGACCCGCGGCGGCCGGACCCGCGGCGGTCTCGGCCTGGCGGAGCTGGACGGTGCGGGCGAGCGCGGCTTGTTGCCGGTGGCGGCGGATGGCCAGCGCGGCCTCGGTGAGGAACACCAGCCCGATGAGCAGGCCGACGGCCAGCAGCAGGAGGGTCAGCCAGGCCGGCATGCCGGTGGTGGTGGGTGCGGGTTTGGTGGCCGGCCGGGGCGGATGCCCGTGGCCGGCGGGCGCGGGCGGCGCGGAGCCCGGTTGCGGCTGCTGGCCGCCGGTGACCGGCGCCGGCGCGGCGGGCGCGGCGGGGTGCGGGACCGTCAGGATGGTGCCCGGGTGGATGGTGCCCGGATTGGGCCCGATCGCCTGCCGGTTGGCGTGGTACAGGGCGGGCCAGCCGCCGGGCACGCCCAGCCCGGCGGCGATCGCGGCCAGGGTGTCGCCGGGCTGCACGGTGTAGCGGGCCGGGGCGGTCACGCCGGGCAGCGCCAGCACCGTCCCGGCATGCAGCAGGCCGGGATCGGGGCCGATCCGCGGCCGGTTGGCCGCATACAGCGCGGGCCAGCCGCCGCGGATCGCGAACCGGGCGGCGATGCCGGACAGCGTGTCGCCGGGCTGCACGGCGTACCGGGCCGCTGGGCGGGCCGCGGCCGGGGCCGCCGCCGTGGTGGTGCTGAGGTTGCTGGCCAGGAACAGGCCAGCAGGCCGATCGGGGTGTTTGCCGGTGCGGGTACTCGCCGGGGCCGGGTGGACCGGGTGGACCGGTCCGGGCCCGCCGGCCGCCACCAGGCCGGCCGGCACGATGCTCACGGCGAGCACCAGGCACGCGGGCACAAGCCACGTACGCATGATGCGCTCACTTTCCTTCCGAGGGGATCGGCGCCGGGCCTCACCGGCCCAGGGCGCCGAAGGGGACGAACCGTTCGGGAAGGAAAGGACTTACGCCGGCGGCACCTCCGGCAGATACGAACGCCACACAAGCTGGGCGGCGGCGCCGCGGGCCACCCGCAGCACCACCAGCACCTGATGGGCCGTCAGGGCCGCCCCCAGGCTGCCCTGCACCCCGCCGCCGTGACCGCCCAGGCCGCTGCCGGCCCCGCCGGCGCCGCCCGCGCCGCCGCCCAGCCCCACGGCCGGCAGCCGCGGCAGCACCGGCACCAGCGGCGGCGCCCCGCCGGCCGCCCCCGCCGCCGCGGAAAGCGAACTGGCGCCCCGCCCCGTCACGGCGGCCGGGACGGCGGACACGCCCAGGCCGGGGCCGGACAGGCCCGGCGACCCCGCCGCCGGACTCAGCGCCCGGCCAGCGGGCATGCGGGCTCCGATGACGGCCCAGGACTGCGGGCCCGGAACCGGCGCCGCCGCGTAACCGGACCGGACCGCCGCACCAGCGACCGGGCCGGGCACGGCGGCGGCCGAAACGACCGGCAGCGCCGTTCCGGTGACCGGGGCGAGCACCGCCGGCGCCGCAGCGGCGACCGGGGCCAGCCCGGTGCTGACCGCGGCCAGCGCCCCGGTGGTGGCCGACAAGACCGGCGCCAGGGCCCCGGTCACGGGCGAAAGCACCGGCGCCAGCACACCGGCCACGGACCGGCAGAACCGAACCCACCGCACCAGTGACCGGCACCAGCACACCCGCAACCGGCAGCCACCACACCCGTCACCGGCGCCAGCACGACCCGACCGGCGCCAGCACACCCGTGACGGACGACACGACCGGCGCCACCGCCCCCGTGGCGGTCGACACGACCGGCGCCACCGCGCCGGTGAGAGGGGCGCCACCGCGCCGTGACCGCGGACAAGACCGGGGCCACCGCGCCCGTGGCGGTCGACAGACCGGGCGCCACCGCGCCCGTGACCGTGGACAAGACCGGCGCCACCGCGCCCGTGACCGTGGACAAGACCGGCGCCACCGCGCCGGTGGCCGTGGACACGACCGGGGCCACCGCGCCTGGTCGCGCCAGGGCCCCCGCGCTGGACAAGACCGGGGCCACCGCACGGCCGGGGTCGACAGGACCGGCGGCCGGGGCGACCGCTGACCGCATCGACGAGGACCGGCGCCGCGACGCCGGCGCCGGGGCAGCCACCGGCTTCGCCGTCGCACGACCGGGGCCACCGCGCTGGTGGCCGTCGATACGACCGGGGCCACTGCGCTGGTCACCGGGGCCACCGCGCCGGTCACGGTGGAGACGGCCGGGGTGACCGCAACGGCGGCCGGGGCGACCGCTGCCGCCACCGACGTACGGCCGAGACGACCGGCGCCGGGGCAGCCACCGGCTTCGCCGTGACGGCCGGGGCCACCGGGCCGGGGCGACCGGGGCGACCGCGCCCAGGCCCTTAACCGCAGCGGCGGCCTTGGACGCAGCCCCCGGCGCGGCCGGCGCGGCCGAGCTGACTGTGGACGCTACCGGCGCCGCCGAGACGACTGTGGACGCTACCGAGCCGACCGGGCCAGCCGCTGACTTCGGGCTGGCTACCGCAGTGACCGGCGTCGGGCTGCCCACCGAAGCGACCGGGGCCGCCGGCCTCGGCACGGTGACGGGAGCCGCCGGCTTGGACGTGACCGCGGAAACGGCCGGCTGGGACGTGACCGCGGAAACGGCCGGCTTGGACGTGACCGCGGAAACGGCCGGCTGGACGTGACCGCGGAAACGGCCGGCTGGACGTGACCGCCGAGGTGGCCGACTGCGGGGTCGCTCCCACGGTGGCCGGGACCGCCGGCTTCGACGCGGCAGCGGAGACGACCGGCGTGGCTACGGCGGACGTAGCCGGGGCCGCGGTCACCGGGGCGGTCACCGCCGCAGCCGGCTGCACCGCGACGGGCTTCGCAGCGGTCGCCGGGACAGCCGACGTCGACGTGGACGCGGCGGCGGCAACCGGCGCGGCAGCGGCAGCAACCGGCGCGGCAGCGGCAGGCTGGGACGGAACGGCAGGCGCGGTGGGCTTGGCCGCGGCGGCGGGGGTAACGGATGCCGCCGCCGACGTGACCGCGGATGCTACAGAACTGCCGGTACTCAGTCGCCGAGGCGGCTGGCTGGGACGCGGCGACCGGAGCCGCTCCCAGCGGCGGGGCAGGCGGCGTCGATGCGTGGGCCTGCCGGGAAAACACCAGCAAGAGCACCATAGTCCCGGCAGCCAGAACTGCGACTTGCACCGCTCGGCGAGCGATATGCCGCAATGCCGCCTGGGCCACGAGCAGCTCCCGTCCGGTCGGGAGGGACAAACCTGACCGGCCGTTTGCGACCGGAACAGACAGATTTGACTGCCTTTCCCGCCATTATTAGATCAAAACCTGCTCACGCGCCAGTTTTTCGGACTATTTAGCCTGATTGAAGGCGGTTTGCCCCGTCCGTCACCGGGGGCGCAGGCGGCGGCGGTCGTCGGGCAGGCGCTCGGTGATCCGCCCCCGGTCGAGAAATTCCAGCAGCGGGATGGCCACTCGCCGGGTCGTGCCCAGGGCCTTCCTCGCCTCGGCGGTGGTGAACGGCTGCGGCAGCCCGGACAGTACCGCGGCCGCGTCCGCGTCGGCACCGGGCGCCAGGACGATCTGCTCGCTGATCCGCAACAGCAGTCCGGCGCGCGCCGCCGCGGCGATGGCCCGTGCGTCCAGTCCGAGCTCACGGAGCCGGTCCGCCTCGGGCGCCCGGAACTGGTCACCGGCCAGATCGGTCCGCAGAGCGCGGACGGCCCGCGCGAGCGGCTCCGGGACCGTGGCCGCGACCGGAGCCGGATCCGGCCGGGCATCCGCCGGGCGGGCATCTGCCCCTGAAACGTCACGACCCGGGACGTTGCGGCCGGAAACATTGCGGCCGGGAACATTACGGCCGGAGACGTCATGGCCCGTGGGGCCGGATCCGCCCTGGTCCTCGCCGTCGGGACGGCCCGGTCCCACGGGCGCAGTCACACTGGCAGAGACGGCCGGGCGCAGGTACCCCTCGGTCACGATGACGTCGGGGGCACTGGCGGCGAGGGCTTCGGCCAGCCGGCGGTCGGGCAGGCCGAGTGCGGCCCGCGCCGCGTCGACCGGCACGCCGAGTGACAGCGGGTCGCGGGCCGCGTGCTCCGCGACGAGGGTGACCAGCCGGTCGCGCGCCCGGGCCCAGAACGCCTCGTCCGCGAGCCAGTCCGCCGCGACCGGCCCGGGAGCGCCGGTGACGCCCATCGCGGCCAGCGCCCCGGCGCGCAGCAGCCCGTGGCGGCGCAGCAGGTCGCGCGGCCCCGGCGGCTCCGGCCAGCGGGCCAGGTCGCGCGCGGCCGCCGCGGCGGCGCCCCGCCGGCGCAGCGGCGGCGGGGTCACGTCCATGACGGTGGCGCCGAGCATCAGCAGTTCGGCCGCGCCCGGATCGCGCAGCAGCACCCGGTCGCCGGCGTGCAACGGCAGCGGGTCGCGCAGGATGAGCCGCGCCACGAGCCAGGCTCCCGCGCCCGGGCCGGCTTCCTCACCGAGCACACGAACCCGCGCCGGCGTGCGCGCCGACCCCGTGTGCACGATCAGCTCACGCGGCAGCTGGGCCTCCCCCGCGAGCGCCGCCCAGCGGACATCGACGGTGCTGGTCAGCGTCCACCGGCCGGGCTGGACGAGCGCCATCCCGCGGGCCGGGATCTCCCGGGCCACCCCGCGCAGGTTCAGCGCCACCCGGGCCACCCCGCGGACCTGGTCCGCGGACTGGTCCATCGACTCGATCGCGCGCACGCGCACCGGCCGCAGGGACGGCGTGAGCAGCAGCTCATCGCCGGTCCGGACGGTGCCGGCCGGGAGCGTACCGGTGACCACCGTGCCGCTGCCCTTGATGCTGAACGCCCGGTCCACCCACAGCCGGACCGGCGCGCCGGGATCGGGGACGGGCAGGCCGCCCGCCAGCCGGGCGAGCGCGCCGCGCAGTTCCGGCAGCCCGGCACCGGTGACCGCGCTGACCTCGACCGCCTCCACCTGGCCCAGGCTGGTGGCGGCGATCTCGGCGGCGGCGCGGCGCCGCGCGGGACCAGGATCGGCCAGGTCGGCCCGGGTGACGACGAGCAGCCCGCGCGATATGCCGAGCGCGTCAATGGCGGCCAGGTGCTCGGCCGACTGGGGCATCCAGCCGCCGTCCGCCGCCACCACGATCATGACGGCCGGCACCGGTCCCAGGCCGGCCAGCATGTTCGGGACGAACCGTTCGTGCCCGGGGACGTCGACGAACGCGAGCCGCTGGCCGCCGGGCAGGTCCATCCAGGCGAAGCCCAGGTCGATGGTGAGGCCACGGCGGCGTTCTTCCGCCCAGCGGTCGGGTTCCATCCCGGTGAGCGCGCGCACCAGGGTCGATTTCCCGTGATCGACGTGCCCCGCGGTCGCGATGACCTGCATGGCGGTCAACTGTCCGTGACAGCGGCCGCGGGAGCGGCCGCGGGAACGGTGGCGGCGAGCACGGCCCGGGTGAGCAACTCGTCGTCGGCCGGCAGCACGGCCCGCAGATCGAGCAGCAGCCGGCCCTCCTCGATCCGCCCGGCGACCGCCGGGACCTCTCCCTGCCGCACCGGATCCCCGGCGCGCAGGGCGACCGCGAGGCTCTCCGGCAGGCTGACCGCGGCGCTGGGCAACGGCACCCCGGGAGCGCCCCCGCCGCCAACCGCGCCTTCGGATTCCACCGGCTGGGCGTCGATCCCGTGGGCACCCAGGTCCGCCGCGATCCGTTCGGCCCGCTTGGCCAGCGACGCGGGGGCGGCGGCCAGCGCCTGCGCGACCGGCGTGGGCGGGCCGGCCAGGGTCGCCTCCAGCGCCGCCAGGGTCAATTTGTCGACCCGGAGCGCGCGGGCCAGCGGATGCCGCGCCAGGGTCCGGATCAGGGCCGCCCGGCCCAGCAGCAGGCCGGCCTGGGGTCCGCCGAGCAGCTTGTCGCCGCTCGCGGTGACGAGCGCCGCCCCGTCCCGCAGTGCCGTCTGCGCGTCGGGCTCGTCCGGCAGCCGTGGATCCGGCGCCAGCAGTCCCGAGCCGATGTCGGCGACGACCGGAACGGCCGGGCCCAGGGCCCGGGCCAGTTCGCGCACGCTGGCCTGCGCGGTGAAGCCTTCGATGCGGAAGTTGGACGGGTGGACCTTGAGCGCGAACGCCGTGCCCGGGCCGGCCGCCGCGGCATAGTCGGCGACCGTCGTCCGGTTGGTCGTGCCGACCTCGCGCAGCCGGGCCCCGGTGGACTGCAGCAGATCGGGCAGCCGGAATCCGTCGCCGATCTCGACCATCTCGCCCCGGCTGATCAGGATCTCGCGCCCGGCCGCCAGCGCCGTCGCGGCCAGGACGAGCGCGGCGGCGTTGTTGTTGACCACGTGCACGCTTTCGGCGGCGGGCACCGCGTTGGCCAGCGCGGCGAGCGTTCCCCGGCCCCGGCGCCCCCGGGTGCCGGTGGCCAGATCGAATTCCACGTCGGTGCAGCCGGCCGCGGCCAGCAGTGCATCGGTGGCGGCTCCCGACAACGGGGCCCGGCCGAGGTTGGTATGCAGCAGCACCCCGGTCGCATTGATCACCGGGGTCAGGGTGGCGGCCCGGGCCGGCAGCGCGGCGACCGCGGCGTCGGCCACTCGCTCGGGGGCGATCGTCCCGGCACGGGCCTGATCCTGCGCGCGAGCGACGGCGGCCTTGACCAGAGCCCGGCCGAGCTTCCGCTCGGCTTCGGCCAGCCTGGGGTCGGCGAGCAGGACGTCGGTGCGCGGGACAAAACGCCGGTTGTCCACGGACGCGACCTTACCCGCCGTGACGGCGCGGGTTCATGGGCATGGCGCCGATGTCATGATCAAACGAAATGACACTGAGACTTAGCGGCACGGCATATGGGACCGAACGGTGGGTATTGCCTCTGCACAAGTTCACTAGCCTCATCCTCGCGGGAGGAGTGATCGTCATGACAGGGATGCTGCGGGTTCCGCGGAGCCGTGGCGCCCTCAGCGGAGTGCTGTTGGTCCTGCTCGGTATCTGGGGCGGGCTCATCGCCTTCGTCGGCCCTTATTTTCATTACGCATACACGCCGGACAAGGCGTTCACCTACACCACCGGGCGCCTCTGGCTGGAGATCCTGCCGGCCGCCGGGACCGTTCTCGGTGGCCTGATCCTGGGCGGCACCAAGCAGGCCGGCCGCCATCTTCGGCGCGTGGCTGGCCGCGCTGAGCGGCGCCTGGTTTGTGCTCGGCGCGTCGCTGAGCACGCTCTGGCACACCGGCGGCAGCGCCGGCCAGCCGGTCGGCGACAACCTGCACCGGGTCGTTGAGCAGATTGGCTTCTTCACCGGTCTCGGACTCGTCATCGTGTTCCTCGCCGCGGTCGCGCTCGGGCGCTTCACCGTGATCGGGGTCCGCGAACGGCCGCTGGCCGAGCCGCCTGCGGTCGAGACGGTGCCCGAGGAACGGGTACCGGAGGAGGTTCCGGCCGGGGAGACCACGCGGCCGGTGGCCGCCCGCGGGCCGGAAGCCGGGGACGCCACGGTCCCGGCCAGTCCGGTCACCGCTACCCCGCCGAACGCCCAGGTCGAGGAGACCCGGGTGGCCGGCTCGTCCGACACCACCACTGCCTGATCCCCTCGGACAGTCTCACGGGAAGGGGTGGCCGGCGGCTCGCCCGTCGGCCACCCCTTTTTTATGGCCGTTTTTAATGGCCAGCGCAGTCATGTCCGGTAGAGCTCATCGATGAGATCCGCGTAGCTGGTGTGGATGACACGGCGCCGGAGCTTCAGGGTCGGGGTGACCTCGCCGGTCGCGCTGGTCCACTCGTGCGGCAGCAGGCGCCAGCGCTTGATCTGCTGAACCCGTGACAGGCGTGCGTTCGCGGCCGCGACCGCCGCACCGACGGCGGCGAGCACGTCCGGGTCCGCGGCCAGATCAGCCAGCGGCGCGTCCCCGAGCCCGTGCGCTCCCGCCCAGGCGCGCGCCGCGTCGCTGTCCATCGTGAGCAGGGCGACGATGTACGGGCGCCCGTCGCCGTAGCAGAGCGCCTGGCCGATCAGGGCGCTCTCGGTCAGCAGGCCTTCGACGGCGGCCGGCGCGATGTTCTCCCCGCCGGCAGTGATGATCATTTCCTTCTTCCGCCCGGTGATCGACAGGAAGCCGTCGTCGTCGAGCGCGCCGATGTCGCCGGTGTGCAGCCACCCCTCGGCGTCGATCAGCTCGGCGGTCGCATCCGGCAGGTTGAGGTAGCCGGGCGTGGTCAGCGGACCGCGCGCGAGCACCTCACCGTCGTCGGCGATGCGGACCTCGATCCCCGGCAGCGGCCGCCCGACCGTGCCCAGCTTGAAGCAGCCGGGCGTGTTAGAGGTGAAGGCCCCGGTCGTCTCGGTCATCCCGTATACGTCGAGGATGGGCAGCCCGAGGCTGGCGAAGAACGTCGTGACCTCCGCGGGCAGCGGCGCCGCGGCGCTGGTGCCGTTGGCTACCGCACCCAGCCCGGCGAGCGAGCGGATGGGCTGCAGCACCTGCGCGTCGGCCTGCCGGAACGCCTCGGCCAGCTCGGCGGGGGCGGCCCGGCCCATCTGCGTGCCCTCGATGTAACGGCGGCCGACGTCCATGGCCCGCTCGATCGCCGCGCGACGGCCCGGGTCCAGTTCGGCGGCCAGCCCCGCCTTGATCGCGGCCTGGATCTTCTCCCACACGCGGGGCACGCCGAAGAACCCGGTCGGCCGGACCACGCTGGTGGCCGCGGCCAGCGCGGTGGCGTCATGGCAGAAGTAGACGTGGCCGCCGTAGGCGATGGCCAGGTAGATGCTGTACATCCGTTCCGCGATGTGCGCGAGCGGCAGGTACGACACCCACCTTGTCGGTTCCGGCTCTTCGCCGGGCCCGGCCGCCGGATCGGGGGGCGGGCGCAGGATCCCGCCGGGTTCGACGGCGCCGCCGACGGTCTCCGCCACGGCGGCCGTCTCGTACAGCACGTTGCGGTGGGTGATCCGCACCCCCTTCGGTTTGCCGGTCGTCCCGGAGGTGTAGAGCACGGTCACCGCGTCGTCGGGGCGCAGCGACGCGACCCGCCGGGCCACAGCCTCCGGGTCGGCGGCCAGCCGCCGCTCGCCCAGGACCGCGAACTCGTCCCAGCTCAGGTAGGGCTTACCGGCCGGGCAGGCGGCCGGATCCCGGACGATGATCTTCTTCAGCCCGGGGAGGCTGGCCAGCACCGGCCGCCACAGCGCGAGCTCGCGCTCACCGTCGAGCACCGCGATCCTGGCGTCGCAGTCGCTGGCGGTGTAGGCGATCTGCTCGGGCGCGAGCGTGGCGTAGAGGGTGACGGGCACCCCCGCCGCGTGCACGGCCGCCTGGTCGGCGAGCCAGTGCTCGGTGCGGTTCGGCAGCATGAGCGCGACCCGCTCGCCGGGCGCCAGGCCGAGGGCCTCGAACGAGGCCGCGAGCCGCAGGACCCGGTCCCGCGCCTGCGGCCAGGTCAGCGTCTGCCAGCCGTCGTCCTGCGGCGGTACCGCTCCCGGAGCCGCCCGTTGAGAATGTTCATCACGATCGCGGCCCTGGGCCGGCTAAGACAGCGCCGGGCGGCCGGCGAACTCCCGGGCCGCCAGTTCGAGCAGCCCG
Source organism: uncultured Actinomycetes bacterium (assembly GCA_963742865.1). Classification (GTDB taxonomy): domain Bacteria; phylum Actinomycetota; class Actinomycetes; order Streptosporangiales; family Streptosporangiaceae; genus Bog-532. Next base: position 120,134 of record CAVUNW010000043.1, read on the forward strand.
CAGATGGTCTGGCCCTCGATGGCGCGGGCGATCTGAGCCCGCTGCGTCAGGATCTCCGCGTCCAACCGACGACCTCCGGCGCCTCGGCGGGCCCGCCGGCACCGTCACCAGCGGCCCCACGCGCCGCTACCGGGCGCTGAGCTTTTTGTACGCCCCGCCACCGCGCCCGCACAAGCCCCGCGCCTGCTCCTCGCCCTCGGCCTCTCGGCGGCGCGGGGCCACGGCCGGGCCGATCGTGGTAACCTCGCGTGGTCTTGGGGGAGGACGCCGGAGGGTCCAGGTGCCAGGTCAATGATGGGCAACGTTCCGGCCGTGCCTGGCGCGCAGCGATTCCCCGCTGAGGACGCCGGGGCGCCGGCCCCGCAGGCGCCCGGTGGCGCCCGTCCCCGGCCCTGCTGGCCATCATCGTGACCACCGCGCTCGCGCTGGCACTGCGGCTGTGGCAGCTGACCATGCATGGCTACCTGCTCGGGGTGACCGAATACGACGACGGTGTCTACTTCGGCAGCGCGGTCCGCCTGATCCACGGCGCGGTCCCGTACCGGGACTTCATCACCGTGCAGCCGCCCGGGGTCATGCTGCTGATGACACCGGTGGCGCTGCTCGCCGGGCCGCTCGGAACGGCCAAGGCGCTGGCCATCGGCCGGGTGCTGACCGCCTTCGCCGGGGCGGGCGGGGTGACGCTCACCGGGCTGCTCATCCGTCGTCACGGCGTGCTCGCGATCACGGCGGCCTGCGGTTTCCTGGCCGTCTACCCCGACGGGGCGTACGCCGCGCACACCGTGCTGATTGAGCCGTGGCTGGTGCTGTTCTGCCTGGCCGGCGCGCTGGCGGTGATGGACGGCGACCACCTGACCAGCAGCTGGCGGCGGCTCGCCGTGGGCGGGGCCGCGTTCGGGTTCGCCGGGGTCTGCAAGGCGTGGGCGGTCATCCCGGTCCTGGTCCTGCTGGTCCTGCTCCTGCTGCCGCCCGGTGTGCGCCAGGCGCCGTGGCGCGTGCTCGTCTTTCTCGGGGGCACGGTGGCCGGCTTCGCGCTGCCGGTGCTCCCCTTCGCGATCCTGGCGCCGCACGCGTTCTACAACAGCGTGATCGTGGCCCAGTGGTCCCGCACGGACGACGTCCGTATCCCGCTGTCGTTCCGGCTGTCGAGCATGATCGGGTTCAGTCACGGCCCGGCTCTGTCTCATGTGCTGCTGCTCGCGGTGGTGTGCGGGGTCGCGGCGGTGGCCGCCGGTGCCTCGCTGCTGGCGACGCTGGCCAGCCGCCAGCCTCCGCCGCCGCTGGAGACCTTCGCCCTCGTCAGCGGGGCACTGGTGGTGGTCGCCTTCCTGTGGCCGGCCGATTACTACTACCACTACGCCGCGTTCCTGGGCCCGTTCATGGCCCTGTCGGTGGTCCTGCCCATCTCGCGGCTGCTCCGGACGGGGCGGCCGCTCCGGACGGATCTGGCCCGCCCGGCGCCGCGGGCCGTGTACACGGTCGCCGTGGCGGCCACAGCCGCCGTCGTCCTGGTGCTGGCGGTGCTGCAGGGACGGACCCAGCCCGACCCCAACTACCACGGGGTCGCGGACGCGATCGTGGCCGACGAGCAGATCATCCCGGCGGGCTCGTGCGTGGTCGCCGACGCCGTCTCGTACACGATTGCCGCCAACCGGTTCACTTCCCGCGTGCCCGGCTGCCCGGCCATGGTCGACACCATCGGCACCGACTACACGCTGTCGCACGGCCGGAACGGCCTGAACGGCGCGGGCAGCGTGCCCGCCGTGCGCCAGGTGTGGCTCTCGGCGCTGTCGCACGCGCAGTACGTATGGCTCTCCGGGCTCTACCAGCGGCGAATCCCGTGGACGCGCCCGATCGTGTCGTATTTCTCGGCTAACTTCCGGCTGATCCGCACCGATGCGTCGGGCCGCGTCTATCAGCGGATCAGTGGACAGCCCTGAGTGGAACGGGTAAAAGTGGACGGCCCTACGTGGATAACCCTTGATTAAGTGGATAACGCTGAGCTGAGCGCGATGCGGGACCGCATGGTCACTAAGGTGATCAACAGCGGCCGCCCGGTCAGCGACGCGGTCGTCCAGGCGATGCGCTCGGTACCGCGGCACCTGTTCCTGCCCGAACTGGAACCCGGGCAGGCGTACCGCAATGAGGCCATCGTGACCCGGCGCAGCGCGGAGGGCCAGCCCACCAGTTCCTCGTCCCAGCCGACGATCATGGCGTACATGCTGGATCAGCTGGACGTCGCCCCCGGTCAGCGGGTCCTGGAGATCGGCGCCGGCACCGGGTACAACGCGGCGCTGCTCCAGCATCTGGTGGGCGCCGAGGGCACCGTGGTCACGGTGGATCTCGACGCGGACGTCGCCCGGCAGGCCGCGGCGCACCTGACCGAGGCCGGCTATCCGGGCGTCACCGTAGTTCCGGGCGACGGAGCGGCGGGATACCCGCCCGGAGCCCCGTACGACCGGGTGATCGCCACGGTCGGGGTCAGTGACCTGGCGCCCGCCTGGCTTGATCAGCTTGCTCCCGGCGGCCGGATCGTCGTGCCCCTCGACCTGCGGGGATCGCAGCGTTCGGTGGCGTTCGAACGGGACGGCGCGTCCTGGCAGAGCCGTTCGGTGGTGCCGTGCGGGTTCATGCGCATGCGGGGGACGCTCGCTGGTCCCGAACGGACCCAGGTGACCCATGACGACCAGGAACTGGCTCTCGTCATCCCGGGCGGCCAGGACGTTGACATCGTGGCCGTCGCCCGCGCGCTGGCGGAGCCGGCCGGACCCCCGCCGAGCGCGCCACCCGGGTCACGGCGGGCCCGGGACAGCTATTCGACGGGCTGGGGTTCTGGCTGGCCCTGAACGAGCCGCGCTGGGGCCTGCTCAGTGAGCCGGCGCAGTCCTCCTGCGGCATGCTGGCCCGGGCGCCGGTCCTGCTGGCGGACCGGCGGTTCACCGCGGGGATCTTCGGCGACGGCGGTTTCGCCGTGCTGGCCCGCCCGGCCCCATGGCCCGCCGCGGGGGAGCCATCTGGTCCGGCTGCGCCGGCGTTCCAGCTCAGCGTGCTCGGTTACGGCCCGGCCGGCCCCGGCCTGGCCGCCGAGCTGGCCAGTACGGTCGAGGCCTGGGCGGTGGCGGGCCGCCCGGGCGCCGCCCGCTTCGGCATCAGCGCCTATCCCCGCGCCACCGGCGAGCCGGTCCCCCCCGTGGGAGCCGTCATCGAGCGCCCGCACACCACGTTCGTCGTCCGTCCCGTCTGATTACCGGGTCGGCTCCCTCCCCAGCCGGCGTCGCCTAGTTTGGAGCCATGAACGCCGAGCCGACGAGCCAGCTGGAAACCGAGCAGAAGTACGACGCCGATCTGGGATTCACCATGCCGGACTTTGGCACGCTGCCGGGATGGTCGGTCACGGGCCCGGAGCGTTACGAGCTGTCCGCCACCTACTTCGACACCGAGGATCAGCGGCTGGCCGCCAACCGCGTCACGCTCCGGCGGCGTACCGGCGGGACCGACGAAGCCTGGCACCTCAAGCTCCCGCTCCGGCCCGGAACCCGGCGCGAGGTGCACCTGCCGCTGAGCGAGGGCACCGATACGGTGCCGGCCCAGATGCAGGACATGGTGGCCGATCTCACCGGCGGGAACGCGCTGCACCCGATCGCCCGGCTCGACACCAGCCGAACGGTCCGCCGGCTGACCGGGGCGGACGGCCAGGTGCTGGCCGAGGTGGCCGATGACGAGGTGACCGCGCGCCGCCTGCACCCCGACGGAAGCCCGATGAGGTGGCACGAGATCGAGGTCGAGCTGGTTTCCGGGCCGCCTGCGGTGCTCGAGACGGCCGGGAAGCTGCTCCGGGAGGCCGGGGCGCGCCCGTCGGCGTCCGCGTCCAAGCTGGGCCGCCTGCTCGCCGCGGGCTGACCGCGGCAGAGGTAGCGCAGAGCTGGCGTCCAGGGACCGGTCAGCGCCCGGCCGTTCAATGAACGCGTGGCACAACAAGGCGGGAAGGCACCGATGGCTGCTGAAGACCGCGACACGGCGTCCGCGGGATGGACGGCGCTCGGCTGCTGGGTGCACCTCGTGGTGACCGAGCCCGGGGCGCTCGCGGCGGCCCGCTCGATGCTCGAGGCCGACCTCGCGGATCTGGACGTCGCGTGCAGCCGGTTCCGGGCCGATTCCGAGCTGGTCGCGCTCGACCATGCCGGCGGCCGGGCGGTCCGGCTCAGCCCGCTGCTCGCCAGCGCCGTGGCCGTGGCCCTGCGCGCGGCCGAACTGACCGACGGCGACGTCGACCCGACGGTCGGGGAAGCTATCGCGGCCGCCGGGTACGACCGCGACTTCAGCCTCGTCCCGCCGGATGGGCCGCCCCTGAACCTCGTCGTCAGGGCCGTCCCCGGATGGCGGCAGGTGCACCTGGACCTCACCTCGCGGACCCTGGCCATGCCGCCCGGGACACGCCTGGACCTCGGGGCGACCGCCAAGGCGTGGGCCGCCGATCGCGCCGCCGCCCGCATCGCCGCGGAGCTTGGCTGCGGTGTGCTCGTCGGGCTGGGCGGTGACATCGCCGTCGCCGGGCCGGCCCCGGAGGCCGGGTGGCGGATCCGCGTGCAGGACGTCACGGGGCGCCCGGAAGAGGTTCCCGACGGGCCGTCCACGGTCGTGGCGATCACCAGCGGAGGGCTGGCAACCTCCAGCACCACCGCCCGGCGCTGGCGCCGCGGCGGCAGCGTCCTGCACCACATCCTGGACCCGCGTACCGGCCTGCCGCCGGCCCCGGTCTGGCGGACGATTTCGGTAACCGCCGCGACGTGCGCGGACGCGAACGCGGCCAGCACCGCGGCCATTATCCGCGGCGGCGAGGCGGCGGGCTGGCTGGCGGCGACCGGGCTGCCGGCCCGGCTGGTGGACGTCAGCGGCGAGGTCGAAACGATCGCCGGCTGGCCTGCCGAAGCCATGGCCCGCTGAGGCTGCGCTCCTGGGGCCCGGCCGGCACCGGCCGCTACTCCCCTGGGCCCGGCAGCCACGGGCTCAGAGGAAATTCATACGGCATGCTGAAGTTCCGCTGCGGCCCGTCAGACATTCTCAGGAAAAGTGTTAGGGAATACAGAGGGGACACATATGCCGCGGGCCTGAGGGCCGGCCGCACGGCCACGGCATACTGAAAACCCAGCCGAGCAAATCTGATGATGGATGGCCATGAATACTCCGCAGACCCCGGCCGCCGCCAAGGTGCAGACCGCTGTCCGGCGGCCTGACGGCAGCGCGATCCGCGTGCTCGTCGTGGACGACGAGCCGAGCCTCGCCGAACTGCTGGGCAGCGTGCTGCGTTACGAGGGCTGGGAGACCCGCACGGCCGGGACCGGAACCGAGGCGGTCAGCGTCGCGCGCGAGTTCCAGCCCGATGCGGTCATCCTCGACATCATGCTGCCGGACTTCGACGGTCTCGAGGTCCTCCGCAGGCTCCGCACGGAGATCCCGGACATCTGCGTGCTGTTCCTGACCGCCCGGGACGCGGTCGAAGATCGCATCGCCGGGATCACGGCGGGCGGCGACGACTACGTGACCAAGCCGTTCAGCCTGGAGGAGGTGCTCGCCCGGCTCCGGGGACTGCTGCGGCGCGCCGACCTCACCCGCACCCACAGCGAGGGCTCGCTGGCCGTCGCCGACCTGACGATGGACGAGGACGCGCGTGAAGTCCGCCGGGACGGTGAGCTGATCGAGCTGACCGCCACCGAATTCGAGCTGCTCCGGTTCCTGATGCGGAACCCGCGCCGGGTGCTGTCCAAGGCCCAGATCCTCGACCGGGTCTGGAACTACGACTTCGGCGGCCAGGCGCACGTCGTCGAGCTGTACATCAGTTATCTCCGCAAGAAGATCGACGCCGGGCGGCCACCGCTGATCCACACCGTCCGCGGCGTCGGCTACGTGCTGAAGCCAGGTAACTGATGGACAGGAGCGCGATCGCCCGGCCGTGGCGCTCCCTGCTCCGCGGCAGCCTGACCGCACGGCTCATCGCCAGCCTGGTGGCGCTGGTCATCGTGACCTGCGCCGTGGTTGGCGCGGCGACCTACACCGTGCTGCGCAACTCGCTGATGACCAACTTCAGCCAGTCGCTGCAGGACGCGACGCAACGGCAGTACATGGCGTGCATGGGCGACGGCGACTCCCACGGAGCGCAGACCCACACATCGGCTTACATCGGCGGCGGGCCCTCATCGCCCTGCGGAACGCCCGTCCTGGGCCAGTCGGCAGGCACCTTCGGTGCCTGGAACAAGAACGGGGTCATCACCGCGGCGTCGATCGTCAACGGGAGCTGTGCTCTCACCGGGCAGGATGAGTCCACGCTCAAGTCCCTTCCCGTGGCCCAGCAGCCCGACCATCCGGCGGGCGGCGGTACGCCGCCGCCTCCCCCCGTGCCGACGTACACGCGGGACCTCCCTTCGCTCGGCGGCGATTACGAGCTGACCGCCGTCCAGCAGTACAGCGGCGGCCCGGTCCTGTTCACCGGCCTGCCGCTCAAGAGCGTGGAAGACACCCTGCGCAACGTGGAGATCGCCGAAGCCGCCGTGTTCGCCATCGTCGTCCTGCTCGTGGCGGGCAGCGGCGTCGGGCTCGTGCGGCTGTCGCTGCGGCCGCTCCGCCGGGTGGCGGCCACGGCGACCACGGTCGCCGAACTGCCGCTGGACACCGACGTCAGCCTGCCCGCGCGCGTTCCCGACGACGACCCGCGAACCGAGGTCGGCCAGGTCGGTGCCGCGTTCAACCGGATGCTCCAGCACGTGGAGTCCGCGCTGGCCCGCCGGGCCGCGAGCGAGACCCGGCTGCGCCGGTTCGCCGCCGACGCCAGCCACGAACTGCGGACTCCCCTCTCCTCCATCCGCGGGTACGCCGAGCTGGCCCTCCGGCACCGGGGCCCGGTACCCGAAGACGTGACGCACGCGCTTCAGCGGGTGGAATCCGAGTCGGCGCGGATGAGCGTCCTGGTGGACGAGCTTCTGCTGCTGGCGCGCCTGGATGCGGGCCGGCCGCTGGAGCAGGAACCGGTCGACCTGACCCGGCTCACGATCGAGGCCACCAGCGATGCGCAGGTAGCGAGCCGGTCCCACCGGTGGCAGCTGGAGCTTCCCGACGAGCCGCTGATGGTCCGCGGCGACGAGCACCGGCTCCGCCAGGTCCTCAGTAACCTGCTGAGCAATGCGGCCAAGCACACCGCCCCCGACTCCACCGTGACCGTGTCGGTCGCGGCTGCCGGGGAAGGCGGCACGTCCGCGGTGCGGCTGAGCGTCAGCGACAACGGGCAGGGCATCCCGCCCGACCTGGTGCCCGAGCTTTTCGAGCGCTTCGCGCGCGGCGACTCCTCCCGGTCCCGGTCGGCCGGCAGCACCGGGCTTGGGCTGGCCATCGTCAAGGCCGTCGTCACCGCGCATCACGGCACCGTCAGCGTCGAGAGCCACCCCGGCCAGACGACGTTCACGATCGTCCTGCCCCGCCTGCTCGAGCCCGCCGACGCCCAGGACGCACGGGACGCACGGGACGGCCAGGACGCACGGGACGGCCAGGACGCACGGGACGCACGGGACCGCCAGGACGCACGGGACGCACGGGACGGCCAGCCCGATGCGCCCGGCGTGCACGCCCCCTCCCCGTAAAACCCCTGCACGCCCCCTCCCGTAACACCCTGCATGTGCCCTCCCCTAGAACCCGGCGGTCAGGCTCGCTGCCTTTCGGCGTGGGTATAGACCTCGAGGTCGGTGGCCTTGACGGTCAGCCACACCTCACTGCCCGGGTCAAGCGACAGATCTGCGACCGCCGCGGGGGTGACGTCCACCAGGGCGCCCGGCTTCCCGTCCAGGTCGAGCCGGACGCGGTCGGCTAGCAGCGTGCAGGCCGGCGACCCGCGCGGGCCAGGAATTGCGGGCACTGCTGGCCGTGGGCCGCGATGAGCTGACGATCACGGCGGACGGGCGGACCGCGACGAGTACGTCGCCGTGCTCGCCGTGGTCAGGAACGATGAAGGACCCGCCGCCGCTGAGCGCGACCTCCGAGCCGTCGGCATGACCGCTGTACAGGTTCAGGCCGACAAGCTTGGCGATGTAATCGGTGGCGGGCCGCCGGGCAATGTGCGCGGGTGTGCCGTCCTGGACGATGCGCCCGCCTTCCAGCACGATGAGCTGATCAGCGAGCACGAGCGCTTCCAGCGGGTCATGGGTGACCAGCAGGCATGGGCCCGCGAAGTCGGCCAGGTGCCGCTTCAGCTCGGCCTGCACGTCAAGACGGGTCCCGGCGTCCAGAGCCGAGAGGGGCTCATCGAGTAGCAGCAGGGCGGGCTGCCCGGCCAGCGCGCGGGCCAGTGCCACCCGCTGCGCCTGCCCGCCGGACAGCTGGTCAGGCTTGCGATCGGCCAGGTCAGTGAGCTGGAGCCGGTCAAGCCAATGACGGGCAGCTGACCTGGCCGCCTGCCTGCCCAGACCGCGGGCCCGCGGCGAGAACGCCACGTTCTCGGCCACAGTCAGGTGCGGGAAGAGCCGGTAGTTCTGGAACACGAAACCGACCGGCCGCTGCGACGCCTCGGCAAAAGCTCCCGAGTCCGCGTCGTCCATGACCCGCCCGCCGAGGGTGATACGCCCGGACGCGACCGGAGTCAGCCCGGCTACCGCACTGAGCAGGGTGGACTTCCCGGCCCCGTTCGGCCCTAGCACACCGAGGACCTGCCCGGGCGCTGCGGTGAGGCTGACCGCGAGCACGAAGCCGCCCCGCCTGACCTCGGCATTGACGACGAGGCCGTCACTGTCCCCGGACGTCACGGGACCGGGCCCCGCCGCAGCCAGCGGTCCCGCAGGGAAACCAGGACCGTGACGGAAACCAGGAGCAGCACCAGGCTGAGGGCGATCGCGGCGTCAGGGTCATTCTCCAGCGCGTAGTAGACGGCGATCGGCATCGTCTCGGTCTGGCCGGGGAAGCTGCCGGCGAAGGTAATGGTCGCCCCGAATTCGCCCAGGGCCCGGGCCCAGCACAGGACCGCGCCCGCCCCCAGGGAGGGCGCGACGAGCGGCACGGTGACCCGGCGGAACACGGTCATCCGTTTCGCGCCCAGCGTGGCCGCCGCCTCCTCAAAGCCCTGGTCCGCGGACCGGAGCGCCCCCTCCACGGTGATGATCAGGAACGGCATGGCCACGAAGGTCTCGGCCATCACCACGGCCACCGGGGTGAACGGGATCGTCAGCCCGAACCACGAGTCCAGATAGCGGCCCAGGACCCCGGTCCGGCCGAACGCCAGCAGCAGCGCGACCCCGCCCACTACCGGCGGGAGCACCAGCGGCAGGGTGACCAGGGCCCGGAGGAGCCGCTGCCCCGGGAAGCTGCTGCGGGCCAGCACCCACGCCAGCGGTACCCCGATCATCAGCGAAATGGCGGTGCTCGCCGATGCGGTCCACACGGACAGAATCAGGGCCTGGGTCGCATCGGCGCCGCTGAGCGCCGCTCCGAGATGGCCCCAGGGGGCGCGGATCAGCAGCCCGGCCAGGGGCAGGATCAGGAAGGCGACGGCGATCAGTGCCGGCACCAGCAACGGTGCCGGCACTGATCGCGACGCGCCCCCGCGCGAGGCCCGCCTGGCTCGTTCCCGGGCTGTCAGGTGTGACGGGGTGGTGAAGGTCACCGCGGCAGCTCCGGCTAATCGGTCAGGGCTAGCTGATCAGGGCTAGCTGATCAGGGCTAGCTGATCAGGGCTTTTCAAATCCTGCGGCCGCGAGCACCTGCTGGCCCGAAGCCGACAGTACGTAGTTGACAAAGCTCTGGGCTTCGGACAGGTGCTTGCTGCTGGTGATGGTAGCGATGGGGTACAGCGTGGAGGCGTTCTCGCCGGCCGGGACCGTCACGCCCTTGACCTTGGCGCCGGCCGCCTTCACGTCGGTCACGTACACCACGCCCGCATCGACGCTGCCCAGCTCGACCTGGGTCAGGACCGACTTCACGTCCGGCTGAAGCGTGACCGGCTTGACCGTGATCCCGGCGTTCTTGAACACTTCGGCCGCCACGACCCCGCACGGGACCTGCGGCTGGCACAACGCCACCTTGACCGACGACTTCGCCAGGTCGGTGTCGGAGGTGACGTTCCCGGGGTTCTTGGGCGGTACGGCGACTTCCGCGGTGTTCTTCGCGAAATCCTGCGGGCTGGACGCGTCGCCGGCCTTGACCACCGTGTTCATGTTCGCCGGCGCGGCCGAGGCGAATACGTCCGCCGGTGCGCCGCTGGTGATTTCGGTGGCCAGGGCTGAGCTCGCCCCGAAGCTGAACTTCACCGTGTCGCCGGAGTGAGCGGCCTCGAATTGCTTCCCCAGCTGGGTAAAGGTCCCCTTCAGCGAGGACGCGGCGAGAACCGTTATCGCCCCGGTCTGAGCCGCTGCGGACGCGGATGCCGACGGGGAGCTGCTCGCAGCTGAGGTTCCTGAACTACTGCTGCTGGAACAGCCGGCGACGGCGATGACCGCCAGCCCAGCTGCGCTAATGGCCATACGGCGCATTGCTATCTCCCAGGTTGAAATCATGATGAGCCGAAATCAGTTGATCTTGGGGATCTCGACGGAGACGTTGGTCGCCTTAACGGTGGCCACCGCGAGCATCCCTGGCTCCAGGCCGAGCTCGTCGGCCGCCTCCCGGCTGAGCAGGGACACGAACCTGTGCGGCCCCGCCTGGATCTCCACCTGAGCCATCACGGTGTCCCGGATGACGCGGCAGATCAGGCCGCTGAACCTGTTCCGCGCCGAATGGGCCACCACGAGCTTGTCCTCCCCGTGATCAGCGGAGGCAGCCAGCTCCTGCGCCAGTCTGGCCAGCGCCGCTCCGTCGACGGCGAGGCGCCCGGAGGCATCGGTGGTCGTCTCGATCCGTCCCCCGTCCGCCCAGCGGCGCAAGGTGTCGGCGCTGACCCCCAGTAGGTTCGCAGCTTCCTTGATGCGGAAACTCGGCATCCTGCGACTCTAACGCAGACGCGGCTGCACACTCTAACAACAGCCGCATTCGCGTCTTTCTCGCCGTCTCGGGGGAGCATCTGCGGTTCTGTACCAGGGGAACATCTGATGCTGTACCAGGGGGCCAGCTACGGCCTCGATGGGCGGACGGCACAGCCCGATGACCCTCCCCGCCAGACGAAGGCAGGGAGGGTCATTCGGGAGGCACGATCAGGCGGGGACGGATGGGCCTGACTGGGGCTGCCCGGCAGGCGCGGCCACCTGCGCTTCGGCCTGGCGGTACAGCGGGCCCCGGCGCAGCAGGGATCCGCAGACGATGGCCCCGGCTGCGAAGATTCCGGCCGTCCACCAGAACGCGGTCGTGTATCCGTGCACGGCCGCCGCCGCGAGCGCGAGCCGGCCGCGCGGTGAGCCGAGCGCGGCCGGGGACAGGTGCAGGCCAACGAGGTAGCTCGCGGTCGCGCTGGTGGCGATCGTGTTGAGCAGGGCGGTGCCGATGGATTCCGCCGAGCTGCTGGCCGACGTTCAGCGTGGCGGAGGCGACACCCGCGTCGTACGGCGCCACCCCGAAGGTCCCGGTGTTCATCGCCGCTGGCATCGACAGACCGACACCGGCCCCGAAGACGAGCATGGGCCCGAGGATGACCGATGCGTAGCTGGAGTGCACACCGAGATGGGTCAGCCAGGCCATGCCCGCGGCGGCCACGAGCAGGCCGACCCCGATCAGCGGTTTCGGCCCGATGCGCGGCATCAGGACGATGTTCGAGATCTGCGCGAACAGCATCACCATGGCGATCGCCGGCAGAAAGGCCACGCCGGTCTTCACGGGCGAGTAACCCTGGATCGTCTGCAGGTAGTAGGTCAGGAACAGGAAGATGCCGAACATCCCCGCGCCCGTGACGAATATCGCCAGGTAGGCACCGCCCCGGTTGCGGTCCAGCACCACGCGCGGCGGCAGCAGCGGATGAGCCGCGCGCATCTGCCACCAGGCGAAGACCACGAGCAGAAACACGCCTGCGGCGAGGAAACCCCAGGTCGACGGGGTGTGCCAGTTGTGCGTCGCGGCGTTCGAGAAGCCGTAGACCAGGCAGAACATCGAGGCCGAGACGGTCAGGACGCCGAAGATGTCGAGATGGACCTCGTGCGTGGCCCGGTCGTTCCGCAGGAACAGGAACGCTCCGACGGTCGCCACCCCGGCGAAAACCAGGTTCACGTACAGGCACCAGCGCCAGTCGAGGTACTCGGTCAGCAGGCCGCCGAGCAGCAGGCCCACCAGACCGCCGCCGCCCGCGATGGCCCCGTAGACGCCGAAGGCCTTGCCCCGTTCTTTCGGGTTACTGAAGGTCGTCGTCAGCAGGGACAGCGCGGCGGGAGCCAGCAGGGCGGCGAATACTCCCTGGCACGCCCGGGCGGTGACCAGCATGGCGAAATTGACCGACGCGCCGCCAACCGCGGAGGCAAGGGCGAAGCCGATGAGGCCGACGATGAAGGTCACCTTGCGGCCGAAGAGATCCCCAGCCGGCCGCCGAACAGCAGGAGGCTGCCGAACGAGAGCGCGTAGGCGGTGATCACCCATTGGCGGTCGGCGTTAGAGAAGTGCAGGGCTTGCTGCGCCGAAGGCAGCGCGATGTTCATGATCGTTATGTCGAGCACGATCATGAGCTGGGCCAGCCCGATCACCGCGAGGATCAGCCAGCGCCTCGGATCGGGTGAGACGGCCTGCCCTCCGGGAGCGGTGTCACCGGGAGCGCTCGCAGCGGCCATGGGTTTCTCCCATCTGGAGCTAGCTTCTCCACTTCTGGATCGACGATAACAGAAGTGGAGGCATGATCTCCACTCCGGGGTAAGATGCTGGTTGTGAGCAGCAGAAGTGCACCCGCCGGACCCCAAGAGCGCGAGGTCAGCGCCACGAAGGCGGCTGCTGAGGTGGAGGTCCCGGCGCAGGTCCAGGCAGAGGTTCCGGCCGAGGTCCCGGCAGAGGTTCAGATCGCCGCCCGCCCGTTGCGGAAGGATGCCGAGCGGAACCGGCAGCGCATCCTGCGCGCGGCGGCGGAGGTCTTCACCGAGCGGGGACTCGAAGCGACCCTCGATGACGTGGCGCACCACGCGGGGGTGGGCGTGGGCACGGTGTACCGGCGGTTCCCCGACAAGGCGTCGCTGGCGGACGCATTGTTCGAGCAGCGCATCGACCTGCTCGCCGATCTCGCCGAGCGCGCTCACGGAGTGCCGGACGCCTGGGAAGGGCTCGTGTCGTTCCTGGAAGGCGCGGCGGAGATGATGGCGGGTGACCGCGGTCTTCGCCAGATGCTCATGTTCGCCGCGACCGGCCACGATCGCGTCGCCTATGCGAGGGACCGGATGCGGCCCGTCGTGGGGCGCCTGGTGGAACGGGCACAGAAGGCGGGGCAGGTACGCGGGGACCTGGCCGCCACCGACATCCCGGTCCTCGAGTTCATGCTCAGCGTGATCGCCGAGCACGCCCGGGAAGTACGGCCCGAGATCTGGCGACGTTTCCTGGGTCTCTGGCTGGATGCCCTGCAGCCGGCGCGTGAGTCATACACGCCGCTTCCCGAGCCGGAACTCACCGCCGACGAATACGCGAAGGCCATGCGGACCAGCCCGCTGGGCCGTCACCTGACCAGCAACAAGCAAAACCCGGTCAAGCCCCCGCCGGCTCCCCCGAAGCTCCCCACCGCTCCCTGAAATACTCAAGGATCTTGCTCGCCTGCGCGTGACTAACCTCCACGAGTTCTTCGCCAAAGTCGCCCCGTTCCCATTCGGCAATTATTGGCGTGAACTTCCAGCTGAAGTCTGCTCGCAGAGCTTCATCTTCTGGACCGTTGTCATGCTGGAGACGCCGCGCGAGCCCGGAAGGATTGTCGACGGTCCTCTTACCTCCAACGATGGCAAAATATGTGATCCGCTGCGACATCAGAAGCCTTCCTTTTTGTAATCGGGGATCTCCGTTGCCCGCCGGGGAGCGGGAATCCACGACGAGACTTCGCGTTGGAACTCATGCAGATCCTCGCGCTCCGTCCTAGATGTTCTTGGATCCCGGATACGCTCGTAGGCCTGATGAGTCACCTCTTGCTTAGCATGGAAGCTCTCCGCAGTATGAAACTGAACCTCGAAGCGCTGACCCTCAGGCGTCACCCATCGCGTATTTATACCTTTATACTCGGTGTCCGGCCAGCTATTTTTCGAATAGTACATCTCGTAATCACATGACTCTAGCCGCTCTTTAGCATCATAGTAACCAGCGAAATAATCATCTCCCCTAAAGCAAAAGGTATAGCGTATCGCGTCGGGGATATGACCAACAGCCTCTTCAGGAGTAGCGCCTGGCTGCGCTTCCAGTGACTCCAGGGCTTTTCCCATCAAGCGGTCTTTACCTTTGATCCGGTACTCGAACCCCACCAGCCGCCCTTGGTGAGGGTTTTCTCGCTCAGTTTGCTTAAGGGTGTCGCTGATTCGCGGCTCAGCGCCAGGCAGTCTGGCTATCGCGTCTGCCGCTCCGGCACGTCTATCTGGGCTGACATCGTAGTAAGGCTCTTTGCCCTGAGGGTCGGACTCCATGTACCACTTACCCAGCCATCTGTCCGTGTGGCGCTGCCAGTCTGCGAGGAAGCTGGGGACCCCGGTCCAGTAGTCGCGAGGAGCTTCTACCTTCCCTTCGGGCCCTCCGGGTTTGTCGATGGGGGGCTTGGGGGGTGCGGGGGCGGTTAATGAGTCGGGGGATCCGGCGGACTTTTCCCGCTCTTCGCGGGCCAGGCGCTCACGGAAGGGGGCGTCCTGGGCCTGCGCTTTGGCGTACAGGGACTCGTAGGCGGCGCGGCGGGTCATTGCGGAAAGGCCCAGGCGCTCGGCGAGTTGGGCCTCGGTCTCCCGCGGCGCCTTCGGCTGGTCGGCGGGCGCGTCACGCCTGTCCGGGCGATTGTCCGGGCGATCCGGTTCGTCCGGATGGACGTGGCGGTCGAAGGACCCCACTAGGTGCTCCCTTACCCGCACTGACGGTCACGATTTCGTCATCGTAGGCAACCACCCGGTCCGCACAAAGAAATCGCCGCGCTCTACGTACTACGGATCCCTTACGGTCAGCGGGCGGCCTGCACATAGGCGCCGGGCGTGACGCCGTAGACGCGCCGGAACCATCGCGTGAGGTGAGCCTGATCGGCGAAGCCGACCTCGGTGGCCGCCTGGGCGGCCGGCATGCCCGTGCCGAGGAGCCGGCGGGCCGCGCGCAGCCGGAGCTGACGCTGATAATCGCTCGGCGCGAGCCCGAATGTCGCCGAAAATGCCCGGTAGGCGGCGTACCGGCTGCATCCAGCGGCTTCTGCCAGATCATCGGCGGTCAGCGGGCTGGCATAACCATCGTGCAGCAGGTTCCGCATCCGCGCCGCGGCCTGGGCGGCCGAAGAGGATGCGACCAGCCCGGCCGGGCCGGCCGCCCGGTCACGGAACGCGGCATGCCGGGTGAGCCGCGCCACGGTGCCGGTCAGCTGCTCGTGCTGTTCCAGGGGCGTAGCCGTCCCGGTCAGCACGGCGTGCAGATCACTCAGCGAGGCGGCCAGCCCGGCGTCCTCGGCGACGGGCTCCGGAAACAGCGGCCGCCCGGACGGTCTCCCCCGCACGTCCACGAGCAGATCCGTGACCAGGCCCGGGTCGATGTGAATCATCCGGTAGGTGAAGCCCTGTCCGGTCGCGCACTGACCGTCGTGGGGGTCGTCCGGATTGAACAGCATGACCATGCCCACGGCGCTGACGTGGCGGCCGCCGCGACAGGTGAAGGCCTGCGCGCCCGTTTCGGTCATGCCGAACGAATAGCTGTCGTGGCTGTGCCGGTGGTACACGTGCGAGGAGAAGTGCGCGTGCATCGCCTCGATCGGCTGGCGCTCCGCTCGCCAGTAGCGGGCCCAGTCGCCCTGTGCCCTGCTACTGGCCTCGCTGCGTGCCTCGGTGTGTGCACTGCCCACCTTCACCAGTATCGTCCCTGGGGTGAGCGAACCTCGTCCCCCGGCCGAGATCACGTTCGCGGAGATCTACGCGCGAGCCGGGGACAACCTGGACGCAATCCCGTGGGCGGCGCTGGCCCCGCAGCCTGTACTGGTGGACTGGCTGAACGGCCAGCCGCCCGGTGCGGGCCGTCCCGTCCTGATCGTCGCGTGCGGCCTGGGCGATGACGCCGAAGAAGTCAGCCGGCGGGGATACCAGGTCACAGCCTTTGATTTCGTTCCGGCGGCGATCGAGCACTGCCGGGAACGGTTCCGGGGCTCGCGCGTGGACTATCAGGTCGCGGACCTGTTCCAGCTGCCGGCGGAGTGGAACCAGGCGTTCGACCTGGTGGTAGAGATCCGGACGCTGCAGTCGCTGCCGCTGCCGCAGCGCGCGGAAGCCGCCACGATCATCGCCGGCACCGTGCGGACGGGTGGCCAGGTGTTCGTGCACGGGCTGGGCCGGGACGACGACGAGCCGCCGGGCACCCGGCCCTGGCCGCTGAGCCGCCGCGAGCTGAGCGCCTTTGGCGCCGCGGGGCTGCGCGAGGAAGAACTGTCCGACGACCCCGGCGGGAGCGCCAGCGGGCGCCGGACCTTCACCGCCGTCTACTCCCGCCCGTAACCCTGGGGGGACCGCGGCCGCACCAGCGTTCAAGACCGGCTCCGGCGCACGCGGCAGCATGGTCTTATGCGTTTTGACACCAAGATCGCTTTTGCCGTGCATGAGGACCTGGAGCAGTGGCAGAAGCTGAACGTCACCGCGTTCCTGGCCAGCGCCATCGCCTTCGGGGTGCCGGAGACGGCCGGCAAGCCGTACGAGGACGGTTCGGGCCACCGGTACCTGGAGATGTTCCGGCAGCCGGTGCTCGTGTACGCGGCGGACGGCGCCCTGCTCGCCGCCGTGCGGGAGCGCGCCGCCGGGCGCGACCTGCCGATGATGATCTACACCGAGGAGCTCTTCACTACCGGCAACGATGACGACAACCGGGCCGCGGTCAATGCCGTCGCGGCCGGCGACCTCAACCTGGTCGGCGTGGCCGTCTACGGCCCGCGCAACGCCATCGACAAGGTCTTCAAGGGCGCCAAGCTGCACCCGTAAGGGACTTACCGCGGCAAGCCCAATTCCGGGCCGGAAACCTGGGCGGGAATCTGCTGAGCAAGTAAGCCGGCCGGCCCGCCGTACGCCATTGAACCCGGCCGGCGTGCACCATTAACCGGCCTGGCGTGCACCATTATGGGAATGATGCCCTCTACCACTCGTAGTGGCTGCTTTGATGGGGCCATGAGCCTTGAGCTGCGGCCCGCGCTGTCACATCCCGAACTGCTAGCCAAGCCGGTCGCTGTCGCGCTCGCCGAGTGGGGAACCGCCGCCCGGGACGCCGGACAGGTCGAGGTCGCCGAGATCGACCCGGAGCTGGCCGACACGGCGGCGTTCTGCGAGCACTATGACATCCCGCTGGAGATGTCGGCCAACTGCGTGATCATCGCGGCCAAGCGCCGCGGCGACACCATGTACGCGGCGTGCCTGGTCACGGCGGTGACTCGCGCCGACGTGAACGGCGTGGTCCGGAACCGGCTGGGCGCGCGCAAGGCGTCGTTCGCCCCCGTCGACGACGCGCTGGCCGCGACGGGCATGGAGTACGGCGGGATCACGCCGATCGGCCTGCCGCCCAGCTGGCCGCTGCTGATCGACTCGGCGGTCGTCCAGCAGCCCTACGTCATCATCGGTTCCGGCATCCGCGGCTCCAAGCTGCTGGTCCCGGGCCCGCTGCTGACGCGCTTGCCGGCCGCGGAGGTCATCGAGGGCCTGGGAGCCCCGCCCGCCGCCGGTTAAGGCGCGCCAGTTAGGCCCGCACGTTAAGCCGGGCCGCGGTGGGCAACCCGCCAGACCAGGCGCAGGCCGGACCAGTCGTCGTCGATGGCCGCGACCTTGACGTCGACCAGCCCGAGGGCCAGCGCATGCTCGCGGATCACGTTGTCGGTGATGTCGCTGGTGTGGCCGCCCGCCCGGCGCGGCCAGGCGGCCCAGACCGCGCCGTCGGGGTAGATCCGTTCGGCCAGCGCCGGGAGCCGTACGCCGATGTCGTCCGCACGGGCGAAGAAGGCGATGATCACGTCGGCCGCGCCGCGCCCGCCGACGTGCTCCAGGCCGTCCGGCGGATCGGCCAGGCTCCAGCCCGACGGCGGTTCGTCCAGGGAAACCCGCTGGCCCGGCTTCAGCCCGAGCTTGCGCGCCTGCATGCCGAGCATGCTAGACCCTGCCTCCCAAACCCTGGGCGATCACAACGGCCGTCGCTGCCTTACCTGTTCCTGGATAAGGTTCCCGGCTAACCGGCCCTGGGTGCGAGGGCTCTCCGCCTTCGCACCCAAGGCTCAGTCGCGGGTGCGCTTCACGTCGAGTTCGCCGGCCTGGTAGCGGGCCCGCAGCACCTTCTTGTCGAATTTGCCGACCGTGGTCTTCGGCACCTCGTCGATGAACACCCAGTTCTCCGGGATCTGCCAGGACGCCACCTTGCCGTCCAGGGACTGGGCGAGGGTCACCGGGTCGGTGTCCTGACTGACGACGACGCAGGCCAGGGGGCGTTCGGTCCACTTGTCGTCGGGGATGCCGATGACGGCCGCCTCCACCACGTTCGGGCTGCCGGTCAGCAGGTTCTCCAGCTCGACGGAGGAGATCCACTCCCCGCCGGACTTGATCACGTCCTTGAGACGGTCGGAGATCTGGAAGTAACCCTCATCGTCCATGGTGCCGATGTCACCGGTGCGCAGCCAGCCGTCGTGGAACTTCTCCGGCTGCCCGCCGCCGAAGTAGCTCGCGGTGATCCACGGGCCGCGGACCTCGATCTCGCCGGTCGACTCGCCGTCCCACGGCAGTTCGTTCCCATCGGGGTCCACGATCCGCATCTGGACACCGGCCAGCAGCCGCCCGGACTTCATCCGGTAGTCCATCTCCTCGACGGTGCCGGGCTCAGCGCCGGCGGGCGGCCGGGCCAGCCCGCCGACCGGGGACGTCTCGGTCATCCCCCAGCCCTGGATGATCGTGACGCCGTACTGCTTCTGGAACGCCTCCATCAGCGAGCGCGGCATGGCCGCGCCGCCGGAGGTGCCCATCCGCAGGGACGACAGGTCGATCTCGCGCTGCGCGCCCACCTGGAGGATGCCGGCCCAGATCGTCGGGACCGCCGAGGCCAGGGTCGAGCGCTCGGCCTCGATGAAGTCGACCAGCGCGGCCGGGGTCATGTACTTGCCGGGCATGTGCATGGTGGTGCCGGACATGAACGCCGCGAACGGGATGCCCCAGGCGTTGACGTGGAACATCGGCACGATCGTGAGCTGCCGGTCGGCCTCGTTCGACCCCACGCACGCGCTCTGCAGCGTCGACACGGCGTGCAGGTACGTCGAGCGGTGCGAGTACACCACGCCCCGGGGGTCGCCGGTCGTCCCGCTCGTGTAGCACATCGCCGCGGCCGAGCGCTCGTCCAGCTCGGGCCACACGAACGACGGCTCCTCGGCGGCGAGCAGCTCATCGTAGGAGTAGACCGGCCGGTCGCCGAGCACCGACGTGTCCCCCTCCCCGATCACGATGTACGCCTCGACCGAGGGGAAGCTGCCGGCGACCCGCGCGAGCAGCGGCAGCAGGCTGCCGTCCACGATGATGATCTTGTCCTGGGCGTCGTTGACGATGTGCACGAGCTGATGGGCGGGCAGCCGGATGTTCAGCGTGTGCACAACCGCGCCCATGCAGGGGACGGCGTAGTACGCCTCGAGGTGCTCCTGGTTGTTCCAGCAGAACGTGGCCACCGGGTCCCCGGAGCCGACACCCAGTCTGGTCAGCGCGCTGGCCAGGCGGCGCGCGTTTTCCTCGATCTGCCGGTAGCTGGTATGCCGGGCCCCGTCACCCTGCCACGTCACGCACTCACTGCGGCCGAAGACGCGGGAGCCGTGCCTCAGGATCGTGGTGATGGTGAGCGGGAAGTCGTCCTGCATCGTGCTGGTGATCCGCGTTCCCGCCATCCTTGACCTCCGTAGCTTCGGCACAACACTGGAAAGGTAACCCACCACCGGGCCGCGCCTGAACACTAGGTGATACCTGGGAAGGAGGACACCGCAATGCCCGACCAGAACCCGTTCCTGGAAGGCTCGTTCGCGCCGGTCCGCGAGGAGATCACCGCGTTCGGCCTCCCGGTCACCGGAAACCTGCCGCCCGAGCTCAGCGGCTGCTACCTGCGCAACGGCCCCAACCCGATGGGGCTGGAAGACGCGGGCGCGCGCTGGGGTGAGGGGCACTGGTTCCTCGGCGACGGCATGGTGCACGGCGTCCGGCTGCGCGACGGCCGCGCCGAGTGGTACCGCAACCGCTGGGTCCGGTCCCGGCGG
>CAVUNW010000044.1:0-131516 GCA_963742865.1 uncultured Actinomycetes bacterium
GGTCGTGCACTGGACCCATTATCCGGGGACTCTCCACGACGCCCTTGACCGCATCCACCGGCACTCGGGTGCATGCTGATTAGCTGGCCAGCTCAGGTCTGACTCTTGTCCAGGCGGTGGCGCCTGTACGCCGTCCCGGAGGGCAAGGACTCTGGCTGCGCATGGCCGCCGGGGAGCAGCCGCACTACGCTTGACCCTTATTGCGCGAGCGGGGGGTGCCGGTGATGACAGGACCGCAAGACCCGGCAGCGGCAGGCGGTGACCGGATCAGGGCGGGCCACGCCGACCGCGAGCAGGTGATCGAGACGCTGAAGACCGCGTTCGTGCAGGGCCGGCTGACCAGGGACGAGCTCGGCGTGCGGGCGGGCCGGGCGCTGGCCGCGCTGACCTGCGCCGATTTGGCCGCGCTCACCGCCGACATCCCGCCCGGCCCAGCCGGAGCGGCCGGCCGGGCCGCGCCCGCCTGCCCCGGCGCGCCGCCGGCCGCTGGCCAGGGCGGCCGTCGGGTCGGGCGGCTGCCTGGTCATCGCGTTCGCCGCCGTGTGGGTCGGCGCCCAAATCCTCGATCCGCGTGGCCTCGGCAATCCCTATCATCCCTGGAGCAGCTTGTGTCGTCTCGTGGCCTTTGCCGCGGTAGTCGCGGCACTGTGCATCCTGGGGCGCGGGGTGGCCGCCTCCTCGAAGCAGAGAAGCTCCCGCGGGCAGCTGCCGCCCCGGCCGGGGCCGGGCGGCCACGACCTGGGAGGCGGCCAGCGCGGCGGCGTCTGCTATGGCCCGGGTTTCCCCCGGCCCCGCACCGACCAGATCCGCGCCGACCTGCGGGCTCACGAGTCACCGCAGCACCGGCAGCGCATTCCCGCCCGGGCGCGCCGGGCAGCCCACGGCGTGCGGCCGGCGCCAGGCGCGGTATGAGGCCGGTGAAACCGGCACCGGGACCGGTGCCTCCCCGGTTATCCAGACTGGGCTTTACGGTCTTAGCCCGCACCAGATTTCCGCGCGACCGGGCACGGAAACAGGCAGCCAGAGAACGCGCGGAACCCGTGCTCCGCAAGCCTGAATCCAACGGCACCCAGGTGCGCGCTTCAGCCGGCCCAACTCAGGTCCTGATCCGTGGTTACGGGGAGAATGCCTGTGCGGGCGGTCGCCAGGGCCTGCCGAGCATGAGGTCGTGCAGGACGTCCATGGCGTTGTTGCCGTGCTTGCGGGCGGTGTCGATGTAGCCGCGGATGTCGAGGCGGTCCTGGGTAACGTCGTCGCTGGCCAGGCGGCCGGAGATCTTCTGCTGGGTTTTCAGGGGCCGGACGCCGCGTTCGCTGATGTTGTTCGTGGGCCAGATGCTGGTGTCCGCGGTGAAGCGGAGCACGTCGCCCTGGCGGTCCTTGCAGAATTCGAGCAGCTCACGGCCGGGCTTCTGCCTGGTTCTGTTCTTCGGGCCCGGGACGCGGGGAACGCTGGCCAGCCCGGCGAGGACAGCATGCCGGAGCTGCGTCTCCAGCGGCGTCAGGACTTCCGCGGGGATAGCGGGAAGTCCCTGCTCAAGGGCGGCATGCCAGGCACGGATCAGGCCGCGCAGCGCCCGCTGCGCCTGCCCGGGCCAGACGGCGCCCGGGTAGGTCTCGGCGCAGTCCTCGTAATCCCTGAGCAGGTGCGACAGGCACGCCTGGTTCCCAGCGACGTGCTTCCACCTGGGGTGGAAGTAGTTCTGGTACCGGTCGGAGACCACGATCCCGGCGAAACCGGGCAGGATCCCGGCGTCCTGCATGGAATCCAGGCTCCGGGTGCCCAGCCAGAACGCCGAGTACTCCTCGGTGAACGCGCCGTGCACGTACTTCTTCTCCCCGGCCGGCCCGGACCGCAGCGTCGTCTCATCGAACCCGGCCACGCCCGCGGCGGTGATCAGGGTGCGGATCAGCCGCACCACGTCCGCGGCCAGGGACGCCGCCTTGGCCAGGCAGGAATGGATGAACCCCTCCGATACGGCGGCACCGGTCACGTCGGCGATCAGCTGCAGGCATCGCTCCACCGGCACATGCTGGAAAACCACCAGGTAAACAGCCAGGGCACGCAGCTGCGGCCCGATCGACAGGGCAGAGTCCGGCACGCCCGCCGGGCGCGCCGCGACATGGGTCCGGCCGCAGCCGCATCTCGCCTCGTGCAGGTCGTGCTGCACCCGTTCCGCGGGCGCGGCCGGGATCTCCTCCTGCTGGAATGACCGGGCAACCCCCAGGTCAGCGGCGTCCGCCAGGTCACGGCCGCAGGAACAAGAACCTACGGGGAAATGGTCCTCGGTCCGGTCCGGGACCTCCCAGGTCATCGACGCGCCCGGGCTGCCCGGCTGCTTCCCCCGCTTCTTCTTCTCCGCGCGCTCCGCCGCACGCCGCTGCTTCCGGGGCGGCTTCCGCCCGGACAGGTCATCCGAGCTCGGCGGCATCGAGGAGTTCCCGCTGTTCCGCGACCCCGCCCGCAATGCCGCCGCCAGTTGCTCCCGCAGGTCGGCGACCAGCGCCTCCAGCGCCTCGATCCGCTCCGCCTGCGCCGCGATCAGCGCATCACGCGGATCCGCGGACGGCTCCAGCGGCGCATCGGTCACAGGCCGCAATCATCCCGGAAACCATGCACAGCCACCACGGCAACACCGCGCCAGCCGTCGAAACGTAACAAACGATTACCCGCCGCAACTCCAAGCGCAGGGGCCTGAATGTTTACCTGGACGCCCGGCAGGCCGCCGCGATCAGGGAGCTACTGCTATGGGCACGCCAGCACCAGGACCAGAGATTGAGATAGCGCAAGCAGGAGCCGCGACCGCCGGCCAGCGGAACCGGTCCCAGTGGCGATCCTCGGCCCGGACCTCCACCCTGCTGCTACAGGACCCGATGGCGTCGCTGCGCAGGCAGATCCGGTCCTGCACCGAGTGGCTGCCGGACGGGTGGCGGATCACCGCCTGCTACTGGGATGTGGAATCGGGCGGCATCGACCTGGACCAGCGCGGCCACGGAGAGGCGTGGCGGCCGTTCGCCGAGGCCGGGATCCCCCGCGACGGGGGGATCGCCGACCTGCTCCACGCGGCGAAATCACCCACACCGCCGTTCGCGGCCGTGGTGTGCGAAGACATCGAACGGTCGGCGCGGGATATGTTCAGCGCGCTGCGGCTGAAAAAGAACTCGACGGCCAGGGCATTCCGCTGTTTGCCACCGACGAACCCGCGCAGATCGAAGGGATCAACGCGACCTCGGTACTGGTCCGGCGCATTAAGCAGGGGATCGCGGAATGGTACCGGATCCAGCTCAAAGACAAAGTCTGGAAAGGGCTGAAGGAGCATTCCCTGGACGGGTGGAACCTCGGCCCCGTGCCCTACGGCTACGCCGGGGACCGGGTCCCGCACCCGATCCGGCCAAGGCCGCCGAAGGCCGCACCAAAACCCGCCTCATCCCCGATCCGGTACGCGGCCCCATCGTCACCCTGATCTACCAGTGGCGGGTGAGCCATCATCTGGGCACGCCCACGATCGCGGCCCGGCTGAACGCCGACCCTATCCGCTACCCGCGCCCAGCCCGGAGACCGGGTGAACCGCCATCACCGTGGGACGCATCCTGACCAACCCCAAATACCCGGGTACATGGTCCTCGGCCGCACCCGCAGGCAGAAGAACCGGGCCCGGCTCATGCCCCCGGACCAGTGGATATGGTCCGCGCAGCCCACCCATGAGCGCGCTCGTCGGCAAGGACACGTGGGACGCCGCCGCCAGCCGGCCGGAGCCGACCACGGCAACGTCCGGGACAGCCGAGATGCCCAGCACGCGGCCGGGCCGCCGCTACCAGCTCCGTTCCCGGCTATGGTGCAAAATCTGCCGCCGCCGGATGCGCGGCGCCACCCGCACCGGCCCCGCCTACCGCGCGACCTACACCTACTACCGGTGCCCGCACGACAAGACCATCCCCCGCCACGCCGCCGCCCACCCCGGTCACCCCTCTATGACCGTCCGCGAAGACGACCTCATGACCGCGCTCACCCGGTTCTTCGGTGAGCGGGTGTTCGGCCCGGACCGGGCCGCCATGCTCGCCGCCGCCCTCCCGGCCAGCGCCGCCGATCAGGCCGCCCAGCGCACGGCCAAGGCCGCCGCGCTCCGGAAGCAGCTCGCTCGGATTGATACCGCCGAGAACGCGCTCATCACCGAGCTGGAGGCACCCGCCCAGCCGGGGGACCCGGCGGCGCAGGCTCTCCGCAACCGGATCCGCGCCCGCTTCACCGACCTGTACACCGAACGGACCCGGCTCGAAACCGAACTCGCCGCCCTAGAGGCAGCCACCACCCAGGACAACGACCCCAGCCTGCTGGACGCGCTGCCGATCTTGGGGGACATCCTCACCAGCGCCCCGGCCCGCCTGATCGAACAGCTCTGGTGTTCCCCGGTCGCTCAAGATGACGATGTAGCGGTCATTGGCGATGAGGACGTGGGGGCAGTCGACGGCCCCGCCGGCTGGGTGCTGGCGGGGCCGTGGTGTGCGTGCTGGCGCGGTGGTGGTCAGTCTGTCGTGACCTCGGTGACCGCGGCGCGGGCGCTTTGCTCGTCGACGATGTTCTTGCGCCCTGCCATGGCGGCGACCAGGGCCTGAGTGGTGAGGTTGTTGACGGCGCGGGGCAGGCCGCGGGCGGCGTCGTGGATCAAGGTGACGGCGTTGTCGCTGAACAGGGGGTCGGAGCGGCCGGCGAGCTTGAGGTGGTGGGTGATGTACCCGCTGGTCTGCCCGGCGGTCATGGCGGGCATGGCGTAGCGGATGGCGATGCGCTGGTCGAGGGCGGCCAGGACGCCGAGGCGGAGCATGCGGCGCAGGGTGGGCTGGCCGATGAGCAGGCAGGCCAGCGGGCTGGCCGCGTCCATCTCCGAATTCGTCAAGATCCTGACGGCCTCGAGCTGATCGTGCGTCAGGAGATGAGCCTCGTCGATTGCCAATACGGGGACCCGGCCCCGCTCGTCACGCTCGGCGGCGAGCAGGGCGGCGGCCTGGGCGGCGAGGGTGGCGGTGCCGTGGGCGGGCCGTCCGCCGAGCGCGGTGACGACCTGGTAGTGGATGCCCCGGGTGCCGGTGGTTGGATCGGCCAGGTAAATCAGTGTGTGCCGGGTCTGGTCGAGCGCGGCGACGGCGGCGCGCGCGGAGGCCGTCTTCCCTGATCCGACCTCGCCCGTGACCACGCCCAGCGCACGCTCGCGGGCGCACCAGGTGATCCGGGCGACGGCCTCGGCGTGGGCCGGGTAGTGGTGCAGCATGGACGGGGCGAGGTCCTTGCCGAACGGGGTGCGGGTGAACCCGTAGTGGTTGCGCAGGTCGATCATGACTGCTCCTCCAGGGCGGTGATGGCGGCCTGCCGGGCGGCGGCCGCGGCTTGGCGGGCGGCGGCCGCCGCCTGCCGGGCGGTGTCGATGTCGCGGCGGGCCCAGCCGTCTTGTTCGCGGCTGGCGGCGATGCGTTCCAGCAGGCCTGCCTTGGCGGCCAGGTAGGCGGCGGTCTCGGCAGGGCTGGCGCCGCCGGGCCCGGTGCGGGACAGCCGCGCGGCCCAGGCGATCAGGTCGCTGATCTCGGCGGGCCGCACCGGCGGCGGGCTCACCGCCCGTCCTCCTGCTCGCTGTCTTGTCCGTGGCCGGGGCCGGGCTCGGCGAGGGCGTCGTAGCGGATGCGGTGGCGGCGGGCGGCTTGTTCGTGCTCGGCGGCGATGATGCCCAGGTAGTCGATACCGGTCGCCGGCGGCGGCCCGGCGGGGTCCTCCGGCTTGGCCTTGGGGTGGGAATGCCGGCCGATGTGCTGCGGGCGGGCCAGGCCGTAGGGCTTGCCGTTCCAGCGGACCTCGACGGCGGACAGGTCGAACGGGTCGAAGACGCACTCGACCCTCCGGCCGGCGAGTGCCGGCTCGGCCCCATAAACCCCGCCGAACAGCTTGATCGTGGCGGTCTTGGCGACGAGCCGCCACTCAGACCACAAGAACGCCTCGCGCAGCTGCTCCGGCGACGGCGTGGGAAACGGGGCGACCGGCTAGCCACCGCTGGATCGGCGGCTGCCCGGTCTCCCCGTGCGGCCGGGCATGGTAAACCGTCTCGTACCAGGCGGTGAACAGCTTGTTCAGCTGCGCCAGGTCCGCGATGGACGAGCCGTCGCCGATCTCGACCAGGAACTCCTGCCGCACAAGCCCGAAAAATCTTTCGATCTTCCCCCTCCCTTCCGGGCGGCCGGGCGCGCTGTGGGAGATCTTGATGCCCAGCCGGGCCGCGGCCCGCTTCAGCGCCGCATCGACAAAAGCGGAGCCGTTATCCACGTAGATCGATTCCGGACGCCGCGGGCGGCCAGGGCGGGGCGCAGCGCGGCGGCCAGCCGCACGCTGTCTTCGAAGTAGCCCAGCGGGCGGCCATCACCGCCCGGGAATGGTCATCCAGGAAGGCGAACAGGTACGCCTTACGCCCGGCGATCCGGGGTCCGTGCAGCGCGTCGCCGGGCCACAGCTCGTTGGCGGGATGCTCGAACCGGCCGAACGTCGCCGGCGGGCGGCCGTCCGGGCGGGTGGTCAGCTCCAGCCGCTCGAAGTGCCGCTGCAGCGTGCGCACCGACGGGGACCAGCCGCAGCTGGCCCGCAGGATCCGCATCACCTGCGCGGCGGTGCGGGCGGGCTTCTCCCGCTTCAGCCCGGCGGCGAGCTCCAGCACGGCCGCGTCGGTGCGCGGGGTGACCTGCCGCACCGGCGGGGCCAGCGCGGCGAACCCGCCGGCGCGCCAGGACCGGATCCACCGGTCGATGGTCTCCCGCGACACGGTCACCGCCTCGCCGAACGGTCCCGGATGCGCCTTCCCGGCCAGCTCGCGGACCAGCCGGCCCCGCTGCCGGGTGGACAGCGCCGGGTCGGCGGCCTCCCGGATCAGCTGGTACCGGAACAACGCCACCTGCTCGGCGCGGGCCGCCCGCTTGCGGTCCTCCTCAGCCCCAGACATCGACTACCTCCTCGGTGAAACGGCGGGAAACAGCAGTCACCGAGGATGGCGGCCCTACCGGGGCGCCGCCCAGAGCCAGCTCGTGTTGGCCACCCGGGCCTGCGAGGCCGGGGCCAGGAACAGCCCGCACGTCACCGCCGCGGCCAGCTGCCACCGCGCCACCGTGCCCACCCCCGGCACCCTTGCCGCCGCTACGGCAGCCGCCGCGACCGCCGCCACCGCGTCCGCCACAGGCGACCCGGCCGGGCCCGGCAGCGGCGGATCGGTCACCAGGCTGGCCGCCAGCGCGGTGAACACCAGCCGGACCTGCTCCGCCCGGGCCGTGAACGCCCGCAGCCAGCCCCGCACCGTCGAGGCCGGACGGCCCAGCCGCTCCGCGATCACCCGGTGCCCGGCCCCGGCCGCCTTCGCCTCCAGCGCCAGCCCGATCACCTCCCCGGCATCGGCCCGCCGGGCCAGGCACCGCGCTGGCAGCAGCACATGCGTCACCCCGCACTCCCGGCACCGCTACCGGCGCGGGACCAGCACCAAATGCCGGTCCCGCTCCCCGCCCGGCCCGCCCGGCAGCCGCACCCGCCGCGCGGCCCCGTTCCCCCACCGGGCCAGCACGCCCCCGCACGACGGGCACGCCAGCTCCCCGCCCCCCAGCTGCCGCTCGACCACGTCCCGGTCAGCGTTTACCGTGAGCACGACGCCTCCGCGCGTCAACCCAGCGGCCCTCCCGTCTCCGGTTGCCACACCAAGAAGAAGCGGGAGGGCCGCACCCATCACCGACGTGATCACCGTGCCGTCGCACACGAAAAAGGACAACCCGAAGGCTGCCCTCAAACCCCGTCCGCGCCGTCAGTGACGCGACCGCACTCCTACACCGTCATTTCCAGTGACCGTAGACACCTGGACGCGTTTAACGTCCAGGCCGTCTACAGCAACGAGCTGCACCAGGTCACCATCCACGCCACCCTCACCGACGCCACCCCCCAGACCATCACCGACCTACTGGACCGACCCCCGCACCGACCACCACGCATCAGCGCAAACCACCGCACCCGCCACCCAAGATCAC
The DNA here is from genome assembly GCA_963742865.1 of uncultured Actinomycetes bacterium. Taxonomy (GTDB): domain Bacteria; phylum Actinomycetota; class Actinomycetes; order Streptosporangiales; family Streptosporangiaceae; genus Bog-532. Next base: position 8,037 of record CAVUNW010000044.1, read on the forward strand.
CCTTCCCATTTGGCAGCGGACACGGGGATACATGCGTTGGCACCTTTGCGGGTAACGCGAACGTGCTCAGGCGCCATTGAGCACGTCCTGGCGTGCTCAATGGCGCCACCGTGCACGTTGCCGCGGTCCCCAGCTCCCACCTTGGCGCTCTGGTGGCCGCGATGATCCCATCGTGGTCCTCTAGCGACCGCGATGATCCCATCGTGGTCCTCTGGTGACCGCGCTGATCCCACTGTGGCGGGCCGGACCTCGTGCTTCCCGCGCCCGTGCGGGCCCCACGCGCCCCATGTGTGCTCCGCATGCCGCATACGCTCCACATGCCCCACACCTGCCCCATACGTCCTGGGCGCCCCTCAGCGCTCTCTTGCGCCCGCTTCTCCCTCCTCCGGCGGCGCGGGCATTTTCCTCACCGGGCGGACTTGCGCAAAGAACACTATCGATATATCTTTGAGCTAGCTAGACAGTAATGGGGATATCTAGATGGTCCGAGGGTGTGACGGATCAGGCCCGGCGTCTGGCACAGAAACGTCTGGAACGACAACAGAAACTTTGAAGGAGTACCGCAATGCATGAAGAAGAGTGGGCCCGCAGGGGCGGGCACCGGGGTCGCGGACGCGGCCCGAGGCGTGGCGGCTGGGGTGGCCCGCCGCCGGAGATGATGCGGGGCGGCCCGTTCGGCGGCCCGAGGTTCGCGCGCGGACCGCGGGTGCGCCGGGGCGACGTCCGCGCGGCGGCGCTGTCGCTGCTGGCCGAGGGGCCCCGCAACGGTTACCAGATCATTCAGGAGATCAGCGAGCGCACCGACGGTGTGTGGCGCCCGAGTCCCGGTTCGGTCTACCCCGCGCTCCAGCAGCTGGAGGACGAGGGCCTGATCCGGGCCGAGACTGGTGAGAGCGGCCGCAAGGCGTTCGCGCTTACCGACGAGGGCCGGGCGTACACCGAATCGCACGCGGACGAGCTCAGCGCGTCATGGGACGCGGTGACCGGCAGCGTGGACGACACGGAGGTCGAACTGCGCGGGCTGATCCGCCAGGTCCTCATGGCCGTGTCGCAGGTGGGCCAGGCTGGCTCCGCGGCGCAGGTGAAGCAGGCCGCCAAGGTCCTCACCGACACCCGCCGCTCCCTGTACCGGATCCTCGCCGCCGACGACGAGGCCGAAGCGGGCAGTTCCGAGCAGTGAGGCCCGGCGGCCGGGCCCGGCCTGCGCGCCGCCCGGCTCACCGGTCAGGGGCTGTGGTCCGCACCCGCACTGGGGGCGGACCACAGCCACGCCGTTAGGCTCGGATAGGAGCCTCGAAAGGGGAGCAGCACGTGGCAGTACAGACCGGTCCAGAAGCCGGAGGTGCAGCACAGTCCGGCCGGGGGCAGCCCGGCGCAGCACAGTCCGGCTCCGGGCGGGGCCCGGCGATCTCGGTCAGCGGGCTGACCAAGCGGTACGGCGATGTCGAGGCCGTCCGCGGCATCGACTTCGAGGTCGCGCCCGGGGAGACGTTCGGGTTCCTCGGGCCGAACGGCGCCGGCAAGTCGACCACCATCAGCATCCTCTGCACGCTGATCAAGCCGACGTCCGGGAATGCCAGGGTGGCCGGGCACGACGTGGTCACCGAACGGGACACCGTGCGCCGCAACATCGGCCTCGTGTTCCAGGACACCACGCTCGATACCTACCTGACCGCCGAGCAGAACCTGCGCTTCCACGCCGACCTGTACGGCGTGCCCCGGGCCGCGGTCGCGCCGCGGATGCGCCAGGTCCTGGAGATGGTGGGCCTGTGGGACCGGCGGGAGAGCCTGGTCCGCACCTACTCCGGCGGCATGCAGCGGCGGCTGGAGATCGCGCGCGGCCTGCTGCACGCGCCGCACGTGCTGTTCCTGGACGAGCCGACCGTCGGCCTCGACCCGCAGACCCGGTCGTCGATCTGGCAGTACATCAACGACCTGAAGCAGCGCGAGGACATCACCATCTTCCTGACCACGCACTACATGGACGAGGCGGAGCACTGCGACCGGATCGCCATCATCGACCACGGCCAGATCGTGGCGATCGACACGCCCGAGGCGCTCAAGGCCAGCGTCGGCAAGGACCGGGTGCAGATCAGCACCGCGGACGATCAGGCGGCCATCGCCGAATTGGCCGAACAGTTCGGCATCGAGGCCGCCGTGCACGAGGGGCTGGTCACCTTCTCGGTGGAATCGGGGGAGGAATTCGTGCCGCGGCTGTTCGCCGAGCTGGATGTGGCCATCCGCTCGGTGAGCGTGGCCCGGCCGAGTCTCGACGACGTGTTCATGTCCTACACCGGCCGCACCATCCGCGACACCGAAGCAACCGGGGCGGACGCCATGCGGGCCATGGCGCAGCGCTTCGGCAGGAGGCGATGAGAGATGGCGACCCCCACCACCGAAACGGCGGCGCCAGCGGCCGGGGCGCTGCTGACCGATGCGATCAGGGTCGCGGTGCCCGAGAGCGGGTTCCGCCAGGACCTGCGCGCCATCGGTATCGTCTGGCGCCGGGAGCTGATCAGGTTCCGCACCGACCGGCTCCGCGCGGTCACGTCCCTGATCCAGCCGTTGCTGTTCCTGTTCGTCCTCGGGACCGGCCTGGGCTCGCTGGCCGGGCGCAGCCTGCCGCCGGGGATCGCTTTCCACACCTTCATCTACCCGGGCGTCGTCGCCATGGGCGTGCTGTTCACGGCGATCTTCTCGGCCGGCTCGATCGTCTGGGACCGCGAGTTCGGCTTCCTGCGTGAGATGCTGGTGGCGCCGGTCAAGCGCGGCGCGATCGTGCTCGGCAAGTGCCTGGGCGGTGCGACCGTGGCCACCTTCCAGGGCATCATCGTGCTGGCCCTGGCCGGCCTGGCCGGGGTTCCCTACAACCCGGTCCTGATCATCACGCTGATCGGTGAGCTGCTGCTGCTGAGCTTCACGCTGACCGCGTTCGGCGTAATGATGGCGGCGCGCATCAAGCAGTTCCAGGCGTTCATGGCCCTGACCCAGATGCTGGTCCTGCCACTGTTCTTCCTGTCCGGCGCGCTCTACCCGCTCAACGGCCTGCCCGCGTGGCTGACGGTCCTGACCCGCATCGACCCGCTGACCTACATCGTCGCCCCGATGCGCCGCGCGGTGTTCAGCCACCTGAACATCAGCCCCGCCGCGATGAACGCCCTCGCACCCGGGGTCACCTGGGGCGGCTGGGCCGTGCCCCTGGGCCTGTCGCTGGGCATCGTCGCGTTCATGGGCGCCGTCATGGTCGGCATCGCCATCGCCGAATTTAACAAGACGGAGTAGCCCGGCCCGGCCAGCTGGTAAACCGCAGGTAAAGACCACCCCAAGAGCCGGTAAACGCGACCCTCAATCCCACAAAACCCAAAACCAATTACGGACAGCAACCTCCCCCACTTTCAGTAACCAAAACCGGGGAGCAACTGTGGCCTGGAGCCCTCCCGGATCGCCTCTCACAGGGCAGAGGCGACATCATCGGGGGGTCCGGGGGTTCGTCCCCCCGGAAAAATACTGCGAGCCAGAGGCGAGACACCCGAAGGGTGCGAGCATGGGGCGACGCCGGGTGGCTACGGGGGCAAACCACCCGGCGTCGCATTCATCGGCGTTCCGACGGGGGCCCGGAACGCCGGTAGCGGTGCTCCGACGGGGGACCAGAGCACCGATATGAATGGTACACGGAAACCCCCCGGTACGTGTCAAGACCCAATTACGACTCCATCTCGGGAGAAGGCCGTGGCCGTTGCGCGTATGTCGCGTCTATGGGGCGCGTTTAACTGTGTGCGGTCGGGTCGCCTACGCCTTGATGTCCGCTTGGCGACCCGTTCTGACCAGGAGGAATGCGCCGCTCCGGCAGGTTTGGCCGGTACTCCATGAATCCGCGAGCGTTGTCAGGCTCGCGGCCCCCGTTGGCGAAAACGACCGCAACGTACGGTATGACAATCGCGAAAACGGCCGGTATCGCGGCCAGCCAGCCGAAGTGATTGAGGAACAAGAGGATCGTGATGCCAAAGCAGATGGCCCGGAACGACATCATGATGAGGTACCTGCGCTGCCGGTACGCGATGTCTTCCGACATAGAGCGCCGCGCTTGTGTTACCAGCGCAACGTTCTGCTTGCGGCGTCGCCCTGCGATCCTCATAAGTCCAAGGTATCCTCGCCCTCCGGGCACAGATAGCCGGGTCGGGCGGGCGGTCGGCGATGGCCGCTGCGCTTACAGCGAAGCGGCCCAGGAAGCGGCCCAGTGAAGCAGCCGCTGCTAGCTGGCCTGGCTCACCGAGGACATGTTGAAGCCCTCGACCCGCACCGGCGGCATCGCGGTCCGGCTGAAGTAGTCGCCCCATTCGCGCGGCAGCGCCGGGACGGTCGCTCCCACCTCGGCCAGGCGGCTCAGCATCCCGACCGGGCTCTCGTTGAACCGGAAGTTGTTCACCGCCGCGGTCACCTCGCCGTTCTCGACCAGGTAGACCCCGTCCCGGGTGAGCCCGGTGAGCAGCAGCGTCTGCGGGTCCACCTCGCGGATGTACCACAGGCAGGTGAGCAGCAGCCCCCGCTCGGTGCGCGCGATCATCTCCGCCATCCCGGGCGCCACGGGGTCGTCGATCTCGAAGGTCAGGTTGTCGATCGGGGGGGTCACCGGCAGGCCGGTCAGCCGGGCGGAATAGCGGGTCTGCGTGAGCGCGGCCAGCTCACCCCGCCGGATCCACTCCGTCGGGGCCAGCGGCAGGCCATTGTCGAAGACCGAGGAGTTGCGGCCGGAGGCATGCGCCACGACGAACGGCTCACAGGCGAGCCCGGGCAGGAAGGGGTCGCTGCGCAGCGTCACGGGCATGCTGGTGAGTGACTCGCCGACCCGGGTGCCGCCGCCGGGCCTGCTGAACACGGTCCGCCCGTCCAGCGCGTCCTTGGCGCCCGCGGACCAGTACAGGTAGGTGAGCAGGTCGGCGGCGGCCGTCGGCGGCAGCAGCGTCTCGTACCGCCCGGCCGGCAGCTCGACCCGCCGCCGCGCCCACTCCAGCCGCTCGGCCAGGCCGCGGTCCAGGGCGGCCACGTCCACGTCGGTGAAGTCCCGGGTCGCCTCGCCCGCCCATGCTGACCGGCTGAGATCATCAGACTTCGCGTTGAGCTCAACCTTGCCCGTGGGCTGGTCGTGCCGCAGCCGCAGGCCGGTCGAGGTGCCGAGGAAGGTCGAGGTCAGATCGTGCTCGGCGAACCCGTACAGCTTCCGGCCGCTGGAGGCCGCGGCGCGGAGCGTGTCGCCGAGCTGCCCGGCGAACCCCTCCAGCACGCCGATGCCGGTACTCTCCGCCGGATCGTCCCACCCCGGGTGGCCAGGGATATTGCTTCCAAACGGATCTGAGCCCGGGTCGACCAGCGGGCTCGCGTCCTCCGCCAGCGAGCCCTCGGACGCCTCCTTCTCGGCCGCGCGGACGATGCTTTCCACCTCGTCGTCGCGGACCCCGGACCGGGAGACCACACCGACCGCGGCCCCGCCGTCACGCCAGTCGATGGCGATCACGGTCAGCCGCCGGGAGCGGGCCACCCCGTTCGTGGTCAGCGTGTTCCCGGCCCAGCGGAGGTTGGCCGTGGATGTCTCCTCGGCGATGACGACGCAGTCCCCGCCCGTCGCGACGGAAAGGGCCTGCTCGACGACGTCCTGCGGTCGCTGGTTCATGCCGCTTCCTCCACCGTGTTGAGTATCCGGATGCCGCGCATGAGGACTGACGGGGTGCCGTGGCTGACCGGGGCGACCTGCCCGGGCTGGCCCTTACCGCAGTTGAACGCGCCGCCCAGCACGTAGGTCTGCGGCCCGCCGATGGCTTCCATGGCGTTCCAGAAGTCGGTCGTGGTCGCCTGGTAGGCGACGTCCCGCAACTGGCCCGCGAGCCGCCCGCCGGTGATCTTGTAGAACCGCTGCCCGGTGAACTGGAAGTTGTACCGCTGCATGTCGATCGACCAGCTCTTGTCGCCGGCGACGAAGATCCCGTCCTCGACCCCGGCGATCAGCTCGGCGGTGGAGGGGCCGCCCTCGGCGGGCTGCAGGGACACGTTGGCCATCCGCTGCAGCGGCATGTGCCCCGGCGAATCGGCGAACGCGCAGCCGTTGGACCGGCCCAGGCCGCGCAGCGCGGCCATCCGGCGATCCAGCTGGTACCCGGACAGCACGCCGTCGGTGATCAGGTCCCACGACTGGCCGGTCACGCCCTCGTCGTCGTACCCGACGGTGGCCAGTCCGTGCACGGCGGTCCGGTCCCCGGTGACGTGCATGATCGGGGACCCGTACTGCAGGATGCCGAGCTTGTCCGGGGTCGCGAACGAGGTCCCGGCGTAGGCGGCCTCGTAGCCGAGGGCCCGGTCCAGCTCGGTGGCGTGCCCGATCGACTCGTGGATGGTGAGCCACAGATTAGAGGGGTCGATCACCAGGTCATAGCGGCCGGGCCGGACCGTCGGCGCGGCCAGCTTCTCGGCCAGCAGGGCCGGCATCTCCTCCAGCTCGGACTGGAAGTCCCAGCCGGTTCCGTTCAGGTACTCATAACCGCGTCCCGCCGGGGGCGCCAGCGTGCGCATGGTCTCGAAGCGGCCGTCCTTCTCCACCGCGACGGCGGTCAGCACGGGTTGCAGCCGTACCCGCTGCTGGGCCGCGGTGGTGGCGCCGTCGGAGTAGAACTTGCACTCCTTGACCTGGGTCAGGCCCGCGTCGACGTGGTCGACGCCGGCCCGCGCCAGCAGGCGCTTGCTCCAGTCCGCCAGCAGCGCCGCCTTCTCGGCCGCGCTCACCTCGAACGGGTCGACGTCGTACGCCGACACCCAGGTGACGTCACCGTGGGCCGGTTCGCTGGCCAGTTCGATCCGTTCAGTATTCATGGCCGCCGCGACTCCGGCCACCTCCACGGCTTCCCGCGCCGCCTGAGCCGCCGCCTCGGGCGTGAGGTCGACGGCCGAGGCGAACCCCCAGGTCCCGTCGACGACGACGCGGACGGCCAGGCCGGTGTCGCTACCGTCGAAGAGGGTCTCCAGGTTGCCGTCCGACAACCCGATCGTCTGGCTGCGGATCTGCTCGGCGCGGAAGTCCGCGTGCCCGGCCCCGAGATCCGCCGCCTGCTGCATCGCGGCGTCCGCCAGCGCCCGCAACGGGAGCGCGGTGAACTGGGAATCTATGTCGTGCTGCACACCGTGAGTCACGCCTGCAACCTACTACCGCGACGCCATCTAGCCCCGGCCGGCCCCGACAGCGTTCCCCGGCCGGTCCCAGGCCGGTCCCAGGCGGGCCAGGTGCGGACGGGATGCCGCCGGGACCGGTACGCTCACCACGATTGTCCGCACGCTCGACGTGGAGGTGGACGGCAGATGGGACGCTCGGTCCTGGTCACGGGAGGCAACCGGGGGATAGGGCTGGCGATTGCCCGCCGGCTCGCCGGGGACGGTGAGGCCGTCACGGTCACCTCGCGCTCCGGGGAGCCCGTCGAAGGGCTGGCCGTGGTGCCCTGCGATGTGCAGGACACCGCGTCGGTCGACGCCGCGTTCAAGAAGGTCGAGGCCGCCCAGGGGCCGGTCGAGGTGCTGGTGGCCAACGCGGGCATCACCCGCGACCAGCTGCTGGCGCTGATGAGCGAGGACGACTTCACCAGCGTCCTGGACACGAACCTGACCGGCGCCTACCGGGTCGCGAAACGGGCCGTGCGCGGCATGGTCCGCGCCCGCCGCGGCCGCCTCATCTTCATCTCCTCGGTGGTGGGCCTGTACGGCTCGGCGGGCCAGGCCAACTACGCGGCCTCCAAGGCCGGCCTGGTCGGCTTCGCCCGGTCGCTGGCCCGGGAACTGGGCTCGCGCGGCATCACCGCCAACGTGGTCGCGCCCGGCTTCGTGGAAAGCGACATGACGGCGGCCCTGCCGGAGGACCGCAGGACGGCCATCCTGGGCGCGGTCCCGCTGGGCCGGTACGCGGCCTCGCACGAGGTGGCCGGGGTGGTGTCGTTTCTGGCCGGGGACGACGCGGCCTACATCACCGGTGCGGTCGTTCCGGTGGACGGCGGCCTGGGCATGGGACACTGACCGCCATGGGAATCCTGGCGGGCAAGCGCATCCTGGTCACCGGCGTGCTGACCGACTCCTCGATCGCGTTCCACGTGGCCAAGGTCGCGCAGCAGGAAGGCGCGACCGTCGTGCTGACCGGGTACGGGCGGCTGAGCCTGGTCGAGCGGATCGCCAAGCGGCTGCCGGACCCGCCGCCGGTGCTCGAACTCGACGTCACCGACGAGGGCCACCTGGACTCGCTGTCCGAACGGCTCTCCGGGCACGTCGACCGGCTGGACGGCGTGGTGCACGGGATCGCGTTCGCGCCGCAGGGGGCGCTCGGCGGCAACTTCCTGAATACCACCTGGGACGACGCCGCGACCGCGTTCCAGGTCTCGGCGTACTCGCTGAAGGCCCTGGCCACGGCCGCCCTCCCGCTGATGAACGGCGGCGGCTCGATCGTCGGCCTCGACTTCGACGCCAGCGTCGCCTGGCCCGGCTACGACTGGATGGGCGTAGCCAAGGCCGGCCTGGAGTCATGCGCGCGCTACCTGGCCCGCGACCTGGGCGGCAAGGGCGTCCGGGTCAACCTGGTGTCCGCCGGGCCGCTGCGCACCATGGCGGCCAAGAGCATCCCCGGATTCGACCGGTTCGAGGGCCTGTGGGCCGAGCGGGCGCCGCTCGGCTGGAACATCACCGACCCCACCCCCGCCGCCCGCGCCTGCGTCGCCCTCCTGTCCGACTGGTTCCCCGCCACGACGGCCGAGATCGTCCACGTAGACGGCGGCGCCCACGCCATGGGCGGATAGCTGTGCTGGCCCGGGGGGCGGTGCTGGCCCGGGGGGACGACCCCCATGCGCTCCGCGCCCCGCGGTGGTACTTCGCCGACACACCGGCCACTCGCCGGGCCTGAAGGCCCGGCTCGCTGGCGGTGCTGGCCTGGGGGGACGACCCCCCGGAACCCCCCGCATGCGCTCCGCGCCCCGCGGTGGTACTTCGCCGACACACCGGCCACTCGCCGGGCCTGAAGGCCCGGCTCGCTGGGCCGGTCACGAGCGCCTCGCCGTAACCCACAGGGGCTGAGGTCAGAGATCGGCTAGGAGGGCGGCGAGCCTGGTTTCTCTTGGGCGTTCGCCGATGGTGCGGACGGCTCGGGCGAGGGCGGGGCCGGCGCCGTGGACGACGGATAGGTGCTGCTGGGCGCGGGTCAGGGCGGTGTAGACGAGCGGGCGGGACAGCATCCCGGACGCCTCGGCCGGGAACACCGCCACCACGGCCGGCCACTCCGAGCCCTGGGCCCGGTGCACGGTCAGCGCCCAGCCGTGCCGGAGGTCCCCCAGGAGCTTGAACGGGACCGTGACCGGCAGACCGCTGAACGACACCGTGAGACCATCGTCGGCGGTGCCGATCACCGTGCCGACCTCGCCGTTGGCGAAGCCCTCGTCGGCGTGGTTGGCGATGGCCACCACCCGGTCGCCCGGGTCGAAGCCGCGGTGCACGCCGGGCCCGGCGTTGAGCCTGGCCTTCAGCGCGCGGTTCAGCTCGATGGTCCCGGCCGGCCCCTTGTGCACCGGCGTTACCACCTGGACCTCCTCCGCCGCGATGCCCAGCGCGCGCGGGATGGAATCGGTGACGAGCTGAACGACCCGGTGCGCCGCCTCCGCGCTGCCCCGCGCGGTCACGATCACGACCTCACGCTCGGGCGAGTCCACGGCCGGCAGGTCGCCGCCCCGGACCGCGGTGGCCAGCTTGGCGATCGTGCCGCCGTCGCGCTGCCGGTAGAGCGTGGTCAGCTCGGTGACCGGGACGGCGCCCGAGTCGATGATGTCGGCCAGCACCCGGCCGGGCCCGATCGACGGCAGCTGGGCCGGGTCGCCCACCAGCAGCAGCCGGGTGCCGTCCGCGCACGCCTCCACGAGGGCGGCGGCCAGTTCCACGTCCAGCATCGAGCTCTCGTCCACGACCACGAGGTCCGCGTCCAGCGGCCATTCCTCGCCCCGGGCGAAGACCCAGCTGCCCTCGCGGCCGCCGGGCTCCCCGCCGGCGCCAGGGCCGCCCGGCGCTCCCCCCGCGAAAGCTCCGCCATCGGCCCCGCCCGCGCCGGGGGAACCGGCGTCCCCGAACAGCCCGTCCGGCGCGTCGCCCGCACCGGACCGGGGCATGCCGCGGCCCTGCGCGCCGAGCAGGCGGTGCAGCGTGGTGGCGGGCGCGCCCGCGAGTTCCTCCAGCCGCTTGGCGGCCCGGCCCGTCGGCGCGGCCAGCGCTACCCGCAGCCCGCGCTCGGCGGCGAGGGAAACGACCGCCGCGACCGTGCGGCTCTTGCCGGTGCCCGGGCCGCCGGTCAGCACGGAGACGCCATGGTCGGCGACCGCCTCCACGGCCGCGAGCTGGCGATCGTCCAGCTCAGCGTCGCCGGGCCTGGCGGCGTCGCCGGAGGCGCCGTCGACCGGTTCGGCGGTCGCGGCGAGGCGCTGGAGCCCTTCGGCCACCGACTCCTCCGCGATCGCGTACTGGGTCAGCGCCAGCAGCGTCCCCGGACCGGTCCCCGGCGGGTCGTCTTCGCCGCCGTCGCCGGTCCGCATGCCGGGAGCGCCCGCACCCGCCGCGCCCGCGCCGGCGGCACCGATATCGGCGGCCGCGGTCGCCTCCGCGGGCCCGAACTCCGGGCCGCCGACGTGCCCGGGGCCGTCCGCGTCCCCGTCCGGGTCGGCCGGCTCCAGCCCGGCCCCGAACGCCTCGAACGGCAGCACCGCGCCGTCGTCGATCGCCGCGACCACCGCGCTGCCGGGATCATCGATGCCGAACGCGCCCAACGCGGTGACGGACCGCGTCCGCGGGCACCGCCGTGTGCCCGTCCCGGGATGCCTTGACCAGCAGGTGCACGACCAGGGCCCGGCCACGCCGCGGATCCTGCCGGTTCGCCTGCCCTGCCAGCAGCTGGCGCGCGAACCAGTCGGCCTGGTCGGGCCGGATCCGCGGCAGCAGCAGCAGCTTCCACGGATCGTCGCGCAGCTGCCGGGCGGCGGACGGGCCGAGCAGCGCGACCGCGGACCCCGCGAAGCGCACCGGGACACGGCACTGGATCAGCAGCTCGGCCGTATCGTAGGCCGGGCGGGCCCGGCCGAAGGACGCGGCCAGCCGGGCGGCCCGCTTCGGGCCGATGCCCTCGACCAGCTCCAGGCGGCCGGCCGTGACGTCGGCGGGCCCGGTGATCCCGGCGGCGCGCAGCTTCTCCACCATGGCGCGGCCCGCCCCCGGCCACAGCCCGGCCGCGCAGAACTCACCGAACAGCGCCGCCGATTGGGCCGCCGATTGGGCCGCCGCCGATTGGGCCGCCGAATCGCCGGTCATGTCGTCACTCATGGTGGACATCCCGGCTAGGTTAACCCAGCCCCACGACGATCCCGCCGATCTCCCCGCGGGGCGTGGTGCTGTGTTAATCGGGCGCTTAGCTTGCCCCTGCGGGGATTCCGCATTGATACTCCTGTTATGGGAGGCTCATCGCCGGAGGCGCCCACCACCCCGGACGCCATCCGCGCTTCCGACGAGGAGCGCGACCAGGCGGTCAGCGAGCTGGGTGAGGGCTTCGTCGAGGGGCGGCTCTCCCAGGAAACGTTCATGCGGCGGATGGACCAGGCGCTCGGTGCCCGGGACCGCCGTCAGCTCGACGGCCTGTTCGCCGACCTGCCCCGCCGCCGTCCCGGCGCGGGCGCCCTGGCCAGCCTGCGCGCCGCGATCAGTGACCGCGCCCGGCGCAGCCGCGAGCTGCTCACCGCGGAGAAGGAAGCCCTGTCGGGTACCGCCCGCGAGAGCTTCCGGTCTCGCCCGGGTCCCCGGCCCGGTGCCCGGGGCGCGCCCGCCCCGCCGGGCCCGCTGTACTTCCCGCCCGCCCCGGGCCTCGACGCGCGGTACACGATCGGCCGGGACAGCGGCTGCGACCTGCTCATCGAGGACCTGTCCGTGTCCCGGTGGCACGCGCGGCTGGAGAACGCCGCAGGCCGCTGGATACTGACCGACCTCAACTCCACCAACGGCACCCGGCTGAACGGATGGCGGGTCCGCGCCCCCGTGCTGGTCCAGGCCGGTGACCGGCTGACGTTCGGGTCGGCGGTGTTCGTGCTCTGCGCCGATCAGCGGGAGCCCGGCCAGCGGGAATCCGGGCCCGCGGTCCCCGAGGGGCCGGATCACGCAGGCCCCGGGTCCGCTGTTCGAGGTGCTCGCAGGCCCGCTGGGGCAGCCGTCCACCCCGGGGATCAGGTTCGGCCGGTACCGGACGGTGGCCTTTGACGGCTGCAAGTCGGTCAAGGTGCCCGACACGCCGCGGAACCGGGCGTGGCTGGGGAAGCTGAAGGCACCTCGGGGCGAGACTGGCTATCCGGTGATCCAGCTGATGACGCTCGTGGAGACCGGCACCCGCGCGCTGATCGGGGCGGTGTTCGGCACGCCCGCCGACGGGGAGATCACCTGGGCCTGCAAGCTGCTGCCCCTGCTGGATGCCACGATGCTGGTGCTGATGGACCGCGGCTTTGACGGCGGGCAGTTTTTGCGCGAGCTCGCCGCCACCCGGGCGCAGTTCCTGGTCCGGCTGACCTCCGCCCGCCACCCGCCGGTGCTGGCGCACCTGCCCGACGGGTCGGTGCTGTCGCTGATCGGCGGCGTGAAGGTCCGGATCATCACGGCCAGCGTGACCATCACCTGCCACGACGGCACCCGCTACGGCGGCACCTACCGGGTGGCCACCACCTTGACCGACCACCGCGCCTGGCCCGCCGATGCGCTGATCGCCCTGTACCACGAGCGGTGGCAGCACGAGGTCGCCTACCTCGCGCTGCGGCACACCCTGCTGGGCGGCCGGGTGCTGCGCTCGGGCGACCCGGTTGGCCTGGAGCAGGAGATGTGGGCACTGCTGGCCCTCTACCAGGCGCTGCGGATCGCCGTCACCGACGCCGTGCAGACCATCCCGGGCACCGACCCCGACCGGGCCAGCTACCAGATCGCCGTCCAGACCGCCCAGACGCTGGTCACCGGCGCTCACGGGACCATCACCGGTGCCGCGGACCTAACCGGCGACATCGGCCGCGCCGTCCTGGCGCACCTGCACGGGCCCCGGCGGCCCCGGGTCTGCGCCCGCAGGGTGAAGTCCCCGCTGAGCCGCTGGAACAAGCACCCGCCCGGCAAGCCCCGCACATGCCTACGGGTCACCGAGCTCACCACCGCCATCAACCGGGACCATCAGCAGGAAACCGCGACACGCCAACGACGGTCCTCGACACAGACGGCCGGCCCTTAACTCCAAGGCCGGTTAGTTAAGCGGATTGCCTGGCTGTCAAGGCGTGTCGGTGAGTGCGCTGGGGGCGGGGCTCCGGTAACTGAGGTTTGTCCTCCAAGACACGCCTCGCGCCCGGGAGCCCCGCGTTGGATAAGTCTGTCATTACCCGTGTCGTCATGGTGGCCGGAGGGCGGTTCGCGCCAGGTCACCTGGGCGAGCTGACGCAGCAGGTGCCGTTCGAGATGGTCGACGCGGTGCTGGCTGATACGTGCCGGGTCCAGCGCCGGGTCCGCGATCTCCCGGCCCGCGTGGTGGTGTACCTGCTGCTGGCGGGGTGCTTGTTCACCGAGCTGGGGTACTCGCAGGTCTGGCACCGGCTCACGGCCGGGCTGGACGGCCTGCCGGCCGCTGTCCCAACCGCGTTCGCGATGGCCCAGGCGCGCCGCCGCCTCGGCCCGGGCCGCTGCGCGAACTGTTCTTCCTGCTGCGCGGCCCGGACCCGGCAGGGGCGCGGTGGCGGGGGCTGCTGGTGGTCGCCATCGACGGCACGATCATGTCCGTCGCCGACAGCGCGGCGAACCTGGCGGTCTACTCCAAGCAGCGCGGTGGCCGCAACGGTGACTCCGGCTACCCGATGCTGCGGCTGCTGGCCCTGGTCAGCTGCGGCACCCGGACCGTGATCGACGCCGTGTTCCGCCCCGTCTCGGCCGGCGAGACCACCTGCGCCCCGCTGCTGCTGGGAAGCCTGCGCGCCGGGATGATCCTGCTCGCCGACCGGAACTTCGCCGCCGGCTTCCTGGCCGCGCAGATCGCGGCGGCCAGGGCGGATTTCCTGATCCGCGTCCGCACCGGGAACGGCTCCCCGAAGCTCCCCGTCCTGCACCGCTGCCCCGACGGGTCCTGGCTGTCGCGCTTCGGCGGTGTCCCGGTCCGGGTCATCGACGCCGAGGTCACCATCGCGACCAGCGCCTGCTGCTCCGCGGACCGCTGCCGGCTCATCACCACCCTGCTCGATACGGCCCTCTACCCCGCCGGCGACCTGGCCGTCCTCTACCACGAGAGATGGGAGATCGAGACCGCCTACCTCGAGCTCAAGTCCACCATCCTCGGCGGCCGCGTCCTGCGTGCCCGCACCCCCGACGGCATCGAGCAGGAGATCTATGCCCTGCTGGTCACCTACCAGGCGCTGCGCACCGCGATCGCCGACGCCGCGGCCACGGCCCCGGGCACCGACCCGGACCGGGCCAGCTTCACCATCGCCCTGAACGCCGCCCGCGACCAGGTTATCCTCGCCGCGGACGTCCTCGCCGGCACGTCATCGACCTCGCCGGGAACATCGGCCGCCAGGTCCTGGCCAGCCTCATGCCCGCCCGCCGCCTCCGCACCAGCCCCCGCGTCGTCAAGCGCGCCCTGTCCAGATACAACGCCCGCGGCAAAGTCGACCGCACCACCTACAAGGCCACCATCGACATCAACATCCTTGCCGCCCCTTGACACCAGGAGATGGCCTTAACTAACCGGCCTTGCCTTAACTCGGCATTGCGGCTAGAGTCGGGCTGGTGACGACCGTTCTGCTGGTGCGCCATGGCCTGACCGCGGCCACCGGCCACACCCTGTCAGGATGGACGCCGGGGATACCGCTGGACGACCGCGGCCGCGCGCAGGCCCGCGCCCTCGGTGCCCGGCTGGCCCGGCTCCCGCTGGACGCGATCGTCACGAGCCCCCTGGACCGCTGCCGGCAGACCGCCAACGCGGTCGCCGCTGCCCGGGACCGTGGCCCGGAGATCCGCCAGGACGAAAGGCTCGGCGAGTGCCGGTACGGCGACTGGACCGGTAAGCCGTTGCGGAAACTGGCCAAGGAGCCGCTGTGGCGGGTCGTCCAGGCCCACCCGAGCGCGGTCCGCTTCCCCGGGCCCGGCGGGGAGTCCATGCTGGACACCCAGCACCGCGCGGTGGCCGCGGTCCGGGAGTGGAACGAGGTCCTGGGGCCCAAGGCGACGTACCTGATCTGCTCACACGGGGACGTGATCAAGGGCATTATCGCCGACTGCCTGGGCATGCACCTCGACCTGAGCCAGCGCATCCAGGCGGATCCCTGCTCACTGACCGTGATCCGCTACACGCCGCTGCGCCCCTTCCTGCTGCGGATGAACGACACCGGCGGCGGCATCGAGGACCTGATGCCGCGCAGTGCACATAAGACCAGTGCACATAAGACCAGCGCGGACACGAAAGGCCACGCCGAGAGCGACGCCGTGGTGGGCGGCGGAGCCGGGGCTGACCCGGCGAGCGGGCCGGCAGAGGTCCAGACCGGGGTACCTGCCGTTCGCGAACCATCAGCGGACGCGCGAGGATAGGAGCATGCCGGTCTACATGTACGACCCGCCCGACAGGTTCGTGGCCGGGTCCGTTGGGCAGCCGGGGGAGCGGACGTTCTACCTCCAGGCCACCTCCCACGGTCGTGTCACGAGTGTCTCGCTGGAGAAGTTCCAGGTCAACCTGCTGGCCGAACGTCTCGACGAGCTGCTCGACGAGGTGCTGCGGCGCACCGGCGGATCCCCTGAGGTGCCGGCCGCGCCGCCGGTCAGCCTGCAGGACGACGCGCCGCTGGACATGCCGGTAATGGAGGACTTCCGGGTCGGCGCGATCGCGCTGGCCTGGGACGGCGATGACGGCCGGGTTGTCATCGAGGCTCAGGAGGCGAGCGAGGAACCAGTCGAGCCGCTGGCCGACGAGGTCCCGGCCGACGGGCCGGGCGTCCTGCGAGTCCGGATCACCCCCGGCGCCGCCCGGGCGTTCGCCCAGCGCGCGGCGCGGGTCGTGGCGGCAGGCCG
The DNA here is from genome assembly GCA_963742865.1 of uncultured Actinomycetes bacterium. Classification (GTDB taxonomy): domain Bacteria; phylum Actinomycetota; class Actinomycetes; order Streptosporangiales; family Streptosporangiaceae; genus Bog-532. Next base: position 24,147 of record CAVUNW010000044.1, read on the forward strand.
GCCGCCGTGCCCGCTGTGCGGGCTTCCGCTGAGCGCCGACGGGCACATCTGCCCGCGCCAGAACGGGCACCGCGCCAGTGCTTGACGGGTTCGCGAGTCCTCCCCGCCGCCGGCCGCCCGGCTCGGGCCGCCGCGCGGGGGCCAAGCGCCGGGACCGCGCCGCCGCACCCGAGGCCGATGGGGGTGGTGCCCTCCCGGGCTCCGTACCGGGGGAAGACGAGGCGGCCATGCAACTGCTGGCCCACGGCAGCCTGGAGATCCTCGGCCGGCTCGTGGAGGCGTCCAACGAGACCTGGTACTGCGCGGTGACCTCGGGCGACTACCAGGCCGCCTGCGTCTACAAGCCCATCACGGGGGAGCGCCCGCTCTGGGACTTCCCGACCGGGACGCTGGCCGGCCGGGAGGTCGCCGCGTACGCGGTCTCCCGCGCGGCCGACTGGAACGTGGTGCCGCCGACCGTGATGCGCGACGGGCCCTACGGCCCGGGCATGTGCCAGCTCTGGATCGACATCGACCCGCAGGTCGACCTGATCGGGCTGGCCCGCCGCGCTGACCACGCCGGCCTGCGCGACCTCGCGGTCTTCGACGCGGTGGTGAACAACGCCGACCGGAAGATCGGGCACCTGCTGCCCATGCCCGGCGGGCATCTGTTCGGCTGCGACCACGGCGTCTGCTTCGCCGAGGATTACAAACTCCGCACGGTGCTGTGGCAGTGGCGGGGCAAGACCCTGCCCCGGCGGGCGGTGGAGGCCCTGCGGCGGCTGTACGCGCTGCTGGAAAGCGGTGAGCTCGCGACCGAGCTGTCCCCCCTGCTCAGCCCCGGGGAGCTGGCGGCCATGAGCATCCGGGTGGAAAAGCTCCTCAAGCACCGGGTGCATCCGTACCCGCCGGAGGACTGGCCCGCCATTCCGTGGCCGCCCTACTGACGTCCGTTAAAAATCAATAATTCTTAACGGACGTGGCATCGAGCCCGCCGGGCGCCGGGGCTGACCGCAGCGCTCGCCGTCCACGGTTAGCGGCTCAGATGCCGCCCGGCTCGCCGCGGCGGCCGCGCCGCCTCAGGTACCGCTCGAACTCGCGCGCGATCGCGTCCCCGCTGGCCTGCGGCAGGTCGGTGGCGTCCTTCGCCTCTTCCAGCGTGCGGACGTACTCGGCCACCTCGGAATCCTGCTGGGCCAGCTCATCGACGCCGCGTTCCCAGGCCCGGGCCTCCTCGGCCAGGTCGGCCAGCGGCAGCGGAGCGTCCAGGATGTCCTCCACGCCGCGCAGCAGCGCCAGCGTGGCCTTCGGGTTCGGCGGCGTGGCCACGTAGTGCGGCACCGACGCCCACAGCGACACGGCCGGGATGCCGGCCTGGGCCAGCGCGTACTGCACCACGCCCAGGATGCCCGTGGGGCCCTTGTAGTCGGAGAACGGCGCGGTCACGGTGGCGGACAGCTTCGGGTCCGACGCGCCGACGGACACCGGTACCGGGCGGGTGTGCGGCGCGTCCGCCAGGAGCGCGCCGAGCAGGATGACCGACTCGACCCCGAGCTCGGTCAGGCCCTCGACCAGCTCGCTGGTGAACGAGCGCCAGCGCATGTTCGGCTCGATCCCGTGCACCAGGATGATGTCCTTGCCCAGGCCCGTTCCGCTGGCGGACTGCTCGTCGTCCGCACCGTCGGCCGCATCGGGCTCAGCCATGGCGTCAGCGGGGTCGGCCGGGCCGGGCGCGGCGCCCCCGCGGGCCACCGACAGCCGCGTGGTCGGCCAGACCAGCCGCTCGATCCGGCCCTCCGTTATCTCGACCACCGGGCGCGTCACCTGGAAGTCGTAGAAGTCCTCGGGCTCGATGGCGGCGATCGGCTGCGCCTGCCAGGCGATGCCCAGATGGCTGATTACGCCGCTCGCGGCCTCCCCGGCGTCGTTCCAGCCTTCGAAGGCGGCAATCGCGACGGGTGAGGTGAGCCTGCCCAGACGATCGAACTCGATGTCTCCCCCCTCCTCCCTGTACATGCGCCGCGCGGGCCGCGTGCGCCAGTCGACCCGGGCCGTGTTCGGCTGTGCCAGCGACATCGGGCCGGTGACACCGGGCACGACGCGCCCCGTCACCGAGCGCTGTCGTGTGTCCCAGCCTACGTTGCCGGCGCACCTGCAAGCAGCATCCGCCGCAACCCCGGCAACGTGTTGCCCCTCACCGCGTCCCCGGCGGAGATCATGCCCGCGGGACGTATTTCCGGCCCGCCCGGGTTGCTCTTGAGTATCATGCGGCAACCTCCGATCCGTACACTGGGCACGGTGAACGCGCCTGAGACGGATGATCTCAAGACAGCAGCTGATCTCGAGACAGCAGCGAAAGGCTCCGGGGGCGGTGCCCTCAGGTCGGCCCTGGCCAGCCGGGTGCTGGTCGCGGACGGTGCCATGGGCACCATGCTGCAGGCCAGCAACGCCGTCCTGGATGACTTCCAGGGCCACGAGGGCTGCAACGAGATCCTGAACGTATCGCGCCCGGACATCGTGCGCTCGGTGCACGACGCGTACCTGGCCGCCGGTGCGGACTGCGTGACGACCAACACGTTCGGCGCGAACTTCGCCAACCTCGGCGAGTACGGCATCGCCGACCGCATCACCGAACTGTCCGAGGCCGGGGCGCGGATCGCGCGCGAGGCCGTGGACGCGGCGTCCGGGCCGGACCGCCCGCGCTGGGTGCTCGGGTTCCATGGGGCCGGGGACGAAGCTGCCGACGCTGGGGCACGTCACCTTCGCCACCCTCCGGGACGCCTACGAGCTCAACGCGGCCGGCCTGCTCCGCGGCGGCGCCGACGCGATCATCGTCGAGACGTGCCAGGACCTGCTGCAGGCCAAGGCCGCGATCATCGGGGCCCGGCGCGCGATCGCCGCGGCGGTGTCCGACGGTGCGGTAGCCGATGTCATGCTCATCGCGCACGTCACGATCGAGACGACCGGCGCCATGCTGCTCGGCAGCGAGATCGGCGCCGCGCTCACCGCGCTGGAGCCGCTCGGCATCGACGTCATCGGGCTCAACTGCGCCACCGGCCCCGGGGAGATGAGCGAGCACCTGCGCTACCTGGCCGCGCACGCCCGCATCCCGCTGTCCTGCATGCCGAACGCGGGACTGCCCGAGCTGACCGCCAGCGGGGCGCGCTACCCGCTCACGCCCGATCAGCTCGCCGACGCGCACGAGCGGTTCACCGGCGAGTTCGGCCTGTCGCTGGTGGGCGGGTGCTGCGGCACCACCCCCGAGCACATCGCCGCGGTCGTGCAGCGCGTCGGGGGCCGCACCCCGGCCCCGCGCCGCCCGCGCCCCGAGCCCGGCGTCGCCTCGCTGTACGCCCACGTTCCGTTCCAGCAGGACACGACGTTCCTGGCCATCGGCGAGCGGACCAACGCCAACGGGTCCAAGGCGTTCCGCGAGGCCATGGCGGCCGGAGCGGTACGACGAATGCGTGGAGATCGCCCGGGCGCAGACCCGGGACGGGGCGCACCTGCTGGACGTGTGCGTCGACTACGTCGGCCGGGACGGCGTGGCGGACATGCGGGAGATCGCCGGGCGCTTCGCCACGGCCGCCACGCTGCCGCTGGTCCTGGACTCCACCGAGCCCCCGGTCATCGAGGCCGGGCTCGAGCTGCTCGGCGGGCGCGCGGTGGTCAACTCGGTCAACTACGAGGACGGCGACGGGCCCGACTCGCGGATGGCCCGCGTCATGCCGATGGTCCGCGAGCACGGCGCCGCGGTCATCGCGCTCACCATCGACGAGCAGGGGCAGGCCCGCACGGCGGACTGGAAGGTGTCCGTCGCGACCCGGCTGATCGAGGACCTGACCGGCAACTGGGGCATGCGCCGCCCGGACATCATCGTGGACTGCCTGACCTTCCCCATCGCCACCGGCCAGGAGGAGACCCGGCGGGACGCGATCGAGACCATCGAGGCGATCGCCGAGCTCAAGCGGCGCTACCCGGACGTGCAGACGACGCTGGGCGTCTCCAACGTGTCGTTCGGGCTCAAGCCCGCCGCGCGTGCCGTGCTCAACTCGGTGTTCCTGGCCGAATGCGTGCGGGCCGGACTCGATTCGGCCATCGTGCACGCGTCCCGCATCATGCCCGTCAACCGGATCCCCGACGAGCAGCGGCAGGTGGCCCTGGACCTGGTCTACGACCGCCGCCGTCCCGACTACGACCCGCTGTCCCGCTTCCTGGATCTGTTCGAGGGCGTGGACATGGCCGCCGTCAAGGAGAGCCGGGCCGCGGAGCTGGCCGCGCTGCCGCTGTGGGAGCGGCTCAAGCGGCGGATCATCGACGGGGAGCGCAAGGGCCTGGAAGCCGACCTGGACGAGGCGCTGGACCAGCGGCCCGCGCTGGAGATCGTCAACGACACCCTGCTCGACGGCATGAAGACGGTGGGGGAGCTGTTCGGGTCCGGCCAGATGCAGCTGCCGTTCGTGCTCGCGTCGGCCGAGGTGATGAAGGGCGCCGTCGGGTACCTGGAACCGCACATGGAGCGGACCAACGAGGACGGCAAGGGCAAGATCGTGCTGGCCACGGTCAAGGGCGACGTGCACGACATCGGCAAGAACCTGGTCGACATCATCTTGTCCAACAACGGCTACGACGTGGTGAACATCGGCATCAAGCAGCCGATCTCCTCGATCATCACCGCCGCCGAGGAGTCGGGCGCGGACGCGATCGGCATGTCCGGGCTGCTGGTCAAGTCGACCGTGGTGATGCGGGACAACCTGGCCGAGCTGAACTCGCGCGGCCTGGCGGACCGCTGGCCCATCCTGCTGGGTGGCGCCGCGCTGACCCGCGCCTACGTCGAGCAGGACCTGGGCGCGCTGTTCGAAGGCGAGGTCCGGTACGCGCGGGACGCGTTCGAGGGCCTGCGGCTGATGGACGCGGTGATGGCGGTCAAGCGCGGCGAGGACGGGGCGAAGCTGCCCGAGCGCCGGACCCGGCAGGTCCGCCGCCCGCTCCGGTCCCTGCCGGATGGCACCGCGCCGGACGGCGACGCCACGGCCCGCTCCGACGTGGCCGAGCTGGCCGAGGTGCCGGAGCCGCCGTTCTGGGGGACGCGGGTCATCAAGGGCGTCCCGCTCGCCGAGTACGCCGCCTACCTGGACGAGCGGGCCACGTTCATGGGCCAGTGGGGCCTCAAGCCGTCCCGCCGCGACGGCGGCGTGACGTACGAGGAGCTGGTGGAGGAGCACGGCCGGCCGCGGCTGCGGATGTGGCTGGAGCGCGCCCGGGCCGAGGGCCTCCTCGAGGCGGCCGTGGTGTACGGGTACTTCCGCTGCGTCAGCGAGGGCAACGACCTGATCATCCTGGATGACGACGGGAAGGAGCGGGAGCGCTTCACGTTCCCGCGGCAGCGGCGGGACCGGCGGCTGTGCCTGGCCGACTTCTTCGCCTCCCGCGAATCCGGCCGCGACCGACGTGGTGGCGTTCCAGCTCGCCACCATGGGCAAGCGGGTCAGCGAGGCCACCGCCGAGCTGTTCGCGAAGAACTCCTACCGCGACTACCTCGAGCTGCACGGCCTGTCCGTTCAGCTCACCGAGGCCCTCGCCGAGTACTGGCACGCCCGCATCCGGCGCGAGCTGGACGTCGGCGCCCAGGACTCGGCCAGCATCGAGGACTTCTTCCGGCTGGGGTACCGGGGGGCCCGGTACTCGTTCGGGTATCCGGCCTGCCCGGACCTCGCCGACCGAGCCAAGGTGGCCCGGCTGCTGCGGCCCGAAGACATCGGCGTCGAGCTCACCGAAGAGATGCAGCTTGTTCCCGAGCAGTCCACCGACGCGCTCGTGGTCCATCACCCCGAGGCGAAATACTTCTCAACGTGACCAAGGCTCACGACACCGCGGTACCCGCCGCGCGTTTCACCGCCCTGCCCGATGGGATTGGGCCCCGTGGCCCGCAGGCCATCCTCTTCGACATGGACGGGCTGCTCATCGACTCCGAGCCGCTCTGGTTCGAGGTCGAGACCGAGGTGATGGCCCGGCTCGGCGGTACCTGGACCGAGGCCGACCAGCGCGAGCTGCTCGGCAGCTCGCTGGCCAACGCCGTCCGGTACTTCATGGCGCGGGCGCGGGTGCCCGCCGATCCGGCCCAGGTCGCGGAAGCGATGATCGGCGGGATCGTGGCCAAGGTCCGCGAGCGGGGCGTCACCATCATGCCCGGCGCCGCCGAGCTGGTGGCCGAGGTCGAGGCGGCCGGCCTGCCCTACGCGCTGGTCACCTCGTCCCAGCGCCGGTTCGTGGACGCCGTGCTGCCCCAGATCGGACTGCGCTTTCCGGTGGTGGTCTGCGCGAACGACGTCACCCGCGGCAAGCCCGACCCTGAGCCTTACCTGCTGGCCGCCCGCCGGCTGGGCGCGGATCCGGGCCAGTGCCTCGTGCTGGAGGACTCCGCGGTCGGCGTCACCGCGGCCGAGGCCGCCGGCTGCCGGGTCGTCGCCGTGCCTACCCTGCGCGCGATCGAGCCGCGGCCCGGCCGGCTGGTGGTACGTTCCCTGCGCGACATCGACCTCGGCTGGCTCCGGGCGGCCTGGACGGGCCGCCCGGAGTAAGGCCAGTGTACGGCGCGCCTTACTGGCCGGGCGTCACTGGCTGCCGGTGGCCGGTTCCGTGACGGTCAGCTCACCGGCGTCCGCCTCCGGCTCGCGCAGCGGGAAGTGGCACGCGGCCAGGTGGCCCTTGGCGGTGAACGGCCGCAGCGGCGGCTCCTGCTCGGCGCAGATGTCCTGGGCGAGCGGGCACCGCGTGCGGAAGCGGCAGCCCGAGGGCGGGGCCACGGCCGACGGGAGCTCGCCCATCACGCCCTGGCTCTCCTTGGCCCGCTCCAGCAGCGGGTCCGCGACCGGGACGGTGTCGATGAGCCCCTTGGTGTACGGGTGGACCGGGCCGAAGTACACGTCGTCGGCCGGCCCGACCTCGACCAGCTTGCCCAGGTACATGACGCCGATGGTGTCCGAGAGGTACCGGACCACCGACAGGTCGTGCGAGATGAACAGGTAGGTCAGGCCGTTGTCCTTCTGCAGGTCCAGCATCAGGTTCAGGATCTGCGCCTGGATCGACACGTCCAGCGCGGACACCGGCTCGTCGGCCACGATCATGCTCGGCCGCAGGATGAGCGCCCGGGCCAGGCCGAGCCGCTGCCGCTGCCCGCCGGAGAACTCGTGCGGATAGCGCTCCAGCGCCGCCTGCGGCAGGCCGACCTCATTCATGATCGCGGCGACCCGCTGTTCCTGCTCCCGTCGGCTGCCCTGCCTCTGGATCACCAGCGGCTCGCGCAGGATCGTGGCTCACCCGCATTCTCGGGTCCATGGACGCGTACGAGTCCTGGAACATGAGCTGGACCTTGCCGCTGTGCCGCCGGCGGCCCCGGGTGCTGAGCTCGGCCAGGTCCTGGCCGTCGAAGTTGATCGAGCCGGCGTTCGGCTTCTCCAGGCCCACGATGAGGCGGCCGATGGTGGTCTTGCCGCAGCCGGACTCGCCCACCATGCCGAACGTCTTGCCCCGCGGCACGTCGAAGCTGACGTCGGCCACCGCGCTGACGCTGCCGATCCGGCGCTGCATGATGGCGCCGGCGGTGACCGGGAAGTCCTTGACCAGGTGCTCGACCTTCAGCAGCGTCCCGTTGCGCGTGGCGCCGTTACCCGCCACCGACGGGGCGGTGGCCAGCACCGGGACGGCGCCCTCGGTCGGCTTCGGCCTCGGCCTCGGCCGCAGCCAGGGTGGGGGCGTCCGCGTCCTCGGCCGGTGCGTCGAGGGCGGCCTCGCCGACCGGGAAGAAGCACCGGTACTCGTGCAGCGGGACGTCGCCCTTCAGCTCGGGCTCGGATTCCCGGCACGAGTCCTGCGCGTACCGGCAGCGCGCCGCGAACTTGCAGCCCGGCGGCGGGCTGGTCAGGTCCGGCGGCTGGCCGGGGATGTTGTACAGCCGCTTGGCCACGCCGACGGGCTCCACGATCTTGTCCGGCAGCGCCTCGAACAGGGCCTCCGTGTAGGGATGCCGGGGGTTGGCGAACAGCGTCGTCGGTGTCCGTCGTCTCCACCACCCGCCCGGCGTACATGACCGCGACCCGGTCGGCGCGCCCGGCGATGACCCCGAGGTCGTGGGTGACCAGGATCACCGCCATGCCGAGCCGCTGCCGGAGGCTGTCGAGGAGCTCGAGGATCTGCTTCTGGATGGTGACGTCGAGGGCGGTGGTCGGCTCGTCCGCGATCAGCAGCTTCGGCTCGCAGGCCAGCGCCATGGCGATCATGACGCGCTGGCGCATGCCGCCGGACAGCTGATGCGGGTAGTTGCCGATCCGCTCGGCCGGCTTGGGCATGCCGACCAGGCCGAGCACCTCGATCGCGCGCTCCAGGCCCGCCTTCTTGTCCGCACCCCGGTGCAGCCGGACGCTCTCCGCGATCTGGTCGCCGATCGTCATGGTCGGGTTCAGCGACGTCATCGGGTCCTGGAAGATCATGCCTACCAGGTTGCCGCGGACGTCCTGCATCGCCTCGTCGTCGAAGTTCGTGATGTCCTGGCCGTCCAGGGTGATGCTGCCGCCGGTGATGTAGCCGCCGTTGGGCAGCAGCCGCATCACGGACAGGGCGGTCATCGTCTTGCCGCAGCCGGACTCGCCGACGATGCCCAGGCATTCGCCCGGCTCGACGGTGAGGTTGACGCCATCGATGGCGTGCACGGTCGACCTGCGGAGCCGGATCTCGGTGTGCAGGTCCTCTATTTCGAGCAGGGGTGCCATGCGTCCTCGTCGTGCGGTATCTGGAGAGGAGCCGGCCGGGTCTGGCCGGCTTCCCGGGCGTACAGGTGGATGGTCAGCGCCGCTGGAGCCGGACCTCGAAGGAGTCCCGCAGCGCGTCGCCGATGAAGTTGATGGAGATAACCACCAGGATGATCGCGATGCCGGCCGGGTAGATCAGCCACCAGTAGCCGTCGTAGGTGTACTGGACGCCGTCGCTGAGCATGCCGCCCCAGTCCGTCTGAGGCTTCGGGACCCCCAGGCCCAGGTAGCTCAGCGCGACCACCAGCAGGATGGCGTCGGCCACCTGGAAGGTGGCGTTCACGATGATGGTGCCGACCGCGTTCGGCGCGATATGCCGGAGCACGGCCCGGGAGCCACCGCCGCCCATCACCTTCATCGCCTGCACGTAGTCCCGGACCCGCAGCGACAGGGCCTCGCCGCGGATCAGCCGGGAGGTGGTCAGCCACGACGTCAGCGCGATCACGAGGATCAGCTCCAGCTCGCTGGCCGGGTACATCGACACGACGACCAGGGCCAGGAACAGCGTCGGGATGGCCAGCATCGCGTCCACGAGGCGCATCATCACCGCGTCCACCGCGCCGCCGACGTAGCCGGCGATGGCGCCCCACAGCGTGCCGAGGACGGTGGCCAGGATCGCCGCGGCCAGGCCCACCTCCAGGGACACCCGGCCGCCGACCATCAGCCGGCCGACCACGTCGTACCCGCTGGAGTCGGTGCCGAGCGGATGGCCCGACCCTGGCGCCTGGTTCTCGATGGCGAGGTTGGTGTGGATCTGGTCCGTGTGGTACAGGAACGGCCCGAGGTAGCAGAACAGCACCATCGCGACGAGGATGACCACGCCGACGATGGCCAGCTTGTTCTCGACGAACACCTCGAGGCCGCGCAGGAACATACTGCGCGACTTGCCGGGGGGAATCGTTCCCGGTGCGGCGTCATCGGGCCGGAACTCGTCCGGCACGATGCTGTCGAGACCAGGCGCCAGCGGGGTATCGACTCCGGGCGCAAATGGCTCTGGCGAGGATGACGGTGGCATGGTCATGAGCTCACGTACCTCACACGGGGATCGAGCACCGCGTACAGGATATCGGCCAGCAGCGACCCGAGGATGGTCGCGATCGCGACCACGATCAGGACGCCGAGGAGAATGGGATAGTCCTGGTTCTGCGCCGCCTGGTAGAACAGGTACCCCATACCCGGGTAGTTGAAAACGGTCTCGGTGATCAGCGCGCCGGACACGATCAGCGGCAGGTTGAGCCCGATCAGCGTCGCGATCGGGATCAGCGAATTCCGCAGCACGTGCCGGATGAGCACGCGCCGTTCCGAGGCGCCCTTGGCCCGCGCGGTGCGCACGTAGTCCTCGGTGATGTTATCCAGCATGGACGAGCGCATGTACCGGCTGAACAGCGCGAACGTCACCAGGGCGAGCGTGACGACCGGGAGGGTCAGGTCCTTCCAGTCGGTGAAGTCGCTGACCAGTCCGCCCTGCGGGCCTTCCGCTCCGAACAGGTGCATCTGGTCCGCGAAGATCATGATCAGGACCGTGCCGACGAAGAACGTCGGCGCCGCGTAGAACAGGAAGGACAACCCGGTGAACGTGTAGTCGACCGCCTTGTTGCGCCGGACCGCCTGCCACACCCCGATCGGGATCGCCACCACGAGCGCGAGGATCGTGGAGATGCCGACCAGGACGATCGTCTTCGGCAGGCGGTTGCCGAGCAGCGAGGCCACGCTCTGGTTGAGCTTCCAGGAGTAACCGAGGTTGCCCTCAGCCAGGTGCCCCAGCCAGAGGAAGTACTGCTCGAACCACGGCTTGTTGAAGCCGTACGGCCGCGTCGAACTGGGCGACCACCGCCGGGTTGCGGTAGGCCTGAGGCCCGAGGATGGCGATCGCGACGTTACCGGGGATCGCCCGGAGCAGCGCGAACGTAACCATCGTGACCAGGAGGACCACAATGACCGCCTGCAGCAGGCGCCGCGCGAAGAAAGCTATCAACGTGATCCCTTCCGGCGTGCCGACGGGGGCACCGGGCGGACCCGGTGCCCCCGTCCCGCCGCCACCGCGGCGGAGCCGAGCACGTAAATCATCATTACTTGGTGAAGTACCAGTTCTCTGGGTTGAGGTTAAGCGTCGGAGCCTGCGGGATGACGCCGTTCAGGTTGCTGGCGACCTCCGTCAGCTCGTAGACGCCGTTCGGCTGCCAGATCTCGGGAAGCTGCTTCGACGCATAGTCCTGCCAGGTGTGCAGCGGGTCAGTGAGCTGTTGGTCAGCGTCTGGTTGATGAGGTTGTCGTTCTGGGCGTTCTTGAACCCGGAGGAGTTCGCCGCGGAACCACTCTGGAACAGCGTCTCACCGCTGGGGTAGTAGTCGGGCGCGAAGATCCAGCCACCGCCCCAGTTGGCGAAGTCCCAGGCGCAGGACGACTTGGTGACGACGCAGCCGCCGCCGCCGATCGCGGTGACCTGGTTGAACGGCTTCGGCTGCAGCTGCAGCTGGATGCCGACCTGCGAGGCGTTCGACTTGAGCTGGGTCATCTCCGACTCGATCCAGTAGATGCCCGTCGCGTACGGCAGGGTGAACGACAGGCCCTGGCCCTGCTTGACGCCCGCGCCGCACAGGCTCGGGTTGGTGCAGGTGGTGGTCCCGTTGGGCACGACGTTCCAGCCGTGGCTGGACAGCAGCGACTTGGCCTTGGCCGGGTCGTAGGGGAACGGGTCGGTCTTGCCCTGGGGGGACAGGGAGCTGGTCACCGGGTTGGAGCCGACCGGCCCGATCGTCATCGTTGCCGTACCCGCGCAGCGGGCCGGCGATGACCGCCTCCTGGTTGACCAGGGACGCCAGCGCCTGCCGGAAGTACAGCTGCTTGATGACCTGGCCCTCCGGGTTGGTGGAGTCGATGTTGGGCACGAAGTAGTTGATGCCCCATGTGTACAGCGGGTCGAGCGAGTACCCCGGCACCGGGTTCGCGCCGACCGTGGCGTTCGCCGGCTTCTTCGGGGCGTCGGTCGTCGGCAGGTAGCCGAAGCTCAGTTTCTGGCTGCCGCTGCCCGAGCGGAGCACGTTGTACTCGGCCGCCTCCGTGGTGAACGGCACCTCCTTGAACTGCGCCAGGGTCGGCTTGACCGGTCCGGAGTAGGACTTGTTCGGCACGAACGTGGCGTTGCCGTCCGCGTTGAAGCTCGACAGCTTCCACGGGCCGTCCACCACGCTCCACACCGGCGAGCTGGCGTAGGTCGACATGGACTTGGACTGGCTGTCGAGGTAGGTGTAGACGGCCTTGCAGTCCGACACCGTGGTGGTGCAGTTGCTCGGGCCGGACGCCGTCCGGTCCCACGCCTTGGGCATCGGGGTGATCTGGCTCAGCTCGTTGTAGGTGAACCAGGTCGGCGAGTACGCCTTGTTCATCGTCATCGTGAGCGTCGTGGCGCTGGTGGCCTTGACGTTGGTCACGTTGGTCGGGAACCCGCCGGGGACGAAGGCGCCCCACTCGGTCTGGCCGACCGCCTGCAGCATGTTGATCCAGAACAGGATGTTCTGCGCGGTGACCGGCGTGCCGTCCGACCACTTGTAGTTCTTCAGCGTGATCGTGACCTGCTTGCCGTTGTACACCGGCTGGTCCGCCAGGCTGATGGACGGGTTCAGCGTGGGCTGCGTGCCGTTACCGAACCAGTACAGCGGGCGGTACAGGTAGGCCTGCAGGTACGAGATGTTGGAAACGCTGAAGTACGTGCTGTTGGACATGGGGAAGATGTAGTTCGGCGTCGTGGACGGCGGGAGAGCGTACGTGGCGACGCCGCCCGCTTCCTTCGTGCCGCCTGAGGACGAGCTGCTGCCGCTGCTTCCGCAGGCGCCCACCACCAGGGCGATCGCTGCGGCGCCGCAGCCCGCGATGGTTGCCATGCGGGCCTGGCGGCCCCGGCTCGGCCGCTGGCCGCCGGGAGCGTCCTGGTTACCGGCGCGCTTACGGCCGGTGAACCAAAGCCCTCGTCCTCGTTGCTGCTCGGGATGTCCTCCCATGCGGCAGGCTCCTTTTAGTCGTCGGGAGCGGTCGGCCGTTTTGGGGTACGCCGACGTGCTCTGATGCGAGTCGATGTCCTAAGTATCACGATGCGACCGTAACCCCCAAAACGCGGTTCGGGATCGCTCCTCGTTCGTGATACCTGCGTTATAGTGACACCACCTCGGCACCGAATATGTTTCGGTTGAGTCGATAGTCTGTTACGTTTTCGTAGCTATCCAAGCCCGGGCATCGCCAGAGAATCTTGCTTCGCCCCGGCTTCCCGGCGGACCATAACCGGTCATGGTCGCGCCAACCGGGAAGATTTCCTGGCCTAGCGTACAGACGAGCCAAAGGTCCTGCGCGGTTGACGGCCGCGGATAATGCCCGGGATCGTCGGCGACCAGCACTTTCATGAGCGATCTCACCGGCCCCTGTGCGAACACGAGTGATCGTAGCGATGAGTGGTTACGCCAGCGACTGGCGCGAGCGCCTGTTGCCCGGGAAGACGGCGGGAACCGGGCTGCGAGGACCGCGGTTACGCCGGGGACCGGGTTACGCGAGGACCGCGGTTACGCGAGGATCGCGGCGACCAGCAACAGGGCCGGCACCGCGATCGCCAGAACCGAGGGCCAGTGCCACGCCGAGACCGGTCGCGGTGCCCATTCCGGTCGGCCGGTGACGCCCCCGGTGACGCCACCGTTAGCCAGGCTTCCGGCAGGCGAAGGCCCGTCGGCCGCGCCACCGCCGGCCGCGCCACCGCCGGCCGCACCCGGGCGGGCGGCCATCGCATCGGCGCGCTGCCGGCGGGCCCGCTCGCTGAGTGCCCGCGCGATGCGCTCGGTTTCCTTGCGGTGCAGGGCCCTGGGCGGCTCGGCCGCGGCGGCCGCGCCCCCGACGGAACGGCGGGCCAGCTCATACCGGCTAACGGGGGACCGCATCCCGGCCCGGCGCGGCGCCTGCAGCGCCCACGCCTGGACGACGCGGGTCCGCTGGACGTTTTCCGGTCGCTGGACCGCCTGCTGACCTTGTCCTTTATTGGGCCCGCTCTCGGGTCCCGGCTCTGGCCACGCGCAGTGCACCCGGAGCAGGTCACCGACGTCCACGTTGGACACGGACGTCCAGGGCACCCGGTGGTCGCGCAGCGGGTTCCGCACCACGATCCCGCGGGCGGTGGCGATGACCCGCGGCCGGAGGGCCCCGACGTACATGATCCCGGTGACCAGGACGAGTGCCGCCGCGGCCTCCAGGGAGAGGCGATCGCGGCCCTGAACCGCGATGTCGATCAGGTTGGCGACCGCGAACGCGAGCCAGACCCACCACGCCACCAGCGCCAGCGGCGACCGGTAGGTCTCCGGCGGCGGTCCCTGGGTAGCTCCGCCGCGGGCCTCAGCCGTCCCGCCGCGGGCCTCAGCCGCCCCGTTGCGGTCGATCTGGCCGTCCGGTGCGCCCGAGGGCGCGCCCACCTTGTCGGGCACTAAGTAATCCCGTGCCGGCGCAGGATGTCCTCCACCCCGGCCATATCGTCGTCATCGTCCGGCATGCCCTTCGCGGCCCGGGATGGCTTGGTGGCCACTTCCTTGCGCGCAGTTTCCTTGCGCGCACCGCCCTTCGCCCCGTTCCGGTCGGCCGTCACGGCGCCGCCGGCCCCACTGGCCTGGCCCGGCCGGTCCGCCACCGCGTCCTGGCCTCGGCGGGCCCGCCTCCTTCGCCGGCCTGCGGCGGATACGACGAACAGCACGGCGGCCAGCGCGGCCACAGCGACGCCGGACCACACCTTGAGCGAGAACACGAAGGAGGTCGCGAAGGTGCCGATCGCGGTGCCGATCTTCCAGAACATCTCAATGGAGCCGGTCAGGTAGGCGGCGAGCGGCAGCAGGGACCAGGCCACCACGCGCAACCCGGACATCAGCCCCCGCCGGCGCATCACGAACCAGCTCGCTACGAGCCCGATCCCCGTTAGCCCGGCGCAGAGCGGCAGCCAGGCGATCGCGTTGTAAGTCGACATCTTTACCTCGACGGCGCTACTCGACGCGTACTTCAGAGGCAGCGGCCCCTTTCCCCATAGTTGCACAGCCTCCGGACCGGATTAACCGCCCGGACGGTGCCCTATCACCTCCGCCGGGGCCGCCTCCGCCGGGGCCGCGCCGTCCCGGGGCAGCGGCGGGGGAGTACCCCCGAATTCCGGGCACAGCGCCTTGTGCGCGCACCATTCGCACAGCCGCCCCGGCCGCGGCCGCCAGTCACCGCTATCGGTGGCCCGCTCGATGGCCTGCCACAGCGCCAGCACCTTGCGCTCGGTGGCCCGCAGGTCCGGCTCGTCGGGCGTGTACCGCACGACCTGCCCGTCACCCAGGTACATGAGCTGCAGCAGGCGCGGAATCTCCCCGCGGGCCCGCCACAGCACCAGCGCGTAGAACTTCATCTGGAACAGGGCCCGGGCCTCGAAGTCCGGCGGCGGCGCCTTGCCGGTCTTGTAGTCGACGACCCGGATCTGCCCGGCGGGCGCGACGTCGAGCCGGTCGATGTAGCCCCGCAGCCGGAGCCCGGACTCCAGCTCCGCCTCGACGTACAGTTCGCGGTCCGCGGGCTCCAGGCGGCGTGGATCCTCCAGCTGGAAATAACTGTCCACGGCGGTGGCCGCGTCGCGGATCCAGGCGTCCCGCTCGGTCTCGCCGGGGAACAGCGCGGCCAGCTCCGGCTCGGCCGCCGCCAGCCGGTCCCATTCGGGCTGCAGCAGCGAGCGCGCCGCGTCCAGGGTGCGCTCGGCCGCCGCCAGGTCGAACAGCCGCTCCAGCACCGCGTGCACGAGCGTCCCGCGGGCGGCCGCAGCGCTCGGCGGCTCCGGCAGCTTGTCGATCACCCGGAACCGGTACAGCAGCGGGCAGGTCATGAAATCGGCGGCCCGGGACGGCGACAAGGCCGGCCCGCGCGCCGTCCCGGGGCCCTCTTCCGGAGGAGCCGGATCGGCGATTTCTACCGCGACGAGTTCATCCACGCCCACGAGCGTAGGGGAGGGCACTGACAATTGGCGCGGCCTTCAGCCGGCCGCTGGCGGCCCTTCGGCGGGCTTGCGGCCGGCGGCCGGTGGGGCTCCGGCCGGCACCGGCCGGCCCTGATCCCGGTCGCGGGGCCCGGGAGGGCACGTAGCATCGATGCTGTGGCAGGCATGACGCCCGACAAATCAGAGCAGCGCCCGCCGAAGCAGCCGGGTGGCGGGATCGTCGTCGCGCGCCCGTTCGGCATTCCGGTGACGATCTCCCCGTACTGGTTCGTGATCGCGGGCGTCTTCATCATCATCTACGCGAACGACCTGGCCGGGACGCTGAACGGCAGCACGCGGTACATCGTCGCCGCGGCCTTCGTGGTCCTGCTGTATCTGTCCGTCCTGGTGCACGAGCTCAGCCACTCGCTCGTCGCCCGCGGCTACGGGCTGCCGGTGCGGCGGATCCTGCTGTACCCCCTGGGCGGTATCTCCGAGATCGAGCGGGAGCCGGAAACGCCCGGCCGGGAGTTCACCGTCTCCGCCGCCGGACCCGCCCTCTCCCTGGTCCTGGCGGGCGTGGGCTACGGGCTGATGAAGGTGGTCCCGGACGGGACCATCGGCTGGATCATCGTCAGCCAGTTCCGCTGGGCCAACCTCATCGTCGGCCTCTTCAACCTGCTCCCCGGTCTCCCGCTGGATGGCGGCCGGATGCTGCGCGCCATCGTATGGAAGGTCACCGGGCGGCCCGGTACCGCCACCATCGTGGCCGCGTGGGCCGGGCGGGTCATCGCGGTCGCGCTGCTGGTGGTGCCGATCAGCTACGCGATCGCCACCGGGCGCGGCCAGGATCTGATGAGCATGCTGTGGCTGGCGTTCATCGCCGGATTCATGTGGATCGGCGCGGGGCAGTCGATCCGCGCGACCCGGGTCCGGGAGCGGCTGCCCGGCGTCCAGGCGCGGCGGCTGGCCCGCAAGGCCATTCCCATCCCCGCGAGCCTCCCGCTGGCCGAGGCGATCCGCCGGGCCGAGGAGACCAACGCGCGCGCCCTGGTGGTCGTGGACCACGAGAACACCCCGATCGCCATCGTGAACGAGTCCGCGGTGATGGCGACGCCGCCCCAGCGCCGCCCCTGGATCGAGGCCGGGACGCTGGCCCGCAAGCTCGATCCCGGCCTGGTCCTGCCCGCTGACCTGGGCGGGATGGCGCTGATCGACGCCGTCCGCAAGGCCCCGGCGAGTGAGTACCTGGTCGTGGAGCCCACCGGGCAGGTCTACGGCGTGCTGGCTGCCAGCGACCTGGACGGCGCCTTCGCCGGCGTCTGAGCCGCGCCGCGCCTAGGCCCTCCGCAGGCAACCGGTCTCCCGACCCGCCGCCCGCCGATAGCCTGTCCGGCATGGTTCACCCACGTCGCGGCGCGTTCCGGGCCGGCGACCTCGTTCAGCTCACCGACCCGAAGGGCCGCCATCACACGGTGGTCCTGGAACCGGGCAAGTCGTTCTTCACCCACCGCGGGTCGCTCAGCCACGACGACCTGATCGGCCGTCCGGACGGGAGCGTGGTCACGTCCTCGGGGGGCACGCCCTACGTCGCGCTCCGCCCGCTGCTCGCCGACTTCACCCTGGCCATGAAGCGCGGCGCCGCGGTCGTCTATCCCAAGGACGCCGCGCAGATCGTCGCGATGGCCGACATCTTCCCCGGGGCGCGGGTCGTCGAGGCGGGGGCCGGCTCGGGCGCGCTGACCTGCTGGCTGCTGCGCGCCGCCGGGGACTGCGGGTCGGTGACCTCGTTCGAGCGCCGCGCCGACTTCGCCGAGATCGCCCGGCGCAACGTGGAGACGTTCTTCGGCGCGGTGCCCGTGGCGTGGCAGCTGGTGGTGGGCGACTTCGGCGCGGAGGCGCGTTCGCTTCCCGCGGACGACGCTGACCGCGTAATCCTCGACATGCTCGCGCCGTGGGACTGCCTGGAGACCGCCGCGCGCCTCCTGGTGCCCGGCGGGGTCATCTGCTGCTACGTGGCCACCACCACGCAGCTGTCCCGCACCGCCGAGGCCATCCGGGCGCAGGGGCAGTTCGATGAGCCGGCCTCCTGGGAGTCGCTGGTGCGCGGCTGGCACGTGGACGGCCTGGCCGTACGGCCAGATCAGCGGATGATCGGGCACACCGGGTTCCTGATGACGGCGCGGCGGCTGGCCGACGGGGTGACGCCCCCGCCGCGGCGACGGCGCCCGTCCAAGGGAGCCCACCCGGCCGAGGAAGGTCCCGCGGAGGAGACCCGCCAGGCCGCGGAGGATGCGGCGCAGGCGCGCTCCTGAGGCCGCAGGCGGACGCGTGGGCTTTACGCTCCCGCCTGCGTGGCCTCAATACCCGGGCCCGTTACGATAACGAGAAGTGTCTAAACCGTAACGATCGGCCGCCCCGGCTGCTTCGCGTGTCGCCCAGCGGGCATTAATCCCGTGTCCAGTGTGCTCTGCCTAACGCGGACCGTCAGGTTACGAATGGCTCCGCGGTAGGTAGGGTCTAGATAGTTCAGGCACCGGAAGGAGGTGAGGGCCGTGGGAAGCAGGGATGAAAGCTCACGAGCCTCACGGCATGACGATGAGGTCAAGGGCCTTACCGCGCAGATCTCCTTCCTTGACGAGGAGATCGCCGCATTGCGTCGCAGGCTCGCGGATTCGCCACGCCAGGCGCGGCTTCTCGAGGAGAGGCTGCGTGAGACCGAGGCCAGCCTGGCCGCCGTCACCGCGCAGAACGAGCGGCTAACCGGCACGCTGCGCGAGGCCCGGGACCAGATCGTCGCGCTCAAGGAGGAAGTCGACCGGCTGGCCCAGCCGCCATCGGGCTTCGGCACCTTCCTGTCGGCCAGCGACGACAGCACCGCCGACGTGTTCACGGGCGGCCGGAAGATGCGGGTCCACGTGAGCCCCGCCGTCGAGCTCGATGAGCTCAAGCCCGGCCAGGAGGTCGTGCTCAACGAGGCGCTCAACGTCGTGGTCGCCGAGGGCTTCGAGACCGCCGGCGAGATCGTCATGCTGAAGGAGCTGCTGGAGGACGGCGAGCGCGCCCTGGTCATCTCGCACGCCGACGAGGAGCGTGTGGTCCGGCTCGCGGATCCGCTGCGGGCATCGATGCTGCGCAGCGGCGACTCGCTGCTGCTGGAGCCGCGGTCGGGCTACGTCTTCGAGCGGATCCCCAAGGCCGAGGTCGAGGAGCTCATCCTGGAGGAAGTCCCCGACATCGTCTACTCCGACATCGGCGGCCTGTCCTCGCAGATCGAGCAGATCCGGGACGCGATCGAGCTGCCGTACCTGCACGCGGACCTGTTCCGCGAGCACCAGCTGCGGCCGCCGAAGGGCGTGCTGCTCTACGGCCCGCCTGGCTGCGGGAAGACGCTCATCGCCAAGGCGGTGGCGAACTCCCTGGCCAAGCAGGTCGCGCAGAAGACCGCGGCGGACGGCACCGCCGGTCCCGGCTCAGCCGGGCGGAGCTTCTTCCTGAACATCAAGGGCCCGGAGCTGCTGAACAAGTACGTCGGCGAGACCGAGCGGCACATCCGGCTCGTCTTCCAGCGGGCCCGGGAAAAGGCCAGCGAGGGCATGCCGGTCATCGTGTTCTTCGACGAGATGGACTCGATCTTCCGCACCCGCGGATCCGGCGTATCCAGCGACGTGGAGAACACGATCGTCCCGCAGCTGCTGTCCGAGATCGACGGCGTTGAGGGCCTGCAGAACGTGATCGTGATCGGCGCGTCCAACCGCGAGGACATGATCGACCCGGCGATCCTGCGGCCCGGCCGGCTGGACGTCAAGATCAAGATCGAGCGCCCCGACGCCGAGGCGGCCAGGGACATCTTCTCCAAGTACATCCTGTCGCAGCTCCCCCTGCACCCGGACGACCTGGCCGAGCACGGTTCCTCCCGCGACAGCACCGTCGAGGCGATGATCCAGCGGGTCGTCGAGCGGATGTACACCGAGTCGGAGGAGAACAGGTTCCTCGAGGTCACCTACGCCAACGGCGACAAGGAGGTCCTGTACTTCAAGGACTTCAACTCCGGCGCCATGATCCAGAACATCGTGGACCGGGCCAAGAAGATGGCCATCAAGGAGTTCCTCGAAACCGGGCAGAAGGGCCTGCGGGTGGCGCACCTCCTGTCGGCCTGCGTCGACGAGTTCAGCGAGAACGAGGACCTGCCCAACACCACCAACCCGGACGACTGGGCCCGGATCTCCGGCAAGAAGGGCGAGCGCATCGTCTACATCCGCACCCTCGTGTCGGGCAAGACCGGCACCGAGGCGGGCCGGTCGATCGACACCGTGGCCAACACCGGCCAGTACCTGTGACATGGGCGAGTGGCACGCGCCGTGACTGCGGCGCGCGCCCCGCGATGTGCGTGTCGGCGGTGTGGCCGCAGTGTATCTGTGGCGTGGCCGCGGGCGGGGCGGCATAGGCTGCTGACATGAGCGTGCTGCGGGTGATGGGCACTGAGACCGAATACGGGATCTCGGTGCCCGGCCAGTCAGGGGCCAACGCCATGGTGACCTCGTCCCAGATCGTGAACGCCTACCAGGCGGCCACGGCGGCGCGGGCGCGCCGGGCCCGGTGGGACTTCGAAGAGGAAAATCCGCTCCGTGACGCCCGCGGCTTCGATCTGGCCCGGGAGAGCGCGGATTCGACCCAGCTGACCGACGAGGACCTGGGCCTGGCCAACGTCATCCTCACCAACGGCGCGCGGCTGTACGTCGACCACGCGCACCCGGAGTACTCCACCCCCGAGTGCACCAACCCGCTGTCCTCGGTGATCTGGGATAAGGCCGGTGAGCGGATCATGGCCGAGGCCGCCGAGCGCGCCGCGACCATCCCCGGGGCCGCGCCGATCCAGCTGTACAAGAACAACACCGACAACAAGGGCGCCTCGTACGGCACCCACGAGAACTACCTGATGCGGCGGGCGACGCCGTTCGCCGACATCGTCCGGCATCTGACGCCCTTCTTCGTCTCCCGCCAGGTGATCTGCGGCGCCGGCCGGGTGGGCATCGGCGCGGACGGCCGCGGCACCGGCTTCCAGCTCAGCCAGCGGGCCGATTTCTTCGAGGTCGAGGTCGGCCTGGAGACGACGCTGAAGCGGCCGATCATCAACACCCGGGACGAGCCGCACGCGGACCCGGAGAAGTACCGGCGGCTGCACGTCATCATCGGCGACGCCAACATGAGCGAGGTCGCCACCTACCTCAAGCTGGGGACCACCGCCCTGGTCCTGTCGATGATCGAGGACAAGTTCCTCGACGCCGACCTGTCGCTGGAGGCGGCGGTCGCCGACCTGCGGGCCATCTCGCACGACCCGTCGCTGCGCCGCCTGGTGACGCTGCGGAACGGCAAGAAGATGACCGCTATCCAGCTCCAGCGCGAGTACCTGGAACTGGCGCGCAAGTACACCGAGGACAAGTTCGGCTCGGACGTCGACACGATGACCGCCGACGTGCTCGACCGGTGGGAGTCGGTCCTGAACCGGCTGTCCGAGGACCCGATGCAGCTGTCCCGCGAGCTGGACTGGGTGGCGAAGCTGGAACTGCTCGAGGGCTTCCGGACCCGGGACGGGCTGGCCTGGGACCATCCGCGCCTGCAGCTCATCGACCTGCAGTACTCCGACGTCCGGCAGTCCCGCGGGCTGTACAACCGGCTGGCCGCCAAGGGCCGGATGGTGCAGCTCGCCAGCGAGGAGCAGATCCGCCGCGCGATCGAGGAGCCCCCCGAGGACACCCGGGCCTACTTCCGCGGCCGCTGCCTGCGCCAGTACCCGGAATCGGTCGCGGCCGCGTCCTGGGACTCGGTGATCTTCGACATCCCCGGCCGGGAGTCGCTGCAGCGGGTGCCGACGCTCGAGCCGCTGCGCGGGACCAAGGCGCACGTCGGGGATCTGCTCCGGCGCTCCCGGACCGCGGCGGACCTGGTTTCGGCGCTGACCGGGCAGCCGGAATGAGCCCGATTCGCGGCCGGACCGCGAATCGGGGGTTGAACACGATGTCGGCGGGCGAAGATAGCGTTGGGGCAGGGAACGCCCCCGATTGACGGAGGTACCGGGATGGCAACAAAGGACACGGGCGGCCAGCGCCAGACCTCACGGCGCACCGAGGAGGCCGAGGAGACCGAGGCCCGGTCGACCGAAGAGGTCCAGGAACGGCACGAGAAGCTCTCGGACGACGTGGACGCGATCCTGGACGAGATCGACGAGGTGCTCGAGGAGAACGCGGAGGAGTTCGTCCGCTCGTACGTCCAGAAGGGCGGCCAGTAAGACCGCTCGCCGCCACGGCCCGTACTGCGCTCACCGAAGCCGCAGTGCGGGCCGCTGACTGGTTCGCCCAGGGCTGACACCTCGCTTGGCGATGGCGCGCGGCCCTTGTGCGCAGCGCCCGCAGGTCGCAGTAGGGTCTGTTGTTAAGACGGCTTTCAGATACGGAAGGAACCGCGTGGGCTCTGACTTCGACGGGGGCAGGCGTTTTCCCGGAGCGTTTATGGCTCCCCGGATTTCCTCGTTCGCTGACTTCCTCGCCTCCTACGCGCCCGACCTGCTGCCCGGAAGTTCGGCAGGCCGGGCTCCGGTGTCCGGCGAGCAGCCGCGGCCCTGGACGGCGCCCGGGCTGCCTGACCTGCCGCACGCGACGACGATCGTCACGGCCATCTGTGACAGCGGCGTGGTCATCGCCGGAGACCGCCGCTCAACGGCAGGCAACATGATTGCCAAACGGGACGTGGAGAAGGTCTTCCGCACCGACGAGTTCTCCGCCATGGGGATCGCGGGCACGGCCAGCGTGGGCCTGGAGTTCGTCCGGCTCTTCCAGGTGGAGCTCGAGCATTACGAGAAGATGGAGGGCCGCTCGCTGTCCCTGGAGGGCAAGGCCAACCGCCTCGCCACCATGATCAGGGGCAACATCGCGGCCGCCATGCAGGGCCTGGCCGTCGTCCCGCTGTTCGCCGGATACGACGAGGACACCGGGATCGGCCGGATCTTCAGCTACGACGTGGCCGGCGGCCCGTACGAGGAGCACCGGTACCACTCGATCGGCTCCGGGTCGGTGTTCGCCCGCGGCTCGCTGAAGAAGCTCTACCGGGACGGCATGCCGGCGTCCGACGCGGTGCGGGCGTGCGTGGAGGCGCTGTACGACGCGGCCGACGACGACTCCGCGACCGGTGGCCCCGATCTGACCCGCTCGATCTACCCGGTGATCGCGGTCGTGACCGAGGATGGCTACAGCCGGCTGTCCGAAGCCGAGGCCGAGGAGCACGCGCGGGCTGTGGTGAACGAGCGCATGCAGTCGCCGGACGGCCCGAAGGCCCCGCTCAGCTCGGGCTGAGCCCGGCACCCCTCCCGCACCCCCGTCCCAGCCGAACTCGCGAGTAAAGGAAACGCCTGCGGTGTCCATGCCGTTCTACGTGTCGCCTGAACAGGTGATGAAAGACAAGGCGGACTATGCGCGCAAGGGAATCGCGCGCGGCCGCAGCGGGGTCGTCATCCAGTACGCGGGCGGGATCCTGTTCGTGGCGCCGAACCCGTCCCGGGCGCTGCACAAGATCAGCGAGATCTACGACCGGATCGCCTTCGCCGCCGTCGGCCGGTACAACGAGTACGAGAACCTCCGCAAGGCGGGCGTGACCTACGCCGACGTCACGGGCTACCAGTTCGACCGGCGCGACGTGACCGCGCGCGGCATCGCCAACTGGTACGCCCAGCAGCTCGGCCAGATCTTCACCGAGAGCTCCAAGCCCTTCGAGGTCGAGATCATCGTGGCCGAGGCGGCCGACAGCGCCGCCGACGACCAGATCTACCGCATCACGTTCGACGGCTCGGTCGGCGACGAGCACGGGTTCGCCGCGATCGGCGGTCAGGCCGACCAGGTGGCCACGGTGCTGAAGGAGCGCTACTCCGACGGCATGTCGCTGACCGAGGCGCTCAGCGCCGCGCTGGCCGCGCTGGCCGCGCCGGGCAACGGCGAGCGGCCCGACATCGGCACCAGCCAGCTCGAGGTGGCCGTGCTCGACCGGGCCCGGCCGCACCGCACCTTCCGCCGGCTGCAGGGCGCCCGGCTGGAGCAGCTGCTGGCCGAGAGCCGCCCCGCCGAGCCCGCCGAGGCCGAATCCACCGAATCCCCGGAGGCCGGCGCACCGGCCACCGGCCCGGCGTCGCCGCCCGACGCCATCGGCCCGTCCGCGCCATCGGACGGTAACCCGCCTAGCTAGAGCGGGATGTTACGGTGGCTGCCTCTGGCCTGGGGGGCTTCCGCGATGGCGTGGGCGATCGCCTGGCGGGTCTGTGCGGGGTCGATGATCTCGTCGATGACCCCGAGGTCCAGGGCCCGCTGCAGGCCGCCGACGGTGCGCTCGTGCTCGGCCGCCAGCGCCGTCTCGGTCTCGTGCAGCTTCTCCGGTTCGGTGGCGGCCAGCGTGCGGCGGTGCAGGATCCGGATCGCGGCCACCGCGCCCATCACGGCCACCTCCGCGCCCGGCCACGCCAGCACCCGGGTCGCGCCCAGCGAGCGCGAGTTCATCGCGATGTAGGCCCCGCCGAACGCCTTGCGCGTCACGAGCGTTACCCGCGGCACCACGCACTCGGCGAACGCGTGGAGCAGCTTCGCGCCGCGGCGGACCACCCCGTCCCATTCCTGGCCGACGCCCGGCAGGTAACCGGGCGTATCGACCAGCACCACGAGCGGAATGCCGAACGCGTCGCACATCCGCACGAACCGCGCCGCCTTCTCCGCCGAGGTGGCGTCCAGGCAGCCGCCCAGCCGCAGCGGGTTGTTCGCGATCACGCCGACCGTGCCGCCGCCGAGCCGGCCGAGCGTGGTCACCACGCTCGGTGCCCACTTGGGGAATAGCTCGATTCCCGGCGCGTCCAGCAAGCGGTCGATGACCAGGTGCATGTCGTAGGCCCGGCGCGGCGAGTCGGGCAGCACCCCGCCGAAGTCCGCACCCGGGACCTCATCCGCGACCTTGCCGTGGTCCCCGAGCAGCGAGGCGAGCCGGCGGGCCTGGGCGATGGCCTCGGCGTCCGTCTCGGTCACGATGCTCCCCACGCCCGACCGGCGCGAATGCGGCTCGTGCCCGCCCAGCCGGGCCATGTCCACGTCCTCGCCGGTGACGCTGCGCACGACGTCCGGGCCGGTGACGAAGATCCGGCCCTGCCCGGACAGGATTATGATGTCGGTGAGCGCCGGCCCGTAGGCGGCCCCGCCCGCCGCGGGACCGAGGACCACCGAGATCTGCGGCACCAGGCCCGAGGCGTGGGTCATGGCCGCGAAGATGGTACCCACCGCGTGCAGGCTGCCCACGCCCTCGGCCAGCCGGGCCCCGCCCGAATGCCACAGGCCGATGATCGGCACGCCGCGGCGGACGGCTTCGGTGTACGCGGTCACGATGGCCGCGCACCCCTCCTCGCCCGAGGCCCCGCCCTGGACCCGCGGATCGGAGGCGAACGCGACCGCCCCGGTCCCGTCGATCAGCCCGGTCCCGGCGATGGCGCCGGTCCCGGTGTCGGGCGCGATCAGCTCCAGGGTCCCGTCGTCGAACAGGGCCTCCAGCCGTACCACCGGGTCGCGGGGCAGTGTGGATCCGGGCAGTGTGGATCCGGGCAGTGTGGAGCCTGCAGCCGGGGCGGCGGGCGGGGGCGCGGCGCGTTCGTTGTCCGTGGCGGTCACCTGAGTTCTCCTTGCACGCGTGAAGACACGGTTGGGGGCGGCCGTCCTGGTCAGGGAGCGGTGAAGACGAGCGAGACGTTGTGCCCGCCGAACCCGAAGGCGTTGTTCAGCACGGCCATCGGCTCGCGGCCACCGGCCTGCAGTGGCCGCGGCTCGGTCGCGATGTCGACCTTGACGCCGTCGTCGGGGTCTTCGAGGTTGATGGTGGGCGGCGCGGTCTTGTGGTTTAGCGCCAGGATCGCCGCCACCGACTCGACGGCGCCCGCGCCGCCGAGCAGGTGCCCGGTCATCGACTTGGTGGAGGACACCACCACCCGGTCCGCGGCCAGCCAGGGCCGTCCGGATGGCCTGCGCCTCGGCCACGTCACCCTCCGGTGTCGAGGTGGCGTGCGCGTTGACGTGCACGATCTGGTCCGGGGAGACCTTGGCGTCGGCCAGCGCCCGCTGCATGGCCAGGATGACGCCGACGCCTTCCGGATGCGGGTGGGCGATGTGGTAGCCGTCCGAGGAGTATCCGGCCCCGGCCGCGACCGCGTAAACCCGTGCGCCGCGCGCGGCGGCGTGCGCCGCGGACTCCAGCACGACCATGCCGGCCCCCTCGCCCAGCACGAACCCGTCCCGGCCCTTGTCGAACGGGCGCGACGCGCGCTCCGGCTCGTCGTTGCGCGCCGACAGGGCCCGCATCACCGCGAACGCCGCGATGTTCAGGGCCATGATCGCCGCCTCGGTGCCGCCCGCGACCACGACGTCGGCCCGGCCGGACCTGATCATGTCGATGCCGTAACCGACCGCCTCGGCGCCGGAGGCGCACGCGCTGACGGCCGAATGTGCCCCCGCCTGAGCGCCCAGTTCGATGCTGATCCATCCCGCGGAACCGTTCGGCATCAGCATCGGCACCGTGAACGGGGACATCCGCTGCCAGCCCTTTTCCTTGAGCGTGTCGTAGCCGGCCAGGATGGACCCGATCCCGCCGATGCCGCTGGTCACGGAGACGCCGAGCCGTTCCGGGTCTACCTCGGGCTGGCCGGCATCGGCCCAGGCCTCCCGCGCGGCCACCAGGGCGAACTGCTCGCAGCGGTCCATCCGGCGGGCCTGCACGCGTCCCACGATCTCAACCGGGTCGGCCGCGGCGATGCCCGCGATCCGGACCGGGAGATCCTGGGCCCAGTCGTCGGTCAGTGCGGTCACGCCGCTGCGGCCGGCGAGCATCGCTGACCAGGTTGATGCGACGTCGCCGCCGAGAGGCGTGGTCGCGCCCAGTCCCGTGACGACGACGCTGTTGTCGTCTGCGCTCACTGTGATTGGCTCCTCATTCTCATCCCACGGGGCCCGCGGCCCGGGTATCTGTGCGCCCTTATCTGTGCGCCCTGTGACGGCCGTGCGCCCTGTGACGGCCGTGTGCCCTGTGACGGCTGTCCGCCGGGCCGGGAAGGCTGCCCGCCAGCGCCAGTGCCGGCGAGCAGGGCCCCGGGTGGCTAGCTCGCGTTCTTGTGCACGTAGGTGATGACGTCCTGGACGGTCTTGAGGTCCTTCAGCTGGTCGTCGGGGATCTCGACGCCGAATTTGTCCTGCGCGGCCACTGCGATCTCGACCATGGACAGCGAGTCGATGTCGAGGTCGTCCACGAAGTTCTTGTCCGGCGTCACCTCGTCGGCCGGGACGCCAGCGATCTCGTCGATGATCTCCGCCAGACCCGCGAGGATCTCCTGCTCGGTTAGTGCCATCTGTGTCGTAACTCCTTGTCTTACGGTGTCGTCTACTGAGGGTCTTGGTTATGTTGCCTGGTCACCGGGTCAAGCGGTCCGGGGCCGAGCCCGGCTAGGGTACCGTGACCACCTGCGCGGCGTAGCACATGCCGGCGCCGAAGCCCAGCAGCAGCACGGGCATGCCGGAGTGCAGCTCACCGCGTTCCGTCATCCGCGCCAGGGCCAGCGGGATCGACGCGGAGGAGGTGTTCCCCGCGTTCACGATGTCGTCGGCGAGCCGTTCCCGCGGTACCCCGACCTTGCGGGCGATCGACTCGATGATCCGCAGGTTGGCCTGGTGCGGGACGAACGCGGCCAGGTCCTCCGGCAGCACATCCGCCCGCTGGCAGGCTTCCAGCGCCATCGGGTGCAGCTCGGTGGTGGCCCACCGGAAGACCGACTGTCCCTCCTGAAACAGGAACGACGTGCGGTCCTTGATGTAGATCTTGTCCGCCAGGCAGCCGTTGCTGCCCCACACCACCGGGCCGATCCCCGCCTGCTCGGCCGGAATCCGTGACCGGGCCGACCACGGCCGCGCCGGCGCCGTCGGCGAAGATGATCCGGGTCGACCGGTCCGCCTCGTCGATCCAGGCCGTCATCTTCTCCGAGCCGATCACCAGGACGTGCCGGGCGCTCCCGGCCCGGACCGCATCGCTGGCGTTGGCCAGCGCGTAGCAGAAACCGGCGCAGGCGGCGTTGAGGTCGTACGCGCCCGGCGCGATGATGCCGAGCCGGGACGCGACGGTGGCGGACACGTTGGGGATCAGCGACTCCGTGCTGCAGGTCGCCACGATGACCAGGTCGATGTCGGACACGCTGACGCCGCTGCCGGCGATCGCCTTGCCCGCGGCGGCCACCGCCATGTCGGCGACGGTCTCCTCCGGGCAGGCGATTCTCCGGCTGGCGATGCCGACGCGGCTGCGAATCCACTCGTCGCTGGTGTCCAGGACGGCCGCGAGGTCATCGTTGGTCACCACATTGCCGGGCTGATAACCGCCGAACGCGAGGATCCGGGCACCAGCGACCGGCTGGGGGAGTCGCATCGCGCCGCCTTTCTGTGTCGTTTTTTACTTAACGGACGTGGGCGGGGCTATTCCGCGCCCTCGGGCAGCAGCCGGGCCAGCGGCTGCCCCACGCTCACCGGGTCCCCGTCCTGCACCAGCCACTCGATGATCGCGCCGCGCCACGGCGGGATGATCGCGCGCCGGTCGCTGCGCGCCTCGACGTGGCCCACCTCTGTGCTGGTGCCGTCGGTGGGACCCGGGTCGGGGACAGTCCGGAAGGTGCCGCCCACCGGCGCGACCAGCAGCCGCCACTCCGGCAGAACACCGGCGCAGAGGGCGTCGTTCTCGGCGCTGTCTTCCAGCGGGGCAAGGTCGGGTGCGAGCGTCATGCGTTCCTCCGCGGTGTGGTTTCCGTGGCGAGCAGCTTGCGCGCCGCCTCCAGGTCATCTGGGGTCTTCAGGGGCGCCACGGTCACCCCGGGCAGCGCCCGGCGGGCCAGGCCGGTGAGCGTGCCCGCCGGGGGCAGCTCGATCAGCGCGGTGACCTCGTGGCCGGCCATCGTCGCCATGCACTTGTCCCAGCGGACCGGCGTGGCGACCTGCCCGACGATGCGGTCCAGCCAGTCCGCGCCGGTGGTGACGACCGCTCCGTCCCGATTGGACAGCAGGGCGATCCGGGGATCGCCAACGGTCACGGTGGCCGCCGCCGCGCGCAGCGCGGCTACGGCGGGAGCCATGTGCACGGTGTGGAACGCGCCCGCGACCGGCAGCGGCCGCAGCCTCGCCCCGGCCGGCGGGTCCGCCGCGAGCGCGCCGAGCTGCGGGATCGTCCCGGCCGCCACGATCTGCCCCGCGCCGTTCACGTTCGCCGGGGTCAGGCCGTGCGCTTCGATGGCCGCCAGCACGATGGCCTCGTCCCCGCCGAGCACCGCGGTCATCCCGGTCGGCTGGGCCGCCGCGGCCTCAGCCATCGCGCGCCCCCGCACCGCCACGAGCCGGAGCGCGTCAGCGGCGCTCAGCACCCCGGCGATCGCGCCGGCGGCCAGCTCGCCCACGCTGTGACCGGCCGCGGCGAGCCCGGGGCCCTCCACCGGGAGGTCCCCCTCGAAGAGGGCCGTCGCGGCCGCCAGCGCCGCCGCGACCAGCAGCGGCTGGGCGACGGCGGTGTCCTTGATCTCGTCGGCGCCAGCCGTGGTGCCGAACCGGATCAGGTCGAGGCCCGCCAGCTCGGACCAGGTGCCGAGGCGTGTCTCGACGCCGGGGACCTCGAGCCAGGGCGAGAGGAAGCCGGGGGCCTGGGCCCCCTGGCCGGGAGCGGTAATGACGAGCACGTTCCCAGCCTGCACTGTAGGAGTCCGCTACTCCTACGACAGAGGTGACGAAGTTTTCCCGGGAAAGTTTGTACCCTTACGACAAATAGCGTTTACCCACGCGTCACCGTCCCGTTGCCGTCCGCTGCACGGGCGCACCCGGGCACCCCGGTTGATGCCGCCGCCTCGTGCCGCCGTTTCCGGCGGGAGGTATGCGGGAGGTATAGCGTCTGACATGTCAGGCCCGGAACGTCTCGCCCTATCAGGAACGGGATCACTGATGGCTGAACACATGAGCGACGCGCAAACGGCCGCGCAGGCCGGCCACTCGCAGCCGCAATCGCCCCTGGAGCCATTCGGCGGAGCCGAAAGCTGGAAGCTGATCTCGGCGGGCGGCGTCGGCCGGATCGGCTACTCCGGCCGCTACGGCCCGACCATCCTCCCCGTCAACTTCATGGTTCAGGACAACGCGATCTACTTCCGCACCGCGCGGCACTCCACCATGGAGGAGGATCTGCGCACCGGCATCGCGAACGCCGACTACAAGGTCGCGTTCCAGATCGATCATTTCGACGAAACGGCGCACGCCGGCTGGAGTGTCCTCGTCCAGGGCGACGTCCACCCCATGGAGTCCGACGAGGAGCTCGCGACGGCTTCCCAGGTCGGCGTGGAGTCCTGGGTCGCCGGTGACCGTGACCTGTTCATGCGGATCACCCCCACCAAGGTCACCGGTCACCGCATCGGCCAGCTTCCCGGCTAGCGCCCCGGCACCGGACGATCAGGCGGGCTTGGCGGCGAGACGGCCGAGGATGACCGACGTCCACAGGGCGAACGCATCGCGGCCGTCGGACGGGCTGTAGCCGGTGAGCTCGGTCACCCGGCGGAGCCGGTAGCGGACGGTGTTGGCGTGGACGAACAGCATCCGCGCCGTGGCCTCCAGGGATGACCCCTGCTCCAGGTAGGTGGTGAGCGTGTCCACCAGGGCCGAGCCCCCGGCCAGCAACGGCTCGTACACCTGCGTGACCAGCTCGGCACGCGCGTCGGCGTCGCCGTCCAGGGCCCGTTCCGGCAGCAGTTCATCCGCGCTGACCGGCCGGGGGGCGTCCGGCCACGCGGCCGCCGCGCGCAGCCCGGCCAGCGCGGCGCGCGCCGAGCTGGCCGCGGACTGCAGGTCGGGGACGACCGGCCCGACCACGAGCGGGCCGGCGCCGAACCGCCCGGCGAACCGCTCGGCCGCGCTGAGGGGGTCGTCCGTGCCGCCGAGCAGGACCACCAGGCGGCTGCCCTGCACGCCGGCCAGTACGTCCAGGCGGGCGCGCTTGACGTCCGTGCGCAGGTCATCGATCAGCGAGGCGGTGGTCTCCTCGCCCTCGACCAGGCCGGCGATGACGGCGACGGGGGAGGAGGACCAGTTCAGCGCGGATGCCCACGAGCGCAGCGACTCCTGGGTCTCGCCCCGTACCAGCGAATCGACGACGAGGGCCTCCAGCCGGGCGTCCCACGCTCCCCGCGCCTCCGCGGTCCGCGCGTAGACCTGCGCCGCGCCGAACGCGACCTCCCGGGTGTACCGGAGCACGGCCTCGCGCAGCTCGGGCTCGCCGCCCGGCGCCGCCAGCTCGTCGACCTGCGCCTCTACCACGTCGATGATGACGCGCACCATCTCCACTGCCTGCTGCAGGCTGACCGCCCGGGCCAGCTCGCGTGGCGCGGTGCCGAACACCTCGCCCGCGACCGCGGGGCGGTCCCGTTCGGGGTGGCGGATCCAGTCCACGAACGCGGCGATGCCCGCCTGCGCGACCAGCCCGAGCCAGGACCGGTTCTCCGCCGACATGGCCCGGAACCATGGCAGCCGCTTGTCCATCGACGTGATGGCCGCGCTGCCGAGGCTGCCCATCGACCGCTCGATGCGCGCCACGGTTTCCGGGTCAACCCGGCTGCCCTCGCCGGGCCGGGCGCCAGACCTGGCTTTCCGGCTGCCCCGCGGACGGCTGGTCTGCTCGCTGGTCGCCATGCGCCTAGAGTGTCACGTTTATGGAGACAGAGATCATCCAGGTTCACACCGGCAGCCGCGAAGGCGCGACCGACATCACGAGCCAGTGCGCGGACTTCGCCTCCAGCGCGTCTAGCGGCGGTGACGGCCTGCTGCACGTGTTCGTCCCGCACGCCACGGCCGGGCTCGCGCTGATCGAGCTCGGCTCGTCCAGCGACCGTGACCTGCTCGCCGTCCTGGCGGAGTTCCTGCCGGCCGATGACCGCTGGCGGCACGCGCACGGCTCCCGCGGGCACGGCCGGTCGCACGTTCTGCCCGCCTTCGTTCCGCCCTACGCCACCGTCCCGGTCGTCGGCGGGCGGCTGGCCCTGGGCACCTGGCAGTCCATCGCGCTGGTCGACCTGAACGTCGACAACCACACCCGCCAGGTCCGCCTGTCCTTCCTTGGCTGAACGCCTCGGCTGGCGGTCAGGCGTCTTCTTCCGGCCAGAGCCGGATACTGCGGTCGGCCGCCTCAAGGATCAGCGCCGCGTCGAGTTCCGCCCGCGTCTCCGGGATCCCGAGTGCAGGCCACTCGCAGACGAACTCCAGCGGGCCCTTGGGCGGCAGCGGCCACGCCCACCACCGGGACAGGAACGAGAGCGGTGTGCCGCCGCCCGCGAACGCCTGCAGCAGGGGCCCCTCCGGCTCCTCTTCATGGCCGCGGGGCGGCCGCCGGCCGTGGCGGCCGACCACCTTGCGGCCGTCGGGCAAC
Organism: uncultured Actinomycetes bacterium; assembly: GCA_963742865.1. Lineage (GTDB taxonomy): Bacteria > Actinomycetota > Actinomycetes > Streptosporangiales > Streptosporangiaceae > Bog-532. The sequence continues at coordinate 56,385 of CAVUNW010000044.1, forward strand.
TGCAGGCCGAAGCGGAACGAGTGCCGGGCCCCGCCCAGCCCGGGCCCGGCTTCGTCACCGTCGTCCGGCCGGAAGCGCGCGGTGAGCTGGATCTCGAATCCATTCCTGAACGCGGCCAGCCCGGTGATGGCCACGGCAGCCCGGTTACTGCGGCCGATGAGCACCGCGTCGATGGACACGATGCCGGGGAACTCCGCCTCAGGCGGATCCCATGGATGATGATGCCGCCAGAGCGGCTCCGGCACGGGAGCCGGTGCGTCGTCGAAGAATCCCATGCGGCCACCATCAGCCCGGCTTCCCGCCACCGCAACTGGTTTTCCGCCGCCCCCTCCATGGACCCGAACGAGGACCTGACCGTTATCGTGCTCACCCAGCGCATGTTCGAGTCCGGCGAGCCCCCGGCCCTGCACACCGACTACCAGGCCGCCGCCTACGCCGCCCTGGGTAAGCACGTTCCCAGGGCGGCGGGCGGACCCTAGGCGCGGACCTCGGGCTGGTTCTCCGCCTCGGGGGTACCGGGGGCGGCGGGCTGGCTCACGGCCTGCGGCTCGCGCAGGGCCTCACTCACCGGGAGGTCCAGGCGGTACTTCTCGATCGCCTGGGTGAGCGCGTCCGGCTTGACCTCCCCGCGCTTGGCCAGCTGGCCCAGCACGGCGACGGTGATGGACTCGGCGTCGACGTGGAAGAACCGCCGGGCCGCCGCGCGGGTGTCGGAGAAGCCGTACCCGTCGGTGCCGAGCGACGCGTACGGCGCCGGTACCCAGCGGGCGATCTGGTCCGGGACGGCGCGGATCCAGTCGCTGACGGCGACGACCGGGCCCGGCAGGCCGTCCAGCACCTGGGTCACGTACGGCACCCGCGGCTGCTCCTCCGGGTGCAGCATGTTCCATTCCTCGCACGCCATCGCCTCGCGGCGCAGCTCCGTCCAGGATGTCGCCGACCACACCGACGCGGCCACGCCCCAGTCGTCCGCGAGCAGCTTCTGCGCCTGCAGCGCGGCCCGGATGGCGACACCGGACGCCAGGATCTGCGCGTTCGATTCGGGACGCGTCCCGTCACCCGAGAACGGCTGGGCCCCGTCATCGGGGTGGACGCGGGGATCGGTCCGTTCGGAATGATCAGAAGCCTCGCCCGGCCGTTCACCCATCTGGCCCGCGCCCGTCCCGAACGGCTCGTGGCCGGCCGCCGGTGCGTACTCGTACAGACCGCGCAGGATGCCCTGCTCCAGCGCCGCCTTCCCGCCCGGGAACGCCTCCGGCTCCGCGGGCTGCGGGTACGGCTCGTTGTAGATGGTCAGGTAGTAGAAGATGTTCTCGCCCTCGGGGTGGTCCGGGGCCGGGGAGTACATCCGCCGCAGCGCGTCGCGCATGATGTAGGCCAGCTCGAACGCCCACGCCGCGTCGTAGGCGATGCACGCCTCGCTCACCGAGGCCAGCAGCACCGTGTGGCCGTCGTTGTGCTGCAGGCCCTCGCCGGTCAGCGTGGTCCGCCCGGCGGTCGCGCCGAGCAGGAAGCCGCGGCCGAGCTGGTCGCCCAGCGCCCACATCTGGTCGCCGGTCCGCTGCCAGCCGAACATCGAGTAGAAGATGTAGATGGGGATCATGTGCGTGCCGTGCGTGGCGTACGCGGTCCCGGCGGCGATCATCGAGCCCATCGCGCCGTCCTCGGTGATCCCCTCGTGCAGGATCTGGCCCTTCTCGGACTCCTTGTAGGACAGCAGCAGATTCCGGTCGACGGCCTCGTACGTCTGGCCGTACGGGGAGTAGATCTTCGCCGTCGGGAACAGCGAGTCCATCCCGAACGTGCGCGCCTCGTCGGGGATGATCGGCACGAACCGCGCGCCGATCTCCTTGTCCTTCATCAGCTCCTTCAGCAGCCGGACGAACGCCATCGTGGTGGCGACCGGCTGCTTGCCCGAGCCCTTCTTCAGCTCGTCGTAGGTCTTGTCCGGAACCGCCGGCAGCGGCTTGGCCCGGACCACGCGCTTGGGCAGGTAGCCGTTGAGGGCGGCGCGGCGCTCCTTCATGTACTGGATCTCGTCGGAGTCATCGCCCGGGTGGAAGTACGGCGGCAGGTCCGCCTCCAGCGCGGCGTCCGAGATCGGCAGGTACAGCCGGTCGCGGAACTCCTTCAGCTCGGCGTGCGTGAGCTTCTTCATCTGGTGCGTCGCGTTACGCGCCTCGAAGTCCGGCCCGAGGGTCCAGCCCTTGATCGTGTGCGTCAGGATCACGGTCGGCTGGCCGACGTGCTCGCGCGCGGACTTGAACGCCGCGTAGACCTTGCGGTAGTCGTGCCCGCCGCGGGACAGGTTCCGCAGGTCATCGTCGGACAGGTGCTGCACCATCGCGCGCAGCCGCGGGTCACCGCCGAAGAAGTTCTCCCGGATGTACCCGCCGGCCTCCACCGAATAGGTCTGGAACTGCCCGTCCGGCGTGGTGTTCATCTTGTTGACCAGCACGCCGTCGGTGTCCTGGGCCAGCAGCGGGTCCCAGTCGCGGCCCCAGATGACCTTGATCACGTTCCAGCCCGCGCCGCGGAAGTACGCCTCGAGCTCCTGGATGATCTTGCCGTTGCCGCGCACCGGCCCGTCCAGCCGCTGCAGGTTGCAGTTGATGACGAACGTGAGGTTGTCGAGCTCTTCCCGTGCGGCCAGGCCGATGGCACCGAGAGCCTCGGGCTCGTCCATCTCCCCGTCGCCCAGGAAGGCCCATACGTGCGAGCGGCTGGTGTCGTGCAGCTCGCGGGCGAGCAGGTAGCGGTTGAAGCGCGCCTGGTAGATGGCGTTCAGCGGGCCAAGTCCCATGGAGACGGTGGGGAACTCCCAGAAGCCCGGCATCAGCCGCGGGTGCGGGTAGGACGGCAGGCCGCCGCCGGGGTGGGACAGTTCCTGCCGGAAGCCGTCGAGGCGGTTCTCGTCCAGCCGGCCTTCCAGGAACGCGCGGGCGTAGATGCCGGGCGCGGCGTGGCCCTGGAAGAAGACCTGGTCGCCGGATTCGCCGTTCTCCTTGCCACGGAAGAAGTGGTTGAAACCGACCTCGTACAGGCTCGCGGCCGACGCGTAGGTGGCGATGTGCCCGCCCACGCCCAGGCCGGGCCGGTTCGCGCGGGAGACCATCACGGCCGCGTTCCAGCGGATGAACGCGCGGATCCGCCGCTCGACGTACTCATCGCCCGGGAACCACGGCTCCTGCTCGGGTGAGATCGTGTTGATGAAGTCGGTGCTGCGCAGTCCCGGCACGCCGACCTGCTGCTCACGCGCCCGCTCGAGCAGGCGGAGCATCACGTAGCGGGCCCGGGCCCGGCCGCGGGTCTCCACGACCGAGTCGAATGAGTCGACCCACTCTCGGGTCTCGTCCGGATCGATGTCGGGCAGCTGGGTTGGGAGCCCGTCATTGATGATCGAGAAGCGCTGGCGTCCGGAAGCCACGGGGTAGCCTCGCCTTCCGCTAGTTCAGGGCGGCTGTACGCCGCGGTTTTTCGATGATGTCCAGACCAATCGTCCTGCGTTTGGCCAGGAATTGCATCTCTACTACACGGTAACCGCGCGGAGGACGTAGTCCGGGGGACGACCCCCGAACCCCCAGTGTTAGCCCGGGGGGACGACCCCCCGGAGCCCCGTGTTAGCCCGGGGGGACGCCCCCCCGGACCCCCCGCATGCGCTCCGCGCTCCGCGGTGGTACTTCGCCGACACACCGGCCACTCGCCGGGCCTGACGGCCCGGACTTGCTGGGCCGGTAACGGTCGCCTCGCCGTAACCTGTACCGGGTTAACGGGCCGTCCCGGTGGGTGGTTCCGGGGCCGGCGGAAACCAAATTGTGTTGGCAGTTTTGGGCTGGAGCGGCGATTGGCACTTGCGCGGCGCGCCAGGTGCGTGTGAACTGTCCCAACAAGTAGTGCGGACGCGGTCATCGCCGCCAGGACCAGACCACGGTACGGAGCCGTGGGGCATGGTCCGGCCCGGAGGGAGCGATGGCGCGGGGAGGGTGCAGGAGGACGTCAGTGAGCGCGACCGCGGGCCAGGCCCAGGATCAACGCGGCCAGGCCGAACGGCTCGGTATCAAGCCGGGCCAGGTGGTGCAGGAGATCGGCTATGACGACGATTGCGACGAGGATCTGCGCGACGCGATCGGCGATGTGGACGGCGTGGAGCTTGTCGGCGAGGACTATGACGATGTCGTCAACGTCGTCCTGCTGTGGTGGCGGGACGAAGACGGAGACCTGGTCGACGCCCTGGTCGACGCGCTGACACCGCTGACCGACGGGGGGTACATCTGGCTGCTGACGCCGAAAGCAGGCCGGCCGGGCCACGTCGAGCCGAGTGACATCGGCGAGGCGGCCCCGACCGCGGGACTGTCACAGACGTCGAGCATCAGCGCGGCCCGTGACTGGTCCGGGTCCCGGCTGGTGGCCCCGCGCGCACGGCGCTGACCGTTTCTGCTGCCCGGCGTTTCGGCGGCGGCCGCCCGTCGGCCTGACCGGTCGGCCGGGGATGGCAGACTTAGCGGCAGCAACCATTGTGCGTGCCCGCCATGCGTTATGCCCCCGTGCTTCCCCGGCGCCGTGCCCGCGTGGCACAGTGCTGGCGGTGACGCTGGGGCCCGGTATGGCCCGGGCGCGTCCAGCGTCCTACGGAAAGGACCCCGGCATGGCGGTAGAGATTGGTGAGCACGCACCCGACTTCGAGCTGGCAGACCAGCACGGTACGACGGTGAAGCTGTCGGACTTCCGGGGCTCGAAGAACGTTGTGCTGATCTTCTACCCGCTGGCGTTCAGCCCGGTGTGCAGCACCGAACTGTTCGCGGCGCGCGACGGGTTCCCCGAGGTCTCGCGCGACGACGTCGAACTGCTGACCGTCTCGGTCGACTCCATGTACACCCACCGGGCCTGGGCGGACACCGAACATTTCAATTTCGGACTGCTGTCGGACTTCTGGCCGCACGGTGCGGTGGCGAAGTCCTATGGTGTCTTCGACGATGACCGGGGCCTGGCCACTCGCGGGACCTTCATCATCGACAAGGCGGGCGTTGTGCGGTGGAAGATCGTGAACCCGATTCCGCAGGCGCGCGACATCAGCGACTACCAGAAGGCGCTGGCTGAGCTGGACTGAATTTCCCGTTCCGGCCGCGCCGTGTGATCTGGGAAACCTTGCTGATCTGGGGAACTCACGGGGCGCCCGGGCGGGCGCACGGGCACGATTGGAGTAGATGGCGGGGATGCCCTGCTACCACTGCGGGACGCGGCAGGTGGACCCGGACCGGGGCGAGAGCCCGTGGCGACGGGGAGTGCTGCGCGATCATCAGATACTCGTCTGTCCCCGGTGCCAGACGCTGCGCGACTGGACCGAGGAACTGGACCGGTGCGGCCGCTGCGCCAGCGCCCACCTGGTCCGCCGGCTGGACGAGGTGGAGTGCCGTGACTGCGGGCTCATCCGGCTGACTGGCGCCGAGGGCGACCCGGGCGCGGCTCACATCTGCGCCGTCCCGGCGTCCGGGGCTACCGGGGCTGAGGTCCCGGCGGCGCGGGAGGCCCGCATGCCGGCCTCACCGGATCCGGAGCTGGCGGCGGAGGTCGAGCGGGCCCTGGCCAAGGTGCTGGGCAAGACGGCCAAGATCGTCGCTGCGTCGTAAGCTCCGGCCGCGCGGCTAGCCTTGCCCGGGCTGTTCGCGTCGAGCACGACGCGGACGGCGGGCTTGCGGTCGCCGCCGCGGCGTCGCTCCCTCCGCGATCGGCTTCGTGCTGTGGGCGTGCGCCCTGGCGCGGATGGACGTCGGCCGGGCGACGATCGCCCTGTATCTGGTGCCGGCCGCCGCCATCCTCATCGCGCTGGTCTGGCTGGGCCAGGTTCCGGGCGCCAGTCAGGTTCCGGGCGCCAGTCAGGCTCCGGGCGCCGGTCAGGCCCAGGGCGAGGTGACGGTGGCCCGGAGCTCGCGCTTGAGCACCTTGCCGCTGGCGTTCTTGGGCAGCGCGTCGACGAGGACCACGTGCTTGGGCACCTTGAAGGCGCCGAGCCGCTCGCGGCAGTGCCCGATTAGTTCCTCCGGCGTGGCCTGCTGGCCGTCCTTCACCACCACGGCCGCGGTCACCGCCTCGATCCAGCGCGGGTGGGACAGTCCGAACACCGCCACTTCGGCTACCGCTGGGTGCTGGTACAGCGCCTCTTCCACTTCCCGGCTGGCAACGTTCTCGCCGCCGGTCTTGATCATGTCTTTCTTGCGGTCCACCACGGTCAGGTAGCCCTCGGCGTCCAGCACCCCCAGGTCGCCGCTGTGGAACCAGCCCCCGGCGAAGGCCTGCGCGGTGCGGTCCGGGTCCTGCCAGTAACCAAGCATCGCGTGCGGGCTGCGGTGCACGATCTCACCGATCTCGCCGGCCGGCTGCGGGCGCCCGGCGTCGTCCACGACAAGCGTCTCGACGTTGAGAGCGGCGCGGCCCGCGGAACCCGCCTTGCGGACCTGATCCGCGGGCTTGAGCACGGTGGCCAGCGGTCCCATCTCGGTCTGCCCGTAGAAGTTGAACAGCCGCACGCCGGGCAGCCGGGCGCTGATCTCCTTCAGCACCTCCACCGGCATGATCGACGCCCCGTAGTAGCCCTTGCGCAGTGAGGACAGGTCCCGGCGGTCGAAGTCCGGGTGGCGCAGCAGCGAGATCCACACCGTCGGCGGGCAGAACAGCTTGGTCGCGTGCTCGGCCTCCACCGCCTGCAGGATGATGGCGGGGTCGGCGCCGGGCAGCACCACGTTCGTCGCGCCGAGGTAGATCCCCGGCGTGAGGAAGCAGTGCAGCTGTGCGCAATGATAGAGCGGCAGCGAGTGCACTTCCACGTCGGCCCCGCTCATCTCCCCGTCCACCACGCACGACACGTACTGCGCGATCAGGCTGCGGTGCGACAGCATGGCGCCCTTGGGCCGGGACTCGGTACCGCTGGTGTAGATCAGCTGGGCCAGGTCGTCATCGGCCACGGTGACCGGCGGGGGAGTGCCGTCGTCGTGCGCCATCCAGTCCGTAACCGGCTCCCAGCCCGCGGGCGGCTGTTCGCCGCGCTCCAGGATCACGCCGCGCACGGTCACGGCGCCGGCGTCACCGGCGCTGCTCGTCACGGCCTGCAGGGCCTGGTCGGCCACCGGCACCAGAGCGTCCTCGGCGATCAGCCCGACGGCGCCGGAATGCCCGAGCACGTAGCCGACCTCGGCGGGCGTCAGCATGAAGTTGATGGGCACGGAGACCGCGCCGAGCCGGGCCAGCGCGAAGTAGGCCACCACGAACGCGTGGTTGTTGTGGCTGAAAATCGCCACCCGGTCGCCGGGCCCGATCCCGCGCGCAGTCAGGGCGGCGGCGGTCCGGTTGACCGTGTTGTCGAGCTCGGCGTACGTCTGCCGCAGTCCGCGGAAGACGATGGCGGTCTTGCCGGGGTCGCGCGCCGCGGACCGGCGCAGCAGATCGCCGATCGACTGGCTCCGGGCGTGCGCGATGGGCGGCGGGAAGGTGTCGTCCGGCATGATCGCTCCTGGCGGCTGCGGCCGGCGCGGGCGCGCGGGAGAGTCCGCTGGTGACAGCCTAAGCAGCCCGTGTCGTACACGTCATTCCCGGGGCAAATAGGCGCCCGGCGTCTACGGGGAAGACGCCGGCCGGACGGGAGGCGGGCTGGCCGGATGGGGTGGCCGGCCAGCGCTGCGGTTAAGCGGCCCTGGCGTGCTGGGCCTTGGTGAAGATCTCCTCGCTCGGCGAGACGCGCCGTCCGCGGGCGAACCCGATCCCGGACCCGATAAGGGCGAGCCCGGCCAGGCCGTAGGCGGTGAGGGCAGCGATGTACATGATCTGCGAGGCCTTCCACCAGCCGTATGCGTTCAGCAGCATGCCGCGCAGTGACTCGCCCTTGAACACGGTGTTGACCAGGCCGGCGAGCTTGGCGTTGTTCGGCTGGGCCAGCGACGCCGCCGACAGCTGGCTGTAGGTCTTGCCACCGCTCATGTTGGCGATGTGCACGGCGATGAAGTGGTCGGCGTAGGCCTGGGCCTGCTGGCCGGTGAGCAGCTGCTGCCCGGCGTACTGGGAGACCGACGGGATCATGGAGGGCGTGATCTCGGTGCCGGCCTTGGCGTGTGCGAAGGCCGCCGTGGGCGGGAAGTAGATCTGCTGGGCGGCGAGCTGGTTGTGGACGGTGTTGTGCACGTACGTAGACCCCCACAGCAGCAGGCTGCCGGCGATGACCAGAATGGCGGCCAGGGCCAGTCCGGCCGCGCTGAGCAGGGTGTCAAAGGTCTTGCGGCGCATGGAAGAGGCCTCCTTCGTGCTGGTCCCCGCGGTCGGGGGCGGGCGTTCGTTCGCGTTCCCCCGGGGATGCGGGGGCCGGTGCTACTTCCTTGAATCCGGTACTTTCACGATCGCCCCTCCCGCCCCGGTACCGTCACGGCGTAACGTCCCCGCCGCATGGGATAAAGGCACCGGCTGAAAAGGACTTCTGTCACCGGGAGAAAAGCCGGCCCTGGGCCCGCGCCGGTAAACGCGCAGGAGATGGTGGGCGCACGTCACCCGACCAAGGTCCGCTGACCTGGGGACATTCAGCCGTGGTGCCGGGCGGCCCGGAGCGGAACCCTGAAATCGTCAGGCCGTAGGCCTAAGGGGTGAGCATGATGAGACGGACCGATATTTACCTTGACGGCATGCTCCGGCATCTGGGCGCGGCTTATTACGACTCCCTGCACGGCCGGGCCACTCGCACTGATGTCGCCCGGGCGCTGGACTCCGTCGAAGATCATCTCGCCGAGCACGGTACGCAGGCCGCGGCCGGAACGGCGGGTGCCCGCAAGCCAGGCCCCCGCAAGGTCCGCCATCCTGGCCACTGGAAGCGGCGGGTCCAGGACGTGATGACCACCTCGGTGGTGACCGTCGACCGGATCACTCCGTACAAGGAGATCGCCGAGCTGCTGGCCAAGCACCAGATCAGTGGCGTCCCGGTCCTGACCATGGGCCGTCACGTCGCCGGCGTCGTCTCCGAGGCGGACCTGCTCGAGGTCGAGGAAGAGCACGCCCGCCGGGCCCGCGGAGCTGGCGCCGGGCGGCTGCACCTGCCGGGCCGCCGGCCCGCGCATGGGAACCTCACCGCGGGCGACCTGATGACCGCACCCGCGATCACCATCCACCCGGACGCACCGATCCCCACCGCGGCCCGGGTCATGACGACCCACCGGGTCTGCCCGGCTGCCGGTGGTGGACCCCGAGGGCAAGCTGATCGGGATCGTCGCCCGGCGAGACTTGCTGAGCGTGTTCCTGCGGCCTGACGAGGAGATCGCTGCCGACGCCACCGAACTGCTCGACGACGTGATGCGCGCCGACCCGGCTACGGTCAGGGCCGTGGTGCGGAACGGCCGGATCATCCTCAATGGCACCACCAGCGGGCCCGAGGAAGAAGAGCTGATCCAGGTCGCAATGCGGCTGCTCTGGGACGTGGACGGGGTCGTCGACGTCATCAGCCGGGTCAACCGGCCGGCCCGCAGCCCGTCACGACGGCAGGCCGGGAGGACAGTCCTTAATAACCGTGACGCCGGCACCGTGGTGTTCCGCACTGGGTGTGCCGGACGCCGCCATAGCGGCCCCGCAGGAAGCAGCGGCGCACCTCCTGCGGGGCTCTGGCATCGTCTGGTTGGGGCATCGTCTGGTTGGGGCATCGTCTGGTTGGCCCCCCATCCGGGGGCATTCGGCGTGCTACCGCAGGCGCCGTCTTCAGGCGCTGTAATGCCCGGTCCAACGCGGGCCGGTGGTCCGCCATTCGGCGTCCCAGGCCCGCATGCGCCGCCGGTCGAGGACACGGTGGCCCAGTACGTGCAGGCCCACCAGCGCGAGGGTGAGCAGGAGCCCCGTCGATGCCGAGCCGACGAACACGCTACTGACGATGTCGGCGTGGCTCTCGGGGGGGTCGATCGCGGAACCGGAGGCGTCCGTCCAGATGGTGACGGCGGTGCCTTTCGCCTTGCCGGCGGCGGCCAGTACCTGCCCGTAGTGAATCGTGCCGTTGGGTCCCACCCACCGGGCGGAGACCCACGCGGTCTCTACGCCCGAGTAGGGGTCAGGGCTGCCGTGCGCGGGAGCCGGCCGGGTGAGCATGGCGCTGGCCTGATGCTCCGTCGCCCGTTCGGCCTGCGCCTGGCGGAGGCCCGCGTGATAGACCGCCCGGCCCACGCCGATCGAGGCCAGCGGTACCCCGGCCAGGATCACGATCAGGACGATGAGCCGCAGCGCGACCTCGAGCCGGTCAGCGGGACGGCGGAGCGGATTACGGTCCAGGCCCAGCCAGCGGGCGCATCGCGTCCACCGGGCCGGCCGGTCTATGGGCGCGCCCATGGCGATCACCTCCAGGCGAGGGGTGCCCGCCGAGGACCTAATCCTCCGGCCCCGCGGGCTTGGTGAGAAGTGCGGTGGCCGCATCGGCCGCCCGCCCGGGTAGTACGACGATGGTGCCGTGGGCCGCCGTGATGGCCGCCTGCGACACACGGTAGTGGTGGCCGCAGAGCAGCAGATCGACGGAGCGGGGCCGGGACGCCGACGCGGGCATGGTAACCCGCACCACCGGTCGCCCGGGACAGCAGCAAGCTCGGAACTCCGGCCCAGGCGCGGGGAGCCGCTCGGCCGCGGCTGCGGCCGAGGTGCCGGGCGCGACCTCCGGGGCCTCGCTGTGGGAGGGAAATCGTGGCTTCATGCTCCCAGGATGGTTCCCGGCGTGACCCGATCCCAGAGACCTAACTCACACGGCCAAAGGCCTTAGGTCCCGTCCACCCACGGCCCCAGGGACGGGGCGCCAGCACGACCCATACCGGCCCGCCGGTGAACGTCGGCGGCAGCTCGGCTGCCGCCGAAGGAAGTGCCGCCGTCCGTGGCCGGCCGGGACCAGCGGATGTCCCAGAAAAGATCAAGGACGGGAAGGATCGTGCCCGCTTCTCGCGGATCCGGATTGCGCGGTGCGCGGCCGTCTCACCGGGACCGTTACCCCGCGTCTGCTCGTGATCCTTCCCGTCAGTCCTTACTTCAGCCGGGTCCGGTCGGGCCGCCTAGATCACAACGGCCCGCCGGGCCGTGACCTTGGTCCGCATTCGCGGGCCCGCGGGTCAGGGACTTTTTCCCCTAACGCATCCGGCTGCCCGCGCCGAGAATGGCGACCCGGGGCGGTGAGGAGAGGTTATGGACCCAGCCACGCACCAGCGGGTGATTGCCCGTGCCGACCTGGATCAGCTGCTGACGGCGATCGCCAGGCGCGGGTTCCGGCTGATCGGCCCGACTGCTCGGGACGGCGCCATCGTCTACGACGACATAGCGTCTTCCGCCGATCTGCCCGCAGGGTGGACCGACGAACAGGACGGCGGCCATTACCGCCTGCGCCGCCGCGACGACGAGGCGCTCTTCGGATACGCCGTGGGCCCGCAGTCGTGGAAGCGATACCTTTTCCCGCCCACCAGCATGGTCTGGCGGAGCGGCGACGCCACGGACGTCACGGACGCCGGACCGCCGATGGCGTTTATCGGCGTGCGCTCGTGTGAGCTGAGCGCGATCGCGATCCAGGACCGGGTGTTCCTGGGCGGCGCGCACACCGATCCGGTCTACGCGGACCGGCGTGAGGGAGCGTTCCTGGTCGCCGTGAATTGCGGCCAGGCGGCCGGTACGTGCTTCTGCGTGTCGATGGCGGCAGGCCCCCGGGCCGAGTCCGGCTTCGACCTGGCCCTGACCGAACTGCTGGACGGTGCGCGGCACGAGTTCGTGGTGGAGATTGGCAGCAGCCGTGGCGCCGACGTGATAAGTGAGGTCACCAGCCAGCCGGCGGAACCTGCGCAGACGCGCGCCGCCGGGGAGGTGACCGAGCGCACCGCCGCGTCCATGGGGCGGCAGCTGGACACCGGCGGAATCAAGGACCTGCTGTACGGCAACTTCGAGAACCCGCGCTGGGACGACGTGGCGGGGCGCTGCCTGAGCTGCGGAAACTGCACCATGGTCTGCCCGACCTGTTTCTGCTTCAGTATTACGGACGTTACTGATCTGGCCGGGACCGCGGAGCAGCAGCGGTCCTGGGACTCCTGCTTCACCCTCGACCACTCCTACCTGCACGGCGGCTCGGTGCGGACGTCCAGCCGCTCGCGGTACCGGCAGTGGATGACGCACAAGCTGGCCACCTGGATCGACCAGTTCGGCACGTCGGGCTGCGTCGGCTGCGGCCGGTGCATCACTTGGTGCCCGGTCGGCATCGACATCACCGAAGAGGCCGCCGCGATCCGGGCCAGTGACGGGGACACGGCAGGGCAGGCCGATGGAGACGCTTGAGCGCGAACTGCGCGGCCATCCGTTCGTCGGTGACCTGGAGCCCGCGTACCTGGCCCTGCTGGCCGGCTGTGCCGCGAACGTGAAGTTCCCGGCGGGCCGGTTCCTGTTCCGTGAGGGCACCCGCGCCCGCCAGTGCTTCCTGCTCCGGGAGGGCAGGGTCGCGCTGGAGATCGCGGCCCTGGGCCGCGGCCCCATCATCATCGAGACCCTGACCGCCGGGGAGGTGGCCGGCTTCTCCTGGCTGCTGGAACCGCACCTGTGGCAATTCGACGGCCGGTCTATCGATCCGGTCCGGGCCATCGCCCTGGACGGCGACTGCCTCCGCGCCAAATGCGAGCGGGATCCGCAGCTCGGGTTCGAGCTCATGCGCCGCTTCGCCCGCCTGGCGACCGGCCGGCTCCAGTCCACCCGGCTCCGGTTGCTCGACGTCTACGGGAACGCTCATGCGGCCCCTCGCTGAGGCCGTTCCCGGGGTTATCCGGCCCTGGCTTGACCGGGAGCCCTGGCGGGTGGCCGTCACGCGGCGGGAATCGCCCGACACGGTCACGCTGGACCTCGAGCCACCGCCCGGACGTGGGTTCTCCTTCCAGCCGGGCCAGTTCAACATGCTCTATGTCTTCGGGGTCGGTGAGGTGCCGATCTCGGTCAGCGGCGATCCCGACGCGCCCGGCCCGGTCCGGCATACGATCCGCGACGTCGGCCCGGTCACGCACGCGCTGTGCACCCGGCAGCCCGGTCAGGAGGTCGGCGTACGCGGGCCCTACGGCACGCACTGGCCGCTGGCCGGGGCCGAAGGCGGCGACGTGGTGGTCGTGGCGGGGGGTGTTGGGCTGCCGCCCCTGCGCCCCGCCATCTGCCGCCTGCTCGCCCGCCGGGACCGCTATCGCCGGATCGTGCTCCTGTACGGCGCGCGGACCCCGGCCGACCTGCTGTTTCCCGGCGAGCTGGCGGACTGGCGCAGCCGGTTCGACCTGGATGTCGAGGTCACCGTGGACGCGGCGTCCGGTGACTGGCGCGGCGACGTCGGGGTGGTGCCCGACCTCATCGGCCGGGCGGCGTTCGACCCGGCCGCCACGACTGCGTTCGTGGTGGGGCCGGAGATCATGATGCGGTTCACGGTGCGCGCGCTGACCCGGGCGGGCCTGCCCGATGCGCAGATCTACCTGTCGGCCGAACGGAACATGCAATGTGCCACGGCCATGTGCGGGCACTGCCAGCTCGGCCCGTTCCTGGTGTGCCGTGACGGGCCGGTGTTCTGCTACCGGGCGCTGGCCCCGTGGATCTCGAGACGGGAGGCGTGATGACCAGCCCGGGCCGCCCCACGCTGGCGGTGTGGAAGTTCGCCTCCTGCGATGGGTGCCAGCTGACCCTGCTGAACTGCGAAGACGAGCTGGCCGAGGTCGCCGCGGCGGTGCAGATCGCGAGCTTCATCGAGGCGTCGCGGGAGGTGGCCGCCGGGCCCTATGACCTGTCGCTGGTGGAGGGGTCCATAACTACCCCGGCTGACGCCGAGCGCATCCGGGCCGTCCGTGACGCGTCGCGGTTCCTGGTCACCATCGGCGCCTGCGCCACCTCCGGTGGCATTCAGGCGCTGCGGAACTTCCGCGCGGTCGGCGAATACCTCCCGGTGGTGTACGCGCGCCCGGACTATATCGACACCCTGCGGACGTCGACCCCGATCGCCGACCACGTCCGGGTCGACTTCGAACTGCGCGGCTGCCCCATCGACAAGCGCCAGCTGCTCGACGTGATCACCGCATTCCTGAACGGCCGCAAGCCCAGCATCCCCGGGTACAGCGTCTGCCTCGAGTGCAAGCGGGCCGGGTTCACGTGTGTGATGGTGGCGCACGGCACGCCGTGCCTGGGCCCGGTGACCCAGGCCGGGTGCGGGGCGCTCTGCCCCTCCTGCGCTCGCGGCTGCTACGGCTGCTTCGGTCCCATGGAGACCCCGAACACCGCCGCGCTGGCCGCCCGGTGGCGCGAGCTCGGCGTTTCCCGTCCCGATGTGGCCCGCGCGTTCCGCACGTTCAACGCGAACTCACCTCCGTTCCGGAAAGAGGCGGAGTCCAATGACGGGCCCTAGCGCGGCCTCCGGCGACCCGGCCGGCGGGCGTACCATCAGCGGCCTTTCCATCCAGGTCAAGGCGCTGGCCCGGGTCGAGGGGGAGGGCGGCCTGCATGTCGTCGTCCGGGACGGCCGCGTCACCGACGCCCGGCTGAACATCTACGAGCCGCCGCGCTTCTTCGAGGCGCTGCTGCGCGGGCGCCGGTCCGACGAGGTGCCGGACATCACGTCCCGGATCTGCGGGATCTGCCCGATCGCCTACCAGATGAGCGCGTGCCAGGCCATCGAGGACGCCTGCGGCGCGATCATCCCGCCGCCGATCCTGGACCTGCGCCGCCTCATCTACTGCGGCGAGTGGATCGAGAGCCACGCCCTGCACATCTACCTGCTGCACGCGCCGGACTTCCTCGGGTACGAGAGCGGCCTGCACATGGCCCAGGACCGGCCGGACCTGCTGGCCCGCGGCCTGCGGCTGAAGAAGGCCGGGAACCGGCTGATGGAGGTCATCGGGGGCCGCGCCGTCCACCCGGTCAACGTCCGCGTCGGCGGCTTCTACCGCGCCCCGGCCGGCGAAGCCTCGACGAGCTGCGGGCCACCCTGGATCAGGCGCGCGAGGACGCGCTGGCGACCGTCCGCTGGGTGGCGGGCTTCCCGTTCCCGGACTTCAGCCAGGACTACCAGTTCGTCGCGCTGCGCCACCCGTCCGATTACCCCATCACCGCCGGTCGTGTGGTTTCCAGCCGGGGCCTCGACATCGCCGTCCGCGATTACGACCAGCACTTCACCGAGATACAGGTCCCGCACGCCACGGCGCTGCACTCGGTGCTGCACGGCGGCGGGACCTACCTGGTCGGGCCGATGGCCCGGTACAGCCTGAACGCCGACCGGCTGCCCGCCACGGTCACGGACGCGGCGCGCGCGGCGGGACTGGGCGCCACCTGCACAAACCCGTTCCGCAGCATCATCGTCCGCGCCGTCGAGACCCTGTACGCGTGCGAGGAGGCTATCCGGCTGCTCGACGCCTACCAGCCACCGGAGCCCGCCTGCGCCGAGGTCCTGCCGCGCGCCGGGACCGGTTACGGGGCCACCGAGGCGCCCCGCGGCCTGCTGTACCACCGCTACCAGATCAACGGGGACGGGACCGTCGCGGCGGCCACGATCATCCCGCCCACGTCGCAGAACCAGCGGGTGATCGAATCCGATCTGCGGGAGTTCGTCGCCGACCGGCTCGATCTGCCACACGACCGTCTGACCTGGCAGTGCGAGCAGGCCGTGCGCAGCTATGACCCGTGCATCTCCTGTGCGGCGCACTTCCTCGACCTGAGGGTGGAGCGCTCGTGACCGCCCGCGGCGGCGCGGGATGCCGCGTACTTGTGATCGGCATCGGCAACACCTACCGCGGCGACGACGGCGCCGGCCTCACTGTGGCGGAGTGGATCACCGCGGCCGCCCCGCCGGACGTCACCGTGCTCCGGCACGAGGGCGAGCCGGTGGCACTGCTGGAGACCTGGGACCCGGCGGCCGACGTATACCTGGTCGACACGGTGTGCTCCGGTGGTCAGCCGGGAAATGTCTACCGGTTCGACATTACGGCCGAGCCGCTGGCGGCCCGGCTGAGCCCGCACGGCACCCACGCGCTCGGCGTCGCCGACGCCGTCGAGCTGGCCCGGGCCCTCGGCCGCCTTCCGCGGCGGCTGGTCAGCTACGGCATCGAGGGCAGTTGTTTCGACACCGGGGCCAGCCTCTCACCGCCGGTCCGCGAGGCGGTCGCGGTGGTGTCGGAGCGGCTGCTGGCCGAGCTCACCCCGGGCGGCCCACCGGTGACCTATGTCCCCGGTAAGGCACCTGATTCGGGATAAAGATCCCAGGGCAAGAGGCCGGCGGCCGTAGCGGCGGAGAAAAATGCCGCTGAGGCTCGCCCTGGGACACCTGTGGCGTCACTATTGATCACAAACCCTCCGCAAGCGAAAAGAGAGAGAAATGCCCGGAATCTTCGTAGGGCTTGACGGTTCGTCCCATTCGCAGGCCGCACTGGACTGGGCCATACGCGAGGCCGGAATCCGCCGTACGCCGCTTACTGTCATCACCGTCCACGAGATCGCCGCGAGCGGCTGGGGCGGCTCGATGGAATATCCGGTCGACGATGTACTGGCCCAGGAGGAGGGGAGGGCCGTTCAGGAAGTCGTGGACAAATCCGCGGCCCAGCTGGGCGACGCTGCCCCGCCGGAGATTACCGTGCAGGCCCTGGTCGGCCAGCCGGCCCCGCTGCTCATCGAGGCATCGAAGGGCGCCGACCTCCTGGTCGTGGGCTCCCGGGGCAGCGGGGGCTTCGCCCGGCTGCTGCTGGGCTCGGTCAGCACCCAGGTGGCCGAGCACGCGCACTGCCCCGTCACCATCGTCCGGCACGAACATCGTTCCTAGCGCCGGTCAGCGTTCAGGGCCGAGGGACTGCGGCGAATTAGCCTTCCCGGACCCGGCGCGGCCGCCGCCGCGTATGTGACGCACGTGGCGGCGGCCGCGCCGGGTTCCTTCGCCTCGATCGCTTATAACGTTCAGGCACTCGCCGACGTCGCCGGATACGTTATGGAGGAGCACATGGAGACCATTCACGGCCTGGCCGAGCTCGAAGCCGCAGTTGGGAAGGAAGCCGGCCCGACAGAGTGGTTCACGATCGACCAGGCCCGGGTCAACGGGTTCGCGGATGACACGGAGGATCACCAGTGGATCCACGTTGATCCCGAACGGGCCACGGCGGGACCGTTCGGTGGCCCGGTGGCCCATGGCTTCCTGACGCTGTCGCTGCTCCCGTACCTGATGGGGCAGTTGCGCCGCGTCGAAGGCGTCCGCATGGGTGTCAACTACGGTCTGGACCGGGTTCGCTTCCCGGCTCCAGTGCTCGTCGGCCGGCGTATTCGTGCCCGGGCGACCATCACCAGCCTGGACAAGATCGGCGGTGACGCCGTGCACATGGTCACCCGGGTCACGATTGAGGTGGAGGGCAGCGACAAGCCCGCCTGCGTGGCAGAAATGGTGAGCCGCTACTACTTCGACAGCCCGGTCCTGGAGACGAGTAGCCCGTCCGCAGGAGAGTAAGTCCCGGGTGTGGGGTCACGCCGTCTTTCCGGGTGGTCCGTGGGAGTGCAGGGTGCGTCCGTCGGGGCTGGTGGCGGTGGTGGTGCCGTCGGGGTGGCAGGTCAGTGTCCAGCCCCAGCGGTGAATGACAACCAAATGGTGGAATTTGCACAGGAGTTTCAGGTTGCCCAGCGCGGTGGGGCCGCCTTGGGACCAGTGGATTAGGTGGTGGGCGTCGCACCGGGATGGTGGCTGGCCGCAGCCGGGGAATTGGCAGTGCCGGTCCCGGTGGATGACGGCTTTGCGGAGGTGGGGTGGGACGGTGCGGGTGCTGCGGCCGACATCGAGGGGCTGGCTGCGGCTGGTGTAGGGCGCGCCCAGGGTGGTGGCGCGCAGGCAGGCCGCGAGGCCGCCGGGGCCGGACAGCAGGCTGATGCTCATGGTCAGCAGGGTGTCGCGGAGCCGCTGCCGGGTGGCGGGGGAGATCTGGCCGGGCCGTTCCGGCCGGGCGGCCAGGCGGCCGCCGTTTGGTGGCCGCCTGCCGGGGCCGTTGCCTGGCGGGCTGTCGCGGCGGGCGTCCGGCTGGTCCCGGTCCGCGGCCGGTTCGCCGTTCGCGTTGCCGCCTGGCCGGTCACCCTGGCCCGCGCCCGGCTGGCCGCCGTCCTGGTCGTGGCCGTGGGCGGTGAGGAATAGGTCGGTGAGCTGGTCCAGGATGGTCCCGTCGATCTGCCCGGACACGATCGGGGTGAGCACCGCGTCACAGGTGGCCGCCTCGGCGGCCGCGCCGGCCAGGTACACCGATCCGGGATCGGTGGCGGCGGCGCGGGCCAGGCTCCAGCCGGCTTCCAGGCCCGCGCCTTCGGGCAGGCCACGCAGGGCGGCCAGGTCGATGTGGATCTGGACCTGGGCCAGGGCGGGCTGGGTGTCCGGGCCGGGGTCCAGGCCGGCGCCGATCAGCCGCTGCGCACGCCTGCTGCAGCGCGTCATGGCGCCGCTGCGCGGCGGTGCGCAGATCTTCCGGGCCGCCTCGCTCGGCTAGCGCGTCCAGGATCACGGCCAGGCTGGCCGCGCACTCCGGCGTCAGGTCCCCCTGCAGCCGCCCCGCGCCGCCGATCGTGGTCTGCAGCCACACCGCCCGGTCCGCGAACCCGCCATCATCGCTGTCGGGGGTGGTCCGGGCCCGTTCGATCATCTCCCGCGCCAGCGCGTTGAGGTCATGCAGGTCGGCACCGCCCAGGGCCGCGGCGAGCAGGATCTGGTCGGCGTCGGCGCGGAGGTCTTCGGGCAGCTGGCCGGTCCAGTCGCAGATCTGCCGCGCCCACGACGCCGACAGCTGCCCCCCGGCCAGCGCGGCCGCGATGACCGGGTGCGCGGAGCCGCCGCGCCCACCCGGTCGCCCCAGCCGCCGCCCCCGGCGTGATCTTGGTGAACGCCCGGAGCCAGGATCTGGCGCCGTAGTGCCCGTCCGCCTGGTACCCGTCCCGGGCGGTGAACGCGGCCAGGATCTTCGCCCGCGCCGCGGTGTGCTGCGCCTCCGCGTGCTCCAGCCCCACCAGCGCCTCCGCCTGCGCCGCGGTCCCCAGATCAGCCGCGTCACACCCGGCCAGGATATCCCAGCCCGGCCGACACCATCGCCAGCGCCTGCACCGTATTGGCCGGCGCCGCGGGCTCGTTCAGGGTGCACATGGGCGGGATCACCTCCCCGGGGACACTCGCTACTGTCGATCGATCACTAGTTCGAATACTAGCGAGAGGGTCCGACAAAACCGCGCCCGCAAATGAGCTCAGGGGTGCCGCAGATGAGCTCAGGAGTTGCGGGGCAGGCGCTCCCCAAACTCATTCGGCTGGCCAGGGTTGACATGCTGCGCTTCCGGCGGCGAGACCGTCGTGCTGTTCACGCAGGCGGGCTGGCGTGAGCCGGTGCCGTTCATGCCCCACTGCAGCACCAAGTGGGCCGTGTTCCTGCTGGGCCTGCTGGGCCTGGGCCTGAAGGCCGGGCTGAAGGCCGGGCTGGAGGGCGGCAAGCCGACACCGTTCCCCGATGACCTGGCCGTCAGCAGCTGGGGCTGACCTTCGGATGGATTCAACTGGAGCCGACTGCCGACCCAGCCCAGGTCGTGCTGGAGTCGGACCCCTACCGGCGGCTGTCCTACTCCTGGCACACCTTCACGCCGGAATGGGCGGAGGCCTACGACGTCGGCGACGATCACCTGGCCACGGTGGCCGCGGAGCCGCGATCCAGGGTGACCTTCGACATCGAGCCGCAGGGCGAGTACGTCCGGCTGAGGGTCGTGCAGGACGGCTTCGAGCCCGGCAGCGCGGTCCTGCCCGGCATCAGCGAGGGCTGGCCCCTCCTGCTGTCCAGCCTCAAGTCCCTGCTCGAAACCGGAGACGTCCTCCCGGCCGGCTCGTGACCCGCTCCGGCCGGCCTGCTCCCGGCGCCGCGTCAGTCAGCGTTCAGGGCGTGCCGGATGCAGTCGCGGATCTCCGGCGCATCCGGCTCGGTCCGGGGGCGGAATCGTCCCAGGACCCGGCCGTCCGCGCCGACGACGAACTTCTCGAAATTCCACTGGATATCGCCGGCGCTGCCTTCGGCGTCGGGCGTCTCCGTCAGGACGCCGTACACCGCGTCCCGGTCCGGCCCGTTGACCTCGATCTTGTCCGACAGGGGGAACGTCACCCCGTAGGTCGTGGAGCAGAACGTCGAGATCTCGTCGGCGGTGCCCGGTTCCTGCCCGCCGAACTGGTTACACGGAAAGCCCAGCACGGTGAAGTCGGAGCCGCCCAGCTCTTCCTGGAGCGCCTCGAGCTTGGCGTACTGCGGGGTAAGGCCGCATTTACTCGCCACGTTGACCACAAGCGCCACGCGTCCGTCGGTCAGGCTCCCGAACGTCGTCGCGGTTCCGTCCAGGGTCGTGACCGGCAGGTCCAGCAGGTCGGGCATGCACGCACTCCTTGAAGAATCCAGCAATTGCTTCCGATTCTGCCACCTTGCCGGGCCTCGGATAGC
Organism: uncultured Actinomycetes bacterium; assembly: GCA_963742865.1. GTDB lineage: Bacteria > Actinomycetota > Actinomycetes > Streptosporangiales > Streptosporangiaceae > Bog-532. The sequence continues at coordinate 76,835 of CAVUNW010000044.1, forward strand.
CAGGCCTGGGACCATCGCCGGGGGCTTAACGATCTGCCGAACGGCTGACGGCGGACGCGGCGGCGGGGACGCGGACGGCCGTGAACGTAATGGTGCGGCGCAGCCGGAAGCCCATCGACTCGTACAGCCGGACGGCTCCGGTGTTACTGGCCAGCGCGTGCAGGAACGGGGTCTCGCCGCGCGCCCGGATCCCGGCCATCAGCACGCGCATCAGGCGGGTCGCGAACCCATGGCCGCGCCACCCGTCGTCCGTGCAGACCCCGCTGATCTCGGTCCAGCCCGGCGGATGCAGGCGCTCCCCGGCCATCGCGACGAGCGCCCCGCCACGGCGGATGCCCAGAAACACCCCCAGCTCCGCGGTCCGCGCCAGGAACGGTCCCGGTTTGGTCCGTTCCGCTAGATCAAGCATCTCCGCGCTATCGCCAGGCCCGAGCCGCACGACGGCGTCGTCGGCGTCGTCGGCGCCGGCCCTCGGCCCGGCACCCTCCCCGGCCCTGGCACCCTCCCCGGCCGCGACGCCCTCGTGCACCAGCTGGACTCCCTCGCCGATCGGCGTGACCGGCCATCCGTCCGGCGGCGCGACCCCGGCCAGCGCGACCAGCGCGCCCGGCCCGGCCAGTGCGGCCAGGTCGGCCCAGTCGGCGGCGCGCGGCCGGTCGGGCAGGGCCACGAACGGCGACACGTCGGCGGGGTAGCGCAGCACGTCGCCCCGGCGCTCCGCGAAGTGCGCGTGCGGCCCGCACAGCGAGGAGCGGACCGGGTTGTCCAGCGGATGCACGCCGTCCAGACCGTGGGCGGGCAGGTAAGCCTGCGGCATCGAAGACTCCTCCTTGTCGGGGGCGGCACTTCCACGATCGTGACATTTCTTCTTAACGGACGTGCGCGGGAGCCCTCTCGCGCACGGGACGTGTCCGCCTGGCGGCCGGGGACAAGCCGGCCATACTCGACTTTCCCTATCGGAACAATCTAGTTTGGACGGAGGCACCCCTGACCAACGGGAGCACATCCTGACTGCCTCACCGCCCCCCGCTCTGCATCTGTCCGTCGCGCTGGACGGCGCCGGCTGGCATCCCGCCGCGTGGCGCGAGCCCCGGGCCCGTCCGGACGAGCTGTTCACCGCGCGCTACTGGACCGGCATCGTCGCCGAAGCCGAACGCGGCCTGCTCGACTTCGTCACGATCGAGGACGGTCTCGGCCTGCAGTCTGACCGCTACGGCGAGCCGGACGCGCGTACCGACCGGGTCCGCGGGCGGCTGGACGCGGTGCTGATCGCCGCGCGCGCCGCGCCGGTGACCCGCCATGTCGGGCTCGTCCCGGCGGTCGTCGTCACGCACACCGAGCCGTTCCACGCCTCCAAGGCCATCGCGACGCTCGACTACGTCAGCGGCGGCCGGGCCGGGGTCCGGGTCCGGGTGTCGTCCAGCCCGCACGAGGCCGCGCTCTTCGGCCGGCGCGACGTTCCCGCGCTGAACCTTCGTGACCGCGCCGACCCTGCGGCCAGGGAGTTCGCCGCGGGGCTGTTCGGGGAGGCCGCGGACTACGTCGAGGTGATCCGGCGGCTGTGGGACAGCTGGGAGGACGGCGCCGAGATACGGGACGCCGCGACCGGCCGCTTTATTGACCGGGACAAGCTGCACTACATCGACTTCGCCGGGATACTTCAGCGTCAAGGGCCCGTCGATCACCCCGCGGCCGCCGCAGGGGCAGCCGGTGGTCGCCGCCCTGGGGCACGGTCCCGGGCCCTACCGGCTGATCGGCCAGTCCGCCGACGTCGGCTTCGTGACCCCGCAGGACGCCGGGCAGGCGCGCGGCCTGGTGACGCAGATCCGGTCCGCGCAGGCCGAGGCGGGGCGCGCGGAGCAGAAGCTGCACGTCTTCGCCGACCTGGTGGTGTTCCTGGCCCAGGATGCCGGGATGGCGGCCGGGCGCAAGCAGCGGCTCGACGACCTCGCCGGGCTTGAGTTCCGCAGCGACGCCGCCGTCTTCACCGGGACACCCGCGCAGCTGGCGGTCCTGCTGCAGGAGTGGCAGCAGGCCGGGCTGTCGGGCTTCCGGCTGCGCCCCGGCGTCATCCCGGACGACCTCGAGGCGATCACCCGGGGACTGGTACCCGAACTGCAGCGCCGCGGCGTCTTCCGCTCCGGGTACGAGGCCAGCACCCTGCGCGGGCTGCTCGGCCTGGCCGCCCCGCGAACCGCTACGCCCCAGCCGGGAGGAGCTGATCATGACCACGGCCCGCAAGCAGATTCACCTCGCCGCGCACTTCCCCGGCGTCAACAACACCACGGTATGGAGCGATCCGCGTTCCGGCAGCCACATCGAGTTCAGCTCCTTCGCGCACCTGGCCCGGACCGCCGAGCGCGCCAAGTTCGACTTCCTGTTCCTGGCCGAGGGACTCCGGCTGCGCGAGCAGAACGGCCTGATCTACGACCTGGACGTCGTGGGCCGCCCGGACACATTCACCGTGCTGGCCGCGCTGGCCGCGGTGACCGACCGGCTCGGGCTGGCCGGCACGATCAACTCCACCTTCAACGAGCCGTACGAGGTCGCCCGGCAGTTCGCCAGCCTCGACCACCTGTCCGGCGGGCGGGCCGCGTGGAACGTGGTGACGTCCTGGGACGCCTTCACCGGCGAGAACTTCCGGCGCGGCGGCTTCCTGCCGCAGGAGGCCCGCTACGAACGGGCCCGGAGGTTCCTCCAGACGGCTGGGAGCTGTTCGATTCCTGGCGCGGCGACGAGATCGTCGCCGACAAGGAATCCGGGGTGTTCCTGGCGGACGCCGGCGCGGGCGAGTTCGCGCACACCGACGAGGTACTTCGGCATCAGCGGGCAGTTCAGCGTGCCCCGCAGCCCGCAGGGACGGCCGGTCATCTTCCAGGCGGGCGACTCGGAAGAGGGCCGGGAGTTCGCCGCGTCCAGCGCTGACGCGATCTTCAGCCGGCACGGCACGCTGGAGGACGGCCAGGCGTTCTACGCCGACGTCAAGGGGCGCCTGGCCCGCTATGGGCGGTCCCCGGACCAGCTGCTGATCTTGCCGGCCGCGACCTTCGTCCTCGGAGACACCGACGCCGCGGCTCAGGAACTGGCCCGCGAGGTGCGCTTCCAGCAGGTCAGCGGGCAGACGGCGATCAGGTTTCTGGAGCAGGTGTGGAACCGGGACCTGTCCGGCTACGACCCGGACGGCCCGCTGCCCGGCATCGACCCGGACCCGGGGGGCGGCACCGTCGCCCGCGGCCGGGCCAGCGTGCGAATGTACCGGGACCCGCTCGCCGTCGCGGCGCAGTGGCGGGCCCGGGCGGAGGCCGGGAACCTGTCGATCCGCGAGCTGATCATCGAGGTCACCGGGCGGCAGACGTTCGTCGGCGCCCCGGCCACCGTCGCCGGGGCGATCAACACCCTGGTCCAGGCGGACGCGGGCGACGGGTTCATCCTCGTCCCGCACATCACGCCCGGCGGCCTGGACGACTTCGCGGACCGGGTCGTTCCGCTGCTGCAGGAGCGGGGCGTGTTCCGGGCTGACTACCAGGGCAGCACGCTGCGCGAGCACCTGGGGCTGGCGCCGCTGGCCGGTGACCCGCGCGCCCCGGGCAGCCTTGTCCGGGGCAACCTGGCCACGAGCGCGACGCGCGCCGGAGCGGCGTCATGAGCCGAGTCCCGCTCTCCGTCCTCGACCTCGTGCCGATCAGTTCCGGGTCGACGGCCGCGGAGGCCCTGCGCAACAGCGTCGACCTGGCCCGGGCCGCGGAGCGCCTCGGCTACGCCCGGTACTGGTTCGCCGAGCATCACCTGAACCCCGGCGTGGCCGGGACCTCACCGGCGGTCGTCCTCGCCCTCACCGCCGCCGCGACCTCGGCCATCCGTATCGGGTCCGGAGCGGTCCAGATGGGCCACCGCACCGCGCTGTCCACGGTGGAGGAGTTCGGCCTGATCGACGCGCTGCACCCGGGACGGCTCGATCTGGGCCTGGGCCGGTCCGCCGGCCGCCCGAAGGCGGACGCGCTCCCCGCCGGGCCCGGCGCTCGGGCGCCTTGCCCGGCGCCCCGGGCCGCCGGCGGGCGGGAACCGGCAGGCGCCGAACGGGCTGCTGATCCCGCCCGAGGTTCTCGCCCGCGCACTTGCTCGGCTCGCCGCGCTTCGCGCTGCAGAAGGCGCTGCTGCAACTGCCGGGCGCACGCTCGCAGGACTACACCGAACAGGTGACCGACATCCTGGCCCTGCTTGCTGGCACCTACCGGTCGGCTGACGGCGTGGAAGCGCACGCCATTCCCGGGGAGGGCGCGGACGTTCAGGTATGGATCCTGGGCAGCAGCGGCGGCGAGAGCGCCCAGGTGGCCGGGGCGAACGGGCTGCGGTTCGCGGCGAACTACCACGTCAGCCCGGCGACCGTGCTCGAAGCGGCCGAGGGGTACCGGGCCGCGTTCCGGCCGTCCGCGGGCCTCGGCCGGCCCTACGTCAGCGTCTCCGCCGACGTCGTGGTCGCGGCCGACGAAGCCACCGCGCGGGAACTGGCCGCCGGCTACGGCGCGTGGGTGCGCAGCATCCGGTCGGGAGAGGGCGCGATCCCGTTCCCGACGCCAGCGGAGGCACGCGCGTACCGCTGGAGCGACGCGGACCGGGCCATGGTCGCCGACCGGGTCGACACCCAGTTCGCCGGGTCTGCGAAGCAGGTCGCCGACCAGCTGGAGCAGCTCCAGGAAGCCACCGGCGCGGACGAACTGATCATCACCACCATTACGCATGATCACGCCGACCGGGTCCGCTCCTACCGGCTGCTGGCGGAAGAGTGGAGCCGCCGGCAGACCCCGTAACGGCTGTCAGCCGGAAGCCGCGCAGGTGCCTGCTGGCGGGGCCGTCGAGCTCGAGCAGGCCCCGGTTCCGGAGCTGCATGACCGCGATAACTCCAGGCCACCCGGTCTCACCACCCCGGTCGCCAGCCCTCCCGCCGGATGGCGATGGAGGGTCTCGTCGATGACTAATGCGAGCCGTTTCTTATCCAGCGACCGGGCGACCATTTCGACAGCGGCGGGCGCTCGTACGGTGGCGAGGGCTCGGCCCCGGCCAGGATGATCTGGCCGTCCCAGCCCTCCTCGCGGAGGGTGAACGCCGCCCGGGTGCCGCACTCGCCAGCCCCGGCGATCACGATGGCCGGGGCGGGCATCAGCCGGCCTCGAGGTAGCCGGCGTCGATATAGACCGTGCCGCCGGTCACCTTGACCGGGTACGTGCGGACGTTCTCCAGGACGGGCGCGCCGAGCGCCTGGCCGCTGGTGTAGTCGAAGCGCCCGTTGTGCTTGGGGCATTCGATGATGCCGCCCATCACCAGGCCGTCGCAGAGCAGGGTCCGTTCGTGCGTGCAGTGCCCGTCGGTGGCGTAGTACTCGTCGTCGGGGGAGCGGTAGATCGCGTAGTCGTGGCCATCGTGCGTGAAGGGCACGACGTCCTCGGGGTCGATGTCGCCGGCCTCGCAGGCCGCGATCCACTGGGCCATCGGGTCTCTCCTCGGGAGGGCAGGGGTCAGGCGGCGAGCGGCCGGGCGCGGCCGTCGCTGACCGGCGTGGGCTCGTGGAACGGCGCGGCGCCGGGCAGCAGTTCACGGCGCACGTAGTACTCCTGGTCCCGCAGCTGGCGCAGGACCGCCGGGATGATCTCCTTGTAGGCCGCCCACAGCGACGGGTAGGCGGGCGCACAGTCGCGGGAGATCTCCTCGTGCAGCTCGGGCAGCCGGTAGTACGGCACCATCGGGAACATGTGGTGCTCGACGTGGTAGTTCATGTTCCAGTACAGGAACCGGTTGACGCGGCACATCTTCACCGTGCGGGTGTTGAGCCGGTGGTCGAGCACGTTCTCGCCCATGCCGGCGTGCTGGGTGAAGCCGTAGATGTAGAACAGGCAGGCGCCGTACAGTCGCGGCCCGCCGATCAGCACCACCGGCAGCCAGGACCCGAACCCGGCCGCCAGCGCGATCGTGGCGGCGTAGATGGCCAGGTCGATCCGGGCCGTCCGGTAGACCTTGTGCCGCTCGGCCGCCGGGACGTAGTCGGCTTCGGTGGCGGTGAGCCGCCCGGTCGCGTGCCGGAACATCAGCGCGAACGCCACCGGCACGTCGACCAGCCCGATCAGGTTGGCCAGCAGCGTGGCCAGCCGGGCCGGGCGCATGACCGCGATCTCCGGGTCGCGCCCGACGATCAGGGTGTCGGTGTGGTGCCGGGTGTGGCTCCACCGCCAGGTGGTCGGGTCCCGCATGATCATGAACGAGGCGAGCTGGTACAGGCCCTCGTCGATCCAGCGGGTCCGGAACGCGGTCCCGTGCCCGGACTCGTGCCAGCGGGAGTCCGACGTCGAGCCGTACAGGATGCCGTAGGCGAGGAAGAACGGCACGGCCCACCAGCTGTGCCAGACGATCCAGAAGGTGATGCCGAGCCCGGCGAACGCCGCGATCAGGCCGAGCCAGATCGCGGTATCCCGGACGGCCGGGTAGTCGGAGCGCCGCATCAGCTCCTTCATCCGCTTACGCGGCACCGCACTGCGGAACCAGTCGCCGCCCGCCAGCCCGGTGTCCACCGCGGCCTGATTCTCCGGGCCCAGCAGGCTGTACCGTTCCAGCCGTTCTCTGCCCATCCGCCGATCACCTCGCCTGAAATGTCACTATCTGACTCGCGCTGCCGGATTCGCGCTGCCGGATTCGCGCTGCCCGACTTGCGCTGCCCGACTTGCGCTGCCCGACTTGCGACCGCCCGACTTGCGTGTTGGAGCGCTCCAACCGCCATCATGAGCGGCCGAACGGGCGCTGTCAAGGGGTGTGTGGCGCGATCAGCGCGCGGCGGGGGCGGGGCCGCTGGAGCCCCGTACTTCCAGGCGCGGTGGCAGCAGCCGGGTCTGGCCGGGCGCTTCCGGGCGCTCGATCCGGGCCAGCAGCAGGCGGGCGGCCTGCTGCCCCATCGCGTAGGCGGTGCCGTCGACGCTGGTGAGCCAGAGCGCCCGCAGCCGGGCGAAGACGGAGTTGTCGAAGCCGACGAGCGACAGTTCCTCCGGCACCCGGACGCCGAGGGCCGTGGCCGCGGACAGGGCTCCGACGCAGGTCAGGTCGTTCGCGGCAAAGATGGCGGTCGGGCGGTCGGGGCGGCTCAGCAGCCGGACGGTGGCGCGGTAACCGCCCTCCTCGCTCATGTCGCCGGCCTCGATGAGCACACCGTCGCCGAGACCGGCCGCGCGCATCGTGTCCTGGTAACCCTGCATCCGCAGCCGCCCGGCCAGGCTGGGCAGGCCGGAGATGTGCGCGATCCGGGTATGGCCGAGCTCGATCAGGTGCCGGACGGCGAGCGCCCCGCCGAGGTTGTTGTCGTTGGCGAGAACGTCCACGTTCGGCAGATCGAGATCCAGGCCGCGACCGCCCACGGCCACGGTGGGGATCGTGCTGGCGATGTCGATGATGGCCTGCGAGACGGGGATTGATCCGGCCAGCACCAGGCCGTCCACGCCGAGATCGAGAGAAGGACCAGGTCAGGGTCTCGTCCATCATCCGGTCGATCCGGCCGTCACCGAGCATGATGTGCTTTCCGCCCGCATGCAGGGCCGGCGTCAGGCCGTCGAGCATGTCCGCGAACCAGGGCTGGCGCAGATCGTTCAGCAGTACCCCCACCGTGTTCGACCGGCGCTCGGCCAGCCGCCGGGCCGCCGCGTTGGGCCGGTACCCCAGCTCGGCGATGGCGCGCATGACCGCATCGCGGCTGGCCGCGCTCACCTTGGGCGAGTCGTGCAGGACCAGCGAGACCAGCGACTTCGACACCCCGGCGTGGGCGGCGACCGTCTCCAGCGTCGGCCTCGGACTGGGCCGGCCGATCCGCCCGGTACCCGCGGATGTCACGTCGCCCTCCGTGCTTCGCCGGGCCGTCCCCGGGAGCGGGGATGGACTCCTACTGTTGGAGCGATCCAACAGTAGGAGTCCCGGAGCGCCGCGTCAACGCGCCCCGCCGTGATCTCGTCGCTGTGGCCTCTAGCTCAGCGTTTCGGCTGGCCTGCTCTGCACGTGGATTGCCGCGCGGACGGCGCCGTCGATGAGCGGCACGTGGCTGCCCGGAATCCCGACCGCGGCGCTGGCCCACAGCACGGCTTCGCGCAGCGCGTCCTCGCCCGCTCCGCCCCCGGCGAGGAAACCCGCCAGCAGGGCGTCTCCCGCGCCGACGGTGCTGCGCACGCGCGGCGCCTCCGCCGAGGCGTGCCAGGTGCCGTCCGGGCTCACCAGCAGGGCGCCGTCCGGGCCCATGCTGACCAGGACGGACCCGGCGCCCCGGGCCAGCAGGAGCCGCGCCCCGGCGATGGCGTCGCCCGGGCTCATGATGGGCGTTCCCGTCACCTCGGCCAGCTCGTCCACGTTGGGCTTGATGACATCGGGACCCGCGGCCAGCGCCGGCCCGGAGGGCGTCACCGCTCGTGTCGAGCGCGAACCGCAGCCCCGCCTCGTGCGCCCGCTGCCCGGCACGGGCGTAGTAGTCCGGCGGTGCCCCCGGCGGGAGGCTCCCGGAGCAGACGATCCAGTCGCCGGGTCCCGCCGCGGTCAGGGCCTCCGCAGTCAGCCGCTCCAGCTCGCCCTGGTCCAGGGGAGCCCCGGCCTCGTTGATTTTGGTGGCGCGGCCGCCGGGCTCAGCCAGGGAGATGTTGACCCGGACCGAGCCGGCGATCGGGACGGCGCGGTAGGCGACCTGCTCCGCCGCCAGCAGCGCGATCAGCGTGTCACCCTCGGGACCGCCGCAGGGCAGGACGGCCAGCGACGGCACGCCGTTGACGGTTAGCGCGCGCGTCACGTTGACCCCCTTGCCGCTGGGTTCCTGGTGCACCCGGGCGGCGCGGTTGATCTCGCCTGCGGCCAGGGCCGGGATCTCGTACGTCCGGTCCACGCTGGGGTTCGGGGTCACGGTGACGATCACGGCCGCATCCTCACTGGTACTCCGGCGCCGGCAGGCTGGCGAAATCGGGGTACACGCCCGCGGCCACCCCGGCCGTCAGCGCCGCCCCGCGGGCGCCGGCCTCCTCGACCAGCGGGCGCCACACCCGCCCGAAGAACTGCTCCTTGACGTCCGCGAACGCGGCGCTGCGCAGCCATCCGCCAACCGCGATCAGCTTCCGGTGCTCCCCGGCCACCGCCGTCATCGCGTCGTGCAGCGCCATCGCCTCCTGCTGGCCCTTGGTCACCACCGCCCGCCACGGCACGGTATCCAGCGCGGGCACGTCCGCCCGGTCCAGGCCGGCCTGGTCGAGGAAGCGCTGCATGGCCAGACCGCCCTCGGTCGCGCCCAGCAGGCACCAGTGCCCGGGAACGGCATGCCAGCCAACAGTGATCCCGGCCCGGGTCAGCTCCAGCATCGGCCCGGCGCCCAGGCCGGCCGGGATCGTGCGCACCAGGGCTTCCGCGGTCCCGCACGAGTCAAGCTCGTCACCCGCGCCGGTGGCCCCGGCGCCGATCGCCGCCGCCTGGTGGTCGTGGCCGGCCACGGTCAGGACCGCGCCCTCCGCAGCCGGGACCGCGTCCGCCGATAGCGTGCCCGGGGACACTGTGCCCGCCGATACTGTGCCCAGCGCTGTTCCGGCCGCCACCACCGGCGGGAGCAGGGAGGCGCGGATGCCGGTCCATTCCAGTGCCTCGGGCCACCAGTCCCGCCGGCCGATGTCGAGCCAGCCGGTGCGGGACGCCAGGGACTGCTCGCTAGCCTCGTCGCCGCCCAGGCGGCGGACGATCCATTCGGCGACGCTCAGCCGCCGGGCCGCGCCGGCGGCCGCCGGCGCGTGCGCCAGCAGCCAGCGGTGCTTGGTCAGGCTCCACTGCGATCGCAGCGGGAGCCCGGTGTGCAGGGCGAACTGGTCCGCGCCGAGCACGTGGCCCAGGTCGGCGACTTCGGCGGTGTCGCGGGTGTCGTGCCAGGCGATGACCGGCCCGAGGACGGAACCGTCCCGGCCCAGGAGGACCCCGCATTCGGAAATGCTGGCCACCCCGAGGCCAAGCACCTCATCTCGCGGCGCACCGGACAGGGCGCCGCGGACGGCCGCCAGCGCACCGTCCAGCAGCGCGGCCGCCTGAATCTCCGTCTGTCCGGCGGCCGACTCCCAGGTGGTCGGCGCGTGCCCGTGTGACAGCTCGCGGCCGACCGCGTCGAGCACCACGGCCTTACTGGACGTGGTGCCCACATCCAGGCCCACCAGAAGCGGCACGCCGCTCCTCCCTCCGCTATCCCGGTCAGCTAAACGAGCCGGACGCGGACACCCGCGTCGGTCAGGGCCCGCACCGCGGCCGGGTCGGCCGCGCGGTCGGTGATGAGCTCGTCCACCTCACCGGCCTCGCAAATCCGCGCGAACGTCACCTTGCCGATCTTCGAACTGTCCGCCACCAGGACCACGCGGTCGGCGTGCCGGATCATCACCGCGTTGGTGTGCGCCTCGACCTCCTCGTGCGTGGTGCACCCGGCCGTGGCGTCGATGCCGTCCACGCCGATGAACGCAACGTCCAGGTTGAGCCCGGTCAGGCTCGCCTCCGCGATCGGGCCGGACAGCTCGTAGGACTGGCTGCGCGCCAGGCCGCCGGTCACGATGAGCTTGATGTTCGGCCGGACGCCCAGTTCGGAGGCGATGTTGAGCGCGTTGGTCACGATCGTGAGGCGCTGGCCGGCCAGCGCCCGGGCTACCTCCGTGGCCGTCGTCCCGCCGGTCAGCCCGACGGCCATCCCCTCGGTTACCGTCCCGGCCGCAGCGGCGGCGATGCGCCGTTTCTCCTCGGCGAACCGGATGCCCTTGTAACGCAGTGGCAGCTCGTAGCTGACCGCGTGCGCGACCGCACCGCCGTGGGTGCGCGCCAGCAGGCGCTGCCGTTCCAGGGCGGCCAGGTCGCGGCGGATGGTCGCGGGCGACGCCGACAGTTGCTCCGCCAGCGCGCCCACGTCGACCGTGCCTCCGCTGGCCAGCCGCTCGAGGATGGCGCTCAGCCGCGCCGACTTGTGCATAGGACGACCATCCTAGCCGCGCGGTCTGCGGAGATTCGATCAATATCACCCTTGTTTGTCTGTATGCAAATGATCTAATCTGGCCAGAATGAGCGCAAGTGAGCATCTCGGCCCCACGGGGACGCCCGCTCCAGCGACAGCGGACGACCGCGGGTTCATCCGTGCCCTGAGCCTTTTTCCCGCTACCGCGCTGAATATGGCCCAGATGGTCGGGATCGGCCCCTTCATTACGATCCCGCTGATCATCTCGGCCATGGGCGGCCCGCAGGCCATCCTGGGCTGGGTCGTGGGCGCGCTCATCGCGCTGTTCGACGGCCTGGTGTGGGCCGAACTCGGGGCCGCGATGCCGCGCTCCGGGGGGACCTAAACCTTCCTGCGCGAGGCCTACCAGTACTCCACCGGCCGCTTCATGCCGTTCATGTTCGTCTGGTCGACGCTGCTGGTCACCCCGCTGATCATGTCGACCGGCATGATCGGGATGACAAACTACCTCGGCTACTTCTTCCACCTGACGAGCATGGGAGAGCCACTGGATCGCGGTCGGCTTCACCATCATCACCGTGGTCCTGCTCTACCGGCGGATCGACTCGGTGTCCAAGCTGACGAACCTGCTCTGGGGCGGCATGATCGTCACCGTCCTGCTGGTCATCGTGGCCGCGTTCAGCCACTTCCACCCGCACCTGGCGTTCACCTACCCGGCCGGGGCGTGGACGCCGAACGCCAAGTTCTTCGGCGGTCTCGGCGCCGGGCTGGTGCTGGCCATCTACGACTACTTCGGCTACTACACCGTCACCTACGTGGGTGACGAGGTGGAGAACCCCGGCCGGGTCGTCCCGTGGGCGATCATCCTGTCCATCCTGGGCGTCCTGGTCATCGACCTGAGCATGAACATCGGGATCATCGGCGTGCTGCCCTGGCAGACCGCGGAGAAGTCCACCTCCATCGGCACCGACTTCATGCTGCAGGTCTGGGGCAAGGCGGGCGCCGACGTCATCGCCGTGCTGATCATCGTGGCCGCGTTCGCGTCCGTCTACACCGGCCTGCTCGGCGCCTCCCGGCTGCCGTACAACGCGGCCCGGGAGAAGCTGTTCTTCAAGCCGTTCGGGATGCTGCATCCGCGGCTGCGCTTCCCGCACATCTCGCTGCTGGTCATGGGCCTGGTCACCGCGATCGCGTGTTTCCTGCCGCTGACCACGGTGATCAACGCGCTGATCGCGCTGACGCTGTTCACGCAGTTCATCGCGCAGATCGGCGCGCTGACGATCCTGCGGCGCAGGCAGCCGGGCCTGGCCCGCCCGTACCGGCAGTGGCTGTACCCGGTGCCGAGCATCCTGGCCCTGGCCGGGTGGATCTACATCTTCCAGGCGTCCGGCTGGGCGGCCATCCGGGTGGCGATCGGCTGGACCGTTCTCGGCATCATCGCGTTTCTGATCTGGGCCCGGGCCGAGCACGTGTGGCCGTTCGGCCCCAAGGAGATCAGGGAAGAGTTCCTGGCCGCGCAGCGCGAGCCGCAGGTCACCAGGCAGCTGCCCTAGACGTTTGCGGTCAGGACCTGGAGCAGCCGGGCGGCCTCCTCGGTGACGGCGTTGCGGGCTGGGCCCAGGTACTTGCGCGAGTCGACGAGACCGGGCTGGGCGTCCAGCGTGCCGCGGACCGAGGACGTGAACACCGACACCAGGTGCGTGGAAATGTTGATCTTGGTCATCCCCGCGGCGATGGCGCGGCGGATCTCCTCGTCCGGCACGCCCGAGGAGCCGTGCAGCACCAGCGGCACCGGCAGCGCCGCCCGCAGCGCCGCGATCAGGTCCTTGTCCAGCGTCATGGTGCGCTCGGTCATGGCGTGCGAGGAGCCGACGGCGACCGCCAGCGCGTCCACCCCGGTGTCCCGCACGAACATGAGCGCCTCGGCCGGGTCGGTGCGCGCCCCCGGTGCGTGTACGCCGTCCTTGCCGCCCACCTCACCAAGCTCGGCTTCGACGAAGGCGCCGCGCTCGTGGCACCACGCGGCCAGCTCGGCGGTGGCGGCGACGTTCTCGGTGTAGGGCAGCGCGGAGGCGTCGATCATCACTGAGCTAGCACCCGCGCTGATCCCCTGGCGGACCAGTTCCGGATCGGTCAGGTGATCCAGGTGGACGGAAAGGTCCGCGGGCGACGCCTCGGCCACGGCCAGGGTGGCCCGGGTGATCGGCAGCAGCCCGCCGTGGTAGCGGACGCAGTTCTCGCTGATCCCCAGGATCAGCGGCACACCGGTGCGCTCGGCCGCGGCGGCCAGGGCCTCGGCCGTTTCCAGGTGCAGCACGTTGAACGCGACGGCGGCGGTGCGGGACGACGTGGCGGCGGCGACGATGGCGGCCGTGGGGACGAGCGGCATGGCAGATCCTCCGGGAGTGCGACTGGCGGCCGTCAGCGGGACTGTGGTTCCGGCTCCGCCATCTCGACGCCGGCCCGCCGCCAGGCGAGCAGGGCCGCGCCGAGCAGCCCGGCCTGGTCGCCGAGCGCGGTGATGCGAAGTTCCGGGTTGCGCTGCGGCGGCGTAATCCGGGCGTCCAGCCGCTGCCGCAGCGGCTTGAGCAGCACATCGCCGGCCCCGGACAGGCCGCCGCCGATGACGACCAGCTCCGGTGCGGCCACGGCGGCGGTGACGGCCAGGGCGACGGCCAGGGCGTCGACCGCCTCGTCCCATACCGCGGCCGCGTCGGGATCCCCGGCGGCCGGCGCCAGCAGCCGCTCGGCCACGTCAAGGGCACCGGGCACGCGCTGACCGCTGCGCTGGGCGTACCGGCGGGCGATCGCCGCGGCGGTGGCCACCGTCTCCAGGCACCCGGGCCGCCGCAGGCGCAGGCCAGCCCGCTGCCCACGTCGATGTGCCCGATCTCGCCGGCCCAGCCGCCGCCCGCGTACGGCCGCCCGTCGAGCACCAGCGCGGCCGCGATCCCGGTGCCGACCGGCACGAACGCCACGTCGCTCCGGCCGCGTGCCGCGCCGAGCCGCTGCTCGGCGGCCCCGGCGGCGCGCACGTCGTGACCGAAGGCGACCGCCAGACCGGTCGCGCGCAGCCAGGCGGCGGGCGAACGGCACGTCCCGCCAGCCGAGGTTCTCCGAGAAGAGGGCCATCCCGGCGGCCGCATCGACCAGGCCCGGGACGACGGCACCGAGCGCGGCCGGGGGAGCGCCCCCCGGCGGCCCAGCCAAGCTCGGCCGCGAGCCGGGCCAGGCGGTCCAGGACCGCCGTGGCCGTGGCGTCCCCGTCACCGGCGGCCACCGGGGTGGGCGCGGTGACCGCGTGGCGCACCTGGCCGGACGCGTCGACCAGGCCGGCCTTGATGTGGGTGCCGCCGACGTCGCAGGCGATCACCTGACGGGCCACGGGCCCCCGGCCGTCGGGGACACCCCGGCCGGGACGCTAAACAGGGTGCTCATCGGGGGCCGAGGACCACCGAGCGGGTCAGGTGCCGCGGGGTATCGGGGTTGAGGCCACGGGCGCGCGCCCGCTCCAGCGCCACCCGCTGGACCAGCACGAGGTCGGCCAGCGGATCGCCGTCGTGCTGGACGAACAGCGCCCCGGCGTCGGTCACCTCTTCGCGCAGGCCGACCGGCGCCGGGCCGAACATCCAGGTCACCCGGCCGGGCGCGGCGATCGAGATCGGCCCGTGCCGGTATTCCATGGCCGGATAGGCCTCGGTCCAGCTCTGCGACGCCTCGCGCATCTTCAGCGCGGCCTCACATGCCAGGCCGCACGTCCAGCCCCGGCCGAGGAACGAGAACTGCTCGGCGGCGATCCACTCGGGGTCCACCGGCCGGCGGAGCGCCGCGTCCGCGTCCGCGATCGCGGGCACGACGTCCTCGCCCAGGTGCGCGCGCAGCAGGATCAGCGTGGTGGTCGCGAAGCGGGTCTGCACCACCGAGCGCTCGTCCGCGAACGGCAGCGGCAGCACGGCGTCGGCCGCCCTGGCCATCGGGGTGCCCGGGTCGCCGATGATCGCCACCGAAGGGGATCCGCCCGCGGATCCTGCTCAGCAGCTGGAGTACCTCCGTGGTGGTGCCGGACCGGCTGATCGCCACCACCGCATCGTAGTCACGGCTGGTCACCGGGGCTTCGGAGGCGGCGAACGCGTCGGTGACCCCCTGCCCGGCCGCCTCCCGCCGCGCGGCGTAGGCCTGCGCCATGAACCACGAGGTCCCGCAGCCGACGACGGCGACCCGCAGCCCGGCGGCCGGCAGCAGGCCGGACAGGCAGGCCGCCAGCCGGGCCCCCTCCCGCCAGGTGTCCGGCTGGCTCTCGATCTCCGTCGGCCATGAACTCGCTCTGACTCACATCCACCTCTGCTGTTGTCGTTACCGGTGCTGATCGTTACCGGGGCCGTTCAGCCGAGCTAGCACGGCGGGAGCAGCTCCCGGTGCGCCTCGAACAGCTCGTCGCACATCGCGACGGTCTGCGCCGTGGTCAGCGTGGCGGCCGTGTTCGGGTCGAGCAGCGCGGCCTGGTAGACGTGGTCGCGGGACTCCTCCAGCGCCGCCCGGACGGTGAGCTCCACCACGTTGAGGAACGTCCGGTTCAGCGCGGCGAGCTGTGGCGGGAGCGCGCCGATCGGCCACCGGCTTGGCGCCGCCCGCGCCGACCGCAGGGCACCTCGACGCAGCAGTCGTCGGGCAGGCTGGTGATCAGCCCCCCGTTGCGGATGTTCACGTGCAGCTCCCGCTCGGTGCCGGTCTCCAGCGAGTGGATGAACAGCGAGGCCAGCTCGCTGGTGCGGCTCCAGGTCGAGCGGCTCGCCCGCGGCCAGGTCCCGCTCGCAGCGCCTCCAGCTCGCGCAGGTTCTCCTCGGATCGCTCCAGGTAGTCGCCGACGAAGATGCGGAACTGCTCGATCTGGTCGTCGTGGCGCATGAACCAGGGCACGTACTCGGCGGAGTGCTCGCTGGACTCGGTCGGGAAGTAGCCGAACCGGCGGAAGATCTCCACCCGGACCCGCCGCTGCAGCTCGGGCGAGGAGTCGATGACCTCGGCCAGCCGCGGGTACAGCGACTGGCCGTCCTGCTCGAAGCGCAGCACGAAGGCCTGGTGGTTGAAGCCCGCGGTCAGGAACCGGACCCGGCCGGGTCGGCGCCGACCAGCTCGGTCAGGAAGGCCTGGGTGTCCCGGACCGAGTGGCACAGGCCGTAGACCCGGCTGAACTCGGTGCCCTCGTACACCGCCCAGGGCAGCATGGCCATCGGGTTGCTGTAGCTGAGCAGGTAGGCGTCCGGGCAGACCTCCTGCATGTCCGCGGGCCAGGCGGTCACCACCGGGATGGTGCGCAGGCCGCGGAAGATCCCGCCGATGCCGAGGGTGTCCCCGATGGTCTGCCGCACCCCGTACCGGGCCGGGATGTCGAAGTCGGCCCGGGTGGCCGCGTACCCGCCGACCTGGACCTCGTTGATCACGTAGCCGGCGCCGCGCCAGGGCCTCGCGCCGGTCCAGGGTCGCGGTCACCGGGCGCCCGCGCCGGTCTGCGCCGCGATCCGGCGGGCCAGCCGCTCGGCATGGGCCAGCCGCTCGGCGCTGATGTCGTACAGCGCCAGGTGCAGGCGGCCGCGGAACTCCGGGTAGCTGCACAGGTCGGTTACCACGTTCCGGGTGAACTCGATGCTCCCGGCGCCGATGAACGTCACCTTGATCACGGTTCAGTAGTGTTACATCTGCGCCAATTTCGCGCAAGAGCGAGCATCAAGTGCAGCTGTACAACCGTAGCACAAGGCTTACCGGGCTCGTTGCCCTGTAGTTCTAAGAGCGATTTAACGCACCCTTGAGAGGACCGCTGGCAGTGATCAGAATTGCAAAAACTTGCACGGTTCGAGCAGGACCAGTCGACGGAGAGAGCAGCATGGCGAGGCACCGGCTGTACGTCACGCTGGCGGCCTGCTCTGCGCGGCACCCTCGTGCTGCCGCCTGCGGCACGGACAGCCGAGCAGCGGCGGGGGTCGGCGGCGGCAGCAGCAGGCTCGATCCAGATCTGGGAGGGCTACACCGGCGGCCGAGGCCAAGGCGTTCGCCCACCTGGTGTCCGAGTACGAGCAGCAGCACCCGGGCAAGAAGGTCAGCAGCCTGTACGTGAACAACGACGACACCCTGCAGAAGGTGCTGACCGCGGTGCGCGGCGGCAGCCCGCCGGACATCGCCTACCTGTACGGGTCCTGGGCGCCGAACGTGGCCCAGATCCCGCAGGTGGTGAACCTGACCCAGGTGGTCAAGCAGCCCGGCGTGAACTGGGATGACTTCTAGGTCGGGGAGCGCGACGTGGCCACCGTCAACGGCAAGGTGATCGGCATCCCGGCGCTGGTGGACAACCTGGCCGTGGTCTACAACAAGACGCTGTTCGCCCAGGCGGGCCTGCAGCTGCCCAGCCCCGACTGGACCTGGCGCAGTTCGTGGCCGACGCGAAGAAGCTGACCAGCGCCGCGTCCAAGCAGTACGGCACCGCTTACGTGACCCCGGGCACCGAGGACACGGTGTGGCACTGGGAGGCGCTGCTCTGGGAGGCCGGCGGCCAGCTGCTCGACCGCCGGACAACAAGAAGGCCGCGTTCAACTCGCCGGCCGGGCTGGCCTCGCTGAACACGCTGCGGACGATGGCGGTCACCGACAAGTCCATGTACCTGGACCCGACCGACCAGGCGTACGCCAACCTGTTTAACTCGGGCAAGATCGGGATGCTGGTCACCGGGCCGTGGGACCTGTCCGCGTTCCCCAGCGTGCAAGTACGGCGTGCAGGTCATGCCGTCCTACCCGGGCACCGGCGGCGGTCACCAGACCATCTCCGGCCCGGACAACTGGGTGATCTTCAACAACGGCTCCGCGAAGGTGCGCGCGGCGGAGAAGTTCCTGCTCTGGCTCACCGCCCCGGCCCAGGTCAAGTACTTCGTCGCTGGCGACCGGGGACCTGCCGACCCGGCAGTCGGTGGGCACGCGGCCGGGTTCGGCCAGCAGATGGACAGCCGCCCTGCCCGGCGTGAGCACGTTCGTCGCCAACCTGGGCAACGTCAGGCAGGCCCGGCCGCAGATCACCCAGTACCCGAAGATCTCCCAGATCCTCGGCAACATGGTCGTTTCGGTGCTGCTCGGCAAGAGCCAGCCGCAGGCCGCGCTGAGCTCCGCGGCCCAGCAGGTCAACCAGGCCCTGGCCGCGGAGCTGACGGTGGCGGTTTCCGTCACTCCCGCCCCGCCGCCAGGACCAGCGCCGGCCCCGGCCGGCCGGGCCCGCGCGGCGCGCCGCCGGGTGACTGGCCTCCGAGCAGTTCACCGGGTGGGCCTTCGTCACCCCCGGGGTCGCCATCATCCTGCTGTTCGGCGCGGTGCCGATCGTCTGGTCGGCGCTGATGTCCTTCCAGAAGACCAACCTGCTGCGCGGCGAGCACGCCGTTCGTCGGGCTGAAGAACTACCGGCAGATGGTGCACGACCCGGTCGTCGGCCCAGGCCATCCAGCACACGCTCATCTACACCGCGCTGTTCGTGCCCGGGACCATGATCGTCGGCCTGTTCCTGGCCGTGGCCATGAACCGGAAGATCCGCTTCATCTCGCTGTACCGGACCGCCGCCTACGCCACGATGGCGATCTCCACGATCAGCGAGGCGATCGTCTTCATCTGGCTGTTCGACCCGTCCTACGGGATCGTCAACTACTTCCTCAGCACTGGTCGGCATCCCGCAGCAGCAGTTCCTCAACTCCCCGTCCGAGGCGCTGTACGTCATCGTGGTCATGACGATCTGGGGCTGGACCGGTTTCGCCGTGGTCATCTACCTGGCCGCGCTGCAGGGCGTGCCGCAGAAGCTGACTCGAGGCGGCCGCGATCGACGGGGCGGGCCCGTGGCAGCACGTTCCGCAGGGTGACGCTGCCGCTGCTCAGCCCGGCGTCGCTGTTCCTCGCGGTCTGGCTGACGATCAACGCGCTGCAGCTGTTCGACGAGGTCTACCTCAGCACCCAGGGCGGCCCGCTCAACGCAACCACCGTGCTCGTCTACTACCTCTACGAGCAGGCGTTCCAGAACTTCAACTTCGGTTACGCCTCGGCCATCGCCTACTTCCTGTTCCTCATCATCATCGTGGTCACCGTGATCCAGTTCCGGGTCGGCAGGCGATACACGCACTACCGGTCATGACCGCGATCCAGGCCGCCCGCAGCCGCGGATGGCGATCCGCGGCGCGGCGCCGCCGGCGCGGCGGCTGCCGTTCAGCCCGTGGCACCTGGTGCTGATCCCGGCCACGATGGTGCTGATCTTCCCGTTCATCTGGCTGCTCGTCACCTCGGTGGAGACCCCGGCCGAGGCGCTGCACTTCCCGCCGATCCTGATCCCGCACGTGCTCCAGCTTCGCCAACTACCCGGACGCGCTGAACAGCGCCCCGTTCGGCCGGTTCTTCATCAACAGCGCGGTCGTGGCGGTGACCACGGTGCTGTGCAACCTGGTGCTGTGCTCGCTGGCCGGGTACGCGTTCGCCCGGTTCCGCTTCCTGGGCCGCGACCGCGCTGTTCGCCGTGATCATGGCCACGCTTATGGTGCCGTTCCAGGTCACCATGATCCCGCAGTTCATCATCACCAAGTGGCTCGGCGTGCACGTGCTGGCCGCGGTCGGCATCAACCACATCGGCGCGCTCATCCTGCCGAACGCGGCGACCGCGTTCGGCATCTTCTTCCTGCGCCAGTTCTTCCGGACCCTGCCGCTGGAATACGAGGAGTCGGCCCGGGTGGACGGGGCCAGCCGGCTGACCGTGCTGGTCCGGATCGTGCTGCCGCTGGCCACCCCGGCGCTGGCGACGCTGGCCGCGCTGACCTTCCTGGACTCGTGGAACAATTTCCTGTGGCCGCTGATCGCGATCACGTCCACGAACCAGATGACGCTCCCGCTGGGGCTGGCCACGTTCCAGGGCGCGCATGCGACCGAGTGGACACTGCTGATGGCGGGTAACGTGATGAGCCTGGCCCCGATGCTGGTGATCTTCCTCGTGGCCCAGCGCTTCTTCATCCGGTCGGTCGCCGCCACCGGCCTCGCCGGGACCTGACCAGGCCATGGTCGCGAAGCAGGTGAAGCTGCCCATGATTCGGAGGGCCCGGTGAGCCGGTACCGGCGGTGGAACGAGCTGCTGGAACTGCTGGCCTCGGCGGGCCAGTTGCAGGTCGAGGACGCCGCCAAGGCGCTGGGGGTCTCCGCCGCGACCGTCCGCCGGGACTTCGACGAGCTGGCCAACCAGCAGATGCTGACCCGCATCCGCGGCGGGGCCGTGGCCCAGGGCGTCACCTACGATCTGCCGCTGCGGTACAAGTCCGAAAAGCATCCGTCGGAGAAGCAGCGCATCGCGGCCGTCGCCGCCGGGATGGTCCAGCCCGGGCAGGTGGCCGGGCTGAACGGCGGCACCACCACGACCGAGGTGGCCCGGGCGCTGGCCACCCGTCCCGACCTCACCTCGGGCACGCCCGAGCCGGCGGTCACCATCGTCACCAACGCCCTGAACATCGCGACCGAACTTGCCGTCCGCCAGCACATCAAGATCGTGACCACCGGCGGCGTGGCCCGCCCGCAGTCCTACGAGCTGACCGGCCCGCTGGCCACCGGCGTGCTCGAGCGGGTGGCCCTCGACCTGGCCATCCTGGGGGTGGATGCCATCGACGCCGTGGCCGGTGCCACCGCGCACCACGAAGGTGAAGCCAGCATCAACCAGCTGATGGCCCGGCAGGCGAGCCGCGTGGTGATCGTGGCGGACAGCTCCAAGGTCGGCCGGCGCGCGTTCGCCCGGATCTGCACCGCCCGGGAGATCGACGTCCTCGTCACCGACGCCGGCATCACCGAGGACGACGTGGCCCGGCTCAAGGACGCCGGGGTCGACGTGGTGATCGCCGGCGCCTAGGCACGCGGGCGGGCTCAGTAGGTGAGCTGGGTGAACGCGCGGGTCTGCTCGACGAGGGCGCGCTCCACGGGCAGCCGCTCCATCGAGGACGCGCCGTAGAAGCCGTGGATCCCCTCGGCCGCGGCCAGCACGTAGCCGGCGTCCTTCGGCTCGGCGACCGGGCCGCCGTGCACCAGCACGAGGACGTCGTCCCGGACATCGCGCGCGGCCCGGGACCATTCGGTGGCCAGGCGCACGCAATCATCGAGCGTCTTAGCGGTCCCGGCGCCGATCGTGCCGCCGGTGGTCAGGCCCATGTGGCAGACGACCACATCGGCACCGGCCTCGGTCATGGCCGCCGCGTCCGCCGCGGAGAACACGTACGGGCTGGTCAGCAGGTCCAGCTCATGAGCCTTCCGGATCATTTCGATCTCGAGGGCGTAGCTCATGCCGGTCTCTTCCAGATTGGCGCGGAACGTGCCGTCGATGAGGCCGACGGTGGGAAAGTTCTGTACGCCAGAGAACCCCTGCTCGCCCAGGCGGCGCAGGAAGACGGCCGGATCATAGAACGGATCCGTGCCGTTGACACCGGCCAGCACCGGCACCGACGTCACCGCGGTGAGGATCTCCCTGCCCATGTCCACCACGATCTCGTTGGCATTTCCGTAGGCCAGCAGGCCGGCGAGCGAGCCGCGGCCGGCCATCCGGAACCGGCCGGAGTTGTAGATGACGATCAGGTCGATGCCGCCGGCCTCCTCGCCTTTCGCGGACAGCCCGGTGCCGGCCCCGCCGCCGACGATCGGCTGCCTGCGGGCGACCTTGGCCCGGAGCCGGCCGAGGATCTCGGCCCGGGGGACTCGTGGCATGCGCTACTCCTTGGTGATCAGCTGGTGCAGCCGGTCGGCCATGGCGTCGGCGAACCGGGTGTCGTTGACGTCGGTGTCCATTTCCACAAGCTCCACCCGCTTGGTGTCGAGCTTGCCGTGAATGGCGCCGAACAAGGCGCGGTCGGCCGCCTCGTCGTGGAAGGGTCCGCCGGGGACGTCGATCGCGGAGATGCCCCGCAACGGCAGGAAGAGGCTGGTCGGCCCGGTCGCCCTGGACAGGCGCTCGGCCAGGCGCGCGCCCAGTTCGGCGCATTCCCCGGGCGTGGTGCGCATCAGCGTCGTGATCGGATTGTGGACGTACAGGTTGCGCCCCCGGAACTGCCCGGGGACGGAGTCCATCGGGCCGAAATTCACCATGTCGAGCGCGCCGACGGACACGACCTGAGGGATCCCCGCCCGGCCGGCGGCGCTGAGCCGATCCGGGCCAGCGGAGAAGATGCCGCCGACGAGTTCGTCGGCCAGCTCGGTGGTGGTTGCATCCAGCACCCCGGCCAGCAGGCCCTGGGCCGCCAGCGATTCCATCGTCCGGCCGCCGGTGCCGGTCATGTGAAAGACGAGCACCTCGTAGCCGAGGGCCTCCAGCCGGGCCCGGGCCCGCGTGATGCATGGGGTGGTGACGCCGAACATGCTCGCGGCCACCATCGGGCGCGGGGACTCATCGGACGGCAGCGGCGCGGCGTTCACCAGGCCGGCCATCGCCGCCGCGGCGTTGCTCAGGATGCGGGTCGAGATGCGGTTGAGCCCGGCGATGTCGACCACGCTCGGCATCAGCACCAGATCGGTCTCACCGATGTAACCGGCGGTATTGCCCGAGGCCGCGGTCGAGACCACGATCTTGGGCACGCCCAGCGGCAGTTCCCGGAACGCCCGGGTGGCGATGGAGGTCCCGCCCGTCCCGCCGAGGGCCAGCGCGCCGTCGAGGCGCCCCGCGTCGTACAGCCTCCTGACCACCACGGCCGCACCCTGCGCCATCACGGTGATAGCCGCACCCCGGTCGCGGGCGGCCACGAGAGAGCCGAAGTCGGCCCCGGCCGCCGCGGCGACTTCCTGGCGGGTGATGTCCGGCGTGAAGGCCGGGGCTTCGAGCACGCCCGCGTCAACCACGAGGACCTCGACACCGGCCGCCCGCAGCCGTTCGCGGACGAAATCGTTCTCCGCGCCCTTCGTGTCGAGCGTTCCGACGAGGACGACCGTGGCCATCGGCGGACTCCCTCCGGTTCCGGGCAGCCCCCGTGGCTGCCGTTTTGCTGTGCGACATTGCTGTGCGACATTGCTGTGCGACCGTTTGCTGTGCGACCGCGACTGATCGATCATCGCTGCATGAGCCCCGCGAAGGCGAGAGCCAATTCACGGCCTAGTGGCGGATTCTCGGCCGCGGCACGCTGGACTTCAACGCCATTGTCGCGGCCCTGCATGACATCAACTACGGCGGCTGGCTAAGCGTCGATGAGGAGAGCCCGGCCAGCCTGGCCGAGGGTCTGCGGGCGTCCCGGCAATACCTGCGCCAGCTGCTCCGCACATCCTGAGGGGTGATCCCGGCCGGGCCAGATTCAGATGTTGGACGCGTCGGGCGGCAGCTCGGACGGCGGCTGCGGGGATTCCGCCGTCACTGGCGGAGGAATCGCGGCCACGGGCGGAGGCGGGGCGCGACAGGCCGAGGGTGTAGGCCGTCATCGACAGAGATCCGTAGGTGTACCCGTCGACGAGGACCTCGGTGTCCGGCTCGCCGGACGCTCCGGCCAGCCCAGCCAGGTACAGGGCGGGAATGAAGTGGTCAGGAGTCGGCACCGCACGGCGGAAGTCCGGGTGGGCGTCAAGCGTCGTGAACTCGGTCGGGTCGGTCAGCATGCGGGCCTTGGCGTCCTCGTCGAAGCGCTGGGCCCAGTCGTAGCCGTCGTCGGTGAGCCGCCAGTCCATGCCGCGCAAGTTGTGCACGACATTGCCGCTCGCGACGATGAGCACGCCTCGGTCCCGCAGCGGCGCGAGCTTGCCACCGAGCTCGAGGTGATAGTCCAGTGGCTTGTCGGCGTTGATGCTGAGCTGGACGACCGGAATGGACGCATCCGGGAAGGCATGAACGAGCACCGACCAGGTGCCGTGGTCGATGCCCCAGCTGTCGATGTCCGCGCCGACCCAGGTCGGGTGGACCACGTCGCTGACTTCCGCCGCCAGCTCGGGCAATCCGGGTGCGGGGTACTGCACGTCGAACAGGGCGGGAGGGAATCCGTAGAAGTCGTGGATGGTCCGCGGCCTGGACATGGCGGTGACGGCGGTGGCGTTGATGTACCAGTGCGCGCTGACCACGAGGATGGCCCGGGGCCGCGGCACCGTGGCGCCGAACGCCTTCCAGGCCGTGGTGTAGCGGTTGACCTCGAGGGCGTTCATCGGGTTGCCGTGCCCGATGAACGCGGCGGGCATAAGGCCGTCCGGAGCGTTCACGTTATCTGTGTTCACGGTCGTGGTTCCCTCACCAGCGGTTTGACACTCCGGGATACTCGGGCAGCGAGGAGTCGGAATAGTCGGTGATGGGACCCGATACCCGGCTCGTTCATACCAGCATCCTCCCCGGCGCACGGTAGGTGGATGCGCAGGTGAAGTTCCGCGCCTGGCGCGGGAGTCCGCACGTAGCATGAGGCCATGGCAGGTACCCGGCGGTGTGGGCAGTGCGAGGTGATGTTCACGCCGCGCCGTGAGCATGCCCGGTTCTGCTCGCCGGGGTGCCGGGTGGCCTGGAATCGCGATCATTCGCGGGATGCGGCGGCTGAGGACCGGGCCCTGGACTGGTCCATGGCCGGGATGCGCGATGTGACCGAGCGCCTTTCCCTGGACCGGCCCGCCGATCCGGCCGCGGCGTTCACCGCGGTGGCTGAGGCGGTGTGGTGGGTCACGATCATTGACGCGCGGCTGGTCCGCCAGTACACCGATCTTTACGACGACGTGCTCGCGGCCCACGCCGCCGTGCAGCGCCCGGTGATCGAGGGCACGCTGGCGGGGCTGCGGTTCGTGCGGAACACGATGAGCTTCCCGCGCGAGCGAGCCGACTTCATCAGGCCGCCGGCCAGTCGCGGCGGTGACGGCGCTGACAGCGGCGCCGGCGGTGAGGGCGGCGTTCTGGCTGCCTGGACGTGGCAGCGGATGCCGGAGGCGGCGCTCGGGCGGCTCCCCGCGATGATGCGGCCGTGGGAGGCGAACCGGTACCGGGCGTACCGGGCCTGGCTGGCCGACCGCACCGTGGGAGAGGTCTTCGGGCAGGCCGCGGCCTTCCTCAACGTCGCGGCGTCGAGGGCGGCCCCGTCGTCCCGCGCCGGTGCGCTCGCCGGCAGCCGGGGATTAGATGCCCGCCAGGACTTAGGCTGCCCGCCAGGACTTAGGCTCCGTACCGGGAAGTGAGGCGTGATGACCGCAGTGCCGGTGGCGACTGACCGTGACTATCCGCAGATGATCGTGGAGATCAATCACGTCGAGCCCGCGCCGCGGCGAGTGCGCGCGACGCTGGGGAACGAGAAGATTTTCGACACGACGCGCGCGCGGTACGTCTGGGAAGTTCCGTACTACCCGCAGTATTACGTCCCGCTCGAGGACGTCGACATGCGCTATGTGATCGACGAGGGACACGCGCAGAGTACGCGGCAGGGGACGGCGCACCGGCATGCCCTGCGGGCCGGCGGCGTGCAGCGCCCCGGTGCCGTCCGGGTCTTCGGCGAGGACGCGATCGCCGGGGTGGCGGGCACGGCCCGCTTTGACTGGGCCGCGCTGGATGCCTGGTACGAGGAGGACGAGCAGGTGTTCGTCCATCCCCGCAATCCCTACGCCCGCGTTGACGCGCTGCGCTCGCACCGGCGCGTGCGGGTGTCCCTGGAGGGGATCACCCTGGCCGAAACCACGTCGCCCGTGCTGGTCTTCGAGACCGGCCTGCCGACGCGCTATTACATCGACCGAACGGACGTCGCGTTCGAGCACCTCGTGCCCAGCGACACCCAGACGGCCTGCCCGTACAAGGGTGTGACCAGCGGGTACTGGTCGGTGCGCATCGATGGCCAGGTGCGGCCGGAGCACCAGGACCTTGCCTGGGCCTACGATTTCCCGACCCGCCAGCTGTCGCCCATCGCCGGGCTGATCGCCTTCTACAACGAGAAGGTCGACATCGAGGTGGACGGCCACAGCCTGGCGGCACCGCACACGCATTTCTTCAAGTAACGAGTCGTCAACCCGAAGTTACTTGATGACTACATGAGCTCGGCCGGAGCGCCCTCGATCCTGCGCCCTCAGATCCCGTGCCCTTAGATGGGGTAGGTGGCGGGGCCGCTGGTGTAGGTGCGTCCGGCTGGGGTGGTCCAGGTGTGGTAGCCGGGCTGGTGCTGGGTGAGTTTCCAGCCGGGGGCTTGTTTCTGGTGGTGGTGGTGGCGGCAGCGGGCCCCGGCGTTGCACGCGCAGGTGGGGCCGCCTTGTTCCCAGGGGATGGTGTGCTCGAAGTCGCAGCGGCGGGCGGCGCGGCGGCAGGGCGGCCAGGTGCATTCGCCGTCGCGGATCTCGACCAGGTGCCGGAGCCGGTCGCTGGGGTCGTGGGCGCTGGTCAGGTGCCGGTGGTCGCAGTCGGTGACCGCGATCGGGTCCAGGTCGAAGGTCAGGTCCGGGCGGTCCGGGCGGTTCGTGCTCGGGCCCAGCAGCCGGGACCGCAGCCGCCAGGTCCCGTAATCGCCCGGCGGGCTCATTCCGCGTCCCGGGGGCCCGGTCCCGCGGGCTGTCCCGGGTGCGGGTTTTCTGCGGCGGCCGGGCCCGGCGCAGCCGTGGGCGAGGGGGTGGCCGTCGGGGTCGGTGAGGGTCAGGCACCAGCTGGTGGAGGGGTGAGCGGCTGCGCGGCTGGCCATGTCGCGGGCGAGGGCGGCGTCGACGGGGCCGAAGCCGCTGGCTTCGCCGGGATGATCGGCCAGGCCGAGGAGGGTGGCCAGGGGAATGGTCAGGTTGATCCGGGCGGGCAGCGCACCTGAAGGCCCGGCAGTCGTCCCGGCGGCGGCACCCGGGGGGCTGGCAGGCTCGCCGGAGTCGCCACCAGACCTGGGCCGCCACAGACCCGAGCCGCCACCAGCACCCGAGCTGCCATTGGCCGCGGAGCCGCCGGTCCGACCGGAGTTGCCGTCGCCACGTGCAGCGCCGGGGGCACTGGGACTGCGGGGCTCGCCGCTGCCGCCGGGTGGGGTACCGCCGGGCTCGCCGCTGCCGGTACTGCCGGTCCCGGGTTCTTGCCGGGCCGGGGCGGCGGAGTTCTTGCCGAGCAGGACATCCAGGTAGGAACGGGCGCGCAGCTGGTCCATGGTGCCGGGGATCCCGGCGGCCTTCAGTTCCAGGGCGTGGGCCTGCACAATCTGGTCGGCCGCCAGTGCCTCATCGGGCGGCAGGCTGTAGCCGCACAAGGCGGCGGTGCCGGCGTCTTCGCGCCACAGCAGCACCCGGGCGTCCTTCTGGGCCTGCTCGCGGCGCGTCCGCCCCGCCTTGGGGTCCGCCTTGAGCACGGCCCGGCCGATCCGGACCCGGATCTGCCCGGGGGTCAGCCCGTCAATGCCGGACAAGATCATCGCTTCGGCGGCGGCCGCGGCGGCGTCGTCCAGGCAACGGGTGGCCTCGGCGATCAGCTGCGCCTTATAGGCGTCGATCCGCCCATCATGCAGGGCGGCCGCAGTCAGCGGCAACCGGGCCGCCAGATCATACGCCAGCGCCAGCATCCGCTCGGCCGCCCACCGCGAGCACGCCAGCGCCACCGCCAGCTCATCGGCGGCGAACTTCCCGGACCCGGCCGGCACCGCCCGCACGCCCGTCCCGCCGAACCCGCCCGGAAACGGCAGCCCGCCCGCACCCGAACCGCCAGCGCCACCGCCAGCACCGGCCGGGGCGGCAGCGCCGGGTGAGCCGGGCATCGGTGGGTGAGCCCGCGTCACTGGATGAGGCGATCGGGACGGGTGAGCCAGCAGCGCTAGGTGAGTCGGCATCGCTGGGTGAGGCGGCAGTGGCCGGTGAGCCGGCGGGACGGGGTGAGCCTGGCCGCAGAAGGAGGGCTCCCCTGACCGGCGGGTTTGGGACTGGACTGAGGCCCCGGACCGCGGCGGGTGACCCTGGTCTCCGCGGGGCGGCGGCAGATCAATTCGGCGGCCGCGGACAGGCGCCCGGCCGCGGCCCACGCCTCGGTCTTCTGCCACGCCACCATCACCCCGATCAGCTGATCATCATCCAGGCCGGCATAATCCCGGCGGCGCCCGGCGGCCGCGTCCGCCCGCCCAGCCAGAGCCGGTCCCGTGCGCGCGGTATCGAACGCGCCCCCAGCGGAAAATCCCCGGCCGGGCGGGAAGAACCCGGAGCCAGCTGCGGACGGCTCCTCCGGCGCGTCTCGCAGGACACGCCCCGCCTCAGCGGACCCGGATGCCTGCGGGCCCGGGCCATCGGCACCGATGCCGCCCGCGCCGGGCAATGGCTCCCAGCCGGGAGGCCCGCCCATGCCGTCGCCGGCCGGGTCCCAGTCCTGCCAGGCCGGGCAGGCCATCAGGTCATCGAGCACCGCCTCCTGGCCCCACGGGTCATCACCCCGCCGGGCCACGCGGCTCGCCCGCCATGACCACCCCTGCCTCGATCGATAGCTATTTAGGGCTATTATATCGAACAAACTATCGAATCGCAAGGCTAGGGAGAGGCCGGGGAGCCAATCTGAGCCCTGGGCCCAGCTCACATCGGCGTGTCGGCTGCAAATGGCTGGTGACCTGCGAAGGCTTCGCAGAATCGCCCAAAACGTAGCCAGAAAGGACCAGAGACAGGAACGGGCTACATGTCGAGGACGAGATCGGATCGCGGCTGCGCGCAGCAAATGAGGATCTCCCCGCCCGGCGCGGGCTCGAGCGGCTCGGGGGAGTAGCCGATGTCGCCCGACAGCAGCGGCGTCACGCAGGTGTGGCACACGCCGGTGCGGCACGACCAGCGGGTGGGAACGTCGCAGGCGTCAGCCAGGCCGAGGACGCTGCCGAGGGCGGCGTCGTAAGGCACGGACAGGCCGCTGCGGGCGAAGGTGATCAGCGGCCCGGTGCCGGGCGGCCCGGGCGGCGGATGCGGCGCGGGCCGGGCCTGCGCGGTCAGGCCGGGGTTGATGGACGGCAGCGCGGCGAAAAGCTCGGTGTGGATCCGGCTGGCCGCGACGCCGAGACCGGTGAGCGCGTCCCGCAGGTCGGCCATGAAGGCGGCGGGCCCGCAGATATAGGCGTCCGCGGCGGCCGGGATCCCCAGTTCCGCCAGCCGGGCGGCGGTCAGGCGGCCCGCGGTCGCGTGCGCACGGCCGGCCTCTTCCGCGCTGGCCGCGCTGTAGAACACCTGCTGGCAGGTGTTCGGGAGCATGGCGAGCAGGCCGCGGGCCTCGCTGGCCAGGGCGTTCTCGGCGGAGCCGCGCGCGGCGTGCAGCCACCAGACCTCGCGCTCGGCCCGCTGGGCCGCCAGCCCGTGCAGCATGGCCAGCACGGGAGTGACCCCGATCCCCGCGGAGATCAGCAGCACCGGCGCGTCCCCGTCCTCCAGCACAAAGTCACCGCGCGGAGCCGCCGCGTCCAGGACCATGCCCTCCCGCAGCGTGCCGTTGAGGTAGCCGCTGACGACCCCGTGCGGCTCGTGTTTCACGCTGATCCGGTAGGCATCCGCGCCGGGGGCGGAGGACAGCGAGTAGCTGCGGACCGGGGGCGGCTGGCCCGCATCGGCGACCCGCAGGGTCAGGTACTGGCCCGGGCGCGCCGCGGGCAGCGGCTGCCCGTCGGCTGAGGCCAGGTAGATGGAGGCTACGGTGCTGCTCTCGGGCACGATCCGGGCCACCCGCAGCGGCCGGAAACCGGGCCAGCCCGGCGCGGTGGCCAGTGCTGCCCCGGCGGCCGGTGCTGCCCCGGTGGCGGTCCCCGTTTCCGCGGCGGCCAGCAGTTCGCGGAATGAGCCCTGCCACCCGGGACTCAGGGCCGGGATGTTCAGCGCCCGGCGGAGCTGCGCGACGTCATGGCCGGGCAGGTAGAGCAGCGCGTCGGTGTCGGCCACGCTGAGCTGTCCCGGCCCGGTCCTGGTCTGGACGATCTCATCTCCCGCCTGCACCCGGCCCTCGGTGATCACGCGCAGGTAGAAACCGGGCCGGTGGTGGCTGACCAGGAGCGAGGGCATGGCGGGCTCGCCGAGCCGCAGCCCCACCCGGTAACAGGTGACGCGGGGCTGGGTGACCTCGAACTCCGCCTCGCCGATCCGGTACCGGTCGCCGATGCATACCTGCTCGTCGGGGAGGCCGTCGATGGTGAGGTTCTCCCCGAACTGGCCGTAGACGAAATCGTCCCGGCCGAGATACCGCTGCCAGTACCGGTACGACTCGATCTGGTAGACGAATACCGCGCGCTGCTCGCCGCCGTGCCCGTTCGTGTCGCCCTGGCCGTCACCGTCGATATTCAGCCGCCGCACCATCTGCGGCCCCGCTACTGGTTCCTTCCAGATGCCCGTGCGCACGGTCCGGCCCTGCCAGGGCACATCCTTGGGCATCCCGACATTCACCGACAGGACAGCTGCCATACCAGGACCCTACCCAAGCCGCCGTCCTTGCCCGTACCGGCTGCCGCCGACTGCGGGACTTCGGCACCGGTGTCTGGCGCCTCGGACATGACGGCCTCCTTGCTACGCGAAGACGATGGACAGCACGAGGACGATGCCCAGGGCGGTCCCGCCGAGCAGCTTGGGCGACTTCCACCAGACCGGCTTGGGCACGCTCGCCGGGTCGGGCGCATTCGGGTCGTGCACGCCCCAGACCAGGCCGGCGAGCTCGGCTACCGGTTTCGGCTTGGTCACCAGGGTGACCAGCACCGTGACCACGAGGTCAGCCACGAAGGCGGCGATGGCCCCGTAGAAGTTGACCATCTGCGCGTTGATCGTGGCGTGGGTCGGGTCCAGCACCTGGTGCGGATAGAAGTAGGCGATGTGGTAGCCGGCGAAGTGCATGACGGCGGCGCCGATCGTCCCGGCGGCCAGCCCGGCGATCCCGGCCCACGGCGTGGTGCGCTTCCAGAACATGGCCAGGATGAACGTGGCGAACAGCGGCGCGTTGAAGAACGAGAACAGCAACTGGATGTAGTTCATGATGTTGTTGTAGCCGGAGGCGATGAACGCCGTGCCGATCCCGATCAGGATGCCGACCACGGTGACCACCCGGCCGACATTCAGGTAGTACCGGTCCCGGCGGCCCTTCCTGATGTAGGTCTGCCAGATGTCGTAGGTGAAGACGGTGTTGAACGAGCTGACGTTGGCCGCCATGCCGGCCATGAAGGCGGCCAGCAGGCCGGCCAGCGCCACGCCGAGCGCGCCGTTCGGCAGGTACTTGCCCATCAGCGCCGGGATGGCGTCGTTGTAGGTGATCTTGGCCCCGCCCAGATTTGGGGATGACGGCCAGCGCGATCAGGCCGGGGATGATGGTCAGGGCGGGAATGAAGATCTTCGGGTACGCCCCGATCAGCGGCGTCCGCTGGGCCGCGGACAGGTCCTTGGCCGACAGGGCGCGCTGGACCTCGGCGAAGTTCGTGGTCCAGTAGCCGAACGACAGGACGAAGCCGAGCCCGAAGACGATGCCGATCCAGTCGCCCAGCGGGTTGGTCCAGTGCCCGACCCCGATGCCGCCCCAGCTCGAGAAGGCGCTGGCGCCCAGCTTGGTGTGATCGATCTTGGCCTGCAGGCCGCTCCACCCGCCGACACTGTGCAGCCCGATGATGACCAGCGGGACCAGCCCGGCGATGATCACGAAGAACTGCAGCACCTCGTTGTAGATCGCGCCGGACAGGCCGCCGAGCGTGATGTAGGCCAGCACGAACAGCGCCGAGATGACGATCGACAGCCAGGTCGGCCAGCCGATCAGCGCGTTGATGACCAGCGCCAGGGCGAACAGGTTCACGCCGGCGATCAGCACCGCGGCCAGCGCGAACGTCAGGGCGTTGAACAGGTGCGTGGCCGGGTTGAAGCGCCGGAGCAGGAACTCCGGCACGCTGCGCACCCGTGACACCCGCCGACTGGCCCGCATCCGCGTCGCAGTGAACGCGCTCACCATCGTCCATGCTGCTCTCCCCGCGGTTCGGCTGAGAATATGACTCAATGACCGTGACCATGGACTTCTCAGCCCTCGTGGACGGCCGCCACGCCGCGGAGATCGCGCGCCTCTGCGACGCCATGGAGGCGGCCTACCAGGCGGGCCATTACCCGCGGCTGACGGTCGAGCGGCCCTGGTCCGCGCACAACCGCGTGCTCGAGGGTGAATTCGCCGCGCCCGACGCCATCCGCTGGTATCTGGAGCGGGAACTGGGCCGGCTGGCGGCCCATGGGGCCCGGATCTCGGTCTGCCGCGGGCGGAAGGCGCTTGACCTGCACGACCCCCGGCTCGGGCCGGCCGTCGATGAGACCCGCTGGGATCTGCGGCGCAAGAAGCTGTTCCTGTTCGGGCCGGAGCGGATGGCCTTGTCGATCGACCGGCTCCAGCACTACACCGGTACCGCCGCCGAGACATTCCAGCGGTACGTGCTGCTCACCAACTATGCCTGGCACGTGGAGGAATTCCGCGCTGCTCTGCCGGGCTGCGTCGGCCCCGATTCTGACGGCCGCCAGATGCCCGCCTGGCATTACGTGCGGCCCGGCCGCGCGGGCGTGAGCATGGTGAATATTGGGGTCGGCCCGTCCAACGCCAAGACGATTACTGATCACCTGGCCGTGCTCCGCCCCGATCTGGTGCTGATGATCGGGCACTGTGCGGGCCTGCGCAACCACCAGGAGATCGGCGACCTGGTCCTGGCCGCCGCCTATATGCGGGACGACCATGTCCTGGACGACATGCTTCCGCTGAGTGTTCCGGTGATCTCCAACTACGCGCTGAACAACCTGTTGCTCGGCGAACTGCGCGAGCGCGGCCTGCGCAGCCGGATGGGCATCGTCTTCACCACCGCCAACCGGAACTGGGAACTGCACTTGTCAGTGGTGGAGGACTGGCTGCGAGTCTCCCGCGCGCTGGCCGTCGACATGGAATCGGCGACCGTGGCCGCGAACGGGTTCCGATACCGGATCCCGACCGCCACCCTGCTCGCGGTCAGCGACAAGCCCCTGCACGCCCTCCCCAAGCTCAGCGCGGAAGCGCAGGAGTTCTACGCGGCCAGCCGCCGCCAGCACGTCGAGGTCGCCATCGCCGTCGCTGAGCAGGTCCGGCGGTTGTACCCCGGCGGCCTGCCCACCGCCGACCTCCGCTCATCCGACGAGCCGCTGCTCGGTATCACCAGCCCCGAAGCCACCCCCGGCACCGGGGACACTGCACCCGCCGATGCCTAGCGGGCTCTCGTGGTCAGCTTTGCGCCGGCGCTAACCGTTGCGCAACTCTTTGGGGGTGACTGCGTAGGCCTGCTTGAAGGCGCGGTTGAAGCCGCTGAGGTCGCCGAACCCCCAGGTGTACGCGATCGTGGAGATCGGGCGCCCGGCAAGCCGCGGGTCCAGCAGGTCTCGCCGGGCTCGGTCCAGGCGAAGGCCCTTGATGTACAGCGAAACCGTATGATGTTCGGCTTCGAAGAGCTTATGCAGGTAGCGGGTGGAGATGCCGACTGCGGCGGCGATCTCGGCCGGCCCGAGAGTCGGGTCCGAGATCCGCTGGTCGATGTAGTCCTTGATGCGCAGCATCAGCGATCGCTGGACCGCCCCGCGCACCCGGGTACTGTCGCCGAGGCGGTCGCTGAGCAGGGTCACGACGAGGTCGCTGGCGTGGGCGAGAACTCGTTCGGACTGGTCGGCCGGGAGGTCCTCGCTGTGCCGGGCGAGGTCGAGCAGGAACCGCGACACGACGCCGGTCAGACCGGTGGTCCCGTCCAGCCTGCTGGCGCTGATGAGCCGTCGTTCACTGTCGCTGAGCCGAACCGATTCGCTGGGCAGCGAGAACACCCAGACGTCCCAGTCGCTGTCGAACAGCCACTGGAACGGCCGGGTTGTCTCGTAGAGGACGCAGTCGCCGGGGTGCAGTTCAGCCTGCCGGTCGTCCTGGCTGACCCGGCCAATCCCGCTGGCCACCACCGCTACCTGGAAGTAGGCGTTGTCCGCCTCGCGGATCAGGCGCGGGGTGCGGCGGATGTCCTGCCCGGTGGACTGCACGTCGGTCACCATCAGCCGGCCGACCCAGTGACCGCGGATCGAGCCGGCGACGTTGCCCTCGGCCATCTCGCGGATGGTCACTGGCGCGAAGGTGTCCGACATGACGTGCCGCCAGAACGCTTCCCGCTCGTTCGGCTGCAGTCCGTCGGTGCTCAAGACGATGGCCATGAGGTGCTCCCGAACCAGGGTCATGCCGCCTGCTGCCGCTGTCAAGCTCCTGCCCGCAGCGAGTGCATCACCGTCCCAGGACTGTTCCTCCCCGTCCAAGCCGGGCCGCCCGCCTCTGGCCGATGCTGGGTCGAGGTGCCGTCCCCGGCGCCCGAACACGTCCTGACGGAAGGAGAGAACACCATGAACGCAGGCTCAGCGCCGGCCACCGTGGTGCTGGTCCACGGCGGATTCGTCGACGGATCTGGCTGGCAGGCGGTCTATGACCTGCTCAAGGTCGACGGCTACCGCGTCCAGGTAGTACAGAACCCGACCCTGTCCCTGGAGGGCGACGTCGCCGCCACCCGCTGGGTGATCGACGCCCAGGACGGCCCGGTCGTGCTGGTCGGCCACTCTTACGGCGGCGCGGTCATCACCGAGGCAGGCACGCACAAAGACGTGGCTGCGCTGGTCTACATCGCGGCCTTCGCACCGGACAAGGGCGAGTCGGTCAACACCCTGATCGCCAACCCGGCGCCCGGCGCCCCGGTGCCGCCGATCCTGCCGCCGCGCGACGGCTTCCTGCTCCTGGACCAAGGAAAGTTCGCGGCCTCGTTCGCCGCTGACCTGCCCGCCGAGCAGGCCGCCTTCATGGCCGACTCGCAAGTCCCGTGGGGAGTAGATGCCCCCGGCCAGCCGGTCACAGAGCCCGCATGGCGCATCAAGCCCAGCTGGTACCTCGTCGCGACCGACGACCGGATGATTCCCCCGCCCGCGCAGCGGGCCATGTCCGAACGCGCCGGGTCGTCGGTGGTCGAGGTTCCCGGCAGCCACGCCATCTACCTCTCGCAGCCCGGCGCGGTGGCCGCCCTCATCCACGAGGCCGCCACCGCAGTGAGCACCCGGCAGTAACCCGCTGCGGCCGTCTCGTTCGCCCCGATAGCGCAAGGGCGCAGCGGACGATCGCGTTCCGCCCTGGTTCGTGGTCAAAGCGGCTGTGATCACACCAGTTCCGACCACGAACACCTGAGGTTGATCTTGATCGCAGGAGCGGGACAAGGTGGATACAGTGCGAGCCCCGGTCCCATCGCGACGGCGATCATCACACCGTCGGGCTCGAGGGCTGGCTCGGCTATTTCGACGGCCTGCAGAACCTCAGGGCGGCCGAACCGGCTGATCTGAACTGCTCGGATAAGACCCTGTCTAAAGATTCAACCGCACTTCACATCAACCCCTGGACGTAGGGCGTTCCCGGACGAGCTCATCAAGCTGCGCCAAATCGTGCGGGCCTCACGATGGATTCACGGAGGCTGGTTCTCCGGTCGGCTGAACCCGTGGTGTGGCTGGAATGGGCCTGCTGAGGGAAGGCCGATGAGCAGCATCGTCAGGGCGAACAGACCCTGGATCGGACGGCCGCCTCACTGGCGAGATCGGACTCCGGGGACCAGGCTGAACCGGGGCGCATGGTAGGCACGCTACCCCTGGGTTCTTCGGCCAGCGTCGAAGTATCGTGCGGAATACCGCGGCCGTAGCCGGGGTAGCGGGTCCGGACATGAGCAAGACAAACCTGAACCAGCGCGGTGACTGGCGCGCCGGGCAGGCACCGGCGACGGCCGATCGGGGTGAGCAGCGCCCGCGCGGGCGGGGCTGGGCGCTGCTGGCCGCCAGCCTGGGCTTCGGCGTAGTCCAGCTCGATGTCAGCGTGGTCAACGTGGCCATCAAGCCGATCGGCGTGGACCTGGGCGGCAGCGTCAGCGGACTGCAGTGGGTGGTAAACGCCTACACGGTCACGTTCGCGGCGCTGATCTTGTCCGCGGGCGCGCTGGGGGACCGGGTCGGGGCCAAGCGGGTATTCCTGGTCGGGTTCGTGGTGTTCACATCGGCTTCCGCGGTGTGCGGGCTGGCCCCGGGCCTGGGCATGCTGATCGCGGCCCGGGCGGTACAGGGAATCGGCGCGGCGGCGCTGGTGCCGTGCTCGCTGACGCTCCTCAACCACTCCTACCACGACAGCGACGCCCGGGCGCGGGCCATCGGGCTGTGGGCGGCCGGCGCCAGCGTCGCGCTGTCGGCAGGCCCGCTGATCGGCGGGCTGCTGATCGCCGCGACGGGCTGGCGGACGATCTTCTTCATCAACCTGCCGATCGGGCTGTTGGCGATCGGGCTCACCATCCGCTACGCCCGTGAGACGCCCCGGTCCCGGGAGCGGGGCGTGGACCTGCC
Source organism: uncultured Actinomycetes bacterium (assembly GCA_963742865.1). Taxonomy (GTDB): domain Bacteria; phylum Actinomycetota; class Actinomycetes; order Streptosporangiales; family Streptosporangiaceae; genus Bog-532. The sequence continues at coordinate 113,087 of CAVUNW010000044.1, forward strand.
CGGCCAGGCGGCGGCGATCGTCGCCCTGACCGCGCTGGCCGCGGCGATGGTGGCCGGCGGCCAGCGCGGCTTTGCCGACCCCCTCGTCCTGGGCGGGTTCGGGCTTGCGGTCGCCGCCGGGGCGGCGTTCGTGCTCATCGAGCGCACTCGGGCTAAGCCGATGCTGCCGCTAAGCCTGTTCGGCTCGCGCACTTTTTCGGCGGCGACGGCGATCGGCCTGGTCATCAACGTCGCGTTCTACGGGCTGATCTTCGTGTTCAGCTTGTACTTCCAGACCACGCTGCACTACTCGGCACTGCGGACCGGGCTGGCCTTCGCGCCGGCCACCGTCGCGGTGCTGGCCGCCAACCTGCTCGCCAGCCGGATCACCACGGCCATCGGCAACCGGCGGGCCATCGCTGCCGCCGCGGCGCTGGTGGCGGCCAGCCTGGCCGGGCTGCTGGTCATCGGCGCCTCGACCGGGTATTCGGTGATCGTGGCGCAGCTGGCCGCGCTCGGTTTCGGGCTGGGCCTGGTCGTGCCGGCCATGACCGCGGCGCTGCTGGGCAGCGTGGAGGCCTCTCGCTCCGGGATCGCCTCCGGCACGCTCAACACCGCCCGGCAGGCCGGCAGCGTGATCGGCGTGGCACTATTCGGCTCGCTGGCCGCCGCCAGTCTCGTGTCCGGGCTCCGCCTGAGCCTGGTGATCTCCATCGTCCTGTCGCTGGCTGCGGCCACGTTGAGTCTCGGCATCGAGGAAGAGCCCCGGAAGGAGACCGCGTTCGTGAGTGGCAACGACGAGCTGATCGTCCACCCTCAGCTGATCCCCGGCTACACGTACGGCACCCTGGATGCGGCCCGCTCCCCGCTGACCCTCGAGGAACTCGAGGAGCTCAAGCAGGCCGCCGGGCTGACCGCCGAGGACGAGCAGGCGCTGCGCATGGCCGGCGAGGTGCTTGCCGGGCAGGCCGATGAGATGGTCACCGCCTGGCGTGACCAGATCGCCGGGTACCCGCACCTGGCCGCGGGCGAATCCGGCCGTGCATGCTTGCTCGTCTTCCCGCTCGCCGGTGGTCAGCACGGCTTCGTCGCTCAGCCAGCAGCCGGCCGCCAGGCAACCGGGCGCGGCGGCGAGCGAGGGACTGTGGCCGCCTGGCGCACGCGGGGAGATCATCTGGTTCCCTGACGGACCCCTCGGCTGACCGCTGGTGGGGCGTGCGGTATGGCGGGGTCATCAGGTATCCCTGATGGAGCGATGGCAGCCATCCGGTGCACCAGCAGGTTTCGGAGTTCCGGGCAAGTCGCTGCTCGGCGCGGATCCCATACGCCAGCGGCCGGCGCGATCGGCATGCTCGCGATCGGTGCGGGCGGGCTGTCGATATCGCTGACCTTGGCCGGTGAGCCCTTCCGCCTGCCGATGCTGGAGATCTGGGGCATCCGGCTGACCGGATCCACCTATACCTGCTGTTGACGATGCGCAGGTAATCGCGGAACTCGGCCAGGGTCACGGACCGCGGTTCAGGTACGGCTGCGGACCTTCCTCCGTCGACACCGGCCAGCGCGGGACGGCCAGGCGGTGCTGGGGAGCCCGGTGCACCGGCGAGCGGGCTACGCAGTCGCCGATGCGCAGGGCGATAGGTGGTGGCGGTACGGGCGGACATGGCGGGGCTCCCTCCGGCCCGGGGAGCTAGGCCGCTTCATCGCGTCAAGTCAAGCGGTCCAGCACCGGGATGCTTGCCGGGACGTGCCGCCCGGTGGAGCCCTCCCGGTGCCGCGCGGGCGCGCGAACCGGTACCCTAGCTGCGTCCCGTCGTCGGCAGCCCATCACGCGGCGCGGGGGCGCATAGCTCAGCGGTAGAGCACTCGCCTTACAAGCGAGGGGTCACTGGTTCGAACCCAGTTGCGCCCACCAGGCAAAACGTGCCTGTCGTAGGCGGTTTAGTGAGCACGTACAGCACCAAAGTACAGCAGTAGGGCTGTGAGAACTTCCTGTACAGGGTTCAAGGCGGCCCGGAGGGCCGCTCGCGCCGCCAACTCGGCGCGCACGCCGCAGCTAGCGCTCCCGCAGCGGCGGCGCCTGACGCCGGTCGGCTGGCGCGAAAAGCTGGCATCAATGCGGGCCGCAGTTCGAGTCCAGGCGACCAGGGCCACAGCGGATTTGACAAGGGAACCCTCGCGGCGGCTCTCATCGGGCTGAAGCGGGCATGCCAAGAGGCAGCCCGATCGCGGACAAGCGTATGAGCCGCCGCCCCTTGTAAAATCCGCCGTTCCGGCCGCGCGGGACATACCACTGGCCACCCACTGCCGGTGTTTAAGGACCAGCCGCCGCCGTCCAGAGCATGTTGACGGTAGCGGCTGATCCTTGACGATTAAGCGTCAGTCCAGATCTGCGAGACAAAGTTCGTCACAGCAGGGAAAGCGAGGTCCGGGCGGTCGCGGAAGATGGTGTGACGCGCTCCGGGAAGGCGCACCAGGCGGGTGGTTCCCGCCGGCAGCTGGCTGACTAGCTCCTCGACCACGGGCAGCGGGCAGATGGGGTCGTCCTCGCCGGCGAGGACCAGCACGGGACACCGGACGGCGCCGATCACGCTCCAGGGATCGAAGCTTGAGACCTCGTGGCGGCTGTAGTGCGAGGCGACGTCCGGGTTCCTGATCATCCGGGCCAGGAACTGGCGGGATTCGTCGGCCCAGCCCGGCGTGGCGCTGTAAAGCGGGTAGCAGACGCGGTTGAACTCAGCCTGGAGATCCTCGGCGTCCGCGGCGTAGCTGCGCTCGATGATGGCGGCTGCCTCGGGGCCGCCAAGACGGCCGAACGCCTCGATGACGCGCGGCCCGCCCCAGTGGCCACCAGTCGTGTTGGCCAGGATGACGCCGCCCGGATGATCAGGGAACAGCGCCGCGTAGGTGAGCGCGACGTCCCCGCCGAAGCTGCTGCCGAGGACGACCGGCTTGCGCAGCCCGAGCGCGTCGCACAGCCGCCGCAGGTCATCAGCCCAGGTCCGCATGTTCCAGAACCCGGCGCTGCTGTGATCGCTGCGGCCGTGGCCCCGCAGGTCAAAGTACAGAACCTGAAAGTCCTCAGCCAGCGGCCCCAGAGCGGACTTCACCGTCATGTGGTCCAGGCCGGGACCGCCGTGAACGGCCACCACGACCGGGCGCTCCACCGTCGCGTCCCCCTGCGGAATGACTGACGGCCCGGAGGCATCGAACCACAGGGACACATCACCAAGGCTGATACGCACGCGACCTCCAGGACGACAGACTGACGAGCTCGCCCTACCTTGACGCTTAAGCGTCATTGCAGGCAAGTGAGAAGTGCAGCAGCAAAGTGCAGCAACCGCACCGCACGGCACCGACTTCATCCGATCGCCGTAGTCTTAGGACCTGTCCCAGTGCCCGGCATCCACCACTGTGCGACTAGTTCGCATCGAGACGGTATAGAGCCAACCACCTGCCGGAGGTGTGTCAACGACCTTGAGCGACCTCTGTGCCTCTCGACGGCATGCAAGAGGTCATAACAAAGACGACCGAAGCTCATCGAGTGTGGATATCCCATGGCGTTGGGCGACTTCTTTTAGGCGATCCAAATCTACGGTTCGAGTGTCTTTGAGTATAATCCCGTCACGCCATACTACTTCGAAATAGTGCGACATTATTTCTGCGAGTTGCTTACTCTTGAAGCTCATCAATTGAGATGCTCCTCCTCGCAATGATGGCGACGCGATTAGCACTTCAGTCTTGTCGAAAATGTAGAATTGAAGCAGCAATGGCGACCCGGTGTGATCATAATCATAAAATCGGAGATGATAATTTAGATACCGGATATCCATCAACTGTATAGCGCGAGAAAACCGTATCCGATCCGGGAAGGACATTATCTCCCGGTAGGTTTTGCTCTGGTTCTCTCTCTTCCCAGTTGTTGCTAGCGCTATCTGCCGCCTGTACTCTTTGTACGCATTCAAATCGTGTGCTGTCATAACAGATTTAGGCGACAAGCCCCACGTAAGATCGTCGATTGTTGCGCTGCAACTTCGAATACGTTCCGCGGCATACTGCCAGAACTCTGCCCTATTCTGAAACTCGCGGACCTCGATCCCGCTTGAGGCGGCCACTGCTTGCTGTATTGCTGCCTGCAGGCTAGCTGCCTGATCCCGAGATACCGAAGGTTTTTCCGCAACTAGGTACGCCGCGAGGGCTCCGACAACAAGCAAGGTTAGAATGGGAACTCGGTTCCTCAACCAACTTACTCCGTCTAGAGCCCCTGTTAGATCCAAAATGCTTACAACTATTGCAACGCATGCAATCACAGCAATTGTGATTGCATCGATCCTCTTAGCTATGGGCATACATGTTCCGTATAATCCAATGGACGACTTGGCTCGGTGCATCCCCCTCGAACAGATAGAAAAGCAGTCATATGACTAGCGTAAGCCATGATGTACCTCAATGTCTCTTATCGACCGTTATGCGCCTTGCTGGTAAGAGGAGAATCCCTACAAGGCTGGCACTTGAAAGTAACGGATTGGGGTGTATGGCAGCAGCAAACGACGGGGAGGGCTGAGTGACTAACTGAGTGACGATCACTGCGAACAGCCACGGACACCTGCGCACTCACCCGCACCTGCTAGTGCAGGTATGTCAAGTTTCGCTGGTAGTTTCGCCTACAAAGATGCCTGGGGGTCAAGAGGTCAAGGACTCGTACCTGACAGGAACGTCCTGGGGACCACTTGGGGACCACACGACATACAACCGTCTGAACAATCCGCACGTCGAGCACGGAGGCACGAACGGCATGCACGCTCTGAGCAGCGGTAATCTCTAGCCCGCCGTTCTGGAGGTCAAGGGGTCGCGGGCTCAATCCCACCGTACCGGCATCAGATCGAGGCTCTTGGCCCCAAGACGTTGGACCAGGACGTCTCCGCCGGGAGCAAGGGCAGACTAGCCTCAATGCCGGGGAGTTAAGGGTTGCGGCCTGTTGTCAAGGCTTGCGGCTCGGCGTGGCATGCCGGGGATGGCAACGGAGGTCCGGTAAGACGGAAATCCGCCAAGACCACCCGTCCCCGAGGACCTCCGTTGCGTGTTCAGTCTGCCACCCGTGCTGCTGTGGTGACCATCACTAGGACGATCACGGTCGCGGCGGGGGTGTTCGCCCCTGGCCACTTGGGCGGGCTGACCGCGATTGTGCCGTTCGAGCTGGCCGATGCGGTGCTGGAAGAGACACGCACACGCGAGCGGCGGCTGCGTATGCTGCCGTCGCGGGTGGGGCTGTATTTCGTGCTGGCGATGTGCCTGTTCCCGCGGGCTGGCTACCTGGGGGTGTGGGCGGAGCTGACCGCGGCCCTGGACGGGCTGGGCCTGGCCGTGCCGTCGGGAAGGGCGCTGCGGGACCTGCGCCGCCGCCTGGGCCCTGCCCCGTTCCGGTCGCTGTTCGAGGTGCTCGCAGGCCCGCTGGGGCAGCCGTCCACCCCGGGGATCAGGTTCGGCCGGTACCGGACGGTGGCCTTTGACGGCTGCAAGTCGGTCAAGGTGCCCGACACGCCGCGGAACCGGGCGTGGCTGGGGAAGCTGAAGGCACCCCGGGGCGAGACCGGCTATCCGGTGATCCAGCTGATGACGCTCGTGGAGACCGGCACCCGCGCGCTGATCGGGGCGGTGTTCGGCACGCCCGCCGACGGGGAGATCACCTGGGCCCGCAAGCTGCTGCCCCTGCTGGATGCCACGATGCTGGTGCTGATGGACCGCGGCTTTGACGGCGGGCAGTTTTTGCGCGAGCTCGCCGCCACCCGGGCGCAGTTCCTGGTCCGGCTGACCTCCGCCCGCCACCCGCCGGTGCTGGCGCACCTGCCCGACGGGTCGGTGCTGTCGCTGATCGGCGGCGTGAAGGTCCGGATCATCACGGCCAGCGTGACCATCACCTGCCACGACGGCACCCGCTACGGCGGCACCTACCGGGTGGCCACCACCTTGACCGACCACCGCGCCTGGCCCGCCGATGCGCTGATCGCCCTGTACCACGAGCGGTGGCAGCACGAGGTCGCCTACCTCGCGCTGCGGCACACCCTGCTGGGCGGCCGGGTGCTGCGCTCGGGCGACCCGGTCGGCCTGGAGCAGGAGATGTGGGCACTGCTGGCCCTCTACCAGGCGCTGCGGATCGCCGTCACCGACGCCGTGCAGACCATCCCGGGCACCGACCCCGACCGGGCCAGCTACCAGATCGCCGTCCAGACCGCCCAGACGCTGGTCACCGGCGCTCACGGGACCATCACCGGTGCCGCGGACCTAACCGGCGACATCGGCCGCGCCGTCCTGGCGCACCTGCACGGGCCCCGGCGGCCCCGGGTCTGCGCCCGCAGGGTGAAGTCCCCGCTGAGCCGCTGGAACAAGCACCCGCCCGGCAAGCCCCGCACATGCCTACGGGTCACCGAGCTCACCACCGCCATCAACCGGGACCATCAGCAGGAAACCGCGACACGCCAACGACGGTCCTCGACACAGACGGCCGGCCCTTAACTCCCCGGCATTGAGACTAGCCTAGCTCTGCTTTCTGCCCTGAACGCCTTGAAGGTGCTGCAGCGCAATGCGCTCCTCATGAGGGTCGCCGGTCTCTTGATAGATGGCAAGCGCGTCCTCATAGGCGGTGATCGCCTCCTCCGGTCGGCCCAAACCCTCCAGGGCGAGGCCGAGACTGATCAGCGCCTTGCCCTGCTCGTATAGGTCGCTGATCTTCTGGCAGATGGCCACCGCGGCCCGGCATGCGTCGATCGCCTCCTCGAACCGCCCCGCTTCAAGCAGAGCCGAGCCGAGGTTGCCCAGTGCGATGGCTTCGCCATGCTCGTCACCCGTCTGGTGGTAGACGGTGCGCGCGGCCCGGCATGCGTCGATCGCCTCCCCCAGCCGCCGTACTTGGTGCAGGGCTCCGCCAAGGTTGGCCAGCGCTGCGGCCTCCTCGTGAGGCTCACCAATCTCCCGCAAGATCTCCACCGCGTCCTGGTGCGCGATGATCGCCTCCTCCGGTCGGCCCATACCCTCCAGGGCGACGCCGAGGTTGGTCCGCACAATGCCCAAGCCGCGCTGGTCGCTTGTCTCGCGGTAGATCGCCTCCGCCTCCTGGTAAGCCTCGCCCGCCCGCCCGAACTCCCGGTCCCCGCACAGGGCGTGGCCGAGAATGGCAAGTGCTCCGCCCTCCTTATGACGGAAGATCCGCATCGCATCCTTGCAGGCAGCGATTGCCTCTCTAAACCGTCGGCGTTCATGCAGTGCCCAGCCGCGCTGGCGCAGCGCCTCGCCCTCTTTGCCGCGGTCGCCCAGCTTGCGGGCGGCCGCGAGGCTGACGTCGAGGGTAGCCAGCCAGTCATCGAAACGCCGCCGCCAGTAAAAGTACGGTCCCAAGGCGAGAGGCAGGTCACACGCAACCTGCTCCCGGCCGATGGCCGCAGACATCGTGATTGCGGCCACCAGGTTGGGCCGTTCCGCGTCCAGCCAGGCCAGAGCATCATCGCGGCCGGTGAAGTCGGCGAGCGTGGCCACGTCCCGCTTTGGGTCCACCTGAGTCCGGGCGGCACGTGCCCTGTGCAGATAGTGGTCCAGCAGCCGGGTCCTTGCCTGCTCCCGCCCGTCGGCAACGGCATGAGCGCCGGATAGCTGCTCTGCGTATAGGCGCGGGAGGTCGTGCATCTGCCACCGTGTGTAGGTGCCACTGATGCCACTGCGCTGAATCAGATGCGCCCGGGCCAGCGTTTCCAGACCGTGCCGTGCGGCAGTCTGATCCACTCCTGCCAGCTCGGCTGTGCTCTGGATGTAAATGTCCGGGCCAGGGTTGACTGGCAGTAGCCGGAACAGCAGTTGGTGCTCCTCGGCGAGGTGCTTGTAGGACAGGCTGAACGCGGTGGCAACGGCTCTATCGTCATAGCGCAATTCTTCTAGCCGTGAGCCGGGGTCGGACAAGAGGGCGGCCATCTCTGCCAGCTCCCGGTCCGGATTCTCGGCCAGCAAAGCGCCGGAGATCCGCAAAGCCATCGGCAGGCAGCCGCAGAGTTTGGCGATGTCAGTCGCGTCATCGCGATTGCGGGCGACGCGCGTGTCGCCGGACTGATTAACGTTCAGGGCACGGTCCAGGACGTCGACTGCGTTCAGGCAGCGTGAGAATATTCAGTTCCCGCAGCGGGATATCAAGTCCCATGGTCTCGCGGGAGGTCACGATCGCTCCCGTCACCCCGTCAGACGGCAGCAATGGCTCGACTTGACCGATGCCGGAGACGTTATCGATGATGACCAGGATGGGCCGGTGCGCCTCGGCATACTTTGCCAGCACCGAGCGGTAGAGGCGGACCCGATCCTCCTTCTCGATTGGAATGTTCTCACCATGCATGCCAAGGGCCCACAGCAGCCCTTCAAGCGCCTGAGCGGGTGTGCGGTAGAGGTCTTCGTCGTATCCATGTAGGTCGGTGAACAACACCCCGCCGCAGAACCAGTTTTTGGCCCGCGCGGCATGGGCAGCTTTTACTGCCAACGATGTCTTACCCACTCCGGCCATGCCTGGCACCAGCACCATTCGCGCTACCTGGCTGGCAGGTGCGTCCTGTGATTCTGGCTGCTGAGAAGGCGCCAAGATCTCCAGCAACTCCTGAAGATCGGCCTCGCGGCCGGTCCAAGCGCGAGATACCGCGGGGAGAGCGGATAGTGCGGGTTCCACCTGTGGCGGCAGCTTTACGGTGACGGTCTGCCCCTGGATTACCGTCGAGAAGAGCAAGGTACTATCGGCGATCTTATTGATCGTGTCACCGGCCATTGCGTCATCTTTCCTGTGTGGTGCCGGGCTCGTCCGGCGAATCCGGGGCGGATTGCGGGCCCTGGACGTCGTACCGGCCGGCCTGAACGATTTTGCTGCCGGAGATCGGACTTTTGAGGATCTCGTTGTGCACGTTACCGGTATCGGACGGTGCACCGGGCTCCTTGCCGGGACCGGCTGAGCGTCCAGGGCCAGCCGTAACCGTTCCGTAGACCGCGAGGACGATTCCGGCGAATGCAATGAATGCACCGATCACGCTGGCGAGCTTGTCGGCCTTGTCCAGACCGACCTCAGCGAAGTAGGCACCCATCACCGCCGCGGTGACCAGCGTTAGGAGACCGCCTGCCCACTTCACAACGCTGTCCCGGCACAATGCCCATCGCTACATCCTCACACCATCACCGGATTACCGGAAGGACAGCTACGTCGACATGTGGATTCCCGGGGGCGCGCCGCCTCTCTTCCCAACGGGTCCCACGAAGGGTATGCCTATAGCTGGAATCTTCCGTGCGGGGTCTCGATGGCACATGAGAGCAGTAACGGCAAGCCCGACGCCGAGGGTGGCGCGACCTCCCGGGGCGGCCGGGTCGCGGGCCGTCGTGCTCCCGCCATACCCGTCAAACAGCAAAGTGCAGCAACCGCACAGGACGGAGCCGACCACATCCGACCGTTGCAGGGCCGTTGACCTGGTACGACCTTTAACGACCTCTCTGCCTCTCGATGGTAAGGAGGAGATCATCAGCCGCCTGCCGGGCTACGGGAAGCTTTCCCATCACCCCTACTGGCCTCGAGGTCAGTCCTCTTTCTGGCTGGGTTCGTCCTCTCGGCGCTCGCCTTCAGGACAAGGGCCCCCCCGGTTCTCCTACGTCTGAATCGTCGGGCGGACTCAGCTCGTCGCCAAGACGCTTGAGAGCGTCCCTGGTGGCTTTTGAGGTCGCCTCGGTGTAGATGTCCATCGTGATAGCTATGCGCCTGTGCCTGAGGATCTGCATGGCCACGCGCGGGTGTACGTCGAGGGCCGCTAGCAGCGTGCCGCACGTCTTGCGGGTGCCGTGCACGTTGATCCGCCGCACCGCGGCCCGTGCAATCCGGTAGTCGAAGCTCCTGTTGAAGTTGCGCGGCTCGATCGGCGTCCCGTACCGCGTGGTGAACACCAGCCCGGTGTCGGTCCGCGACTGGGCGACGATCCGTATCTGCATTACTCCCAGGTCTCGCCTCGCCTGCAGAAGATACGCGGGCCCTACACCCATAGCCACGGGCCTGGCCGCCTATGGGAAGCACCTCGGAGTTTGCGAAGCACCTGACAGTTCCCCCTGAGCGGCGCCCCATAGCCGCCGTCGCCAGATGCGGGGGCCTGGCGAGGGCCCAGACTGGTCCAACTGGTCAACCCGATGCTCGAAGGCACGCCAAGCGGCCAGACGCAGCACAGGGCCAGTCATTTCCTGGCCCAGCGCTCTCCGAACTACCTGACTGCTACAACCCTCGGTGGCACGAGATACGCGACGATGAGCGCGGCCGGGAAGAAGAACACGCTGAAGATGAAGTACCCGATGAAGCTATGACCTTTTCGGCCAGCAACACGTGCGGGCCAGAATGCGATCGCAATCCAAATGAGAGCACACAAGATCCACAAAAGGAAATACACGGCAAGCTCCTCTCAGCGTTCGAATTGAACGCTCCTATTTGCTGCCGTCCAGTAGCGCCGCGGCGGAGGTTTCACTTGAGAGCCAACCACCGATCAGCACTTCCACGCTCCCCGGCCATGTGCAGCAGTGCAGGGGTCAAACGTCCTGCCGCGGGTCCTTCGGGCCCCTTAGCGCCCCCGGCGACGCTCCCGCCGGTTCATCCCGGCTAGGGAGACCGGTGACAAAGGACGCCCGAGGGGGTCGATGAATAGCGCACATGGCCCGGTGGCGGCGGGCACGGTGCCGTCGAGGAGCTTGATGCTGTAGGTGAGCGTGTCTCCGTCCAGCTGCGGATCCTGGATGACCACGACCGCATCCTCGGGAGGCCTGTCGCCCGGCTCCGCGAACGACAGGACGGCGTTCGGGGGGTTGTCTGCGAAGCTGTTGTCCCCTGCTGGCCAGTTGGCGACGAACTGACGAGACGTCATGTGCCCGACCTCGCGCTGGGGACGGTCGGCGAAGTAAAGCGTCGACGGCGACACGCCCTGCAACGTGATGGTTCCCCGGTCGCTGGTCATGCTCGCCGCGGTCTGGACGAACAATGCCTCCATGTCCTCAAGCTGCTGCTCGGTGACCTCGCTCATCATGGCTCCTCTTTCACGCCGCCGTGCCCGGCTGGGCCTATGCCGGCCGATCCAATCGTGGCCGTTGGTGGCCGTTGGTGGCCGTTGGTGGCCGTTGGTGGCCGTTGGTGGCCGTTGGTGGCCGTTGGTGGCCGTTGGTGGCCGTTGGTGGCCGTTGGCAACCCTTTCCAGACGCTCATGCCATCGATAGGGCCGAACGTCCCAACGAAGGAAACAACCCGGTTGGCTGATCCGGCGTCGGCATCCGGCGATCGCCGCCTGCCTGGCGGACCCGGCGCAGGGCTGATCGCGGGGCCGGCGGCCGCACCCCGTCGCCGTGGGCTGCCTGCGGGCGGGACTGAGTTGTGGTTTCACCGTGAATCGCCGGTCGGCTCGGCAGCAGACCTCCACGAAGGGAAGGGGCGCCCCGGCCGTGGTTTTTTCCCCTAGGGGAATTCGGCCGGCAGGTGATGACGGGTCACCTGCCTAGGTGTGAGCCTGAGACCGCGATGCCGCGGCCGGGTAACAGCTGCGGCGGATTGGCTGAACCGCCTGGCAAGGGATGCCAGCGGAACTGAGGAGGTCGGCATGTCCGGATCCGATAGCACGTTCATCCTGGTGGCAACGTATCCGGATGAGGCAACAGCCCAGGAGGACTACCAGGTCGTCAAGGACGCTCACGCAGCAGGTCTGGTGGGTTCCTACGATGCGGCTGTGGTCACCAAGGATGCCAGCGGCAAGGTCCATGAGAACAAGGACGAGACGGCCACCCGCCATGGCGCCTGGTGGGGCGTGGCCGCCGGGGCGGCCATCGGGGTCATCTTCCCGCCGGCGGTGCTGGGCGCGGCCGCGGTCGGCGGCGTGGCCGGCGGGGTCACCGGGCACCTGTCCAAGGGCATGTCACGCTCGCAGGCCAAGCAGCTGGGCGACTTCATCGACCCGGGCCAGGCCGGGCTCGTCATTGTCGGCGAAAGCAAGGTCGAGGACGCGATCAAGAACGCGGTGACCAGGGCGGAGAAGCAGACCGCCCAGGAGCTTGACGTGGATCCGAAGGACCTCGACAAGACCCTGCAGCAAGCGGTCAACGAGATGTAACCCCCGGCCGCCTGTCCCCGGTCGGCGCCGTGCACCGCGGCTGCCACCAAAGTCAGCTGACCCGCCGGCCCTGGCCGGGCATGGCCGTTCCGCCCGCAGGCCGCGATGCCGGCGCCCTGGAGGAAGATTGAGAGCTCCTCGACGGGTTCCTCGCCCAGACAGGACTCACCCTCGAACCCGGCCTACCCGGCCGCCTCGCCGCCCCAGTCCTGGCGGGGTCATTGGCCCCCTTGCAGCAGGAACTACGGCCCTATCCGCCACTCCTGGAGGGTGCCACGTTCGATCCATGCCAGGAAAAGTACGCCGCCAGCGAAGCGCGCGGGGCCCGGCGGCCTGACGCCAATGGCCGTGCGTGGACGGAGATTGCAATGACTTCCCCTATGGCACCAAACGTAAGCAGTGTGGGTGCTCCAGGCCGGCGCACGGTTTACAGCATGTGCGGCATGTGCGCGGTGCGTTGCCCGATGGAAGTGACGGTCGAGGACGGCCGGGTGACCTGGCTGCAGGGCAATACGCACGACCAGGCCCTCGGCGCCAGCCTGTGCGCGAAGGGCGCGGCCGGCCTGTTTCTGGAGTCTGACGACGAGCGGCCGCAGACGCCGCTGATCCGGGCTGGCGAGCGCGGCGGCGGCCAGTGGCGGCGGGTGTCCTGGGACGAGGCCCTCGACTACATCGCCGGGAAGCTGACGGAGACGATCGATGTCTTCGGCGGGCGCGGTATCGCGCTTTCCGATCGTGGCGGCCCCTTTACTGACCTGACCCAGACCTTCGTTCGGGCGCTCGGCTCGCCGAACTACTTCGATCACGATGCCGCCTGCGCCGGCAATGTCCATAACGCCACGCGTTCGCTCTACGGCTTCGGCGCCGCGGGGCTCTTGTTCGACTACCAGCACTGCAAGCATCTCGTGCTCTACGGCCGCAACGTCGTCGAATCGCTGATGGTCAAGGAGGCTAAGGCGTTCATGGCCGCGGTGGCGAGGGGGATGCGCTGCACCTACATCGATCCGCGCGCCACGATCACGGCGTCCAAGGCCACCCGCTACTGGCAGGTGCGACCGAAGAGCGACTACGCGCTGAACCTCGCCATCATCCATGAGGTCCTGGAGCAGGATGCCTACGACAAGGACTTCGTCGCCCGCTTCGTCTCCGGCCTGGACTACCTGCGGGAGGCGGTCAAGGACACAACGCCCGAGTGGCAGGAGCCGCACACCGGCGTTCCCGCCGCCGAGCTTCGCGCGTTCGTGACCGAGATCGCCGCGGACGCACCACATGTGATCTTCCATCCGGGGTGGATGTCAGCTCGTCACAGGCAGTCGTTTTACGTGAGCCGCTCGGCGCTGATCCTGAACGCGCTGATGGGCAACATCGAGCTTCCGGGTGGATGCGTGCTGGGGAAGCCGCCCGAGCACTACGGCCGCAAGGGCTTGAACCATCTGACAGATCGCGTGCCGGAGGTCAAGGAGCCGCGCGTGGATGGTGCTGGCGGCGAGCGGCCGCAGTGGGATCCGGCGATCGGCATGCTGCATCAGGCCTTCGCCGCGATGGAGACGGGGCAGCCGTACGGGATCGGCGCCTACTTCGCCTACCGCCACGACCCGTTCACCGGCATGCCCGACCCGGAGGCGACGCAACGTGCGATCGAGAAGCTGAAGCTGCTCGTCTCGATCGACGTGCGCTACTCGGAACTGGGCTGGTTCGCCGACGTCATCCTCCCCGAGTCGACCTACCTGGAGCGCGCGAACATCCTCTGCCAGATGAACGGCCCGGTGCCGGTCTTCGCCATGCGCGACCAGGCGATCGCACCGCGCTTCGACAGCCGCCCGGCGTGGTGGATCTTCCGCGAGATCCTGCACCGGATGGGCATCAAGCAGGCGCTTGACTTCGAGACCATCGAGGAGCTGTGGAACTACCAGCTCGATGGCACCGGCGTCACCGTCTCGGAGATGCGCGAGGCCGGCATGGTCGGCTTGGCGGCGGCGCCGAAATTGATCCCCCGCGACGAGCTCACGTTCCCGACGCCCTCGGGGAAGATCGAGATCGAGAGCGAGGTCCTCAAGCAGGCCGGGCTTGAGAGCCTGCCGGCGTACGTCCCCAAGGAGGCGCCGACGGGCGAGAAGTTCACGCTGCTGTTCGCGAAGACGGCGACGCTCGCGCAGGGCCAGTCGCTCAACAATCCTCTGCTCAATGAGAGAGCGCCCAGACAGGTGCTCTGGATCCACCCCGACCGTGCCGCGGCGCTCGGGATCGTCGACGGCGACGAGGTGGAGGTCAACGGCGGTGGCCGCTACACCGGTTGCCTGCCGGCGAAGGTCACGCGCTGGATCCATCCCGACGCGGTGTTCATGTTGCACGGCTACGGCGCCACGGTGCCGCTCGCCACGCGCGCCCGCGGCGTCGGCGTCGCCGACCAGCGCCTGCAGCACGGCAAGCTCTACGACTTCGATCCCGCCGGCGGTGGCTGTGCGCTGACCGAGACGGTCGTGCAGGTGAAGCGCCGGGCACCGGAAGGAGTGGCAGGATGAGCAAGTACGAGCTTCGCCACGACGAGGCCAACTGCATCGGCTGCCTGGCCTGCGAAGTCCATTGCAAGACCAACAAGCAGCTTGGTCCCGGTCCCGATCCGTGCCGGGTTATCGCGCTGGATCCGGTCGAGGTCGACGGACTGCCCCGGACCCACTTCGTGTTCATGCCGTGCTTCCACTGCGAGGACCCGTGGTGTGTCCGGGCGTGTCCGACCGGCGCGATGCAGAAGCGCGAGAAGGACGGCATCGTGTTTGTCGAGGACAGCCTCTGCATCGGCTGCAAGAGCTGTATCGCGGCCTGTCCGTGGGGCACTCCGCAGTGGGACCCCGCCACGAACAAGGTGGTCAAGTGCGATTACTGCATGGACCGGATCGACGCTGGGCTGCAGCCCGCCTGCGTCACCAAGTGCGTGACCGGTTGCCTGTCCTTCGGCGAGGCCAACGAGGTGCCGGACCCGCGCCGCGAGCGCTACGCCCGTTACATCCTCGCCGAGCCGCCGGGCGGCAAGGACACCTCGCCATGAGCGCGGTCCAGACGCTGCCGAGCTGGCTTGACCAGGGCGCCGCCGCCCTGGCCGGTCCTGTGCCGCCGGCGGCCACGCTCGCCGGCGCGTTGCCGGGCCTGGCCCAGGCGCGGGAGCTGACGCCGTTGCAGCGGTTGCAGCGCGTGCAGGAGTCGGGCCTCGCGGAGAGCAGCGGTGCGGGCGAACCGATCTCTCTGGCCTGGCGCCGGTTTCTGCGCGGCGTCGGCCCTACGGTGCTGGTGATCGATGCCACCGGCCTTGATGTGCGCGCCCGCGGCACAGCCGCGGTCCTCGATGGCGCTCCGCGGCTGCTGGCCGAGGGGGTGCTGATCGCCGCTGGCCTGCGCGACAGCCGCGAGGTCCAGCTGCGCCTCCCGGCCGAGCTGAACGGTCACGAAGCCGCCCTCCTGAACGCCGTCGACGCGATCCGTACGCTCGCCCACGTCACCACGCCCCGCATGCGGCTGGAGGTGCAGCGCGACAGCCACCCCGGCCCGTGGGCGGAGGGGCCGCCCGCCGACGCCGCACGGCTCATCCACACCCCTGAGACCTGGTGCCGGATCGCCCTGCTGTTCGCCGGCGCGTCGGGCCTCGGAGGCGTCGTTGCTGACGCTGCGGCGCGGCATCAAGCAGCGCGGCCTGGTCGAGCTCGCCCAGTCACAGAGCCTGCGGCAGCAGATCGACGCCTGGGGTGGTGGCGTTGAGGTGGCAGGCCAGGACCCGGTGCTCGTCTTCGACGACGGCCTGGGCGGCTTCCTGCCGCTGTCCGCGGCCGGCGTATCGTGCCGGCCGCTGTCGCTCGCCTCGGCCGGCGTCGTGCCCGTGCCGTCCACGCTGATGGTGATGGCCGAGGGCGCGTGCCTGCTGCGCCAGACGCGCCGCGCGCTCTACCGGCATTGGCAGCTCGCCGACAACGCCGAAGGCGATCCGGTGCGCCCCCTGCTCGCCCGGGCCGGCCGCCTGGTGGCCGAGCTGACGCTCGGCCGCGGTGACGCCGCCCATCTCCGGGCGCTCGACGAAGTCGCGCTCGAGCTGGGCGTGCAGGGGCTGGCGGCCGCCTGGCCGCTGGGCAGCTCGCTGCGCTACTACCGCGAGCAGTGGGAGCAGCACGCCCGGCGCGAGTCCTGCCCGGAGGGGCTGTGCTTCGAGCACCAGGCCGCGCCGTGTCACGGCACATGTCCGGCCAACATCGACATCCCGAGCTTCATCGCTCACATCGGCCATGGCGACTACCGGGCGGCGATCGAGGTCATCAGGCGTGACAACCCGCTGCCGCTGACCTGTGGCCTGGTCTGCCCCGCGCCGTGCGAATCGGCCTGCGTTCGCGGCGGCAGCAACGGCGCCGTGTTCATCCGGCCGATGAAGGCCAAGGCGGCCGAGCACTGCCTCGCCGACGGCGGCTACCCGAAACCCGAGATCGCGCCGGACAGCGGCAAGCGGATCGGCATCGCCGGCTCCGGTCCAGCCGGTCTCACCGCCGCCTACTACCTGCGCACCTTCGGTCACGAGGTCGAGATCCTGGAGGAGCAGGAGAAGGCCGGCGGAATGCTGCGCTACGGCATTCCGGCCTACCGCCTGCCGCCCGACCTCCTCGACCAGGAGCTCGACCAGATCCGGGCGCTCGGAATCGCGATCCGCACCAGCGCCGAGGTCGGCAGCCTCGATGCCTTCCGCAAGAACTACGACGCCGTGTTCCTCGGCCTCGGCACCCAGCGCTCGCGCCCGATCCCGATCGACGGTGTCCAGCAGTCCTTCGTGCTCGGCGGCATCGATTTCCTGCGGGACGTGCGCAGCGGCGAGCCGGTCCGGGTGGGGCCGCGGGTGATCGTCGTCGGCGGCGGCAACGTCGCGATCGACGTCGCCTTGACCGCTCTGCGCCAAGGCGCAACCCACGTCGACATGGTCTCCCTTGAGAAACGCCGCGAGATGCCGGCCAGCGCCCACGAGATCGAGAACGCCGTCGGGGAAGGCGTGCAGCTGCACCCCGGCTGGGGCCCGGTCCGGATCGGGGAGGACGGCGAGACCACCTTCCAGTTCTGCGAGCAGGTCCACGACGAGACCGGAAAGTTCGATCCGAAGTTCGACGCCGCCCGCCTGCTGACGCTCGAGGGCGACCACGTGATCCTCGCCACCGGTCAGGGCACCGACCTGACGATCCTCGACGGCAGCGCGGTCGAGACCACCCACGGCTTCATCCTCACCGACCCGAAGACCCTGATGACCAAGGTGCCGGGCGTCTTCGCCGGGGGCGACGTCGAGCACGGCCCGCGGACGGTCGTGGAGGCCATCCGCTCCGGGAAGATCGCCGCGAACGCGATCGATGCCTGGCTGCGCGGGCAGCCCATGGACAACGCCACCGGCACGCCGGTACGCCGAGCCGACGTCATTCCCCTGACCGTCGCGGCGGATGAGCGCACGCATCTCCCTCGTGCCGTGATGCCCGAACGGACCGTCGAAGAAGTCGTCGGCCTCGGCAACTACGTCCAGATCGAGGAGGGCCTGACCGACGCGATGGCACACGACGAGGCGCGCCGCTGCCTGCGCTGCGACGTCTGCATCGGCTGCGGCCTGTGCATGGCCGCCTGCAGCGAGATGGGCGTCGACGCGCTGCGCATGGCAGACACCAACGCCGGCCGGGTCGCCTACTTCGACTTCACCCGCCCCGCCGAGCGGTGCATCGGCTGCGGCGCCTGCAGCCAGGTATGCCCGACCGGCGCCATCCGGATCGCGGATGAGGTCGACCTGTCCGCCGGCGGCGCCACGCCGGACCTCGTGCGCCGCACGATCATCACCGGAACCACCGTGTGCGAACAGCCGCTGCTGACCTGCAGCGAATGCGGCGCGCCGACACAGACGCCCGCGCACCGGCAATTCATCCGCGGCCGCCTGCCGGATCACATGGCGGCCCTTCTGGACCGCGAGCTCTGCCCGTCATGTGCGCGGCTGCGGGCCGATCGTCCCGCCGGGCGAGGGGCGGCGCGGGCTTTCCCGCACCCAGAGCTCAACTCCCGGTCATTGCGATCACGTCTGCGGGCCAGCGGAACAGGACATTTGGGGAGCAGTCATGAAAGCAGTGACGGTGCAGCCGGGGGTTGCGGGGTCGGTCCGCTTCGAGGAGGTCCCCGAACCGGACCAGAGCACCGGCTCGATCCTGGTCCAGGCGGCGGCCGTCGGCATCTGCGGAACCGACGTCGAGATCACCTCGGGCGCCTACGGCTGGGCGCCCCCCGGCCGGGACCGGCTCATCCTCGGCCACGAGTCCCTCGGCCGGGTC
>CAVUNW010000045.1:0-35271 GCA_963742865.1 uncultured Actinomycetes bacterium
GCAAATGGCACAACGTCAGCCAAAGCCGCGGCTGGTTATCGAAGCGACGATTCAGCTGTGACGCCCGGGAGTGCCATGACGACGACCGCCTCAGCGAAAGAGCAGACCATGAGGACATCACACCCGCGCCGCCCAGCGGCCTAAATCCGCGTAGCGGACGCGAACGACGTCGGCGACGTGTGCGTTCAGCGCCAGCGAGCGTACGCGGTGTCCGCCGCTCGTGAGCGCGGCTGGCCAGAACCGGCCGTCTATACCGACACCGGCTCCTGTGGCTGGCAGCGGCCCGGATCGGACTTGGCCCGGCTGGCCGCCAATATTGGCCGAGGCCAGCGCGACGCCGTAATCACGGCAGACCTGTACCGCGTTAGCCGCACGCCGACCGGCGCCGCCGGGTTCGCGGAACACTGCGCCAGCCACGACGTCGCTCTTAGGACCGTCTACGACACGCACGGCCGGACCGCGCGCAGCAGCCTCCACGCGTACGACCGGCAGCAACAGCAAACGACGGGTCCGGACGATACGGCGGCGCACCGCGCAATCTGAGAGGTAGACGCCGCCCGGGACGTGCGCCCCTCCCTCGCACTCGTCCCCGACTCGTCCCCGGACGCGCCCACCGGCCACGGAAGGAGCAGCATTAGCAAGGATAGCCCGCCCACCCGCCCCCGGTCCGATTCCGGCCGTGCTCTGACCAGGCCATAGCCAGCCATAGCCAAAGAGGCGAGTAATCTGAGACGAGGTTCCGGGACCCTAGCCAACCGGCGATTCAACTAGTGCTCTTTCGTCCTTGCCGCTCATACCGGGGATAGCTGCGGCACTCCAATGGCACGTTGCCACCCACCGACTATATACATACCCACCTGTCCCAGTTAAGGCACGCGGAAGGCTGGAGCGGACCAGGACCGAATCATACCTACTATGATCTCGGGATCATCCGGCAACCTATGTGTTACCCGGCAGCCTAGAGCGACGGTGACCTTAGGAGTTGATACGCTTTTTCAGACGAACAGGTACAAACTAGACAAACAATCCGGCCTAGTTAGGCAAGCAGGTCCTGTCGCCCCATCTCAACGCCTACACTGAGCCAATGCCTGAACCACTTTCGATAGCCATCAGCATCGGACACCAGATAGTGCGCACTGTTCTCACTCAGCGGCGCTCTGCATCTGAGCGAGATCTGCCGCTATCAGAGTTGATCAACGTAACTACCCTGGATGACTACCAGCGGCGGGCATTTACGCGCGAAGTTGAGACGATTGTCGACACTATTAGCTATCGAATGGAAACCTTCATTAATAGCGAATGGCGAAATATGCCTGAAAATGATCGGCGCGCAGCACAAGTAGCCGTGGTCGACACATTCAATTCTTGTAATCTAACGGACGACTCTTTCTTTGCGCTTAACGCTGATCCGATTTCTCTAGCCAAGAAAATGCGATCTTCTGGTGACGTTAAATCCACCGCGACGAGCCTTGGCGGCAATTCGGCAGAGTTGTACATGCGACTGCTTGATGAGAGTTGCTTTCTATACTGCAATCTTATAGTTAGTCTCGCATCGTTCGTAAATAGAGGTATCGCTGAACTCCTCTCGCGAACCTCATCGCTCAGTAATCAGGTTGAATCAATTCTCCAACGTCTTCCAATAGGAACTCTAGACGCGCCTGAGGGAACAGCCCACGATTCAGAGTTTCGCTCGCGATACCTCACACATATATCGGAAACACAGGATTACATTGAACTCTTCGGCATTGACGTAAACAGGTATAGGCTAAGCGCAACGCTGAGCGTTGCATATATAAGTTTGTCCGTTACGGCAAGTCTAAATGAACGAAAGCTTGCTCAACTGAACGAAAAATCACTCCAGAACGAAGCTGACGATAGATGAGTTGAGCCCGCTTCGCTTAGAGTCGAAACTGCCCTAGCAGTTTCGCATCGTGTTCTGATGCGTGGAGAAGCCGGATCCGGTAAGACAACGCTTCTATCCTGGCTAGCTATTACTGCGGCGCGGCGGGCTTTTAAGGGCAAACTTGCAGCTTGGAATGGACGGGTACCATTTCTAATTAAACTTCGACGATACGTTGCCCAAGAGCTTCCTAGGCCGGAACGCTATCTAGAGGGAATCGCCGATACCATCATCGGTCTCATGCCGCGCGGATGGGTGCACAGACAACTGGCCGACAATAACGCGCTGCTCTTGGTCGACGGTGTAGATGAACTTCCCGGCTCTGAACGGCGAGCCGTAAGAAAATGGCTACATGATATTCTCGCAACGTACCCCGGGAACCGCAGGCAGTAGTAACCGCACGACCTGCCGCTGCTACTAGCGGCTGGCTAGCAGGCGAAGGTTTCACTCCCGTAACACTCAATCGGATGGGCCCTTCAGATGTAAAAGCACTTATTAATCACTGGCATGAAGCCATGCGACACGCAGGTAACCTGCCGTGCGCCGAGCACGAGCTGCCGACATATGAGAGGCGCCTTCTAGCAAAGCTGGACGCGACTCCTCATCTACAGGCGCTAGCTACTAATCCTTTGATGTGCGCAATGCTCTGTGCACTGAATCTAGACCGTCACACGGTACTGCCACCAGATCGAATGGCAATATACAAAGCGGCAATCGAGATGCTTCTCGAACGCCGTGACCTTGAGCGAGGAGTAGCGACCGAGCCTATAATACAGCTCGACCTTGCCGCTAAACTGCTGCTTCTCCAGGCGCTTGCTTGGCGCCTATCACTCAACGGAAGAACAGAAATTGATAAAAGCCAAGCAATTAATCGATTTAGAGAACGTCTCAGGCTTATGGATTCAACAACCGCTCAACCTGATGTAATAGTAGATCATCTAATCTCAAGAAGCGGTGTCATCCGTGAACCTATTGTCGGCCGGATTGATTTTGTTCACCGGACCTTTCAAGAATATCTGACTGCTCGGGAAGCAGCTGAGCAAGGAGACATTGGCTTCCTAATTGAGCGAGCGCACTTGGATACATGGCAAGAAACCGTAGTTATGGCAGCCCGGCCACGCAAATTACCCGACTCGAAACGAACTGCTATCAGGTCTGCTCGCACGTGCTAATAATGAAGGGAGGCATCGTCGTCGCCTCAGATTGATCGCCGCCGCCTGTCTGGAAACAGCTAGCACGCTTGAGCCTGATATACGTACTCAGGTAGAAGACTCTCTCGCAGGCCTGATTCCACCTCGGCGTCGGCCAGAGGCACGCTCCCTTGCCATGGCGGGCCCTGCTGTACTCCGTCATGTGCCGCGCGACCCGAGCGGACTTACCACCGCCGCTGCAGCATCAATGGTTTGGACTCTGGGCCTAATCGGAGGCCCTAATGCTCTGGATATTCTTGCAGAATACGCCATCGATCATCGGTGGAACGTGCAGAGCCAGCTCGTGCAATTGAGTAGTTATTTCGACCCTAAAGAGTTTGCCGAACGAGTTATCGACCAAAATGTCTGGTAGCTACCATTTTGCCATTAACAGATCTCAACTAAACTGCTTTAAATTTGTAACAGAGAAAACGATCTCTCGCCTGAGTCTGAATGATGTTGTTGATCTAGCGGAAGATTTGCATGACCTACCATCCATAGTAGATCTGTGGGCATCCGGAAATATTCCAGACGTTAGCCCACTAAGGCGGTTTGCACATTCGCTACGTGACGTGACTTTGTCGAGCGATTCCTCACTAAGTACCCCTGACCCACTGCTATCTCTCAGAAATCTTCATGAGCTTAAGATAGGTTATGCGCGACTCTCAGATGTGTCATTTGTTTCCGATTTGCCGCCGAAACTTACGCAGCTATGGTTGTCTTTCTTGACCGCCGACGCTGACTTGTCACCCGTTTCGGAACTGAAAAATCTGAAAGAGCTTCGTTTCGGAGGAACGGGCCTAATCTCGTCCATTGATTTTTTGGCTGGCATGCCACAACTTTCGGAATTCCAGCTATACAACGCTCGGCCTCATGGTGATCTGCCGGCCCTAGTGCAGCTAATTCCGGAGATCACGGCGCTCACTTTTTTTTTCGTCGGATTGGATAAAGGACTTGAGGCCGATGATAGGTTTTAGGAATCTGCAAAGTCTGCGTATAGTTTCCAAGTCTGTACGTAACATAGCCCCCCTGTCGGATATAAGTTCTTTGCGTCACGTCGACTTGAATTGCCCGCAGGTTGATGACTATTCGATTCTTAAGCAGCTGCCGAATTTGAGGCAGGTTACCCTTCACCGCCGCATTGATAAGCCGATCGATCTTAGCTCTTTGGACGGAGTCCCCCTGTATGTGAGTTTTAAAGCGAGGACGGAATGATAAGGTTCTCAATGCAGCTCAGGAAAGGTCGTAAAGCCGCTTTGATGTAGAGGAAAATATAGGTAGAAGCGGCTATTTGTTTTATTCCAAAGGTCAAGGCCTATTATCTATCCCTTGCGTTTTGCTGCGCACGGGGACCGCTCAGTGGTCAAACAGTCGGCGAAGAGCTAGCGGCTTACACGTGCAGGTGCTGTGCGCCCAGAAAAACAGCGGCTAACGCCGCTGGCCTGGGTGGGTGCCGTCCTAACCGTTCCGCTAGACACTTCCTGACCTCACCCACTCTTCGAGCGGCCGAGGTCAGGAAGCAGCTCCACAGGACAGCACCCACCCAGGCAAAGAATAAAGATCAAGATCAAACCGTGGGGGAACCCCGGACCCCGCCACCAAACGCGCCCCGAGGTTCAAGGTCAAAGGCTGGTCGGCTTGCTTGGTCAAGGCGTCGATGACGCGCATGGCATGGGGCTAGTCGGCCAGCTCGGCTGCCGGTCGTTGGCCTTCGATATGAATTACGCCTCGAACGTGACTTTCTCGGACGTCACTTCATACCCTTCGCTCTCCAGTCGCTGCCGTGCTTCCCTGACCGCCTGGGCCCGGTCGGTAGCCTGCAGGTAGCCGTGGTCGCTGAGGTCGTCCTCCTCTGACGTGAGCAGCTTCCAGCCGTTATCGTCATGCTGGAGAAGCGCCTCACCTGGGCCGTCTTCTAGTGCGTCCTTGTCAAACTCTCCCCCGACCTTCAGTCTCACGATCTTCGTTATCCTCCTTTCCTCTCTAGCAAGCTCCTGCACCTGTTGCTTGGTGATGCTGAGGTGGACGCCGTGGTCGTCGAACCGAGACACCTTGTCCGCCGGGATACGCACTTCCTTGTGATGCCACGGAAAATGCCCCTCTTTGAGGAGCACGTGGATCACTTGGTGAGTATCAAAGTCGACGATAAGCGCATCGAGTTTCCCAATGTCGCCGTCGGTGGCATGGACGTGGTCGCCGTGGTGCTCCTCCTCCTCGCCGGGGAGGAGTCTAGGAACGAGGTCCATTTCTCCCTGTATTCGCGGCCGGATCGGCGAGATCTTACTGCCGTCCACCACCGGCTCGTCGTCGTCCGCTGGCCGCCATCCCTCCGTTTCCAGCTCTACTGGGCCGGAGTTGAAGACTTCTGCCAGAGTCTCTTCAGCGGCGACAAGATTCTTGAACTCCGCCTCGGTGTAGCGGAGGCGGATCTTGTCTGCTGGGGCGTCAACGTGGTCGTTGTCCAGGGGAACAAGCCGTGCTAGCCCTTCCCGGTCCTTTGGCTCGACCACGAGATGAGTTACGGTCCGGGTGCTGCGGTCAACGACTACGGACTTCACATAGCCGGAGATCTTGTTATCGGTAGTGTGAACTTTGCACCCGATCACGAGCGTTATCTCTGTCATAGCCACGCTCCTGGTTTGTCTGTGAACTAACCATATCTCCCCGGCCAGTCTGTGCTAGAGGGTGAGCTACATAACTGTGTGCTGACATCCGTTGCGTGTCCAGGCGGCCTCCCTCAAGGCAGCGGGTTACGCCGCTCGTCAGGTGAGTGCTGTCACCGCACAAATGACCGTGGAAGGTGCAAGCAAGACCGCCCCGGTACCGCACCGCACAAATAACCGGGGAGGGTGCAAGCAAAGCACACCAGGTGACCGCCGTGACCAGTGCCCGAGGAAGCAGCACAGGCCCGGCACCGCAAGCACCTATGAACCCGGAAGGTGCAAGCGGCAAAGGCTTATAGGCACAGCATTGACCCGAGGAAACAGCATCGGTCTGCCGGTACGCCCGCGCCCGATGCGCCCAAGGCATAGGGACCGTGGTCAGCTGCGGCTGGTGACGTAGTAGCCGAGGCCGGGCACGCGGTAGACCAGGCCCTCCGATTCCAGCACCGCAGGGCTTTCCCGGCCGTGGCGCGGGCGATCCCGTGTTCCTGGGTGAGGGTGGTGATCGACGGGACGGGACCACCCGGTGGCGGGGTGCCCGTTGTATCTGGCGTCGCAGCTGTGCCGCGAGGCGCATGTAGGCTCGCGGGTCCGTTTCGCCATCTGGTGTCACGTTTTCGACCATAGACGACGCTGACCAGCGATGATCACGTAGCGTCGATAGCGCACGTGACTAGTCGACAGTAGTCGACCTTGCTATAGTGAGGGCCAGCCGTGCCCGGCGGGGACCCGTACCAGGCACGGCCCCCGGGTCAGCTGCGGGTCAGGCAAGGAAGCGGTTATGGCGCTGCCGTACGAACTGCTGGTCAGGCAACAGCGCTTCACCACCGATCATCCGCAGTGGTCCATCTACGCCCAGGGCGGGGGGTCCCGGTTCACCGCCGAGAAGATCGGCCCGCAGACCTGCCACGTGGTAGCTGCTTTAACGCTGCACGCCCTGCTGGACCGGCTCGAAGAAATCGAAGCCGGCAACCAGTGAGCCGGCGGGCCGCACCCGGCCGGGACACCATGCGCCGGATCGCCTTCCAGCTCCAGCGGCCCGGCTGGCGCATCACCAGCCCCACCGGCAGCGACCAGCGACGATGGAAGCTGGCACGCCAGCAACGGCACCACCGACCTGGCCGCGCCCTCCCTGGACGTCCTGCTGGACGAACTGGACTGGTTCCACGCCACCTGACACCAAGAACCGCTCGCGGGCGGCCGGACCGGTTGCCGGAAACACCGGCATTGCCGAAGAACCAAGCTTTCGCCCCGGCCTGGCCCGCGGAGCGGTAGAACGTTGAAGCGATGCGGCCGCCTGCCCGGTGCGCAGGCGGGCGATTTTTTAGCCACCTCCCGGCTCCGGGCTTCGCGCGGGGACCCCTGCGGCAGGCCCAGCCGGACAGATCGCGGGCAGCAGCAGGCTGCCCGGCCCGCCCCGGCCAGCGTAGGGCCTGCCGCCCCCGCACGCGAAGCCCTCCACCGGCAGGACACCGGCCAAACAATCACCCCCCACTCCCCACCGCGCAAAAGGGCCCCCGCCGGAATGGTATTACAGTGAACCAGGAAGCACCAGAGAAAATGACCAGGAAATACATGACGGTAATTCACCGGTACCCATTAAAGGACCGGCCATTATCAGCTACAATTTAAGGGAGGAGGAAAGGCCGGGCGGACTGAAAGTCCGGTTCAAGGTAAAGATAGAGACCGGGCGGAAAGCCAGGGACCTGGACGCCCGGCAGGCCGCCGCGATCAGGGAGCTACTGATATGGGCACGCCAGCACCAGACCTTCACCTAGCCCAAGCCGGCCCGCCACCGCCGGGCCCGCCGAGCCGGTCCCGGTGGCGATCCTGGCCCGGACCTCCACCCTGCTGCTGCAAGACCCGATGGCCTCCCTGCGCAGGCAGATCCGGTCCTGCACCGAGTGGCTGCCCGACGGGTGGCGGATCACCGCCTGCTACTGGGACGTGGAATCGGGCGGGATCGACCTGGACCAGCGCGGCCACGGCGAAGCGTGGCGGCCGTTCGCCGACGCGGGGATCCCCCGCGACGGGGGGATCGCCGACCTGATCCACGCGGCCAAAGCACCCGCGCCGCCGTTCGCCGCCGTGGTGTGCGAAGATATCGAACGGTCGGCGCGGGATATGTTCAGCGCGCTGCGGCTGGAAAAAGAACTCGACGCCCAGGGCATCCCGCTGTTCGCCACCGACGAGCCCGCCCAGATCGAGGGCATCAACGCGACCTCTGTTTTGGTCCGGCGGATTAAGCAGGGGATCGCGGAATGGTACCGGATCCAGCTCAAAGACAAAGTCTGGAAAGGCCTCAAGGAACACTCCCTGGACGGGTGGAACCTCGGCCCCGTCCCCTACGGCTACACCGGTGAACGGGTACCCGCACCCCATCCCGGCCAAGGCCGCCGAAGGCCGCACCAAAACCCGCCTGGCCCCGGACCCGGTACGCGGCCCCATCGTCACCCTGATCTATCAGTGGCGGGTGATCGATCATCTGGGTACGCCGACGATCGCGGCCCGGCTGAACGCCGACCCCGGCCGGTACCCCGCGCCCAACCCCGGTACCGGGTGGACCGCCATCACCGTCGCGCGGATCCTGGCCAACCCCAAATACACCGGGTACATGGTGCTGGGCCGCACCCGCCGGCAGCACAACCGCGCCCGGCCGATGCCGCCGGACCAGTGGATCTGGTCCGCCCAGCCCACCCACGAGGCCCTGGTGGACAAGGCAACCTGGGACGCCGCCCAGCGGGCCGGCGCCGAGCACGGCAACGCCGGGACACCGAGATGCCCAGCACGCGGCCCGGCCGCCGCTACCAGCTCCGCTCCCGGCTATGGTGCAAAATCTGCCGCCGCCGGATGCGCGGCGCCACCCGCACCGGCCCGACGCGGGCTACCTACACCTACTACCGGTGCCCGCACGACAACTCCATCCCCCGCCACGCCGCCGCCCACCCCGGCCACCCGTCGGTCACCGTCCGCGAAGACGACCTCATGACCGCCCTGGCCCGCTTCTTCGGTGAGCGGGTGTTCGGCCCCGACCGCGCCGCCATGCTCGCCGCCGCCCTCCCGGCCAGCGCCGCCGACCAGGCCACCCAGCGCGCGGACAAGGCCGCCGCGCTCCGCAGGCAGCTCACCCGGATCGACACGGCCGAAAACGCGCTCATCACCGAACTGGAAGCCCCGGCCCAGCCGGGGGACCCGGCGGCACAGGCGCTCCGCAACCGGATCCGCGCCCGGTTCACCGAGCTGTTCACCGAGCGCACCCGGCTCGAAACCGAGCTCGCCGCCCTGGAGGCGGCCACCACCCAGGACAACGACCCGAGCCTGCTGGACGCGCTGCCGATCCTCGGGGACGTCCTCACCAGCGCCCCGGCGCGCCTGGTGGAACAGCTCCTGGACGCCTTCCACGTCCAGGCCGTCTACAGCAACGAGCTGCACCAGGTCACCATCCACGCCACCCTCACCGACGCCACCCCCCACGCCATCACCGAGCTACTGAACGACCCCCGCACCGACCAGGCCACACCGGCGCAACCCCCGCGCCCGCCACCCAAGATCATTCTTCCCATCTGGCAGCGGACACGGGGGTACACGCGTCGGCGCCTAACGGGTAACGGGGCACACGCGTTGCCGCCTTTACGGGTAAAGCCCGGCCCTCCGAAGGCGCGATCGCGGGCGCCGCTGGCGGGCCAGGGCGACACTCCGCGCCCGGGTCCCCCAATGCGGCCGGGTTATTCGTTAGCTTGGTCATCATGGCGACCCGTGCGCCCAAGGGCTACACCCGCCCGCGCGGCGGCAGCTCCGAGAACGCCCGCGCGGAGCCAGACAGGCCTGCCCGCAAAGCCAGCACCACGAGCCGTCCCAGCCAGGCTCGTTCGGCATCCGGATCCAAATCAGCGCGGCGGGGCACGCCGGCCAACCGCAAGCCGCGCAAGGGCAGCGGACGGCCGGCAGGCAGGGGACGGCGGCCGCCCGCGAGGCCCAAGACCAGCGATCCCATCGTGATCCTGATCCAGTGGATCGGCCACGCGCTCGCGGCCGCGTGGATGGTGGCGGCCGGCACCGTGGGCTTCACGGCCCGGCGGTTCGGGCGCAGCGCGCGCGACCTTGATCCCGAGCACCGCCGGGACGGCGTCGGGCTGCTCTGGCTGGCCATCGCGATCGTGCTCGCGGCCAGCATCTGGTGGCGGATGGGCAATCCGGTGGGCCGGTCCGTTTCGGCCTTCGTGCACGGCGCCGCGGGGTCGGCGGCCTGGCTCACGCCCGTGCTGGCCGCGCTGCTGTCCTGGCGGTACCTGCGCCATCCCGACCGCAACTCCGACACCGGCCGCGTGGTCATCGGCTGGTCCGCGCTGAGCATCGGCGTGCTCGGCCTGGTGCACATCGCCAACGGGACGCCCGCGCCATCCGACGGCGCCGTGGCCATGCGGCACGCCGGCGGGCTCATCGGTTTCGCCGTATCCGCCCCGCTCGCCAAGGTGCTCACGACGTGGGTCGCGGCGCCCATCCTCGCGCTGCTCGCGGGCTTCGGCATCCTGGTCATCTCGGGGACCCCGGTGCACCGGATTCCCGAGCGGATGGAAGAGGCGCGCGTGTTCTTCGGCCGCCGCACCCGCGTCTTCGGCGACGACCAGGATCACAGCGAAGAGTCCGGCGACGATGATCGCAGTGGGCTGGAAGGCGGGCGCAAGACGATCCGCGGCCAGCTCGCCCGGGCCGCCCGCGGTGGCCGCACGGCGATCGAGAGCGGCGACCATCTCAAGCCCTACGACTCACCCGTGCTGACCCCGGATAAGCGGGCCCGCCGCGGAACCGGTGCCCTGGAGGATCCCGCCGCCGGTGGCGGCGACGCCACCCCCGCGCCGTCAACGGAGGAGATAGCCGGGCGGGAAACCGACGAGGGCCTGCTCGAAGCGCTCGGTTTCCTGCCGGGAACCCCCGGCCCCGGCCATCCCGGTGAGCCCGCCGCCGGGCCCGGGAACGCCCCGTCGGCGTCCCCGGCCGTCACGCCGCCGGCCCCGCACGAGCCGTTCCGGCGGCCGGAGCAGCTGACGCTGACCGGAGCCGCCGACGGCAGTTACACGCTGCCCCCGGCCGCGCTGCTGCGGCCCGGCTCCGCCCCCAAGGCCCGGACCAAGGCCAACGACACCATGGTGGCCGCGCTGTCCGAGGTGCTGGAGCAGTTCAACGTCGACGCGCAGGTCACCGGGTTCACCCGGGGCCCCACGGTGACGCGGTACGAGATCGAGCTCGGGCCCGCGGTCAAGGTCGAGCGGGTCACCGCCCTGAGCAAGAACATCTCCTACGCGGTCAAGAGCGCGGACGTGCGGATCATCTCGCCGATCCCGGGCAAGTCCGCGATCGGGGTGGAGATCCCGAACCTCGACAAGGAGATCGTCAGCCTCGGGGACGTGCTGAAGTCCCAGGTGGCGATCACTGACCACCACCCGATGGTGGTGGGCCTGGGCAAAGACGTCGAAGGCCACACGGTCGTGGCGAACGTAGCCAAGATGCCGCACATGCTGATTGCCGGCGCCACCGGATCGGGCAAAGCACTCGCTCTTGATACCCCGATCCCGGCGCCGGACGGCTGGACCACCATGGGCGAGATCCAAGTCGGTGGCGAGGTCTTCGATGAGCACGGTCACTCATGCAAGGTGATCGCCGCGACTCCGGTCATGCACGGCCGCCCGTGCTACGAGGTCGAGTTCTCCGACGGCACCGTCATCGTCGCCGACGCCGAGCACCTTTGGTGTACCGCGACCGCGGCGGGGCGCCAGCAGCGAGGGCGGCCACCGGCGGGGCTGCCGTATTGGCCTCCCGAGGACGTGGCTCGCGTTGAGAACCGCGCGGCTGAAGTGTCGCGTGAATCTGACGCACTCATCACGACCGCCGAGGTGCTTGCGGACGTCGGAGCACAGTTCCGTAACGTCCTTTACCAGAGCGTCGTCCCGAAACTGCCGCGTGAAGGCCGCGTCATTCGGTCCTCATACCGCCGCAACGGTCGCGACGTCTCGTTCTGGACACCGGCCTATTCGCGTCAGCTGATCTACAAGGCGCTCGCGGAACGCGTCAGGACTCCGTCAGGGGGCGGCCACCTACGCCAGTTCGACAGCGAGCCAATTACGACCGCAGAAATCGCAGCCTCCCTCCGGGTTGGCGACCGCCTGAACCACTCAGTGGCACTGTGCGGCCCGCTCGACTATCCCGAGCGGGATCTGCCTGTGGCTCCGTACACATTCGGCTGCTGGCTTGGTGACGGGCGTACCGGCGGTGCCGACATCACCAGTAACGACCAAGAGATTCTTGACCGTATCCGCGATGACGGGTACGTAGTCACGCACCACCCCAGTACCCAGATGCAGTACACAATCTGGAATCGCCCGGAGCGCGAGCGGCGCATTGCTGAAGCGCTTGACCTCGCAGAACAGGGGATGAGCGTCGCCGGCGCAGCCGCCCACGCTGGTGTCGGGCTTTCGGCTGTGCTCCGGGCAGCGGATGGCCATTTCCCGCAAGGGCGCAGGGGAAGCTTCGTGCCAGCCTCTCCCCGCCGCGAGCGTTACCGGACCATGAGCGAGATTTTCCGCGAGGTGGGGCCAAAGCACATACCCGAGGCGTATCTGCATGCCTCCATCCCGCAGCGCCGGGCCTTGCTTGCAGGCCTGCTTGATACAGATGGCTATTGCAGTCCGCAGGGGACGGTTGAGTTCGCGGTGACCAGCCGGGATCTCGCGCAGGGCGTACTGGAATTGGTGCTGGGCCTTGGGTACAAGGCCACCCTAAGGACCAAACCGTGTCACGGCCGCGATGAGAGCAGGTCAACTGTTTACACTGTCGCCTTCACTCCGCATGAGCCAGTGTTCGGGCTCAGCCGGAAGCGGGCACGGCAGTGTCAGGTCAAGCCGGCCAGCCCTGCGCGACAGCGATACATAGTCGATGTGCGGCCCGTTGACTCAGTGCCGGTTCGCTGCATTGAAGTCAGCAGCCGCAGCCGCCTTTACCTTGCTAGCCGTTCGTGTATCCCCACGCACAACTCCGTATGCATCAACGGCCTGATCACCTCGGTGCTGACGCGCGCCACCCCGGATGAGGTCCGGATGATCCTGGTGGACCCCAAGCGGGTCGAGCTGAGCATCTACGAGGGCATCCCGCACCTGATCACCCCGATCATCACCAATCCCAAGAAGGCGGCCGAGGCGCTGGACTGGGTGGTGGGGGAGATGGAGCGGCGCTACGACGACCTCGCGGCGTCGGGATTCCGGCACGTGGACGACTTCAACAAGGCCGTGCGGGCCGGCAAGCTGACCGCGCCGCCCGGCAGCGAGCGCCTGTACCGGCCCTACCCCTACCTGCTGGCCATCGTGGACGAGCTGGCCGACCTGATGATGGTCGCCCCCCGTGACGTGGAAGATTCGGTCGTCCGGATCACCCAGCTCGC
Organism: uncultured Actinomycetes bacterium; assembly: GCA_963742865.1. Taxonomy (GTDB): domain Bacteria; phylum Actinomycetota; class Actinomycetes; order Streptosporangiales; family Streptosporangiaceae; genus Bog-532. Next base: position 13,186 of record CAVUNW010000045.1, read on the forward strand.
GCGGGCGGCCGGCATCCACCTCGTGCTGGCCACCCAGCGGCCGAGCGTGGACGTGGTGACCGGGCTGATCAAGGCCAACGTGCCGTCCCGGCTTGCATTCGCTACCTCCAGCCTGACCGACAGCCGGGTCGTCCTCGACCAGCCCGGTGCGGAAAGGCTGGTCGGGCAGGGCGACGCGCTGTTCCTGCCGATGGGCGCGAGCAAGCCGATGCGGCTGCAGAACGCCTTCGTCTCGGAAAAAGAAATCCGGGATATCGTCGCGCACTGCAAGAAGCAGGCCGAGCCCGAGTACCGCGAAGACGTCGCGGCCGCGCCCGAGCGCTCCCGGGAGATCGACGCCGAGATCGGCGATGACCTCGAACTGCTGGTCCAGGCAGCGGAGCTGATCGTCAGCACCCAATTCGGCTCGACGTCCATGCTCCAGCGCAAGCTGCGCGTCGGGTTCGCGAAAGCCGGTCGGCTGATGGATCTGCTGGAAAGCCGGGGTATCGTCGGGCCCAGTGAAGGCTCCAAGGCGCGGGACGTGCTCATCAAACCGGACGACCTGGGCGAGGTACTCAGCTCGCTCCGCGGCGGCTGACCGCGCGGGGTCCCGGGAGTCTGGCGTCGCGATCCGGAAAGGTCGTTCGTCCCTGCCCAGATCGTGGTGCACCGGTAACAGTAGCTTCATCTCCGAGGACCTGCGGGATGCCTACACTTGGTGATGGCTCCCGTACGCGGAGACAATACGTACGACGAAAGCCAGTGGAGGCGCAGCGTGAGTATCGGTGACACGCTGGCGGAGGCACGCCGACAGTCCGGTCTCACCGTGACGCAGGTCAGCGAGCGGACCCGCATCAGGGAAACGATCATCCGGGGTATCGAGCAGAACGATTTCTCCGCCTGTGGCGGCGACTTCTACGCCCGGGGGCACATCCGGAGTATCGCGGCTGCGGTCGGCACCGATCCCGGCCCGCTGATCAGCGAATACGACGAGGTGCACGGTGCCCCGGAGGCGATCAGGGCGGCGGACGTGTTCGAGCCGTCGACGCCGCTGCGGATCAAGGAACGGCGCTCGCTGAACTGGAGCCTCGCCATGATCATCGCGCTGCTGGTCGTGATCGGGTATGGCGCCTACCACCTCGCCTCGTCAACATCGTCGTCCCACCCGAAGCCCGCGGCGGCCGGGGCGCCGGTGACGTCGCACAGCGCCACCCCCCGCGCGACCTCCCCGTCACCGGCCGCCTCACCGACGATCCCTTCCAACGATGTGATCATCCAGCTGAGCGCGGTCGAGGACTGCTGGGTCTACCTGACCACCGACCAGGGCAGCACGATCTACAGCGGTGTCGTTCCGGCCGGTTCCACCCAGACGTGGAAGGAGACCCAGGCCGTGAACCTGCGCCTCGGCAACCCGGCCGGCGTCGTCCTGACCGTCAACGGGAAGAAGGAGTCGCCGGGCACCAGCCAGCCGGTCACGCTGACCCTCGGGCCCGCCCAGCGGGTCTCCGGACAGGCTTCCGGCCAGCCCGTGCCGGGAGGCAGCAATTAGCCCGGCCCGCCCGTGCCCCGCGGATCAGTTACTAGCCCGCCAGCTGGCAAGGTCAGCCCCTCCCGGGAAGCCCCAGCTAACTCCGGCTGATGAACGCCGCACCCGTGCCGGTGCCGTAATCTGCCGGTGTGCCTTCCACACCCCGTGAGCCTGCCCGCGCCGCTGCTCCGGGTTCTCCAGTTCCGGCTTCCCCTGCACCGGAGGACGGCCGCGGCGCCCGCCGCACCGTCAACCTCGTCACGCTCGGCTGCGCCCGTAACGAGGTCGATTCCGAGGAGCTGGCCGCCCGGCTGGCCGCAGGCGGCTGGGAACTCGCCGCCGACGGCGAGGACGCCAGCGTCGTCATGGTCAACACCTGCGGCTTCATTCAGGCGGCCAAGCAGGAATCGATCGACGAACTCCTCGGCGCGGCCGAATCCGGGGCCAAGGTCGCGGCGGTCGGCTGCCTGGCCGAACGGTACGGCAGCGAGCTCGCCGACGCGCTGCCCGAGGCGCAGATCCTCAGCTTCGACGACTACGGCGATATCGCCTCCCGCCTCGACGACGTCCTGAGCGGCCGGCGCAAGACCGCGCACACGCCCCGGGACCGGCGCACGCTCCTCCCCATCAGCCCCGCCGACCGCCCGGCCCCGCATGCCGGGACCGCGCCCGCGCCGCCGTCGGCTGGCACCGTGCCGTCGGCTGGCACCGTGCCGTCGGCCGAGAGCACGGCCTCGGCGGCAGGGACGGGCGACCTGCCCGCCGGGCTGGCCCCGCCGTCCGGGCCCCGGACGATGCGCCGCCGCCTGTCGCACGGCGTCGTGGCGCCGCTCAAGATCGCCTCTGGCTGTGACCGGCGCTGCTCGTTCTGCGCAATCCCCGCCTTCCGCGGGGCCTACCTGTCGCGCCGCCCGCACGAACTGCTCGCCGAGGCCGAATGGCTGGCCGGCGAGGGCGTCAAGGAGCTCTACCTCGTCAGCGAGAACTCCACCTCCTACGGCAAGGACCTGGGCAACCTGCGCCTGCTGGAGGAGGTACTGCCGCTGCTGGCCGCGACCCCCGGCATCGAGCGGGTCCGGATCAGCTACCTGCAGCCCGCCGAGCTGCGCCCCGGTCTCATCGAGGTCATCGCGGGCACGCCGGGCGTGGCCCCGTACTTCGACCTGTCCTTCCAGCACGCCAGCGGCCCGCTGCTACGCGCGATGCGGAGGTTCGGCGACCGCACGCGCTTCCTCGACCTGATCGAGCGGATCCGGGCCCTTAGCCCGGAGGCGGGCATCCGGTCCAACTTCATCGTCGGCTTCCCCGGCGAGACGCCTGACGACCTGCGCGAACTGGAACTGTTCCTGAGCAGCGCGCGGCTGGACGCGATCGGCGTCTTCGGCTACTCCGACGAGGACGGCACCGAGGCCGCCTCCTTGCCGGGCAAGCTCGACGAGGCGGAGGTGGCCCGGCGCGTCGAAGAGGTCTCCGACCTGGCCGAGGAAGTGATGGCGCAGCGCGGCGCCGACCGCATCGGCGAGACCGTGGACGTGCTCATCGAAGAGCGCCTCGGCGACGGCCTGTTCGAGGGGCGCGCGGCGCACCAGGCCCCCGAAGTCGACGGGACGACCACCGTTCAGTCCAGCGCGGATCTCGTCCCCGGCCAGCTGGTCCGGGCGACGGTCGTCTCCTCCGAAGGGGTCGACCTCGTGGCCACGGCCGCCGAGCAGGCCATGACCCCCGCGGGCCCGGTCCCTACTGGCTCACACCGTTCCGGCTCACACCTCTCAGGCTCCCACCGTTCCGGCTCACACCTCTCGGGCCCGGACCTCCCGGGCACGGGCGAGCCCACGACGCACCCGGCGGCCCGCCCGCTGGCGGATCGCCGTTGACTTCCCCCGGGTCGGCTTCACCGCCACCCGGGCCGCGTGGGGCGGCTCAGCGGCCCTCCGGGGCTGCCCCGGCACCGGCCGCTGCGGCGGTCCCGGACCCTGCGGTGGTCCCGGACCCTGCGGCCGTCGCGGACCCTGCGGCCGTCGCGGACCCCATGGCGGACCCAGGCCCTGCTGTCGCGCCGGGCCTGGTCAACATAGCCAACGTGCTCACCGTGCTGCGTGTCGTCATGGTGCCCGCCTTCGTCGCCTGCCTGGTCGCCGGGGGGACCGCCTGGCGGATCGCGGCCTTCGTGCTGTTCTGGATCGCGTCGGCGACAGATTTCCTGGACGGGCGGCTGGCCCGCCAGCGCGGGCTGGTCACCGACTTCGGCAAGATCGCCGACCCGATCGCGGACAAGGCCCTGATCGGGGCGGCGCTGATCACCCTGTCCGCGATGCACGAGCTCTCCTGGTGGGTCACGGCGGTGATCCTGGTGCGCGAGGTCGGCGTCACGCTGCTCCGCTTCGCCGTCATCAAGCGCGGTGTGATCGCGGCGAGCCGGGGCGGCAAGCTCAAGACTCTGCTGCAGATGCTCGCCATTAGCCTGTACGTGCTGCCGGGACCGTTCGGCGTGGCGCGGCCGATCGTCATGGGCCTGGCCGTCGTGGTGACGCTGGTGACCGGCGCCGATTATGTGCTCCGAGCGGTCCGCCTGCGCCGCGCGACCGCGGCACCATAGCCACGGAGATGAGGAGCCGGTCCCGCCGGGAACGGCGCCAGCCGCGGGGTACGGCACCAGCCACGGGGGCGCGACCCACGGGGTACGGCACCAGCCACGAGGGCGCGACCCACGGGGAGGCAATGCCCTAGAGCCGCCCGCCTGAACCGGGGAGAAAAATGACCGAAAATGAGCCGGTTAGGGACGATACGAGAGCGCTGGCCGAACAGGTGATCGCGCTGCTGCGGGGAGCCGGGCAGACGGTCGCTGCGGCCGAATCGCTGACCGGTGGCCTCGTCCTTGCCGGGCTGACCACCGTGCCTGGAGCATCCCACGCGGTCCGCGGCGGGGTCGTGGCCTACGCGACCGAACTGAAGGCGATCCTGCTCGGCGTACCGCGGGCGATGCTGGACGCGCACGGCGCGGTGTACCCCGGCGTGGCGGCGGCCATGGCCGACGGCGTGCGCGAGCGGCTGGGCGCCACGTTCGGCGTGGCCACCACAGGTGTGGCGGGCCCGGACCCGCAGGACGGCCAGCCGGTCGGAACGGTCCACATCGCGGTCAGCGCCGACAACGACAGGGTGGTTCGAACGCTTGTGCTTGACGGCGACCGAGACCGGATCCGTAGGGTGACGGTAGAACGGTTGCTGGCCCTTCTGGCCGGCCGTCTTCGGGAAGACATCCGCTGATTACAGCGTTACGTCAGAAGCGAAACGGACCGTTGCGGACTCCCGGACTGACCTACCGGGCAGGTACCTTGGAGGGGTAACGGTTCTGCCGGGAAGGAGTGCGACGATGGTTTTGCTTCGTCACTTGCTCGGTGACGTGCTGCGTCGGCTACGCCTGCGGCAGGGTCGGACCCTGAGAGAGGTGTCAGCCTCGGCCAGGGTCTCACTGGGTTACTTGTCTGAAGTTGAGCGGGGGCAGAAGGAGGCCTCCTCAGAGCTGCTGGCAGCGATCTGCAGCGCGCTGGGGACCCCCCTTTCACAGGTCTTCCGCGAGGTTGCTGACAACTTCGCGCTGGCCGAACTGCAGAACGAGCCGGTGCTGGAGGCGCCGCGGGAGCCGAAGCTGCCCGCTGGCAACGAGGTTCCGATCGGTGTGGTTCGCAATGCCGGGTTCAGCTCCGAGGACATGCCCTCCGACCCGGCTGGCAGGTTCGGCGCGATAGAGCCCCGCGTACGCGAAGTGACCGACATGGTGCCGGTATAAGCGGCCCTGTATCTATATACCCGCAGGGCGGCGGGCGCGGTGAGACCGCGCCCGCCGTTTGCATATCCAGGCCCCGCTTGTCTTTACCCGCGACCGGGGCGGGTGCAGCGCGCGAGCCCGGGATGACGCGGCGTCCTGCGAAGGAGTGGCTCTAGAGGTGATGTGTGGCGAGCCGGAGTCCGCCTCGCCCCCGCTCGCCGGTGGTCGCCCGCATGGCGGGGATGGTCTCGCTCGTGACGAGTCCGCTCTCCGTGGTCATCTCGTCGATGACCTCAAAAGCCGTGGAGATGCGCTCGGGAGTGTCGACAACGATCGTGACGGCGGGGACATGACGGCCCAGCTGCAGGAGCCGATCGCCATGAGGCGGGTGATCACCATGGAATCCCCAGATACCGCGTTGCGTCGTCGCACCGCTGATCCCGGCCGAGCGCAGCTTGCGGACGATAGCCCGATGGATTGGCTGGCCGCGATGGAGGGCCGCCTCCGAGGTGTAGACCATGAGCTTTTGCCATAGGGCCATGCCATGGTCACCCGCAGCGGGCACCGGGGGCGGCGAGTCCAGGAGCTCGCCGTCGCGTTTGCAGACCCGGACCCGCTCCAGGGTAAGCAGGGGACGCTGAAGCAGTGCACTCAGCTCGGGCAGCACCCTTCCGATCCGTTCCCCGGAACCCACCGCGACGACCATCATCGGGACCTCGGCGTTACGGCTGAAGAATCTGGCTCGTTCCCGCTGGCCGTGGACAGTGCCGTCGACGCCGAGCAGCGCAGTCGCTCCATCGATGCTGCGGCGATGCAGCAGATCACACACAGCGACGAATGCGGGCACCCGGTAGACGCGTTCCTGGCGGCCGAGATAGACGGTGAGCTTGGTCGCTTCACGCAGGTCCTCGGGCAGCGTGACGGATCCGATCTCGCCGGTCAGCAGCCTCGCCCGCTCCAGGGTGACCAGCCCCGAGCGGTTGAGCTGCAGTGTCTGATCGAGCACCGACTCGATACGCGGGCGGCGGTCGACCGCGATCGCGATGAGCGGCAGGTCCTCCGACAGGGTCAGCGAGTGATCAGTCCGCAGATGATGCCTGAGGCCGAAACCCTCGGTGCCCCGCAGCAGGATGCTGGCCGCGATCTCGCTGCCGCCGTAGAGGTCGAGCAGGGCGTCCGCGACGAACCTGCCGCCGGTGCGGTGCCGTTCGCCGAAATAGCTGGTCAATTTGATGGAGTCGTCTTTCACAGCTGCGTTCCGATCAGGCGCCCGAGCGCGGCTGCGGCGACGCCCAGCACGAGGCTGGCCACCACATTGGCCAGCACCTTGCCGAGCTGGCGTTCCTCGGCCAGCCGCTCAGTTTCGAACATCCACGTCGAGAATGTCGTGTATGACCCCACCGCCGCCGTGCCCGCCAGCAGGGCCTGATCGTGGCTCAACGCGAGTCCGGTAAGGAAGCCCAGAATCAGCGCGCCGGACAGGTTGACCGTCATCGTCCCGAGGGGGAAGTCCCGGCCTGCGCTGGAGGCCACCACGCCGTCGATCAGGAACCGGGCCACCGATCCTGTGCCGCCGATCAGGATGACGGCCGCCCAGAGCAGTGCGTTCACCGCCGGCCCCCGTCAAGGCCTCCTGGCGGCCGCTGGCGGGCCGCTCGTGGTGGCTGTGCCGCGCGCTCACGGCCGTACCCGCACGCGCCGGACCATGGCGGTAGCCAGGTAGATCGCCGCATATCCGGCGGTCAGGCTGGCGGCGGCATAGCCGATCGCCAGTCCCCAGGCGTGCGCATCAATCATCTCCAGGATCTCCACCTGCATCGTCGAGAATGTCGATAGCCCGCCGCATAGCCCGGTGCCCAGCAACGGGCGGCGATAGCTGGACAGCGGCAGGCGCTCCTGCAGGCGGGTGGCGAAGTAACCGAGCAGGAAGGCGGCCACGATATTGACGGCAAAGGTAGGCCACGGCCAGGACGTTGCCGAGTGCGGGAAGGCCTCGGCGAGACCCGCTCGCGTCAGCGTGCCCATCGCGCCGCCCGCAAAGATGGCGGCGATCTCCCGGCGATCGATCCGCGGCAGGATCCGCCGGGGCTGAGGTCCTGCTGGCCGCGCCGGCCAGCTGTGAACGTCAGCGGCAGCCAGGCCCGCGGCCGGTGAATCGGAGAGGTCAGGGGAAGAGTCAGGCAATGCTGCAGGCTCCGTCCGCGTCGGGTTGTCCGGAAAAGAAGCCATCAGCCGCGGACGCGGCGGTTCGGGCGACCGTAGTCTCCCCGCCAGGGCATCATCTGGCTACGCAGAATCGCCGGGCCGCACACTCCTTCCACATGCCGAGCCATCCCGGCTGACCAGCCGATGGGGAAAGCTTAACGTCAGACCCAGGCCTGCGGGTTGTCGGCGAGGGTCCGCACGCTGGGCGGCAGTTCCCCGGCGACGATGTGCGCGAGCGTCACCTCTTCGAGGATGGCACGCTCGTTGGCCCGCAGGGCGATCCACACCTGCTGCAGGGGCTCGGCGGCCCCGGGGTACGCGATGTTCTCGGGGCGCTCGCCGCGGACGCCGAGCAGCGGCCCATCGATGGCGCGGATGATTTCCGCGAGGGAAATCTCATTGGCGGGCCGGGCGAGCCAGAAGCCGCCCTCCGGTCCGCGCTGGCTGCGGATCAGTCCCGCGCGCCGGAGCTGGGTCAGGATTGTTTCCAGGAACTTGCCCGGAATCTGCTGGGCGCGCGCAATCCGATCCGCCGTGACATGGCTGTCGGTAGCGGAGGCGAGTTCGATTGCCGCGCGCAACGCGTAGTCGGCGCGGGCGGAAAGCCGCATGACCAGCATTATGCCGCCTCGCGGCGGCATAACCCGCATCGGCGCGCGATCGGCCCGCTCACCGGGCCACGACGACGGGATGGTGCCGCTGCCATGTCAGCGCATGGCGCTCTCCTGGTTCCGGAGACGACGTGCCGGTTCCGGCTGCGGGCCGCCCTATGCTGTACTGGTCCGGAGACCTCTCCGCTTCTTTCAACATTAACGGAGAGCTCTTCGTTTAGCAGCACTGCCTTAGCAGCACGGTTTTAGCGGCACGGTTTTCGCATCACGCCGCGGAGGGATCATGGCCCAGCGGCAGCACGAGCCCCAGCGGGCTGACGCGCTAGCACAATCGCGAGCGCATCATCGAGGTCGCGCGCGATGCCCTCGCCATCTCCGGCGACGCCTCGCTGAACTCGATCGCGAAGACGGCGGGCGTCGGCCCCGGCACCCTGTACCGGCACTTCCCCAATCGCGAAGCGCTGGTGCTGGCCGTCTACCGCCTCGACGTCCAGCAGCTGGTGGACGCCGCACCGGTCCTGCTCACGGAGCACCCCCCACTGGAGGCGCTGCGGCTGTGGTTCGACCGCCTCGCCCACTACGGCCGGATCAAGCACGGCCTGGCCGGGGTACTGCACGCGGCCACCAGCGACGGCCTGGCCGGCGAGACCTACGGCCCGGTCATCGGGGCTATCACCCTGCTGCTGCAGCGCCTGCGAGGAAGCTGGCAGCGTCCGGTCCGGCCTCGACCCCGACGACGTGCTGCTCCTGATGGGCTTCCTCTGGCGCATCGACTCGCCGGACTGGGAGCCGCGTGCCGCCCGCCTGCTCGACCTGGTCATGGACGCCCTGCGCGCCGGTGCCCCAGGACGGCGATGACGGGCCAAGCCGGCTAGTTTCCCAGCTCGCGCCGCGATGGGACGGCTAGTTCCCCGGCTCGGGCCGCAATAGTTTGCCAGCGGCGGGCCGACGGGCCAATCTGGTGGGAATCGCCCATCTAACCGCCGGAACGGCTCTGACGGAAGGACGCTCGTGACCGGACCCGCACAGTCCCCGGTGCCAGAGGGAGAGCTACGCATCTCGGACCAGGACCGGGACAGGACGCTCGAGGCGCTCGGCCAGCACGCGGCGGCTGGCCGTCTCACGCTCGATGAGCACGAGGAACGTGCCTCCCTGGTGCTCGCGGCCAAGACCAGGGACGACCTGGCGGCGGTGACGCGCGACCTGCCGGCCGTCGACCAGGCCGCGCTCCTGGTCCAGGCGCCAGCGGCCCAGCCGGCCGTGGCTGGCCCGGCGGCCCGGCCCCCGGCGACCCGGTGGTTCGTCGCGATCATGGGCGGCTCGCAGCGGCGGGGACGGTTGCGGCCCGCGTCCGTGGTGAACGCGGTCGCGATCATGGGCGGTGACGAGATCGACCTGCGCGACGCCGAAATCGACGCCAACGGGCTCACCCTCAACATGTTCGCGGTGATGGGCGGTTCGACCATCTACCTGCCGAACACCGTCGACGTGGAGGTCAGCGGCTTTTCGTTCATGGGCGGCAACACCGAACGCGGGGCCGTCCGCGAGCCGCGCCCGGGTGCGCCGGTCGTGCACATCCGGAGCTACAACCTCATGGGCGGCAACACGATCTGGCGCCTCCCGCCGGAGGCGCGCGGCCGGTCTCTCAAGGAGAGCCGCAAACTGGCCAAGGAAGCCGAACGCGGCCGCCTCACCGCCAACTGACCAGGCCGAGGACCTCGGCCGCGGCCTGCCCGTTGGCGCGCGAAGCGCCGTAGGTCGCGACGTAGGCCCGGCAGCTTCCGGCCGGAGGCTGCCAGACCGGCAGCCCCATCTCGATCAGGACCGCATCCGGCCGGTCCGCGAGCACCGACATCACCAGGTCCCGGGTGCTCTCGCTGCGGTGCGCGTCCCGGACCACGAGGACCAGCGAACGGTTCGCGGCCGCCGCCAGGATCTCGGCCGCGGTTCCCGCCTCGGCCGGGTCCCCATCCGCCGCACCGATACCGTCCGCCGCAACGCCCCCGTCCCCATCGGCCACCGCGGCGCCCCCGTGAGCCGCGGCAGCACCCCCGTCCCCGCGGGCGCCGGCGTCGACCGCGACCACGGCGAGCGGGGCGGAGGAGATCCGGCGGACGCTGCCCGGGGGCGCCCACGGGGCCAGGCCCCAGGCGGCCCGCCCGACCGCGACGTTGCCGCGTGGCTCGATCTCGATGATCATCGGGTCGGTCAGCGCCGGCGGCGGACCGGACAGGCGGACCGCGCGCCGGGCCGCGCGCAGCCCGATGTGCGTGCCGTTCACCTCGGCGGCGACGGGCCCGTCGTCGCCCGCGGCCCGGCGGGCCGTGGGCGAGCCCGCCGCCCACCGGCGCGCGCGCGCCGCTGCCAGCCACGACCGGAGCGCCGCGACCCGGTCCGCCGCGTCTTCCAGCCGCCGGCCGGGCAGCCGTCCCGAGCGCACCGCGCCGGCCAGCGCGGCCAGCACCGCCTGGTACACCTCTTCGCTGGTGTCGCGGCCCAGGCACAGCAGGTCCACGCCAGCGGTGATCGCCATCACGGCCGCCTCCGGGATGCCGAACGGGCCGCTGACGGCGCGCATCTCCAGTGCGTCGGAGATGATCAGGCCGTCGAAGCCCAGCTCGCCGCGCAGCAGGCCGGTCATCGCCGCGGCCGACAGGCTGGCCGGCAGGTCCCCGGTCAGCTCGGGCAGGCGCAGATGCCCCGGCATCACGGCCGCGGTGCCCGCCGCGATCGCCGCCTGGAAGGGCGGCAGGTCACGGCGCCGCAGTTCGGCCATGTCGCCGGTGATCGAGGCCAGCATCTCGTGCGTGTCGGTCCGCGTGCTGCCGTGTCCGGGGAAATGCTTGGCGCACGCCGCGACGCCCGCCGACTGCAGGCCCGTCACCGCCGCCGCGGCGTGCCGGGACACCAGCGCGGGGTCGGCGCCGAAGGAGCGCGTGCCGATGGCCGGGTTCTCCGCCTCGTCCAGGACGTCGACGCACGGCGCGAGATCGACGTTGATCCCCAGCGCAGCCAGGTCGGCGCCGATCGCCGCGTGCACCTGCCCGGTCAGTTCCGGGTCGTCGATGGCTCCCAGCGCCGCGTTGCCCGGATAGAGGCTGCCGGTCCAGTACGTCACCCGGGTGACGTCCCCGCCCTCCTCGTCGATCGCGATGAGGGGTTCTCCGGCGGCCGAGCGCAGCGTCGCCGTCAGCAGCGCGATCTGCTCCGGGTCAGCCACGTTCGGGCCGAAAAGCGTGACCCCGGCCAGGCCGCCTTCCAGCGCGGCGAGGATCCACGGCGGCGGGGTGTGCCCCGGAAACGGCGGGATCAGGACGGCATCGGCCAGGCGCGCCAGTTCGGGGTCGCGGATCATCCCTTCACCGCCCCGGCGACCAGGCCGCCCACCATGCGGCGCTGCACGAACAGGAAGAACAGCATCACCGGGATCGTGTACAGGGTGGAGGCGGCCATGATTCCTCCCCAGTCCGCGCTTCCCTTGCCGAAGAAGAACTGGACGTAGATCGGCAGTGTGAACTTGTGCTGGTCGTTGCCGAGGAACGTCAGGGCGAAGATGAACTCGTTCCAGGCGGTGATGAAGGAGAAGATGCTCGTGGCCACGAGCCCCGGCGCCACCAGCGGGAACAGGATGCGCCAGAACACCCGGACCGGCCGGCGCCGTCGATGGCGGCCGCCTCCTCTAGGTCCCGGGGCACGGCCGCGACGAAGTTGCGCAGCAGCCAGATCGAGATCGGCAGCGCCTGCGCCGTGTAGATCAGGATCAGGCCGGTCAGGCTGTCCAGCAGCCCGATGCCGCGGAAGTCGACGAACAGCGGGATCACCAGCGCCTGGGCCGGCAGCATCTGCACGATCAGCAGCATGACCAGGTACGCGGCGCGGAACCGGAACCGGAATCGCGCCACCGCCACCGCGGCCAGCAGCGAAACCACCGACGCCAGGACGACGGTTGTGACGGTCACGAAGAGGCTGTTGCGCGCGAACGTCCAGAACGAGATGCCGAGCCCGGCCGCGCGCCCGTTCATAACCGCGGCGAAGTTGTGCAGCGTCGGGTGCACGGGCAGCGGGTGCGGGGTCAGCGAGAATATCTCGCCCGGCGGCTTGAACGCGGTCGAGACCATCCACAGGATCGGGAAGAGGGTTACCAGCGCGACCACGACGCCGATGCCGTTGAGCGCGAAACGGCGCGTGGTGCGGGAGGCACGCAGGCGGCGCGGGCCTGGCCGGGACCGTGGCCGTGCGGACGAACGGGATCGCCGGAGTGCCTGATCTCCAGTTACACGGTGCAGTGCGGTCAAGAGATCGCTCCCTGGCGGACGGAGGCGCGGACGTAGCCGACCGTGATGATGAGCAGGATGACGGTGAGGATAAGCGCGAGGGCGGCGCCCAGGCCGTAGCTGGGCGGCATCGTGAACGCCTTGTCGTAGGCGTAGAGGGACAGGTTGTATTCGTCCCGGTTCCCGAGCTCACCGGTGATGAAGTAGGTCTGGGTGAACACGCCGAAGTCCCAGATGATCGACAGCAGCAGCAGCACGAGGAAGATCGGCCGCATCAGCGGGTAGGTGATGCTCCAGAACGAGCGCCACGCGCTCGCCCCGTCCACCCGCGCCGCCTCGGTCAGCTCGGCGGGGATCGTCTTGAGGCCCGCCAGCACGGTCACCGCGATGAACGGGAAGCCCATCCACACGACGATGAACGTAAGCACCGTGTACGCGGGCAGCGCGCCGCTGGTGGTCCAGTTGAACCCGGCCCAGTGCGCGCCGCCGCCCAGCCAGCCCGGCAGCTTGCTCAGCGACCAGTCGACGATGCCGCCGTCCGCGCTGAACAGCCAGTAGAAGACCACCGACGCGCTGACCACGGGAGTGGCCCACGCCAGCAGGGTCGCGGAGCTGACGAACGTCGCCATCCGCCGCCCCAGATGGTGCAGCAGCAGCCCGACCAGCGTGCCGATCGCCATCGTGAGCACCACCACGACCGCGGCGAACACCACCGTGTTCCGCAGCGCCAGCCAGAACTCCCCGTCGGTCAGGATGTTCGTGAAATTGGCGAAGCCCACCCACGCCGGCGGCGCCGCGCCGGAGACCTGCGCCAGCCCGAAGTTCTGGAAGGACAGGAGGCCGACCTGGATGGCCGGCCACAGCAGGACCAGCCCGATCCCGATCAGCGAGGGCAGCAGCAGGAGATAGGGGCCGAGGCGGTGACGGCGGATGAACGCACCGGCCCGGGCCCGCCCGCCGGGCGCGCCCGCGGCGCTGAGCCTGCTTTCCCGGGGCGCGCCGTCCCCGGCGGCCTGCCCGGGACGGTCGCGCTGTGCTGGCCGGGCGCCGACGACTGGGGGGGATAGCCGTCGGCGCCCGGGGCTTTCAACGGTCTCAGCCATACGGCGTGCTCAGCTCTTGGAGCCGGTGTTGAGCACGTTCTCCAGCTGAGTGTTGGCGTTATTGACAGTAGCGGTGAAGTTGGCTCCCTGCATAAGGGACTTCATCATCGTGGGGATGATCTGGTCCGTAGTGTCCGCGGTGGCCCAGTTCTTCGCGTTAAGCGGAGAGATCTGAGTGACCGTTGCCGCCTTGGCGAAACCGGACATGACCTGGCTGCCGGAGTACGCGCCGCCGCTGAGCTGCGACGTGTACGGCGGGAAGAAGCCCTGCAGGTTGGCGAACGAGGTGGCGTTGGCCGTGCTGTCCATCACCTTGATCAGATCCCAGTCGGCCGTCTTGTACTTGCTGCTCACCCAGACCGCCAGGTCCGAGCCGCCGGCGAAGGCGGGCGCCGGGCTGGAGCCGCTCTGCGCCGGGATCGGGAACGAGGCCCAGTCGCTCTTGTACTTGGTGCTGACCTGCTCGAGCATGGGCGCCGCCCACGGGCCGTCGATGTACATGTCGAGCTTGCCCAGCGCGAAGTCCTCGTTGGTCCCGCCCGCCGTGGCGCCCGGGTTCCCCAGTTCGGTCTGCCCGATGTACTTGCCGGGGGAGACCTTGTTCGTCAGGTAGAGGTCGGCGTAGAACTTCAGGCCGGCCTCGGACTGCGGCGAGTTCAGCTCGGCCACCCACTTGCCGTTCTTCTGCACGGCCACCTGGCCGCCCGCGCCCCAGATGAAGCTGACAATTCCGTTAGTGAAGTCACTGGGCGCGCCCAGGCCATACGTGGCCGGGAACTTCTGCTGCAGCTTCTTGGCGTCGCTGACCAGATCCGCCCACGTGGCGGGGGTCGACGTGATGCCGGCCGCCTTGAACTGGTCGGTGCGGTACCAGATGCCCCGCACGCCGCCGAACCACGGCACGCCGTAGACGTTGCCGTTCTGCGTGTCGTTGGCCAGCATGCCCGAGACGACGTCGGACTTGTTCGACCAGGCGTTCACCTCGCTGGTGATGGGCGCGAGCATGCCCAGGGAGGCGTTCGTCGGCGTCTCGGTGTTGCCGATCTCGGTCACGTCCGGCGCGTTCTTCCCGCTGGACAGCGCGTTGGTGAATTCGGTGGTCGCGTTCGTCCATGGCACGTAGACCACATTGACCTTGGTCTTCGCGTAGGCGGGGTAGGCCTTGTGGAACTGCGACACCACGCCGTTCATCCACGTCACCTGGGCTGGCGTGGATGCACCCATCCGCCATACGGTGAGCGAGGCGGGCGCTCCGGAACCGGACGACGAGGGCGTCGGGGAACCTGAGCCGCAGCCGGTGACCGCGAGCGCGGCCGTCGCGCAAAGCGCCACCGCCCCAAGCCCGGCGGGGCCTAGGTGCCCAGCGTGCCTGGTGTGCGTGGCGATAGATTTTCTGGGTCTCACTGCTGGCTCTCCTTCCCCCCGGGGGGGACGCTGTAGAGATAGGGGAGACACGGCCGTTATGAGAAAACTAATCGGAAACTTTCCTATAAGATAGGCCCGTTGCCGGATTGAAATACAGCAACCCGCGGCACTGTGGCCAGGGGGGACAGGAGAGGGACCGCGATGGAGCGCCGACCGGGTACGCCGAGTCTGCTGCGCGAACTCAACGACCGCGCCGCTCTTGACCTGCTGCTTCCCGGGACTCCGCTGACCCGGACCCAGATCAGCGAGCAGACCAGGGTCTCCAAGGTCACCGTGGCCCAGATGCTGGCCCGGCTGGAGGAGCGCGGCCTGGTTACGGTCGTCGGCCAGCAGGAAGGCGGCCGCGGGCCGAACGCCGCGCTCTACTCCGTCGTCCCCTCCAGTGCCTACGTCGCCGGCCTTTACGTAGAACTCGACGGCGTCAGTGCCGGGGTCGCCGACGTCACCGGGCGCATCGTCGCCGAGGTCAACGTCAACCCCAACGGGGCGGCCAATCCGGTCGAGCAGGTCCGCAGCGCGGTCGACCGGGCCTGCCGGACCGCCGGGGTGGAGATGAGCGGCTGAGCGCCTTCGTGATCGGGAGCCCGGGCGTGGTTGACCCGAAGACCGGCGATCCCCGCCTCGCGATCAACTTGCCCGACTGGCACGAGGGCGTCCTGGACTCGCTCCGGGGCGCGCTGAACCGTCCGGTGATCATCGAGAACGACGTGAACCTGGCCGCCCTGGCCGAACGCTCCGTCGGCGCCGCGCGCGGCCTGGAGGACTTCGTTCTCGTGTGGATCGGCGGCGGCCTCGGCATGGCGGCCTTCCTCGGCGGCAAGGTGCACCGCGGTGCCGCCGGCGCCGCGGCGAGATCGGCTACCTGCCCGTTCCCGGCGCGCCGCTGCAGGAAGACGTCCGGCACCCGGCCGATGGCGGCCTCCAGTCGCTGGTCGGCGCCAGCGTGGTCCGGATGCTGGCCGGTGTCTTCGGCTTCGATGCTCCCACCGCCGGGGAAGCGGTCCGAGCCGCCGTCCGTGCCGCCGGGGAGCGCCGTCCCGCCGCCGCCCAGAACGGCAGCAGCGCGTCCGGCCCGTCCGCCCGCGGCCACGAGTTCCTCGGCGAACTGGCCCGCCGCGTCGCGATCGGCGTCGCCTCGGTGTCCGTCGTCCTCGACCCCGGCCTGGTCGTCCTCGGCGGCGACGTCGGCCTCGCGGGCGGCTCCGCCCTCGCCAACCGCGTCGCGGCTGAGGTCGCCCGCATCTGCCCGGCCAGCCCTCGCGTCGTCCCCACCGCCGTCACCGGCGCGCCGGTCCTGCGCGGCGCCATGCTCGCCGCCGTCGACCAGGCCCGGGCCGACCTCCTCGACTCCGTCTGACGGACCGCCCCCCGCCATACTCCGCATATTTCTCTCTAACGGACGTACCGCGAGCCCTCCACTCCGCGGTCCCGCCCGCCCAGAGAGCCGGCGTCGGCTGCCCGCCCCGCGACTCCTCTGCCCGCGGTGCCGCCTGCCCAGAGAGCGGGTATCGGCTGCCCGCCCCGCGACTCCTCCGCCCGCGACTCCGCCGCGGCCCGCCCGCCCAGAGAGCCCGCCGTCCGCTCCCAACCGCAACGTGCTCAAAGTAACCATCGAGCACGTAGCCGATCCCGCCCGGCGCCCTTGACTCCTGCGTCAGCCATCGCTAACGTTAGCGGAAACGAACGCTTGAGCGAAGGAGGGCAGCCATGGGGCAGCCGGTAGCGTTTTTCGAGGTCGTCAGCCCGGACCAGGAGCGCGCGCAGAAGTTCTACGCCGAACTGTTCGGCTGGCAGGTCAACGCCGACCCGGCCATGGGCGGGTACGCCCTGGTCGACACCGGCGCGGGGGAGGGTGCCATCGGCGGCGGCATCGGGGCGTCCACGGAGCCGGGAGACGCCGGGGTGAAGATCTACATGCGCGTCGACAACCTGGAGACCTACATGAGCCGCGCTGAGCAGCTGGGCGGCTCCCGGGTCATGCCGCCGATGGAACTGCCCGGCGACTTCGGCACGATCGCGGTCATCGCCGATCCGGACGGCAACCGTGTCGGCCTCTGGGCCTGATGATCCGGTGAGCAGCGGACCGCAGGATGGCGGGACCGGCGGCGAGGCGATGGACGAGGCGCTGCGTGCCCTGGCCGAGCCGCGCCGCCGGGCCATCCTGCGGCTCGTGGCCCACGATGAGCTCGCCGCCGGGGAGGTCGCCGCGGCCTTCGACGTGACCCGGACGGCGGTCAGCCAGCACCTCACCGTGCTCAAGCACGCGGGCCTGCTCATCGAGCGGCGCGACGGCACTCGCCGCCTGTACCGGGCCCGGCCCGAGGGGCTGGCAGGCCTGCAGAAGTTCCTGGAGGATATGTGGGGGGAATCCCTGGACCTGGCCCGCCGGCTGGTCGAGGCCGAGCGCGGGATCAGCGACGGCATGGGGACCGCCGACGTCGGCTGACACCCGGGAGGGCACGCATGGCGAATGAGCAGGGACTGGCGAGCACGGTCACCACGCTGCGGCGGCCGCCGGTCCGCCAGTCCACGGTGGTCCGCAGCGACGTTGGCCATACCTTCGACGCCTTCGTGCGAACGATCGGCGTGTGGTGGCCGGTGACGCCGTTTTCCGCAGGCCAGGACCGCGTCCGCGACGTGACGTTCGAGCGCCGTCCCGGCGGCCGCGTCTATGAGACATGGGCAGACGGAACGCAGGTGGACTGGGGCACGCTGCGGGCCTGGGAGCCGCCGGAGCGGTTCGTCATGGGCTGGAACATGACAGCGGTGACGACCGAGGTGGAATTCCGGTTCACCGCGCTCGGGCCGTCCCTGACCCGGGTCGCCGTCGAGCACCGCGGCTGGGAGGCGCTGACCGACGAGCAGCTCGCCGCCGACTGCGCCCTGCGCGGCGGCTACACCGGCGGCGCATTCATCAAGGGCTGGGCCCGCATCCTGGCCTGCCTGGCCGCTGCCATCGACGGCCCGGATGGCCCGCCGGGCCCGGATGGCCCGGACGCCCCCGCCGACCCCTCTCCCGCAGGGGACGGCTCGTGAAGTACGTGGTGTTCTACGAATCAACCGGCGACATCGCGGCCCGGGCGCGGGAGCACTTCCCCGCCCACCACGCCTGGTACATGAGCTTCCACGAGCGCCGGACTGCTGCTCATGCTCGGCCCCTTCACCGACCCGGGCATCGTGAGCGCCATGGCCGTCTTCACCACCCGCGAGGCCGCCGAAGAGTTCGTCAAGGAGGACCCCTTCGTCCTCAACGGAGTCGTCAGCCACTGGACCGTCCGCGAATGGAACGAACCCCTCGTCCCCTGACCCCCTGGCGCCCCAAATCCCAGTTCGGGCAGAGTTTCCGCACATAGGGAGACGACAAAATCCCGCCCCAGCCCGGCATGGTCGACGTCTAACGATCGAGTGGACCGCCACAATTTAACCGCGTGCCAGCCCCGGCTCACATGAACTGGTGGCCTGAGCAGGTGGCGGGCGCCATCGCGCACCCCCGTGTCCGCTGCCGAATGGGAAAAACGATCTTCGGCGGCCGGTGCGGGTGTCTGTGGCGGTGTGGCCTGGTCGGTACGGGGGTCGGTTCAGCAGCTCCCGCAGCGACAGGGCGGCCACGACGTGGCAGGCCTGGTTGTCGCCCTTTTCCGCGATGAAGCGGGCTCCGCCCTGGGCGTGGATGGACCACTCCGGGTGGTCGTTGATGAAGCGCTGTTGCCGGACTACTTGATCAAACGGCAGACCCATCACAGCTTCCCTTGCCTGGACCGGTGCGGACCCCCGTGCCCGGCTCACGGGTCGGCCAGCCGGGCACGGCTTCCCAGCAGCATAGGCCACTCGTTCATGCCTGTACATGAACGTCTAAAACGTTTACAGACGGCCAGGAACGTAGTTGGGTGATTATGACGTTTTGCCTGATCAGTACCATCTTGCCTGTGACGATCAACCCGCTGGACCCGGTGCCCGTGTACAGACAGTTGGCGGCCATCCTGCGGGCGCGGATCGAGCGCAACGAGTTCCCGCCCCGCCAGCCGCTCCCGTCCGAATCGCAGCTCATGGGCGAGTACGGCGTGTCTCGTGGCAGCGCCCGGCACGCCCTCCAAGTCCTGGCTGAACAGGGCCTGACCGTGACCATCCAGGGACGCGGAACGTACGTTTTGCCGCTTGACTTAGGCGTGGGTGGATCGAACTAAATTAGTCACGGGGACGTAATGCTTTCCTGTTACGTCCATTTACCCACAGTAAAAGTGGGATGCCAGAAGCTAAGGGGCCAGAAGAAGACCGAGATGGCCAGCCAGGCCGGCGGCGGTAGCGCTTCGTTGCGGCCCGCACGGGCGCGGGGGCTGGCATGTGGCCCCGCGTGCGGACCGCGTGGGGGTGTTGTGTGCCCGGGCATATGTGCCCGGGCACCGGGACGGAGGCTCAAGGTGCCGTGCGGGAACGATGGTGGCGGGGTTGTGTTAACCGGCGTGGCCGGTGCCGGGGTCGATGCCGTGGTCGTGGAGGATGGCGCGCAGGCGCTCGTTCTCGGCGCGGAGCCGACGGATTTCGATCGCGTGCGCGGCCTGCTCGGTCTCCCCGGCGGTGATGTTTTCCCGGCCGTCACGTGGCTCGGGGTGACCTGCGAGCGCGGAGGCGCGGAGGTCGCCGCGCCAGGAGGATCACGTGCTGCCGCAACTGGTCCAGGCCGATGCCGCGGGCGGTGAGCACACGGCCGGCGACGCCATCGCCTTCGCGGAGCAGGCCGAGCAGGATGTGCGCGGTGCCGACGGAGCTATGGTTGAGCTGCATCGCCTCGAGCACTGAGAGGTCCAGGACTTGCTTGCTCCGGGGAGTGAAGGGGATGTGAGCCGTGGGCGAGTTCCTCGCCCCGGCCGGTGATCGCTTCGACGTCGCGCCGTACGTCATCCGGGCTGACACTCAGAGCGGCCAGGGCTTCGGCAGCGACGCTGCCGTCCACGTCCAGGACGCCTAGCAGGAGGTGCTCGGTGCCGATGTAGTGCTGGTTGAGCCGCTGGGCTTCTTCTTGGGCGTGGACGACGGACTGCCGTGCCTGCGTGTTGAACCTTTCAAACATCTTCGCACCTCCACGTGCCAGTGACCTGCTCTTGATCGTGGCCGGTGCGAGCTGTGCTGATGGTCAGTGTGACGGTAACGCCGGCCTTGGAGGGGATGCCTGGTGCTGGTTGCTGGGCGATCACCGTCGCGTGCAAGGTGGCGGTGCCTGGCTGGGCTGGTGTGCCAGGTGCTGTGGTCGCGGCGGGTTTGTATCCGGCGTGGCGCAGGCATTCGGCGGCGTTCTGGTAGGTGAGGCCGGTAACCATGGGCACGGTGTGGTCTGGTTTTCGGGCGAGGGCGGCGCGGTCGACGCCGGCACGTGTGCGCAGGCCTGGTCGATGAGGTTGTCGTAGGCGGCGGTGGGGTTGTTGCCCCGGCCGATCATGAGCTTCTGGATGTGCGGGCTCTGCCAGAAGGCTTGGCAGTCGCGTTCGTTGCCGCCCCAGTTGCGCCATCTTGGCTCGGTGAGCCGCTGGTCGTGGACGGGGAAGCAGATCCAGGGTGCGCCTTCGTAGGTGCCGTGGTAGCGGGCTGGCACGATGGTGGCCGGGGTGATGGATGGCTGCGCGCCGACGCCGTGTCTGGTGACGATGATGTCCCGGTGCACGCAGGCGCTGCCTTCCATGGGGTAGCGGGACACTGGCCAGCTGTCAGCCTGTGGTCGTTCATGCGCCCGATCACCAAGCTTGTCCTGGTGGTGACGATAACAGTGTGCGCGAGTGTCGGGTACACCACACGTTAGCACCCGGAGGCACATTGGGCGGCGGCACCGTCAGATGCTGTGGTGAAGGGCCTGTAAAAGCTGGATTGTGTGTTCGATTACCAGTCGGCGGCCAGGGCTTTCTTTTTCCCATTCGGCCTGAACCCCCATAACGTCTCGCTGGCGCCATTGAGCACGTTTCCGGTGCCACGAAGGGATCATCGCGGTCGCTAGAGGACCACGAAGGGATCATTGCGGCCGCCGCGCCGCACCGGCCGGCGCCTGGCCCGCCCGCCCACCCCGCTCCCGCGCCGGGTTCCGCCTGCGGACAGCCTGCGCGCTGCCCTGGGGATCTATCAGGACCGGAGAGCAAACGCTCAGTCCGCGGAGCTGCTGCTGGTGCTGGACAACTGCGAGCACCTGCTCGACGCATGCGCCACGCTGGCGGATGTTCTGGGAAGTTCACCGGGGCTGTGGGTGGTCGCGACCAGCCGCGAGCCGCTGGGGATCGCCGGGGAGGTCCGCTACCAGGTGCCGCCCCTGGCGGTTCCGCCGGATGAGGCCGAGGCGGATGTCGCCGCCCGGGCACCCGCGGTCCGGTTGTTCCTCGAGCGGGTCTCGGCCGCCCGCGGAGGCGTGAGCCGGGACCCCGGTCCGGCCGGCACCGTGGCGGCGATCTGCCGAAGCTGGACGGGCTGCCGCTGGCGATCGAGCTCGCCGCGGCGCGGGCGGCCACGCTGTGGGTAGAGGAGATCGAGACCCACCTGGCCGACCGGTTCCGGTTCCTGGCCTACCGGCGGCCGTCCGGCGGGCGCCGTCACCAGGCGCTGAAGGCGGCGATCGACTGGAGCTATGAGCTGCTCTCGGCCGGGGAACGCCAGGTGTTCAGTCAGCTGTCGGTGTTCGCCGGCAGCTTCGGGCTTGCCCAGGCGGCCGCGGTATGCAACGGCGGGAACCCTGCCGAGGCACTGGATGTCATCGACCAGCTTGGGCAAGTCGATGCTGACCGTGGAGATGGCGGCCACCGGGACGCGGTACCGGATGCTGGAGACGATCCGCCAGTACGCCGCCGGCCGTCGCCGAGACCGGCGACCGAGGCCCGCGCACACGTACGCGTTCCTGACGCTGGCAGAACGGGAACGCGCGGGCGGCGGCGCTGGCGCGCGTGATCATGACAACTTCCGCGCCGCGCTGGACTGGTCACTGCGCACGGGTGATGAGCGGCCCACGCCTGGCCCGGGCCCTGGGCCGTTTCTGGCTCGCCCGCGGCTTCTGGCGGGAGGCCCAGGGACTGGCTGGAACGGGCGCTCACGCCCGCCCGGCCGATGAACACGTGCGCGCCGAACTGCTCCGGCTGCTCGGGGCCGTCCTGTATGAATCAGGCGACCCGGCGTCAGCGCAGGCCGTGCTGTCCGAGGCTGCGCCGTGGCCCAGGCGGCTGGC
>CAVUNW010000046.1:0-21479 GCA_963742865.1 uncultured Actinomycetes bacterium
TACTTCGACCTGAAGAACTCGGCGCGGTGGTCTGTGATCGTTGCCGTGCTGGCGAGAAGATGGCCTCGACCCCTTGGGCTAGAAGGGATCGAGGTCATCATGTTCCGCACCATAGGCGATCCGCCGTCGTTGTGGGAGTCCCGGCTTCCGGCGGAGGTGCTGCGGCTGCCCGCAGAGCTGGCGCGGGTGGATGCGTTACTGGATGACCCGGCGTTCTTCGCGCCGTTCGCGCCGTATTTTCACCCGGTGATCGGCCGGCCGTCCACGCCGGTCGAGTGCTATCTGCGGCTGATGTTCTTGAAGTTCCGGTACCGGCTGGGCTTTGAGAGCCTGTGCGCGGAGGTGGCGGACTCGATCTCCTGGCGGCGGTTTTGCCGGATCCCGCTGGATGGCAAGGTGCCGCATCCGACGACGCTGATGAAGCTGACCACCCGGTGCGGGGAAGCCGCGGTGGCGGGGCTGAACGAGGCGCTGTGGGCGAAGGCCGCCGGGGAGAAACTGCTGCGGGGGCCCGGGTGCGGGCGGATACCACGGTGATCCCGGCGAACGTGGCCTACCCACCGATTCGGGGCTTGCTCGCCAAGGCGGTGGGCAAGCTGGTGCGGACGGTGCGCCGGGTGCAGGCCGCGGGCGGGGCCACCGGCACGGTGATGACCGGACCGGCGGCGGGCGGCGGCGCGGCGGGTGCGGGAGATCGCCAGCAAGCTGCGCAGCCGCGGGAAGCTGTCGCGGGAGGAAACCACCCAGGTGATCCGCCGGGTCACCGGTGAACTGGCCGATCTGGCGGAAACGACCGCGGCGGAGGCCGCCGCGGTGCTGCGCAACGGCCGCCGGGCCCTGCCGAAGGCCCTCAGCGGGCGGATGCGCGGGCCGGCTGCGGCGGGCGCTGGACGAGCTGGCGGTCACGATCGAGCGGACCGCCGAAGATCGTGGCCCAGACCCGCACCCGGCTGGCCGGGCAGCTCCCGCGACAGCGCGACCCGGCTGGTCAGCCTGCACGATCCCGATGCCCGGCCGATCCGCAAGGGGCGCATCGACCGGCCGGTCGAGTTCGGCTACAAGGCCCAGGTCGTCGACAACGACGACGGCATCATCCTGGATTACAGCGTGGAATACGGCGCCGCCCCGGACGGCCCGCAGCTCGCGCCCGCGGTCCAGCGGACCGGCCACCGCGCGGGCCGCGTGCCGCGCGCGGTCACCGCCGACCGCGGCTACGGCCAGCCCGCCGTCGAGCGTGACCTGCAGGCCCTCGGCGTGCGCACCGTCGCGATCCCCCGCCAGGCCAAGACCTCACCCGCCCGCAAGGCACCGAACACAACCGCAGCTTCCGCAGGCTCGTCAAGTGGCGCACCGGCTCCGAGGGCACGGATCAGCTACCTCAAGCACACCTACGGCTGGGACCGCACCCGGCTGGACGGCAGGCACGGAGCCGCGATCTGGTGCGGGCACGGGGTATTCGCCCACAACCTGGTCAAGATCGGCGCCCTGGCCAGCTAAACCGGCCCGAAAGACCCAAGGCACCAGACAGGCTCCACCGCCGAACCGCACCCAGCACTCAGCCCAAGGACTTTTTCAGGTCGAAGTAGCTAGGGCGGCTGACATGACCGAGTTCGTTGGCGTTCTGGCCGGGCGGATCGCCTGTCCAGGGGGGACCCCGGGGTGATCGGGGAGACGATGATCGAGCAACTGGAGGCGTCGGAGCGGGGGATCAGGAGGTTCCTGCATTGACCACGTTCATCCCCGCGATCTGTGACTCCTGCCAGAGGTTCGGCCAGGGGCGCTGATCGTCTCGGAGATCACTTCGATCGTGCGCCGGCTGCTGCCCGGCCGCGCCGCGGCTCGCGGTGAGGATCCGCTTAAGCCCAATACCGTTTACTTAAGACTAAGGGTGTTATTCTCCGGTGCGTGCCTCGCGCCGGGTGGGTGAAGCCGCAGACCGATCAGCGGCTGTCGGATCACATCTCGATCGGCGTGCTGACGCGGGTGTTCCCGCCGGAGCTGGTGGATCGGGTGGTGGCGAGGCGGGGCGTGACGAGCGGCGGCAGCGGTTGCTGCCGGCGCGGGTGGTCGTCTACTACGTGCTGGGGCTGGCGCTTTTCAGCCATGGTTCCTATGAGGAGGTGATGCGGAAGCTGGTCGAGGGCTCTGCGTGGGCCGTCGGGCTGGGCGGCGGCCGTGGAGCGTGCCGACCAAGGCGGCGCTGTTCAAGGCGCGCGCGCGGCTCGGGCCCGAGCCGCTGGAGGCGCTGTTCGAGCAGGTCGCGGTGCCGCTGGCGGGACAGACAGACCAAGGGCGCGTTCTATCGCGGCTGGCGGCTGATGAGCATCGACGGCACGTGCCTGGACGTGGCCGACACGCCCGGCCAACGAGGCGGCGTTCGGGCGGCCGGGCTCGGGGCGGGGCGGCGGGCAGGGGCGCCTTTCCGCAGATGCGGCTGGTGGGGCTGGCCGAGTGCGGCACGCACGCGATCGATCGACGCGGCGATGGGCCGTACAGCGACGGCGAGCGGCACGCTGGCGGCTGGCCTGTGGCACCGGCTCGGGCCGGGCATGCTGTGCCTGGCCGACCGCGGCTTTCTACAGCTATCGGCTGTGGCAGCAGGCGCCGCGACCGGGCCGAGCTGTTGTGGCGGACCAAGGCCAACCACGTGCTGCCCGTGGCGAGCGGCTGGCCGACGGCTCGTACCTGTCGGTCATCTACGCAGGTCGCGGACCGCACCGTCACCAGCGCGAGATGCCGGTACGGGTGGTCGAGTACGGGTCGACGCCCGGCGGGCCGAGAGGGCCCGCGCTACCGGCTGATCACCACGATCACTCGACCCGAGCCGGGCGCCCGCGCCCGAGCTGGCTCGCCTCGCTCTACGGCGCAGCGCTGGGAGTTCGAGACCGCGCTCGACGAGCTGAAGACCCACCAGCGCGGCCCGCGGGTCGTGCTGCGCTCGAAGATCCCGACGGCGTCCGCCAGGAGGTCTACGGCTACCTGTGCGTGCACTACGCCATCCGCTGGCTCATGCACACCGTCGCGCTCGAGGCGGACACCGGCCCGGACCGGCTCTCGTTCACCCGCACCCTGCGGGCGGCCCGCCGCACGACCGCCTCCCACCCCGGGTTTTCCCCCTCAGGCGCTTGACGCCGCGCATGCCAGGGCCCACGAGGAGATCATGCGCGAACTGCTCCCACCGCGCCGCAAGCGCGCCGCGGCCCGGGTCGTCAAGCGGAAAATGAGCGGCTACGGTGTCAAGGCGCCCGGCCACCGCACCTGGCCCCAGCCCGGCCGCCGACCTGAAGACGCCGTTGTCGTCCTTAACCCGTAAGTAAACGGTATTGGGCTTAAGCAGGAAGGGTCACCCGTGCAGGTCCCTGCAACGGTGGAATCGCGAGCAGGCTGGTTCACCGCGTGCGTGGTGAGACCGTGACCGGTGCCCACGGTGATCGGCCGGCCTACCGGTACCGCATCTGTGTCCGCGGCCGCCTGGGCGAGACGATACGTTCCGCGTTCCCTGCCCTGCAGGCTCAGGCCAGCGGCGGCGACACCGTGCTGACCGGGCCGCTGCCCGACCGCGCCGCGCTGTATGGCGTGCTCGCGCAGATCGAGGCGCTCGGGCTCGAGCTGCTCGAAGTCCGCCGCCTGCCACCGGTCTGACGCCCCGCCCTGGGCCACCGGCTGTCCCGTCGCAGCGAGCGCCGACCGTCGCAGTGCCGGCCGCGGATCCCGGCCCCCCGCTCACGCCTGCCGTCAGCCAGGACGTGTGGCCTGGCCGTGCAGCGAAGAGGGTGCCAGCAGGCCAAGGGCCCGGGCGCGGGCGACGGCCTCGGCCCGGGTGTGCGTGCCGAGCTTGGCGTACAGGTGGGTGATGTGGGTCCTGACCGTGTTGTGCGAGACGTACAGCTCGCCGGCGATCTCCGGCCCCGACAGGTTGGTCGGCAGGTAGCGCAGCACCCGGATCTCGCTTTCGCTCAGCGGCTCTAGCGGCGGCCGCGGCCCGGCCGGCGGCGGGGCGAGCTTGCGCCCGGCCAGCAGGCTGAGGATCTCGGCGATCAGCGCGGCGTGGGCAGTGCGCTGCCGGGCCTGCCGCTGGAGCAGGCCCGGCACCGGGTGCAGCAAGAACATGGTCAGTACGCCGTCGGGTTCGGCCAGGTCCAGGGCGTGCTCCAGAGCGCGCCCGGCGGCACCCGGGTCGCCGAGGGCGTCGCGGGCGATCGCCTCCAGCAGGAACGGCTGAGCCAGCCAGGCCGGCCAGGGTAGCGGTGCGGAGCCGTCCAGGACCGGCGCGAGCGCGGCGATTGCCGCGTGCGGGTTGTCCTGGGCGAGCCGCAGCGTGGCCAGGCTGATGCGGATGGCCCCATCGTCGCGGTCCTGGTCGGCGAGTGCGGCCAGGGCCTGCTCGGCGCGCTCGGTCTCGCCGAGGCGGACCAGGGTTTGCACCAGATATGACCGGTTCGGCAGGACCACCAGGCCTGGTTCGGCGAGGCGCGCGGCCAGCTGGTCGGCGGCCTGGAAGGCGGCCAGCGCGTCAGCGTCCCGGCCGCGCGCCAGCTCCAGCAGTCCCCGCATCGTGCGGATCGCCAGCCCCTCGACGGGCTCGGCTTCCGCTCTGTGGGTGCGTTCGGCGCGCTGGATCCACGCCTCCGCCTCATCCAGCTGTCCCTGCCAGAACAGCACGGCTCCCAGTACGACGGAGGCGAAACCGAAGGCTGGGTCGCTGGTCCAGCCGTGCCGCCGGGCCAGCTCGACCGCTGCCCTGGCATGCTCGGCAGAACGCGTAAACGACGCGTAGAGAACGACCGCCGCCTGCTGGGCGAGGCCGGTGAACTCCAGGTAAGGCCGCCCGATCCGGCGGGCCAGCGTCAGACCACGCTGCAGGTAGCGCCCCGCGTCCTCCCCGGCCGCCCAGTACTCGGCGCTGCCGAGGCTGATCAGTGCCAGCGCGCGCAGCTCCTCGCCCAGGGCAGGCTGCGCCGCGTCCTCACCCTCGGCCATGGTCGCCAGTCGCTGCGCTTCTTCGGCCACTGCCGGCCGGTTCCCGCGCTGGCGGGCCAGCAGCAGCCGGACCATCCCCAGCAGCAGCTGCGCCTGCCCGGCCCGGCCGTCCGGCACCGACGCCGACGCCCGTTCCGCCAGGGCCAGGTACCGCCCGGCCGCCTCCAGCGACCCGCGGGCCAGCTCATCACCGGCGGCCACCGCCGCCAGCTCCGCATCCACCACGAGCGCCTCGGCGGGGAACCCGGCCAGCAGCTCGTGGATGACGGCGGCCTGCCCGTCCAGATACAGGCCGGGCCACCGGTCGGCCAGCAGCCGCCCGGCCAGGTCCCAGTCCTGTGCGGCCTGGGCGTGCCGGATCGCCTCCACCGGGTACCCGTGCCCGGCGAACCACCTCGCGGCGGCCCGGTGCAGCCCGGCGACCTGGTCCAGCTCGGCGCGGCGCACCTCCAGCTGCAGCAGGTCGGCGAACAGGTGGTGGTAGCGGAACCACGACCGGCCCGGGTCCAGCGCTACCACGAACGCGTTCGCGGCCTCCAGGTCCTGCAGCATCCGCTCCCCGCCGCTATCACCGGTCAGCAGGCCGGCCAGCTCGCCGTTGACCCGCTCCACGATGGAGGTGCGCAGCAGCAGCCGCCGCACCTGCTCGCTTTGCCGGTCCAGCACCTCGGCCAGCAGGTATTCGGCCACCGTCCGCTCGGTGCCGGAGAACTCGGCCTCGAACCGCTCCGGATCAGGGTGCCCGGCCAGCGACAGCGCGGCCAGCCGCAGCCCGGCCGCCCAGCCTTCGGTCCGCTCCACCAGCGGCGCCACCTCGGGCAGGTCCACCCCGGCGGCGGCGAACAGCTCGGACGCCTCGGCCACGGTGAACCGCAGATCCGGCTCGCGGATCTCGGCCAGCTCACCCTCCAGCCGCAGCCGGTGCAGCCCCAGCCGCACGTCATGCCGGGCGGCCAGCACGAACCGCAGCCCCGGCGGGGCCCGCAGGATCAGCAGCTCCAGCTGCCGCAGCGCGTCGCCGCCCAGCTCGTGCACGTCGTCGACCACCAGCCAGACCCGGTCATCCAAGGGGCCCAGATCCGCCAGCAGCCGCTCGATGATCGCCCCCCCGTCCAGGTCCGGCGCCGCCGTCAGCTCCCGGACCAGCGCCGATCCCGCCGCGGTCTGCCGCAGCGCGCCCAGCACCGACAGCCAGAACCGCTGCGGATCCCGCTCCCCGCGCCCGGCCGGCACCCACGCCGCGCTGCCCGCCAAGCCCGTCTCGCTGATCCAGGACCGCAGCAGCACCGTCTTGCCGCTGCCCGCCGGGGCTGACACCACGATCACCCGGGCCGGCGCGGCGAGCCGCCCGAACAGCCGGGGACGGGCAACGACACCCCCCGCACCAGGACCAGCGGCGCCGCCCGCGACCGCGTCCGCTCCGGCAGTGGACCTCATGGTCCCGATCATCGCACCACGCGAGCCCACGTGGCCCGTTTGCCCTGAGCCGATCTCCGGTGACGTGTGCCGTGCCACGATCCCGCGCACGGGCCGACCTGCCGCCCCGTCCTTGACGCTCGTGCTTGATCACCGGCTGAACGACCGCCGTCACCGGCGCGTTCGCCACGCCGCCAACCGGCAAAACAACCGGATATGCGCGTCCACGACGCTAGACAACTCCCCTTTGATCGCAGCGCCTAACGGCGGATCTCGCGCGCCGCATTCCAGCCCTGCCGTCACCGTCCGTGACGTAAGCCGGGGTACCGCCATGCGCCGCCTGGCGCCGCCAAGGTGAGGATCCCGGTGCCAGGGTGAGCACGGCGCAGACGCCCACTGGATAGGCATGCCAGCAACCGGGGCTCGCGGTGAGTGACGTCCGGCGCTCATGGCGAACGACGCGTAACACCCGGGACGCAAATCCGCCCCGGCCCAACGTCGTGATCTTGAATCCGCCGACCGCGTGGCGGCCACTCAGAGGCGGCATGCAGACCTTAAGAGTCTTCCTCGGGTACTGCTGTACTGCTGCTGTACATGGCGAAGAAGCGTTCGAAAAATAGTCGGGACGGCGGGATTTGAACCCGCGACCCCTTGACCCCCAGTCACGAATGGCCCGTCTGGCCTGATCTGAGGGAGTCGGCCGGGGAGCCTCTCACCTGCAGGAACGCTCTGAGGGCGTCGCGGTCGGTCCGGGGGAGTCTGCACACGTTGGCTCCCGTTCCTGGCTCCCGCGGCTCCCTCGGGCGGGAGAGGGGCTACCTATGGCAACCAAGATCAACAACAGCACCGATGCGGCAACCAACGGAGATAAGCCTGTCACCTTCGAGGGGGCCGAAGACCTTAGCGCCTTCGAGCTGGCTTCGCGGTCGGCTGATCGGCTCTCGTGGCCGATGCCGCTGAATCTCTTCGCGATCGACGATCCAGCCGGGAAACGCAAAGGCAGCAACGCCGCCGGCCGCGGCAATCCCTACCTGTCCGCCGCCTCGGCGAAGTCTCGATCAGCGCCTGCCGCACCCAGTCGTTCCTGGGCGCCCGGTACCGGCGCCTGGCCAAGCGCATGCCGAAAAGAAGGCCCTGGTCACGACGGGCAACTCCGTGCTCACCATCATGCACGTTCTGCTAGCCGACCCCGGCGCCCGCTACACCGACCTGGGCGCCGACTACTACGAACAGCGCATGCACGTCCGCCGCCAGGCCCGCAACTATGTCCGCGGCCTGGAACGCCTCGGCTACCAGGTCACTATCCAGGCATCCACCACCGGCCCAGGCGACCAGCCCCTGACCGCGACCGGCTGACACCCGGGCACCACGACCCCAGCGGTGCTGAAGCGCCGCCGGGTGCTGCCGCCTGCCCGGCGGAGGCTCTGCTTTCGGACCAGGCAGCGCGGATCAAAGCATGCCGCTCCAGCATCCTGCTCACGCTGCCACGCTCTGCGCGCTAACCCAGTATTTGCTTTATGCCCCGATTCCGGAACAGCCCCTGACGCCGACCTGCCCCGTGGGGGGATCGGTGCCGGAGCCCGGGCTGGGATCTGCCAGGTCATGGCCTGGAGCGCAAGGTCCCAGAAGCGTGACCGGTTCGTGCCTTGACGAGCCCTACCGTTGTGTCAACGACGAGCCCAAGCGCTGCGCCGCCCGCGATATCAAGCGGCAGATGGGCGCCGACGTAAACCCGGGTCAGTCCCACGACGGGGATGGCGCTCAGGGTAAGGGCGCGGCCGACTGGTCCGAGATGTGGAAGGGCTGCGGCGCCCAGGGCGACGGCAACGCCAGCGTGCCCGGACAGGTAGCCGAGCCCGGCGGCGTCGCTGCCACGGCACCGGGTGGCTGGAAGCAGGGTCGCCGGCCGGGGGCGCCGCACTATCTGCTTGACCAGCTTCGAGAGTGCCCAGGTACCGGCGCCACTGACGAGGAGCCGACCCGCCAGCTCATCGCCTGCTGCCAGCCAGGCGGCTCCGGCAGCCGCGGGGGCGGCACCGAGGGTCCCCAGTTGCATGATGGCCCAGGCGGGCAGGTAGAGCGAGTCGGGCAGGCCGTTGACGGCGCGGAACACTTCGGCCTCACACGGGCTGACGCGGTCGCGGCGCACGGCCATCGCCGTGAGCAGCAACGCCGCAGTGCCAGTCCCGAGCCGGATTCGTGGATCGGCTAGCACCTCGGTGAGTGAACGCTTTTGCGCCCCCGGGAGTGCCTGCGGCAGCGCCGGCGCGGTGGGGCCTGCTGGGGTGCGGGTGCCGGTGAGCCGCGTCATGGATTCAGCTCCACTCCCAGCTTCCTCTTGAGGACAAGCCGCATGGCGCCGGTAGCGGTTGAGCGAGGGGTCTTGCGCACCAGGGCGCGTTCCCATCGGCTGGCGCCTTCCTTGTAATGGCCGCCCGCGCCGCGCCCCCGGCCGCCCAGGTGGGCTCCGGCCAGTGCGCCGCCTGCCTCAGCAGCCGCCCGAGCTGGCCGGCGCTGGTCCGCAGCTTGCGCGGCGGTACTGCTCGATGAGTTGCAGCCTGGTGGTGCGGTGGTGGCTGTCGCGCTGGTCACCAGAGACGCGGGGACCGGATTGGTGCGGCGCCCGCGCAGGGCAACGCGGACGCGCAGTGTCCCGTTACGCGCCGGCGTGCAGGTAGCTCTGGACTGCGGCCTTGAGCTGGTCAATGGCCTCCTGCTGGTGCGCTTGCGCGGCCCGCAGCCGGGGCAGGTCCTCCCGTGCACCAGCTTCAACGAGAAGGGAATCGCTGCCACCAGCTCTCCCACTGCCTCAGGCAGCCGCCTTGAGTCCCGCTTGCCCAGGCCGCGGCGACCAGCGAATCGACCTAGGGGTTCACGAGCTGTAGCAGTTGATGGAGCTGGAGAGATATCGATCGCATAGCAGCCAAGCTGGACTTGGCCACCAGGTCCTGCCCGTAGTCCGCCCACGTCACCCCGTCCATCCCCGGAGAAGCCTTCGGGCTCAGCGCCCGGCCCGTCACCGCGATGGGCTTCACCGTCGCCGAAGACAAGATCGTCGAGATCGACGCGATTGCCGGCCCCGAACGCGTCCGCAGAATCACAGCGACTGTCCTCACCGACGAGTAGCCACACGGCAAGCCCGCGGCGCCCGGCCGCGTTGCCGCGAACTCAGAACCTCGTCACGCGGAGCGGCCCAGCCAATCTGTTTCTTCGGGAACCGCGACGGGCCGGTGGTTGTGGCCCCACATATCTGGACGATCTGCACGCGACAGCAACCGCGACCGCTGCGGCTATCAGCCGCGCCGAGTCGGCGCTCGGGAGCGGCGGTTGGCCGACGGATGGTGATCCGTGACGGATCGGGCAGTGACCTGGTGTGATGGCCTGGGCCGTCGCTCTGGTGTCAGCAACTGGCGTTTTGCCGGTTGCCCGACTCCTGTCAGCTCAGGCCGATTGTGATCCGCAGTCGCGGCGGTGCGCCTCGCCGGCCCGTTTCGGGTGCTGTCGGCGTCCGGGATCTTGTGCCGGATTCGCGGGATACCCTCAACTGGTAGCGCGGCAGGCCGGTCCGCACCTTGCGCTCGCTCGCCGCTCGCCATCTAAGTGACTGCGGGGAGCTTAGGAGCGAGCGGATTCACGTCCGAGCGGACGTCATCACTGCTCGGGAAGGCCGTCCATGGTGCGCTTGCCGTCATCCACCTTCGCTGGTCCGCGCGTTCGCGTGCTCGCCGGGCGTTCGCTCCCGGCGTAGCTGTGAACACTTGCCCCGTTGCCCCAGGCCGGACGGGGTGAACACCGCTGCCGACGGGAACGTTTTACTGGTGCGACATTCGCGTGCGCAACGTCGCCCGGCGCGCGGGCTAGCATGCGAAGAGACGAGCAAGACTTTTAGTTGCCTCGCCGACCGCTCGGTGAGGGGGCGACGAGATGTTCGAGAGGTTCACCGACCGGGCGCGGCGGGTTGTGGTCCTGGCTCAGGAAGAGGCCAGGATGCTCGACCACAACCACATCGGCACCGAGCACATCCTGCTCGGCCTGATCCGCGAGGGCGGGGGCGTGGCCGCCCAGGCCCTTGAGTCGCTGGGGATCAGCCTGGAGGCCGTGCGCCAGCAGGTCGGGGAGATTATCGGCCAGGGCCAGCAGCCGCCCTCCGGGCACATCCCCTTCACTCCGCGCGCCAAGAAGGTCCTCGAGCTGTCGCTGCGGGAGGCGCTGCAGCTCGGGCACAACTACATCGGCACCGAGCACCTCCTGCTCGGCCTGATCCGTGAGGGCGAGGGCGTCGCCGCCCAGGTGCTCGTGAAGCTGGGCGCTGACCTCAACCGGGTCCGCCAGCAGGTGATCCAGCTGCTGCAGGGCTCCGAGGGCAAGGAGCCAGCCGCGGCAGCCGCGCCGTCGGTGACGGCGCCCTCCACCTCGCTTGTGCTCGACCAGTTCGGCCGGAACCTGACCGCGGGCGCGCGCGAGGGCAGGCTTGACCCCGTGATCGGCCGGGAGAAGGAAGTCGAGCGGGTGATGCAGGTGCTGTCCCGGCGCACCAAGAACAACCCGGTGCTGGTGGGCGAGCCCGGGGTGGGCAAGACGGCCGTCGTGGAGGGGCTGGCGCAGAAGATCGTCGAGGGCGAGGTGCCGGAGACCCTGAAGGACAAGCAGCTCTACACCCTCGACCTGAGCGCGCTGGTGGCCGGCGAGGTACCGGGGCGACTTCGAGGAGCGGCTGAAGAAGGTGCTCAAGGAGATCAGGACGCGCGGGGACATCATCTTGTTCATCGACGAGCTGCATACGCTGGTCGGCGCGGGCGCGGCCGAGGGCGCGATCGACGCCGCCTCGATCCTGAAGCCGATGCTGGCCCGGGGTGAGCTGCAGACGATCGGCGCGACCACGCTGGATGAGTACCGCAAGCACCTGGAGAAGGACGCGGCGCTCGAGCGCAGGTTCCAGCCGGTCCAGGTGGCCGAGCCGACCATCGCGCACACCATCGAGATCCTCAAGGGTCTGCGTGGCCGCTATGAGGCGCATCATCGGGTGTCGATCACCGATGACGCGCTGGTGGCTGCCGCGCAGCTGGCGGACCGCTATGTCAGCGACCGGTTCCTGCCGGACAAGGCGATCGACCTGATCGACGAGGCCGGGTCGCGGATGCGTATCCGCCGGATGACCGCGCCGCCGGGCCTGCGCGAGTACGACGAGAAGATCGCCCA
Organism: uncultured Actinomycetes bacterium; assembly: GCA_963742865.1. Classification (GTDB taxonomy): domain Bacteria; phylum Actinomycetota; class Actinomycetes; order Streptosporangiales; family Streptosporangiaceae; genus Bog-532. Next base: position 11,596 of record CAVUNW010000046.1, read on the forward strand.
GGTTCGCCGGGAGAAGGAGTCGGCCATCGACTCCCAGGACTTCGAGAAGGCCGCCGCGCTACGCGGCACCGAGAAGCAGCTGACCGGGAAGAAGGACGACCCGGGAGAAGGAGCGGAAGGCCGGCGACATGGACGCCGTCGCCGAGGTGACCGCGGAGCTGATCGCGGAGGTCCTGGCGACCGCCACGGGCATCCCGGTGTTCAAGCTCACCGAGGAGGAATCGCAGCGGCTGCTGCGGATGGAGGACGAGCTGCACCGGCGGGTGATCGGGCAGAACGTGGCCATCAGGTCGCTGTCGCAGGCCATCCGGCGGACCAGGGCCGGCCTGAAGGACCCGAAGCGGCCCGGCGGTTCGTTCATCTTCGCGGGCCCGTCCGGCGTCGGCAAGACCGAGCTGTCCAAGACGCTGGCGGACTTCCTGTTCGGCGATGAGGACGCGCTGATCCAGCTGGACATGAGCGAGTACATGGAGAAGCACACCGTGTCCCGGCTGTTCGGGTCCCCGCCCGGCTACGTCGGCTACGAGGAGGGCGGCCAGCTGACCGAGAAGGTCCGCCGCAAGCCGTTCTCCGTGGTCCTGTTCGACGAGATCGAGAAGGCCCACCCGGACATCTTCAACTCGCTGCTGCAGATCCTCGAGGACGGGCGCCTCACCGACGCCCAGGGCAGGGTGGTCGACTTCAAGAACACCGTGATCATCATGACCACCAACCTCGGCACCCGGGACATCTCCAAGGGCGTCTCTGTCGGCTTCGGCACCGCAGGCGAGTCGCGCGGCTCGTATGACCGGATGAAGACCACGGTGCAGCAGGAGCTGAAGCAGCACTTCCGGCCGGAGTTCCTGAACCGCGTCGATGACACGATCGTGTTCCACCAGCTCAGCCAGGAGGAGATTCTCACCATCGTGGACCTGATGGTCGCCAAGGTGGATGAGCGGCTGAAGGACCGCGACATGGGCCTGGAGCTGCTGCCTGCGGCCAGGACGCTGCTGTCCGAGCGGGGCTACGATCCGGTGCTCGGCGCGAGGCCGCTCCGCCGCACGATCCAGCGGGAAATCGAGGACAACCTGTCCGAGAAGATCCTGTTCGGCGAGCTGAAGGCCGGCCAGATCGTCACGGTCGATGTGCAGGGCACCGGGCCGGAAGCGCAGTTCACGTTCGAGGGCGTGGCCAAGCCCGAGGCCGTGCCCGATACGCCGCCCGCGGTGATCTGAGAGCAAGGCGGCCGCCAGCGGGACCGGCGGGCGCCTGGCGACCTGATCGGCGCCACCAGCGGCGCTGCACCGCCTGGGCCGCCTCGATCATGCTGTGCCGCCCGGATACTCGATTGCATTGGCTGCCCTGCGCTGTTGCCGGCAGGTGGACGTGGTGATGGCTGGCTGGCCGAGTGCTGCTCACGATCGTCTACCCGCTGACATGCCGCGTACCCGGCATGGCCGTCCTGGTGTTCCGCGGCGACCGCTGGCGGTGGGGGCGAGGCAGATGGGTGGGTTCATTCCACACGCCGGCCCGGGTCAGGGCCGCTGGCACGTCGGTGGCGTCGAGGTGGATGCAGGTCTGGCTGGTGGCAGCCGGGGAGCGATGCGTGAGCAGCCGGGCGACGACCTCGACCGGCACGCCGCGGCGGATCAGCCCGGACGACCATCCATACCGTGCGTGTCCGGCAGGTCACGTGATCGGCGTCACCGTCATGACTGGACCGGTACCCGTGCCGGGTGGCGTTCCGCGCACCGCGAAATCGCGCCTGCACAACTAGCCGACCGGCGGCCGCCGGTCGTTCCCATGTTCTGTATGCCCGCCGGGTGCATGAACCTTGCCGGAGCCGCCGTAGGCAATGCGACGCTGATGCAGGAGAACGACGGCGCAGGACAGACAGCGCCAGAACTGGCTGTTCTGTGCCGCTCAGCCGCGGCCAACTCGCCATCGACAGGCAGCGCATAGCCGGCTCTGGAGCGTTGCTCAGGTTAACGCTCCGCTCGTGTGCAAAGCGGATTCTGGCTCGCTGTGACAGCCGGAGCCGCCGGGGACGCTCGCGCGGTTCGGCGGATCCCCCTGACCGCGTTGGGGATGACCCTGATGCCCTGGGGGATGCACGCCAGGGTGCGAACCGGGCTGATCCCCATCGACGCGGGCCACTGCCGGGCGGCAGCCTTAAAGCATGAACACGACCACCGCAGATGCCCGCCCCGCCGCCGCTTACAGCCCGCCCGGAGCCCGCCCGCTGCGCCGGTCCGGCGATGACAAGATGCTGGCCGGCGTGGCCGGCGGCCTCGCCCGGTACCTGAACGCGGACGTCACCCTCGTCCGCGTCATCATCGCGGCGCTGGCTCTGTTCACCGGCGCTGGCGTGGCTGTTTATGCTGCCGCCTGGCTGCTGATCCCCGCCGACGGCCAGGACCAGCCGGCCGCCGCGGCGTGGATCGCCGCCCGCCGGGACCGCATCCGCTAACCCCCGGCCCGCACACCCCTTAACGTAAACGGAGACCGATCACCATGCCCGCCATCATCGCCCTTGCCCTCATCGCCATCGTGGCCCTGACCGTCCTGTTCTTCGCCGTGCACGTCCTGTTCTCCCCGTGGCTGCTGGTGGCCATCGCCATCCTGGCCTGGATCAAGTTCCGGCCGCGCCACTCCCACCGGTAGCCCCAGCACCCGGCCACCCGCCGCCCGGCCGGCGCTGAGCAGACCGCCGCGCTGCGTCGTCCTAGCCGGAGCAGAGCCCCTGACGCCGATATCGCTGATCGTGGCGCCAAAGCCACACGCGAACCGATCTGACGCCGATCCCACCCGCACTGGCAGGGCGTCCCGCCCGTACCGAACAGTAATTCCGTTGCCATTTCAGTCACGGACGCAGAGTTCTTCGACGGCATGAGGTTGGCCAGAACCGGCTGGCCGGGCACCCACGGCCCATGGCGGGTATGCCGCGCCATGTCCGGGCATGCGCTTGAAGATGGCCTTGAGGCTGTCGAGCCCGGCGAGGTTGTCGAGGACAGCGTTGAGGTTTGCGGCTGGCGACGTGAGGGGCTGGTCGCTGCCTACAACAGCCGAGGTCCTTATGTGCTGGGACGTTTGCCACTGGGCAGGGACGGCCCAGGGAGCAACGGCAAATGCCTGGCGCTCGTGCCCCGCAGGATGAGGGGGTGCGCGATGATCACTCAGTTCCCCGAGCCGTAGCTACGATGGCCGGGCCGGCGGGTGCCGCCGAGTCAGATGAGGACCGGGTGATCCTTCGCGATGGCTCCACCGTTGTGGTCCGGCCGCTGGCCACCGGGGATGTCGCGGCGATCGCCGCGTGGTTCGAGGGACTGGGGCCAGAGACGCGCATGCGCGCTTCCTCGGCAGCGTCGCAATGCTGGATGACCGGGGCACGATGGTGTCCGTCGGTGGCGAGCCGGGTGCCGAGGTACGTCGGTGCCGGCGATCCACATTAGGAAGACCGAGATGGCGTAGGCGTGGTGGTTGCGCATGGCGATCGACACGATGACGCTGGCCATGACCAGCGCGAAGTAGCCGGGGCTGAGTGTCCGGGTGGTCTCGCGCGCTCTGCCGCTGTGGTGATCGTCACCCGGGGCTCGGCGCGTTTAGTACGGGGCACCGATCTTGCGCCACTTGCGCCCGCCGGTACCGGGCTCGGAGGGCGGGGCGGGACGGCGGCTGCGGTAGACGATGTAGGGCCGCCACAGGTACCACAGCGGGTAACTCCAGGCGTGCACGAGCCGGCTGAACGGCCACAGCGCCCAGATCATCCACGCGGCGGTCGCGTGCAGCTGGTAGATGAATGGCGCGTGCGCGATCGACTGCACGTCCGGGGAACCGATGAACAGGCCGCGGAACCACGGCGCCACGGTGGTGCGGTAGTCGTAGCCGTGCCCGAGCAGGTTGATCCCGATCGTGGGGGCGATGCCGGTGAGGATCACGATCAGCAGCAGGATCAGGGTGACATGGTCGATTGGCGCGGTCGTGGCCCGCACCCGCGGCACGAGCAGCCGCCTGGAGGCCAGCACGATCACGCCGCCGATCACGAGCACCGCGGCCAGCGTCCCGGCCCCGGCGGAGAACCACCGGTAGACGTTCTCGGGAATGCCGATCGCTTTGGTCCACCGCTCCGGGATGAGCACGCCGATCACGTGCCCGGCGATGGCGGCGAAGGTGCCGTAGTGGAACAGCGGCGACCCCCACTTGAGCATGCGGCGCTCCTGCAGCTGCGTGGAGCGGCTGGTCCAGCCGAACTGGTCGTAACGCCACCGCCATACGTGCCCGACGGCGAACACTCCGAGCGCAAGGTAGGGCAGGACGACCCACCAGAACACCTCCGCCCCGGTTGCCGTCATGTCTGGGTTCCGTAACCCGTCAGGTACTCCGGCGGGGCAAACGGCTCCAGTCCGACCTCCTCGCGCGGCGGGCCGGCCTCCCACGCGGTACGCACGAGCCCGGCCTCGCGACGCCCTAGTCTCGGAAGCAGAGCGCATACGGCGACGACGACATCGACGTAGGGCGTGGCCGCCTGATCGAGGGCGCGCCGCAGCAGTTCGAGGTCGGCCCGGTGTGCGCGCAGCAGGCGTTCCCCGCGCGGGGTGAGCGCGGCGAAGTCGAGCACCATGGGCAGGTAGTCAGGCAGCTCGTCGTCGCTGGGGTGCAAGCCGGCCGCCCGGTAGGCGGCCTTGAAGGTGAGCATCGACATGCCGCGCTTGCGGGTGTCGCCGTAGCGGTAGTAGCTCAGGTACAGCGCGCAGCGACGGCGCAGGTCGAATGTCTCGACGTAGTGCTGGCCTACCTTGGTCGGCGGCGTTGCGCGCAGCCAGAGCAGGAACCGTGCGAACGCGTCCCGGCTCGCTCGCGGGGAGGTCTGCGCCGCGGCCGCGCCGAGTTCGCTCATCCCCTCGAACAGCGCCGTCGTCGGGTACTGCAGCAGCACTGAGGCCAGCTTGTACGGGCTGACTGGGCCCTGGCTGGTGCTCACGAGGCGCCTCGGCCGGGGAACAGGCCCGGGGCGGTGTCCTGCCCGTTCCAGCCGAGCAGGTTGAAGTGTGTCCGGCCGTCACCGGCCCGGAAGCTATGGTTCTGGCCGGGCGGGGCGGCGGGGTTGCCGGGGTCGTAGCCCGCGGCATAGACGACGTCGGCGACCGGCGAGAGCGGCGGGATGTACCTGACCATCGGCAGCGTGCGGTACTCCGGGTGCAGCGGCAGGGCGACCCGGTGACGCACGGCCCGCTGGCCCGGCATGCTGGCCGACGGGTCGGCAGCGGCGGGTCTTCGCCCGGCGGGCGCGACGGAGGTCGCAGATCGCCTGGCCCGCCTGTGCTGTCCTCGTAGCCACCGGCATCTCGAACATCGCCGCCGAACAGGACAAGATCACCGGAAAATTACTGGACGACGCTGATCGCCAGGCTCGCCACGGTGCTGGTGCCGGGTGTCAGGGCCTTCTTGCACGCCCGCTCGCGCAGCACCGCAGGGCTCGCGGTCTTCGGCACCCTCACCAGCGCCAGCGCGCTGATTGCCCTGTTTCCCGGCATCCTGCTGGCAGGCTAGGCCCAAGTAGCCACGCGGCGCCTAGCCACGCGGCGCCCCGAGGGCTGCTGTGACAGTCACCAGAACCCCGTCAGTCCCGCAGCAGCCTCGCGAGAACGGCCGCTTCGCTGATCTCGGGCTGCCTGGTCGCGGTCAGCAGCGTCACTCTCCGGCCCGACGCAAGCTCGCGCAGGTGCGCCAGCGCGCCGGCCCGTTCAGGCTCTGCCAGTTCCGCCTGGTAGCGGCGGCTGAATTCCTCGAAGCGTTCCGGATCGTGGCCGTACCACTTACGCAGCTCCGTTGACGGCGCGATCTCCTTGCACCACTCGTCGAGCGCCGCCCTTGCCTTGGTCAGCCCTCGCGGCCAGATCCGGTCGACCAGCACCCGAGTACCGTCGCCCTCCGCCGGGTCCTCATATGCCCGGCGCACCTGTACCCTTGCGTCCGCCATCAGCCGCCTCCTCAGGCTGAAGCCCAACTTCGATCAGGTCCGCCGTGCCCGGCGCGGATCGTGTCCGGGACCTCCGACAGTAAAACGGACTACCGGATCGGGGGCGCGGTCACGGCAGCATGGCGACCGTCAGCAGCACCGCCGAGGCCTCCAGCGCCTCCAGGCTATGGCGCGCGTCCGGCACGACAAGCAGGTCACCGGGCCGCCCCTCCCAGGACACGTCCCCGGCCGACAACCGCACTCGTCCGCGCAAGACATGCACAGTTGCCTCGCCCGGGTTCTCATGCTCGGCGAGGACGGCGCCCTTGAGCATCGCAATGACCGTCTGGCGCAGTATCCGCTCGTGACCGCCGACAACCGTATCCGCGGTGTGACCTCCACCCGCGGCGGCGGCCCGTTCCAGCAGCTGATGACCCAGGGCTTCCAGTGAGAACTTCTGCATGTCCTGCGACACATCCAATCTGCGAGGCGATGACCGCGTCCGAGGAGCAGCCGCCCCGGCCGTCGGCGCATTCCGCTCATCGGGCTCAGCTGACCTTCCGCGAGGAAGCTCAGCCCTTCCTCAACGTGTTCCACGCCGTCGGCAAGACCGTATCGAACATCCCGGTGAGAATGGTCGCCGGGATTGAGCGGCAGGCCCGGACCCTGTTCTGGCCCAGGCCCGCGACGGTGCCCGGATGCCTGGCGCTGGCAACGCAGCATCATCCATCGGCTTGAGCATGCCGGATGGCCATCTCGTCCGCGGCGCGGCGTGATGCGCCCGGCCGAAGAGCGAGGCGCGCCTGCGATTGAAGGGCGCGCCAGCTTCGTTCCCACTGCCCGTCACGCGGCGTGGCGAACGCGAACCTGCGGAGCAGCCCAGCCAGCGACTGCTCAACCTCATGATCCACGGCGGCCCGCGACCGCTGCGACTCATACGAGGCCGCGTCCACCCAGTCGGCCAGACCCCAGATGCAGACATCGATGCACGGCTGCGGAGCATCAACGCCCCCGCAATCCTGGCAGCGCCAGACGATCACTGGCTCGGCAGGGGAAAGCAGCTCATCATCGCGGCCTCCGGCGGCGGGCGCGGAGCGCCGCAGCACCGAACGCGCCGACTGCTGAAGCGCCTCGTACGCGGCCCGCCACTCGCCCGGGCCGGGCTCTGCGCGCGCCAGTTCCCCGACGACAGCCCAGAGCTCCTCGATGCGAACGCGACAGGCCGCCGCGCCCGCCGTCAGCTCGTCGTAATCGCCGCCGCTGACGAGCTCGAGCCTGCGCTCGGAGCAGGCCCCCTCGCAGCTTTCATACTGCCTCATCGCCCCGCAGCCGATGCAGCCCGGGATCGACAGGCGACGCGGCGGCTTCACGGAGTCAATATACGTTCGACGCTAGCGGCAGGCAGCTGGCCAATACCCGGCCTGACCATACCGCCGGGTCAGGCAGGCTGGCGGAGCTAGGCGGCCGGAGGAGGCCGTAGCCAATCTACAAGCAGCTCTTCGGCGCCTAGCTCCCCTACTGGCTCCCCGGCTCTCCCAGCTCGCACCTTCCGGGTGCTGACTTCCGCGAGCCGTCGAGCTGCAAAGAGCACCGACGACGCCTCCGCTGGCTCCCCCGGCGGGCGCTGCCCAGCTGCACAGAACATCCCGTTCTGGGAGGTAACGGACGGAGCTGAGGCGGTCGCTGAGGCACCCATATCCGGACCCGGGCGGGCCTGGTGCCGGTGCGGGCCGAGGGCCATGATGGGCAGGGCCGGACCGTCATGACGCTTCCCGGCCCGGGAGAACCTGGCCACGGCGGTGCCGATGAGGGTTGCCTCCACGATGTGGTCGCGGCGGCCGGCCGTTACCGGGCAGTTCCGCTCGCGCACCCGCATCTGCATGGTGGCGATCACCACGCCCTCGGCGCCGAGCCGCGTGACGTCAGTTTCCAGCTGGCGGCGGGCGTCGTGCCGCGACTGGCTGACCAGCTCGGTCCAGCCGGTGACCTCGGCGTTGCCCGAGCCCCAGCGCGCCTGGCGGGCGGTCTTCCGGTCATCGTGACGCGACCCGATCGAGATGCCGAGCACCAGCCCCGCGGGCACCCAGCCCGTCATCATCAGCTTGGCGAAATCCTGCCCCGACACCTCACAGGTGACCGGCGCTGCCCGCCTCGCCCGAGTGCTTCCGGCCATCTTCGTTCGGGGGCACCGCCGATCCGTGAGCCCGGGTGCACGGCAAAGACGCAGCCAGCTGGGCGCCCGGAACGCTCGCCAGAATCGATGGGCACCTGAGCCGACCACTGACGGTGACCTTCAACACCCGCTCACGCCACGCCGAGCCGCCGCTATGGGCAGAGTCGGGTTGGTCGCTAGCCGGTTCTGCCTGCCGCCAGATCGGGGCGATCTGGCCCTGGGTAAGAGCGGCCGTCACAGCGTGGCTGGGTGGCGGGAAGTGACGTGCCGCCGCAAGACGTCGGCGGCGAGGTCGGCGTCCTGGTCGCTGGTGGAGACGTGAAAGGAGAGGCGGAGGCGGCCGGCGCGGGCCGATCCGGTGATCCGCGCGGCGGCCATGGCATCCGCGGCGGCGCCGTTGGTGGCTAGTGACACGATCGCGGAGTCTCCTGGCTCCAGGCCTATTCCGGCGCGGAACCGGTTCGCCAGGCCAAGGGCGTGCCGGTGCAGGGACTGGGTGCCCACCTGGGCGAGTAGCCGCACGGCCGGGGCGGCGGCAACCCAGGCGTGCCACGCGGGGGAGACGTCGAAGCGGCGGGCGTCGCTGGCCAGGCGCAGCGGGCCGCCGTAGACGCTGGACCAGGGGTCATCGCCGGCATACCAGCCTGCGTAATGCGGTGTCAGGTCGTCGATCAGCGTGGGGTTGATGGTGAAGTAGGCGGTGCCTCTGGGGGAGAGCAGCCATTTGTATCCGCCGCAGGCGGTGTAGGCGAAGCGGCTCGCGTTGACCGGCAGCCACCCGACGGCCTGGGTGGTGTCCAGCAGCACCCTGGCCCCGGTGGCGCGGCTGGCGGCGTGCAGGGCATCGAGATCGGCGACCCGCCCGTCCGCGGACTGCACCGCGGAGACCGCGACCAGCGTGGTGCGGGAGGTCACGCATTCTGCTATCCGATCCAGCGGCACCTCCCGGACGCGGATCCCGCGGCCCGACTGCGCGTAGAAGGGGAACAGGATGCTGGTGAAGTCACCGGTGGCGGTCAGCACCTCGCTGCCGTCGGGCAGGTTGGCCGCGATGAGCCCGGCGAACACCGACACCTGGCTCCCCACTGCTACCACGGATGGATCCACGCCGGCCAGGTGGGCGTATGAGGACCGGGCTGCGGTGAGCGGCAGGTCGTAGGCAACCGCGTCGGCGGTGCCGGCCCGCCATTGCGCCAGCGCCTGCTGAAGCGCCGCCCAGCTGCGCCGTGGCGGCAGGCCGAAGGTGGCGGTGTCCAGGTAGGTCACGTCGGCGTCGAACTCGGCCCGCGCAGATGCCAGGGTGACGGGGCTTGCGTCCTGTGCGCCGGCATCGATCGTCATTCTGTTCTCCTCTATCTCGCGGCGGCAGTGAGCGGGGCGGTGGCCGGCCGCGGTGCTCGGTGGGCTCTGCGCAGCGCTGACACGGACGTGATGTGCAGGGTGAGCAGCAGCGGCACGGCGGCGGTCGGGATCAGCGCGAGCGGCAGCTCGCTGATCGGCGCACCGGACGGGGTGACGTTGATCAGCGCGAATCCGGTGAGGGCGCCGAGGGTCAGGGCGTTCACCAGATCGGTCATGCCGAACGCGGTGAACCACAGGGCGCCGCGGCGGCCCCTGCCCTGCGCGAGCCTGTACGCGACCAGCGGCGCGGCGATGCCGGCAGCGATGTCGCCCAGGCCCGCGGGCAGGGCGAACAGCGCGGGCAGATGACCGAGAACCATGATGAGCAGGAAGGCTGTCCCCTCGGCCACCCGGAACGTGTGCGGGAGCTCT
>CAVUNW010000047.1:0-156619 GCA_963742865.1 uncultured Actinomycetes bacterium
GTCGTGCCGGCCTGGAAGCGCTGGTCGCCGATCCTGCTTCGTCCCGAAGGCCTTTATGGCACCCGCCCTGCCGAAGGCGGCAACAAAGCCGCCAAGCTCAAAGCCATCCGTGAGGCGCTGCGCATCGCAAAGCGGGTCTGGCTCGCCACCGATTGCGATCGCGAGGGGCAGCTCATCGGTCAGGAAATTCTCGAGCATTGCAATTACCGCGGCCAGGTCATGCGGGTGCTATTTACCGCGCAGGATTCTCAGACGATCCGCGACGCATTCGGGCGGGCGAAGCCAAACGCCGAATACGCTCCGCTTTACGCCGCCGCCGTCGCGCGCCGACAAGCCGACCAGATCTACAACCTGTCGCTGACGCGAACAGCGACCGTCATTCTCGGTCGAGGTGCGCGGGGCGTTATAGGAATTGGCCGGGTCAAGACGCCAACTTTGGCGATAGTGTGCAAGCGCGAGCTCGAAATCCGGAATTTCGTGCCGCAGGCGTATTTTGAAGTCGTCGCCACCGCGACCGTAGCCAGCGGTCAGTTCCAGATGCGGCACGCGCCGCAGGAGCGAATTGTCCGGCGGGAGGTCGCCCAGCAGGTCGTCGAAGCGGCCCAGGATTTCGAGGGCGCGCTTGGCGTGCGCGTTGAAGAGAAGCGGCAAGGGCCGCCAAAGCTCCACGATCTGCCTTCGCTTCAGAAATTGTGCGGCTCGCGCTTCGGCTGGCCGGCCGGCAAGACGCTGGAAGTCGCCCAGGAACTCTACGACGGCCAGGGCAAGAAGATCATCACCTATCCCCGCGCGGAGATGCGTTATCTCCCAGAGAGCTTGATACCGGATGTTCCTAAGATCGTGGCCGGCTTGCAGGCGGGCAAGTCGTTCAGCGCGATCCCCGTGCCCGATCCCCCGATTGTCAGAAAGGGCGCAAGCGGCAGTTTCCACGACAAGGGACTGGAGGGCGCCAGTCATCACGCGGTCATTCCCAACGTCAACACGGTCGACAACCTGCGGGAGGTCTGGCCGCGTCTTTCGGTCGACGAAAAGAAACTGTTCGACGTGATCGCGCGGGCTTATCTGGCCGCCGTCATGCCCGACTTCCGTTACCGTCAGACGACCGCAACGCTCGACGTCCGGGGATTCCCTTTTCGCGCCGCCGGTCGCCAGCCCATTGATCTTGGCTGGCGCGCAGCGTTCCCGGAGTGGCAACCCGCCGATGAAAAAGGCGATGAAGCACAATTGCTGCCAGCACTGCGCAACGGCGAGACCACGAAGCTGGAAGACCCTACCATTGAGGACAAAGAGACGCGGCCTCCGCCGCGATACAGTGAGGGCACGCTGATCGAGGCGATGCAGAACGCCTGGCGTTTCGTCGACGACGAGGTGCTGCGGGAGCGACTGAAGGAAGCCAAAGGCATCGGCACTCCGGCCACCCGCGCCGAGATTATTGGCGGAACTCAAGAAACAGGCCTTCCTCATTGCCCAGGGAAAGAACATTGTGCCGACCGAGACTGGGCTGTCGCTATTCGGGGTTCTTAATCGGGCGGATCCTTCGCTGGTCGACCCCGGGTTAACCGCGCAACTCGAATGCCTGCTCGACGAGGTCGTGATCGGCAAGCAGCAGATGATCGGCGCGATTGATGCGGTGTGCGACGTCGCTCAACGAATTATCGGCAAGCTCCAGATAGGCTCCGCAACCGGAGGATCGCCGTTGCTCGGCGCGGCAATCGCAGGCGACGCGGGATCCCGCCCACCAACGCCAGCGATGAAACGCTTCGCTGACAGCATCGCCCGGGAGAAAGGCGTTAAGCCTCCGCCAGGCTATGCGACATCGGGATCGATCTGCCGCGCGTTCCTCAATCAGCACGCGCCCAAGAAAGCCGACACTGAAATACCTGGAGCGTCTGGCTCCAAGCCCGCAAGTCCTGCGCAGACATTATTTGCCGAGAAGCTTGCACAAGAGAAAGGCACCGTTATTCCCGACGAAGCGAGGGCCAGTTCGGCTGCCATGTCGAGGTGGATCGAACTCCAATCAGGTCAAGAAGAGTAGCAAGAGCCGTCGCAAGCGTGTCAACACGCCGACGAGATCAATCGCTCCCAAATCCGCAGTTCCAAAAAAGAGATCTCGGAAGCGCGCGGCAAATGTCGTCGCCACAGTTACTTCATCAACGCCGGCTCGGGGGAATTCGGGAACCGATACCCCACTGCGGATTCCCTATGGCAACAAGGATGCCGCCCTGCGACTTGGCGCCCGCTATCGAGCAGGCGGGTGGTATGCCCCCGCCGGCGTCGATCTTGCCGCGTTCGGCGAACGTGGGTGGCTGCTTAGCCAAGCGCCGCCGTCGAGTTGAGCAGGCGTCATCTTGGCGGTGCGTGCGTCGCGAACGGCCGGCTTCTGCTTCCTTGAGCGCAAAGCCCAGCCCGACCCGCGGGTTTGCGCCGTCCGCGCGGCCACTTGAAGCGACTGGGAGCTCCACCAATCTCCGCCGGCCATCGACGGGCCAGAATATCCGCATTGACGGTTGCTCTGAGCATCTAGCTACCTATCTAAATGCACGATTGGTCGGATCGTCCGCGTTCCACTGCCTCGAGTGCGTCCGGACGTCGCAACCGTCGTCCATCGAGCGCTGGTATTATCGCGCCTTGAAGGAGCGCAGCGACCCGGTCGGCGGCGCCCGAGGCGGGTCGGGAACGAAGGCTTCGAGGCCGATTACCTCGAGGGTGGTGACGAGACGACCTAATGCTTCGGTGATGGGATCGATATCCTCACGCATCGAAGGGAACAAATAGCCCTGGATGTAACTCCAGCGCCACTTCATTGCGTCGAGAGGGTCATCGGTCATGACTACAGCCAAGGGATAAGGCGAATCACCTTGGACAATAGCAGCGCTACACCGAACGTGCAATCTACAACTATTTCGCTATAGCACTTAAATATGGCAACAATCTATACAAATACCATCGCCACACTCAACTCAATTCTTAAATCGTTTTGCAACAGGCTCCAATCATTGCCTAAAATTTTCTCTGGGGGCTTAAGCATCTCTCCGAAGTGCGAGCAAGCCTGCTCTACGCTGAGCAGTCGGATCAGTCATTCCCCAGAGCTCGGACAAACCAGCAGTAAACTGCCCGGCCGCGGAACTAAGCCCTCGCGAGGCGGTTGATGTGGCAGCGGATGGTCCGCGTCATCTCATTAGAAAGAAACTACGCTCGATGCGCCGGCGGCGCACCGCCAGCATCCCCGTTTCATGCCCAGCGGGTCGGCAACGCCGGTGGCGAACTAAAAGGAAGAATTCCATGCCTAGTTCTCAGGGCGGAAGCCACGAGCAGCACGTCAAAGCCGGCGAGCAGAGCCACAAAAACACAGACCAGTCAAAGCCGAGCGACGAGAAAGAAACTTCGCGCGGCGGGACGCGCGAGCAGCATGCGAAAGCCGGCGAGCAGAGCCACAAAAACACGGGCGGCGAATCCAGGTCTAGCGACCAGAAGGAAACGTCGCGCGGTGGCACCCACGAGCAGCATGTGAAAGCCGGCGAGCAAAGCCACAAGAATAGCTAAAAGGATTGTTTGGCCTTGGGACGGTGCCGCAAGCGCCGTTCCATTTTTTGCAGTCTCGACTATCCCCAACCGACCGGCCCCGAAACCCGGCAGAGCGTGGTCGGCCTCGAGCGTCCGGATCGGAGGCTGCACTGCAGTCTCGAAGCTGAAAGACGCCGGCCAGACAATCGCCTATGCCCTTTGAAGCGCGACCGGTTGATGATCAGGTCGTAGTTCTGGGACGGGTCCTTGAGGAAATGGTCTTTGATGAACTTGAGCCGTTCGCGGTCCTTGGTGTCGACAAAGCGGCTTCCGCGTTGCTGGTCTTTTAGTCCGAAGTTTTCATTGCGCTGGTCAGCAACCCATTGGTCGGACTCTGTAACGTCCGGCCTAGCCGATCGACGCAGCGAACGACTTCTCTGGCGAGGAGGCGTCGACACTGGAGACGCCGAGCCCTCACCGGTCTCGCGCTCGCTTTGCTCGCTAAGGGCGGCGATTTTTGCGTCCTGCCCTGGCCACGAGCATGCCGTCGCGGTCCTGTCGACTGTTAATTGCGATGACGTGTGCCCGTCATGCGCGTCCGCTGGCACTTTGATGCTGCCTACGCCGGATTTTGTCCTTCATGAAGGGGCGGAGGGCGCGTCCTCTATAGAAGTCCCAGCCTGTTCGTTGCCGGATCGCATAACTCTCGACCCGTCTCGGGTCCCCCTACCTCGTCCTTCGCCGGAGCGGGCGGCTTTGCCGGGGCGATGATGGCCGGCGCGGACGCGGCGCGAATCGCGATGAAGGAGCGGACGCCCTGAGCGGGGTTCAGCGCGGCTCGCCAAAGCGTGTGACGGTTTCAACCACCACCCCTACGTCACATTCACCGAAATCACTGTCCGCGTGGAGGAGCCGGGCGTGAAATTATCCCTTTCGGGGATTGTGCCGCTCGCGTTATTGCCTCTCCTAACCGAAGAAGTTCAACCCGAAACCCGTCTTCTTGCTCTTGATCGGATAGCGGCGAATTCCCAGCATTGATGCCTCAATCTGTGGTCCGCCATATTGCACAGCGAAGTCAAAACCCGTCAGACGACCCTGAAGGTCAAAATGGCGGTTTCCAATAAAAATTGTCGACATTTGGTTTCGTCTTTCGTTTTTCCCCAACACTCACGCGCCAACAACGTCAGAGGCAGCTGGGAGGTCTATCGCGCGAGCAAGGCCGCGCTCAACATGATGATGCGCAGCTTCACGGCGCGCTATGCCGGCGATCCTCGGGGTTCGTGATCTTCGCGCCGGGGTGGATGCTGGCTCAGAGGGTGGTTGCAAACCGGTAGTTGATGCAGAGGTCTGAATTGCCACCGCGACTTTTGCGGGGTTCTGGGCGAGCTTGGCCAGGATGTGGGTGAGGTCCTCCTTGATGGGCGCGGCCTTGGGAGCGGCCTCCCATGCGTCGGGCTTCAGGACGCCCTCCCAACCATCCGCGCGGTGCCCGGGCGCAAGCCACATCGTTCGCGATCGCCGAACTGATTGAAAGCATATCGGGCAGGTCAAGCCAAGGGATTTCGGAAACAGGGATCGACACGCATGGCGCGCATGCGCGAGTCCGCACGCCGCTGGTCCGAGTCTCTCACGCGCAGCTGCACATCCCTATGACGGCGAAGCTGTATCGCTAGAACCTCCAGATGGCCCCACACCTCTGCGTTGCTCGGCAAATCGCGTTTATCGGCGACGAGGCTGCTTCCGTCTGGCCGCAGGACTTCGAACGAGAAAAAAGCGGCACTAATTCGCTCGCCCCGCGATCGCAAAGCGATTGCGAGAGACCTGTGTAGCCGCGCAGGTCGGCGAACAGAATGGTGGCGTCGATGTTGACCTTGCGGGCGCGCATCACTTTCGTGAAGCTCAGCTCGCAGATCGTGCAGAGATTGGGGTTCATCCGGCTCGGACGGACCCCGAACGCACGGAACGGAATCGAAAGCGGGCCGCGCAACGGTATCGGCACGCGCATTTGCTATCGCCACCGCCTGAGGGCCATGGTTCGCCTTTCGCGCTGTCTTTGCGCCTCCAATGAGGCGGACGAGACTTAATCGAATGATCTTCGGTCGCGGCTTAATAGGGCTCTCAGCCTGCAATGCAACACGGCGATGCGGTTCGCTCCTCGTCCATCCGTCTGCCTCAATTCTAACCCAGGTCAGCGACGCTGAGCGGTTGCGGATCGCCACACCGCGTCGACGCCGGTGAGGATAACGATCCCCCCATCTTCATCCTTGACCCGGATTCTATGGCCTGGCCCGCTGAAAATCTTCGCAAGCCGTGTGATCTCAGTCCAGGCATGGCGGATGTGCGGCAGGACGACGGACCGCTTGTCGACCACCGCGCCGTCCTTCAGCACCTCGAAAACGTAAGGCGTCATTGTTCCCTTGCGTCGCTGCAGCATGAAAAAAGCACGGAAGCGGCGGGCAAGCCGTTTCACGTGCGATTCGGTCTACGCGTAGCTCGTAATGGTGGCAGTTTCGTGTACCGAGTACGGCTGACGCGGCTCAGACATGATCCATGGACTTTCAGAGACAGGAAATAGAGGTCGTGCGACCATCTCGTCGACACGAGAAGTGCTCAACCTACACCAGGCGCTGCGGCATTGTCAGAGTAAATTCTATACTGCCCGCTCGCCTACCAGGGCAGGCTGGAGCTCCACTGTTTTTGCTCACGAATTACCGCCGCGCTCGGCCGGGTTCGACGCCGAAAACCGCCTATACCTATTTGCCTTGACAATGCCCCTGAGACGAGCTCCCGCAAGAGGACGAGAGTCCACCGCGCCCCGAGGACCTCCGCCGCCATCGCCACAGGACAAAACTGATTGTAGCTGCCATCCGACATCACCGGCTCCTTGTTGCATCGACGTAAAGCAGCACCAGCTGAGCGGGCTAGTTCAGATTCGCTACCGGGTAGATACAGTTCGAGAACTAGCTGGCGAGCGAGCGCGTATGAAATGAGTGCGTCGATGCGGCGAACCTCAAAGCCGCTTGGCAGGCGCGGAAAGTACAATGGATCCGGCGCCAGATGGAGGCGAACATGACTGACCTTACCATTCGCACGCTCGACGCGACAAGGACGATACCCCCTTCGTCAACTACAACTTCGGCGGCGGCTCGTACGTGACCTCGTCCCGGTCATCACGCCGACTGATGAACGTCAAAGGCGACGCGAAAGTCAAAATCTCTTCCGATGAAGATTACGATCACGCCTTAATGTGACCCGACCGACGCGATGAACCGAGGGAATTCCATGCCGATTTTCATGGACCGTCACGACCTGCGCGGCCTCAAGGCGGACGACGTCGCAGAGGCGCACCGCAGAGACGTCGACATTCAGGACCGACACGGCGTAAAATACATGGCTTATTGGTTCGATGAGAGTAAAGGTGCCGCGTTCTGCCTCGTCCACGCACCAGACCCTGAAACCGCCGAGCGAGTCCATCGTGAGGCGCATGGTGAAATCCCAAACGCCATCATTCCGGTCGATCTCGCCACTGTCGAGGCATTCCTTGGCCGCATCAGCGATCCACGTGCGGCGCCAGGCGCGGTGGCCCCCGCTGTGGACTTAGGGTTGCGAGCCGTCATGTTCACGGACATCGTCGGTTCGACCGAGCTAACGGCGCGTCTCGGTGACAGCGCGGCACTGGAACTCGTGCGGGTGCATGACGCGCTGGTTCGGCGCGGGCTTGAAACGTACGGCGGGCGCGAGATCAAGCATACCGGCGACGGCATCATGGCCTCCTTCGACAACGTGGCGAACTCGGTGCGCGCCGCCGCCGACATTCAGCGGCGATTTGCTGCATACAACGCCGACGCGTCCGAGACCTTGAGCGTTCGGATCGGCATCGATGCGGGCGAACCTGTGACGGAGGGCAGCGACCTCTTCGGCTCGACGGTGCAACTTGCGTCGCGGCTATGCAGCGAAGCTGAGGCCAACGGCATCATGGTGTCCGGATTCGCGCGCGAGCTGTGCCAAGAGGATGCGGCGCGCTTCGTGGCGCTTGGCGAGCGGCGACTCAAGGGCTTTGCCGAGAAGGCTCAGGTATTACGGTTTGAGTGGCGGGACTGAGTCCAATTTCGGGCCTGGCGCTGCCGCGCCACAACCCGTTGGTGCATTTGTCGCAATCCACACGATCAAGGCACCTTTGGCCTCCGACGGCCAGAGTTGACGCTTAACGTCAGTGCAGAGCGCCGACTCGCGCTCGATGGAATGGGGATCGTTACCACAAGCAACGTGCGTAGCGACGCTTCATCGCGTGGTGAGCAACCGCCGCTTCCAACGCTCGCCCGGTTTGAGTTCATCGCCGAAGACGTAGCGAGCCAAGATGTTTCGTTTTCGACCTTGAGGTGATCGATCGTCAGCCCCCGAATGATGCGTGGCCGGAGAGTCCGTCCCTATCGCGGATCGTCGGTCGTTAAGCAAAGGCTTGGCCCGGTCGTCGTTGCAAGAGATCGCCAAATGGTCTCTTCGTCCTGCCTTTGCGAACTGTGCCAGGGTCGCCGGAGTCTCCGGCGACCCTGGCACGGGCATCGCGATCCTGGTCGAGGTGCCTGCCCCTTCATCTGATTGCACGCGGGACATTCGACGTGACTTGGTCGACAATCTCTGAGCCAACGGCGCATTCTCGTCAGACGAAAAGCTCGAGTTGCCCAGCGATTTGGATGCTTGATTCGACGGTCGCTTTGGCGCCAGCGAAGGTGGCTCTGAGTTTGCAGCGGAAACGGGGGCGTCTTCGAGCAGACGATGCCGCGATTGATCGGGGACGAGGCTCGGAAGAATTCGTCCCCGGCGAGACGATTCGGCATCAACAGAGGACGGATCCACCCGGGCTTGCGGCGTCGCGCGGGAATGCCTCGTATCCGCCCCGGCCACGTTGATCGACCTTACCATCGTTAAGGCGGTTGTTGGGCCTGCCCGGCTCGGGATCCTGGATCAGCTCGACCTTGGCGAACTACGCCATGTTCCTCCGCGAACTGTGCGACGCTCTCGGTCTGCAGCCCCCTGATCCGGCGGGCGACCCAGAGACGAACGACTACGTCTTCGAGCGCGTGGTCAAAGAGCCTGGTCGTGACGGAGCGGTCTCAAGTCGTCGGATCGATCTTTACAAGCGCGGCTCCTTTGTCTTGGAGGCCAAGCAGTCGCGCCAGCAGAATCCTCGGGCAAATATTTCGGCGAAATCGCGGCGAGGAGCTCGCCCAGCGCTTTTGAATTCTCCGACATCTTGACCATCGCCCGGCAGCCCGCGGCGAGCGCCCCGGTCAGCGGCCCGAAACTCAGGAAGATCGGATAGTTCCACGGCACGATGATCCCAACGACGCCGAGCGGCTGCGGGATCAGCCGATTGCGCGCGCCGGGATAGAGGATCGCGTCGACGCTCCGCCGGCGCGGCCGCATCCAGCGCGCAAGGCGCCTTTGCGCGTCGCGGAGCCCGTCGAGCGAGGGGAAGATCTCGCCGAAGGTGGTCTCGAACGCGCTGCGACCGCCGTAGTCGGCGTCGATCGCGGCGACGATCGCCGCTTGGTTCTCCTTGATGAGGCGCGTGAGCGCCTTGAGGTCGGCGAGCCGCTCGGCGTGGGAGGGCTCGGGCGCCTTGAGGAAAGCCGCGCGCTGCGCGTCGAAGCGCGCCTTGAATTCGGCCGGGATGGCGAGGTCGGGAGGGAAGGCTGGGGCGTTCATGAGTTACCCTGGAAGTGTCGTTCCTTCGGAGAGCCAACTGGACGACTACCGGGGGCGGGCCTGCGCCCTCGGGCACCTCTTTCGGCCTAGCCTATCCGCTACCGCGTCGTTCGCGATAAGCGCGCGAGCCGCCGGGTTAGCATCATGACGAGCTGATCGGTGGCTCGCGAGCTCGCGTGTTCAAACTAGTGCGCGCAACAGGCGCGGTAGATCACGGAGTGGTGGCAGGCTTGTGCTGCATGTGTCGCATGTGGTGGGCGAGGCTCTAGCCCTTTCCTTGCTCAGGTTGGCCCGATGCCGCATCTGGCTTCTGTGCGACCCCGTCGGGGTTGTGGCGGACGGCGCGCTGGCTGCGGGGGCGGCCGACTGGTAGGTCTGAGCGATTGCGGGGAGAGACGTGAAGGCCACGGCCGCGCCGAGGCCCATCAAGGCGATTGTCTTGAGCATTGCGTGTTTCTCCATACGGGGTTCATTCAACCCCATCTGGTTTCCTTGATACGCCAGCCGCCCTGAACTGCCCATGAACGGTTGGAGTGGTCTTCCCGCTGCGCGCCGATACTCCTCTGGAGAACCGCTTCGCGGCACCCCAAGACTCTGGTTAAACGTCGCCCCTCGGCGATCAATGTTTGGGACACCCAAGGGTTCGCAAAGAGCACCGTCGTCTCGAGCTTGGCGTGGCCGATCGTTCACAGTGTCCATTCGGATTCACAATAAAGAGCGCGAGTATTTCACGAATATCGACGTTCTGTTCGAGCAGAGGGGTGGCGAAGCTATTGCCGCAAGGTGTGTGGCGACACGCGCTTGGCGATCCCTGCCGCCTTCGCCGCGGCGTGCACGGCGCGGCAAAGCTGCCGGGCGGTCATCGGGTTGACGGGGTTCTGGCCGGGAAAGAGCCAGCCCTGCGGCCGCGCCGCCCACCACCAGTCGCGCAAGAGTTCGAGCAGTTGTGGCGAGAGCATGACGTAGCGATCCTTCCGCCCCTTACCCTGCTCGCGCAGCGCGCCGTCAGGCGGCGGCGGTGGTGGCGATGCGGATCATGGGTTTGGTTTAGAGCGGCGAGGCCTGCCGCGCTCTAGCTCGCGGATATGAGCGGCTGCCAGTTCGCGTGCGGAAAGGTCATCGTCGCCAGGGCCAGCCCGCTCGCCGCGCGTGAGCTTCACGAACCGCTCCTGCGCCTCCCGTATCAGCCGCTCCGCCTTGTCGGCGCGCGTGCTCCAAGGCGCTGACCAGCCATCCCTGCCGATCGGCGAATCACATAGAGGGCCTCGACGGTCTGCGGCTTCGCCCGGGCGTTGAACTGCACTCAGCCCACGAGCCGCCTCAACCACGACTGGCGCGCTCGGCCGCCCGCGCCCTGAGCCGTCTCGTGAGAGCCGAAAACTCGCCGATCGCCCATTCCGCCTTCGCGGCTTCTCGCGCCGCCCGCGCCTCGGCGGCGGCGAGCTGGCGCTTCAGGATCTCGTTCTCGGCCTTCAGGGTCTCGATGTAGGCTTCGAGGACGTGCAGAAGCGCCGAATTGTCCGCGCGGACGGGCGTGGCGCGAGGCATAAGTGCGGGCATGCCCACATTCCAGCATCTGGGCATCAGGCGATCCGGTCGAGGCGACGGCGGCGAGACCGACTTCGCTCGCTTCTGCTCTGGCGACGCGGCCCAGCCAACTGCCACAACGCGGTCTCTCAGCCCGTGAGCCGCCGCCACCACGGCCTATCTGTAAGCCGCTCGGCCCGCCCGCGCCACTCGTCGCGATCCCGCTTGAGGTCGTCTACGGTCCGACACAGCTCGTCGTGGCTGATCCTGACCTCCCCAAGGAGCTGCTGAATGTTTGAGATGGCGGCATCGGCGGCCGCGAGCTTCGCCGCCAGATCGCTGGTCGCGATCGTTTCAGGCGCCGGGAGCTGGCGTAACGAGGCATTTGGGGGTGCCGCCGTCTTCGGTCAACTCGGCGGACATGCAGCCGGACTCGATGGCGATGGTCGACCCGGTATTTTCCGCCGCCTTATGAAGCCTCAAAACAGCCATTGCCACTCGTCCTATAAGACATTCTTGGGACGACGCTGCGGCAACATGGTTAACGAAGGGTTAAGCTGTGCTGGGCCTGACCGCGATCGAGCCGCAGTTAGGCTTCAACTGGGCCCTGCCCTGCCAGCTCACGCTGCAGGGCGGCTAGGGCGTGTGGCTTTGGCTTCGCCGCTTGCCGTCGACCATTCGCGGACGATCGGTTCCAGCGTGCGGCGCACGCGGAGCAGGCTGGCGTTCTCATTCACGATCTCGGCCGCCCGCGGCCAGATGCGCAAAAGAGAATCGTGCACCGGCCGCACCCGCGCGCCTTCGTCGCCGCCCTCGGAGGTGAGCAGCCGCGCCTCGACGAAGG
This sequence comes from uncultured Actinomycetes bacterium, assembly GCA_963742865.1. Taxonomy (GTDB): domain Bacteria; phylum Actinomycetota; class Actinomycetes; order Streptosporangiales; family Streptosporangiaceae; genus Bog-532. Next base: position 11,585 of record CAVUNW010000047.1, read on the forward strand.
CGTCGATCAGCGCGCGCCGCGCGGGTCCGCTCGCTTCGAACTCGGCCCGGTCGAGCGGGACGATGATCGGCGTCGGGGCGCCGCTGACGGGATCGACTCCCACGTCGCGGACGAGGCCGGCGACAAGTTTCGGCAATTCGGCCTTGGCGGCGGCGTCGAGTTCTGCCATCGCCGCATCGGCCGTCTCGCTCACCGCCGCATCGAGACCGCGATAGTCGTCGAATCGCAGCAGCCCGTCGCCGCGTTTCTCGCCGTGATCGCCGACAAGGTCGGCGACACCGCCTGCATCTTCCTGGCAGGCCTCTACAGGGCCGAGCAAGTGATCGCCGATCGGCTGATCCGCATCGTGAATGGCAGGCTGCCCTGGACGTGGATTGACGAAGAGAAGGCCCTGCCATGGATCGAAAAGCGCAGCGGTCTGCAGCTCGCCGAGAGTCAGAGGACAGCGATCCGTCTGGCGCTGACCGCCAAGGCGCTGGTGATCACCGGCGGGCCGGGCGTCGGCAAGACGACGATCGTCAATTCGATCCTCAAGATCCTTGCGGCCAAAGGCGTGCGGCTGTTGCTGTGCGCCCCCACGGGCCGCGCGGCGAAGCGCATGACCGAAGCGACGACGGCGAAGTTGAGCGGACCAAAGCGACGCGGATACTCAGCCGACAACGCTTTGACATTGACGCTCAACGCCCGCTGGACCGGGAACTCCAACGCGCGCCCGGAGACAGGTATCGCCGCGGCAGGCCGAAAATCTCAATCTTTGTGGGCGGGCTCCTCGTGCACTCCCGGCGCGCAAGTCTCGGATATGTCGAGGGAGACGGAAAACGGTGTAATATTTGCGTGGTGGCGGACGCAGTCCTCAAGAACCAGTCTGCGGAGGCCAAAGTTTTCGGATAATGCCAACCCTTTTGCAGATATGTTTTTTTTGGGGGTCCAAAACGGCGGCCTTTTGCGCTTTTCATAGCGCTTAAAAACTCGTCTTTACAATGCGTTAGCCGATCCTGAGCCAAATAAGGCCTGAGCAAAATAACTGCAAAATAACTGCAAAAGACTGCAAACCGGTGCTGGCGCTTTGGTAACGCTCACTCGTCTTTACAATGCGTTAGCCGATCCAGAGCAAATCGGCCACAAAATAGCCACACAATGGCCGTAATGTTGCTGCGAAGGGCATAGGCAGAGTTTTGCGGATAATACCAAAAATTTTGGACGCAAACCGGTTCTGGCGCTTTCGTAGCGCTTAAACACTCGTCTTTACAATGCGTTAGCTTGTCAGAACGCGGCCTGCTGTTGGCGGCAGGCAACGCATCAGGGGCGCAATACGGGGCCGCGCAGGGGCGTTACAGCGGAGCGTCTGTGAGAGGGATGCCCTTTCGCGTTCGCGCGCGAAGCGCGCTCCAGTCGTACGGGTCCGGGCTTGATTGGATAGATCGTCGCGCTATTGCAATAATGCATAGGTCTACTAATTCGCTTGGCGGCCCCCCCCCTTTCCCTGCTCATCGCGAGCGTCGCGCCATCAGAGCCAAGCGGCGGAGCCGATGCCCACGCTGCCGGCCGACGGCGAGAAGATCGTGGTGTCGACACCGACCACCTCGCCCTGGGCGTTGAAGGTCGGGCCGCCGGAATTGCCCTGGTTCACGGGGGGCGTCGATCTGCAGGAAGTCGTCGTAGGTGCCCGCGTCCGGCCGACTGGACGACCCTGCGCCGAATTCAGCCGGCTGGACGACTTCGGCCCCGATGAACAGACCATGCCTATCCGGTTAAGACATACACCCACTAGATGTAGGGTGCGCCCAGTCCACTGAGTAAAGTTCGTCGTAGGTCGGCGCCCTCGCACTGCTTGCAATGCCGAGCAGCGAGCGGAAGGCGTTGAACGGGTAGAAGCGACGGTTGAATTGAAACGTGAACTCGTTGAGATAGGCCTGCAAATGCCGCGCGCTGACCCCGTGATGCGTTCCCGCCAGCCAGGTCTTGAGATTGGCGAAGACGAGATGGCTGATGGGCAGGAACTCCTCGGAGATTTCAGGGTCGCCGCATTCAGCGATGGCGCGATGATCGCAGCCGCGCTTGCGCAGGTCTGCGTAGCCGCTCCAATCGTCCGTGACGATCAACGTCCCCTTCGCCACGGCGCCCTCGACGAAGCCGCAAAGCGACTTTGCGCTTCGGTCGGCGGCGACGGCGAGCCGAACGCGCCCGGCGTAGCGCCCGTCCTTGCGCGCGTCTTGCGCGGTTCCGGGCGCGCGGCGGCGCACCTCGACGGCGCAGGCGACGAGAGTTTTGTGATGAACGCCCCGGCCTTCCCCGCGCGTGCGGCCGCCGACCCATGTCTCATCAACCTCGACATGCTCGTTTGCGCGACCGCCAATGCGATCCCGATCGGGGCGAACCATTCCGGCGCGCAGCTTGTGGAGGAGCTGAAAGGCGGTCTCGTAGCGCGAGAGGCCGAGCTGCCGTTGGAGCTGGACCGCGGATATGCCGGGAGTTTGGCTGGCGACGAGATAGGCGGCCCAAAACCAGACGGACAGCGGCGTGCGGCTGCGCTTCATGACCGTGCCGACAGTCAGTCCTGTCTGGCTTCGGCACTTGCGGCATGTCAGCACGCCCGGACGGCTCGCAATGCGGAACGGTTCGCCGTTCGCGTCGCAGCGCGGGCAGACGAAGCCGCTCTCCCAGCGCGCCTTCTCGAGATATGCGGCGCAGGCCGGATCGTCGGGGAAGAGCCGCTGAAACTCCGGCAAAGACCGGGGATACGGCAGCGCCGCGCGCTGCTCCACATCCATCACAACGGGCGTCGCCGCAGTCATTGTCCCATCCAGCCTCGGCGCAAGGCCCTCGCTGATCGCCGGCCGGCGGGACCTCCGCTCCTCACTACCCACTAGCCCTAGCGGGTGTATGCGTCAACCGGATAGGCATGGAACAGACCTTTAGCCGGCCCGTGGCGCCGCGACGGGGTAACCCTTGCGTTGACCGCGGCCCTAAATTTGGCGCGCTCGTCCGCATCGAGGCCGCTCAGATAGTCGGCGATCGTCGCGAGGCGGTGGAACGCGTATCGAGATATTTGGCGTGCTTGCGTCGCGTCTTAGACCGATTGGTGTCGCGATCGATCACCTCGACGGCCCCGATGACGAGAATCTTGCCGCCATTGCCGGGCTCGAAGAATCCATCGCCGTCGCGGAAAGGGATTTCCGTCTGATCGACTTCGACCACGCCCTCCAAGGGTTCCCGATCCGGGTCGACCATCGATCGGCGCAATTTCTCGGTCGGCAGCCAGGCGGTCTTGTAAGTGACGCCGAGTTGATCCTCCAATTGTCGCGCCGACATGCCGTTGGAATGGGTCGCCATGGCCGCCGGGAACGCCGTGGTCGACGGCTCAGAGCGAAGCGCACACGACGACGATCTACTTCGACCACGGCCTTAGGATCTGCTGGCCGAGCGCGGAATCGACATCAGCCACGAGACCGTCCGGTTTTAAAAGAGAGGCGGTCTTCGGGGCCTGGACAGGCGCACCAGCTCGCGCACTCTCGAAAATCTAGGAGAATTTGAAATTCAACTCATTTATCTAGTGAAGCTGCTAGTTGATTCGCTGAACGAAGAGGAATTCGCGAGGGCGTGTGGAGGGGCCCTTCCGAATGAAAAGAGTATAGGCAAGCTCATGAGATACTTGGAGACGCAAAAGTATCCCTATATCGACCGAGACAACACGCTTCTACGAAATCTTCAAGAGCTACGTTCGAGTGGTGCTGTACACCACAAGGGTAAGAAGTTTGATAAAATCCGCACGGGCGTCGGGCTTGATCGTAATCCTCCTCCAAAAGTCTTTCGCAACCTGCTATTGGGCGTCAACAAGATGCTGACCGACCTCGCGACCCACTTTGCGCCGCCCACCGAGTAGAGCAGTCTGTTCGCGAGTAGGCTCCTCAGGACGTTGCCGCGCCAGTGACGCCAAGGTCCGCTTCGGGTCTATTTGACCCGTTCGTCGCGCCGGCTGGGAATGCCCGGTATTTGCGCCAAGCCGCCATTCGTAATGGCCCGGCAGACAAGTCTCCATCATCGCTCAAATCAAACTCGCAATCGCCACGGTTGGCGATGCCTAGCCGAACGGAAGCTCCGACTGCGTGTTAGGCAGTACGGCGAGAGATATCTCTGGTTCGAATCCATCTCGCTCCGCCACGCAATCAGTTGACATAGCAAATTCAAGTCATCCGGGCGGCCGGCCGAAATCAGGCTGAGGGGTTCCGAAAACGCCGCCGTCTCGGTAGCATCGGCGGGGGGCGGCAGGCGGAGCGCGCAGGGGGAGGGATCGGCATGACTGACCACAATTCGGATGACGACACCGCGTCGCTCGGCCGCATTGAGCCGAACGGCAGCGGGCGGTTGGCATCGGTGAGTGCGGCAGTGATGCGCTCGTCGACGGAACTGCGAGTCGGCGTCTGCCGGGTTCGCGGTTCGATGACCTCTAGCGCGAGAGCGTTGGCGCGTTGAGCGAGTTCGAGTGTCACGCTGGGCATGGCCGGAGCGGCGCGGTGCTCGACGGTCAGCGTGATATCGCCGCTTTCGCGGAGATCGCGGTTGCGGCGGAGGTAGAGGTTGGAATCGCCCCAGGCATGGAACTTGGAGGAACCTCGCAAGGCCTGGCCGGCGCGGACGTGGCCGGCACCCTTCTTGGCGTGGTGGACGACGATGACGGCGATGGCGTGGCGGCGCTGCAACTCGCGCAGATAGGCGAGCAGCGGCGCCACTTCGCCGCTGGCGTTTGTCTATGATCCCTCGGGTAAGAATCTAAGACTAGGCTCTAACAAGGGCCGCTGTCTTCCACATGGAAGCGCAGCGTCACGTCGACCGTCGTCCGATCGATCTTCTTCGACATAAGAAGGCCGCTTCGCTGGAACACCTTGAGCATGGGCGCGTTGTCGGCTGGCACGTCGGCGACGAGCTCCTTCAATCCCGCCTTGCGGGCAAGCGCCGCGATATGGCGCATCAGCGCCGAGCCGATGCCCCTGCCCTGATACGCGTCGATGACCGTGAACGAGATCTCCGCGACGCCCGGCTGCATGACAATGTAGCGACGGCCGCCGACGATGGTCGATCGGCCGTTTTCGTCCGCTATCGCCACCAGCGCGACATGTTTGACGAAATCGATGTCGAGGAAGTAGTGGACCTCCTTCTCCGAGAACACGCGCTTCACTGTAAAGAAGCGATGGTAGAACGACTCTAAGCGTCAGTTCATTTCTTGATGGTCTTTCGCGGACGCCCTTTGATGGTTTGTTTGTTGGATAGGGAGATCGCAGCCCCCGACGCGATCGAGCCTGCCGTCGTGCTCGCGGCCGTCAATCGGGATAGGGGGGAGCCTCGCGGCTCCTCCCCTCCCACACCACCGTACGTACGGGTCCGTATACGGCGGTTCGGCGGATTAAGCATTCACGTGCTTCATGGTTGGCAAACCCAGACGACGGAAGCGAGCTTTGGTGAAGGCCCTGTGCAGGGCTTCGCAGAAGCTGATCCGCCAAGGACCCTTGGGGCTGAAGATGGCTTCGCTCGTCAGCCGTTCGGGGACGCTTAGGCGGCGCAGTTCCCGGTATCGCCTGCCGCGCGTCTTCCACTGGACCCAGGCGACGCAACGCAGGCGTCGTCGGACCCGCCTTCGAGCGACGGCAGCTCCCGCCACTGGCTGAAGCCGAAGTAGCCGGCCCATCCCCGAAGGTATGGAGCCAGCTCGCGGATCATCCGCTCCAGGCTGATGCCGCCCGGTCAGCTCGCGCACCCGGTGTTTGAACCGGGCGACGGCCTTGGCGGCGATGCACCGGCGCAGCTCCGGTTCGTTCCGCAACGTAAAGCTGAGGAACGAGCGTCGCCACGGTCGGTCCACGGCACTCTTTGCGGCGTTGACCTGAAGCTTGAGGCGGCGTTCGATGAAGCGGGTCACGCTTTGCATGATAACCCTGCGCGCGGAAAGCGATGGGGAATCTCGTAGCTGAAGGGTCTCGATGTGCCGGAGCGACAGATTGCGCAACGCATGCCCTGGTGTTTAATTTTTTTGAATGGCGAGCCAAATTTAAATCAGTTTTCTTTGGCATGCAAATATTCATATAAGCCAAACAGAAGCAGCGCGCAGCCTCGAAGGGCGCGGGCAAGGGAGGGCAAGGTGACCAGCAGGCCAAGGATCGGGGAGGACCTCGACGCATTCCTGAGCGCGAATGCGCCCGGCGACGTCGCGCGCGTCCTGAGCGCGCTTGCGAAAGCCTCGTTGCCGCTCGTTCATCTCATCCGACGCGGCAGGCTCGCCGGCGCGCTCGACGCTGCGATCGGTCGGGCGCCGGACGGCTTCGCTCAGAAGGCGCTCGAGGTATTCGCTGACGAGGCCTTTGTCAGGGGCCTGAAAGGCGCCGGCGTGCGCGGCGTCGTTTCCGAGGAGCGCAACGATCCGGTCGCGATCGACGACGACGGAACGCTGCTGGTGGCGATCGATCCGCTCGACGGCTCCTCGAATATCGACGCGAACATCGCCATCGGCACGTTCTTCTCGGTGCTGGACGCGCCCGCCGGCGAACTGCAGGCTGCCCACTTCCTTCAGCCTGGCTTCAAGCAACGGGCTGCGGGTTTTGTCTTCTATGGGCCGCATGTCTCTTTTGTCTTCACGACCGGCGCCGGCGTTTGCATTGCGACGCTCGATCCGGCCTCCAACGGATACCGGATCTCGAGCGCGGGGGCCCAGGTCCCGGCGGATACGTCCGAGTTTGCGATCAACGCCTCGAACTCCCGCCATTGGCCGGAGCCGGTGCGCGCCTATGTCGAGGACTGTCTGGAAGGGGACGAAGGGCCTCGCGGGCGCAACTTCAACATGTGCTGGGTCGCCTCCACGGTGGCGGACGTCTACCGCATCCTGGCGCGCGGCGGCGTCTACCTCTACCCACAGGATTCGCGGGAGGGTTACGAGCACGGACGACTGCGCCTGCTCTACGAGGCCAATCCGGTCGCCTTCCTGATCGAACAGGCGTGCGGCGCGGCGATCGACGGCTTTCACCGCATCATGGAGGTCAAGCCGACCTCCATCCATGTGCGTACCCCGATGATTTTCGGTTCAAAGGACAAGGTCGAGCAACTCGCACTCTATTACAGCGAGGGCAGCGCGTCGCAAAGCGCGCCGCTCTTCGGCAAGCGCGGCCTGTTGCGCCGATAGTCCTCGAACGCCGGAAAGAGCACAATGTCGATCAAGCACCCTATTATCGCGATCACCGGCTCGTCCGGCGCCGGCACGACGTCGGTCAAGAACACGTTCGAGCAGATTTTTCGCCGCGAAAAGATCAACCCGGTCTACATCGAGGGCGACGCCTTCCATCGCTGGGACCGCATGCAAATGCGGGAACAGATGAAGGAAGCCGCGGCCCGGGGCGACTACCACTACAGCCATTTTTCGGCGGAGACCAATCTGTTCGAGGAGCTCGAGACGACGTTCCGCGACTATTCCGAATCCGGCGGCGGACGCACCCGCACTTACGTTCATGACGCCGAAGAAGCGGAGCAGCACGGTTGTCCGCCCGGAACGTTCACGCCCTGGCGCGACTTCAAGCCGGGCTCCGATCTTCTCTTCTACGAAGGCCTGCACGGCGCCGTCGTTACGGAGAAAGTCAACATCGCCCGCTACGTCGACCTCAAGATCGGCGTCGTGCCCGTGATCAATCTCGAGTGGATCCAGATGCTCCATCGCGACCGGGCGTCGCGCGGCTACACCACCGAGGCGGTCACCGACACGATCTTGCGGCGCATGCCGGACTATATCCACTATATCTGCCCGCAGTTCACCCATACGGACATCAACTTCCAGCGCGTGCCGACGGTCGACACGTCGAACCCGTTCATCGCCCGTTGGATCCCGACTCCCGACGAATCGATGGTGGTCATCCGCTTCCGCGATCCGCACGGCATCGATTTCCCCTATCTCCTGTCGATGATCCACAACAGCTTCATGAGCCGCGCCAACTCGATCGTCATCCCCGGTGGCAAGCTCGACATCGCCATGCAGCTCATCCTGACGCCGATGATCCTCAAACTGGTCGAACGCCGCCGCCGCGCCGTCCGCGCCTAAGTCTTCGGAAAGGTTCCATAAGAATGAATGCGAGTGTTCAAACTCCCGCTGTCTCGCACGCGGCCATGGCCAACGCCGTCCGCTTCTTGGCGATGGACGCGATCGAGAAAGCCAAGTCCGGCCATCCCGGCATGCCGATGGGCATGGCCGATGTCGCGACGGTGCTGTTAAGGAAGTTCCTCAAATTCGATTCCGCCGACGCGCGTTGGGCCGACCGGGATCGCTTCGTGCTGTCGGCCGGCCACGGATGTTGCTCTATGCGCTGCTCTATCTGACCGGCTATCCGGACATGACGATCGAGGAGATCAAGCGCTTCCGCCAGCTCGGCTCCAAAACCGCCGGCCATCCCGAATACGGGCACGCCCTCGGCGTGGAGACGACCGCCGGCCCGCTCGGCCAGGGCCTCGCCACCGCGGTCGGGATGGCGATCGCCGAGCGCGCGCTGGCGGCGCGCTACGACGACCTCGTCGACCACACCACCTATGTCATCGCCGGCGACGGCTGCCTGATGGAGGGCGTCAGCCACGAGGCGATCGACCTCGCGGGCCACCTCAAGCTCTCCCGCCTGATCGTATTGTGGGACGACAACCAGATCACCATCGACGGCTCGACTTCGCTTTCGACCAACATGGACCAGCGCGCCCGCTTCGCCGCCGCCGGCTGGCACACGATCGCGATCGACGGCCACGATCCGGCGGCGATCGAGGCCGCGCTCGCGGAGGCGAAGCGCCAAGATCGTCCGACGATGATCGACTGCCGCACCGTGATCGGGTTCGGCGCGCCCAGCAAGCAGGGCACTGAGGCGACCCATGGCGCGCCGCTCGGCGCCGCGGAGATCGAAGCGGCGCGGGCCAAGCTCGCCTGGCCGCACGCGCCTTTCGAGGTTCCGGCTGAGATCATGGCCGCCTGGCGCGCCGCCGGGGAGCGTTCGCGCGCCGAGCGGCTGGCGTGGGAAGAGCGCCTGTGGGCGCACCCGGAGCGCTTGCGCTTCAAGGCGGCGATGGCGGGCGACATACCCGCCGGCTTCGCCGAACGCATGGCCGCCTACAAGGCCGAGCTCGTCGCCAAAGCTCCCAACGTCGCGTCGCGCAAAGCCTCGGAAATGGCGCTCGAGGTGATCAACGCTTCGATCGAGACGACGCTCGGCGGCTCGGCCGACCTGACGCACTCGAACCTGACGATCACCAAGGGCATTTCTCCGGCCGCTACGCGGAACGTTCTTCGTGTTCTCCGACTACGCCCGCGGCGCAATGCGGCTTTCCGCCCTCATGGGGGTGCGCGCGATCTATGTGCTGACCCACGACTCGATCGGGCTTGGCGAGGACGGTCCGACGCATCAGCCGGTCGAGCATTTCGCGATGCTGCGCGCCACCCCGAACCTGCAGGTGTTCCGTCCCTGCGACGCGGTCGAGACCGCCGAATGCTGGGAGCTGGCGCTGGCCGCCAAAGACAAGCCTTCGGCGCTGCTGCTCTCGCGCCAGAACCTGCCGACGCTCAGGACCTCGGCCGAGGTCAACGAGAGCGCGCGCGGCGCCTATGTGCTCAGCGAGGCCGACGGCCGCCGCGACCTGACGCTGCTGGCAACCGGTTCGGAGGCGGCGGTGGCGATGGAGGCCGCTAAGAGGCTGCGCGCCGAGGGCAAGCGCGTCGCCGTCGTCTCGATGCCGAGCTGGGACCTCTTCGAGTCGCAGCCGGCGGAGCACCGGGCCGAAGTGCTCGGCTCCGCTCCGCGCATCGCCGTCGAGGCGGGCGCGCGGTTCGGCTGGAACCGCTGGATCGGCGAAGGCGGCGCCTTCATCGGAATGAACGGCTTCGGCGCCAGCGCGCCGGCGTCGGATCTCTACAAGCATTTCGGCATCACGAGCGAGGCGATCGTCGCCAAGGCGATGGAACTCATCGGTTGACAGGAGGCGCGCCGGTCGATCGGCGTCCTCGCGGACAAGGAGAAGAGCCATGAACAAGCAAATGTCGCAAACCGTGAAGGGCAAGGACCGTTACAAGTCCGGCGTCATGGAATACCGCAAGATGGGCTATTGGGAGCCCGACTACACGCCGAAGGACACCGATATCATCGCGTGCTTCCGGGTGACCCCGCAGGAAGGCGTCGACCCCGTCGAAGCCTCGGCGGCGGTCGCGGGCAAATCTTCGACCGCGACCTGGACGGTGGTGTGGACGGACCGCCTTACCGCGAGCGAAAAATATCGCGGCAAGTGCTTCCGCGTCGATCCGGTACCGGGAACGGAAGGGCAGTATTTCGCCTATATCGCTTACGATCTCGACCTGTTCGAGCCGGGCTCGATCGCCAATCTGTCGGCCTCGATCATCGGCAACGTGTTCGGCTTCAAGCCGCTGAAGGCGCTGCAACTCGAGGACATGCGCTTTCCCGTCGCCTACGTGAAGACGTTTCAGGGCCCCGCGACCGGCATCGTGGTGGAGCGCGAGCGGCTCGACAAGTTCGGCCGGCCGCTGCTCGGAGCGACCGTCAAGCCGAAGCTCGGCCTCTCGGGCCGCAACTACGGGCGCGTCGTCTACGAGGCCCTGAAAGGCGGGCTCGACTTCACCAAGGACGATGAGAACATCAACTCACAGCCCTTCATGCACTGGCGCGACCGCTTCCTCTATTCTATGGAGGCGGTTAATAAGGCGCAGGCGGCGACCGGGGAGCTCAAGGGCACCTACCTCAATGTCACCGCCGCGACGATGGAGGACATGTACGAGCGCGCTGAATTCGCCAAGGAACTTGGCTCGGTCGTGGTCATGATCGACCTCGTGATCGGCTACACGGCGATCCAGTCGATGGCGAAATGGGCGCGAAAGAACGACACCATCCTGCACCTGCATCGCGCCGGACATGGGACCTACACTCGGCAGAAGTCGCACGGGGTGTCGTTCCGCGTCATCGCCAAATGGATGCGGCTCGCCGGAGTCGACCACATCCACGCCGGGACCGTTGTGGGCAAACTCGAAGGCGATCCGGCGACGACGATGGGCTACTACGATATTTGCCGTGAGGACTTCAATCCGACGAGGCTCGAGCACGGCATATTCTTCGATCAGCATTGGGCTTCGCTCAACAAACTGATGCCGGTCGCCTCGGGCGGCATTCACGCCGGCCAGATGCATCAGCTTCTCAATCTTTTCGGCGACGACGTGGTGCTGCAGTTCGGCGGCGGGACCATCGGCCATCCCATGGGCATCCAGGCGGGAGCGACTGCGAACCGCGTGGCGCTCGAAGCCATGGTGTTCGCGCGCAATGCGGGCCTCGACTATGTGCACGAGGGGCCGACCATTCTCGCCGAGGCCGCCAAGACCTGCACGCCGCTGCGCCAGGCGCTTGACGTCTGGGGCGACGTGACCTTCAACTACGCTTCGACCGATCAGCTCGATTTCGTTGCAACACCGTCGGTCACGTGACCGTCCTCCCGCCCCTCGGGCCGCTTTTTCCGGCAAGCGGGCGAAGGGCGCACCCTCCCTTCCGACCCCGGGCGAGCGCGGATGCGAAGGCACGCCGCCCAATCGAACCTAAGGAGATTTCCCCATGCGCATCACTCAAGGTTGCTTCTCGTTCCTCCCCGATCTGACCGACGATCAAATCCTCACCCAGGTTCAATATTGTCTCGACAACGGCTGGGCGGTGAACCTGGAGTTCACCGACGATCCGCATCCTCGCAACACCTATTGGGAGATGTGGGGTCTGCCGATGTTCGATCTGCACGACGCCAAGGGCGTGCTGATCGAGCTCAACAACTGCCGCAAGGTCTACGGCGACCGCTACATCCGCCTCTCGGCCTTCAATTCTTCGCACGGTTGGGAATCGGTGCGAATTTCCTTCATCGTGAACCGGCCGAAGAACGAGGAGGGCTTCCGCCTCGACCGCACCGAGGGCCAAAGCCGCGTGCAGTGCTATGCGACGCGCGCCTATGCGACCGACCGGCCGGAAGGAAAGCGCTACGCATGAACGAGGGCGCCGAGGCCAAGCCGGCGGCGCCGGCGAAGATCAATCTTGCCGAGGAGTTCGCGCAGTCGGGCGTCGGCCCGGTGCTGCAGCAGCTCGACGACGAGTTGATCGGCCTCGCGCCGGTCAAGCTGCGCATTCGCGAAATCGCGGCGCTCTTGCTGGTCGATCGCGTGCGGTCGAAATTCGGCCTCTCTTCGCAGGCGCCGACCTTGCACATGAGCTTCACAGGCAATCCCGGCACGGGCAAGACGACGGTTGCCGTCCGCATGGCCGAGATCCTTCACCGGCTGGGCTACGTGAGGCGCGGCCACCTGGTCGCGGTGACGCGCGACGATCTCGTCGGCCAATATATCGGCCACACCGCGCCGAAGACAAAAGAGGTGCTCAAGAAGGCGATGGGCGGCGTGCTGTTCATCGATGAGGCCTACTATCTCTATCGGCAGGAGAACGAGCGCGACTATGGGCAAGAGTCGATCGAGATTTTGTTGCAGGTGATGGAGAACAATCGCGACGATCTCGTCGTGATCCTCGCCGGCTACGCCGACAAGATGGACCGGTTCTTCCACTCCAACCCGGGCTTTCGCTCGCGCGTCGCCCATCACATCGAGTTTCCTGACTACACCGACGCCGATCTAGAGGCGATCGGCGAGAAGATGCTCGCATCGCTCAACTACAGGCTGAGCCCCGAGGCGAGGCAGACGCTCGCCGAATACATTCCATTGCGCCGCGCGCAGCCGCTGTTCGCCAACGCGCGCTCGATCCGCAACGCGCTCGACCGCGCCCGGCTGCGACAGGCCAATCGCCTGTTGGCCGCCGGCGACCCGGAACTAACCCTCGACAAATTGACCACCATTGAGGCGGAGGACTTCCGCCAGAGCCGCGTATTCGACAAGACGGAGAATGGCGCGTGACAAATCGGATAATCATGGCGCCGTCGATTCTATCGTCGGACTTCTCCAATCCCTGATCGCCACCCACAACATGGACCCCGCCGCCCGCATGGACCGCCGCGTGACGATCCGCGACGGACAGGTGACCGAGATGGCATAGGGGCGGCCTTCGCCTGGGCGTCAGCGAACCCGCTTGCAAACGGTTGTGCAAGCCTCGGCGATCGATGTCGATCAAGGCGAAAGCGGCCGAGCCATTTTACGCCGAACTTGGTAAAGAGACCGCGGACCGCCGCAGAAGCATGTCTGGTGCGCAGATCGTAGGCTCGGCCGTCCGTTGCGCGCAAATACAGGTCGTTCGCCGACGGCTTGCCGAAGAGGTCATATCGACCCGAAGCAGACCTTCGGTCGCGGGCTTATAGCTGAGAGCCCTTCGCGAAACTTCCCCACGCCCATGCTTTCTGCGAGAGAGAATGCTGCTCAGACGGCCAGGAGCATCGCGGCGAGCCGCCTTCCGGTCACAGTCAGGTCTCGGCTTCCTGCGAAGTCGCCAAGCGCGCCCACCTCCATCTCAATTGTGTCGATGCGCCGCGCGAGATAAGCCCGTTCGCCTGCTGTCACAGACCCATTATCAAGGAGCGCCCGCTGGAAGTCCTGGATAACGCGAAAGACGTATAGCCCGTGCAGGACGCCCTGGGAGGGCCTCATCGTCCCTCTCCATGGCGAGTGGTAGCGCTCGTCCGCGCTCGAGACCATGGGGACCGTTGCCTCGACGAGCGTGAGTTGGAGGTGCATGCACTCGTGTAAGATGCCTTCGGCCAAGCGCAAATCCCCATTCGCCGGGTCGGACCCGTCGATTGCCACGAATATCGAGAACGGTAAGAGGGGGTCACCGCTAGCAAGGCTCCGACGGCCGCCGCTGCAGCCGGCACTTGGGCGAGCCGGCCGAATGCATTGACGAGACGGCCACGAACGAGCTCAGGGTCCACTTCTCCATCACTATAGAAGTCGAGGCCCAGGTCGGCGTAGCGCCCGCGCGCGGCACCATGGAGCGTCTCCAAGGTCACCGGGTGTGGGGCAGCGAAGGCGGTCGGAATCGCTCGGCACAGAGCAGTCTCGCGCAAAGTAGCGGCCCGTGCCGTAGGTTTGTCGAGTTCAGCCCGGTCGAGTGCGCAATCGACCGCCAACAGGTGCTGGCCAGTTGGGTGGCCAGCCCCGCGAACCATCGCGCGCCGGCGACCTCGATTGCTGTGTGGACGAGGTCGGCGTCGGTTGTCATGTGGATCGACGGAATGTGTAGACGAGGATATACCGCTCGCCATCCCGGACCGACGACACGGCATGGTACGATGACCTCGAAATCTCGAAGGCGAAGCCGCTCGCATGCGTTGGCATCAACACGTGTCGCAGGCTTTCCGGCGCTTCCTCCGCGAACAGCATCAGAAGGCCGCCGCGCTCCGTACACCAGCCATCGTTTAGCTGAATCAAGAGGCGGTGCGTTTCCTGACCCTCCAGATAGTCGTTGTGGATGCGGATCGTTTGGCCGGCAGTGAGCCGGTGCGCCCCCACGTCGACAAGGATGAGCCGCTCATCGACCGCGAAGCGGTCCTCGAGCTCGGCACGCACTGCGTCAATGAACGCCGGTGAAACGAGGCCCGCAACTTCGCCGTCTAGCTTGGTCGTAAGAAGCGAGAACTCGTGTTGCTCGTAGAAGCTCTCGATTCGCAAAGCCCAAGGCCCGCGGCTCCTAAGCCAGCCCAGTGCACAATCTGCCTCATCGGGCGACAATATGCCGGTAATGCGCGCATGGGGAAAGGGGTCGATAGACGTCGTGGCGCATTGGAAGCTCGGGAGCATTATCTGGCGAGCCCGTTGCGGACGAGGTGGTGGCGCATCGCGTCTATCAACCGCCGCTGGTCTCCGCAAAAGACGCTGGGATTCGTGAAGCCATTACCGGCTCCCCAGCGGTGCGCCGGCATACCGCCGCCGCATACCTTGAGGTCCTGGCAGGCCAGGCACTCGGGTGCCGTCGGACATTGCGCCTCGTGGTAGGCGACAAACTCCGCCGAGCGCGGAATTGCAATTTCGTACGAGACAGTCCGACGCTGGGTGAATTATTTCGGGCCGACAATTGCAGCGGAATTGCGAAAGCGGTAACTAAGTCTGTCTGGCGCGCAAGCGTCGGGCGTTAAAGTCTTACCTGAGGGATCATAGACAAAACGAGTCGAACATTGTCATTGAGGCGCCGGGGCGATCAAGCTGCAGCCAAGAGATCGACGACGCGTTGGATGGCGGCGTCGGCGCGGTGATAGGCGGCTTCGAGCCGGCTGTCTGGACGGTAGTGCGGGTCCGGCCGGTGATGGAAGGGCTGTTGGCGAGCGGGCCGCACAGGCGCTTGTGGAAGAAGAGGAAGAGTAGGGCGACTTGGACGCCCTTGGGTGAGACCCGGTAGGCGTAGCGCGAGCCGTCGCGCTCGATCAGGTTGTGTCCCTTGAGCTTGCGCAAGTCGTAGCGGAGCTGGTTCAGGTGGTAGGTCTTGTCAGAGAGGTCGAAGGTGTCGAGGACGGCTTGATGGATCTGCCGGGCCGTCCGATCTGAGTGCCGCCGTGCAGGAGAACCTCGAACAAGCGCACGACGCGCGCCTCGTGGATCTTGAGGCCGGGATAACGCACCGCGCCGATCGTGATCGGATGGGCGAGGCGCTGCAGCAGCGGGAAATCGACATGCACGTTGAGCCACTCGGCCTGGAACGGCATCCAACTTGGACCCCTGGCCAAACCGCTATAACGCATTGCAGTAAACTCTTTTCGAGAAAAAAGCAGGGGTCACGGTTGGACGCCGATCGAACGCGCCTGAAATAAGCAATTCCACTTCTGCTTCAATGATTTGGTGCTCAACCGGGGTGGGGTCCAACTTGGACGCCAATTCACACGCAGATCGCGTTCGAGCGAATTACAATCGCTCCGTCAACGCAAAA
Organism: uncultured Actinomycetes bacterium; assembly: GCA_963742865.1. GTDB lineage: Bacteria > Actinomycetota > Actinomycetes > Streptosporangiales > Streptosporangiaceae > Bog-532. The sequence goes on from CAVUNW010000047.1 coordinate 27,481, forward strand.
TCGCCGTTAACCTGAGTTCCGGGCCGTGATCCATAAGGTCGAACCTACGCAGGCTGAACCTCACCTCGGCCCAGAGATAGATGAGCGAAATCCCAAACGCACCCGGGCTAGCATGAACAACACCGCGGTGCCAAACCCATCGGCTTCTGGCGGCGGGAAACCCTAAATTTGGGAACGACCTCAGGCAGCAATAGCCGCTTGTCGCGGCTGGAAAGGTTCCGTTCGCCGGGTAAGACCTATTGTGCACGCACCCCTCGAGGGGCGGTTCCGGTACCTTCCACTCGTTGTCTGGGACGTCTTCATAAGGCGCGGTGAAGGTCTGTTTGATGATGGTGACCTTGGTTGGTTCTGGGCTCGCGGGGTCGGCGTAATCCACGATCCAGAAATAGTCGTAGTTGTTGCCAGACCACGACTTTGGGATTTCTTCAGACTTGTGATGCGTGGCATAAAGATCGAGCTTCAGGAGCCGGCGCAGCGTTACCGGGTCAGAAGGATGGGTCGCGTCCAATTGCTCGTTCGCGATGCGTTTGTGCTCCCACGTCATCACGACGATCTTGCCCTCGAAACTTGGGTTCGTGAGCACGTCACGTGCGGCGTCCCGGGTCTGCTGGTTCTCAAGTTCTTCTTTATCTGGAAACTGTGTTTTGTCGGTCGAAGGGACGAGGACTGAACGGCCCCAGCTGTCCGCCGTCGGCTCAATGGTTTTTATCGTATGGCCGGTAATCGCGTAGAACGCAGCCGGCTGATCAGCTCCGAACAGCGATCTCTGCACGCCCCTGCCGAGATAATATTGTTTCGCCAGAGCTTCTGCCCGGTGGACGCCTGCGGGGCAAAGGTCTGGCCCGTCCGTCTTCTCGCCGTGCCGCAGAATGATGATCTCCCTGGGTCGCGCGGATGCCGCGGTAAGGCCCAGGAGCAATCCGATCGTTGTAGCCAACATTCCGATCGCCCGCATCGCAACTCTCCCCTGTTTGCGTTGACGCTAGTTCAACTTGGCCCGCGTGGCAAAGCTCCTCGATCATGCGCTGCCGCAAGGGACTAAAGGGTTTTCATAGACGGCCTCGCGCGGCGAAACCATGCCGGACGAGCTTCTCGCCCATATCGCGCCGCTCGGTTGGGAGCACATCGCCTTCAACGGCGATTACGTCTGCCCGCCGAACCTCTCGTTAAACGCTTTTCGACCCCTACGAAACCCGCGCGCCGGGTTCCTCGAACTCCTTAGCGTACGATTTGGAACAGAATTCCACGATGACCCCCAGTCCGGCAGCCCGTCCGTCACAGATACGCCTCGATGACGCGAATCCCCATCTCCCGGGCCCGCGCCTTCATGTCCAGGGTGCCGCTCGCGCCGGGGAACGCCACCACCACATCCGGCTTGCTGTCGGAGAGGATGTGCTGGTTGCAAATCGGTCCGCTGACATTTGATATTTGTCCCACACCTCGCGGTAGCTCTTGCCGAGATAACCACGTCTGGCGGTGAAGATGAAGGCGCCGAGGTCGGCGCCAGGCGCCCCGCCATCGATGATGAAGGTCGGTTTGCCGACCAGGGGCAGACCCGCGGCATGCAGGCCACGGCGAAGGAGCAACTCGGGCGCGGTGAAGGGGAAAAGGATCGCTGATGCGGGTCTTGGTCTGCGGCGGACGCACGCTCGACTCCGAGCGCGCTTCAGGCTGCATGTGCGCGACCTTCCCGGCCGCCCGGATATGGTTTTCCCGCGCTACCGCGCGGCAGTCTTTGTCCATGGCTGTTTCTGGCATGGCCACGACTGCCCGCTGTTCAAAGTGCCTGAGACGCGCCGCGACTTCTGGAGCGCAAAGATTGCCGGCAACCGCGCCCGGGACAGCCGCAACCGCGATACGCTCGTAAGAGAAGGCTGGCGCGTCCTGACCGTCTGGGAATGCGCCCTGAAGGGTTCTGCCCGGCGGCCCTTATCCGAAGTCCTTACCGCGTGCGCCGACCCTCTATGAGCGCCTCGCCGCCCTCACCGCCGCCGGCCGTCTCGGCAAGTCCGACCAAGGTTATCGCCTCGCCGGTCGCTGACAGAGCACGCGCGACAATCGCCGGGAACAAAAGCCACAATCGGCCAGCGCAACATCGCCCCGCTTGCCCGCTTCCGCTTCTCTCTACACCGTCGTGGAAGCGGCAGCGGGAAGTCCATCAAGATAGGTCTCGCAGCCCCGCGTGCCCAACATCGCTGCCGCGCATCCTTCTGTTCGATCGTCGCCATCCTTCTGGCTCGCCACTTTGCGGACGCCGGAATGATCGAGAAGGCCGCGAGCCTTTGGGGCAAGGCGGGACAGCGGTCGCTGGAGCGTTCGGCGCACATCGATGTAAATCGGCGTCCAAAATTGACCCCGGGCGATTCCATCCCTATCACATTGATATGATATAGGTTCTTGATCTTCCGATCGTTTGACGAGCGTCCAATATTGGCCCCCAATACGCCAAGTTATGTTATTGATTATATAGATGATTCTGACTTCTAGCCGGGGTCAAATTTGGACGCCGATTGAGGGTCAAACAGCGACGCCGAATTACACTACCGGCGCAAAAGTGAGTGACATCGGCCAACGCCCGAGGCCGGTCCTGAGCCATCCTGAGGGCGTTTAGGGGCATCCGGTAGAACCGAAGCGGCGGGGTTTGGAAACGGAGCTACGGCTGAGCCACTAAGGCACCGCCAGACGAAAGGGGCGCGAACAGACATGCTCAGCCTAACGCTACCACGCCACACTCCTACTCTACCAATTCCGGTCTTCGCCCGCATTGCGCAAAGAACGGCCGCCACCCAAGGGCGCGAGGAATGCGTAAAATGGACCCTTTTGCTGCCCTTCCCGGCCGATCCCGGTAGTGAAGCAATGCGCCAGACGCGGTCATTCCAGACCGCTCTTCGCACGAGCCTATTCTGACCTTGCCCCGTTCCGCTCTATCAAACAACCGCACTCGTCTTGGACTGTCGCGGAAGGGTAATCTTCCGGTCGAAAACGCATCATATCGCCACGTGCCGTCGCCACATGCCGTCTGCCCCAGAACCAATTCATTTGTAGTGGCGGGTATCCTAAGAGAAAGAGGCCGGACGCAGGCCCGGCCTCTCAACTTCAATCCTTCCTCTCCGCTTTCGTCAGGCGCTGTTCCCCTGCTCGCCGTTGATCGCCCGCCACTGGGCGTCGAACAGGGCCGCGCCCAAGTCGAGTATGTCGCCCGAAGCCTCGCGGATGAGCGACAGCGGGGTCGGCAGGCGGGCCTTCAGACGTCCGGTCAGCGCGTTCTCCTCGAAGGTGAAGTGGGTCTTGAACTTCTGCGCCAGCATCCGCATGCCGACGTTGTCGGGCAAACAGAGGATCTCGATCGTCTCGACGCCGTGGTTGGTCGCAGCACGCTGGATGCGCTTGAAAAGCTTCTCACCGATCCCGCGACGGCGGTAGGGCTCTTCAACGGAGAAAGCCGCTTCGGCCTGGATGTGGCGGCCGAAAGGCGCCTGCTCGCTCCAGATCACGGAATTGGAGCGCAGTTCCGCCGCCCCGACCATTTGGCCGTCGACGTAGGCTCCGTAAAGAAGATCCCCTCGCCCGAAGCAATGTTCGGCGTAATGCACAAGGGAATCGTCCGACATGCCCCCGCCAAAACGCAGATGCCGGCTCCGTGGGTCAAGACGCAGCAGATGGTCGCGAAAGGCTTCTATGTCCGAAGGCCAAAGCCGCCGAATTTCTACGTTGGATGACTTGGTGTCGCTCATGTGTCCTCGCCGATTCGTCCTCGGCGTTTCTCACCCCGGCACCAATATTGTGCAGCGCAACATAATTTGCAACCCCACCCAAACCTTAATTTGCGCAAAGGATCCGTAATAATATCCTAAGCCTCTCTGATTGCAAGCAGCGTCTTGCCGAGCGTCTGGCGCTTGGCGATGGCTTCAAACGCCATTTTGTAATCATCAAGCGCAAATTTTGCGTGGATATGGACGCTCAAGGCGCCGCTTTACCGTGACACTTTACGTGCGCCCCGAAGGCGTGGAGGTAGGTGGCTTCCTGATGGCGCCTGACATGGCGGCCCAGGATATCACCTACCTGCTCACGACCATGGCGATTAATCCGGCGACCAATACGCCGGTGACCGTGCGCCACGACGGCGCGAAGAGGAGGCTCTGATGTAATACGGCCAAACTCGAAGCAGCCTTGCTGCACAAGAGATGAGGGCCGGCCCCTCGGGCCCGGATTGCAGGATCGGGGTCCAAACCACCGCAAGCTGCTCCGGCACAATGGCCGGGGTGGTGAGCGTTGCGGAAAAGGCGGGGAAAACCCGTCAGGTGTGCGCTGGTAAGACGAATGCGACTGAACCGTTGATGACGTGTCGAAAGCGTAGGGACGTCGCCAAAACCAGGCTCCGGTTGTTGGCCTGGGATGGAGCTCGGAGGGCGCCTGCTGACTGGCCGAGCGGCGACCGGCATGAAGACGGCGTGAGACCAGCGAGAGGCTCTTGTGCGGAACGTGGGAACCTGGCGCCTCGATGGGAGACCTCCAAGCGGCACTGTCAAGGCAAATAAGTATAGGCGATTTTCAGCGTCGAAACCGGCCGAGCGCGGCGGTAATTCGTGAGCAAAAACAGTGGAGCTCCAGCCCGCCCTGGTGCGCGAGCAGGCAGTATAGAATTTACTCTGACAATGCCCACGGCCGCATGGCGATCGGGCTATGGGCACTTTTCGCGATCATCCGCCGGATTAGCTCTCGAGCCAGCGCGCGATCTCCCGCCAGGCGCCGCCCAAGGTTCGCTGGCCCATAAACAGCGACAGATGCCGCCCCGGCTCGACCCGAACCGCGACGCTGGTTGCGCGACACAGCGACTTTGCCGCCAACGCCTGCGGCAAGGCGACGATCTCGTCGTCGGCCGCCGCGAGGACGAACATCGGCGCTTCGATGTCCGACAATCGGGCCGGGCGGCCGAGCGCGGGAAAACAGCCGCGCGCCAGGCGGTTTTCACGAAAGAGCCATTCCGCCACCTCGAGGAAATAGACGCCAGGCAAATCGACCGTGCGCGCGTTCCAGGCGTCGAACCTTTGGTTCAGTGCGGAGTTGCCGGCGCATTGCAGAGCTGCTTCGGCGCTATATTCATCCTCCATGCGCTGCGACCACAGGGCAAGGGACAGCGCCCCGGAGATCCGGCCGCCGGTCATGGCGACCAGGCTCTCGACCGTCGTGGGCGGGACCGCGGCGAGCGCCCGCGTGATACGCGACTTGGCTGCGGCCGGATCGATCGGCGCGCCGGCCAAGACCAGCCTCGCGACTTTCCCGGGAAAGCGCGCGGCGTAAGCCGCGGCGAGCCAGCCGCCCTGGCACAGTCCGACGAGACGCGCGGCCTCCCAGATCGTCGATCGCCACGTTCAAGTCGCTCAGATAGGCGTCAATTCCGTAATCTCGCATCTCGGCGGTCGCTGACTTCCAGAAGGTCAAGGCGACGGAACCCGCATCGGCCTCGGCCAGAGTCTGCGCCAGGCTATGCCCGGGAGCGAAATCGGCGACCGAGGCGTCATGGACCGCATAGGGCGCGACGATCACGACTGGCGGGACTTTCCCCCGCGACGGCTCCGGCTGTTCCAGAAGCACCATCGTCGCAAGCTCGATGCGAACGCGTCCGAGCGTCGGGAAGGTTGAGAGCTCGATTGCGCCCGCGACGCGCGGTCGGGCGGCCCCGAGCGCTTCCGCCGGTTTTCGGACGGACGTCGCTACCCGACTTTCGCGTCCGAGGAATAACGCGCCATGGCTTCGATCACCTCCTCGTCGGAAGTCTGACCGAAATCCGAATAGTAAAAGCCGATCGCGCCCAGGAATTCATGTTCTTCCAAGCAGATCACGTCGTCCGTCTCTTCGCCGACTTCGGCCAAGGCCTCGGTCGACGCGACGGGAACCGCAAGAACGAGCGTCTTCGGCGTTCGCATGCACGTGGCGCGCAAGGCCGCCCGGATCGTCGCGCCCGTGGCGCGTCGTCGACGACGATCGTGACGCGGCCCTTGACGTCGATGGGCGGGCGATCGCCAAGATAGCGCCGCCGTCGACTTTCGATTTCGGCGAGCTCCTCATCGCAAATTTGTTTGAATTCGGCTTCGTCGATCGCCAAGTGACGGATGACGTCCTCGTTACGGATAATAATCGGGAGCCGCGCCGTCGACGACGGCGCCCATGGCCAATTCCGGCCGCCAAGGCACGTCCCAAAGACATCCTCTGGACGGCCGAGATTGTTGTTGTGCGAAGTTTGTTGTGCGAAGTTTGCTTGTTGGCTTGTTCGTGATCCGGACGGTCAGTCGGCGAGGCATGGCGCTGCCTCGCTTGACGTCGCCCAAGCCCCGGCTTCGCGCCAGCGAACGCAAATTTCCGGTCCTATCTCGGGCAGCGTTCCCGCCTCCACCCGCAATCCTTTGTTCAATGCGTCTTTCGCGTAGCGCCTCGCCGCAATCTCGCTTTCGAACTCCTCCATCGACCAGATGAAGCTGAATTGTTGCTCTCCCAGCAACCTGTTCACAGTCGATACAAACCACGTATTCACGTCGCCTCCTCTGCCGCTCAAAAGTCGCCGTATTCTCTCGTGTGGGGAGGGAAGACGTCCGCTCCCGCAAATTGTTGTTTATAAGATTAATCCATGCCTATCCGGTTGACGCATACACCCGCTAGGGCTAGTGGGTGGTGAGGAGCGGAGGTCCCGCCGGCCGGCGATCCCTTTCAGCGAGGGCCTTGCGCCGAGGCTGGATGGGACAATGACTGCGGCGACGCCCGTTGTGATGGATGTGGAGCAGCGCGCGGCGCTGCGGTATCCCCGGTCTTTGCCGGAGTTTCAGCGGCTCTTCCCCGACGATCCGGCCTGCGCCGCATATCTCGAGAAGGCGCGCTGGGAGAGCGGCTTCGTCTGCCCGCGCTGCGACGCGAACGGCGAACCGTTCCGCATTGCGAGCCGTCCGGGCGTGCTGACATGCCGCAAGTGCCGAAGCCAGACAGGACTGACTGTCGGCACGGTCATGAAGCGCAGCCGCACGCCGCTGTCCGTCTGGTTTTGGGCCGCCTATCTCGTCGCCAGCCAAACTCCCGGCATATCCGCGGTCCAGCTCCAACGGCAGCTCGGCCTCTCGCGCTACGAGACCGCCTTTCAGCTCCTCCACAAGCTGCGCGCCGGAATGGTTCGCCCCGATCGGGATCGCATTGGCGGTCGCGCAAACGAGCATGTCGAGGTTGATGAGACATGGGTCGGCGGCCGCACGCGCGGGGAAGGCCGGGGCGTTCATCACAAAACTCTCGTCGCCTGCGCCGTCGAGGTGCGCCGCCGCGCGCCCGGAACCGCGCAAGACGCGCGCAAGGACGGGCGCTACGCCGGGCGCGTTCGGCTCGCCGTCGCCGCCGACCGAAGCGCAAAGTCGCTTTGCGGCTTCGTCGAGGGCGCCGTGGCGAAGGGGACGTTGATCGTCACGGACGATTGGAGCGGCTACGCAGACCTGCGCAAGCGCGGCTACGATCATCGCGCCATCGCTGAATGCGGCGACCCTGAAATCTCCGAGGAGTTCCTGCCCATCAGCCATCTCGTCTTCGCCAATCTCAAGACCTGGCTGGCGGGAACGCATCACGGGGTCAGCGCGCGGCATTTGCAGGCCTATCTCAACGAGTTCACGTTTCGATTCAACCGTCGCTTCTACCCGTTCAACGCCTTCCGCTCGCTGCTCGGCATTGCAAGCAGTGCGAGGGCGCCGACCTACGACGAACTTTACTCAGTGGACTGGGCGCACCCTACATCTAGTGGGTGTATGTCTTAACCGGATAGGCATGGTTCCTTCCACGAACAGAGGGATCATGCTGCGATCCAAAATGCGCGATGCACCAATCTCGGGAGTAAACGCAGGGATACCTGCATCGATGAAGGTGCCTGCCAAGATGCCGGCTGCTGTGGGGATCTGCCAATATTAGCCGCAAACATTCCACGTTTCGCTTGGGCTTGAACTATAAATTCGTGGGCGCCGATCCTTCAGCCTCTCAAATAAGAAACCCCGGCGTGACGCCTGGGTTTTTCGTCGAGCGAACTGACGACGCCGATGTCCGCTTTTGTGCCTTGACCCGAGGCGGCCATAGGCGTCCTTCAATCATACATCCGCTTTCGAGGACCCGCCACATTGGCGGGGAACGGCTGTAATGGGCGCATTGCTGACGGCAAATGAGGTGCCAGGTCACCCTCTATATGTAGTGGGTGTCTGTCTTAACCGGATAGGCACGGATTAATCTTCGCCGTCCGGAAAAGTTTCTCGCGGTTCATATCAAGCCCACGGACAAGAACGCAGGGCTCAATATTTGCAGTCAAATTCACCAAAGCAGAAGTTGCTTACATCAACTCGGGGTTCTGCCAACGGGTGACAGGTTTCGTCTGCACTACTCTCATTCCATGTCCGCCGACTGTCGGTCGACGCCCAGCCGACTGTCGGTCGCCGCCGAATATTTCTACGCGACATCGGCGGCCATCGAGGCAAGCTCACCCCCGGTTTTTGTCTTCGGCCGCCTTTAGTGCCGCCGCCTCTCGCTGAAGGGCGTCAATGCTGTCGGCCAGCATCATCATGCGCAGTTCATGTTTGATTTCCACGGTGGAAGGAAGCTTCAATCGCCGTCCGAAACGAAAACCGTTGGGCATCGTGTGCTCCTTTGGAAATTCCGAGCCCCGCTCTCGCTGCCAAGAATGCCAAGCATTTCTGGTGATCGCTATATCCGCGCGGCTCGTCCAAGTCTCATATGGGAGTTGATCGAACGATTTTACAGTCCAAAGAAATAGTTATTTTCGATATTTTTGAGCACCGCAAGACGGTCATTGATTTGTGTTTTACGTTATCATGTGACTGGAGTAACCCCTACAATCAATCAGAAAACGCAGGTGGGCCATGAGAGGCTTACTGCGTTGTCCCAGGTTCGTCCATATCTAGTGGCTGTCCGGTCGTCGCATTGTGATTTTGGCCCTCGGTTTGAAATGCGCGGCCCAGAACCACGCCGTCAACGGAAGCCTTGTGCGGTGCATCGCTGTGCCCGCCGTGATCGAAGTCTGGCGGCCGCAACCGTAGCATTCGTAAGTGTACGCCCGGCTCCTCAGCGCGGCCGCGCGGGCGTTGCCGCAAGCTGGACAAACGAATCCATCCGGCCAGCGACGTTCGAACAAGAAGGCCGCGCAGCTCGCCTCGTCGGGAAACGCCGACTGAAATTCGGTGAGCGATCGCGCCCTCGCCATGGGGTCCTCCCTTGGAGTTCCCATCGCGGGCCTCAACACGGGCTGGATACCACATTTAGGCGGACCTGGGACAACGCAATAAGCCACGGCCATGAGGCCATGACAACTCTGCAAATGGCAAAAGTCGAACAACATCCAAGCGGGCGTCTCGTTTTCAATGTCCGCGTGCAACGGACGCGGGTAAGGTTGGAGTTCCCGATCTCAGTCGAAGACAAGGGAACCCTTGCAAGGAATGAAAACGCGGCTCTCAGATCAGCGATTGAGCTAGCGGAGACCGTTGCCGCATCCGCCCGGTCTCGCTTCATGAGGATTTGGAATTGAAGGCGTGGTGTGAAGCTTTACCGCGTGTTGACCCCGCTTAACCCACTTTTGTCAGAGACTTAGCACGCCGATGGGCGTTCGGACCCCGTGCCGAAACACAGTCGAAACGGCTGATGCGAATTCTCGGGGCGATTGTTGAGCCGACGACCGGCCTCCTGGCGATCGGCGTTGCCGATCTCTTTCATCGCCGCGGGATAAGAGCAAAGCCCGTCGGTGACGACGCTCAGCGGTCGGCCATATTTCTTCATGATGCGCTTGAGAAACTTCAGCGCCGCGGCCTTGTCCCGCTTCGCCGTGACGACCGCCTCCAAGACCTCGCCTTCATGGTCGACAGCGCGCCAGAGATAGCAGAGCTTGCCGTTGACCTTAACGAACGCCTCATCCAAATGCCACCGCCACTGAGGATACCCGCGCATGTGCGCTACCCGCCTGAGGCCGTCGAGGCGGCCGCGGCCCGCGACGTCACGGTGTTGCAGGCGAATTTCCGGCCGGGATGGGAGGGCTCGCGGCGGCGAAAGCCGTTGCGCCCTTTTTCGAGCAGGTCCGGTCCTCGATCGCGACTGGCTGCCGGACGAGCCCGCGCCGCGCGTCGGAACGCCTCAGGCGCACCATGCGCATGCGCTGCTTGCCGGCGGCGAAGAGGCGCGGCGGAAGGGGGAGCCGTCGCCGGCGTCCGGTGCGAAGACAGCAACGGCCATGTGCAACCGCTCGACGCCGATCTTGTCGTCGATGCGTCCGGCCGCGCCGCGCCGACCCTGTCGTTTATGGAAGGCGCCGGCTGGCCGAAACCCGAGGAAACCGAGATCGGCGTCGACCTCGGCATCGCCACCGTGATCTTCGAGACTCCCGAGAACGCGCCGGAGTGGAAAGGCGTGTTTCACATGAACGAGCCGCCGAAGGAGTTTCGCCGCGGCTCCAATCCTCCCGATGGAGGACAGGAAGTGGATCGTGTCGATCGGCGGCAGGCATGGCGACGATCCGCCCGGCGAGCTTGAAGGCTTCTTCGCATTCGCCAAGACCTTCCGCACGTCGACCATTCACGACGCGATCCGGAGAGCCAAGGCTTTGACCGAGGTCGCCCGCTACAATCTGCCTGCGAGCGTGCGAAGCCATTTCGAGAGGCTGCCGCGAACGCCGCGCGGCCTCGTTCCGATCGGCGATTCGATCTGCCGGTTCAATCCGGTGTTCGGCCAGGGCATGAGCATAGCCGCGCAGGAGGCTGTCGTGCTCGGCAAGCTGCTCGAATCGAAGCGTTCGCGTGCCGAGCCGCTTGTCGGGCTCGCGGAGCAATATTTCGCGGAGATTCAGGAATACCTGGCGACCCCGTGGGCTACGGCAGTCACGGACTTCGTGCATCCGGAGACCCGCGGCGAGCGCCCTCAGGACCTTGAGCAGAGGCTGCGCTACGGGGCTGCGCTCGTCCGCCTCGCGGCGCAGGACGCAGAGGTGCACAAGCTTCTGGCGGAGGTGAACGCGCTGCTCAAGCCCCATGGCGCTCTCCGCGAGCCGATGCTTGCGAGCCGGGTGACGGCGCTGATGGAGACCGCCTAGCGATCCCCGCGGTGAAGCCTATTTCGCGCTCGCAATAGAATGATGGCTATGGCGCGGACTCCGGCCCTTCTTGGGGTGACCCCTGTAGGCGCGCTCTCCGCCCGTAGCCGACTTTCAAACTGGCGATGCTGGCGGCCTATAGGCGTGCAGAGGCAGTGCGCCTTACCCGGCATTGCGGCCCGGAAAAGAAGATCGACATTCGCCCGGTCGAGCTTGTCACGGTCACGGTTCCCCGACTGCTCGCAGCCGAATGACGTTCCCGCCCGGCTCGCCCTCGAGGAACGCCGCCCAAGCGTCCATCAGCGCGCGCCGGCGATCGAGCGGCGGCTTCACAGCGACGCCGGCCTGCGGCAGTGGTCTGGGTTCCCGCTTTCGCGGGGACGAAGACCTTGGCGCGGGAACCGGCGAGCCTCACACCTCCAGCCATCCCTTGCGGACGTCGGTCGCCGCCATGAGGGCCGCGGGCGTACGTTCGTAGACGATCTTGCCGTCGCAACGTGGCGATGCACGAAATCGCAGATCGTCTGGACGCGCGCCCATCCGGGCGCCGATTTTTCAAAGAGGCTCCAGACCACCTCGGACAGGCGGTCGGTCTCGCAGTAGCGACTGCCCACAGGAAGATCAAGGTCTCCGGCGGCAAGTCCTCCACAGCGTGTTGGAAAGCCGAAGATACAACCACGTCAGGCAGACCGTTATCGCGAACGACGCCATTGGCCGATAAGCGCATTCGGCCGGCAGGAGCGACGATGCGGCTGCACCAATTGCCGAAGATGTCACGATAAGGGGAGATCGGCACGGAAGGGCTGGTGGTCAAATGGTCCGGCGTGATGACGTCGGACGCCCGGGTGAAATGGGTTCCTAGAACCATGATCATCGGCGTGGATTGTGGAAAATCGTAAATTAGCTCGTAGCCAACACGAATTTTCATTCGGCATCCCCCGCTTGCAACGTCTCTGATGACCTAAAGTCCAAACCGTCGTGTCAAGGGAATTCAATGTTTCGACGTCGACGCCGCGGCGTGGCACATCGAGGATGTTAGCACTCTCTTGTAACGAGTGCCAATCATAGCCATGTAGGTCCCGCGTCGGACTGCCGCCGAGAGCTAGGGCAATTGCTCATGAGCCGGCCAGGCAAGTCGACTGAAAGCGCATCTCATGAAATTCCGTCCGCTACACGACCGCGTTGTCATTCGCCGCATCGAGGGCGAGGAAAAGACAAAGGGCGGCATTATCATTCCCGACACCGCCAAAGAGAAGCCGCAGGAGGGCGAGGTTATCGCCGTCGGGCCGGGGGCCCGGGACGAGAGCGGCAAGCTTGTGCCTCTGGAACTGAAAGCGGGCGACCGGGTGCTGTTCGGCAAATGGTCGGGCACTGAAGTCAAGATTGACGGGCAGGACCTCTTGATCATGAAAGAGTCCGACGTCGAGGGCGCTAGCGCCGCGAAGAAGAAAGCAGCCTGACGCCGCTTCGGCCCTAACTCACATAGGAATTGAAAATCATGTCCGCGAAAGATGTTAGATTCTCTACCGATGCACGCGACAGAATGCTGCGCGGAGTTGATATTCTCAATAACGCCGTCAAGGTGACGCTTGGGCCCAAAGGCCGCAACGTCATCCTCGACAAATCATACGGCGCGCCGCGCATAACCAAAGACGGTGTTACCGTCGCCAAAGAGATCGAACTTGAGGACAAGTTCGAGAACATGGGCGCCCAGATGGTGCGTGAGGTGGCCTCGAAGACCAATGATATCGCTGGCGACGGCACGACCACCGCGACGGTGCTTGCCGCTTCGATCATGCGGGAGGGCCTCAAGCTTGTCGCCGCGGGCATGAACCCGATGGATCTGAAACGCGGCATCGACATTGCGGTGACGGCGGTCGTGAAGGACATCGAGCGCCGATCGAAGGAGGTGCAAACCTCCGAAGAGATCGCCCAGATCGGGACGGTCGCCGCGAATGGCGACCGCTCTATCGGCAAAATGATCGCCGACGCGATGAAGAAGGTCGGCAATGAGGGTGTGATCACGGTCGAGGAGGCGAAAACCGCCGAGACCGAGCTCGACGTGGTCGAAGGGATGCAGTTCGACCGCGGCTATCTCTCGCCCTATTTCATCACCAACGCAGAGAAAATGGTTGCGGAACTCGAGGAACCCTACATCCTTATTCACGAAAAGAAGCTGAGCGGCCTACAGCCGTTGCTGCCGCTTCTCGAGGCGGTCGTTCAGGCGAGCAAGCCTCTGCTCATTGTCGCCGAGGACATAGAGGGCGAGGCGCTTGCGACACTCGTCGTCAATAAGCTTCGCGGCGGCCTCAAGGTCGCGGCCGTCAAGGCGCCTGGTTTCGGCGATCGCCGCAAGGCGATGCTCGAGGACATCGCGGTTCTGACGGGCGGCACGATGATTGCCGAGGACCTCGGCATTAAGCTCGAGAACGTGACGCTGCAGATGCTCGGCAAGGCTAAGCGCGTGCATATCGAGAAGGAAAACACCACGATCATCGACGGCGCTGGCAAGAAGTCCGACATTGAAGGCCGCATCACGCAGATCAAGGCGCAGGTCGAGGAGACGAGCTCCGACTACGACAAGGAGAAGCTTCAGGAGCGTCTGGCTAAACTCGCCGGCGGCGTCGCGGTGATCCGCGTCGGCGGTTCGACAGAGGTCGAGGTGAAGGAAAAGAAGGATCGCGTCGAGGACGCGATGCACGCGACCAAGGCCGCCGTCGAGGAAGGCATCGTTGCCGGCGGTGGCGTGGCGCTGTTGCGCGCCAAGGCCGCTATCGGCAAACTCGGCGATGAGAATGCCGATGTCCAGTCCGGCATCAATATCGTGCTGAGGGCTCTCGAATTGCCGATCCGCCAGATCGCCGAAAATTCTGGCGCGGAGGGCTCGATCGTCGTCGGCAACGTGCTGGCCAACACTTCCCAGACCTTCGGCTTCGATGCCCAGACCGAGCAATATGTCGACATGCTGTCTGCTGGCATCGTCGATCCGGCCAAGGTCGTGCGGGTCGCCCTTCAGGACGCCGCTTCGGTCGCCGGCCTCATGATCACCACCGAGGCCATGGTGGCTGAGGCGCCGAAGAAGAATGCTGCCCCAGCAATGCCCGGGGGCGGCGGCATGGGCGGGATGGACTATTGATCGCCCGTTAAAGCGAAGACAGGACCGCCGCGATACGACCCTATTCATGATTTGTCGCGCCATGATCGGAGGTGAGGAATCCTTCTTCCCCAAATTGGGAGGAAAGTCTCATGCCAACATCTGCTTGGCACCAGGGAGAATCGCTGAAGCGGCTCCTACAAGGCGCCGCCGTCGGCGTCGTCGCGACTCTCGCCATCGGCTTTGGCTGGGGCGGGTGGATGCTTGGAAGCTCTGCGAAGACGTTGGCGGACAGCACCGCCAATAGCGCGGTGGTTGCGGCGATAGCGCCGATCTGCGCCGACCAGTTCCAACGCAGCGCCGACGCCGCCAACAATCTCACGGAGCTGAAAAAGACCGACTTATGGCAACAGGCGGCGTATGTCGAGAAGGGCGGGTGGGCGATCATGCCGGGGAGCAAGGCAGCCGATTCCGGCGTGCCGCACGCCGCCGCGTCGATAGTGGCGGCTGGGCCGAGGGTCAGGGCATCGTGCCCATGAACCTCAAGGAGGCGCGCGAGTGCCTGACGACCGCCCAGGTCGAGGGCGGCCTTCGGCGACCAGGCTATCGTCACCGGTGACGGCTCTCGCGACGTGGGGCCCGGCTCCTCCCCCTGGCGGGTTCGGCGGCGCGCGTCCTCACGCTGTGCGGCTCCGAAACACGCGGGCGATCCAGATCAACAAACATGCGCCGATGAACCCAGCAATCAGGTAGCCGATCCATCCGCCTAGCAGCCTGTCGGACTTAACCCAATGGCACTGATTTTCGCTAGAATCCTGCCATTGATTCGCGCCGAAGGGTGGCTTGCTGGCGATGAGCAATTTCCGGGACGTTGATCGCCAGACGGCGTTTCTTCTGCCGCCGTCGGTCGACGAGTGGCTGCCGCAGAGGCATTTGGCCCGCTTTGTCGTCGAGGTGATCGACGGGCTCGATCTTGGCGGCATGATCGGCGCCTATCGCGGCTCCGGCTCGGCGGCGCACCATCCCAGGATGCTGCTGGGGGTTTTGATTTACGGCTACGCCACCGGGGTGTTTTCGAGCCGCAAGCTTGAGCGGGCGACTTACGACAGCGTGGCGTTCCGCTACATCGCCGCCAACGACCACCCCGACCACGACACGATCGCCACGTTTCGGCGGCGCTTTCTCAAGGAGATCGAGGGGTTGTTCGTCCGCGTGCTGCTGCTCGCGCGCGAGATGGGCATGCTGAAGATGGGAACGGTCGGCCTCGACGGCACGAAGATCCACGCCAACGCCAGCCGTCACAGCGCGCTTTCTTGGGAGCACGTGAGCAAGCTCGAGGCGCAACTGAAAGCCGAGGTGGCGGATTTGCTGGCGCGCGCCGAGGCGGCCGACGAGGCCGATGTCCCCGACGGCATGTCGATTCCCGAAGAGCTGGCCTTGCGCGAGAAGCGTCTGGTCAAGCTCGCGGAGGCGCGCGCGAAGATCGAGGCGCGGGCGAAAGAGCGATACGAGCGCGAGCGGGCCGAGCACGAGGCCAAACTCGCCGCGCGCGAGGCCAAAACCGCCGCGACCGGCAAGAAGCCCGGCGGCAAGCCGCCCGCGCCGCCGGTCGAAGGGCCGCTGCCGAAGGACCAGATCAATCTCACTGACGAGGACTTGCGCATCATGCCGGCGGCGGGCGGCGGCTTCGAGCAGGCCTACAACGCTCAAGCCGTGGTGGCGGCGGGGAGCCTGTTGGTTGTTGCGGCCGATGTGGTTCAGGCGCCGAACGACAAGCAGCAGCTCGAACCGATGCTGGGCAAGATCGAGGCTTTGCCCGAACGACTGGGCGCGGCCGAAACGCTCTTGGCGGACGCCGGCTATTTCAGCGCGGCGAATGTCGAGGCTTGCCGGCAGGCCGAAGTCGAACCGCTGATCGCGATGGGCCGTCAGCCGCATCATCCCCCGCTCGGCCAGCGGTTCGGGAGGCAGGAGCCCGCGCCGGAAAATCCCACGCCGGTCGAAGCCATGGCCCATCGGCTGAAGACGCCCGAAGGCCGCGCGCTCTATGCTTTGCGCAAGCAGACGCCGGAGCCGGTGTTCGGCGTCATCAAATCGGCGCTCGGATTCCGTCAGTTTTCGTTGCGCGGCCTCGACAAAGTGCGCGGCGAGTGGAGCCTCGTGACGATGGCGTGGAACCTGAAGCGGATGTTCGTCCTCGCCCCCGCCTGACCCCGCCGCCAAGCGTCCCCGCGCCAGCAAAGCGAGCTTCCGAAGCGACTTAAATCCCGCCTCTCAGCCGCACTTTGAGCCGATTCCACGCCGCAAGACGTTTCAGCGCGCCCAAAATCGCCCGCGCCAGCCCGCGTAAAACCCGAGTCCGACAGGCTGCTAGGGCGACGCCAAAGAAGCTGAAAATGGCGCTGGCAATCGCCGCTCCGACGATGCCGAGCACGATATTCATCAGCAATCCCATATCACTCTTCATGAATTGCTCAGCCAGCCAGCCTGCAATCCCGCCGATGATAATGGCGGCGATCCAACCAATTTGTGGGTCTCCCATGGCTCGTCTCCTTAGAAGGGGGTGCAGCCCTGCACCCATCTCAAAATTGTCCGACGTATCAGGGCAGTTAACAAGAGCGGCTCTGCCCGCTGAGGTGAAGGCGAGCCGGGACGAGCTGCGCCAGGACCGGAACGAGTGGCGGGGCCGGGCCGAGCGGCTATTGACCGATCAGCGTCGGGCGTGGTGGCGTCGAATAACGGGCTGGCCGATGAATTCAATATGCGGGGGAGCCCCTCTAATGGCTTGCCCGGCCCGCCAAATCGTCGCGAACGCGGGCGTCGAAGGTTCCGTCGTCGTCGGCAAGATCCTCGAAAACAAGTCTCAGACTTTTGGCTTCGACGCCCAGACCGAGCAATATGTCGCGATCCCTCCATCGCGAGCCTTTCTGGCCTCTTCGGCGCGGCTGGGGCCGAAGCCGCGCACCAGCAAACCCGCGCCCGGCCATAAGATCTATCCCTATCTCCTGCGCGGCCTTTCGATCAAACGGCCGAACCAGGTCTGGGCCGCCGATATCACGTACATTCCGATCGGCCGCGGCTTTCTCTATCTGGTCGCCGTCATCGACTGGGCGAGCCGAGCGGTTCAGCGCGGATTCAGACCGCCGTCCACGGGCCGTGTGAAGCCACGCGTTTTGAGCGAGATCAAGGACAAGCCTCCGGTTTCTGCGATCATGCAGCGCGCGAGAAGGGTCTGTTTGCCTGGCCCCAAACCCGGGGGGATTTGTGATGCCGTCGGCTCCGCGGCTCGGCGTTCCACTTATGGACCGTGACCACGCTGCGATCGATCTCTTGTTTGACGAGGCCGCGACGACTGCGGATTCCGAGTTGCCGGCATTGCTCGACATGATCGCGGAGGAACTTCACGATCACTTTGCGCGCGAGGAAGCGATGATGGCCGCGGCGCGGGTCCCCTTCCTTTTTCATCATTTCGAACTTCATACTCAGCTCTTGCGCGAAATCGAGAACATGCGGCGGGAGGTCGCAGGCTGCGACGCGGCCTCCACGAGGCACCTGATCGGAGTGCTGTTATTGCGATTCGTCGCCGACCATGTGGCCACTGCCGACGCCGCGGCCGCGCGATTCCTGATCGGACGAACTGAGAGGCCTTCGGACCTGACCCCGCGCGTCGTGAGAGCTGACTGACAGAATTCGATAAGAGCATTCTCTCGCACCCCCCTTTCCCTCGATCCCGGACGCGGCCGCTCACAGGCTGCGCTTCATCGCTCGTCGCATTTTCCGGCGCGCCGGCGAAAATTGCCTCGCCGAGCGGCGGCAGTTTCTCCGTCAGATCGCGATATTTCGCGCGCAACGCGCCCGATGCGTGCTCGCCCGGATCCGAGCCGGTCATATCGCCGACGAGATGCACCACGGCGTCACAGTGCTCGATATAGACATCGAGCTTCTCGAGCGTGTCGCCGCCGAGGTCTATGAAGTCCTCCTGCACCTTCACTTCGACATTGGGCCGCGTCAGGTCAGATCGCAGCTGATCGCGATAGGCGTGAAACTCATCCGAAACGGTCGAGAGAAAAATCTTCACCGACATGAGGCGCGCCCGCAATCAAATTGAACGCGGCTACCATGTTTTGCGCCAGAGTGAAATCGTCGGGGCTCTCGGCGAGGGCGCTGCACTGGCAGCGTGCCCCTACCCGAAGAGCCAGGATGGTCGCGCTGCGCCGATTTTCCCCGAAAAGGTCATAAGATATAGGGGCGGGTGCGCGTGCCGCATATTTGGATAAGCTAGAGAAGGGGTGACGTTTGCTTCCGTCGCTGCAACTCTCGGTCGGCCCGAAACGCGGCGAGCACGCGGACCGGATTACGACGCCACGGCCGGCTAAATCGGTTATCAGCGGGTAGCCCGCAGGAGCGAGATGGATTCGAACCAGAGGTATCTCTCGCCGTATTGCCTACCGCGCAGTCAGAGACGCCCGTACCACCAAAATCGACCACAGTGATTTTGGCCCAGGAGACGGGAGCGCGTTCGCCATGCGCTGCCGCAGATGCCGAGCCGTTCCGCATCGCCGAACGCCCCGCCTCGATCCGGTCACCGCCGCTCGTCGCCAACGCCGAGTTCTCGCCACAGCCACGTGAAGTCGTAGGCGCCCATCGGATCCTCGGGACGCTGCTGCGCTGATTGGTTCTCCAGCATCTTCAGCCACGCGATCACGTTCTTCCGGCCTTTCGCAGTCTTGACCGCCTCGCGCGGCGTCTGGTTGCCGAGCGCCGGGATCGGCTCGTCCAGCGTCTTGCGATAGTGATCCGTCAGGGCCTGATGAACGAGGCTTCGCTCCTCGTCCGGCGGGAGGCGAACGATGTCCTGTTCCGAATGCTCCCGCGATGACGCCATCATCTGTTCGATACTCTGCCGCTCGACGAGGGGAGTGCGCGCGAGTCCCGCGAGAACAGGCTCCAGCATTGCGCGCCCGCGGGCGGCACGCGCTTCGGAATTGACCGATAGCGTCACGGTCTTCGTCCCGAGTTCGATGGTTCCGAGCACAATGGCGCCGTCGTCCATCGTCGCGCCAAAGGTTTGCGCGCCAGTCGACCTGCGCTTCGCGGCCTTCCGCGGCGGCGCTTTCGCCTCGATCCAATTCCAGAAGCCGTCGCTCTCCTTCCAGAGGGAAGGAAGGTCATCCAGAGCCGTGCGAATCGCCGGCAGTTTCGCCTTCGAGATCAGCGGGAAATGCACCGTGATGAACTCGAGCGGATCGCCATCGGTGTTCTCGATCTGCGGCAAGGTGGGATTGAGCGATCGTCTGAGCGCGTCATCCAGCCACAGATTGCTGAACATGAACGCCGAACTACTTCAACACCGGGTTCAGCCGGGTGCTTGTCCGTACTTGATCCCAGCCTGATCTTTTGCGGCGAGTTCATCGGGTGACCGATCTCCCGGCGCCGCCGCCTTGGCGGAGTGGCGCGTCCTTGCGGCCTAGTCGCGGCTTGCGGGCGGGTGCATTGCGCCGCGCGTAGGCGAGCCGCCGCTCGTCTGACAAGGCCCGAGCGCGATCGTCAGACCTCCGGAGGCAGAGCCGGTCAGCGCCGCGAGCGTGTTGGTGGCGGCGAGCGACACCAGGGGGGCCGCCGCCAATGCGTTGGCGCTCGAAGCCGCCCGCAGAAAAAGCGTATCGCTCAGGTGGGAGGAGCTTCCGGTGCGCCCGCCGCCGCCCCTACCCCAACAAGCTGCTGCGAACGCTTCAGCGCCGTCTCAAGGCGTGGCGAAGCGAACAGGCGAACGCATTGCTGTGTCAATCGGCGTCCAAAATTGATCCCCCTTGCGACGCGCGCGGACGGCAGCGCTCGCCCCAGCGGAGTTTGGGAGGAGCAGGCGCGGTTCGTGAAGCGCCAGCTCTCGTTGCCGGTTTCGAGGAGGTCGCAATGATGGGGTCAATCGGCACGCGACCGGGACCCCCTATCGGCGTCAAGGCAATCCCCTTTCGTCGCGCGTGAGAATGGGCGTGCGGAGAGCGGACGTTGCGCAGGTCAATCTCGGCCGAAGCCGCGCGGCGGAACGATTGCCTGGAGTTCAGTGAGGTCGAGGTCGCAGATCGCGAGCAACGCCTCGGCGGTGGCGCTGTCCTGTAGGTTCTTTGGCAGAGCTTCCCGCCAGGCGGCATAGTGACCCTGCAACGTGGTCAGCTCGGAGACAACGTCGCGCCAACGCTTGGCGCGAACTGCGGTGATCAAGGCGCCGATCGACTTGCGTGGCAAGGTCCATTCCGAAGCGTGACGTCACGAAATCCCGGTCACAGACAACTCAGGCGCGGTTCGTGAAGCGCCAGCTCTCGTTTCCGGTCTCGACGATGTCGCAATGGTGGGTGAGGCGGTCGAGAAGGGCGGCGGTCGCCGGCAATCCGTTGGAGAGCACCGCGGCGAGGATCTTCGGCCATCTGACGGTCGCCGTCGTCGGAGCCTGCGAGGTTGCGCCGGACACGATCCAGCGCCGCCGGCAGCACCCAGTTCTTGAACCTAGAAACGGCAGTTGGAAGACCAAATGTGCATGTAAGCTATTGATCTGTAGAGTGTTTCAGCCAAGTTCAGTGAATGCGGAGCCGTTGGTCGCATCTCAACAATTTCAATGGGTTCCGCGTCAGCTGCCGTTTCTAGGTTGAATGGGCGCCGTTGCGCAGGCGCCGGGCTTGCGCGCCAGGACCGGCACGTAATGCCAGGGGTCGTAGACGATGCGCCCACGGCCGAACGCGCGGGTGCTCGGGAGATCCCCGTCCTCGCGGATGACGATGCGGTCGGCGTAGGCGTGGATGTCGACCGGACGGCCGACGGCGCTTGCGCTCACCGAATATCGGTTGTTGTCGAACCGCACCGGCAGGTCTTCGAAACCGAGGCCGGCCGCGCGTGGAATCCGTCGAAGCGGCCGCGATAGCGAATGAGCCTCGGGCGCTCCTCCTCGAACACCTCCCAGATCGTCCGCCCGCTTTGCTCGGGGTGAGCGTGCGCCTTGGCCCAGACGACACATTCGTCGACGAGCCAGGCGTTCAATCACCCCCTCAGAGGGTCAATTTTGCACGCCGAAACACAGCATTGCTGTGCGGGTCCTCGGGAAAGACGCAGAATGTCCCCGAGGTCGCAAGGCCCTGTTGATGCGCTCGACGATCGCGGAGGAGGCCAGGCGCTGCGAAACCCGACCCATCTTCGCGCCCGGCCACCTCCGCCCCAAAGGGGGGAGCAAAATAGATGAGGCAACCTTCACCCCCGATGGGGAGGATCGCCACGTGAGGCAATACGACCTCTCATCCTGATTGTCGCGCGAGAGACAGGAGACCTCTGACTGCGCGCTAGGCAGTACGGCAAACCGTATCTCTGGTTCGAATCCATCTTTCTCCACCAAGAAGTCCGGAGATCAAGCCCTTCCTGAGGCGCCTGTTGCGCGCGATCCGACTGATCGTGGCCTCCGGCATCCCCTACACCATCATCCGCTCGACCCAGTCCATGGAATTTCTCGGCGGCATCGCGAATTCAAGCACCGGATGGAAACACAGCCAGAAGCCGCGCTTACTAAGCCCGCGCGAGAAAAGTTGGGGAGGCGTTCATGAGACAGATCGGCAGAACTACCGCGCTCGGGATACTGGTAGTAGCGGCGCTTGCAAGCGAATGCGAGTGGGGCAAGGCTGGGCAGCAGGTGGTTGCAGGCGTCAACGCCCCGCCGAGGCGAAAGTACGTTATAGTGGATGTCAAATGCAAGCTCACAAATGCGCAGCTCTTTCTTGCAGCCTTGGGCCAACCCAGTCGCTGACGCGACGCAACGCACAGTTTCCCCCGAGCCTGTCCGAGTAATCGGATTTTTGAAGAAAGTATACTATACACAGTATACGTCGTGATCTCGTAATACTGTATGAAGCTGAAGTTTTGCATTACTCGGACAGGCTCCCTAGCCGGCGACCCGAAGGAACTGGTCACCTCGTTTGCAATCGGCGACGTTGGCGAAGGCCCACCGATGGGAACGCTCGCTTCGGGCGGTGACGCCTATTTCGCGCTCGCGATGGAATGGCGGCTTTGGCACGCACTCCGGTCCTTGCCGAGGCGAGCCTTGTAGGCGCGCTCTCCGCACGTTCCTGCCGTTCGGCAATCAGGCTGGTTGTGTAAGCTACATAATGCCGCAGCTACACAATTCCGGCATCAACCCCGAATTCAGAGCCGCCTCGGGCAATAACAATTCCATGATTTCGCGGGGCCGGGGGGGTACAAAAGATCAACTCCATCTGGGGCTTGTGGCATAAGTGAGCGTGCCGACGTGCGCCGAGGTCCGACCTGACCTGCGGCGCTTTTTGTTGACCGGAGGTCTCCCTTGACGCCAGCGGAGACAGCGCGGGCGCTGTTCGACCTTGCCGATAGGGTCGGGCGGCTGAAGCCGCTTAGCCACGATCCAGAGGCCTTTTCGACGACCGCAGCGAGATCGAGGCGGAGCTCGTCCGTCTGGCGCGGAAGCCTGAGCCCGGCCCCCAGCGCGAGAGCCCACGCCCGCGCGAGACGTTCGCCGAGGGTTTGATCCCGTTCAAGGGACGCCTGATCCCGTCCTCGATACGCCGAGGGCGCACGATGATCATCAAAGGACGCGCCGCATGAGCAGGATTTCCCCGGCCGCGCTGGCCAACGAGCAGCCGGTCGACCGCTGGGGCGCGTTGCGCTCGAGGCTCAAGAAGCTCAAGGCCGAGATCGAGCCCCTGAAGGAAGAATTCGAGCGCCGCGGCCTGCGCGTCGTCGTCGGCCAGACCTGGGGCGTAGCCAGAAGCGAGAGCACGTTCGCCTCGCTCGACGTGAAGGCGATCCGGGTCGAGATGGGGCCGGAATGGTGCGCCAAGCGGGAGAAGCCGCAGACGCGCGTCTTCTACAATTTCGCCTCCGTGGAGGCGCGGTGATGGCCGCGTACTGGTCGACGCTCGCTTACCAGAGCGTGTTCGAGCCTTCCCGCTTCTTCGGCCGGCAAGAGGACGCGCGCGCCTTCGATTGCGGCTACTGCGCCGAGTTTTTGGGCGCGCTGCGACCGAGGACTTCGCCACACTATCGCCGGGGGCGAGCGCGAAAATGCTCAAGGTCTTGGCCTTCGTCTCCGACGAAGTGCGGCCGCTGCCCCTTGACGAGGCCGCGTCCTGATGCCGCGCAAGGCCAAGCCGACGCCGTCGCGCAGCGGCGGCGTCACCGACGGTCCCGACATTGGCGACGACCCGGGGATCAGCGAGGATCTGCTGGTCGAGGAAGTCTCGATCGATGGAATGTGCGGCGTCTACTAGCGCCGGGATCGTCGCGATGACCGCGCCATTCGAGCCCGCCCCGGGCGAGCTATGCGACTCCAGCCCGCTGGCCGTGACGCCGTGAGCGCGGCCTTGACTGAGCCCATCGATCTCGGGCCGCGCCGCGCTCCCTGCCGCGTGATGTTCGGGCCGCACGAGACCAACCTCGCCCGGCGCCGGGAAATCTCGGCGCGGCACGTCGCCTACTATGCGCGGCGGGCGTCGGGGGGCTGCGGCGTCATCGTGACCGAGACGGCGAGCGTGCACCCGTCGGACTGGCCCTACGAGCGCGCGCCGCTGGCCGCGGAGTGCGGCCCCGGGCTGGGCCCAGGCCGTCGCGGCCTGCCGGCCGTACGGCGCGCTGGTGCTGGCCGGGCTCGGGCACGCCGGTATGCAGGGCTCCTCGGCGTTCTCCCAGTCCGCGCTGTGGGCACCGTCTCGGGTGCCGGACGCGAGTTCGCGCGAGCTGCCCATGGAGATGGAGGAGGCGCAGATTAACGCGGTGGTGGACGGATTCGCCGCCGCCGCCGCGCTGGCCGCCGGCTCCGGGCTGGACGGTGCCGAGATCAACGCCGGCCAGCACTCGCTGCTGCGCCAGTTCCAGTCCGGGCTGACCAACCAGCGCGGCGACGGCTATGGCCAGGACCGGCTGCTGCTCACCGAGCGCGTGCTGCGCGCCGTGCGGGACGCCCTCGGGCCCGGGCGGGTGCTCGGGCTGCGGCTGTGCTGCGACGAGCTGGCCCCGTGGGCCGGGGTGACTCCGGAGATGGCCGCCGAGCAGGCCGCGCGGCTAGCCGGCCAGGTGGACTATCTCGTGGTGGTGCGGGGGTCGATCTACTCGGTGCCAACGACCCGGCCCGACCTGCATACCGAGCCGGGCTCAGGCATCGAGCTGTGCCGGCAGGTCCGGGCCGCGGTAGGCGGAGCCATCCCCGTGGCCCTGCAGGGCAGCGTAGTGGACCCAGGGCAGGCGCAGTGGGCACTGCACGACGGGGCCGCCGACCTGGCCGAGATGACCAGGGCGCAGATCACCGATCCTGACCTGGTCGCGCGGCTGCGCGCGGGTGAGGCGGAACGAATCCGCCCCTGCCTGCTATGCAACCAGACCTGCATGGTCCGGGACAACCGGAACCCGGTCATCACCTGCGTCATCGAGCCCAGCAGCGGCCACGAGCTCGACGACGGCGACACGGCCGTCCCCGATCAGGCCCCCAGCCCGGTACTAGTCGTCGGCGGCGGCCCGGCCGGCCTGGAAGCCAGCCGGGTGCTGGCGATGAGGGGGCACCGCGTTTTCCTGGCCGAGCGCGGACCGCAGCTGGGCGGCATGCTGACGGCGGCGGCCCTGGTCCACGGACGGCAGCGGATGGGCGTGGCGGTGGACTGGTGGCGCCGGGAACTGGAGCGGCTGGGCGTGACGGTCGCGCTGGAACACGAGGTGGCCGCGTCCGAGGTGGACGAAGCGCTGGCCAAGGGCATGCGTGTGCTACTGGCCACGGGCTCGGTACCCGGCCCGCGCGATTACCGCATCGCCGCGGGCGCGCGCGTGCTGGAGGCCGCCGACCTGCTCGCCCAGGCCGGTTCCGGTGCGCTCGGCCAATGGCCGGCCGGGCGGGCAGTGGTTTTCGACCCGGTCGGCGGGCCGGTCGGGGTCGGTGTCGCTGAGATGCTCGCCGCGAACGGCCGGCCGGCGTCGATCGTCACCCAGGACCAGATCGCCGGCACCCAGCTGGCCCTCACTGGCGATCTCGCCGAGGCCAACTCACGGCTCCAGCGGGCGGGCGTGCGCCGCGAGCTGCGCAGCCTGCTCCGGGCGGTCACCGGCGACCACGTGCTGCTGGAGGACCGGTGGACCGGAGAGCAGCGCACGGTGGAGTGCGCGCTCCTGGTGCACTGCGGGCACCGGCTGCCGGAGGAGACCTTGTACCTGCACCGGCCGGGCACCCCCCGGGCCGGCGACTGCGTGGCACCCCGCACCGTGCTGGAGGCGGTGCTGGAGGCGCGCCGGGCCGCGCTGGCGATCGGCATGGCCGACGAGCAGGCCAGCCCGGCCACCGACCAGGCGCTGACCATGACCGGAGCGGGCCGATGAGCGCGACCAGCCGGTACCGGTACCTGTTCTCACCGCTGCGGATCGGCCCGGTGGTGGTCCGCAACCGGATTGTGTTCTCCGCGCACCTGACCAACTTCGCCGAGGACGGCCTGCCCAGCCAGCAGCACGCCGACTACTACGCGGCCCGCGCGGCGGGCGGCGTCGGGCTCATCATCACCGAGGAGCATTCGACGCACCCGACCGACTGGCCCTACGAGAAACTGATCCACGGCTTCCACCGGGAAGTCATTCCCGGATACCGGAAGATGACCGCGGCGGCGCACGCGTACGAAGTGCCAATTTTCGCGCAGCTGAACCATAACGGCGGCCAGGCATCGTCGATGTTCTCGCGGCTGCCCGTCTGGGCGCCCAGTCCCGTCCCGGACCCGATGTTCCGCGAGGTGCCCAAGGCGGTGGAGCGGCACGAGATCGCCGAGATCGTCGCCGGCTACGGCACCGTCGCCGGGTACTGCGCGGAGGGCGGCTTCGACGGCATCGAGCTGCAGTGTTCGCACTCCTCTATCGTGCGCGGGTTCCTGTCGCCCGCGACGAACAAGCGCACCGACGCCTACGGAGGACCGCTCCGGGACCGGGCGCGGATCCTGCTGGAGATCATCGATTCCGTGCGCGAGGCGATCGGGCCCGACCGGGCGCTGGGCGTGCGGATCTGCGGCGACGAGCTGATCGAGGGCGGGAGCACGCTGGATGAGGCCGTCGAGGTGGCCCGGATTGTGGAGGCAACCGGCGAGGTCGACTACATCAACACCTCCATCGGCGTAGCCACCGCCACGCTGTTCATGATCGAGGCGTCCATGAGCATCCCGCCCGGGTACGCCTTGTTCATCGCCAACGCCATCCGGCAGGCGGTCAGGCTGCCGGTGATCGGGGTGGGCCGGATCAAGGACCCGGTCCAGGCCGAGCGGGCGCTGGCCGACGGCCACTGCGACCTGGTGGGCGTGGTGCGAGGCCAGATCGCCGACCCGGACTTCGCGGCCAAGGCCCGTGCCGGTTACGCCACCGAGATCCGCACCTGCCTGTCCTGCAACCAGGAATGCGTCGGGCGGATGGGCCTGAACCGGTGGCTGGGCTGCATCGAGAACCCGCGCACCGGCCGGGAGGCCGTGACGCTGCCCCCGCCGCGCCGGCGGGGCAGGCGGGTCATCGTCGTCGGCGGCGGTCCGGGCGGCCTCCAGGCCGCGTCCACCGCCGCCCAGCGCGGCCACCGGGTCACGCTGCAGGAACGCCAGCCCCGCACCGGCGGCCAGGTCGCCGTGGCCGCCTCGGTACCGTCCCGCGCCGAATTCCTCGACGTGGTGCGCAACCTGGCGGCCGAATGCCAGCGCTACGGCGTCGAGATCCGCACCGGCGCGGAGGCCACCGCCGCTTCACTGCGCGCCGAGTCGCCCGACGCCGTGGTGCTGGCCACCGGAGCCCGGCCGCAGGCGCCCTACTGGGCCGGCGGTCATCCGCGCGTGGTGGACGTCCGCGATGTGCTCGAAGGCCGCGCCGAGCCGGCCGGGCGGGTCGTGGTGGTGGATGACCTCGGCTTCCACCAGGCGACCAGCGTCGCCGAGCTGCTGGCCGACCGGGGCTGCGAGGTGGAGATCATCACGGCCGGCATGGTCGTGGGACAGGATCTCGGCATCACGCTGGACATGGAGACCTTCAACGTGCGCGCGCACGCCAAGGGCATCCGCCAGGCGACCGATCTGGTGGTGATCGGCGCGGCCGGTGGTGACGCGGCAGGCCGATGGCGACGGAGGGACCGGCGATGACGGGCAGGCCGGCGGCTCCGGCGGCGGCTCCGGGGTGGAGCTGGCCCTGCTCCACCACCCCACCGGCGAGTCCGCGCGCCGGGTCTGCGACTGGGTGGTGTGCGCGGTCCACCAGGCACCGGAAGATTCCCTGTGGCAGCAGTTGCGCGCGGCGCCGTTCGAGGTGCACCGGATCGGCGACTGCGTCACGCCCCGCCGGGCCCATGCCGCCGTGATCGAGGGACACCGGGTGGCGGTGGCACTATGACCGGGCCCGCCGGAATCCCGGCCCTGGCCGTCGTGGTGGTCCGGGACGGCCAGCTGCCCGCGGGCGCCGGTGAGACGGTAGCGGAGGCGGGCGGGGCCGCGCTCCTGGTGGGCTCCGGAACGCGCGACGCGGCCGCAGAACTGGAGCCGGGCCGCCGGGTGTGGCTGCTCGAGCAGCCTTCGGTCGCGCCGGGCGCTCTGGCCGCTGCGCTGGCACCCATCCTGGCCGGCGTGGACATGGTGCTGCTGCCCGCGTCACCGGACGGCCGTGATCTCGCCCCGAGGCTGGCCGTGATCCTGGGCCGCGCGCTGCTCGCGGGAGCCGTCCGGTGCACGCCGGATGAAGTTGAGCTGACCAGGCTCGATGATCGTCTGGCGCTGCGGGTAGCGGTGGACGGCCCGGTGGTGGTGACACTGCGGCCCGGGACGCCGGGCCGGCCGGGTCCGGAGGGGCCCGCCGAGGTGACCACGCTGCCCGCGGCCGCACCGGGTGCCGCCCGCGACGCCGAGAGCATCGAAGTGCTGCAGCCCGAGCCCAGCACGATGGACCTGGCTGAGGCGCACCGGATCGTGGGCGGCGGCGCGGGGCTGGTGCCGGCCGGTGCCGACGGGCTGGAGGTGATGCGGCTGCTGGCCGATGTGGCCGGCGCGCTGGGGGCGAGCGCGGGTGCCACCCGGGTGGTGACCGACGCGGGCTGGATGAGCTACGGCAGGCAGATCGGTACCACCGGCGTCACCGTCAGTCCCGAACTGTATGTGGCGTTCGGTATCTCCGGCGCGGCCCAGCATGTCGGCGGGCTCGGCGCGCCGGAGCATGTGGTGAGCGTGAATACCGACCCGTCCTGCCCGATGACGCTGATGGCCGACCTCGGGATCGTCGCCGATGCCCCGTCGGTCCTCGCGGTGCTGGCCGACCGGCTGGGCGTGACCGGGGCGGCCACCGCCCAGCCCGGGGCGGCCACCGCCCAGCCCGAGGAGGCCAGCCATGCCGGCTGAGGCAATGACCGTCGACGCCGTGGTCGTCGGGGCCGGCCCGGCCGGCTCAGCCGCGGCACTGGAACTGGCCCGGGCGGGCCGCGACGTGATGCTGGTCGAGCGCGGGCCCTACCCCGGCGCGAAGAATGTGTACGGCGGCGTGGTGTACGGGCGGATCCTCGACGAGGTCGTGCCGCAGTGGTGGGCGGAGGTGCCGGTGCAGCGGTGGGTGACCCGCCGCTCCACCATGGTGATGACGCCCACCCAGGCGGTGACGATCGACTACCGGACCCGCGCCTGGGATCGGCCCCCCTATAACGGGATGACCGTCTACCGCGGCGACTTCGACACGTGGCTGGCCGGTAAGGCTGTCGCGGCGGGCGCCCGGCTGGTTACATCGACGGTGGTCACGAGCCTGCTGCGGGACGCCTCCGGCCGGATCGCCGGAGTGCGCACCGACCGGCCCGGCGGCGACATCCAGGCCAAGGTCGTGATCGCCTGCGACGGCGTGAACTCCTTCCTGGCCAAGGAGGCCGGGCTGCTGCCGCGCACCAGCCCGGAGCATACGACCCTGGGGGTCAAGGAAATCCTGGCGCTGCCGCGCGAGGTCATCGACGAGCGGTTCGGGCTGGTCGGCGACCAGGGCCTGGACATCGAGATGCTCGGCTGCACCAGCGGGATCCCTGGTGGCGGTTTCCTGTACACCAATCTCGACACGGTCAGCGTCGGCGTCGTGGTCGGGCTCACCGGGCTGGCCGCGGCCAGGACACGGCCCGAGGAACTCATCGCGCGCGTCAAGGCGCATCCGGCCGTCGCACCGTACCTGCGGGGCGCGGAGCTGAAGGAGTACTCCGCGCACCTGATCCCCGAGGGCGGCTACCGCTCCATGCCACGGCTGGCCATCGACGGCATGCTCGTGGCCGGGGATGCCGCGTGCATGTGCCTGGCCGCCGGGCTGTGGCTGGAGGGGGTCAACTTCGCGATCGGCGCTGGCCTGGCGGCCGGCCAGACCGCCGCGGAGGCGATCACGGCCGGCGACACATCCGCCCGCGGGCTGGCCGGGTACCGGCGCCGGCTGGAGGCGTCGTTCGTGCTCGCCGACCACAAGCGGCTGCGCAACGCGGCGGACATCGTGCTCGCCGACCGGATGCAGCAGGAATACCCGGGTCTGATCTGCGATTTCGTCGAGCAGGTGTTCACCGTCACCAACCCGACACCCAAGATCGGCATGACCAGGGAGTTCTATCGCGCCGTCCGCCGCAACCACGTGCAGCTGCGGTCACTGGCGCGGGACGGATGGCAAGCGCTCCGGGCATTCCGGTAGGGAGAGAACCTGATGAGCTACCCCGAAGTGTCCTTCGATGAGCGGATGGCGACCGTGGAGTTCCGGGTCGGGGAACGGGCGCACATCACGGTCAACTCCGACGTGTGCCGCTCCTGCACGACCAAGGACTGCGTGCACGCCTGCCCGGCCGGCTTGTTCGTGGCCACCACCGACGGCGGCATCCTGTTCAACTACGAGCAGTGCTTCGAATGCGGGACGTGCTATCAGGTGTGCAACGCCGAGGGGGCCATTACCTGGACCTACCCGGCCGGCGGCGACGGCGTCGTGTTCCGGAAGGGGTGAGGAACATGACCGTGATCGTGGCGGCGATGGGCTGGTCCTGGCAGGAGGCTGCCGTTGATCCGCTCACCGGGGCGATCCGTGCCGACCCCCACGATCGCGGGCCGTGCGGGGCGGATTTCGCTGCCCTGGAGCATGCGCTGCGGCTGGCGGAGAAGTGGGATGCCCAGGTGGTCGCGGCCGCCGTCGGGCCCGCCGAAGCCGATGCGATGCTGCAGGACGCGCTGGCCGCCGGGGCGGCCGAGGCGCTCCGCGTCGAGCCGGCCCACCGGACGTCGGGCCCGCGGCCGGCTGAGCTGGTCGGTGGCGGGGCGCATCGTCCCGCCGCGCTTGCCGCCGCCCTGCGGCAGCGCTACGGAGTGCCGGCCCTGGTGCTGTGCGGCGACCGCTCGGCCGACCGGGGCACCGGCTCATTTCCCGCCTTCCTCGCTGCGGCGCTCAATGTGGCGCAGGCCCTGGGCGTCGTGCAGATGGAACCGGAAGGCGATGGTGAGCTGCGGGTGTACCGCCGCCTGGACGGCGGCCGCCGCGAGGTACTGCTGGTCCGGCGCCCTGCCGTGGTGTCCGTGGAAGCGGCCGGGGTGCGGCTGCGACGGGCCGGGCTGCCCGCGACGCTGGCCAGCCGGGCAAGCTGTCATTCCGGTGACCCACGCAGCAGCAGCCGCGTACCGGGTCCCGGTCCTGGGCGCGCACCCGTACCGGCCCAGGCCGCGCGAGCTCGCCCGCCCGTCCGGTACGGCGCTGCACCGCACCCTGGAGCTGACCGGGGCGCTCGTGGAGCGGACCCCGCCCACCGTGCTCGGCCCGCTCTCCCCGGAGCA
Organism: uncultured Actinomycetes bacterium; assembly: GCA_963742865.1. Taxonomy (GTDB): domain Bacteria; phylum Actinomycetota; class Actinomycetes; order Streptosporangiales; family Streptosporangiaceae; genus Bog-532. The sequence continues at coordinate 58,490 of CAVUNW010000047.1, forward strand.
AGCCGCTGACGAACTGCTCGGCTTCCTGCGCCGCCACGGCTATTTGGTCCCGGGTGCGGGCACCGTGTAGCAGGATGAGCACATGCTGGTCGTTCATGTTCATGCGCGGATCCGGCCCGAACGAGCCGAGGATTTCCTGGCCGCCACCCTGGTCAATGCACGGGCCTCGCTGGCCGAGCCCGGCGTACTGCGTTTCGACGTCATTCAGGATCAAGCCGACCCGGCGCACGTGGTCCTGGCGGAGGTGTACCGTGACGACGATGCCTCGGCTGCGCACAAGCTGACGCCGCACTATGCCGCCTGGCGGGATTCGGTAGCCGAGATGATGGCGGCGCCGCGGGACTCTACCAGATACTCCGTGGTGTTCCCGGCGGGCAGCGAAGGCTGGGCGAGCGGCTCGCCGTGACGACGATGACCTTCGAGTTCGCCACCGCTGGCCGCATTATCGTCGGGGCCGGCCGGGCGGCGGAACTACCGGGCGTTCTCGCCGGGCTCGGATCCCGGGTGCTGGTCTGCACAGGTGCGGACCCCGCCCGTAACGCCGGCCTGCTGGCCGGGCTGGGGTTGCCAGCCACAGTGTTCCCGGTAGCGGGTGAGCCCACGGTCGAGCTGGCCCGGGCCGGTACCGGCGCCGCGCGCGAGCACGGCGCTGACGTTATCGCCGCGATCGGCGGTGGCAGCGTCATCGACACCGCCAAGGCCATAGCGATACTGCTGGGCAACGGCGGTGACCCGCTGGATTATCTGGAGGTAGTCGGGCCCGGCCGGAAGATCACCCAGCCAGCCGTACCCTGTGTCGCGGTGCCCACCACCGCTGGCACCGGGGCGGAGGTAACCGCCAACGCCGTGCTCGCCTCACCAGCCCACCGGGTCAAGGCGAGCCTGCGCAGCACGCTGATGATCCCCCGGGTCGCGCTGGTCGACCCCCAGCTCACCGTATCCTGCCCGCCGCGGGTCACCGCTGCTAGCGGCCTGGACGCGCTCACCCAGTGCCTGGAACCGTTCGTCTCCGTCCGGGCGAACCCGCTGACCGACGGCCTGGCCCGCGAGGGACTACGCCGCGCGGCGGCCGGCCTGCGTGCCGCCTATGCCGATGGCAACGACCTCGGCGCACGGACGGAGATGGCGCTGTGCAGCCTGCTGGGCGGGATCGCGCTGGCCAACGCGAAGCTCGGTGCCGTCCACGGCCTGGCCGGCGTCATCGGCGGCACCGCGGACGTGCCGCACGGCGTGGCCTGCGCCGCGCTGCTGGCTCCCGTCACGGAAGCAAACGTGCAAGCACTGCGGTCCGCGCAGCCGGACCACCCCGCTCTTGACCGGTACGCCGAAGCGTCTCAGCTGGTTACCGGGAAACCCGCCGCATCCATCGAGGACGGTCTGGCCTGGATGCATGAGACGATCACGCTGCTCGAGATACCCGGCCTGGCTGCATTCGGCATCCGGCCGGAACACGCCGATGACATTGCCGCCAAAGCGGCCAGATCAAGCAGCATGCAAGGCAACCCTGTCACCCTCAGCCACCGCGATCTGCGTACCATCCTCCTGCGGGCAATCTGAGCCACCCGGCAAGATATCGAGGAAGCTCCGTCGCGGCTAGCGGGGGATCCGGTATTCCTCGAGCAGGCGGCGGCCGATGATCATTTTCTGGATCTCGGCGGTGCCCTCGCCGATCAGCAGCATGGGCACCTCGCGGTAGAGGCGCTCGATCTCGTACTCCTTGGAGAAGCCGTAGCCGCCGTGGATGCGGAAGGAGTCTTCCACGACCTCCTTGGCGTACTCCGACGGCCAGGTACTTGGCCATGCCGGCTTCCAGGTCGTTGCGCTCGCCGGAGTCCTTCTTGCGGGCCGCCACCGTCATCATCTGGTGGGCGGCCTCGACCTTGATGGCCATTTCGGCCAGCTTGAACTGGATGGCCTGATGCTCCGCGATCGGCTTGCCGAACGTGTGCCGCTGCTGGGCGTAGGCGATGCCGAGCTCGAAGGCGCGCAGGGCGACGCCGCAGCCGCGGGCGGCGACGTTGACCCGGCCCACCTCGACGCCGTCCATCATCTGGTAGAAGCCCTGGCCGGGGGCCTCGCCGAGCACCCGGCTGGCGGGGATGCGGACGTCGTGGAGGATCAGCTCGGTGGTGTCGACGCCCTTGTAGCCCATCTTCTCGATCTTCCCGGGCACGGTCAGGCCCGGCACCGCCGGGTTCTCGCCGAAGCCCGGCTCCTTCTCGATCAGGAAGGTGGTCATGTTGCTGGTGCGGCGCGTCGTGGCCTTCGTCGGTCCGGCACAGCACCGCCACCAGGTTGGAGGTGCCGCCGTTGGTCAGCCACATCTTCTGGCCGTTGATCACGTAATCGTCGCCGTCGCGTTCCGCCCGGGTGCGGATCGCCGAGACGTCCGAGCCCATGCCCGGCTCGGACATGGAGAACGCGCCGCGCACCTCGCCGGCCGCCATCCGGGGCAGGAAGTACTCCTTCTGCTCGGCGGTGCCGTGCTGGCCGATCATGTAGGCGACGATGAAGTGGGTGTTGACGATGCCCGACACCGACATCCACCCGCGGGCGATCTGCTCCACCACCAGCGCGTAGGTCAGCAGCGACTCGCCCAGGCCGCCGTACTCCTCGGGAATGGTCAGCCCGAACAGGCCGAGTTCCTTCATCCCGGCGACGATCTGGGCCGGGTACTCGTCCTTGTGCTCAAGCTCGCTGGCGACCGGGATGATCTCCTTGTCGACGAACTCCCGCACCGTGGCGAGGATGTCCCGCTGGATATCAGTCAGGCCTTCGGTCTTCGCGAGGCGTTCCATGGTGCGGCTCCGTTCTGCTGGTCGTTAAGAGCTCAGGCGGCCGGCTCGGGACGGCCGGGCTGCTCGCCGCCCCGCTCCTTGATGTACGTCTCGGTCGGCACCATCACCTTGCGGCGGAACACGCACACCAGGGTGCCGTCCTGGTTGTAGCCGCGCGTCTCGACCTCGACGATGCCCCGGTCGCTCTTCGACGTGGACGGCTTCTTGCCCAGCACGGTGGTCTCGCCGTAGATGGTGTCGCCGTGGAAGGTCGGCGCCACGTGCTTCAGCGAGCTGATCTCGAGGTTCGCGATGGCCTTGCCCGAGACGTCGGGGACCGACATGCCGAGCAGCAGCGAGTAGATGTAGTTGCCGACTACCACGTTCCGGCCGAAGTCGGTCGTCTCCCCGGCGTAGTGCGCGTCCAGGTGCAGCGGATGGTGGTTCATGGTCAGCAGGCAGAACAGGTGGTCGTCGTACTCGGTGACCGTCTTGCCGGGCCAGTGCTTGTAGACCGCCCCGATCTCGAACTCCTCGTAGGTTCGCCCGAACTGCATGGTGGTGTCCTTCTTCTGTCATGCGCGTGCGCCCCGCCGGGCGGCGCCGCGTCAGGCTTGCGGGGGCTCGAACTTGGAGGTGCGGTGCATGCCCGCGGCCCGGCCCTGGCCCGCGATGACCAGCGCCATCTTGCGGGAGGCCTCGTCGATCATCTCGTCGCCGAGCATCGCCGATCCCTTGGCCCCGCCGGCCTCCGAGGTGCACCAGTCGTAGGCGTCCAGGATCAGTTCCGCGTGGTCGTAGTCCTCCTGCGAGGGTGAGAAGATCTCGTTGGCGGCCGCGATCTGGTCCGGGTGCAGGACCCACTTGCCGTCGAACCCCAGGGCCGCGGCCCGGCGGGCGACCTCGCGGTAGCCGTCGGAGTTCCGGATCTGCAGGTAGGGACCATCGATGGCTTGGAGATCGTTGGCCCGGGCGGCCATCAGGATGCGCATCAGGATGTAGTGGTAGGCGTCCGCGGGATAGCCGGGCGGCTGCTCGCCGACCACCAGCGACTTCATGCTGATCGAGGCCATGAAGTCGGCCGGGCCGAAGATGATCGTCTCCAGCCGCGGTGAGGCCGCGGCGATCTCATCCACGTTCACCAGCCCCCGGGCGTTCTCGATCTGCGCCTCGATGCCGATCCGGCCCACCTGGAAGCCCATCGTCTTCTCGATCTGGGTCAGCAGCAGGTCCAGCGCCTTGACCTGCCCGGCGTCCTGCACCTTGGGCAGCATGATGGCGTCCAGGTTCGGGCCCGCCCCCTCGACCACCGTGATCACGTCCCGGTAGGTCCAGTGCGTGGTCCAGTCGTTGACCCGCACGACGCGGATCTTGCCGCTCCAGTCGCCGGTGTTGAGCGCGTCCACGATCGTGTGCCGGGCGCTTTCCTTGGCCAGCGGCGCGCAGGCGTCCTCGAGGTCCAGGAACACCTGGTCGGCGGGCAGCCCCTGGGCCTTTTCCAGGAAGCGCGGGCTGCTGCCCGGCACGGCCAGGCAGGACCGGCGCGGGCGCTGGCGGCTGGCCGCGGGAGCGGTGGGGGCGGTGGGGGCGGCGGGTTCGGTCATCATGTCGCTGGTGTCATCCTTCACTGGTGGCCCCGGCCAGGGCGCCCGGCCGGCTAGGCCATGGCTGGAGCTTATGGGCGCGGCGTATCTCATCGATGATGCCGCCGATGATGGCGGTAATGTCGAAATCCTTCGGGGTGAAGACGGCGGCGACGCCCTGGGCGCGGAGGGCCTGCGCGTCGGCCGGCGGGATGATCCCGCCGGCCACCACCGGGATGTCCCCGGCGCCGGCCTGGCGCAGCCTGTGCAGCACGTCGGGTACCAGTTCGGCGTGCCCGCCGGACAGGATGGACAGCCCCACGCAGTGCACGTCCTCGGCGACCGCGGCCGCCACGATCTGCTCCGGGGTGAGCCGGATGCCCTGGTAGATCACCTCGAACCCGGCGTCGCGGGCCCGCACGGCGATCTGCTCAACGCCGTTGGAGTGGCCGTCCAGGCCGGGCTTGCCCAGCAGCAAGCGCAGCCGGCCCGCCCCGATCTGTCCGGCCGTCTTGGCGGCCGCCTCGCGGACCGCGGCCATGTCCGCGGCCATGCCGGCGTCTCGCCGCCCGCGTTGTTCCCGGCGGCCACCGTCACCGGGGCGCCGCTGATCCCGGTGGGGGCCCGGTACTCCCCGAAGATCTCCCGCAGCGCGAGCGACCATTCGCCGGTGGTCACCCCGGCCCGGGCGCAGGCCAGGGTGGCGGTCATCAGGTTGACGTCCGCGCGGGCCGCGTCGGCCCGGAGGAGGGCGAGCGCAGCGTGGACCGCTGTCTCGTCCCGCCGGGCGCGCCACGCCCGCCAGGCCGGCCAGCACTGCCTGCTCGTAGGCCGGGTCCACATGGTGGACCGCGGTGCCGGTGTCCGCGGTGAGCGGGCTGGGCTCGGTGGCGGCGAAGCAATTGACGCCGACCACCTTGTCTTCGCCGGATTCCATCCGGGCCCGCCGGGCCGCGTGCGAGGCCACCAGCTGGGCCTTCAGGTAGCCGGACTCCACCGCCGGGATCACCCCGCCCATGCCCTGCACGGTGGCGATCTCCGCCTCCGCGCCCGCCATCAGCCCGGCGGTCTTGGCCTCCACCACCGGCGACCCGGTGAACAGGTCACCGTATTCCAGCAGGTCGGACTCGTACGCGAGGACCTGCTGGATCCGCAGGCTCCACTGCTGGTCCCAGGGCCGGGGCAGGCCCAGCGCCTCGTTCCAGGCCGGCAGCTGCACGGCCCGGGCCCGGGCGTCCTTCGACAAGGTCACGGCCAGCATCTCCAGCACGATCCGCTGGACGTTGTTCTCCGGCTGGGCCTCGGTCAGCCCCAGCGAGTTGACCTGCACCCCGTAACGGAACCGGCGGAGCGCCGGGTCACCGATCCCGTACCGCTGCCGGGTGATGGTGTCCCAGAGCCGGGAAAAGGCGCGCATCTTGCACATCTCCTCCACGAAGCGGACACCCGCGTTGACAAAAAACGACATCCGCCCCACCACCTCACCCATCTGCCCCGGGGCGACCTGCCCGCCGTCACGGACGGCGTCCAGCACGGTCATCGCGGTGCACAGCGCGTAGGCGATCTCCTGCACCGGGGTGGCCCCGGCCTCCTGCAGGTGATAGCTGCAGACGTTGATGGGGTTCCACTTCGGCATCCGGGCCACCGTGTAGGCGATCACGTCGGTGGTCAGCCGCACCGACGGGCCCGGCGGGAACACATACGTGCCCCGGGCCAGGTACTCCTTGACGATGTCGTTCTGCGTGGTCCCGGTCAGCGCCGCGATGTCGGCGCCCTGCTCCTCCGCGACCACCTGATACAGCGCCAGCAGCCACATCGCGGTGGCGTTGATCGTCATCGAGGTGTTGGTCCGCTCCAGCGGGATCCCCGCGAACAGCGCCCGCATATCCCCCAGGTGCCCGACCGGGACACCGACCCGCCCCACCTCACCGCGGGCCAGCACATGATCGGCGTCATACCCGGTCTGGGTGGGCAGATCGAACGCCACCGACAAGCCCGTCTGCCCCTTGGCCAGGTTCCGGCGGTACAGCGCGTTAGACTCCGCCGCGGACGAATGCCCCGCATACGTCCGCATCAGCCACGGCCGGTCCCGGGCCGGGCGCTGGCCCGCGGTCCGCGGCGGCCTCGGACGGCTCGGTCATCCCGGCCTCATTCCCACGCGCTCCGGGCCGGCTGCACAGATTGCGGAACCGGTTGATCTCGGTCAGGTGCCTGGCGCGGAGCTCGGGATCACGCACGCCCAGGCCCTCCCGCGGCGCCAGGCACAGCACCCCGACCTTGCCATGATGCAGGTTCCGGTGCACATCCATCGCGGCCTGGCCGGTGTCCGCCAGCGGGTACACCACCGACATGGTCGGATGGATCATGCCCTTGGAGATCAGCCGGTTGGCCTGCCACGCCTCCCGGTAGTTCGCGAAATGCGAGCCGATGATCCGCTTGAGGCTCATCCACAGATACCGGTTGTCGTACTCATGCATGAACCCCGACGTCGACGCGCAGGTCACAATGGTGCCGCCGCGGCGGGTCACATACACCGAGGCGCCGAACGTCTCCCGGCCCGGGTGCTCGAAAACAATATCCACGTCCTCCCCCCCGGTCAGGTCACGGATCCGGCTGCCCAGCCGCTTCCACTCCTTCGGATCCTGGGTGTGCTCGTCCTTCCAGAACCGGTAATCCTCGGCGCTCCGGTCGATGATCAGCTCGGCCCCCATCGACCGGCACAGCTCCGCCTTCCGCTTGCTGGACACCACACAGACCGGGATCGCCCCCCCGGCCAGCGCATACTGAGTCGCATAAGCGCCCAGGCCACCGCTGGCCCCCCAGATGAGCACGTTGTCGCCCTGCTTCAGGCCCGCGCCGTTACGCGAGACCAGCTGCCGGAACGCAGTCGAGTTCACCAGCCCCGGCGTCGCCGCCTCCTCCCAGGTCAGATGCTTGGGCTTGGGCATCAGCTGATTGGTCTTGACGATGGCCAGCTCAGCCAGCCCACCGAAATTGGTCTCAAAACCCCAGATCCGCTGCTCCGGATCCATCATGGTGTCGTTATGCCCATCCGAGCTCTCCAGCTCCACCGACAGGCAATGCGCCACCACCTCCTCGCCGGGCTTCCACACGTTCACCCCCGGACCAGTCCGCAGCACCACACCCGCCAGATCCGAGCCCACCACGTGATACGGCAGGTCATGCCGCGCGGTCAGCTCCGACAGCTTCCCATAACGGCGCAAAAACGCGAAGGTAGAAACCGGCGAGAAAATCGAGCTCCACACAGTGTTGTAATTCACCGCGCTGGCCATCACGGCCACCAGCGCCTCGCCCAGGCCCAGCTCAGGGACCGGCACCTCTTCCACATGCATCGATTTCCGCGGATCACGGTCACGGACATCGAGACCGTCGAACATATGCTCCTCGTCCCGGTGCAGGGTAACGGCCCGGTAAGACTCCGGCACCGGCAGCCCGGCGAAATCAGCGGGCTGGCTGCTGGAATCGAGGATGGTATCGAGAATTTCCTTCATGGCTGCCTCCTCCCAGGCGATGTCTGCTCCGACAGCGCCAGGGTCTCGGATAACGCGGCACCTCGCGGGTGTTATCCAAGCCTCCGCCGCCGCGCGGGCGCGACTAGCGCCAAAAGGCATTCCCCCGCGGGACCAACGGCCCCCTCTTTTTGGCCACGCACAAGTACCAGGGACGATTGGCGGGCGAGCCGGTTGCAGGAGTGCGCCAGGGCGGCACGATTGATCATGGAGCGTGAAATATCCGAACTTTCTACGAGGACATCAAGATCGATGACGCGTCGCTCACCAGTATGATCACCGAAGCCACATTGTGAATTAAGCCGGCCTCACGGGGGACATGAACCCGGTTCACGTCGATGCCGAATATGCCGACAGTCGATATCCGGGGAGCGGCTTGCACTCGGCGACCTAGGTCACCACGTGCAGGGACCTCCGGCTCTGCCCCGGGCCGAGCAGTACCAGGCGAGGTTGATGATACGGACGTTTCACCGTAGCCGTCGGCCAGGTCTTGACTGCGGGCGCGACGGAGCGGCGAACGTCAGTCCTTTGCAGGAGTGATGACAATGTTCAACGCAGAACTAATCGAAGACCCGGCAGAAACAAACCTCCCCAAGCTGGCTACATGGGTCCACGAAATCGCGGAAATGACTAAACCCGACAACGTCGTCTGGTGTGACGGCTCGCAGGCCGAATGGGAGCTGCTGACCAGCCTGCTCGTCAAGAACGGGACCTTCACGCGGCTGAACCCCAAGCTGCGTCCTAACAGTTTCTACTGCGCTTCCGACCCAAGTGACGTGGCGCGCGTCGAGGACCGTACATTCATCTGCTCAGAACGTGAAGAAGATGCAGGCCCGACCAACAACTGGATCGCGCCCGACGAGATGCGCAAGACCTTCACCGAGGTCTTCGACGGCTGCATGGTCGGCCGCATCATGTACGTGGTCCCGTTCTGCATGGGCCCGCTCGGCAGCAGCATCTCCCAGCTCGGAGTGCAGCTCACCGACTCGCCCTATGTGGTCGTGTCGATGCGGATCATGACCAGGATGGGAACGCCCGCGTTGCGGGCCATCGAGGAGACCGGGGCATTCGTCCGGGCCGTCCACTCCGTCGGCGCCCCATTGGGGCCGGGTCAGGCGGACGTGCCGTGGCCCTGCAACCAGACCAAGTACATCTCCCACTTCCCCGAGACCAGGGAGATCTGGTCCTACGGCTCGGGATACGGCGGGAACGCGTTGCTCGGCAAGAAGTGCTACGCGCTGCGGATCGCCTCCGTGATGGCACGGGACGAAGGCTGGCTGGCCGAGCACATGCTCATCCTCAAGCTCACCCCGCCCGGCGGCGAGGCGAAGTACATCGCCGCGGCCTTCCCGTCCGCGTGCGGCAAGACCAACCTGGCCATGCTGCAGCCGACCATCCCCGGCTGGAAGGTCGAGGCCGTCGGCGACGACATCGCCTGGATGCGGTTCGGCGAGGACGGCAGGCTGTACGCGATCAACCCGGAGGCGGGCTTCTTCGGTGTCGCGCCCGGCACCGGCATGAAGACCAACGCCAACGCGGTCAAGACCATGTGGGGCAACAGCATCTTCACCAATGTGGCCCTGACCGACGACGGCGACGTGTGGTGGGAGGGCCTGACCGACGAGCCGCCCGCGCACCTGATCGACTGGAAGGGCCGGGACTGGACACCCGGCTCGGCCGAGCCCGCCGCGCACCCCAACGCCCGGTTCACAACTCCCGCCGCCCAGTGCCCGATCATCGCGCCGGAGTGGGACGACCCCGCGGGCGTGCCGATCTCGGCGATCCTGTTCGGCGGGAGGCGCGCCAGCACCGTACCGCTGGTGATCGAGTCCTTCGACTGGGACCACGGCGTGTTCCTCGGGGCCAACATCGCCTCGGAGAAGACGGCGGCGGCCGAGGGCAATCTCGGCGAGCTGCGGCACGACCCGTTCGCGATGCTGCCGTTCTGCGGCTACAACATGGGCGACTACTTCGGCTACTGGCTGAAGGTTGGCCAGCGGGCCGACCCGGAGAAGCTACCGCGGCTGTTCTACGTCAACTGGTTCCGCAAGGACGCGAAGGGCAGGTTCGTCTGGCCGGGCTTTGGCGAGAACAGCCGGGTGCTGAAGTGGATCATTCAGCGGCTGTCCGGCGAGGCCAAGGCCACACGGACCCCGATCGGCTACCTGCCCGCGCCGGGCTCGCTGGATCTCGACGGCCTGGACATCAGCTGGGCCGATCTGAGCCTGCTGCTAACGGTGGATACGGAGGCCTGGAAGCTGGAGGCGGAGCACATCCCCGAGTTCTTCCGTTCCTTCCACCGGCACCTGCCCGCCCGGCTCTGGGAGCTGCACCAGGACCTGGTCGGCCGCCTGGAGTAAGGGAGTGGGTGCTGATGGCTGAACAGCGAATCCAGCCGCGTGCTCTGGCGCATCCAACGTGGCCGCGAGGCCCGGGATGGAGCACGGTTGTCCGCAACGACCGCTGCCCGGCTACCGCGGTGCGGGCGGTGCTGAGACGCTCAGCCAGCGGTCGAGTTCGTCGAGGATATTCTCCACCATTGGACGCAGCTCGTCAGCGATCTCGGCCTGGCTCTGGCCCTCCCGGGTGCGTCGGCCGGCATCGCTGATGATGATCTGGAACACCGCGGCGAGCGCGGTCCCCTGGAGCCTGGCGACCTCCGGCGGGACGGCGGTGGTATCGCTGATGGCGGTGGCGAGGGCAGCGGCTTGGCGGTCGGTCAGCTCCAGCACCAGCCGATGAACCGTAGGGCTGATGGCCGCCAGGTAGCCGAGCTCGCCGCGCCAGATCTCCGGCGGGGTGCCGCGAATTCCGGCGACGGCTTCGAGGACGAAGTTGCGGATCGCAGCGGCCGGAGTAACCGTGGGCGGTCGGGAGCGGATGAGGTCGCATAGCCGATCCTGAACCTGCTGCTCGCGATCGGTGACCAACTGTTCCTTGGTCGGAAAGTAGTTGTAGACCGTTTGCTCGGCGACCTCGGCCTCGCGCGCCACATCGCTAACCGCGACACGTTCGTAGCCGCGCTCGGCGAACAGGCGGGCCGCGGTGTCGGCGATGAGCCGGCGCGTGCGCGCCTTCTTAAGGTCGCGCAGTCCGGTGGTCATCCCGACAGCCTAGCGGAATTACTCCAAGCTTTGATTCCACACTAGAAATCGACCCATCTCCATCTACCTGACCCATCTCCATCTACCTTGAGATGAGCCTGCCATGCTCCCGCGTCCTCGTGACGCGTAGCCCGGCTCCGGCGCGCCGAGGCATCGGCAAAGAAAGTGCTAAGGTTAGAGCGAACGTCAAAATTAGAGTCAGCACCATCCAGGCGCACTAGGCCGCGGACTCACGACCACAGCGGCCGTGACCTGACGAATCACCGACAAGAACAGGAGCCCCATGGCTGCCACCACCGACACCAGCCGGACGACGCACCTCCTCGCGCTCATGAAGCAGGGCGACGACGCCTTCAACGACCGCGACTTCGCGGTGCTGAACGCGATCCACCACCCCGACATGATCGCGTACGTCACAGGCAACGCAGAGCCGATCTACGGATCGGCAGCCCACGCCGCGATGGTGCGGCAGATGTTTCGCATCTTCCCCGACGTCCACGTCCACAACGATCCGTACCCGATCCAGTTCGGAAGCGGCGACTGGATCACCGTGGTCACCCGCACCACGGGAACCTTCACCGGGGAAATGGTGCTACCCGACGGCACAGTGATTCCCCCGACAGGAAAGGCGTTCGACCTCGACTTCGGCCAGACCAGCAAGTGGCAGGGCGACCAGCTCATCGCTATTTCCGCCTTCTGGGACTCCGCCCTGCAGGCCAAGCAGATCGGCCTCGCCTAGCCTCGGGGCGTCCCAGCCGGCTCACGGCGACCGGATCTCGAGACCCGCGGCCGCAGCCGACGCCTGGCCGCGGACTTGAGGAGTTACCGGGCCGGGGACCTGCCGGGGCGCCGCCGCATCCGCAGAGCACCGAACACAAGGGCCACGAGCAACACGACAATGCCGATGAACAGCAAGAACAGCAGGCCTTTGACGACGACACCCACGAGGCCGAGCACGATCGCCACGATAACGAGGAGTAGGAAGAGGGCAATCATCTGATTCTCCGCTCGGTTGTACTGCTCAGCGGCAGGCTATACCCAGCCTATCCCAGCAGGGGATCGCCGGCGCCCTCCGGAATACCGCTCGCCTTTCCAGGATGCGAGCGGTGCCGCACTGTTTAGGCGGCCATCTAAACAGTGCGGCACCGTTCCTCACCGCAGGGGGGCGTTCGCGAGCGCGACGACGCTGTCGCCCGCCCCGTAATACATCCACCACTGGTTCGCGTGGAACATGATCGTGTTCATGAACACCGTGTGCGGCGTGTACCCATAGATCTCGTACGGCGCTTGCGGCGCCAGAACCGCATCGGAAAGCTGCGCCAGCTCCTGCGATGGGTGCGTGCCTGACATCTCGACCTCACTGATCGCGTAGAACCAGCGGCCCTGCCCCATCAGCTGGCCCGCGACGAACAGGTTGATGTTGTGCTGAACCGGCCCGCGGGCTGTCGTTTGGTAGTCGGTGACGGCGACGCACACTTCGTAGGGGTTGTAACTCGGCGGGAACTGCAGGTCGACCGGGCCTGCGGTCGACCAGTGGACCATGTCTGACGATTCGGCGAGGTGCACATTGCCGGTTTCCCCGTAGTACATGAGGTAGTGACCGGCGATCTTCACCGGTGTGCTGTCGGGTGAGGCGATGACCGCGGCGTTCTTAGCCTCGATCCACCGACGGCAAATGAGGGGCGTTTCCGGGCGTGTCAACGCAAAAGGTGCCCTCTGAACTGGGACGATAGGAGTGTCTAAAGCTTCTGTCGCCTGGTTTAAGAGGACACCTTGTAAGTGAGATTGTTAGCATAGCCTTGGCGAGGACGCACGCATCGTTTGATGACCCGAATCTCGTGTCGCGGGCCGGGCTGGTCCCGGTGATGGCCCTGGCGCACCGCGCCGGGCTGACGGGCCGGGTTGACGGTGCATGTCCGGCCGGGCGGTGAATGCGGGGTCAACGCGCAGCTGAAGGTCACGTGCCTGGTCGCGGGGATGGCCGCGGGCGCGGACAGCATCGATGACATGGACCTGCTGCGGCACGGCGCGATGCCGGATCTGTTCGGCGGGCTCCGGGCGCCGTCCACGACTCGTGTCGCACCTGCGGTCCTATGCCTGGGGGAATGTGCGCCAGCTGGATGATGGTCAACCGCCAGCTGATGGGTGAGCTGGCCCGCCGGGCGCCGCTGCTGCCGGGCAAGGACACGCTGGCCTTCATCGAAATCGACGCGAATGCAAAAACGCGATCTACGGGCACCACAAACAGGACGCCGGGATACGGGCATACCAAGATCCAGGGCAAGAGCCTGCTGGTCCGCGGCCTGAACGCGCTGGCCGCCACGATCTGGACCCCGCTGGGCGCACCGGTGATCGCCGCGACCAGGACTGCGCGGCGGGACCGCGAACTCTGCCCGCGGCGCGGCCGGATTCGCAGCCGAGGCCATCGGGACGGCCCGCGCCATCGGATGCGGAGACCTGCTCATCGTGCGGGCGGACTCGGCCTATTACTGCGCCGCGTTCTGCGGCGCGGTCCGCCGGGCCGGCGCCAGGTTCTCCGTCAAGGTGAACATGGACCCGAAGATCGCCGCGGCCATCGCCGCCATCCCGGGCACGGCCTGGACGGCGATCCGCTACCCGCGCGCGATCTGGGACGGCCAGCTCCGGGCGTGGGTCTCCGACGCCGAGGTCGCGGAGACGGAATACGCCGCGTTCACCTCCAAGAAGGGCCAGGCGATCACCGCCCGGCTGATCGTGCGCCGGGTCCGCGACCGGGAACAAGCAGGCAGCGGCCGGGCAGGACGAGCTGTTTCCCACCTGGACGAGAACCACGTGGTATGCACCGACTCGCCCTTCGAGCTGATCCAGGTTGAGGGGCAGCACCGCGACCACGCGATCGTGTAGCAGATCTTCGCCGACTGGAGCGACGGTCCGCTCGCGCACCTGCCATCGGGGTTCTTCCAGGCCAACGCCGCCTGGATCACCTGCGCCGCGATCGCTCATGACCTGCTGCGCGCCACCGGATCCCTGGCCAGCCTCTCCTACGGCAAGGCCCGCAGCGCCAGAATCCGCCGTGACCTGATCGACGTCGCCGCCCGCACCGCGCGGCACGAACGCGGGCACATCACGCTGCACCTGCCCGCGGGCTGGCACCGCGAACACGAATGGATGAGCATGTTCGCGGCCGCCTGCGGGCCACCACCAGCAGCGGCCTGACCAGCCCGGACCCGGTCACCGCACCCTCAACGGCCTCGCCGGCCACCCAGGACCCTGACCCCGAGCGCAGAGGCCCCGGACAAGCCGCAGAACAGGTGAGCGGCAAGCCAGCCATACCTCCATCACGACCACAAACACGAATCGTCAGAAACAGCGGCGCGACCTATGGGTCGGTGGATCGAGCTTAGTACCCGTGATGACCGGGCCAAGTTGCTGCCAGTGAACCGCGTCAGCAGACACCGCTTCGTTTATGTCGACGGACGTGCCGTTGTACCCGGTAAAGAACGTGTAGTACTGCCCGTCGAGGTAGTACAGGCGCGGGTCTTCGATACCGTGCGTTTCGTTGGGAAGCGAATTGGTAATCACCGGACCGGGCGAGACCTGGGTGAAGTGCCTGCCGTCGGTGCTCGACGCTCCACCGATCTGGGAGTAGTTGTCCTGCGTCGAGCCCCGGTAGACCATGTGGAAGACGCCATCCCGTTCGACCACTCCAGGGTTGAATGTTCGCGGCCACTCCCATGACGTCGATGAGTCTGGCACGATCGGCGGGGTCAGAATCGGGTTTCCGCCGTAGCGGGTGAACGGGCCGATGGCCCAGGCGGGAAGCGTTTGCTGAGCCGACGAGGCGGCTTGCCGTTTACTTGTGGCGCTCGCCTGCCCGGCAAAGGCGCTGCCACTGGCGGCCAGCGCGACAATCAGGGCCGATATGACGCCCACCGCGCCATATCGGAGAGGGCGGCTCCGCACGCCCGGGGCGAGACGGATGACACGACGGATTTCCACGGCGACCTCCTTGTCGCGCACGAGTAATGACACAATCATTCATCTCTGGGGCAGCGGGCCGGTGTCAACCGGTTCAGGCCTGTGCTTTCGTGTGCGATGTGCGCTCGGACGGACGGCTCCCCGCGGCGCTGACCCGGGTGTGCGAACTCGATGAGGGGACCAGCGTCACGTGGCGGCGAGCTGGCCCGCCGCGCCCGGTCGGCCGGGCCGTCAGAAGGTCCGGATCGCGATCTCCGCGGGGGCGGCGAGCAATCCGTCGATCTCCTGGTCGAGGCGGCTGAGCGTGATGGACGTGCCCGCCATGTCGAGCGAGGTGCAGTAGTTTCCGACGTAGTTCCGGCGGACGTTGATGCCGCGCTACGCCAGCAGTTCGTGCGCGTACCCGTACAGCAGGTACAGCTCGCTGATCGGGGTGCCACCGAGCCCGTTGACCATCAGCGCCACATCGTCGCCGGACCCGAAAGGCAGGTCGGTGACGACGGCTTCGAGCAGCTCATCAACGATCTCGTTGGCGCTGGCCAGCTTCTCTCGGCGGCGCCCCGGTATGGTTCGCCCGCTATGACGACGTGCACGGCGGCCACGTAGCGGATGAGGCGCGCGACAACAACGCCGGTCATCCCCTCGGTGAGCGGGAAGACCCGGCCGGACTGGCAGGCCACGCCGATGTCGGCTTCCTTGCGGTAGGTGCCGACCGCCTCGTCCACGCTGCAGATCGAGCCGGCATCGCAGCCCAGCAGCCCCCCGGTCATACCCGCGCCGGTCTTCGGACGTAAGTAGCGGTCAGCGACTCGGAGATAGTGCTCCGCAATAGCGCTTATGGTTATGCTGACGGTCTCATTTAGCAGGACCAGCTCGCCCACGGAAAGAAGGTGGCGTGATACTGCGTGCGGAGGCTACCGAAAAAGCCGAGTTGCTGAGCGAACCGCCGGGAGCAGTGCTGTTTCCGCAGACAGGATGAGCGATAATCTGGAGTCATGCTCGACTTTATGCACGAACGTGCATAGCGCTTGACGGTCATTCTCTTATGTACCTAGCGTCAGATCCAGTACTGACGTAGTGAACAGGAGGCGGCTAGTGGAGCTGACACGGATCGCGGGCGGCAACTGCGGCCGCGACGACTGTCCCACGATATCCACGACGGACAGAGGCACGATTGCGGTCCAGGGCTACACGGTCGATCGGCAGGCGCCAACGGGCGAGTCGATCGTCGAAATCCCGCTTGACGTGCTGCGGGAGGCGGTTCGTGCGCTTGGATGGTGACGCCTGGCGCACCTTCTTTGACTCCTTTCAACGGGAAGCATTCCGCCTGGAAACACTGCCGACGTACAACATGACCAGTGAGCGCGCGGAGTATGAGGCATTCCTGGCCACCGGCGATCTGCACATTCCTGAGGACGACCCGTGGCTCATACGCGTCCGGCACTTCCGCAGCACCGGCCGCTGGGTCGGTCGGGTGCATGTCGTTACCCGACCGCTCAGCGACTACCTGCGCTATGAGTTCGCTGTCTACCGACACACCGTGCAGGCCGGCGAGGATGTCCGTATCCTCGACCTCACCGGCCAGCCGGATCCAGGGTTGCCGACGCAGGACTTCTGGCTGTTCGATGAGGCCGCGGTGGTGCGGATGGACTACCGGTCAGATGGCGTCCAAGTTGGCCGAGAGCTCCTCGAAGGCCTCGATCCTGCACTATACGTGGCACGGAAGCGGCTCGCTTTGAAGCGCGCCGTTGCCTTCGAGGAGTACGTGACGCTGCACCAGTGCGACTAGATCCAGCGCAGGCAGGGCAAGATCGCCAAAACCTCGCTGATGCATTGCGTGACCTGCGCAAAGCCTCGGGCCTGTCCGGTGAGCGGCTGGCCCGGCGCTGCGGCATGTCGCAGTCCAAAGTCTCCCGCATCGAAAACGGCCGCCTGCTGCCCAATGTGGTTGACGTCGACCGCATGCTCCAAGCGTTGGGCGTCGATCAGACGACTTGCGCTGAACTGCTGGCGCTGGCTCAGGTCGCCAACGCCGAGTACCAGGATGTTCGGGCCTCGGTTCGTCGCGGACTACACCATCGGCAACGCGAGCTGGCGGCACTAGAGGCTGAGTTAGTCGAGATACGCCACTTCCTGCCGACGCTCATCACTGGCCTGCTTCAGATACCCGAGTACATGCGCGCCGCGATACATACGCCGGTTGAACCGGCATCGGCCAATCCGAGCATGGCCATTGCCCTCAAACTCCAGCGCCAGGCCGCTCTGCACGACACCTCGAAGCGTTTCGAGTTCCTGGCTCACTGAATCCGCGGTGCGCTGGCAGCTCTGCGAGCCGCCCGTAATGGCGCTGCAAATCGACCGACTCATATCCTTGTCCTGGCTGTCGAATATACGCCTCGGTATATTGCCGCTCAATGCGCGCATCAGTGATGGCGCCTACCACACGTTCGTTACCTATGACGAACGGCTGGTCACCATTGAGCTGTTTACCGGCCATCTCGTTCTGCGCGATCCGAAAGACATCGCCCACTACCGTGCTCTCTTCGACTTCTTCGGGAAGCACACACTGTGGGACGATGCCGCGCGACGCTTCTTCGGTGAGATCGCGGACACCTTACAGGCGAAGCAAATTATGCGAGTACGTGCATGGTGGGGGGGGGGGGGGGGGGGGGGGGGGGGGGGGGGGGGGGGGGGGGGGGGGGGGGGGGGGGGGGGGGGGGGGGGGGGGGGGGGGGGGGGGGGGGGGGGGGGGGGGGGGGGGGGGGGGGGGGGGGGGGGGGGGGGGGGGGGGGGGGGGGGGGGGGGGGGGGGGGGGGGGGGGGGGGGGGGGGGGGGGGGGGGGGGGGGGGGGGGGGGGGGGGGGGGGGGGGGGGGGGGGGGGGGGGGGGGGGGGGGGGGGGGGGGGGGGGGGGGGGGGGGGGGGGGGGGGGGGGGGGGGGGGGGGGGGGGGGGGGGGGGGGGGGGGGGGGGGGGGGGGGGGGGGGGGGGGGGGGGGGGGGGGGGGGGGGGGGGGGGGGGGGGGGGGGGGGGGGGGGGGGGGGGGGGGGGGGGGGGGGGGGGGGGGGGGGGGGGGGGGGGGGGGGGGGGGGGGGGGGGGGGGGGGGGGGGGGGGGGGGGGGGGGGGGGGGGGGGGGGGGGGGGGGGGGGGGGGGGGGGGGGGGGGGGAGAGAGAGAGAGAGAGAGAGAGAGAGAGAGAGAGAGAGAGAGAGAGAGAGGGGGGGGGGGGGGGGGGGGGGAGAGAGACCGGGTCGACCAGTGCGTGTGCCCGTTCGGCGGCGTCTGCTCCAGGGTGGCGGCAATGACCTTCTCGACATGCGCGTCCGTCACCGTGCGCGGCCGGCCGGGGCGCGGCTCGTCGCTTAGCCCGTCCAGCCGGGACTCCAGGAACCGCGACCGCCACTTGCCGCCGTCGTTCTCGATATCCCCAGGTCGGCGGCCACCCCGCTGACCGGGCCGCCATCCGCGCAGGCCAGCACGACCCGCGACCGCAAAGCCAGCGCCTGAGCGGTCTTCCGGCGCCGCGCCCACCCTCCAGGACCTGCCGCTCGTCATCGGTCAGCACGACAGGCTCAAGCTTCGGGCTCGCATGAGCCAAGCCTACTAGCTGACAGGAATAGACAGGAACTAGAGGGTGCCGGCATTCGCACGTAGCGTCGTCGCATGAACGGCAATCCACTCCCGGTCCGCTCCCCGCTCGATGTCCTCCAGCTTGGCTTTCCGCACTATCAGATCAGCATGCGGACCATCTGGGACAAGCTGTTCTACATCGCGGAGGCCAAGGAACAGACGGTGCAGCCGCGCTTTGCCCAGGCCGAAACAGCGGGGCGGCTACGCGCCAGGCTGCAGGTGCCGGTCAAGCCATTCACCGCTAGCGAGCCGAGCATCGCGCGGGTGTGGGATTTCCTGCTCGGCGGCAAGGACAACTTCGCGGTGGACCGCGAGCAGGCGGCCAAGCTGCTGAGCGTCTTCCCACGGACCGCCGAGCTGGCCCGGGAAAGCCGACAGTTCCAGGCCCGTGCGGTGACCTACGTCGCCGGTGCGAATATCCGGCAATTCATTGATGTCGGCTGCGGGCTGCCCACTCCGCCGAACACGCACCAGACCGCCCAAGCAGTCCGGCCGGGCGCGGCGGTGGTGTATGTGGACAACGATGAGCAGGTCCTCACTCACGCCCAGAATGTCCTGGCCACAGCCGAAGGCGTCGATACGGTTGCCGGTGACCTCGACTATCCGGACGAGATCCTCTACGACTGGCGCGTCCGGCAGATGGTGAACTTCTACCAGCCGCTGTGCCTGGTGCTGACCATGGCCCTGCACTTCTACGACACCGAGGCAGCACGGCGAATCACCGCCCGGTTTATCGACGCCATACCGTACGGCAGCTACCTCGTCTGCTCGGTCGGCCAGCTAGAAGGCGAGGCCGGACCGCAGTTCTCCCGTCAATACAGCGCCGGGCGACTGTTCCACCACAACCGTGACGACGTGACCAGTTTCCTCGATGGCCTGGAGCTCGTTCATCCCGGTGTGACCGAGGCCCGCACCTGGCGCGCACCCATGTTCGCTCCACTGAACGGGCGCCGGGGACACATCTGGGCGGCAGTAGGAAGAAAGGCAGGTCGCGTCGGATGACCATCCAGCCGTTGAACCTGGAATCCCTGGCTTTCCACCGGGGCGACGGAACCCTGTACGTGCTGTGCTTCAGTGACGACGGTCCCGATACCGGCCTGGTTCGCGACCATCAAACGGATCCAGGCTGCGGGAAACGGACAACGGTTCGGTCGAGGGGCAACTGGCCGTAGTGGAGACCGGGCGGCTGAGCCGGGACGAACGGAAGCGTGCCCGTGGGCTGCAGCCCGAGGTTGTCATCCCAGATCCGGTCGGGCACCCGGCCGAGCAGCCGGAACTGACCGAAGACATAGGGCACGCTGTCGGTGGGGAAAAACTCCGGCGTCGTCATGATCTGGAAGTGCAGGTGCGGCGTCGTGGAGTTCCCGCTCGTCCCGATCAGGCCGAGCAGTTGGCCCCTGCTCACGTTCTCGCCGATGTGCACCTGGACCGAACCGGGATCGAGGTGCGCGTACAGGACATACAGGCCAGCGCCGATCCGGACGGTGACATGGTTGCCGACGGTCTGGTCAATGGGGGGCGGCTTGGGCGGGTTCGGCAGCGTGCTGCTGTTCGGGAGCCCGTCCTGGCTGTCGACGACGGTTCCGGGCGCCGCCGCGATGACGGGCTGGCGGTAGGAGAAGTAGCTGGTGATCTTGGACGGATCACCGGCCCACGTCCGCATCCGGTTGTCCACCATATAGAAGTCGATGGCAAAGCGCTGCGGCACCGACAACTGGCCGTTGACCGGGCCCAGCCCGCGCCGGTGGTGCGTGTTGTCACTGCAGCAGCCCTCGCTCATATACCAGGTGCCGCCCTTGACCGGCGCGGTGAGCACCGTCGCGGCGCGCTGGCTGGTGCCCACGGGCTTAATCACGTCGTCGAAGGGCACCGGCGAAGCCCCGCCCGGCAGGATGATCGCGCCGGTTACCCGGTGCTCAAGATGGCGAGGCACCGCTTGGCCCGCCGGAAGCGACACGTCCAGCCAGACAACCCAGGTCGCTGACGACGGGATCGTCGCCGGCGGCGAGCCGGCGGCCGGGTCGTCGGTGGACTCGTCCCCGGCCGGCCCGCCAACGGGAGTGAAGGCGGCGGTCAGGGCGGCGCCCGTGAGATTGAGCAGCGCCTGGTGGGTGGTGGCATCCTGGACCTCAACCTGGCTGATCCGCACCGGCACGGCGGTCACGTTCAGCAGCAGCAGTTCGTAGGCCAGGTGGGTTCGTCCATCACTGCCCGCCACCGGCTCAGGGACGGTCAACGTTGATGCGGTGACCGGCGTGAACTGAGTGCCGGGGCGCAGGCCAGCACGCTGAAGGGCGGACGACAGCGCCGCACCGCTACTGCGGGCAACGGTCACGCCGGACGGAGAGGCACTGGCGAGCAAGACACCCAGGAGCGCGATCCCCAGACAGCCGCACGCTGCCGCGCACGCCACGGTCAGCCGCTTCCGGCGAAGGCGCATCATCACGCATCAGCCCCCCGTGCGGCTCCCCTCAGCCGCGGCGACCATCTTCGCAGACCGGTGCCGCATCCGGAAGTGCCGCTAGCCGGGTGACCTCCATCGGCTCCCGCCCGAGTCTGTCCGCATACGGTCGATTACACAAAGTGCCGCCCGCTTTATCGACGCTGGCCACCTAGGCTAGACCACCATGAGGAAGTCCTCCCGCCGCTCACCGGCTGGGCACAAATGCCGGATCATTGAGCTGCGGCTGATGCGGCCCAACGACATGTTCGAGATGCCTCAGACTGACGTGTTCTCGGAGTACCGCAACTTTCTCACCGGAGTCGACTTCTGCTTGAGCGCGCTGCGCGGCAGCTTGTCCAGGCGCCCGGTCCAGCTGAACATCCAGCTGCCGGCTGAGGAAATCAGCAATGGGCTGGACGAGCGGCTGGCCCGGACGTTGCGGCGGTATTGCAAGCACCGGCTCCGGTACAACCGCTGGGAGAGCCGGGCCCTCCGGCTCGGCGGCATCAGTGCGCTGCGGATCGGTGTCCCCGTGACTGCTCTGGGGCTGGTGCTGACGGTCCTGGCGACCGGTATGCGGCCCGCCGGAGGTGCCGCCAATGTCATCACCGACCACGTCGGCTGGGTACTGGCCTGGATCGGGCTATGGTTCCCGCTCGACGAGTTCTTGTTTTACCCGCTGGGCTATGGCCGGGAGAGCCGGGTACTGCGCCTTCTTTCGGACGCCACGATCATCCTGTCTCCCTATAAGCCCGAGACCCTGGTGGGACCGAGGTTGGGTGAGGGGACGGCCGGCGCGCCCTGGCCTGGAGAATCGGGCCGTGCGCCCAGACCCGCGAGGTCCGGCCGTCGTACACCCCGGCCCGGGAGATGATGATGCGGGGCCGCAGTCCTTCCGCCGGCGGGAACTCACCCCTGCCCGCCCTGACCAGCGACTGCGGATGGGGCCGGGATCGATGAGTATGTGGTTTCAGCAGTCAGTCGTGGCCGCCGGGAAGTTGCGGCTGTTCTGCTTCTTTGCCTCTTTCATCGCAACGTTCCTTTTTATCCGGTTCAGCGTCCGGATGATCCGCGCGCAGGTGAGATGGTGGCCGGGAAACATCACGCCGGGCGGGGTGCACGTCCACCATGCCGTCTTTGGCTTGATTTTCATGTGTGTAGGCGGGGTTGGTGGCCTCGTGGTACAGGAAACCCGCTCGGGCTGGGCAGCTGGCGCCGCTGCGCTGCTGGGCATCGGCATGGCGCTGGTGCTGGACGAATTCGCCCTCGTCCTGTTCCTGAAGGATGTGTATTGGAGCGAGCAGGGACGGCTGTCGGTGGAGGTCGTCTTCATCGCCGTGGCCCTGTGCGGCCTTGCCCTGCTCGGCTGGCTCCCGCTGGGCATCACCCCATCTTCAGGACGGGAAACGCGCCTGGAAACTTTGCTGGGAATCGCTCTCGTCCTGGCCCTTAACCTGTCCTTCACGGTCATCTGCCTGCTGAAGGGAAAAACCTGGTCTGGCATCCTCGGCATTTACATCAGCCTATTTGCGGTGATCGGTGCCATCCGGCTAGCCCGGCCTGGGTCTCCGTGGGCACGTTCGCGATATCCCGAAGGCTCCCCGAAGCTGGCCAAGGCGCTCGCCAGGGAGGAACGCTACGGACGGCCGGTGACCCGCTTCATGACCTGGTTCCAGGACCTTGTCGCGGGAGGTCCGGACCACGGCGAAGACTGATCACGTAGCAGACTGGGGTCAAGGGGCCGGGGATAATGGGGTGGCTACGGGTCGGGTCTGTCACGGGAGGAGGTCTTGTGGCGGCTGGACTTCGCGGTGGAGGACCTTGCCGGTGGGACCCTTGGGCAGCTCGCGGACGAACCAGACGTGCCGGGGGTACTTATAGGCCGCCACCCGTTCCCGGGCGAACGCACGCAGTTCCGCCGATGTGGCGGTCGCACCCGGCTTGAGTCTGACCGCGGCGCCGACTTCCTGCCGAGCTCGACGTGCGGGATACCGATGACGGCGACCTCGGCGACAGCCTGATGCTCGTGCAGGGCTTCTTCGATCTCGCGCGGGTAGACGTTGTACCTACGCGGATGATCAGGTCCTTCTGGCGGCCCACGATGAAGAAATAACCATCCTCGTCCACCTTGGCCAGGTCGCCGGTACGGAACCAGCCATCTGGGATCGCCTCGGCGGTGGCCTCGGGCTTGCCCCAGTACCCCTTCATCACGTTGTGCCCCCGGATGGCGATCTCACCTACCTCGCCGACCGGTAGTTCGTGGCCGTTTAGGTCCAGGACGCGCATCTCGATCCCCTCGACCGGCGTGCCGATCGACCCAGGCTTGCGCACCCGGTCCGGGTGGTTGAAGGACGCGACCGGGGAGGTCTCCGACAGTCCGTAGCCTTCCAGGATCGTGCATCCGAAGGTCTGCTCGAATCCGCGCAGGATCTCCACGGGCAGGGCGGCGCCGCCGGAGATGCAGGTCCGCAGGCACGAGGTGTCGGCGCTGGCGTGGTCCCGGTGATGCAGCATCGCCGCGTACATCGTCGGCACCCCTTCGAAGATCGTCACCTTGTCGCGCCCGATGATCTCCAGCGCCTTTCCGGCGTCGAACCTTGGTAGCAGGGTCAGCGTGCCGCCGCCGACGATCGTCGCGTTCAGGCCGCAGGTCAGGCCGAAGACGTGGAACAGCGGCAGGCAGCCCATGGTCACATCGCCGGGGTTGACGTTCAGGAGGGTGGCGGCGGTCAGCTCGGCGTTGCGGCTCAGGCCAGCGTGCGTGAGCTCGGCGCCTTTGGGCCTGCCGGTGGTTCCCGAGGTGTAGAGGATCACCGCGTCGTCGCCGCCGGCCGGAATCCGCCGCCGGGGGCGCCGGGGGGCGCCCGGCGAGCAGCGAGCCCATGTCGGGCTGGTCGACCTCGAACACCTGCACGCCTGTCCCGGCGGCGCCCTTGCCTGCCTCCACCGCCGCCTCATGCCAGGCGAACAGGACTTTGGCCCCGGAGTCTCCGAGGTAGTAGGCGACCTCGCGGTTCTTCAGCAGCGGGTTCATCGGCACGACGACGGCCCCGGCGCCGAGCGCTCCATAGAAGGCGATCGGAAACGCTGGCACGTTCGGTAGCATGACAGCAACCCGGTCACCCAGTCCTACCCCGGCCGACGCAAGCAGGGACGCCGCGCGGCCAGCGGCGTCGCGCAGCTGCGAGTAGGTCAGCACTAGGTCGTCCTGGCGCACCGCTGCGCGCCCGCCGTGATCGGCCACCGCTCGTGCCAGCAGGAAATTTAGATTCACCATCACACCCTCCAGCGGGGCATCGTTTCGATACAGCCCCATTTGCATCATGCGCTCAGATCGGCGGAACCGACAGGCATGATCCGGCACCAGCGGGATCAACCTCGGCATCGCGGAGGGGTTCGCCACGGCGGGTGCCCGGGTCGCGGTTATGAGCCGTTCGCCGGACGCTGCGGCTCCGATACAGGGCTACTGAATAGAGCGGGGTGCAGGGGTGGTTGTGGCGGGCTGATCTGCGATTTAGGGCGTGTAGCTAGCGTTTCTGTGGCAGGTTAGTGAGAAAATTCTTACAAGATGAAAGGCCTGGCGGGAGGGGTGGATGATGGCTCGTATGCTCAGCCAGCTCCTCTCCCGCTGCTGCCGTGGGGGGCGGACGAGATAGCTAAAGGAGTGGGCTTGCTCGCTGGTGAGGACGGCGGGCTGGTCACGGTGTACGGGCTGGCCACCTTCGCGTGGGATCGCCGGGGATGAGGCGTGCAGGCGGTGGTGGCGGTGTAGATGGTAGGCTGCGGGCACTCGCAGGGGCAGGTGGCCGAGGAGTTCGGGGTGGATAAGGGCACGAGTGGCGGTGGGATCAGGCGCTGGCAGCGGGCGGGGTGGCAGGGCTGGTAAAGGCAAGGCGGGGCAAGAAGGGGGCCTAGAAGCTGACGCAGGAGCTGGCGGAGCGGATAGCAGGGCTGGACGCGGCGGGGGCGACGCTGCGGGAGATCGCCGCCGCGACCGGGGTATAGACGTTCACTGTTCGCAACGCGCTGGGGCGGGTGGCGTCTGGCGGGCAGCCGCGGCGGCCGGCGTTACCGCCGGGGAGGGCGCCGGTCTGGACGCCGGAGACGGTGAAGAGGGTGAGGGCACGGCGGTTCGGTGCTGCCGGACCGGTGCGCGTGATGCGGAGCGGGTGCTGGCGCGGTGGGGGCTGCTGGGCGAGGGCGCCGCGCGGTGTTCGCCCGGGCGCGCGGTATCCGCTGGCCGGGCTGCTGCTGGCGCTGCCGGCGCTGGAAGACACCGGCCTGCTGGCGGCGCTCGCGAGGTCTACGGCCAGCTCAAGGACGGGTTCTAGGGCTGACCGCGACGCTGCTGACGCTGGTGTTGCTGGCGCTGGCCGGGGAGCCGCGGGCCGAGGGCGACACCCGGGCTCCGCCGCGGGGCTGGGCCGGGTGCTGGGCTGGGACCGGGCACCGGAGGTCAAGACGATCCGCCGCAAGCTGGGCGAGCTAGCCGCCGCGGGCAAGGCCGCGGACCTGATCATGGCGCTGGCCGCCGCCACGCCGCCGCTCGGCCCGATGCGCTGGGGTTCTGCTATGTGGACGGGCACGCCCGGGTCTGCCACGGGACCGGGCAGGTGCAGAAGACGCATGTGGCGCGGCTGAAGTTCCCCGCCCCCGCGACGATGGAGACCTGGGTCACCGATTCAGGACGGCGATCCGGTGTTCATGGTCATCGCCGAGCTGTCGGACTCGCTGGCCGGGGAGCTGCGCCGGCTGCTCCCCGCGCTGCGGCAGGTCGTGGGCGAGGGGCGGCGGGTGACGGTGTGCTTTGACCGGGGCGGCGTCCGGCTCTGTTCGCCGACATTCACTGAGGCCGGGTTAGACGTGCTCACCTGGCGCAAGGGCTCGGCCCCGGACCTGCGCGCCGCCGAGTTCACCAAGGTCGCCTGCACCGATGACCGGGGCCGGGCCGACGAGTACGAGCTGGCCGACACGACCGCGGAGCTGGGCATCAGCGAGGGGCCGCGCAAGGGGCAGACCGTGACGCTGCGGCAGGTCACTCGCCGGGTCCGCGCGGGCGGGCGGCACCCGGCAGATCCACGCGCTGACCTCCCGGGACGACCTGACCGCCGGGGAGGTGTGCTGGCGGCTGAGCGTCGCGGTGGCGGGAGGAGAACTACTTCCGCTACGCCCGCACCCGGTTCGCCTGGACGCCCTCGATTCTTACGCCGCCGCGCCGGATGACCCGGACCGGATGGTGCCTAACCGGCCAGGAGACGGCGCCGTGCGGGTCAGGGAGGACGAAGCGGCCGCCCGGGCAGCCGAGACGGCCGGGACGCGGCGCAGCTGCAGCTGCGCAGCCACGCGCCCGGCGAGGCCGCCTACCTGAGCAACCAGGTGATCGAGGCCGTGGCCGCGGCGGTCGAGGCTGCCTGGCGCGACCTCGAGGATGCGGGCAAGGCCGCGGCGGCGGTGCCGGCCCGGTCCCGCTCGCCGCCCTCGCCCCGGACATGGCCCGCCTGGACGCCGAACCAAGCTGATCACCCACGCCATCCGGATGGCCGCCTACAACGCCGAAACCACCCTGGCCCGCGTGCTGGGCGGCCACTACGCCCGCGCCGGCGACGAGGCCTACGCGCTGATCCGCGAAGCGCTCACCAGCTCCGGCGACATCCACATCGGTAACGGCGAACTGCTCATGCGGCTCGACCCGCTGACCGCGGCCCGGCGCACCCAGGCCCTCGCCGCCCTCTGCGACGAGCTCAGCCGCCGCCGAGAGCCCGCTACCCCGGCACCGACCTCGTGCTGCGCTACGAGGTCAAATCCCACCCGAACCCTGCATAAAAGATCTCTCTATGTCGGGAGTCCTGATCTCCGGCGCCCTGACCCTCGTGAACGCCGGACGGTGATGAAGTAGGACCATTGCTCGTCGGTGAACTGCTCGCGGCCGGAAAAGTCACTCAGCGTGTTCGCCGTGCAACTGGTGCTTGATGGGCCTGGCCCTGGTCGGAGTCATCGCGCCGATCAAGCACTGAGCAGGTCAACTCGATGGGGCTGGACCTTCCATGAACGCGGTGGCGTGATCAGCGACCCACTGGCGAAACGGTCGCGGCGCCGATCCGAGGATGTCGAACACCGTAGAGGTGATGAACGCCGGCCTTCCAATCGTCGCGCCCCACGCGGCGAGCAGCATGTCCACGACCGGGCGCGGCCAGCTTCCCTCGTCTCGCTCCGGAACTCGTCCGGCGACAGCTCCTCAAATGTGATCCGGCGTCCCAGGACATCACCGATGATGCTCACCTGCTCTGCCTGACTCAGTGACTCGGGGCCTGTGAGGACGTAGTCGCCTCCAGCATGTCCGTCCTGATACAGGGTCCGCGCCGCGACGGCGGCCACGTCGCGGTCATAAACGGGTGCTGTCTCGGCAGCGCCGTAAGGCCACCGGACGACACCGTCGGCATGAATCGCGGTCGCCCACCAGAACAACGCGTTCGACGCGAACATCCCCGGCCGGATGATCGTCGACTCGAGCCCGGCGGCCGCGATGAGCCGCTCAATATCGGCGTGGAGCACCGCCATTGGATTCGGTTGCTGGAAGAAAGGGTGCGGGGTTTGGTGCGGTGATGAGAGAAAGACGACACGCCGCGCGTAGGTTGCGAGACGCTCGACAACGGCCGGAGCAGCCGTCGGCGGGGCGGTCCAGACGAGGAAGACGGTACTGACACCTCGCAGTCGTGCGTCGAGCGATTCGGGCACGGTGAGGTCGCCGGTGACGACTTCGACGTCCGCTGGCAGGCGCCGCCGCCTCGGAGCGATGCGTGAGGGCGCGGACCGGCACGCCCGCGTCTATCAATAGGTCGACTACGACGCGCCCAACCCGGCCGGTCGCTCCGGTGACGAGCACCGGAGGCACTCGCGTCCGCATCATGAGGACCTCACTTGTGCCGAATGTACTCGTAAATATCCAGGTATTCCTGGCCGGGCCGGGCCCACGAGTAGTCGGCGCGCATGCAGTTAGCCACGAGCTTCCGGAACTCGAGTGGGCGGACCGACCACAGCCGGAGGGCGCGGCTGAGCGCGGACTCGATCGCCTGGTTGTCCGTATGGTGAAAGACGTACCCATTGCGCTCCGCTGGCGGTCGCCCCGAATAGTCACGGTCGAACACGGTGTCGATCATGCCGCCGGTCGCACGCACCACGGGCACCGTTCCGTACCGCATCGCAATGAGCGGAGCCAGCCCGCACGGCTCGAACATGCTGGGCACGACCAGCAGGTCCGCTCCCGCGTAGATGAGATGAGCCAATTCCTCGCGGTACCCGATTTCGAGATGACAATCCTCGTTGTTGTTGAGGTAATCCTTGAGGTGCCGGAAATGGCCATTGATGCTGTCCTGGTGGTGAGCGTCGCCGATGAGCACGAACTGACCGCCGTGGGCCAGGGTGTAGAAGAGGGCATGGTGGACCAGGTGCATGCCCTTCTGCTCGTCCAGCCTTCCTACGTACGCGACAACGGGGCGGTGGGTCTTGCGCAGCCAGAACCGGTCCCTGAGCGCCTCTGCGTTCCTGTGCTTGCGCCCGATGTCATCGATTGAATAACTGGCCGGCAGGAGCGGGTCTGTCTCAGGGTTCCATACGTCGTAATCGATACCGTTAATTATTCCGCGGAACTTGTCTTGATACTCCTTAAGGCTGCGGCCGAGCCCAGAACTAGCGTCACCATACAGCGCCTCGTCGGCGTGACTGGGAGATACCGTGGTCACGAAATTCGAATAAACGATCCCGCCTTTCATCGGATTCAGGCCCCGGTAGCGGAAGTCATCGCCCAGCCGGTCGGCGTCCATGAAATGCTCGCGCCGACCAAGCTGGGTAGCCCAGAGTACCCGCTCGTCACTGGTGCCCTGATGACGGAAGTTGTGTATGGTATAGCACACTCTCTGGTCCGGCATTACCTCGCCGTATTGCTCATACAGCATCACTGGGACCAGCCCAGTCTGCCAGTCGTGGCAATGAATGATATCGGGACGCTTATTGGCCCTTAGCATGAACTCGATCGCAGCTTTGGAAAAAAATGCGAACCGCTCAGCGTCGTCTTCGTACCCGTACAGCCGGTCCCGGCCGAAGAAGTTGGCTGCAGAATGCGGCTCGATAAAAAAGCATTTCCGCCCGTTGGCGTAGCCGAACCACACTGTGCACCGGACTGCTTCTGCGTACCACGGCACCCACAGGTCGGGGTACGTAGGCTGCAGGCCCCAGATATCGGAGTACTGCATGCCGGCATACTTCGGCAGGATAATTTCGACCGCGTTGCCCCTGAGCTCCAGTTCCCGGCTGAGACCAGAGACCGCATCGCCGAGCCCGCCGGCCTTAGCCACGGGCGCGCACTCGGACGCCACCATCACGACATACATCACTCACTCACCCCGCGGGCCGACCAGGTCCAGTGTCTCTAGGGCAGACGCTACGATGGCCTGTCCGCGAACATTAGGGTCGTTGGACCCATGACGGAGCTCCCGGGAGAAGTCACCCAGACCCTGGGGCCATGGTCAGCCGGATGTCGGGCCCAGGCTCCCGCTTGGCACCGCTGTGGGGCTCCCGGTCGGGACCGAAGTCGCGGTCGGAGCCAGGGTCCCGGTCGGGGTCGGAGCCAGGGTCCCGGTCGGGGTCGGAGCCAGGGTCCCGGTCGGGGTCGGAGCCGGGGTCCCGGTCGGGGTCGGAGCCGGGTTCGGTCCGGAGCTCCGGTTGGGGCCGGAGCTCCGGTTGGGGCCGGGGTCCCCGTCGGAGCCGGGGTGCCGGTTGGGGCCGGAGCCCCCGTCGAATCCGAGGATCCGGTTGGGACCGAAGTCCCTGCCGGAGCCTGGGCCCCACTCGGGGTCACGCTTGACGCGGGTGACTTATGGAGGGCTGTGGACTGGCGGCCCTGGACGGGTGCCTCGATGGCGTTGGCGTTGGCGTTGGCGTTGGCGTTGGCGTTGGCGATGCCGGTTCCGCGGGCGGGCACGGCTAGATAGGCCGGGCGGCTCCCGCGAGGGCTGGGTTGCTGAATCGCGGCCGACGGGCGGGACTGCGGGTGCGCCGTTGCCGACCCGTGCCCCCCCGCGACTCCCCAGCCTGTCGCGGCGATCGCGGCGATCGCGACAAGTGCGAGGGCGGCACGAGCGGGGAGCCCGGCGAGGATGCGCTGGTCTTGTTTCCCGCGCTGGCGGGTGGCTGCCGCGGTCAGGGCAGCCCGCAGGTGCTCAGCCCGCTGGGCGACCTCCCCGGCGCTGGCCGGCCGGGCCATGGAGTCCTTGGCCGTCAGGTCGGCGACCAGCGCGGCAACTCCCGGAGGCACCGACGGCGGCAGTGGCGGCAGTGGCTGCTCCTGGTGCGCCACGGCGACCGCCAAGGGTTCCCCATCGAACGGGAGCCTCCCGGTAAGGCACTGAAAGGCTACGATGCCCAGCGCATAGAGGTCGGCCGCAGGTGCAGCGGGCGCACCCGCGGCTCGTTCCGGCGCCAGGTACGCTGCTGTCCCCATCAACATCCCTGGGCGGGTGAGTGGCGCGGAGCCCGCCGCATGGGCAATCCCGAAGTCGGTGATCTTCACTTGCCCGCGCTGGCTGATCAGCAAGTTCCCTGGCTTGATATCGCGATGCACCAGGCCAGCCGCGTGCGCGGCCTGCAGGGCCGCGGCGACCTGAGCGACCAGGCCCATCGTTCGCGCCAGATCTACCGGTCCCTCATCCAGCAGTCTGGCCAGCGACGGCCCGTCGACAAGTTCCATCACCAGGTAGGGAGGATACGGCGAAGCGGCGTCGCGGTAGTCATATACCGTCGCGATACCCGGATGTGACAGCAAGCCCGCATTCCGGGCCTCGGCACGGAACCGGGCCAGGTCCTCCTCACGCTGGGCATACCCGGGCCGCAGCAGTTTCACGGCCACCGGCCGGTCCAGCACGAGATCTGTGGCCCGCCAAACCTCGCCCATCCCGCCTGCAGCGATCCGGTCGTCCAGCCGGTACCGGCCCTCAAGCAGCAATCCGGGCGATACCGGGACCGTGGTCAGTCCCCCCATAGTGGGATTACTGCCCAATTAGGGCTGGACTCACGCACCGCACGCCGGACTCTCCGAGCAAAGAGGCCAAGGGGACTGAGAGCCGGGCCGTCTGGCTATAAGGCCGCCACGTTGTTGCGGCCAGCCGGGGACGCGGTAGTCCCCGGCTGGCCGCGTTCTTAACTGGTGTCGCTAGGTAGTAACCGGCGTCAATTGACCATGCAGTCCTGGCGCCGGTCCCGTCCGCCGGTACGAACCGCCGCACCTTATGACGGGTCGCGCAGCGCCTGCAGAGCCGCTTCGAAGTTCCGCAAACGGGCCCGGAGAACGCCGCCGTCCGGGCCACCGGCCGGTGCGGTATTCCCGGTCTGCGTCGCGGACTGGAGCGCATGAAGCGACGCGAGGACATCGTCGACGCGGGCCCGCTCCTCCTCACCGGGTGCTGCCTCGCGCAGCCCGTACAGAGTCTCAGTCAGGTCATCGGCGCGGCGCTGGATATCGGCCCAGCGGGCGCCTGCGTTCTCGCCACCGTATGCGCCAGGCAGCCCGGCGGCACTGACCGCATCATGCAGAGCTGCTCCCTTCGCGAAGGCATTCGCCGCCATCGCCCGCCAGTTCCGCATTTTTGCGCCACGGTGGCGGACGGCCTGAGTGATAAGAGTGATCAGACCCACGACGGCGATCACGCCGATCAGTACCCATAGCCACAGCAGGGACGCGGCGTTATTCGCGGCAGCTGGAGAACCGCTGACTGTCGGCGCCAGCCCGGCCGGCGTTGCGGTCACCGAAGGAGCCGGAGCAGAGGTGGTTGCTGTGACCGGCGGGGGAACCGTTGGAGTAACCGTCGCTGTCGGGCTGATCGGTGCAAGGCTCGGGCGGCTCACCGGGGACGTGCCGGTCCCGCTGGACGGTGAAAGCTTGGCTCGGATGTTGCCGGCTTGCGTACATCCTGCCGCCAGACCCACCGCAGCCAGGAGCACGATGACCAAGAGCAGCGATTCCCGCAGCCGCCTGGCAAATGTGTCGGTCATCCGCCGCCCCCTATCGGAAGGGTGCTCGTCGGCGCACGTCCAGTCAAGACCCCGGGCGCT
The DNA here is from genome assembly GCA_963742865.1 of uncultured Actinomycetes bacterium. Classification (GTDB taxonomy): domain Bacteria; phylum Actinomycetota; class Actinomycetes; order Streptosporangiales; family Streptosporangiaceae; genus Bog-532. Next base: position 90,614 of record CAVUNW010000047.1, read on the forward strand.
ACAGGTCACTTCCCCGGAATCGCGGGCTGACGTAATAACCTGGGAGGCCGGCGGCCATACGATCGACGCCGTACCGGTGCCAGGGAGGGCTGGATGCGTATCAGCGATGTACTCCGCGTCAAGGGCACGCAGGTCGTCACCGTGCCCCCGGACACAACGGTACGGCGCCTTCTGGCGGTGCTCGCCGAACACCAGATCGGTGCTGTCGTCGTCTCGCGCGACGGCACTTCGGTCGACGGGATCGCCAGCGAGCGGGACATCGTCCGGGCGCTGGCCAAGCGGGGCGCCGCAGTGATGTCTGAGCCGGTCACGGCCATCTACACCGCCGAGGTGCGCACGGTCACGCCACGGACCCCGATCGAGGAAGTCATGCGCATGATGACCGAGCACCGGGTGCGGCACGCGCCGGTCGTGGCTGACGGCGGCCTGCGAGGGCTTGTGAGCATCGGCGATGTGGTGAAGAACCGTATCGGCGAGCTCGAGACCGAGCGAGCCGCATTGACCGACTACATCACGGGGACCCCCGGCTAAACGCGCCGGCTCAGCCGGTCACTTCCGTGGCTACTTGCCCGAAGCGCCTGACCGTCGAGCAGGTGGCATGCCCGGGTAAGGCTAAGCGAGTTTGTCTTCGCGCCGTACGTCAAGCTCCGCCCACACAGCTTTTCCCGTTGCGGTCTCGCGAACCCCCCACTTGTCGGCCAGGGCATCCACCAGGACGAGCCCGAACCCCGATTCGTTAAGCCCGGTCGTGGTGGAAGGCTCCGGCCAGCGCGGGTCGCCGTCATGAATTTCGATCCGCAGCGACGTTTGTGCGATTTCTAGCCGGAGCGCCAGCATGGATCCGTGGGTGCACGCGTGCCGCACTGAGTTAGTGACCAGTTCGGAGACCAGGAGGATCGCTGTCTCCTCCATGTGGGTAACCCGCCATCCGGCCAGTACCTCGCGGGTGGCGTGCCGGGCCAGGCTTGGCGTCTGTCCGGTTACGGGCAGCGCCATTTGCCATGCCCATGACGAATTCCCGGCCTGGCCGTGACCGCATATGCTGTCAAATTCATCCGTGTGATACGTCACTGCGTGACCGCCTCAGTCTGTTTACGCCGGGCCGCCCGGCACTCCCACGGCGGATACAGTCGCGGCGCCCTAAGCCAGCATCGTGACAATCACGGCAGGGCTCATGACCTGTTGGCTGGCAGATGTCTCCCCGTGTTACTCCCTGAATGATCGGCTCTTTACCTGCAGGAAAGCTCAAAACTAACTTAGTAGGCGCTGACATTCTGCCAATTATTAGCTGAACGCGGCGTCCTTCTGCCGCCGCCGCGGCCGATGACTTTTCCTGGCCGGTGCGGTCTTAGTCATCAGCAGGCCGCAGGCGGCCTGCGCGGCGCCGGACGAACTGAAAATGTCGTACCCCCGTGATGTAGTCGGGAGTACCAAGTCGTCGAGGAGGCCTGTGATGCGGCCTATGAAGAACTACCTCAGCATCAGCGCGGCACGGACCGACGCTCTGTTCGTATCGTCGTTGCAGCAGTCCGATGCACCCAGCGCGGGGCAAATCCGGCAGTCTGTCGCCGCGGCTGTACGCCAGTTCGGCAGCCGGGGGTGCGCCGGACGGGTGGCGCAGGAGTTCGGCGAGCACCCGGAGTTCGCGGCCGAACGGATGCGCTGGGCACGGCAGGCCGTCGCCCAGGTATTCGGCGGGCCGGGGCGGCGGGAGTCTGGCCAGTGCGTCAGTCAGCAATCCGTGGGCCGCGCCGCGTGAGCCAGGCACCCACCAGGCGGCTGCGGCCGTGGGCCGCCGTGTCACTCTCTTTGCGGTCAAACGGTCCTCGGGAATGAACATACGCTCATGCGGCCAGGAGATATGTCCGGCCACCGGGCCGGAAACTCAGGTGGCCTCAGCGCATCGTCTGGGTAGCATTGGGCAGTGCCCGAGCTGCAGCGGCTGGATGCTGGCCATGCCCCGGCCGTCCTGGCCTTCGAGCTGGCGAACCGCGCCTACTTCGCTGCCTTCATCTCCGACCGGGGCGACGAGTTCTTCGACCAGTTCACCGACCGGCACACCGCCTTGCTAGCTGAGCAGGAGGCCGGCATCTGCGCCTGCTACGTGCTCGTCGCCGAGGATGGCTCGGTCCTGGGCCGGTTCAACCTGTACGACGTCGCGGACGGCACTGCCGTACTCGGCTACCGGGTCGCGCAGCACGTCGCCGGCCGCGGCGTGGCCACCGCGACCGTCCGGGAGTTGTGCCGGCTGGCGACGGCGCGGCACGGGCTGCGCACGCTCAAGGCGGCCACCGCCCGCGAGAATGCCGCGTCCCAGAAGGTGCTGACCAAGGCCGGGTTCGTCCCGGTTGGCCCGGCCGACCCGGCCGACCTCGGCGGTAAGCCAGGCACCTGGTATCAGCGCGACCTAGCCGCCGGCTGACCCTGACCAGCCGCTGGCGACGTGCTGCCCCATGGCATAGTCTGCCGCCGCCGGGCCGAGTAATCCAGGACCGGCTAATCGCCAGGATGCGCTAGTCAGGAAGCTGGACGAAGTAGCCGCAGACGGCTAGAGCTCGAAGCGGGTGCCGACGGTGTTCGGCACGAACGCCTCGCCGAACCGGGCGCCCATGGCGTGCTGGGCCCGCCATCCGGTGCAGTGGGCGGGCACGACGAAGTTGGGGGCCAGGGCGGCCAGGTCGTCGAGAACCCGCGGGATGAGCGGCTCGAACACCGGCCCGTTGAGGTGGAAGCCGCCTATCACGGCGTGCAGCGGGCGGTCTCCGGCTAGCCGCCGCGCGTACCGGCAGATGTTGACCACCCCGGCGTGGCCGCAGCCGGTGATGACGACCAGGCCCTTATCCTTGACGTCGACGATGAGGGCCTGGTCGTCCAGGACCAGCGGGTCCGGCTCCCAGCGCCCGCCGAGCCAGGCCTGCTGCGGTGGGAAGCCGGGCTCGTAGCCGGTGGTCCGGGGCACCTCCCCGGTCACCAGCACGGACCGGTCGAAGAGGAAGCTGGGCTCGCGCTCCTCGAACACCTCGAAGCCTGCCTCGGCCAGCGCCCGGCGGCTGGTCGAGGGGATTTCCTGGGGGTCGCGCCCCGGGAAGCTCACCCGCCGGCGGCGCCAGAAGTGCGGGTGGATCAGGATGGGCAGGTTCGCCCTCCCCATCCGGCGGATAAGCCCGTCCAGGCCAGTGGTGTGGTCGAAGTGGCCGTGGCTGCAGACGATGGCCTCGAAGCCCGCCGGATCGATCTCGAGCCGGTCCATGTTCCCGATCACCCCGTCGGGGCTGGTGCCGGTGTCGAACAGGATCTGGTGCCGGGAGTCGTTCTTGGCCACGGTCACGAGCACCGAGAACCCGTGCTCGGCCAGCAGCGCGTTCGGGGCCAGGCCGCCCTCCATGACGGCGGCCGGGCGGCGGCCCCCGGTGCCGGGCGGCGGGCGGTGGGCCGGCCCCTGGTCCGGCATGAAGAAGTCGGTGACGTTGTCCATCAGCGTGGTGACCGTGACCGAGTCGACGGGTTCGAGGTCGAACGTCACGCTGGGCTCGAAGTCGTGCAGCAACGGGGCCGGGGGGACGTGTCCGGCCGGCGTGTCATCGGTGCACATGGCAGGCCTCCCAGTGCTACTCCTGAGAATCGTAGGCCATGCCGCCATCAAGTCGTCTCCTTCGCGGTGCGGGTGATGGGCGTGCGTGCGGGCAGGGCCTGACCGTCACGCCTGGCCTGGCGGTTGGGCCGCAGGTTCGCCGCGGCTGCGGTGAAGGCCACCACTGCGGCGATCACCAGGCTCTCGCGGAGGCCGGGCAGGAAATGGGCGCGGTTCGCGAGCAGGGCGCCAAAGAATGAATGTCTGGCGCATCATGCTTTCCCAGATCGTGGGTGAGGTGCCGGGGCTGGCGAGCACATCCCGCGGACCGCCGGCTCGTGCGGTGTCTCAGGGACGGGTGCGGGTGCTCTCGCGCGGGCCGTGGTACTCGTCGTCGGCCACGTGCTCGAGCCAGGTGTTCTCCGGGGCGCCGTCCGGGCCCGGAGACTCCCACAGGGCAAGGTGGATCATGAAGTGGTCCGGGGCGGCGCCGTGCCAGTGCTCCTCGCCGGGAGGCGTGTAGATGACGTCGCCGGGGTGGGCCTCGATGATGACGCCGCCACGGGACTGGATGAGGGCGGCGCCCTCCACGACGTAGAGGGTCTGGCCCAGGCCGTGCGAGTGCCAGGCGGTGCGGGCGCCGGGCGCGAACCTGACCATGTTCGCGCGGGCGCGGGAGGGCTCTTCGCCCCGGTAGATGACGTCGAACCAGACGTCACCGGCGAACCAGTCGGCCGGCCCCTTGCCGGTCGGCGGCTGCTTCAGAAGTTCCATGATCATTTCTCCTAACGTTCCGCGCTACGGGCAGACCTGCGTACGGGTATCCGGTCTCCGTTCCGGCATCCAGGAAACCCGCGGCGGCGCGCGGGATGGGAGAGGCTATTGATCCAGGTAATGGCAGCACCCCCCACGACTTGACGGGGTGCCCGTAGCCTGGGATGTGTGGACAACAGGAACGAAATCCGCGAGATTCCTCCGCCTACAGCGCCGAACCCGGCTCCCCCGCGCACGACGCGGTGAAACTTCTCGCCAGCTGGGCGGCGACGCTCGACCAGGCCGGGTCTGCTCCCGCGAGCGACCGAGCCCGATGACCCAGCGCTGCGGGACACATTGGCCACATTGTCCCGGCCGGGCGACGTAGCCGAGCAGGACAGCCGGGCGATGACCTCCGGCGAGCCTGCTCCGCCGGGTGCCGTTGACTGTCCTGCGACGTCGGCGGAAGCTGAGCCGGGGGATGCCATGTCTGGCGGATTCGGCGGGTCAGGCCGCCGCTTAACTCGCGCGTGGATGTCCGTGATAGAGGCAGGCTGGCGGGCCAGGGGGGCCTTCATGGCTATCTCGTTTAATGGCGTCCTGGTCATTGCCGCCGTCGCGGTGTTCGTTCCGGTGGTGCTCGGCCTGCTGCCTGCGCTGCCTGTGCCCGGTGCGGTGCTGGAGGTGATCGCCGGGATTGTGATCGGCCCGTCGGTTCTGGGCTGGGTACATATCGATGCGCCGATCACGGTACTCAGCGACCTCGGGCTGGGGATGCTGCTGTTCCTGGCCGGCCTGGAAATCGACGTGGGTGGCCTGCGGGGGCCGCTGGGCCGCCTGGCCATCATGGCCTTCGGCGTCTCTGTGTTCCTCGGCGTCGGGTGTGGCTATGCTCTGAGCCTCCCCGATTCGACGGGCCATCCTCTCTTCCTGGCGATCGTCCTGATGTCGACCTCCGCCGGGCTACTGCTGCCGTTGCTGAAAGACACCCAGCAAGAACACACACGGTTCGGTCAGCTTGTCATGACGGCAGCCGCGCTGGCCGAAGTGGCCACGATCATGTTCCTCTCGCTGCTGTTCTCCACGACCTCGAAGACGTCGTCGTACCGGGTGGCTTCCCTGGCGATCTTCCTCGCGCTGCTGGCAGTGTTCGGGCTCACCCTCGGCCGGGTGCGCCGGCTTGGCCGCCTGGAGCGACTGCTGGACCGGCTGGAAGACCGCAGCGCCCAACTGCGGGTACGCGCCACGCTGACGATCGCTCTCGCCTTCGGCGTGCTGGCCTACCGCTTCGGGTTTGCCTCGATTCTCGGCGCGTTCGCCGCCGCTGCTGGTACGCATGATCGACCTGACGGGTCAGACCCCGCACCCGCAGTTCGAGACCAAACTGCAGGGCATTGGCTTCGGCTTTCTGATCCCGATTTTCTTCATCGCTACCGGTATCAGTTTCGACCTGAAGGCATTGTTCACCCATCCGGCGGCCATCGCCGAGGTGCCCTTGTTCCTGGCTGCTCTTCTCGTGGTACGAGGCCTACCCGCCCTGCTGTACACGCGATTCGTCGGCCTCCGCCACGCATCCGTCGCCGGACTGATGCAGGCCACCACGCTCACCTTCGTGATCGTCGCTACCGAGATCGGGCTTGCAGCCCGGCTGATATCCTCCACGACCAGCGCCTCCCTGCTCACCGCCGGGCTCTTGTCGGCCGCCCTGTTCCCCGCTCTGGCGCTGCGGCTGCTATTTCCGGCCGAGCCAGGTCCCGAGCCGGTCGAACTGGAAGACACCGGCTAGCGCTGCGCCGAGGCGGTCGCCGTGGCGGCCAGGGACCTCCGCAGCTCGGCCTGGCTGTCCCGGTAGCGGGCGACCGCGCTCAGCTTGATGTGCTCGTAGCCGCGGATCTCGTCGGGCAGCGCCGCGAGCTCGACGCAGCGCTCGTGCGTGCCCTCGCTGAGGGCGTCCAGGATAAACCCGACGGACTCCAGGTACTCGCCGACGAGGGCACGCTCGGTCCGCCGGACCTCGGTGCGCCCGAACGGGTCCAGGGCCGTGCCGCGCAGCCGCCGCATCGAACGCAGCACGGTGAAGGCCGGGCGGAACCAGGGCCCGAGGCTCAGCTTCCGCTTCAGTCCCAGGGCCCGGAACACCGGCGGGTGCAGCCGGTAGGAGACCCGGGCGCCGGGCCCGAACTCCTCCTCCACCGCGGCCTCGGCTTCGGCGGACAGGGCGAGCCGGGCCACCTCGTACTCGTCCTTGTAGGCCATCAGCTTGTACAGGTAGCGCGCCACCGTCTCGGTGAGCCCGGTCTGGCCCGGGCACACGGCCTGCTCGCGCTGGTAGACCCGGGCCACGTCCCGCGCGTAGCGCCGGGCGTAGTCGAGGTCCTGGTAGGCGGCAAGGTCGCGGATCCTCATCGCCGCCAGCCGTTCCAGGTCCGAGCCGGGTGCGGCACCGACCAGCCCGATCAGGTCCTGCACAGCTGGGTCCGGCGCCGGGCTCGCGGGGCGCTGGCGGCGACGGCCGCGCAGCGCCTCGGCCAGGCCGTGGGGGTCGCAGACGGCCTGGCGGCCGCGGCGGAACGCGTCCAGGTTGGCCGCGACGGCCACGCCGTTCGCGGTGATGGCCGACTCGATCGCGGACACCGGCAGCGGCAGGTTGCCGCCCTGGAAGGCGCAGCCGAGCAGGAAGACGTTGGCGAAGTTATCCGATCCGAACAGCGCCGTGCAGGTGCTCCTGGCCGCGGTGAACACCGCGTCCCCGGACCTGGTGGACAGGCGGATCCGCTCGGTCAGCGCGGTGACGTCGGGGAAGGCCGCCTGGGGATCGGTGACCATCGCGCCGGTGGGGACCACATCGGTGGACACCACCGCCACCGTGCGGTCCGGGTCCGTCACGGCGAGGTTGGCGTCCTCGGCCGCGACCAGCAGGTCACACCCGAGGAACAGGTCGCATTCGCCCGCAGCCAGCCCATTGCCGCGCCCGGGAGGACCGCCGATGACCACATCGGAGATGACCGCGCCGCCCTTCTGCGCCAGCCCGGTCTGGTCCAGGGCGGCGACGTCGTGCCCGGCGAACGTCGCCGCGGCGCTGAGGATCGCCGAAACCGTGACCACGCCGGTGCCGCCGATGCCGGCGATGCGGGTCACGTGCGGCCTGGCCGCGAGGTCGGCCCGCAGCACCGGATCCGGCAGGTCGCCGCTGAGGGCCGCCGCTCCCCCGCGGCGGCCCGGTGCCTTGGGCAGCTTGACCGTGACAAACGACGGGCAGTCCCCGGCCAGGCACGACAGGTCGACGTTGCACGAGGACTGGTCGATTGTGGTCTTGCGCCCGAACTCGGTCTCGACCGGCTGAACGGACAGGCAGTTCGACTTGTGCCCGCAGTCGCCGCAGCCTTCGCAGATGCGCTCGTTGATCATCACGCGCTCGCTGGGCACGGTGGCCTGGCCGCGCTTGCGCTTGCGCCGCAGTTCGGTCGCGCACATCTGATCGTGAATCAGCACGGTCACGCCCTTGACCGCGGCGAGCGTCTCCTGGGCCTCGACCAGGCGCTCGCGCGGCCACACCGGCACGCCCCGCGGCAGGTCGCCGGGGTGGTACCGGCCCGGGTCCTCGGTGGTGACGATGACGCGGGCCACCCCTTCGGCCAGCAGCTCGCGGGCCATCGAGCCCACCGGCATGCCGCCCGCGGGCTCCTGGCCGCCGGTCATGGCCACGGCCGAGTTGTAGAGGATCTTGTAAGTGATGTTGACGCCGCTGGCCACCGCGGCCCGGATGGCAAGGCTGCCGGAGTGGTGGAAGGTCCCGTCGCCGAGGTTCTGCAGCAGGTGCGCCCGGTTCAGGAACGGGGCCATGCCGTTCCACTGCGCGCCCTCCCCGCCCATCTGGGTCAGCCCGATGACCTCGCCGACGTCCTCGGACCCGACGAGCAGGACCAGGGCGTGGCAACCGATCCCGGCGCCGACCAGCGACCCGTCCGGCACCTTGGTGGAACTGTTGTGCGGGCAGCCGGAGCAGAAGTACGGCGTGCGGGCGGTGACGGCCGTGATCGGCAATTCGGGGCGGGGCCCGCGCGGGCGCTGCTGCCGGGCCTCGACCGAGGGGAACCCGCCGATGGCCGACAGCCGCGCGGCCAGGCCCTCGGCGATCGCGTCGACGGTGAGCACCCCGTCCCCGCTGAACAGCGGCCGGCCGCCCGGATCGCGCTTGCCGGTGATCCGGGGGGCACCGGCACGGGCGTACAGCTCACAGCGCAGCGCGGACTCGATGAACGGCCGCTTCTCCTCGACCACGATGATCTCGTCCAGACCGTCGGCGAAGGCCGTCACTTCCGCCGGGATCAGCGGATGGATCATCGACAGCTTCAGCAGCCGGACACCCCGGCGCCCGAGCTCGGCGTCGTCCAGCCCCAGGGTCGCGAGGGCATGACGCAGGTCCAGGTACGTCTTGCCCGCCGCCATGACGCCCAGCCGCGCCGTGCCCTGGGCGCCGAACCGCTGTACCTGGTTCAGCTGGCTCGCTTCGGCGTACCGGATGGCCATGTCCCGCCGGATGCCCTCACGGCTGCGCTCGAGCTGGCTCAGGGCCGGCTGCAGCATGACCGCGGTCACCGTGTGGGCGTACGGCCGCCCGTCCGCGCCGGTGATGGCGGGCGGGGCCAGCCGGTCCGGGGAGACGTGCACGTTGGCGGTGCCGTCGGCAACGCCGGTCACGATCTTCATCGACGCCCACAGGCCGCTGGCTCGTGACATGGCGATGGCATGCACGCCGAGATCAAGCACGTCCTGCGGAATCCGCCGGGTAGAGCACCGGCATCCCGAGGTCCGCGAGCAGGTATTCGGAGGCTCCCGGCACGGTGGATGACTTGGCCCCGGGGTCGTCCCCGACCGCGGCAATGGCCCCGCCCTGCGGGTGGGTGCCCATCAGGTTGGCGTGCCGCAGCGCATCGGTGGCCCGGTCCAGGCCAGGGGATTTGCCGTACCACAGGCCGAACACGCCGCTGACCCGGGCATCCGGCAGTGACGCCGCGAGCTGCGTGCCCTGCACGGCGGTGGCCGCGAGTTCCTCGTTGACCCCCGGCCGGAACACGATGTCCAGCTCGTCCAGGAGCGCCTGCTGGCGGTGCAGTTCGAGGTCGTAACCGCCGAGCGGGGACCCTTCGTAGCCGGAGATGAACCCGGCCGTCCGGCTGCCCGCCCGCTGGTCGGACCGGCGCAGATCGAAGACGAGCCGGACCAGCGCCTGCACCCCGGTCATCGGGACCATGCCGTCGCTGAGCACGTAGCGATCACGGATGACCGTGCCGGGAAGAAGCCCGCTTGTGTCGAGGATCTGCTGGGCCAACGGTGCTGCACCACCTTCGGTCACGTTCGCCTTCGGTCACGTACGGCCGCCGCCGCTCCGGTCTGCGGAAGGGTCAGCATGCCTGCTCTTGCACGCTAACAGGCAGAAGGTTCCGTTGAGCAGGCCGTATCTGCCGACCCCGCTGGTTTCCGAGCAGGCGTAATACGGAAGCGGCTGATCCGGCACGAGGGACCGATCGGTTTCATCGAGCGCTGGAGGGGCTGGCGGAGAAGATCTCCCGCACCTTGCCGTGCTGCTGGTGGCCGTAGGCCCACTTGCGGTGGAAGAAGACGTCGCTGGTCCCCAGACGATGAGGGTCGGGACTTGCAAGCGGGCCAGGGCGAGCTCGATCGCCAGCAGGTCGCGGGCGCCGTCGACCCTGCCGCCGCGCTCAGCGCCGGCGAGAGCGCGGTCGCCGGATTTCTGGACCGCCTGCTAGGCCCTCAGGGCGTGTCCTCGCCATAGTCGTGATCGGGGTGGTTGGCCTCACCGGCGCGCCAGTATCCTCTGGTCAGGATGCGGTCCGCCGGCCAGCCCAGCGGACCGAGAAGGCGGGAGCGGATGTCCCGCACGGCCACAGCCTCGCAGGCGGCCCACACCTGCCCCGGACCGGCCGGTGCGGGCCACGCGGCGATGGCCGCGGTGAGGGCGGCGCCGGGCCTTTCGCCGGGCAGGCGCAGCAGCCAGCGCTGGTCGGTGCCCGCGCAGGCCGGCAGTGCGACCTGATGATCGGAATCCTCCAGCTCGACCAGCACGTGCACGGCTATGCCCGGGTCGATCGCCTCCAGCAGTGTGGCGATGGCGGGCAGGGCGCTCTCGTCGCCCGCCAGCAGGACCCAGCGGCTGTCGGGAAGCACCTCGTAGGTGCGGCGCGGCTGGCTGACCGCAACCTGGTCGCCGGGCTTAGCCTGGGTCGCCCATTGGGATGCGGGGCCGTGCCCGTGCAGCACGAACTCGAGCTCGAGCTGGCCGGTGGCCGGGTCCCACCGCCGGGGCGTGAACGTGCGGGTCATGGGGCGCGGACGGCCGGGCTCGGTGATCATGAGACCGTCTTCGCCGCAGGCGGTAGCTCCACGTCGCGGTGGCCCGGCTCGGGCAGGAACAGCTTCAGGTGACTCGCCGGTCCCGGCCAGCGGAATTCCGCCAGGCCGTCGCCGTCGAGGGAGATCCGCAGCAGGTAGGGGCCGAGGGCCTCTACGGCCGCGACCGTGGCGGGATAGGGGCGAGGGCGGCGGCGCTGGGCCGCCGCGCCGCCCCCTTGGTTCTCCGATACTGGCATGCCAAAACTATATCATGAGTAGATCTTGATATATCGAAAACATGTCACGAATGCTCTGGTTGCCAGGCTAGCGAGGAATAACCTGCGTCGGGCCCTGCTCCGCGCGGTTGCCAGCGCAGGACGAGGAGGGCGATATCGTCCTGGACATGGTCGCTTCCGACGAGGGCCGCCATCACCGAGATGCAGATGCTCTCTGGCGGTCCGGGCGAGACGGTCTCGCACAGGCGGATGATGCGGTCATCTAGCAGCTTGTCCCGGCGCTCTACCAGCCCGTCAGTGAAGAAGCACAGCACCGCGCCGGGCGTGAGGCGCAACGTGGTGGCCTGCCGCTGCGGAGTATCAGCGACGCCGATCGGGACATCGACGGCGATCTCGGCGAGAGTGCCGTGCTGTCCAGGCTCGCTGACGACGGGCGGGAAATGACCTGCCGCCGAGATGCGCAGTTCCCCGGTCGCTGGGTCGAGCACGGCGTAGGACACCGTGGCCATGACGTCGGTCTCGAAGTGCTGCATCTTCCGGTCGAGCCTGCGCAGGACCTCCGCCGGATCGCGGGTTTCCAGCGCGTAGGCGCGCAGGGCACTGCGCATCCGGCCCATGATGATCGCCGCATCGAGGCCGGACCCGGCCACGTCGCCGATGACGACGCACAGCTCGCCAGACGGCAGCGTGAACACGTCGTACCAGTCGCCGCCGACGTTGCCGTCCCCGGGCACGTAGCGGACGGCGATCTCCACTCCCCTCACCGTGGGCGGCGACGATGGGAGCAGGCTCCGCTGAATGGCCGCGACGGCGGCGCGGTCCTCGCGGGATCTAAGAGACTGCACGGCCAGGGCCGCGCGATCGGCGGCGAGCTGGAGCAGCAGCGCATCGTCGGTGGTGAATACGCGGTCGTGCACCGAGCCGACGTGAAGCACGCCGATCACTGTGCCGTTGATAAGCAGCGGCACGCCGATGAGGGACTGGATTCCCTTTTCCAGCAGGATCGGATTGAGCACGTTGCTGTGATCGACGTGATCCAGGATGACCGGCCGTGCCACCGCGGCGATGCGGCCCGCGAACCCCCGGCCAACGGGGATGCGGACGCCCTGTGCGACTTCTGCCTCCAGCCCGCTCGCCGCGGTGGCGATGAGGTGACGCGAGGAGCGGTCCAGCAGGAGCACCGCGGCGGTGTCGGCATCCAGGATCTGCTTCACCCGGCCCAGCAGCTCGATGAGGAGATCATCGGCGTCGAGGTAGGACAGCGCCGTATCCGTAATCGACTGGATATCCCGCAGCTTGTCTTCCCCGCCTTGTGACGGGCTGAGCGGCGCGGTCATCAGGAAAGACTAACGCGGTCCGTGATCAAGGGTTAGGGCCGCTGCGCGCCCGTATCCGTTCCTCGTAAGAAGACTGGACGCCTGCCTTTAACCGGCCGCCGCCTGGTCCAGGCTGTCATACGCCCGGACGAGCTGGTCGGCCCGCGTCAGGTGCAACATCCTGGCCACCGAACCCCCTGGGCGGACAAGCCTGAGGCCGCCGCCCTGGCCGCCCAGCGTCCTGTTGCATCGCAGCAGCACCTGCAGCGCCGAGGAGTCGATGAAATTCAGCTCGGAAAGGTCCACAATGAGGGTCCGCGCCCCCGCTGATATCTCGGCCTCCAGCAGGTTACGCAGCTGCTGGCTGTTCGACGCATCCAGCTCGCCCGCGAGCACCACCAGCGTGTACGGCGTTCCGCTGGATTCCCGGGAGAGCACTGAGGCCGTTAGCAAGTCCATCTCATCCTCGTATCACATCCAGAGGTCAAGCGGATGCTGTCGGACTTCGAAGCCACTCCAGGTCCGGTCGTGGAGGGGCCGGGGGCACGGACCGCCGCGCCCGGACCTGGGCCATGAGCTGCCGGTCGGTCACGGTCAGGACGAGCGCCACCGCGCTGACCGCCACCATGGTGAGGGCCAGGACGTGCAGGCCGTGGTCGCTGACGTGCGTGCGGAACACGATAGCGATGAGGGCGGAAGACGCAATCGAGCCGATATAGCCGAAGGTCCGGAACAGGCCGGATGCGGTGCCGATCTGCTCGCCGGTGACCTGGGAATACAGGGCCGTCTGGTTCCCGCTCGCGGTGGTGCCGAGGGTGACGCCGAAGAGCAGCGTGATGATCACGATCCAGATGATCGGGGTGCTCGTGGCCAGCAGGAGCACCCCGGCGGATGCCGCCAGGCAGGAGACGGCGGCCACGATCAGCGGGAGGCGAATCAGGTTGCGCTGGGAGATGGGCCGCGTCAGGACGGCGGCCACGGCGCTCATCGGCAGCAGGAGCAGGCCGGCCTCCTGAGCGGAGATGCCCCGGCCGGCCTGCAGCCACTGGGTGAGGCCGTAGAGGACCGTGTAGACGCACAGCCCGGCCACCGCCCAGCGCAGGTAGGTGCGGGTCAGCGCCAGGTTCGAAGCCAGCAGCCGGACATCGAGGAACGGATGACTGGCCCGCAGCTCCCACCAGACCAGGCCCGCACCCAGCACGACCGCCAGGCCCAGGGCGATCCAGTCCGGACGCGGCATCGACATGAGGAACACCAGCAGGGCCGCCGTCGTCCCGGCGAAGCCGGCGATGCCGGTCACGTCGATGCGCGCCGCCACATCCCGGGCCGTCCTCGGCCGCACGGCCGGAGGCGGGTCCCGCGGAACCCACAACGCGGCCATGGCCAGCGCCACCAGGGCGAGCGGGACGTTGATGAGGAACGTGGTCCGCCATCCCCAGGCGTCGACGAGGACTCCGCCGATGGGAAGGCCGACAGCCGGCGTCACCATTCCGGCGATCACCAGGCCGCCCAGGACGCCGCCGGGCGGCTGGCTCAGTCCGGCCCATTCGGATCGGCGCCGGATCAGCAGCATCGCCGATGGATAACCGGCCGAGGTCCCGATGCCAATCAGGACCCGCGCCACGATCAGCATGGTGAGGCCTTGCCCCAGGCCGCCGACCAGGCCGCCCGCCAGCACGGTGAGGATGCCGGCGAGGAACACCCGGCGCGGCCCGAACTCCTCGGCCAGCTTCCCGGCGGTCGGCTGGGCGATGGCGCTGGCCAGATACAGCGCCGAGACCAGGACCGCGGTCCGCCCGACCGAGACGTGGACGGCGGCGGCGATCGGCACCAGCGCGGTCGCGATCAGGGAACTGTTGACCGGGTTGAGCGCGGATCCCATGAACAGCGGGGCCGTGAACCGCCACGAGAACGCGTTGCCCGCCGGGGTGCTCCCGGTTCCTTCCGCCGCCGTCATCAGATGGCCTCCCCTAGCCGCTCGATCAGGGCGGCCGCCGCCTTGAGGGTCTGCAGTTCCGAGCGGGTGAACCCGTCCGAGAGGGCCTTCGCCAGCTGCTCGTTCCGGGCGGTCCGCTTCATCCGGATCGCCTGCTGGCCGACCTCGGTCAGCGACATCACGGCCCGGCGGCCGTCCGCCGGGTCAGCGCGGCGCTCGACGAGGCCTCGCTCGGCGAGCGTGCTCAGCGTCACTCCCATCGCCTGCGGGCTGATCTGCTCGGCCTTGGCCAGGGTGCCCGGCGTGGCCGGGCCGGCGCGGTCCAGCCGCGACAGGGCGGCGATCTCCGGCAGCGTGAGCTCGCCGGGCAGCGGCACCTGCCGCAGCCGCCGGACGAACAGCCCGATGCTCACGCGCAGGGCGGCGGCAACGTCCTCGGGATCCAGGTCTTCCTTCATAATGCTAAGCCTAGCCTTATCAATCAGACTTTACAAACCAAGGTTTACAAACCTCGGTTGACGAACTAGCCGGTTGCCTGGTGTTGGGGTGATGTCTGCGTTCAGGTGATGTCCTGCGTTCAGGTGAGTCCTGCGCTGAGGCGGCCGGCGGATGTGGCTCCGGCCAGCCCGCTTCCGGGCGGCTTCTCAGCGCGGTCGGTGAGAATGATGCCAATGGGGTGGGCGGCGCACAGGAGTTGCCGCCGCGAATAGGGGATAGGAGGACGCCGTGGGGCTCTCGCACACGACGGTGCTTCTGACGGGTGGGTCTTCTGGCATTGGCGCAGCGACCGCGAGAACACTGGCCGCCGCGGGTGCCCGCATTCTGGTGGCGGGCCGGAACATCGCGCGCCTGCGGGCAGTCGCCGCGGAGACGGGCGGAATCGCGCTGGCGGCTGACCTCGCGGCCCCGGAGGGCCCTGCGGTGCTCGCCAAGGCGGCGATGCGAGCGGCCGCCATCTGGGATTCCGAGGGATACGAGGCCGCCGCCGACGCCCTCCACCGGCATGCGCGGATACCGGAACCGATGGCCTGGCCGGTTACGCCGCCTGGTCTGCCCGGGTCCGGGCCAGTGACCGACGGGATGGCGATAGCCACCGTGCGCAGGCCGCCGCAGGCCCGGCCGGCCGGGCGCATGGACCCGGCCGGGCCCGGCGGGCTGCTGAACGGCGGAGCCCGGCCGGCCACGAGCGGCATCGACATCCTGGTCAACAACGCGGGCGTCGGCTGGGCCGGCCCGCTGACGGAGATGAGTGCCGCCCGGGTCGCCCACATAGTGGCCGTGAACCTGACCGCGCCGATCGAGCTGACGAGGCTGCTGACGCCCGCGCTCGGGGCCAACGGCCATGGCCGGGTGGTCTTCATCTCCTCGATCGCGGGCACGACCGGGGTATCCCAGGAGGCGGTCTACGCGGCGACCAAGGCGGGACTGGGGTGCTTCGCCGAGAGCCTCCGGTACGAGCTGGCGGGCACGGACGTCGGCGTGTCGGTGATCATTCCCGGGGTGGTCGACACGCCGTTCTTCGCCCGGCGGGGAACCCCATACGGCCGCCGGAGGCCCATTCCGGTACCCGCGCAGCGGGTGGCCCGGGCCGTGCTGACCGCGATCGAGCGGGACCAGCCGGTGGCTTTTGTCCCGCGCTGGTTCGGCTTCCCGGCGTGGCTGCACGGCGCCGCGCCGGGCACCTTCCGCGCGCTCGCCACTCGTTTCGGTTAAGCCGGGTCCTCGCCGCCCCGGCTATGCCGCTCTCCCCTACCGCTACGCCGGCTGCTCGTCGCCCCGGTGGCGCAGGAAGCGGACGAACTCGACGCCCTCGCGCAGCCGCCGCTTCATCATCTCCGGGCTGCGCAGCATTTCCGCCGACATCTCCGCGATCTTTCCGGCGCGGAAATAGAACTGCTTGTAGAAGTCCTCGACGGAGTCATAGATCTCGGTCCGGTTGAGGTTGGGGTAGCTGAGCGCGGCGGCCTGGACGCCGCGGGAGTCGATCAGCGTGGCGCCGTCCTCGGGCAGCCAGCCGTTTTCCCGCGCCTGCCGGTACAGGGCCGTCCCCGGATAGGGAGCGGCGATCGAGACCTGCAGGGAGTGCGGGTTGATGTCCTTGGCGAACCGGATGGTCTCCTGGATGGTCTGCGCGGTCTCCCCGGGGAGGCCGAGGATAAAAGTGCCGTGGATGGTGATGCCGAGATCACGGCAGTCCTTGGTGAACTGGCGGGCCCGCTCGACCCGGACACCCTTCTTGATGTTGATGAGGATCTGCGGGTCCCCCGACTCGTATCCCACGAGCAGCAGGCGCAGGCCGTTGTCCCGGAGCACCTTGAGCGTCTCGTACGGCACGTTCGCCTTCGCGTTACAGGACCAGGTCAGGCCGAGCCTGCCCATGCCGCGGGCAATCTCCTCCGCGCGCCGCCGGTCGTCGGTGAAGGTGTCGTCGTCGAAGAACACCTCCTTGACCGTGGGGAACAGTTCGGTGATGCGGGCCATCTCGCCCAGGACGTGCGCCGCGCTCCTAGTGCGGTAGCGGTGACCGCCGACGGTCTGCGGCCACAGGCAGAACGTGCAGCGCGAACGGCAGCCCCGTCCCGTGTACAGCGACACGTAGGGGTGCTTGAGGTAGCCGATGAAATAGTCGCTGATGTTCAGGTCGCGCCGGTACACGTCGGTGACGTACGGCAGGCGGTCCATGTCCTCCAGGATCGGCCGGTCCGCCGTGTGCACGACCGTGCCGCCGGGATCCCGGAAGGTCAGCCCGCGAACGTCGGCGAGGGGGCGCCCCTCGGCGACCTCAGCGATGGTGAAGTCGAACTCCTCGCGGGCGACGAAGTCGATCGCCCCGGACGCGAGCAGCGAGGCCTCCGGCTCGACGGCCACCTTGGCGCCGACGAACCCGACCGTGAGCGCCGGGTTCTCCCGTTTGAGCGCCTCGGCTACCTGCACGTCCCCGGGATAAGACGGCGAACTCGTGTGCAGCACCGCCAGGTCGTACTGGCGGGCCAGCGGGACGACGTCGCCGAGGCGGAGACCCGCCGCGGGCGCGTCCACCAGCCTGCTGCCGGGCACGATCGCGGCGACCTGGGCCAGCCACGTCGGGTACCAGAACGACCGGATTTCGCGCTTGGCCTGGTAACGCGATCCGGCCCCGCCGTCGAACCCCTCATAGGACGGGGGGTGCAGGCATAGCGTGCGCATCATGGGCCCCAGCCTCCTTGAGTACACGTCAATTGTCTGCCCCGGGCCTCAGGGCCGCATCACCCACCCGGCTACGAGCGGCCTAGTAATTCCAACGCGCTTGCGGGCCCGTTAGGCCGTCTCCCGGTCCGCCGGGGTCGCCGGGCAGCGGCCAATCTGGGCGGCGGATCACGTGGAGTGTGACCCTATGAGCGAAGCGCTCGTCCGTGGTAACGCATACCGCTCGGGCCCAGCAGGCGACCGCGAGCCGATCGCGCGCCACGACGAAGTCCTCCGCGCTAATGCCAGCCCGGCACCAGAGCCACACACTCTGCCCGTACGGTTGGCGGCTCGTCGTCAGGACCACCGGGATCTTGCCGTTACGCGAATGGATCCAGGCCTGCGCGCAGCCGGTCCGCACCCGGTGAGCAGTTATGACACACCATGCCTGTTCCACAAGGAGGCGCCTGGCCGCCGGCCAGAGGACGATCAGGTGAGCCACCGCAGCCAGGATGACGACGGCCCAGACGGTGCCCACCGCTCGCATGAGGGTGATCACGGCCGCGGGCAGGCCGGTCACCAGGGCGAGTTCGTACCGCCATCGCCACGTGATGACCAGCGGATTGGGCCGCGCCACTGAGGTCAGCGCGAACTGCACGTCAGACAGGACCTTGCGGCTGCTGCGCCGGCGGTTAGGCCACATCGCCGCCACCGCCCTGCGAGCTGCTGACATCCTGGCCGAGCACGATCCGGCCGGTCGCGGAGCAGCGGCGACACGGGGCGCCAGATTCGCCAGTCCCCGAACCGCGGCACTCTGGGCAGCGAGCCAACTGGTCAAACCGGCGGTCCCGGTAGACGCGACCCAGGCCGCCGCGCCGGGTCTCGATGTGCCAGCCGTAGTGGCGTGCCCTAACGTCATCGTCGCGGAACAGCCTCTCGCCGAGCGCACGAATCCGCGCGGCCAGGCGTTGCCGATAGCGCCCGGAGCGGGTCTTCTTCGCACGAGTGATCACATCACCATGTAACCGCAGTATCAACGCAATGTAATCGTGCTCGGAAACCACGTTATTAACAGGGACATGGGCGCTCATATACGTTACGTCCATGGCGAATGGCGGACGTCCAGTCGAACGGCCCGTGCACCTAACCGCTGATCGACGGAGGCGGGCACAGGAACAGACCGCGGCGTGGCGCCAGCTAACGGGGCTGAGCCAGAGGGATCTGGCCGCCAAAATCGGTGTCGGCCACTCGACCTATCGCAGTTGGGAAAATAGCCGGGAGCCCCATGCCGGGCCGACCCGCCTGTCCTGCGAGCAACTCAACCGCACGCTGCGTCAGTTGCTCGGTGCGAATTACCGGGACGGCGACGCCTTCGAGTTGTGGGGCTGGCCGCGGGAATGGGACATGCGCTACGAGCGCATGGTCGAACTGCTCCGGGCGTGCGATTTTATCGTTCCCGACCTTCCCGATCCGCCATCTGCACTGCCTTCCACGATGTTCTGGGTGCACAAGCTCAGGGATCCCAATCTTGTGCACGGTGTGTTCGCCCTCGCAGCGGCGGTGGCCACCCGGGCTGGCATGTCGGTCAGCCTGGTGCTCGACGACATGGCCTTGCCAGCCAGCCGGCGCCGGACCGTGCGGAGCCCGTTCGAGGCGTCCGTCCGGCGGTGGTTCCGGTTCGCCGGGGGGGACGACGGGAGGCTGTCGACGGATGTCTATTCCTCCATCCTGACCGCGGACTACGAGACCGAGCGGGGCTGGCAGGCGGTCGTCGACTACCTGAACGGAGATTGCGAGGTGCTTGAGTTGCTGCGGGCCAGCAAAATCGTTTCCCCGCTGGAATACAGCAGGGACGCGGAGGAAAGCGTGCTCGACATCGTCCGGCACTCGGAGTCGCTGAAAGCCGATAGGCTCCTCACACCGCTGCGGAACTGGCTGGTATTCGAGAAACAAATCGCAGCGCTACTGGAGCCAGCCCCGGGCAGCGAACCCACCTCGATCGTTACTCTGGGCGGGGAAGATGAGCGGATTCTGTGGGATCTTTGGCACCGGGGCTGCGCCGATGCCCTTTCTGACCGGGTGGAGCACATCTACCTGCGGCCCGATTCCCATCCCCAGCTACCGGTCGCCGTGGCAGGAACCCGCACTGGCGGTAGGGGCCAGCCGGTCCGCGCTGACCGGCTATCTGAGAAACCGGACCGTCCCGGAGCGGCACGCCGATATGGTCGAGTGGCTTCTCACCACCGCCGTCCAGCTTCCGGCCAGCCTGAACGATGACTTCCGCGCTGGGCTGGATTCTGTACTTCATGACATCAAAGCGCTGTTGCGGACTTCCGGTGACGATCTGTCCGCCGCCGCACCCGTCATCGCGAAGGCGGTGGTCGAGTGGCTCAACCCGTGAGCCACGGCCCCCCGTCATTGTCGGCGCAGCCCTGTGATAGACACGCCCCAGAAGTTTAAAAGATCCCACTCCTGGGTAGCCGCGGGCGCTATCGTTCGACGCGATCAGCGCCGGGCTTCAATCCGGACATTAATGTTCACAGACGTACTTTAAGTCACATACCATCCGCTTCAGGCTTACCCGAAAGCAGGCAGGCCACGTGTCCGGTGAAGCCTTGACCGATGCCGTCGCCGACGTGCCGTTGCTAGACAGCGGCCATCTCACCTCGGTCGACGTGTACATCACGTCGCAGTGCAACCGGCGTTGCACTTACTGCTTTCTGACCGCCGACTTCCTGGCGTCAAGGACGCACATGAGCATTGACCTGTACGACCGGATCCTGACCTGGAGCCAGAAACATAGCGTAGGAGAAATAACCCTGCTGGGCGGCGAGCCCTCTCTTCATCCGGAATTCGCCAAAATGGTCACCATGGCCCGTGGCGGGGGCATGGACGTGCGGGTTGTCACCAACGGCACAAACAGGTTCCGCCGGCTTCTCGAGGGCCTGGAGCTCGGCGCGGAAAAGCTGTCCCGGGTCGCGGTCAGCCTGGACTCCATGGATAAGGAGATCCAGGACAGCCTGCGCGGGCCACGAGCGTGGCAGGACGCGAGGGCGACAATCGATCTGCTGAACAAGTACCGGATCCCGTTCGACATCAATGTCACCGCGCTCAGGTCCGTGCTGGGCGGCGTGGACTCACTGATTGAATTCGGCCAGAACGCTGGCTGCCGGCGACTGAACATCCACTGGCCGTCCGCGATCGGACAGGGACGTCAATTGCCCGCCGATGAGATACCGAACCAAGGCGAATGGATGAATCTGGTCCGCCGGGTCGAAGGACGAACGGAAGCTGGGTCCGATTTCTTCGTAGAGATCGAGCGGGGCTTTCTTACCGGGAACGAGAAGCTCGCTGGGTGCGCCCTCACCGATTTTTCCAACCTCCAGATTTTCCCCGACGGACGGGCGTACCGCTGCGGCCTCCTGGTCGACCAGCCGGATATGGCCTCAATGTTCATGACCGGCCCCGACCTTATTTTCACCCAGCGAGAGTCGGGCGAGGAAGGCCTTGCCTCCGCCCTGACCCCGTCATGCCGGTCATGTCCAGCCGTTAATTCCAAAGATCACCGAGCATGCATCTACGACAAGGCCAGCTCCGCGTCCCGCCCGTAAATCCCAGGTCTCGGGCGGAGTTCATGAAACTGGTCATATTCGACGCGTACAACACCCTTGTCACGGCTCATCCGCAGCACAGGAACACCTTTCTGCAAGGCCTGGCCCGCGCGGGCCTAGAGCCGTCGCCGCAATTTCTGACCGAACTTCAGGCTGTTAGCGAGGGATTCAGCCACTCCGCACAGTCCCGGTCACGCGAGACATATGCCGCATGGGCATCCGAGACGCTATGCCTGGCCAGCCAGTGCAAAGATCCTGCCTTCGGACCACGAATAGTGCCCGCGCTGGAACAGCTTCATCAGGCTCCGATGATCCCTATGCCCGGCGCGGAGGAGTGTCTGGCCCGGCTAAAGGAGGTGGGTCTTGAAATCGCCATCTGCTCGAACTGGGGCTGGGACCTGAAGGCGGATCTCCGTCCGACCGGACTGGCGCGGTATATCGATACCTACGTTTCGTCCGCCGAGGTAGGATTTCGCAAGCCTCATCCTCGTATTTACCGGGCCGCGCTGGAAGCGAGCCAGTCAGGCGCGGAAAATGCTGTTTTCGTCGGTGACAACCTGCGGACCGATATCCTGGGCCCTGAGAATGCCGGTATCAGGCCGATCTTTCTCACGTCGTCACCCCCCGCGAGCTTCGGTGGCGAGCATGCCCATTCGCTGGCAGCGGTCGCCGAGCTTCTGATCAAAAGGTCAGGTGCTTGATATGCCTTCAGCCATGATTACGCTGTAGCGGGCATCCACCATCCGTCCCTGGGTGCCAGGTCGGTGACAGCCTGCAGTTCGCGCAGGCCGCTCCGGCCTGGGATACCAGCCCCTTGCCGTCAGCGGACACCGCGACCCGGGTACTGCGTACGCTATTCTTCATCTGAGAAGTGCCTTCAGCTCAGGACGGACAGGACCTTCAGCATTCCCAATCCTCCCAGCTCAAAGGCACTTTTCTCGAAGAGATCACCTCGGCTAACCCCGGCGAAAGCCCGAGGCTAGTGAAGGCGCGAGCGTTGCCGCACCGGCTGTGCTGGCGATAGCCGGCTGCACCGCCTCAGTTGTGGATGCGCAGTTCGCGTTCGGTCTGCTCGTACACCCGGTCCTGAGCGTCGTGGTCACGAGACTTCTTGGATGACTTCTTGAACTTGGCCGAGCTGTAGTAGCCCCGGTGGCGGTTGCGAGCTCGGGATCGGCCATCAGCCGCACACAGCCGCGTGACCCCTTCTCCGGAGGCCCGACGAACGGATTGGTCAACGCCTCAATCGTTTTGAACGGCCCGCCGGCCTTGCTGCCGAGACTGGTTTTGACCGCGCCCGGGCTGACTGCGTTGAACGTCAGGCCGTCGCCCTCATGGCGGCGAGCTTGGGCGTAGGTGTACATCAGGGCCAGCAGTTTGGCATCGGCGTAGGCTTGGATCTGCTTGTACTTACCCGGGTAGCTCCAGTCGGTGATCGGCTTGCCCCGCGACTCGATCAGGGCGGTCATGTTGACCACCCGCGAGGGCGCGGCGAAATCATCAGCGCCCTTGCGGAGCAGGTCGAGCAGCCCGTCGGTCAGTGCCGCCAGCGCGACGTGATTGATGGCGATGGTCCGCTCGTACCCGTCAGGTGAGAGTGCCTTATTGGCGAACGCGGCGCCGGCGTTGTTGACCAGTCCGTTGAGTCCCTTCGGGCGCGGCCTCGTGTACAGCGTGGACCAGTTTCCGAACACCGTCTAGAGAGCCGAGGTCTCCGGCTACGGCTAGGTACTGGCCGTTGCCGTTGCCGTTGGTGACCAGCAGGTCGACAGCGCGGCGGGCGTGGTCGGCACCGCGGGCGTGTACCAGCACAGTCGCTCCACTGTTTCCCATGCCTTGGGCTGTCTCATGGCCGATGCCGCCCTGGGCCGGCCAGGAGGCTGAGCGGCAGCATCTCGGCGAACAGCGCGTCACTGCTCATACGCTTCTCCGATCGGATAAGTCGTGCATGCCAGAGGAGAGGGTGTTGCGAGCGCTCGGCGTTCCGCCGGCCGGGCTGCTCACGATGACGCCCCGCGCGACGGACGTTACGTCGCAACTCGGCCCCATCGACGGCAAGGTGACGCCGTGGACGAAGTGTCATGACGCTGGCAGGAAGACGATCGCCGCAGCCAGTTCCTCAGGCTCAGCTACGCGACCTGCTGGTGCCAGTGCTGCGAGCTGATTCACCATCTCGTCAGGGAACCTTCGGTCATCCGGGTGCGCGTCGGGCCGGGGGCAACGGCATTCACCCGAACACCACGCGGGCCGTATTCGGCGGCCCAGGCCTTAGTGAAAAGTTCGAGAGCCGCTCGGCTGGCGCCGTACATAGCCATGCCGGCCTGTCCGAAGCTCGCGACCATCGTGCTGACGTTGACGATCGAACCCCATCCGCGTTCAGCCATGGCTGGCGCCAGTGCCGCGACGAGGAAGAACGGAACCTTGACGTTCAGCGCGAAGGTCTCGTCGAACTCTGCTTCGGTGGCTGCGTTGCTTGGTCCGAGCAAGGCGACGCCAGCGTTGTTGATGAGGATGTCGACGTGACCGCCGTCTGCCTCAGTGGCCCACTCGACCAGGTCCTGGGCCGATTCGAGGTCGCTCAACGTAGTGAGCCGGAACGTCGCGCTGCCTCCGCTGACTTCGATCTCGGCGACCACGTTTTGGCTCGTTGTTCATTGCGTCCGACGACCAGTATGTGCGCCGGGGGCCGCCAAGGCGAGGCCATGGCCTTGCCGATCGCGACGCGGCCAGCCCGACCAGAGCTGTCTTGCCCTTTAGGTCAGTCATGCGATGCGCCGTCCTCGCTCCAAAATGGGTTGTGTGACTCACTCTGACCGTTCGGAACTGGGTTGTCAAACTCAGATCCTGCTAACATCGGTGCATGGCCAACGAGACGAGTGACCGGCCGAGGCTCACCCCCAAAGGAGCACGCACCCGGGCACGAATAGTGGAGAAGGCCGCCGCCCTGATCCATGAGCGCGGGGTGGCGGGCACCACCTTGGAAGACGTCCAGGTGGCGGCGGAAGTCAGCGGCTCTCAGATGTACCACTACTTCCCCGACAAGAACGAGCTCGTGCAGGCGGTCATCGACTACCAAGCCGCGACGTCATCACGGCGGATCCGCAGCGGTTACCGCGCCGAGAGCCTCGCACATGGTGATCACCGCGCGAAGCTCACCGAAGCAAAGGGCGGCTGCCCACTCGGCTCGCTCGGCGGCCAGCTCGCCGAGAGCGACCCCGAGGCCCGAGCGCTCATCGCGGCAGGGTTCGATCAGTGGGCAGCCGCCATCGGCGATGCACTCAGATCCCTCCATGCCGACGGGAAACTCCCGCCCGGCATCGACCCGGACGACCTCGCCACTACTCTGCTCGCCACGCTCCAGGGAGGGCTTCTACTCGCCCAGGTGCATCGGAGTAGCCGCCCGTTCGAAACTGCGGTGGATACCGTCCTCGCCCTTGCCATCGGCAGATGAGCCCAGCCGTATAGCTGCGAGTGGTAGGGGATGAGCAGTGCATAAGATGCTGCGGAGCTGGTTGTGATGTGGAACAAAAAAAAAAAAAAAAAAAAAAAAAAAAAAAAAAAAAAAAAAAAAAAAAAAAAAAAAAAAAAAAAAAAAAAAAAAAAAAAAAAAAAAAAAAAAAAAAAAAAAAAAAAAAAATATGACAGCTCCTCGCGTGGGGGAGACGTCGCCCGCGGCGCCCGCCACCGGTCCAGGCCGTCGACAACCCGGCCCAGGCCGGTCGCATCGGGAGCCACGGCCCGGCCTGAGACACCAGGCCCTGCCTGTCAGCAGACACCATGACGCGAGCAGTACGTGCGCTATTCTTCACGGGAAAAGTGCCTTCGACTCGTGGCTGATAGGTCCCTAGACAAGTCCTATTTTTCCAGGTCAAAGGCACTTTTCCATTCGAACGGCGACGCCGGGCTAATCTCAGACGAAATCTCGCTAACTGCGGGCGGTGGCGGGCTGAGCGGGGCGATCCCGCCATTGCCGGGCGAGGTTCCGCATCATCAACGGGTAAACGGCCAGTCGGCGGAACGGCATGATCGCGGCCAGGTAACCGGTGCCGAGCAGGCCGTTCGGCTTTACCAGGACGGCCAGCTGACCGCGGTAACCGCCCGTGCCGTCCGGGACCCAGCCCAGGTGCAGCACACCGTGCACCGCCTGGTTCGCGATCTCCGCGGCGAACTCGTCACCAAGCAGGTACAGCGAGGTGAACGGGGACCCGGCAAAGCCGGGACCGGTGGCGTCGCGCAGGTCAGCCGGCAAGCGATCACGGAGCGTCCGCACCCGGGAGCCGAGGCCGGCGTCCGGGCTATCCCACCAGGACTCGCCGAGCTTCGACCGGATGGTGAACAGCACGTGAGCGGGTCCCTGGGACGGATTCCCGGCGGTAAACGCCCGAACAAGCCGCGGGAAGTCGCCCGGACCGCCGGGCGTCGGCAGCGCCCACACGTCCTCCAGGCGGAAATCCGGGGTCAGCTCGTGAATCCGCCAGGCCGTGAGGTGTGCTCGGTGTCTGGAAGCCGCATCCGGTGGACCTCCATCCATACAGTAGTGTATGGATGGAGGCTAGCACCGTGGGCGGGAGTGTCAATGGCGCACCGGCCCGGCAGCGAGACCCGATGGAGAGGCGATGGCCGCACCGACCGCACCCGCGCCACCGGTGGGTCGAGGAGGGCCTGCGGGCGCTGGCCGCCGGGGCGGACGCGGTCGGATCGACCCGCTGGCGAAGGCGCTCGGCGTCACCCGGGGCGGCTTCTACTGGCACTTCGAGGACCGCGGCGCGCTGCTGGAGGAGATGCTCGGCAGCTGGGAGCGGGCCGCGACCGACGAGGTGATCGAGCGCGTCGAGCGCCGGGGCGGTGATGCCCGGGCCAAGCTGCGGCGCGCGGGCGCACTCACCTTCAGCGACGAGCTTCTCCCCATCGACCTGGCCGTCCGGGCCTGGTCACGGCACGATCCGGCCGTGGCCGAGCGCCTGCGCCGCGTCGACAACCGGCGGATGGACTACCTGCGGGCCCTCTTCGGCACCTTCTGCGCGGAGGCGGCCGAGGTCGAAGCGCGATCCATGCTCGCGTTCTCGCTGCTGATCGGTAACCACTTCATGGCGGCGGATCACGGCGCGCGGAGTCGCGCGGACGTGCTGGAACTGGCGGCACAATGGCTGCTGGCGTGACCGGTCAGGGCTCCGGGACGCTGCACAGCGGGCGCCACGCCGACTGCGCGCCGTCGTAACGCAGGTATTCGACGTTCGTCGGCAGGTACGTGTCGCTGTACCCGGGATCGAGCCCGACCGGCGGGAGCGTGTGCCGCTGGCGGCCGAGCACGTTACCCTCTCGCCGCAGCATGGCCTGCTCCACCTGGCTGGTCCGGCACAGGACCGCGGAGACCTGGGCCTGCACGCCGTCGCGGGTGGTCCGGACCGTACTGGAGAAGTTCAGGCCGGGATCGCCGCGCATCTGCCTTAGCACGGCCGCCAGGCCCAGGACGGCGCCGCTGGTCCCGAGGCTCCTGGTCCCGGCCACGAAGACGCACCAGCGTGACTGGCCGACCGCCGCGGCGAACGGGTTGCGGCACGCCATGATCATGCCGAACGTCGGGAACAGCCGCTCATCCATTTCCAGCAGGCCGTCTTCGGGCTGCGGCAGGTCCGCCGGGTCGTACAGGTGCGCCAGCATCGACCGCGAGCCGTATACCGGGTAACCGTTCCGGAGCTCGCGCAGGCTCATGGCCAGCGGAACGGAGCTTCCCGGGACGTCGAACTCCCGCGCCACCGCCTCGAACAACGCGGCATGCCAGAAGTTCGTATCGGGGCCGCCGATAACGATCACATCCCGGGACGCGATCATCAGCGGATCGACGCAGTGCTCCGGCCAGGTCACCGGCGTCCCGAGGCACGCCCCGGCCTCCTGCAGCGCCAGCACCAGCTCCGGGACGTAGACGAGGTCCCGGATGGCCAGCGTGTGGTCCGGATCCTGCGCTCCCTCGGGAAGCTCACGCTCGAAACTCAGCGCAGGCAGGGGGATCCCGGCCGGCCGCACATCCAGCTGGACGTTCGACCGCGAACGGCCGCGCACGAACAGCGGATACAGCAGCTCGTGCGGCTTCCCCACGTCCCGCGGATTGCTCGGCAGGATGATGATCGGCTGGGAGTCCCCCACCAAGGCGCGCAGGCCCCCGCCGTATACCGGATCATCGCACCGGTTGGCGAGGACAAAGCCGGCCCCGGGGCGGCGGACCGCCGGGGACACGAGCTCCATCTGGCGCGGTCGCCCGGGCACGTGAGAACGCTGGCTGCGGCGCAGCAGCACCATCACGTACCCGGATGGGCCGCCGGGCAGGCTCAGGATGACAAGGACAACCGCGCCCACGGAAGCGATCAGCGCGAGATAGGCGAGCAGCGGCCAGACCGTACCCGTGGCCGACAGGAAGCCCGCCAGAATTCCGGCCACGCTGACGCCCGTTACCGCCGCCTTCGAGATGTTCCGCCGGGTGTGCAGCCGGAATTTCTCGTACCGCGACGAAAGGTACTGGCGGTCAGATGCTGGGCTGGTGTCTGTCATGCACCGGACCCATCAGCCGCAGCGAGCCGGGCGCGGGCACCTGCGGCTGCTCCCTTTCACTGGCCCCGGCCGCCATTGTCAGCAGCAGCCGCATGGTGGTCATCTCCGCGAGACCCGTCAGGTCGGGGAACAGACGGTAATTGTTGATGCCCATCGCATCGAGGTCCGGCAGCGCCCGCACCGCTTCCCGGGCGGGCAGCACGATCTTGGTCAGGGCGAGCCCGGCCGCTGACCGCTCGACGTACTCCTGCAGGGAGGCGAAGGGCGTCCGGGAAAGGGTGAACTTGCCGCCCTGAGCGCGCAGCCGGATGTTATCCAGCGCCGGCGGGGTGACGATTTCGACGCCCATTTCCCTGGACCAGACCGGATTGTCCAGATGCAGGACCCAGATCACCACGTGGCCGAACTCCTGGGGCAGCCGGAGCACCCAGTAGTAGAAGGCGAAGAACGCGGCGACGTACGGGCTGGTGCTCCAGTCCAGCAGGCGGGTGGGCAGGCCGTGGTGCTGCCCGAGGGCCCAGAGTTGCTGATCGTCGCGGACGACGGAATCGGGCACGCCGTTTTCTTCGCAGCTGCGCCGCCACTGGCCGATCAGCTCTTCCCACAGCCGCAGTCGCTGGTCATGGGGCAGCGACCCGAAACGCCGGTCAAAAGCTGACGACAGGCTCCAGTCGGCGTTGCCCATGCCCCGGAAGAGGTAGTAACCGGATTGGAAGACGCCGTCGCCGAACAGTTCGGTGAGCAGATCCCGCTTGAACTCGTTCCAGCTCGAATACTCCAGGACCCGGACCGCGCTCACCTATGGTCTCCTGCTTCCTGGTTTCCCGCTTCCGGCGGACCCGATTCCGGTGTGCCGGATCCCGCCGACCGCGTGCACCAGGCATGGATGCAGCACGTACGTGTCCACCTCCGGTGGCAGATGAAATTGCTCGACGTCACCCAGGGAATAGAAGCGGCGCCGGCCGGTTTCGTCGGCGTAGCCGAGCAGGCCGTTCTGCCACAGGACGGAGGCGAGGTCGGTCGCCTTGTCGAAATGCTGATCGGCCAGTTCCTGCAGGCCCTCAAGGTCTGATCGCGGGAAGCGGTCAGACCCGATCATCCGCACGAAACTGCGGATCTCTTCCTGCACGCCGCTGATGTAGGCCTGCGTGCTGGTGAACACCTCGGAGTAGTTGTGCATGGCGGCGTTCTTCGGCATGAGGTCCGAGGACACCTGATTCGCGCACTGGGCGAGCTGGGAATCCCCGAAGCGCTTGGCGCAGCGCCGGACCACGCTCTGCAGGACGTCCGGCGGCAGGCTCTCGGCGCCCGCCTGCTTCTGCCGCAGCACCTCTTCGGACAGTTCGTTGCCGAGCGAGATGATGTCGCGCGGGATCAGCCTGGTGTGGCTCAGCAGGTAGTTGTCGATCGTCTCGCCGCCGTCGGGACCCGGCCAGTCGCCGTTGGTCCCCAGCCAGTGCCGGATGGTCGTGGCGCCATCGGCGGAGCGGCGCATCAGCAGCGACGGCGGCAGCCGCTGCAGCTTTTGCTGCAGCAGGTACAGCAGCGCGCCCCGGTCCCAGGTCAGGACGCGGATGTGCGGCTCGTTGTAGTACCGCGGCGCGTGTTCTGACCGGTAGACCGACGACATCACGATGTCGCGGATGCAGATGACCACGTGCAGCCGGCCCCCCAGCCGGTGGTCCCGGAGCAGCCGCATGACCTGGTAGAAGAGTCCCTCCTGGCATTTCAGCCAGTACATCGGCGCGTGGCTGAACTCCTCGTCCACCGCGTCGAGGTAGAAGTAGATCGGCTTGCACTGGCCGACGACCTCGCCCAGCAGGTCCTCGAGATCATCCCAGAGCGGATCGTCGAGGTACGACGACAGCTGGTGGGCCGTCTGCCGCTCGTTGATCATGTCGCGCACCTGGCTGTAAATCGACCGGGGACGGCGGAAGTCGCTGCCGATGAGGCGGGCATAGGACTGCTCGAGCTCGGCAATCTGCTCGTCGTGCAGTTGCTGCCGCAATTCGGGACGGCGCAGCAGGTGCGAGGCGAGTGACCGCATGATCGCGCGGTCCCAGATCTGCATCCACTTCTCCACCAGGACGCGATCGGAGAACCACTGGCACGCCTTGACGATTACTTCCGTCTTGGGCAGGCTCTGCTGCGGCACGTCGGAATACACCGATTCCTGATGGGCCTGGAAGTCCTGCAGCCGCCGCAGGTAGACGGTCTTGCCGGCCCCCAGTTTGCCGACGATGACCCGCACCTTGGAGTCGTTGGCCCGGGTGGCCAGGTGCCCGTATGCCGGGTTACCGCCGAAGTCGACGAATTCGCTGACCAGGTCCTCTATGTCGGCTCGTGACCCGTCCGGGTTGCCGAATGGCCCGACCGGGTCGAGTCGGTGCCGCCTGTTGGCCATATCTCCCCCAAAACCTGAAGAATTCAGCTTTCCACAGGAAATGGAGAGGGAGAAGGCCTATTAGATACACCGCTAGGCGCGATGCGGGAAGCGGCCGAAATCGGGGGCGCGCTTGCCCTTGAAGGCCTCGCGGCCCTCCTTGGCCTCCTCCGATCCGTAGAACAGCAGGTTGGCGTCGTGGGCAAGCTGCTGAATGCCCGCGTAGCCGTCCTCGGCCGCGTGGAAGCTCGCCTTCATCAGGCGCAGCGCGAACGGCGACAGCGCCAGCATCTCGCGGCACCACTTCACGGTTTCCCGCTCCAGGTCGGCCAGCGGGACCACCGTGTTGACCAGCCCCATCTCCAGGGCCTGCTGCGCGTCGTACTGGCGGCACAGGAACCATATTTCCTTGGCCTTGCGCGCTCCCACGACCTGCGTGAGCAGGGACGCGCCGAACCCGCCGTCGAACGAGCCCACCCTGGGGCCCACCTGGCCGAAGCGCGCGTTGTCGGCGGCAATGGCCAGGTCGCACACCAGTTGCAGCACCTGTCCCCCGCCGATGGCCCAGCCGGCCACCATGGCCACGATCGGCTTGGGCGTGCGCCTCATCTGCACGTGCAGGTCGGTGACGTGGAAGCGGCCCGTGCTGCTGGCGTCCGCCTGGTAGCCGCTGTCGCCGCGGACCCGCTGGTCGCCGCCGGAGCAGAAGGCCTTGCCGCCCTCACCGGTCAGGATGATGACGCCGACTGATTCGTCCTCACGCGCCTCGTTCAGGGCCTGCGAAATCTCGATGAGGGTCTGCGGCCGGAACGCGTTGTGTACCTCGGGGCGGCAAATGGTGATCTTGGCGATGCCGTCGCCGGTGGTCTCGTACCGGATGTCCTCGTATTTGCCGGACTCGTGCCAGGCAACGCCGGCCGGGCGGCTCGTGGGCTCAGTCATGCTGTCCATTCTGCCTGCGCCGCCCCGGTGCGGGCCCAGTGCCACCCCGGCCGGCCCCGGGCCCGGCGCCGCCGCGATTGGCAGCTCTCCGATAACTATCGTTAGCAGCCAGGGAATCGCTTCCCGCAGCGGTCTGTCCATACGGGCAAGAGCATGTCGTCCGGCCTTGAAAACGATCGTTTACAGGAGTAGTTTCCGTTCCATGGACCAGCTCACTGACGTGACGTACGAGGTCGACCGCGGCCTGGCCTGGATCACGATCAACCGCCCGGAGCGGTACAACTCCTTCCGCGCCCGCACAGTCGATGAGCTGGTGGCGTGCTTCAAGCGCGCGTGGAGCAGCGACGAGGTCGGTGTTATCTGCCTGACCGGCGCCGGCGATAAGGCGTTCTGCACCGGCGGCGATCAGAAGCAGCGGATGGAAACCGGCGACTACGGGCCGTCAGACAGCGGGCTGTTCGAGATCGACACGATGCACCGGGTCATCCGGGATGTGCCGAAGCCGGTCATCGCGGCGGTCAACGGCTTCGCCATCGGCGGCGGGCACGTCCTGCACGTGCTGTGCGACCTGACCATCGCCGCGGACACCGCCCGGTTCGGCCAGAACGGCCCCCGGGTCGGCTCCTACGACGCCGGCTTCGGCACCGGTTACCTGGCCCGGGTGGTCGGCGAGAAGCGCGCCCGGGAGATCTGGTTCCTCTGCCGCCAGTACAGCGCCGAGCAGGCCGAGGCGTGGGGCCTGGTTAACAAGGTCGTCCCGGCGGACCAGCTGAAGGCCGAGGTCCGGTCCTGGGCGGACGAGATCCTCCGGCTCTCCCCCACCGCGCTGAAGGTGCTGAAGCAGTCGATGAACACCGACACCGAGCACTTCGCCGGGATCGGGCAGATGGCCTACTCCAGCCTCAAGCTGTTCGGCGAGTCCGCCGAGGCGAAGGAGGGCATCACCGCGTTCAACGAGAAGCGGGCCCCGGACTTCTCCGCCTACCGGAGCCACTGAGCCCGGCGGCCCGGTGCGCCGCGTCCAGGAAGGACCGGACCAGCGCGGGATTGCCGTAGTACGGGTCGCCGTGGCTGCTGGCCGCGCGGCGCCGACCGTACTCGTACAGCACGGCCAGCTTCCACAGCGCCAGCGTGCTGTACCAGCTCAGGTTGGCCAGGTCGCGGCCGGTCGCGGCGGCGTACCGGTGCGCCAGCTCGTCCCGGCGGGGGTAGCCGGGTTCCAGCACGGCCGTGCCCAGCTGGCCGGTCGGGGTGTACGGCTCCCCGGGAACCGGGCAGGACGCCAGGAAATAGCCGAGGTCGAACAGCGGGTCGCCGATGGTGGCCAGTTCCCAGTCCAGCACGGCGGCGATCCGCCCGGGCGGGTCCGGGGCGAGGATGACGTTGCCGATCCGGTAGTCGTTGTGCACGATCGACGCGCCCGATTCCGGCGGGACGTGGTCCCCGAGCCAGGCGGTGATCGTCGCGAACTCCGGCGGCGGGCGGCCGTCGCCGTCCGCGACCAGGCCGCCCATCCGGCGCAGGTGCCGGGCGTTGAAGCCGTCCGGGCGGCCCAGGCCGGCCAGCCCGGCCGCCCGCCAGTCGACGGCGTGCAGACAGACCAGCGTGTCTATGAGGGCTTCGCCGATCCGCCGCCGGTCCGCGGGCGAGCTGAGCGCGGCCGGGGTCGCGATGGTGACGATCGGCCCCGGCACGAAGTTCATCACGTAGCAGGGGGCGTCGAGCACCTCGCCGGCTTCGGCCGTGGCCAGCACGTCGGGCACGGGCACCGCGCTCCCGGCCAGGGCGCGGATCAGCGTCGCCTCCCGCAGCACGTCGTGCGCGCCGGGAGGCAGCGGCGGCGGGGGCGGACGGCGCACGACCACCCGCCGCTGACCGTCGCTGACCAGAAAGGTCAGGTTGGAGTGCCCGTCCCCGACGCGGCTGGGCGGTCAGCGACCCGCGGCAGATCCCGCGGGACCGCAGGAACGTCTCCAGCCGGGTGAGCTGGCCGGCGGAGAACTCCCCCGCCACTTATGCTTCTCCGTGCGGCGCCGCGCCTTTGTGCGGCGCCGCCGCCAGGTGCTGCAGATATGGGCCCGGCCAGTGCGTCTCGAACTGGCCCGCGCCCGGCTCGCCGTCGATCTCGGCCGCGCAGGCCGCCTCGTAGATCACGGTGCTCATCGGGTCGTGCGTCGGCAGCTTGACCACCCCGAACACATCGAGGACCAGGTGCGTCGTCTGCCCGGTGATGTCGGTCAGGTCGGCCTCGAGCCGCCGCTGGGTCATGTCCGGGTGGTAGTCGGCGTGGTGCGTGATGTGCGAGACCGGGATCGTGACGCCGTCCCGGACGACGTACGCCGGCGAAGCCCCATTCGCCGCGGGCGATCCAGATCCATCCATTCACCACCTGCCCCGATTCGGTGTAGGCGATGAACCACTTCCAGTGCTGCGGAATCCCCCAGTCCCGGTGGCCCCACGAGTGGTCCCGGTGGCCGGTCCGGTCCCAGTCGATCCGGCGCCCGGCGACCTCGAGAAAGCCGGTCACGTGCCCGGTCTGCTCCAGGCGGTTCTGGGCGAACCAGGCGGGCAGGCCGTCCGGGTTGGAGCGGTAGCTGAACGCGTCGTGCAGCCCGGTGAAGTCGTACGCGAGGCGCACGTCGCCGCTGGAGTAACGGACCTGGCAGGTGCGGCGCAGCTCCGGCTGCCGGACGGTCAGGCCCTGGAACTCGAACTCGCCGAAGTCGGCATCGGGGCCGACCGTGCCCTGCGCGAGCTTCAGCGCGACCGGCTCGGTCTCCGGGCCCCACACGGACACGTTGTACCCGGCCCGGCCGCGATGGCTGACGTACAGGTAGATCTGCAGGCCCAGCTTCTCCTCGGGCATGATCAGTTCCCAGAACAGGCTGTCCCGCATCCGGCCGTCCGCGGTGGGGGGCCAGTGACGGCCATCGTCACCGGGCCCGAATCCGGGATCGGTATCGCCCAGGGTCACCACGGCGTTCCCTACCTTCCGGTGAAGAGCGGCGCGCGGCGCTCGGTGAACGCGGCCAGCGCCTCCGGCATGTCGCCGCCCCGCGTCAGCAGCGCCTGGCCCCGGTTCTCCAGCTCCAGCGCGGCGCGGTACGAGGCCACCTCCAGGTTGCGCTGCAGCGCCCGCTTCGACATCCGGACGCCGGCCGGGGAGTGTGCCGATGATGCCGGGCCATGGCGATCGCCCCGTCCAGCAGGTCCTGGCGGGACGACCGGTTGACCAGGCCGATCCGCTCGGCCTCGGCCGCCTCGACGAACCGCCCGGTGTACGATCTCGGCGGCGCGCCGGGCCGATCAGCCGCGGCAGCAGCCAGGACGTGCCGAGGTCACCGGCGGACAGGCCGATGCGGACGAAGGCGGCGTTGAACCTGGCGGCCGGCGAGGCCAGCCGGATGTCGGCGGCCAGCGCGAGGGCCAGCCCTCCCCCGGCCACCGCACCGTTGAGAGCCGCGATGACCGGGACCCGGATGGCGCGGACCGCCGACAGCGCGCGGGCGGCCTGCTCCTGGCGTTCCAGCATGCCCATGGGGGACAGCCCGGGCAGTTCGGCGGCGTCGGCCAGGTCATCGCCGGCGCAGAACGCATGGCCGGCCCCGGTGATGATCAGGACGCGCAGGTCGTCCTGCTCACCGAGGTCCAGCGCGAGCTGCTCGAGCTCGGCGAACATGACCATGGTCATGGCGTTCATCCGGTCCGGCCGGTCCAGGGTCGCGACGGCGACGCCATCGGCGGGACGGTCCAGGCGGATGGTCTCCAGCTTCGGTTCCTGGTGGCTCGGCAACGCTGCTCCTCGTTCGTCAGGCGAAGTCCGGCGGGCGCTTTTCCAGGAAGGCGGTGATCCCTTCCCTGGCTTCCCCCGCCTCGAACAGTTCCTGTTCCTGGGCGGCCTCGTAGGCCAGGCCGTCCGCGAGGGCCATCTCGTATGAGGCGTCCACCGTGCGGATCACCGCGTGCTGCGCGGGCCGCGAGGCCCGGCGCAGCTCGGCGGCCAGCTTCCGCGCCTCCGGCTCCGCCTGCCCGGCGGCCACGAGCCGGCTGATCAGGCCGATGGCGTGCGCCTCCTCGGCGGCCACCTGCCGGCCGGTCAGCATGATGTCCAGGGCGCGGTCGCGGCCCACCAGCCGGGGCAGCCGCTGCGTCCCGCCCGCGCCGGGGATGAGGCCCAGCTTGACCTCGGGCAGCCCGAAGCGGGCCCCGGCCCCGGCCACGCGCAACGTGCACGCCAGGGCGAGCTCCAGGCCGCCGCCGAGGGCCAGCCCCTCCATCGCGGCGACGCTGATCCAGCCGGGGGCGGCGAGCCGGCTGAGGGTCTCGCGCAGGGCACGGCCGTAGGCGGCGAACGAGTCCGCGTCCGCGGTCGCCATGTGCTTGATGTCGGCGCCGGCGGCGAAGAAGCCGGGGACGGCCGAGGTGACGACGATGATCGCGATGTCCCGGTCGCCGGACGCCTCGTCCAGGGCGCGGTTCAGGCCGTCGATGAGCGGGACGCCCAGCGCGTTGGCGGGTGGCCGCCGCAGGATGATCCGCAGCACCCCGTCGTCGGCGCGCTCCCAGGCCACCGCAGGGGCAGAGTCCGTCGTCATGCCATCGTCAGGCCGCCGCTGACGGACAGCGTCTGGCCGGTTATGTACCCGGTGTCGTCAGAGGCGAAGAAGGCGACCGCGGCGGCGACGTCGGACGGCTGGGCGAGGCGGCGCATCGGCACGGCGCGCGTCATCGCGGCGATGACCTTTTCCCCGTCCTGGCCGGCCCCGCTGGCGAAGGTGCGCAGCGCGGGCGTGTCGGTCGGGCCGGGGCACACCGTGTTGGCGGTGACCCCCTTGGACGCGACCTCGCGTGCCAGCGTCTTGGTGAACGCGATGATGCCGCCCTTGGCCCCGGAGTAGACGGCCTCCAGCGACGACCCGACCCGGCCGGCGTCGGAACCGATGTTGATCACCCGGCCCCAGCCTCGGTCCATCATGCCGGGCACGACGGCCTTGATGACCCGCAGCGCTCCCTTGAAGTTGACCTCCAGGATGCGGTCCCAGAAGTCCTCGGTGGTGTCCACGAAGTTCATGAAGTCGTCCCAGCCCGCGTTGTTCACGGCGACCTCGATCGGCCCGAGTTCCTCGGTGACCATCTTGATCGCGGCCAGTACCGAGGCGGAGTCGGTGATGTCGGCCGGCACGGCGATCGCGGTGCCGCCGGCCTCGGTGATCGAGCGCGCGGTGGCCTGGGCGGTTTCGGCGTTCATGTCGGCGATCGCGACCCGGAACCCGCGGCCGCCCAGGACCTCCGAAATTCCGTGCCCGATGCCCTGGCCCCCGCCGGTGACGAGGGCGACTCGGTTGCTCATGCGTTCTCCCGGGGTGTGAGGTGCGGGGACGAGCTGATCATTCCGCCAGCCGCTGGATCAGGGTGGCCGTGCCGAGGCCGCCGCCGCAGCACATGGTCACCAGCCCGAGCTCCGCGTCGCGCCGCTCCATCTCGGCCAGGAGCGTCGCGAACAGGCGTGATCCGCTGGCGCCGACGGGATGGCCGAGCGCGATGGCGCCGCCGTTGACGTTGACCCGGTCCATGTCCGGCTTGAGCTCGCGTTCCCAGGCCACGACGACCGACGCGAACGCCTCGTTGACCTCGATCAGATCGATGTCGCCGATGCCCAGCCCGGTCCGGTCGAGCAGCTTGCGCGTGGCCGGGATGGGCCCGGTCAGCATGATGATGGGATCGACGCCCACCGTGGTCTGGTCCAGGATCCGGGCCCGCGCCCGCAGCCCGTGCCGCTGGGCGGCGTCCCGCGACGCGAGCAGGACGCCGGCCGCGCCATCGGACAGCGGCGAGGAGGTGCCGGCCGTGATCCGGCCGCCGTCGGTGCGGAAGGCGGGGCGGAGCCGGGCCAGCTTCTCCCGGTCGGTGCCGGGCCGGATGCCCTGGTCACCGCGGCGGACCTGCCCGTCCAGCTCCATCGGGATCATCTCCGCCCCGAACCGGCCCGCGGCCAGGGCCGCGGCGGCCAGCCGGTGGGAGCGCACCGCGAACTCGTCCATCTCGGCCCGGCTGATCTGCCAGCGGTCGGCGATCAGCTCGGCACTTTCGCCCTGGGGGACGAAGGCGTACTGGTCCCGCAGCCCGGCGGGCCAGGGGTCGCCGTAGAGGCCGGCGATCGTCACGGGCGAGTCGATGGGAACGTGCCCCATGTGCTCGACCCCGCCGGCGAGGACCACGTCGTGGGTGCCGGACGCGACCAGCCCGGCAGCCATGGCCACCGCGGTCTGCGCCGACCCGCAGCGGCGGTCGAGCGTGACGGCGGCGACCTCCGGCGGGTAGCCCGCCTGCAGCCAGGCGTTACGCCCGATGTTGCGGGACTGCTCGCCGAACGGCGCCGTGCACCCGATGACCAGGTCCTCGACGTCGCCCGGCGCCAGGCCGCTGCGGGACAGCAGCTCGGTGTAGCAGGCGCCCAGCATGACGTTCGGGTGGATGTCCCGGTACCAGCCGCGCTCCGGGTGCGCGCGGCCCATCGGGGTGCGGGCCGCTTCGGCGATGAGGACCTCGCGCCCGGCGCGGGTGAACGGGCTGGTAGCGGCCCTGCTCATCGGCAGCTCCTCATCGGTGCCTCCTCATCAGTAGCTCCGGGGCAGGCCGAGAACGTGCGACCCGAGATAGTTCAGGACCATCTCCTGGCTGATCGGGGCGATCCGCAGCAGGCGCGCCTCGCGGAAATACCGGGCCACGTGGTACTCCTCCGCGTAGCCCATCCCGCCGTGGGTCTGCAGGGCGCGGTCGGCGGCCTCGAAGCCCGCGTCGGCGCACAGGTACTTGGCCGTGTTCGCTTCCCGGGCGCACGGCTGGCCCCGGTCGTAGAGCCACGTCGCCTTGCGCAGTACCAGCTCGGCCGCGTCCAGCCGGGCCAGCGAGTCGGCCAGCGGAAACTGCAGGCCCTGGTTCATGCCGATCGGGCGGCCGAACACCTCCCGCTCACCCGCGTACCGGACGGCCCGGCGCAGCGCGGCCCGGCCGAGCCCGAGGGCCTCGGCGGCGACCAGCATCCGCTCGGGGTTCAGGCCGTCCAGGATGTACCGGAAGCCCTCGCCCTCCTCGCCCACCCGGTCGGCCACCGGGACACGCAGGTCGTCGATGAACAGCTCGTTGGAGCTGACCGCGTTGCGGCCCATCTTCTGGATCGGGCGGATGTCCACCCGGTCGCGGTCCAGGTCGGTGAAGAACAGCGTGAGCCCGTCGGTCTTCTTCGTCACCTCGCCGAACTTCGTGGTCCGCGTGAGCAGCAGGATCTTCTCCGACTCCTGGGCCTTGGAGATCCACACCTTGCGCCCGTTGACCACGTAGTGGTCGCCGTCGCGGCGGGCGAACGTCGTGATCCGGGTGGTGTCCAGGCCGGCGCCGGGCTCGGTCACCCCGAAGCAGGCGTGCAGGTCACCGTTGACGATCCGGGGCAGGTTACGGCGCTTAAGGTCATCGGAGCCATGCACGATGACGGGGTGCAGCCCGAAGATCGACAGATGCACCGCGCTGGCGGCGTTCATCCCGCCCCCGGAGGCGGCGACCTCCTCGATGACGATCGACGCCTCGGTGATGCCGAAGCCGTGGCCGCCGTACTCCTCGGGCGTGGTGATCCCGAGCCAGCCGGCCTCGGCGAACGCGTCGTAGAACTCCGTGGGGAACTCGTGGGCGGTGTCCTTCTCCAGCCAGTACTGGTCGTCGAATCTGGCCGCCAGCTCGGCTACCGCCTTGCGGATGATCGCCTGATCCTCGGTCAGCTCAAAGTCCACTGCGCATCTCCCGACCGGCTTCGAGCGGCTTTGATCCTATGGTAACAAAGGACAGACCAAAACGGGAGGTCCGCAGCGCGGGCCACGAAGGGACCCTTGCGGTCGCTGGAGGACCACGAAGGGACCATTGCGGTCGCGAAACGGGGACATGCGCCCGCGGTCGCGTCAGGGGGCCGGGACAAGGGGAAGGCCGGACGCCAGGCGCTCGTTCCAGGCTCTCGGCGTGCCGTAGAGGTAGGCGTTGAGCTTGGCCCGCTTGTAGAACAGCTGCAGGTCGTGCTCCCAGGTGTAGCCGATCGCCCCGTGCAGCGTCAGCGCGGCGTCGGCGGCCTGCTCGGCGGCCGCGGTCACCTGCGCCTTGGCGGTCGCGGCGTGCAGCGCCGACTCGTCTCCGCCATGGTCGACCGAGGCGGCGGCGAAGTAGGCGATCGAGCGCGAGGCCTCCACCGACACGAGCATGGTGGCCGCGGCGTGCTTGACCGCCTGGAAGGAGCCGATCGGCACGCCGAACTGGGTCCGCTGCTGGCTGTAGCTCACCGCGAGATCCAGCATCTTCGCGGCGGCGCCGAGGCTGTCCGCGGCCACGAGCACGGCCGCGCGCAGGGCCGCGCGGGCAAGCACCGCATCGCCGTCCACGTCCAGGCGCTGTCCGGGCGCGCCGTCGAAGGTGACGTCGGCGGCGGACCGGGTGCGATCGAGGAGCTTCCGGCGGCGCAGCGACACCGCGGCGTCGCCGGCCGCCACGAGAAAGAGCGCGCAGCCGCCGTCCGCCCGGGCCGGGACGATGAGGCGGGCGGCGCGGTCGCCCGCGAGCACGGCGGGCACCGTGCCGTGCAGGCCACCGTCCGCCCAGCGCACCGTGTTCCTGCCTGGGTTCCTGCCTGGGTTCCTGCCTGGGTTCGTTCCTGGGCCGTCTCCGGTGCCGGGCTCGTCGGGAGGCTGCCCGGCCGTGACCGCGAGCGCGGCCAGCTCGCCACGCTCCAGCACCCCGGCCGCCACCTCGGGCATCCCGGCCAGGACGGGGACGGCCAGCACGGCCGCGAGCCAGGCCCCGCCCGGCGCCGCCGCGTAGCCCAATTGCTCGGCGGCGAGGGCAAGCTCGAGCAGGCCACCGCCCTGGCCGCCGGTGTCTTCGGCGAAGCCGACACCCAGCCAGCCGTCCCGGGCCAGGCGGTGCTCGAAGGGGCCGGTATCGTCGCGGTCCAGCCACTGGCGGATGGCGCCCGTCGCCGCGCCGTCGGCCAGCCAGTCGCGGAACGAGTCGCGGAACATGTCCTGTTCGGGCGACAGCTCCCACCGCATGCCTGCTCCTCTCGGTCAGCTTCGGGCCGGTCAGCCTCGGGTCGGTCAGCTTCGGGGCATCTTGAGAATTCGTTCGGCGACGATGTTGCGCTGGATGAAGGTGGAGCCCCCGGCGATCGCCGTCCCGCGGGCCTGATACGCCAGCCGCAGCCAGCGCGCCGTGTCGGCCCTGTCATCCGCGCCGTCGGCGCCATCATCGGCAGCGTCATCATCCGGGCCGAACTGGCCGCCGAGCGGAGCGAGCGAGAGCCGGAAGTCGGCCAGATCCTCCACCAGCGGGCAGAAGAACAGCTTGCCGATGGACGTGACCGGCCCCGGCGGTCCCCCGTCCGCGGCCAGCGTGGTCACGCGCTGGCCGATCAGATAGTGGATCAGCGCCCGCCCGTACAGGTCGGCGACCCGCTGCCGGATGACCGGATCCGCACCGAGCGGCCGGCCGTCGTCCCCGGTCCGCGCCGCGACGTCGGCGATGATGTCGTCGACGGCCCGCTTGGTGTTGACCCGCCCGGTCGCGATCGCGACCCGCTCGTAGGACAGCGTCGCCATCGCCACCCGCCACCCGCCGTCCACCTCCCCGACGACCAGGCCGTCGGGGACGAACACGTCATCCAGGAACACCTCGTTGAACTCGGCCTCGCCGAGCATGTGGGCCAGCGGGCGGACGGTCACCCCGGGGCTGTCCATCGGCAGGACGAAATAGGTGATGCCCTTGTGCCGCGGGCCGCCGGCGGTGCGGGCCAGCAGGATGGCGTACGCCGCCAGGTGCGCCCGGCTGGTCCAGATCTTCTGCCCCTGGATGCGCCAGCCCCCGTCCGCCCGGGTCGCCCGGGTGCGCAGCGAGGCCAGGTCGGAGCCCGCCTCCGGCTCGGAGAACAGCTGGCACCAGATCTCCTCGCCGGTGAGGATGGGCCGGAGAAAGCGCTGCTTCTGCTCGTCGGTGCCGAAGTCGATGATCGTCGGCCCGGCGAAGTCCTCTCCGATCGTGTTCAGCCGCTCCGGGGCCCCGGCCCGGTCGGTCTCCTCGGTGAAGATGGCGCGCAGCTTCGCGTCCGCCCCGGCGCCGCCGTACTCCTTCGGCCAGGACAGGCCGGCGTACCCGGCGCCGGACAGCAGGCGCTGCCACTGCCGCCAGAACGGCGCCCTGGCCACCAGGTCGGCCGGCTCCGGCCAGGGCAGCTGCGGCAGGGCCCAGCCCAGCCAGTCGCGGGCCGCGGTGCGGAACGCCGCCTCCTCCGGAGAATCCGCGAGATCCATCAGCGCCCCCTTTCCTCCGATCGAGCGTTTACATCAGACGAGCGCCGGTTGATGCCAAACAGACATGACGCTAAGCATGCTTGGGATAACGACCGTTTACAAGACCGCGTTATGATCACCAGGTGGACCGGGAACGAATGATCTTGGACACGGCCGCCGCCGTCTTCTACGAAAAGGGCTTTCACGGGGTCGGCGTCGACGAGCTGGGGAAACGGGCCGGGCTGAGCGGGCCGACGCTGTACCGCTACTTTTCCAGCAAGGACGAGATCCTCGCCGCGCTGTTCAACGAGGCGATGGACGAACTGGTCAGCGCGACCGCGATGGTCCACGACGACCCCCTGGCGGATCTGAGCCGGCTGATCCGGCATCACGTCGGGTACGCGGTGAGCCAGCGCCAGCTGGTGAACGTGTACCAGCGCGAGGACCGCTCGCTGACCGGGGCGTGGAAGCGCCACTTCAATCACCGGCGCAAGCAGTACGTGGCCCGGTGGGAGGCGGTCATCGCGCGGTGCGTTCCCGGCACCGCTCCCCCGCAGGTCGCCGCGGTAACCCAGTCCATCCTGGGCCTCATCTTCTCGATCGCCTACTGGCCGCCGCAGACCGCCGAACTGCCCGGCCTGGCCGACCTCGTCGTCGGTTTCGCCACCGAGGGCCTGTCGGCCGCCAAGCCTCGCTAGATCACTGGGCCCGTCCGGCGCCGCTAGGCGGCGGTTTTGCCGTCTGGCCGCACGGCCGGGTGGTGCCAGGCCCGGGCGGCCGCCGCTGCGGGCCACCGGACGTGGGGGCGGCGGGGGATCGTCGCGGCGGCGTCGGCGTCGTGAATGGACAGGGCCGACGCTATCCCGGCCAGGCAGAAGGCGGCGGCGACCAAGAAGGCGACCCGGTAAGCGGTCAGGTTGGCCACGTCGTGCCCGGCGACGACGTGGGTCGCGCCGACCAGCACGACGGCCGTGGTGAGCAGGATCGGGCGGCGGCCGCGGGGGTGCGCCTCGCCACTCCGGTCAGACCATTGAAAATTTCGGTCCGAACATTTTAAACTCCTAACCAACCGGGCACGCGGGTTACCAACCGGGCACGCGGGTTCGGTGGTGAGAGGAGAACCGGCGATGGCGTTCGCAACGGTGCACGACCGGTATTCCGAAGCCGACATCGCCAGCTTCTACGCGGCGGGGCTATGGCGGCCGGAGACGTTCTTCGAGGTTGCCGGGCAGCAGGCGGACCGCCATCCGGACAAGGTGCTCGTGACCGACGGGACCACGTCGCTGACCTATCGCGAGCTCGCGGACAGCGCCCTGGCGCTCGCCACCGGCCTGCGCCGGATGGGCATCTCCCCCGGTGACCGGGTATCGGTGCAGATCCCCAGCTGGGCCGAGTTCATGCAGATCGCGCTGGCGCTGACGCGGATCGGCGCGATCATGGTGCCGATCATGCCCATCTACCGCCGCGACGACGTGGGCTACGTGCTGCAGGACGCCGGCGTGCGGGCGGCGATCACCTGCGGCCCGTTCCGTAATTTCGACTACCCCGCCATGTACCAGGGCCTGCGGCCGGAGTGCCCCAGCCTGCGCGACCTGATCGTGGTCCGCCCGGATGGCAGTCAGCCGGGCGATGCCATCACCCTGGACAGCCTGTTCGCGAGCGGGGCGGCCGGCCCGGGCGAGCTGGGGCCGGGGGCGGGGCCGGACGACCCGTTCGTGATCGTCTTCAGCTCGGGCACCACCGCGCGGCCGAAGGGCTGCCTGCACACGTTCAACACGTTCGGCTGCGGATCGCGCCTGCTGGCCAGGGCGTTCGGCTACTGCGACCAGGACGTCCAGTTCAGCCCGTCCCCGATCACGCACACGACCGGGCTGATCACGGGCTTCCTGCTGCCGCTCATGCACGGGGCCTCGGTGCACCTGATGGAGGTGTGGGAGCCGCGGGCTGGCCTGGCCGACATCGCCAAGTTCCACGCCACGGCGGCGGTCACGGCGACCGCGTTTTTGCAGATGCTGATGGACGCGTACGACCCCGACCAGCATGACCCGAGCAGCATGCGGCTCTGGGTGGCGGCCGGATCGCCGATCCCGGCGGCGTTCGTCCGGCGCGCCGCCGACGTGCTGCCCAACCTGCGGGTGCTCAGCCTCTACGGGCGGACGGAGAACGTCACCACCACGACCTGCACGGTGGACGACGACCCGGAGCGGTCGGTGACCTCGGACGGGAAGGCCCTGCCGGGAAGCTCGGTGAAGATCGTCGACGCCGGCGGCCGCGAGGTGCCCCGCGGGGAGCAGGGCGACATCGCCTACAAGGGCCCGATGCACATGCTGGAGTACATCAACAACACCGACGAGACCAGCAGGCTGTTCACCCCGGACGGGTACTCGCGCTCGGGTGACCTCGGCGTCATGGACGCCGACGGCTACGTCCGGGTGACCGGGCGGCTGAAGGACATCGTGATCCGCGGCGGGCTGAACATCAGCGTGCGCCAGATCGAGGACCTGCTGATCGCGCACCCGGGCGTCCGCGCCGTCGCGGCCGTGGGCATGCCCGACGCGACGCTGGGTGAGAGGGTCTGCTGCTACGCGGTGGTGAGCCCCGGGCACGAGAACCTGACCCTGGGCGAGGTGTCGGACTACCTGCTGGCGCACGGGCTGGCC
The DNA here is from genome assembly GCA_963742865.1 of uncultured Actinomycetes bacterium. Classification (GTDB taxonomy): domain Bacteria; phylum Actinomycetota; class Actinomycetes; order Streptosporangiales; family Streptosporangiaceae; genus Bog-532. Next base: position 134,406 of record CAVUNW010000047.1, read on the forward strand.
ATCCAGAAGGTCCCGGAGCGGCTGGAGATCGTGCCCGAGCTGCCGATGACCGCGACCGGGAAAGTCCAGAAGCACATCCTGCGGGCGGACATCACCGCGAAGCTCACCTCCGCATGACGGCGGCTTTCCGGCTGGACAGGCGCGCCGGGCGCACGCGGCGCGAGGGTGACGGCTGATGTTCGGGCTGGACGGGCGCGCGGCGCTGGTGACCGGGGCCGGCAGCGGGATCGGCCAGGCGGTGGCGCTCGCCTTCGCCGGCGCCGGGGCCTCGGTGCTGGTAACCGACATCGACGCCAAGGCCGCCGAAGCCACCGCCGTCATGATCCGATGCGGCACTGGCCGGGCCGAATCGTGTGAGCTGGACGTACGCGACGCCGGGGCCGCGGCGGCCGCCGCCGAGCAGGCCGCGGCGCTGGCCGGCGGCACGCTGCACATCCTCGTCAACAACGCCGGGGCGATCGCTCCGGCCATGTTCCCCAAGCTGTCCGAAGAAGCGTTCCGCCGGATCATCGACATCCATCTGGTCGGCAGCTTCGTCTGCGCCCAGGCCGTCCTGCCGTACCTGCCCGGTGACGGGAAGGGCCGGATCATCAACGTGACGTCCGCGGCCGGGCTGACCGGGACGATCGGGCAGGCGAACTACGGCGCGGCCAAGGCCGGCATCATCGGCCTGACCAAGTCCCTGGCGCGTGAGCTGGCCCGCCGCCAGATCACGGTCAACGCCATCGCCCCGCTCGCGGCCACGCCGATGACGCAGAACATCCGTGACAACGAAAAACTGGCCGCGCTGACCCTGGCCCGTATCCCGCTGGGCCGCTGGGCCGAACCGGCCGAGATCGCCGGGAGTTTCGTGTTCATGGCCTCCGACGCGGCCGCCTACATCACCGGTCAGGTCCTGCCGGTCGACGGCGGAACCGTCATCTGATGGACGGTCCCGGACAAGGAGAAGGCCAGTGACGCGGGCGCGGGCGGGGACTGGTCCGGTGATCGATCTCTCCCGCTACGTCCGTCCGGGATCCGGGATCTGGTGGAGCCAGGGCAGCGCCGAGCCCACCGTGCTCGTGCACGCGCTGCTCGACCAGGCGGACCGGCTCGCGCCGGTGCGGGCGTTCTGCGGGATGTCCTGGGACGAGCGGCTTACCGGCCAGCTTCCAGCCGGCATCACGGTCATCTCCTACGGCGCCCTCGGCGCGCTGCGACGGCTGAGCCGGCGGGGGCGGCTGACCGTGCTGCCGTGCAGCTACTCGGCCCTGCCACGGCTGTTCGCCGACGGCTCGCTGCCGTCCGACACCGGCCTGGTGCAGGTGTCGCCGCCGGACGCGGACGGCCAGTGCACGCTGGGCGTGGGGGTCGACTACGCGGCCGACGCCCTCGCGCACACTCCCGTCCTGATCGCCGAGGTCAACCGGCGGATGCCGGCGACGGCCGGCTCGCCCCGCATCCCGCTCAGCCGGTTCAGCGCGGTGGTCGAGACCGACCGGCCGCTGCGCGAGGCACCGGGACGGGTGCCCGATGACGCCGAGCGGGCGATCGCCCGCTACGTCGCCGGGCTGATCGAGGACGGCGACACCATCCAGATCGGGGTGGGCTCGCTGCCCTCGGCCGTGCTGCAGGCGCTGACCGGTCACGCCGATCTGGGCGTGCACTCCGGGATGATCTCCGACGCGGTGCTGGCGCTGGTGGACAGGGGCGTGATCACCGGCGCCCGGAAGGGGATCGACCCCGGGGTCATCGTGACCGGGACGGCGCTGGGCAGCCAGCAGCTCTACCAGCGGGTACCGGGCCTCCCGGTGGAGTTCCGGGCCGCGAGCTACACGCACTCCCCCGCCGTGCTCGCCCGGCTAGGTTCGTTCGTGGCCATCAATTCGGCCATCGAGGTGGATCTGACCGGGCAGGTCGGCGCCGAGGTGCGGCGGGGCGTCTACGTCGGGGCCGTGGGCGGGCAGGCCGATTTCTGCCGGGCGGCCTGCACGACCGGCGCGCGGTCCATCATCGCGCTGCGCGCACGGTCGGGCGGTGAGTCGGCGATAAGGCCGGCGCTGCAGAGCGGCATCGTGACCACGCCGCGGTCCGACGTCGACTACGTCGTGACCGAATACGGGGTGGCCCGGCTGCGCGGCGCCACGCTGGGCGAACGCGGGCGCCGGCTCGCCGCCATCGCCGCGCCCCAGTACCGGGAAACACTGCACCGGGAGGCGCTCGAACACGCTACGTAGAGTGGCATACTGACAGATAGCTTTATAGGTCAGACCATTTCGGCGGTCAGGAGAACGGCATGACGAGCGCTGATGACGCGGCGGCGGGGTTCGAGGGTGGCCGGTCACAGCTGAGGCTGGCGCCGATGGAGGTCCCCAAGGCCTCCGATGTACTCGCCAACGAGCTGCGGGAACGAATCCTGGACGGTGAGTTCGCCGAGGGGATGGCCCTTCCGCCGGAGCGGGAACTGGTCGCCCAGACCCGGATGAGCCGGGCCACGGTCCGCGAGGCCCTGCGGATCCTCCAGGTTCAGGGGCTGGTCCGGATCAAGGCCGGGCGGGCCGGCGGCACCTTCGTGCAGCGGCCGGGACGGGACGCGGTCGCCAAATCGGTGAGCCTGCTCATCCGCGGCCAGCAGGTCCGGCTGGCCGCCCTGCTGGAGACGCGCGAGGCGATCGAGCCGTTCTGTGCCCGGCTCGCGGCCCGGAACCGGACGGACGCCGACCTCGAGCGCCTGGAGGAGGCCAACGAGGCGCTCGCCGACGAGGCCGGCAGCCTGGCCCGGTTCCTCCAGGCCAACGTGGACTGGCACCTCGGCGTGGCCATCGCCAGTCACAACGAGCTGCTGGCCGGGCTGATGACCGCGCTGTCCCGGGCCATTTACACCTCCACCGAGAACGATCGCTTTGTGGATGAGAAGGTGCGCCGCGAGACGGCACGGGCACACCGCTCGATCACCGCGGCCATCCGGGCCCAGGACCCCGACGCCGCCGTGCGCCGGATGGAGCGGCACGTCTACGCCTACGCCCAGGCCGTCCTCGAGGTCGAGGAGCGCACGGAGATCTCGGTCCCGGACACCGAGTAACCGGGCGGCGCCGCTCACCGGGGCGGGGCGAGGCCGTCGGGCAGACCGCTGGGAGCGTGCGGGCCGATCGCCACGTGCTCGAAGAGCCCCACGCCCACCTGGCCGTCTTCGCGCACGGCGCGGCGGTGAAGGCGAAGGACAGCCCGTTCACTGCTGCGCCGCGGTGTCGCTCATCTGGAGCCTTCCGTGCGGGCGAATGCGGCCCCGTTCCGGAGTCCGCGCCGCCGAAGGCAGCAGGAGAAGCGAAACGGTCCGACCGCTATTTATGGTCAACCATATAGGTTTGCGAACGGCTTGAGAAGCACGGCCGGCGGCCGGCTCGCGAGGATGCAGAGTTAGTGGAGCGCGGTTTGTTCTGCCGCGGCGGGGATTCTGACGGCAGAATGGCGGTGGAGCGTCGTGACGTGCGCGGGCGGGGTTAGCCGTCCGCGCCATCATCAATCGGCCGGGCGGACAGCCCGGCATTCGGCCGGGGACCACCCGGCATCAGGACGGGGAGCTGGCATGGAGCCTCTGGCCGCGGGTGACCCCCGCCAGGTCGGCGTATACCGGTTGCGGTTCCGGCTGGGGGCCGGCGGGATGGGCCGGGTTTACCTGGGCTTTTCCCCGGCCGGCCGGGCAGTGGCGGTGAAGGTCATCCGGCCGGAGTTCGCCCGGGACCCGGCCTTCATCCGGCGCTTCGCCAGCGAGGTACGCGCAGCCGAGGCTGTGAGCGGCGCGTACACCGCGCCGGTGGTGGCGGCCGGGCCTGACGACGATCCCCCCTGGCTCGCGACGGTGTTCGTCGCCGGGCCATCGCTGTCGGAAGTGGTCGCGGAGGCGGGCCCGCTACCGGAGGCGGCGGTGTGGCGGCTGGCCGGAGGCCTGGCCGAGGCGCTGCAGGCGGTGCACGCCCGGGATCTCGTGCACCGCGACCTGAAGCCGGCCAACGTCCTGCTGGCTACCGACGGCCCGCGGGTCATCGACTTCGGGATTTCCCGGGCGCTGCAAGGCGCCGCACTCACCGCGACCAGCATGACCGTGGGTACCCCGTCGTTCATGTCGCCCGAGCAGGCCGAAGGGCGGCGGGTCGGCCCGGCCAGCGACGTGTTCTCCCTCGGCAGCGTAATCGCTTTCGCCGCGACCGGGGCCGCCCCGTTCGGCGGCGAAGAGCCGATCACCACGGTGTACCGGGTCGTGCACGCCGAGCCCGACCTCAGCAGCGTGCCGGTCCCATTCCGCGACCTGGTGACCCGCTGCCTGGCCAAGGACCCCACGAGTCGGCCCACGCTGGCGCAGGTCATCGAGGCCGTGATGACGGCCTCGGCCGCCTACCCCGATGCCTCGGCGACGGACTTCTGGCCCGAGCCGGTGGCCGCGCTGGTGACCTCCCGGCAGGACAGCCTCCGTGCCCAGGTGCCAAGCAGCGCCAATTTCAACCCGGCCGAAACGGCGACGCCGATCCCGCACGAGCCCACCGCCACGGGGACCCCGATCCCGCGTGAGCCCATGGCGGCCGGCGCTCCCGTTCCGTACCCGCCCACAGCGGCGGACACCCCGCGCGAGCGCACCCGTCTGGGGCCCCCCGTTGCCCCCACCGGGCCATTGGGTGCTCAGCCGGAGGGACCGGACGGGGAACCGGCCGGGGCCGCGGCGGACGGTCGCCCGCGCAGGCGCCGCACCTTGCTGCTGGCCGGCGTCGCCGCGGCGGTGATCGTCGCAGTGGCCGGGGTCGGCGCCGCCCTGGCCGCCAGCTCGCATGGCGGCAGCCCGTCACCGGCGCACACGCACACGTCGCCACCGGCTGCCGGCGCCCAGGCCACGGTGCAGCAGCACCACCCCACCGCCTCACCCACCCGGCCCCAGGCCACCTCCGCCGCTCCCCCGGCGACGACGGCTCCGGCCACCACGGCGCCACCCACCACCGCGCCACCCACCACCGCCTCGCCCACTCCGGCCGCGACGACGGCTCCGGCCACCACCGCGCCACCCACCACCGCGCCGACGGCACAGACACCGGTTACCGGGCCACCGTGACCGGCTCCGGCCCCGCCTCCTGCAGCGGCAGCGCGGAGGCCTGCGCCACCATCGTCATCAGCGCACCCGGCTCCCCGAAGACGAAGCCGTCTCGGCGGCGGGCGGAGGGATGACCCGACCGCGTTTGCCCGCCGCCGGTGTGGACAGTTGCCACGTGACAACGAGAAGGAAGGATCGTGACATGGCGACTGAGGACAAGGCGGCCCACAAGGCCACCGAGATCAAGGGCGACGTCAAGGAGAACGTGGGCAAGGCGACCGGCGACCGGGAGATGGAAGCCGAAGGCCAGGCCGATCAGGCCAAGGGGAACCTCAAGCAGGCCGGCGACAAGGTCAAGGACGCCTTCAAGAAGTAACTACCAGGCTGGTGGATGTGCGGTGGCGCGCGGCGCGGTGAGCCTGGGGGATGGAGTCCTACGCCGCGCGCCTGGCACGCCGGCCGGGAACTGCGCATCAAGGTCCCGCGCCTGGATCACGCCGGCTGGGCTCCACCCGCCTGCCGGCCCGATCCGCTGGACCTGCTGGCGGAGAATAACCGCCCCCGGCTGCCTGATCTGGTGCCCGTCCGCTACGGGAGGATGCTGGCCTCGCCGTTCGCCTTCCTGCGCGGTTCGGCGGTGATCATGGCGTCCGACCTCGCCAGTACCCCTGACATCGGCGTGCGCGTTCAGGCTTGCGGCGACGCCCACCTGGGGAACTTCGGGGTGTTCGGCACCCCCGAGCGCAACCTGGTCTTCGACGTCAACGACTTCGACGAAACGCTGCCGGGCCCGTGGGAGTGGGACGTCAAGCGGCTGGCCGCGAGCATCGTGCTGGCCGGCCGGAATTTGCAGATCGAGGGTCCGCAGGCCACGCAGGTGGTACGCGAGACGGTCCGCGCCTACCGCGAGCGGATGGCTGAGCTCGGGATGATGGGACCGCTGGACGTCTGGTACGACCGGGTGGACGTCGCCGCGGTGCTGGAGATCGCCCGGCAGGAACGGGCCAAGGACCTGGCACGCCAGCTGCGCGTGTCCAAGATCCGCCAGCGCACCAGCCTGCGGGTGCTGCCCAAGCTGACCCGGCAGGTGAACGGGTCGCTGACCATCATCGACGACCCGCCGCTCATCGGTCACCTCGACCCGGAAGCGTTCGACGGCGGGAAGATGATCGAGCAGTACGCCGCGACCTTGCCGCCTGACCGGCGTCCCCTGCTGGAGCGCTATCAGGTGGCCGACACCGCCCGGAAGGTGGTCGGCGTCGGCAGCGTGGGCACCCGCTGCTACCTGAGCCTGCTCACCGACGCGGATATGCGGTCGCCCATGTTCCTGCAGCTCAAGGAGGCGATGGAGTCCGTCCTGGCGCCGCACGCCGGGCCGTCGCAGTTCCCCCAGCACGGCGAGCGGGTCGTCGTGGGGCAGCGGCTGATGCAGGCGGCCAGCGACATCTTCCTGGGCTGGACCAGCTACCGGGACCACGATTACTACGTGCGGCAGTTCCGGGATATGAAGGGCTCGGTCGACCTGGACGCGATGAGGCCGGAAGGATTCGGCAGCTACGCGCAGGTGTGCGGCCGGACGCTGGCCCGGGCGCACGCCAGGTCCGGGCAGGCCGCCACGATCTCGGGTTACCTGGGCAAAGGGACAACCTTTGACCAGGCCGTCGCGCAGTTCGCCGACACCTACGCCCGGCAGGTAACGCGCGATTACGAGGCGCTGGCCGAGGGGGTACGATCGGGCCGCATCCCGGTGGTACAGGAGTGACCGGCACGGCCCGGGCCAGCGCGACCCGCTCCCGCAGGTGCTGCGATACGTCGCGCAGCGTCTCCATCAGCACCCTCAGTTCAGGTCCACGGCACGAACGGCGATGTCGGCCCGCATCCGGTCGTGATGCTCGCCCGTCTGCCCGGTGAGATTCTCGGGCATCACTAGCGGCCGCCGGTATTTCACCGGCTTGGCCGCTGCACGAACGAGATTCGCGGCGGCCATCCCGCTGGTTGCAGTTGGAGGCCGCCGCTAAACCGTCAGGGTACACATAGGCTGGTGCGCGTTCTGCGCGTCGTGCCGCAGGACGGCACCGAGCGTCTGGCTGACCCAGCCGATCCGGGCGCGGGTCCTCGGTGAACGCGAGTTCGCGGTCGACGGGAGCCCGGTCGACTGCGTTGCGCTGGCGCTGAGCGCCCTGCTCGATCGCCCGCCGGACCTCGTGCTGTCCGGCGTGAACCGCGGGCCTAATCTGGCCGACGACATACTGTACTCAGGAACGTGCGGGGCGGCCCGGGAGGCCGCGCTGCGCGGCCTGCCGACGAACCCCGGTGGAATGAGGCATGATGGACATCGTGCCGATCAGCGCCGGCGGCATCACGCCCCTGGAACTGCACCTCTACGCATGAACGCACGCGATCTGCTCGGAACGCTGCTGGATCCCGGGACGTTCCGCTCGTGGGATAACGGGCTGGCCGGCGAGGTGGACGGGGTGCGGCCCGGGCCGGACTACGCCGCCGACCTGGCCCGGGCGCGGGAGAAGACCGGGCTGGACGAATCGGTGATCACCGGGACCGGCCTGATCGGCGGGCATCGCGTGGCGATCGCGGCGTCGGAGTTCGGCTTCCTGGGCGGGTCGATCGGCGTGGCCGCCGGGGAGCGCCTGGCCCGCGCGGTCGAGCGGGCCACCGCCGAACGGCTGCCGCTGATCGCCCTGCCCGCCTCGGGCGGCACCCGGATGCAGGAGGGCACGGTCGCGTTCCTGCAGATGGTGAAGATCACCGCGGCGGTCACCGCGCACAAGGCCGCGCACCTTCCCTACCTCGCCTATCTGCGGCACCCGACCACCGGTGGGGTGTTCGCCTCCTGGGCGTCGCTGGGGCACCTGACGATCGCCGAGCCCGGGGCGCTGATCGGCTTCCTGGGGCCGCGGGTCTATCAGGAGCTGCACGGCACCTCGTTCCCGCCGGGTGTGCAGACCGCCGAGAATCTGCGCGCCCACGGGCTGGTCGACGCCGTTGTCGCGCCGGGCGACCTGGCCGCGTTCCTGGACCGCGTGCTCGCCGCGCTAGGCCCCGTCACCCCGGCAGCACAGGAGGCCCCCGCACCAGACGAGGCTCCCGCGGCCGTGGAGCCGGCCGGCGGAACTGCCTGGTCATCGGTGCTGCGCACCCGCGAGGCGGACCGGTCCGGCACCGCCGACCTGATCCGGGCGGCCGCCACCGACGCGGTGTTCTGCAACCCTGCAAACGGGGCCGCTGCCGCGGGCCGGGATGATCCTCGCCCTGGCCCGTATCGGCGGCTACCCGTGCGTGGTCATCGGCCAGGACCGCCAGCAGCCGCCCGGTCCCGCCGGGCTGCGGCTGGCCCGGCGCGCTATCCGGCTGGCCGCCGAACTGCGGCTGCCCCTGGTCACCGTGATCGACACGCCGGGCGCCGAACTATCCGTGCAGGCGGAGGAGGACGGCCTGGCCCGCGAGATCGCCTTTTGCCTGGCGGACCTGCTCACCCACCCGGGGCCCACCGTCTCCGTGCTGCTCGGCCAGGGAACCGGCGGTGCGGCACTCGCGCTGCTGCCCGCCGACCGCACGCTGGCCGCCGAGCACGCCTGGCTCGCCCCGCTGGCCCCGGAGGGGGCGAGCGCCATCGTCTACCGCGACCGCGCCCACGCCGCCGAACTGGCCACGCGGCAGGGCATCCGCGCCACCGATCTGGCCGCCCTCGGGATCGTCGACCAGGTGATCCCCGAGCCGGGCCGGGATGTCCTCAGCCGGGACCTCGCGGACGCGCTGCACCGGGCGCTGACCGGGGTGCTGGCGCAGGACGAGGACACGCGGCTGGCCGCACGCGTCCGCCGGTACCGCCAGCTCGGCGTCCCGCCGGGTGCTTGATATCCCCGCAACGCCCCGATAAGTATGGATCGAACACATTCGCACAGAAGAAGCGCGCAGGACGAACCGCGTCAGCTTTCCTGCGCCCAACTGATGGCGAGGTATATATGCGTCGCTGGGCAGGGATCTCCGTCTCCACCGTGTCAGCACTGGCCGCCGCACTGCTGGCCGTTCCGGCCCCGGCCGGCGCCGCCCCGGCCCAGGTCCGGGCGAGCGCGCCGGCTCCGGCGGCCACGAAACAGCCGGTCGCGGTGGGCACCGGCGGCGCGGTCGCCTCCATGGATCTGAACGCGAGCCAGGCGGGCATCTACGGTGCTGAAGCGCGGCGGCAACGCCATCGACGCCGCCGTGGCCACGGCCAGCGCGCTGGGCGTGACGATCCCGTTCGTGGCCGGCCCGGGCGGCGGCGGGTTCATGGTCATCTACCTGGCGCCAGACGCACCAGGTGGTGACCATCGACGGCCGCGAGAACTGCCCGCAGGCCTGCACCCCGCACGATGTTCACCGACCCCAAGACCGGGAAGCCGCTCGACTACACCTACGCCTCCGACGCAGCCGCTGGCCACCGGGGTGCCCGTCCATGGTCGCCACCTGGGCCGCGGCGATCCAGCCGTACGGCCGCGGCAGCCTGGCCGCCGACCTGCAGCCGGCGATCAGCGTCGCGCAGCGCGGGTTCCGCGTCGACCCGACTTCCAGCAGCTGACCGAGTCCGGGCTGCCGGAACTCCAGGCGTACCCGGCCAGCCGGGCCGCTGCTGCTGACCAGCGCCGGGCAGCCGCTGCCGGTCGGTTACCTGGCTGCGCAACCCCGACCTGGCCCGGACGTACCAGCTGCTGGCCCGCCACGGGCCGTCCTACCTTTACAACGGCCCGCTGGGCCAGGCCATCGTGCAGGCCGACGATCACCCGTCCGACGCCCGGGCAGACCGTGGTCCAGCTGCCGGGCATCATGACCACGAACGACCTGCGCGCCTACCCGGCGCGGGTGCTGGCCCCGACGCACGTCCAGTACCGCGGCCTGGACGTCTACGGCATGGCGCCGCCGTCGAGCAGCGGCTCCACCGTCGGCGAGGCGCTAACATCCTCAGCGGCTGGAACCTCGGCGGCCGAGCCCCGGGCGACCGCACTGTTCCACTACCTGGAGGCGTCCCGGCTGGCCTACGCCGACCGCAACGCCTACGTCGGCGACCCCGAGTACGTGCAGCGTGCCGCTGCAGCGGCCTGCTCGAGCCCGGCGTTCGCGGCGACCCGGCGCTGCCTGATCGGCACCACCGCGCTGACCTCGCCGGTGGCCCCCGGCAACCCGTACCCGCCGTACCAGGGCTGCGGCTCGAGCCGGGCCGCGGCAGGCGGCCGGCAGGAGGGGCGGCACACCAACAACATCGTCACCGCCGACAAGTGGGGCGACATCGTCGCCTACACCAACACGATCAACTTCTTCGGCGGCAGCGGGATGACCGTGCCCCGGCTACGGGTTCCTGCTCAACGACGAGATGACCGACTTCGACTTCGCGCCGCCGGCGCCCGGCGCCTACGACCCCAACCTGCCCGCGGGCGGCAAGCAGCCGCGCTCCAGCATGGGCCCGGTCATCGCCTTCCGGCACGGCCAGCCCGTCTTCACCATCGGCGCCGCGGGCGGCTCGACGATCATCACCACCATCTTGCAGATCATCATCAACCACGTGGACTTCGGCATGCCGCTGCCGCACGGCGCTGGCCGCGCCGCGGGTCAGCCAGCGCAACTCGCCCACGTCGCTGGCCGAGCCGGCGTTCTACAACAGCGCGCTGGCCCACCAGCTGACAGCCAGTTCGGTGAGCAGTTCACGCTGTCCACCGGGCCCGATCCTGCCGCTCGACTACTACCCGGGCGACGCGACCGCGCTGCAGTTCCTCGGTGGCGGGCGCTTCGAATCCATCGCCGAGCCCGTCCGGCTGGGTGGCGGGAGCGCCCTGGTGGTGAATCCGTCGCACTGACGGCGGGCTCCGGGCATGTCCGTTCGGGAAAATCCGCGGAGTCCGCGGGAGAATGAGTCGATGGACAGTGCCCGGGACACAGCTCTCGACCTCATCCGCTTCATCGACACGTCGCCGTCGCCGTACCACGCCGCCGCCGAGGCCCTGCGCCTGCTGGCCGGGGCCGGATTCACCGAACTGCCCCCGGCGGACGCGTGGCCCTCCGGTCCCGGCCGCTACGTCGTGGTCGACGGCGGGTCGCTGTTCGCCTGGATCGTGCCCGAGGGCGCGGCGCCCGGCAGCCGGTTCCGGCTGCTCGGCGCGCACACCGACAGCCCCACGCTGCGGGTCAAGCCCCGGCCGGATACGGGCCGGCCGGCGTCCGGCAGCTCGGCGTCGAGGTCTACGGCGGCCCGCTGCTCAACTCCTGGCTCGATCGCGACCTGGGCCTGGCCGGCCGGGTGGTGGTCCGCACGCCCGGCGGTCCCCAGGTACGGCTGATCCGGGTGCACCGGCCCCTGCTCCGGATCCCGCAGCTCGCGATCCACCTGGACCCCGGCGTACGCGAGGGCCTGAAGCTCGACGCCCAGCAGCACCTGGTGCCGATCTGGTCGCTCGGCGACCCCGAACCCGGCGAGTTCGCGAGCTTCCTGGCCAAGGAGCTGGGGCTGTCGCCCGGCGACGTGCTGAGCCATGACGTGGTCACCTACGACCTGACCGGCGGCACCCTGGCCGGGACCGGCGAGGAGTTCATCAGCTCGGCCCGGCTGGACAACCTGGCCTGCTCGCACGCGTCCGTGACCGCACTGGGTGAGACAGCATGGGGACAGCACTGGGTGAGACAGCACTGGGTGAGAGGGCCGCGGAGCACGTCAGCGCCATCGTGCTGTTCGACAGCGAGGAGACCGGCAGCCAGACGGCCACCGGGGCGCGCGGCGCCTGGCTAGGCCGGCAGATGGAGCGCAGCGTGCTCGCCCGCGGTGGCGGCCGCGACGACTTCCTGCGGGCGGTGGCGGACTCGCTGCACGTCTCCGCGGACATGACGCACGCCACGCACCCGAACTACGCCGACCGGCACGAGCCGGGGCACTGGGTCGCGCTGGGCGGCGGCCCGGTGGTCAAGGTGAGCGCCAACGATTTCTACAGCACGACGGCGCCGACCCAGGCGGCCTTCCTGCTCGCGGCCGAGCAGGCCGGGGTACCCGTCCAGTACTTCGTCAACCGCAGCGGCGTGCGCAGCGGGTCGACGATCGGCCCCATCGTGGCCGCGGGCCTGGCAATCCCGAGCGCCGACGTCGGCAGCCCCACGCTGGCCATGCATTCGGCCCGCGAGCTGGCCGGGACGGCGGACGCCGCCATGATGGTCGCGACGATGAAGGCCTTCCTGACCCCGGCTTAGCGTCCCCGAACAGCGCCTGGCGCAGAAAGGCCCGACCATGGTCCGGTACGCAGACGATCCCGCGGTTGAGGTCGACACGCACGTCGCGGCGCCCCCCGCGGCGGTGTGGCCGCTCGTCAGCGACATAACGCTGCCGGCGCGCTTTTCCACCGAGCTGGTCGCCGCGGAATGGATCGACGGCGCGACCGGGCCCGGCACGGGGCCCGTTTCGCCGGCCGCAGCGAGCACGCCGCCATTGGGACCTGGGAGGTGACGTGCACCGTGGTCACGTGCGACGAGCGGCGGGCCTTCTCCTGGGTCGTGGGCGACCCGTCGTACCCGTCGGCCCGGTGGGGCTTCGAGCTGGCGGCCGAGGGCGACGGCACCCGCCTGCGGCAATGGGCCAAGCTCGGGCCGGGGCCGTCCGGCCTGACCCCGGCGATCAAGGCGATGCCGGACAAGGAGGAGAGGATCGTAGCGCGCCGCCTCGCCGAGCACGAAGCGAACATGCGGCGCTGTGTGGAAGGCATCAAGAACCTTGCTGAACGGACGTCCAATGACCGCTAGGCCGGTGCCGGGCACACCGGTCCGCACGGCCCGGACCCTGCGCGTCGCCGTCGAGGCCGGCGTCTCGGCGTGTCTGCCGGCGCTGTGTCTGCCGGTATGGGGCAGGCGGAGTCCGTGGAGTTCGTCCGGGAAGCGGAACGCCTGGGGGTGCACGCCGCCTGGGTCCCCGAGATGTGGGGCTACGACGCGCTCACCCAGCTCGGGTACCTGGCCGCGCAGACGTCGGCGATCCGCCTGGGCAGCTCGATCGTGCAGCTCGGGGCGCGGACACCCGCGATGCTGGCCATGTCGGCGATGTCGCTGGCGCAGCTGACCGGTGACCGGTTCATCCTCGGCGTCGGCGTCAGCGGCCCGCAGATCATGGAGGGCTGGCACGGCGTCCCGTTCCGCCGGCCGGTCCAGGCGACCCGGGAGACGATCGAGATCGTCCGGATGATCAGTCGCGGTGACCGGCTGGATTACCAGGGCCAGGTCTACCGGCTGCCGCTGGAAGGCCGCCGCCCGATCCGGTCGCAGGCACCCCCGGTGCACGTGCCGATCTACGTCGCCGCGATCGGCCCGGCCAACATGCGGCTCACCGGCGAACTCGCCGACGGGTGGCTCGGCAATGCCTTCATCCCCGAGTCCGCCGGCGAATTCCTGGCCGGCCTGCGCGCCGGGGCCGCGTCGGCCGGCCGGACGCTGGCCGACCTGGACCTGCAGGTGCCGGTCGCGGTGGAGTTCACCGAGGACGTCGACGAGGCGGTGGCCCGGCACGCGGCCGGGTACGCGTTCACGATCGGCGCCATGGGGTCCGGGACCAGGAACTTCTACAACGACGCCTTCGCCCGCCAGGGATTCGGGGAGGAGGTCCGGGCCGTTCAGCAACTGTGGCGGGACGGCCGCCGGGACGAGGCCGCCCGGCTCGTCCCGCACGCGATCGGCGAGAAGACCAACCTGCTGGGCACCCCGGCCATGATCTCCGAGCGCATCCGCCTGTACCGCCGGGCCGGCATCAGCACCCTGGCGCTCAAGCTCCGCGGCCCGCTGAACGCGCGGCTCGCCACCCTCACCCAGATGATCGAGCTGACCGATGAGGTCAACCGGCAGCCGCTGGCCGCGGGAACTTTCTGACCGGCCGTCCGGTTCTGCTAGAGGACGGCAGGCTCCCTCTTTCAGGCCGGGAGCCAAGATCCGTATGAGGAGGTCCCATGGACCTTTCCTTGCCGCAGTTCATCAGGGCATTGCGCCGGGCCGGATTGCCAGACGTCGCCTCCGCGGCCATGCAGACCCTCCCCGATCCGGTGGACTCCAGGGCGCTCAACCGATTCTGCGCCGAACGTGGACTGACCATGGAGTCGCTGGTCGAGCGCATGGGTGGCAGCCCCTGACGCGCTGTCCCGGCCGGAGCTGACGGCCGGCAGTGCGAAGATGGCGGCATGACGAGGCTGGCCCGCAGGCGGTGGCCGCTGGCCGCCACGGCCGGTCTCATCGTGATCGGGATGGTGACCTCGACCTGGGGCGCGACCCTGGTGGGGAAGCCGGACTGGGCCCTGCCCGATGACCTGTGGCGGACCCTGATCGCCGCCCAGCGGCTGCTGCACGGGAACCTGAGCGGCCTGTACACGCCGCCGACCACGCTGGTCAGCTTCCCGGGCGCGGCCCTCATCCTCGTCCCGATCGTGGCCGTCGCTGGCGCGGCGGGGCTGTCGCTGCAGATGCCGGGCCCGAACAACGGCGATCCCGGCGTGTGGCTGCTCGCCGGCCCCTACGAGATCGCGGTCGCGGCACTGGTCCTGTTCGCCGCGGACGCGATCGCCGAGCACCTGGGCGTGTCCTGGCCGAAACGGGCGGTCCTCGCAGCCGCGGGCGCGGTCGCCCTGTGGGGCGTCACGCTGCGGTTCGGCCACCCCGAGGACGCGGTGGCCGTGGGGCTGTTCCTGTACGGCGTCCTGGCGCTGTCCCAGGCCCGCACCCGGCGGGCCGGATGGCTCACCGGCGCGGCGATGGCGGTGCAGCCGCTGGTCCTGCTCGCGCTGCCCCTGGTGCTGGCGGCCATCGAGTGGCGGCGGTGGGCCGGTTTCCTGGCCCGGGCGGCGGCTCCCGGAGTGCTGGCGCTGGGCCTCGCCGCGGCGGCGAACTGGCACGCCACCGTGACCGCGGTCACCCGCCAGCCCAATTCGCCGACGGTCAACCACCCCACGCCGTGGATCTCGCTGGCCACCCACCTGGGCGGCGGCCTGGTGGCGGCCGGCCCGGCCCGGGCCCTCGCCATCCTGGCGGCGGGCGGCTGCGCGGTGGCCGTGGGCCGCCGCTGGAGGACGGCGGTTTTCGAGTGGAGCCCGGAGATGCTGGCCCACCTGCTGTGGTGGATCGCCGTGACCCTCGCCCTCCGCTCGGTGTTCGAGCCGGTGATGGTGGCCTACTACATATGGCCGGTGCTCGCGGTGGCGCTGATCCCGGCCACCCGGAACTGGCCACGGCTGGCCACGGCCGCCGCCGTGGTGGCGGCGCTGACGTTCGCCGCCCAGCTCCCGTGGCGGGATCCGTGGCGCTGGTGGCTGCTGATGATCACCGGGCTCGCCCTCGTCATCTGGCTCGCCCGCGTCCCCCCGCCCACCACCCAGCGGGCCGGCGCCGCGCTCGCCGTGGAACCGGCGCCCTAGCCCAGAAAGGCACTGGAGGAGAACAAGTGACGGGAGACGAGCTGCGCGCGCTGCTGCGCCGGCCTGTGGTGGTGGCCCCGATGGCCGGCGGCCCATCCACCGCGGAACTGGTCACCGCGGCCGCGGCGGCCGGCGGCGCCTCGGCTTCCTGGCGGGCGGCTACAAGACCGCCGCGGCGATGGCGGCGGAGATCAGCGCGGTCCGCGCGGCGGCCGCGGGAGCGTTCGGCGTCAACGTCTTCGTGCCGGGCCGCCCGACGGCCGAGCCTGGCCGAGACCGCCCGGTACGTCGGCTCGCTGGGCCCGGACGCGGCCACGGCCGGGGCGGCGCTGGGCGATCCGGCCTGGGACGACGACGACTGGGCCGCGAAGCTGGACGTTCTGCTCACCGCCCCGGTCCCGCTGGTCAGCTTCACGTTCGGCTGCCCGCCCCGCGACGTCGTGCGGTCACTCCAGGACGCCGGCTCCCTGGTCGTGGTCACGGTCACGCAGCCAGAGGAGGCGCGTCTCGCCGCAGGCGCCGGCGCGGACGGCCTGTGCTCGCAGGGCCGCGAAGCCGGGGCTCACCGGGGAACCTTCACCAACGTCCGTTCGGTATCTGAAGAACTTTCCCTGCTGGACCTGGTTGCGGCGGTGGCGGGCGTCTGCGGCCTGCCGCAGATCGCGACCGGGGGGATCATGGACGCCGGCGGGGCGGCGGCGGTGCTGCGGGCCGGGGCGGTCGCCGCGCAGTGCGGGACGGCGTTCCTGCGCTGCCCGGAAAGCGGTGCCCACCCGGCGTACAAGGCGGCCCTGGCCGACGATCGGTTCACCAGGACCGCGCTGACCCGCGCGTTCAGTGGCCGGCCCGCACGCGGTCTGGTCAACCAGTTCATGCGCGACCATCCCGGCGCCCCGCCCGCCTACCCGGAGATCAACAACGCCACCCGGCCGCTGCGCACGGCCGCCGCGCGTAGCGGTGACGTGGACCGGATGAGCCTCTGGGCCGGCACCGGCTTCCGCCAGGCCACGGCCCGGCCGGCCGCGGAGGTGATCGGCCTCCTGGATCCGGGGACCGCCTTGATGCATGACTAGCAGGCATGCATCGGGTTCTTTTTAGTTGTTGGACGCATGAGGGCCTCGTTCCGCACACTGGTCATGTGCCGCTGGAAGGAGACACGTGACGCCGCTATCGCTACCCGGCCGTCAGCGCCGGATCGCACTCGTCGCGCATGACAACCGGAAGCAGGACATGCTGGAGTGGGCCGCGTACAACCGCGCGATCCTGGAAAGGCACGACCTGGTCGCCACCGCCACCACCGGGCGGCTGCTCGCTGATGAGCTCGGGCTGACGGTGACCCGGTTGCGGAGCGGGCCGCTCGGCGGGGATCAGCAGATCGGTGCGCGTATCGCCGACGGGCTTATCGACCTGCTCGTCTTCCTGTGGGACCCGATGGCCCCGCACCCGCACGACTCCGACGTCAAGGCCCTGCTGCGGCTCGCGGTGGTGTGGAACGTGCCGGTGGCCTGCAACCGGGCCAGCGCTAACTACATGATCTCCTCGCCGCTGCTGAACGCCGAGCCCGGGGAGGAGGTCCCCGCCCCGGCGGCGCCTAGCGCCGCCTGACCTGAACCGCTGAGCAGCGCCGACTTCGGTGGCCCAGCGGGCGGCTGGGAGACCCGCCCCGGGCGGCCACTGACCGCCGGTGAGCCGCGAAGCGGCAAATCCCCTGGCCAATCAGGCTTCGGGGCGGCCTCTGCAGGGGAAGTCATCTCGTGACGTTTGCCACCGGCCAGTCGCGGAACCCCGCACTGGAGCCAGGCCGCCGCCGACTGTACCGTGGTCCCCGGCGACGGCGCCCGCCAGCTGGCAAAGACGGCAGAGGAGGGGCAGATGCCCAGCGATCTGGATCCGGCCGAGACGACGGAGTGGCTTGAGTCGCTCGATGCGGTGCTGGAGTTCGACGGCCCGGACCGGGCGTATTTCCTGCTGGACGAGCTGATCGAGGAGGCCCGCCGCAACGGCGCGCCGGTGCCGTATTCGGCCAACACGCCGTACCTGAACACGATCCCGCCGCAGCACGAGCAGCGTAGCCCGGGTGACCAGGCGGTCGAGCACGCGATCCGGTCGATGATCCGGTGGAACGCGGTGGCGATGGTGCTGCGGGCCAACAAGGAGTCCTCGGAGCTGGGCGGGCACATCGCGAGCTTCCAGTCCGCCGCGACGCTGTACGACGTCGGCTTTAACCACTTCTGGCATGCGCCGTCGGAGGGCCACGGCGGGGACCTGGTCTACATGCAGGGCCACTCGTCCCCGGGCATCTACGCGCGGGCCTTCGTGGAGGGCCGGCTGACCGAGGAGCAGCTGGACAACTTCCGGCAGGAGACCGGCGGCCGCGGGCTGTCGTCGTATCCGCATCCGTGGCTGATGCCGGACTTCTGGCAGTTCCCGACGGTGTCGATGGGGCTCGGGCCGCTGATGGCCATCTACCAGGCCCGGTTCCTGAAGTACCTGTCCAACCGGCGGCCTGGCCGACACCGGCGACCGGCACGTGTGGGCGTTCCTGGGCGACGGCGAGATGGACGAGCCCGAATCGCTGGGCGCCATCTCGCTGGCCGGCGCGCGAGCGGCTGGACAACCTGATCTTCGTGGTCAACTGCAACCTGCAGCGCCTCGACGGGCCGGTGCGCGGCAACGGCAAGATCATCCAGGAACTGGAGGCGATCTTCCGCGGCGCGGGCTGGAACGTGATCAAGGTGATCTGGGGCAGCAACTGGGACCCGCTGCTCGCGGCCGACACCAGCGGCATGCTGCTCAAGCGGATGGAAGAGGCCGTCGACGGGGAGTACCAGGACTTCAAGTCCAAGAACGGCGCGTACGTCCGCCAGCACTTCTTCGGCAAGTATCCCGAACTGCTGGACATGGTGGCCGACATGTCCGACGACGAGGTGTGGGCGCTGGCCCGCGGCGGCCACGACCCGGTCAAGGTCTACGCCGCGTACGCGGCGGCCGTCGAGCACACCGGGCAGCCGACGGTCATCCTGGCCAAGACCGTCAAGGGCTACGGCATGGGCGAGGCCGGCGAAGGCCAGAACATCACCCACCAGCAGAAGAAGATGGCCGAGAACAGCTGCGGGCGTTCCGCGACCGGTTCGGCATCACGTGTCCGACGACCAGATCGCCGCGCTGCCCTACCTGCGCCCGGCCGAGGACAGCCCGGAGATGCGCTACCTGCGCGAGCGGCGCGCAGGCGCTGGGCGGCTACCTGCCGGCCCGGCGGCGAAGTCCCAGCCGCTCGAGGTGCCGCCGCTGTCGGCGTTCGACAGCCAGCTCAAGGGCACCGGCGAGCGGGAGATCTCCACCACGATGGCGTTCGTCCGGGTGCTGAACACGCTGCTGCGGGACAAGAAGATCGGCCGGCGCGTGGTGCCGATCGTGCCGGACGAGTCGCGCACCTTCGGCATGGAGGGGATGTTCCGGCAGTTCGGGATCTTCTCCCAGATCGGGCAGCTGTACCAGCCGGAGGACGCCAACCAGCTGATGTTCTACCGCGAGGACAGGACCGGCCAGATGCTGCAGGAGGGCATCACCGAGCCGGGCGCGATGTCGTCCTGGATCGCGGCGGCGACCTCCTACAGCACGTCGGACACGCCGATGATCCCGTTCTACATCTACTACTCGATGTTCGGCTTCCAGCGCGTCGGCGACCTGGCCTGGGCGGCCGGGGACATCCGGGCCCGCGGCTTCCTGATCGGCGGCACCGCCGGGCGCACCACGCTCAACGGCGAGGGGCTGCAGCACGAGGACGGCCACAGCCACATCCTCTCGTCGACGATCCCCAACTGCGTGTCCTACGATCCGACGTTCGCCTACGAGGTCGCGGTCATCATGCACGACGGGCTGCGGCGGATGTTCGCCGAGCAGGAAGACGTCTTTTACTACCTCACCGTGATGAACGAGAACTACCAGCATCCCCCGATGCCGGAGGGCGCCGAAGAGGGCATCCTGCGCGGCATGTACCTGCTGCAGGAGGGGCGGAAGCGCGAAGGGCAAGCCCCGGGTGCAGCTGCTGGGCAGCGGGACCATCTTGCGCGAGGTGCATGGCCGCCGCGGACCTGCTGGAGGCCGACTTCGGGGTCGCCGCCGACGTGTGGAGCGCGCCGAGCTTCACCGAGCTGCGCCGCGACGGGCTGGACACGAGCGCTGGAACATGCTGCATCCCACCGAGCCGCCGCGGCAGAGCTACGTCGAGACCTGCCTGGCTGGCCGGCCCGCCGGGCCCGGTGGTCGCCGCGACCGACTACATGAAGGCCTTCGCCGACCAGATCCGGCCGTTCGTGCCGCGCCGCTACCGGGTGCTGGGCACCGACGGGTTCGGCCGGTGGGACTACCGGCGCAAGCTGCGCGCCTTCTTCGAGGTCGACCGGCATTACGTCGCCGTCGCCGCGCTGCACAGCCTGGCCGCCGACGGGACCATACCCGCCGCCACCGTCGCCGACGCGATCAACCGGTACGGCATCGATGCCGATAAGCCGAACCCGCCCGAGGTCTAGCAAAGGGAGTCCCCATGACGACGACCGCGACCGAGGTCACCGTGCCCGACATTGGCGCGTTCGAGAACGTGCCGATCATCGAGCTGCACGTGAAGGCCGGTGATCAGGTCAACGAAGAAGACCCGCTGATCACGCTGGAGTCGGACAAGGCCACGATGGACGTGCCGGCCTCCGGTGTCCGGCCAGGTGCTGGACGTACTAGTCAAGCTCGGGGACGAGGTCAGCACCGGATCGCCGATCCTAACCATCGGCCCAGGTGACGGCGGGGTCGCACCCCCGCCGACGCTGGTTGAGCAGCAGGAACCAGACGTCGCAGATTCGTCCACGCTGGAGCACGCCCGGGCACCGGAGGCCGCGGTGACGCCGCGGCCCGATGTGGAGGCGGCGGTGCCGGTGCACGCCGGGGAGTTGCCAGGCCCGTCCGGCCCGGCGCGGGACTTCACCGGGGTGCACGCCAGCCCAAGCGTCCGCCGGACCGCGCGTGAGATGGGCGTGGACCTGACCGCGGTGACCGGCACCGGGCCCAAGGGCCGGATCACCAAGGATGACCTTCTCGCCAGCCTGCGCGGGCCGGCCCCAGCGGCCCCCGCCGCCGCGACCGGGACCGGAACCGGGATCCCGGAGATCCCCGCACAGGATTTCGCCCAGTTCGGGCCGGTTCAGACGCAGCCGCTGTCCCGGATAAAGAAACGGTCCGGCCCGCACCTGCACCGGTCCTGGCTGAACGTGCCGCACGTGACGCACCAGGACGAGGCGGACATCACCGTCCTGGACGCCTACCGGAAGGAACTCGACACCGCCGCGCGGGCCGACGGATACCGGGTGACCCTGCTGGCGTTCCTGATGAAGGCGTCCGTCTCCGGGCTCAAGCAGTTCCCCGAATTCAACAGCTCGCTGTCACCGGACGCCGGCAGCCTGATCGTCAAGAGCTACTACCACCTGGGGGTGGCCGTGGACACCCCCGAGGGCCTGATCGTCCCGGTGATCCGCGACGTCGACCGCAAAGGCATCACCGAGCTGAGCAAGGAACTCGGCGATGTGTCGGCCCGGGCGCGCGACGGCAAGCTCGGGGTGGCCGACCTGCAGGGCGGCACGTTCACGATTTCCAGCCTCGGGGGCATCGGCGGCACCGCGTTCACCCCGATCGTGAACGCCCCCGAGGTCGCGATCCTCGGGGTGGTCCGTTCGGCCATGAAACCGGTGTGGGATGGCGCGCAGTTCGCCCCGCGGCTGATGCTGCCGCTGTCCCTGTCCTATGACCACCGGGTCATCGACGGCGCGCTCGCAGCCAGGTTCGCCCGGCATCTTTGCTTCGTCCTCGAAGACCCCCGCCGTCTTCTCCTTTAGGAACGTCATGGCTGATATCGAGGTCCGGATCCCTGACATCGGGGACTTCGCTGACGTCCCCGTCATCGAGATTCACGTCGCCCCGGGCGACACGGTGGTGGCCGAAGACCCCCTGGTGACCCTGGAATCGGACAAGGCCACGCTGGACGTACCCGCGCCAGCGGCCGGTACGGTCAGCGAGCTGCGGGTCAATGTCGGCGACCTGGTTTCCGAGGGCACTCCCATCCTGATGTTGCAGGCCGAGGGCCAGGCGGCCGCGCCGGGACGGGAACGGGTCCAGGAAGACGCCCGCCCCTCCCCCGGTGAACCGGCCGGCTACGGCTCGCCGAGCGGGGTGTACGAGCGGTGCAGTGTTGATCCAGACATTCCCTTCGACATCGCCGCGGATCGAAGTGACCCACCTGTTTGGCAAGCCGTCGCGTTCGGTGTAGGTGGTGGCAACACCATCCTGCAGCCGGATGAGACCGCCATCCACAGTGCCGATCCACAATGCCCCGGAGCGACTTTCGTACAGAGAGACGATCTGATCGCTGTCGAAACCTGGCGTATTCGCCGAATCGAAAACCGTGAAGCGCTGGCCATCGAAGCGCGCGAGCCCTCCGAACGTGCCTATCCAGAGATAGCCTCGGCTGAAGCCGACAAGGCCGGCGTCCCCGCCGCCCGAAAGCCGGCCGCCACGCGCGCCGGGGTGCAGGCCACTCTGCCGCCGCCGGACGCCTTGGCCGCCGCCACGCCGGAAGCGGTGCAACCGCCGCCCGTGTCGCCGCCGCCCACTTCACTGCCCAAGGCCGAACCCTCCGGCAGCAAACAAGTCGCCGGCATTGCCGCAGTCGCCGCACCGGCCGGCGACGCCCCACCCGCCGG
>CAVUNW010000048.1:0-11167 GCA_963742865.1 uncultured Actinomycetes bacterium
GAAATGGTGCTACCCGACGGCACAGTGATTCCCCCGACAGGAAAGGCGTTCGACCTCGACTTCGGCCAGACCGGCCGGCAGGGCGACCGGCTCATCGCTATTTCCGCCTTCTGGGACTCCGGCCGTACAAGGCCGGCGGATCGGCCTCGCCTAGCCTCGGGGCGTCCCAGCCGGCTCACGGCGACCGGATCTCGAGACCCGCGGCCGCAGCCGAAGCCGCGGCCGCGGACCTTGAGGAGTTACCGGGCCGGGGACCTGCCGGGGCGCCGCCGCATCCGCAGAGCACCGAACACAAGGGCCACGAGCAACACGACAATGCCGATGAACAGCAAGAACAGCAGGCCTTTGACGACGACGCCACGAGGCCGAGCACGATCGCCACGATAACGAGAAGTAGGAAGAGGGCAATCATCTGATTCTCCGCTCGGTTGTACTGCTCAGCGGCCGACTATACCCGGCCTATCCCCGGCGGGGATCGCCGGCGCCCTCCGGGAATACCGCTCGCCTTTCCAGGATGCGAGCGGTGCCGCACTGTTTAGGCCATCTAAACAGTGCGGCACCGTTACTCGCCGCAGGGGGGCGTTCGCGAGCGCGACGACGCTGTCGCCCAGCCCGTAATACATCCACCACTGGTTCGCATGGAACGTGATCGTGTCCATGAACACCGTGTGCGGCGTGTACCCATAGATCTCGTACGGCGCTTGCGGCGCGGAACCGCATCGGAAAGCTGCGCCAGCTCCTGCGAGGGGTGGCCTGACATCTCGACCTCACTGATCGCGTAGAACCAGCGGCCCTGCCCCATCAGCTGGCCCGCGACGAACAGGTCGATGTTGTGCTGAACCGGCCCGCGGGCTGTCGTTTGGTAGTCGGTGACGGCGACGCACACTTCGTAGGGGTTGTAACTCGGCGGGAACTGCAGGTCGACCGGGCCTGCGGTCGACCAGTGGATCATGTCTGACGATTCGGCGAGGTGCACATTGCCGGTTTCCCCATAGTACATGAGGTAGTGACCGGCGATCTTCGCCGGTGTGCTGTCGGGTGAGGCGATGACCGCGGCGTTCTTAGTACCCGCGATGACCGGGCCGAGTTGCTGCCAGTGAACCGCGTCAGCAGACACCGCTTCGTTTATGTCGACGGACGTGCCGTTGTACCCGGTAAAGAACGTGTAGTACTGCCCGTTGAGGTAGTACAGGCGCGGGTCTTCGATACCGTGCGTTTCGTTGGGAAGCGAATTGGTAATCACCGGACCGGGCGAGACCTGGGTGAAGTGCCTGCCGTCGGTGCTCGACGCTCCACCGATCTGGGAGTATGTCTGCGTCGAGCCCCGGTAGACCATGTGGAAGACGCCATCCCGTTCGACCACTCCAGGGTTGAATGTTCGCGGCCACTCCCATGACGTCGATGAGTCTGGCACGATCGGCGGGGTCAGAATCGGGTTTCCGCCGTAGCGGGTGAACGGGCCGATGGCCCAGGCGGGAAGCGTTTGCTGAGCCGACGAGGCGGCTTGCCGTTTACTTGTGGCGCTGGCCTGCCCGGCAAAGGCGCTGCCACTGGCGGCCAGCGCGACAATCAGGGCCGATATGACGCCCACCGCGCCATATCGGAGAGGGCGGCTCCGCACGCCCGGGGCGAGACGGATGACACGACGGATTTCCACGGCGACCTCCTTGTCGCGCACGAGTAATGACACAATCATTCATCTCTGGGGCAGCGGGCCGATGTCAACCGGTTCAGGCCTGTGCTTTCGTGTGCGATGTGCGCTCGGACGGACGGCTCCCCGCGGCGCTGACCCGGGTGTGCGAACTCGATGAGGGGACCAGCGTCACGTGGCGGCGAGCTGCCTGCCGCGCCCGGTCGGCCGGGCCGTCAGAAGGTCCGGATCGCGATCTCCGCGGGGGCGGCGAGCAATCCGTCGATCTCCTGGTCGAGGCGGCTGAGCGTGATGGACGTGCCCGCCATGTCGAGCGAGGTGCAGTAGTTTCCGACGTAGTTCCGGCGGACGTTGATGCCGCGCTACGCCAGCAGTTCGTGCGCGTACCCGTACAGCAGGTACAGCTCGCTGATCGGGGTGCCACCGAGCCCGTTGACCATCAGCGCCACATCGTCGCCGGACCCGAAAGGCAGGTCGGTGACGACGGCTTCGAGCAGCTCATCAACGATCTCGTTGGCGCTGGCCAGCTTCTCTCGGCGGCGCCCCGGTATGGTTCGCCCGCTATGACGACGTGCACGGCGGCCACCTAGCGGATGAGGCGCGCGACAGCAACGCCGGTCATCCCCTCGGTGAGCGGGAAGACCCGGCCGGACTGGCAGGCCACGCCGATGTCGGCTTCCTTGCGGTAGGTGCCGACCGCCTCGTCCACGCTGCAGATCGAGCCGGCATCGCAGCCCAGCAGCCCCCCGGTCACACCCGCGCCGGTCTTCGGACGTAAGTAGCGGTCAGCGACTCGGAGATAGTGCTCCGCAATAGCGCTTATGGTTATGCTGACGGTCTCATTTAGCGGACCAGCTCGCCCACGGAAAGAAGGTGGCGTGATACTGCGTGCGGAGGCTACCGAAAAAGCCGAGTTGCTGAGCGAACCGCCGGGAGCAGTGCTGTTTCCGCAGACAGGATGAGCGATAATCTGGAGTCATGCTCGACTTTATGCACGAACGTGCATAGCGCTTGACGGTCATTCTCTTATGTACCTAGCGTCAGATCCAGTACTGACGTAGTGAACAGGAGGCGGCTAGTGGAGCTGACACGGATCGCGGGCGGCAACTGCGGCCGCGACGACTGTCCCACGATATCCACGACGGACAGAGGCACGATTGCGGTCCAGGGCTACACGGTCGATCGGCAGGCGCCAACGGGCGAGTCGATCGTCGAAATCCCGCTTGACGTGCTGCGGGAGGCGGTTCGTGCGCTTGGATGGTGACGCCTGGCGCACCTTCTTTGACTCCTTTCAACGGGAAGCATTCCGCCTGGAAACACTGCCGACGTACAACATGACCAGTGAGCGCGCGGAGTATGAGGCATTCCTGGCCACCGGCGATCTGCACATTCCTGAGGACGACCCGTGGCTCATACGCGTCCGGCACTTCCGCAGCACCGGCCGCTGGGTCGGTCGGGTGCATGTCGTTACCCGACCGCTCAGCGACTACCTGCGCTATGAGTTCGCTGTCTACCGACACACCGTGCAGGCCGGCGAGGATGTCCGTATCCTCGACCTCACCGGCCAGCCGAATCCAGGGTTGCCGACGCAGGACTTCTGGCTGTTCGATGAGGCCGCGGTGGTGCGGATGGACTACCGGTCAGATGGCGTCCAAGTTGGCCGAGAGCTCCTCGAAGGCCTCGATCCTGCACTATACGTGGCACGGAAGCGGCTCGCTTTGAAGCGCGCCGTTGCCTTCGAGGAGTACGTGACGCTGCACCAGTGCGACTAGATCCAGTCGAGATACGCCACTTCCTGCCGACGCTCATCACTGGCCTGCTTCAGATACCCGAGTACATGCGCGCCGCGATACATACGCCGGTTGAACCGGCATCGGCCAATCCGAGCATGGCCATTGCCCTCAAACTCCAGCGCCAGGCCGCTCTGCACGACACCTCGAAGCGTTTCGAGTTCCTGCTGACTGAATCCGCGGTGCGCTGGCAGCTCTGCGAGCCGCCCGTAATGGCGCTGCAAATCGACCGACTCATATCCTTGTCCTGGCTGTCGAATATACGCCTCGGTATATTGCCACTCAATGCGCGCATCAGTGATGGCGCCTACCACACGTTCGTTACCTATGACGAACGGCTGGTCACCATTGAGCTGTTTACCGGCCATCTCGTTCTGCGCGATCCGAAAGACATCGCCCACTACCGTGCTCTCTTCGACTTCTTCGGGAAGCACACACTGTGGGACGATGCCGCGCGACGCTTCTTCGGTGAGATCGCGGACACCTTCAGGCGAAGCAAATTATGCGAGTACGTGCATGGTGCTAGAGGGTGCCGGCATTCGCACGTAGCGTCGTCGCATGAACGGCAATCCACTCCCGGTCCGCTCCCCGCTCGATGTCCTCCAGCTTGGCTTTCCGCACTATCAGATCAGCATGCGGACCATCTGGGACAAGCTGTTCTACATCGCGGAGGCCAAGGAACAGACGGTGCAGCCGCGCTTTGCCCAGGCCGAAACAGCGGGGCGGCTACGCGCCAGGCTGCAGGTGCCGGTCAAGCCATTCACCGCTAGCGAGCCGAGCATCGCGCGGGTCTGGGATTTCCTGCTCGGCGGCAAGGACAACTTCGCGGTGGACCGCGAGCAGGCGGCCAAGCTGCTGAGCGTCTTCCCACGGACCGCCGAGCTGGCCCGGGAAAGCCGACAGTTCCAGGCCCGTGCGGTGACCTACGTCGCCGGTGCGAATATCCGGCAATTCATTGATGTCGGCTGCGGGCTGCCCACTCCGCCGAACACGCACCAGACCGCCCAAGCAGTCCGGCCGGGCGCGGCGGTGGTGTATGTGGACAACGATGAGCAGGTCCTCACTCACGCCCAGAATGTCCTGGCCACAGCCGAAGGCGTCGATACGGTTGCCGGTGACCTCGACTATCCGGACGAGATCCTCTACGACTGGCGCGTCCGGCAGATGGTGAACTTCTACCAGCCGCTGTGCCTGGTGCTGACCATGGCCCTGCACTTCTACGACACCGAGGCAGCACGGCGAATCACCGCCCGGTTTATCGACGCCATACCGTACGGCAGCTACCTCGTCTGCTCGGTCGGCCAGCTAGAAGGCGAGGCCGGACCGCAGTTCTCCCGTCAATACAGCGCCGGGCGACTGTTCCACCACAACCGTGACGACGTGACCAGTTTCCTCGATGGCCTGGAGCTCGTTCATCCCGGTGTGACCGAGGCCCGCACCTGGCGCGCACCCATGTTCGCTCCACTGAACGGGCGCCGGGGACACATCTGGGCGGCAGTAGGAAGAAAGGCAGGTCGCGTCGGATGACCATCCAGCCGTTGAACCTGGAATCCCTGGCTTTCCACCGGGGCGACGGAACCCTGTACGTGCTGTGCTTCAGTGACGACGGTCCCGATACCGGCCTGGTTCGCGACCATCAAACGGATCCAGGCTGCGGGAAACGGACAACGGTTCGGTCGAGGGGCAACTGGCCGTAGTGGAGACCGGGCGGCTGAGCCGGGACGAACGGAAGCGTGCCCGTGGGCTGCAGCCCGAGGTTGTCATCCCAGATCCGGTCGGGCACCCGGCCGAGCAGCCGGAACTGACCGAAGACATAGGGCACGCTGTCGGTGGGGAAAAACTCCGGCGTCGTCATGATCTGGAAGTGCAGGTGCGGCGTCGTGGAGTTCCCGCTCGTCCCGATCAGGCCGAGCAGTTGGCCCCTGCTCACGTTCTCGCCGATGTGCACCTGGACCGAACCGGGATCGAGGTGCGCGTACAGGACATACAGGCCAGCGCCGATCCGGACGGTGACATGGTTGCCGACGGTCTGGTCAATGGGGGGCGGCTTGGGCGGGTTCGGCAGCGTGCTGCTGTTCGGGAGCCCGTCCTGGCTGTCGACGACGGTTCCGGGCGCCGCCGCGATGACGGGCTGGCGGTAGGAGAAGTAGCTGGTGATCTTGGACGGATCACCGGCCCACGTCCGCATCCGGTTGTCCACCATATAGAAGTCGATGGCAAAGCGCTGCGGCACCGACAACTGGCCGTTGACCGGGCCCAGCCCGCGCCGGTGGTGCGTGTTGTCACTGCAGCAGCCCTCGCTCATATACCAGGTGCCGCCCTTGACCGGCGCGGTGAGCACCGTCGCGGCGCGCTGGCTGGTGCCCACGGGCTTAATCACGTCGTCGAAGGGCACCGGCGAAGCCCCGCCCGGCAGGATGATCGCGCCGGTTACCCGGTGCTCAAGATGGCGAGGCACCGCTTGGCCCGCCGGAAGCGACACGTCCAGCCAGACAACCCAGGTCGCTGACGACGGGATCGTCGCCGGCGGCGAGCCGGCGGCCGGGTCGTCGGTGGACTCGTCCCGGCCGGCCCGCCAACGGGAGTGAAGGCGGCGGTCAGGGCGGCGCCCGTGAGATTGAGCAGCGCCTGGTGGGTGGTGGCATCCTGGACCTCAACCTGGCTGATCCGCACCGGCATGGCGGTCACGTTCAGCAGCAGCAGTTCGTAGGCCAGGTGGGTTCGTCCATCACTGCCCGCCACCGGCTCAGGGACGGTCAACGTTGATGCGGTGACCGGCGTGAACTGAGTGCCGGGGCGCAGGCCAGCACGCTGAAGGGCGGACGACAGCGCCGCACCGCTACTGCGGGCAACGGTCACGCCGGACGGAGAGGCACTGGCGAGCAAGACACCCAGGAGCGCGATCCCCAGACAGCCGCACGCTGCCGCGCACGCCACGGTCAGCCGCTTCCGGCGAAGGCGCATCATCACGCATCAGCCCCCCGTGCGGCTCCCCTCAGCCGCGGCGACCATCTTCGCAGACCGGTGCCGCATCCGGAAGTGCCGCTAGCCGGGTGACCTCCATCGGCTCCCGCCCGAGTCTGTCCGCATACGGTCGATTACACAAAGTGCCGCCCGCTTTATCGACGCTGGCCACCTAGGCTAGACCACCATGAGGAAGTCCTCCCGCCGCTCACCGGCTGGGCACAAATGCCGGATCATTGAGCTGCGGCTGATGCGGCCCAACGACATGTTCGAGATGCCTCAGACTGACGTGTTCTCGGAGTACCGCAACTTTCTCACCGGAGTCGACTTCTGCTTGAGCGCGCTGCGCGGCAGCTTGTCCAGGCGCCCGGTCCAGCTGAACATCCAGCTGCCGGCTGAGGAAATCAGCAATGGGCTGGACGAGCGGCTGGCCCGGACGTTGCGGCGGTATTGCAAGCACCGGCTCCGGTACAACCGCTGGGAGAGCCGGGCCCTCCGGCTCGGCGGCATCAGTGCGCTGCGGATCGGTGTCCCCGTGACTGCTCTGGGGCTGGTGCTGACGGTCCTGGCGACCGGTATGCGGCCCGCCGGAGGTGCCGCCAATGTCATCACCAACCACGTCGGCTGGGTACTGGCCTGGATCGGGCTATGGTTCCCGCTCGACGAGTTCTTGTTTTACCCGCTGGGCTATGGCCGGGAGAGCCGGGTACTGCGCCTTCTTTCGGACGCCACGATCATCCTGTCTCCCTATAAGCCCGAGACCCTGGTGGGACCGAGGTTGGGTGAGGGGACGGCCGGCGCGCCCTGGCCTGGAGAATCGGGCCGTGCGCCCAGACCCGCGAGGTCCGGCCGTCGTACACCCCGGCCCGGGAGATGATGATGCGGGGCCGCAGTCCTTCCGCCGGCGGGAACTCACCCCTGCCCGCCCTGACCAGCGACTGCGGATGGGGCCGGGATGGCTGCCCCGCGTTTTCCGGACAGGTGAATTGGTGTTATTTATGCCGCTGCCTGCTGATTCAGATACTCGTCGAGGACCTCTTGCGGAGTCCGGTACCCGAGTCCCGAGTGAAGACGTGTTGGATTGTACCGAAGCTCGATGTACCGCGCAATAGCGTTCTTTGCCTTCTTCCGTGTCGGGTATTCGGTCCGGTTCACCAGTTCGACCTTGACGGCCGCATTCACCGACTCGGCCAGCGCATTGTCGTAGCAGATACCGGTGCGCCCTGCCGATTGCCGTATCCCGAGGCCTTTCAGGACGGTGGCGAACTCCGCGGACGTGTAATTACTGCCGCGATCACTGTGGAAAATGGCGCCAGGCGGGATATTCAGATTACGCGCGGCCATCTCGATCGCCGCCGTGATCAGCGGTGTCTGGTAATTGTCATCCATTGCCCAGCCGACTATTTTACGGGTGGCGCAGTCGATCACCGTCGCGAGGTAAACCCAGCCCTGCCATGTCGGGATGTAACCAATCCCCTGACCATTTTTTCCCCCGGAGCCGCAGCGGTGAAGTCACGGTTGACCAGGTCCGGATTGGCTGGCCGCGCCCTGGCGGGTGGTGGACGGCCGCCACGGCCGCGGCTGGCAGGGCACCAGGCCCAGCTCGCGCATCAGGGCACGAACCAGCTCCGGGCCGCACCGCTCGCCGCCGCGGGCCAGCGCCGCGTGCATCCGCCGGTACCCATAAGCGGAATCGTTTACCGTAAAAAGTGCCCTGATCTTAATTTTCAGCAGTCCCCGCCGCCGCACGGTAGCGCTTTGCGGCCGTGACCTCCATTGATAGAACCCCGACTTCGATACCCCGAGCCATTGGCACATGCGGGTGAGCGTGGGAGCAGCGGCCGTATCCGCGGCGACGGTGGCGTATCCCGCGTCGATGAACGCATACATCTCGCTCACCGATGCTCCGCTGCGAAGTACGCTGCTGCTTTTGAGAGAAAATCCGCTTTCATGCGCAGCTCGCGGACTTCCCGCTCCAGCTCGCGCAGCCGGGCACGCTCGGACAGTTCCAGCGGCGGCTCATCTTCCGCATGCTTTTTCCGGTAATCCCGCACCCAGTTCCCCAGGCTGGTCTCACTCACATTAATATCCCGGGCAACATCCGCGATGGGCCGTGGGATTTTCATCACCATCCGCGCCGCCTCCTCGCGGAACTCCGGCGTAACGCCTTATACTTCCCTGGCAATTTATCCCGTCCTCTCGGCTGAGAATCCTAAAGGATCCGCACCGGAAAGACCCGGGCACCCAAGATCGATGAGTATGTGGTTTCAGCAGTCAGTCGTGGCCGCCGGGAAGTTGCGGCTGTTCTGCTTCTTTGCCTCTTTCATCGCAACGTTCCTTTTTATCCGGTTCAGCGTCCGGATGATCCGCGCGCAGGTGAGATGGTGGCCGGGAAACATCACGCCGGGCGGGGTGCACGTCCACCATGCCGTCTTTGGCTTGATTTTCATGTGTGTAGGCGGGGTTGGTGGCCTCGTGGTACAGGAAACCCGCTCGGGCTGGGCAGCTGGCGCCGCTGCGCTGCTGGGCATCGGCATGGCGCTGGTGCTGGACGAATTCGCCCTCGTCCTGTTCCTGAAGGATGTGTATTGGAGCGAGCAGGGACGGCTGTCGGTGGAGGTCGTCTTCATCGCCGTGGCCCTGTGCGGCCTTGCCCTGCTCGGCTGGCTCCCGCTGGGCATCACCCCATCTTCAGGACGGGAAACGCGCCTGGAAACTTTGCTGGGAATCGCTCTCGTCCTGGCCCTTAACCTGTCCTTCACGGTCATCTGCCTGCTGAAGGGAAAGACCTGGTCTGGCATCCTCGGCATTTACATCAGCCTATTTGCGGTGATCGGTGCCATCCGGCTAGCCCGGCCTGGGTCTCCGTGGGCGCGTTCGCGATATCCCGAAGGCTCCCCGAAGCTGGCCAAGGCGCTCGCCAGGGAGGAACGCTACGGACGGCCGGTGACCCGCTTCATGACCTGGTTCCAGGACCTTGTCGCGGGAGGTCCGGACCACGGCGAAGACTGATCACGTAGCAGACTGGGGGTCAAGGGTTGCGGGGATAATGGGGTGGCTACGGGGTCGGGTCTGTCACGGGAGGAGGTCTTGTGGGGGCCGGACTTCGCGGTGGAGGACCTTGCCGGTGGGACCCTTGGGCAGCTCGCGGACGAACCAGACGTGCCGGGGGTACTTATAGGCCGCCACCCGTTCCCGGGCGAACGCACGCAGTTCCGCCGATGTGGCGGTCGCACCCGGCTTGAGTCTGACCGCGGCGCCGACTTCCTCGCCCAGCTCGACGTGCGGGATACCGATGACGGCGACCTCGGCGACAGCCTGATGCTCGTGCAGGGCTTCTTCGATCTCGCGCGGGTAGACGTTGTAGCCGCACCGCGGATGATCAGGTCCTTCTGGCGGCCCACGATGAAGAAATAACCATCCTCGTCCACCTTGGCCAGGTCACCGGTACGGAACCAGCCATCTGGGATCGCCTCGGCGGTGGCCTCGGGCTTGCCCCAGTACCCCTTCATCACGTTGTGCCCCCGGATGGCGATCTCACCTACCTCGCCGACCGGTAGTTCGTGGCCGTTTAGGTCCAGGACGCGCATCTCGATCCCCTCGACCGGCGTGCCGATCGACCCAGGCTTGCGCACCCGGTCCGGGTGGTTGAAGGACGCGACCGGGGAGGTCTCCGACAGTCCGTAGCCTTCCAGGATCATGCACCCGAAGGTCTGCTCGAATCCGCGCAGGATCTCCACGGGCATCGCGGCGCCGCCGGAGATGCAGGTCCGCAGGGACGAGGTGTCGGCGCTGGCGTGGTCCCGGTGATGCAGCATCGCGGCGTACATGGTCGGCACGCCCTTCGAAGATCGTCACCCGGTCGCGCCCGATGATCTCCAGCGCCTTTCCGGCGTCGAACCTGGGCAGCAGGGTCAGCGTGCCGCCGCCGACGATGGTCGCGTTCAGGCCGCAGGTCAGGCCGAAGACGTGGAACAGCGGCAGGCAGCCCATGGTCACATCGCCGGGGTCGGCGTTCAGCAGGGTGGCGGCGGTCAGCTCGGCGTTGCGGCTCAGGCCCGAATGCGTGAGCTCGGCGCCCTTGGGCCTGCCGGTGGTTCCCGAGGTGTAGAGGATCACCGCGTCGTCGCCGCCGGCCGGATCCCGCCGCCGGGGGCGCCGGGGGGCGCCCGGCGAGCAGCGCAGCCCATGTCGGGCTGGTCGACCTCGAACACCTGCACGCCTGTCCCGGCGGCGCCCTTGCCTGCCTCCACCGCCGCCTCATGCCAGGCGAACAGGACTTTGGCCCGGAATTCTCCCAGGAAGTAGGTGACCTCGCGGTTCTTCAGCAGCGGGTTCATCGGCACGACGACGGCCCCGGCGCCGAGCGCTCCATAGAAGGCGATCGGAAACGCTGGCACGTTCGGTAGCATGACAGCTAACGGGTCACCCAGTCCTACCCCGGCCAACGCAAGCAGGGACGCCGCGCGGCCAGCGGCGTCGCGCAGCTGCGAGTAGGTCAGCACTAGGTCGTCCTGGCGCACCGCTGCGCGCCCGCCGTGATCGGCCACCGCTCGTGCCAGCAGGAAATTTAGATTCACCATCACACCCTCCAGCGGGGCATCGTTTCGATACAGCCCCATTTGCATCATGCGCTCAGATCGGCGGAACCGACAGGCATGATCCGGCACCAGCGGGATCAACCTCGGCATCGCGGAGGGGTTCGCCACGGCGGGTGCCCGGGTCGCGGTTATGAGCCGTTCGCCGGACGCTGCGGCTCCGA
>CAVUNW010000049.1:0-39418 GCA_963742865.1 uncultured Actinomycetes bacterium
AACTTCGGGCTGTTCAACCTGGTCCGGCAAATCCCTCACTCCGCGGATCCGCGATCTCGGCAAGATCACCCTGGTGCGGGGCGACTCAGCCCGGCCGCGGCGAGGCGCGCCAGACCTACCCGCACGGCGGGGCCGCTGCTGGCCGACCGGCGGATCGAGGACCCGGCTGGTCATCGAGTGCTGGGCCGAGCTGCTGCGCATGGGCGGCGTCGCTGAAGTTCGGGGACGGCGACCGCGTCGCTGATCGTCGGCGAAGCTCGTCGCCGCGCTCACCGGCAGAACACCCTCGCGCGCCGCGCTCAAGGAATACGGGGCCGGCTGCGGCGGACGGTGCACGCCGCCCGGTACCTGTCCAGGCCCGGTCTACCGTCAGGAAGATCGCCCGGCAGCTCAACAAGGGCGAGAGCACTCCACGCGCTGCGGCGCGACCTGCACTACGCCCAGCGAGGGCGCCATCCGTCCGCCCCCACCTCCAAGACCAGACCGAGCAGGCCTGGTGTCTGACCGTCGCGCGCGAACGCGGTGACCTGCGTGGACGACCGAGTATCTACGGCCTGGGCGTCGGTCGAGCACACGCGCGCCCAGGGCCGCGACTGGTCCCGACGAGACTGCTGCTCACGCTCATCTCCCCGGCCCAGCCGCGAGCCCATCGGGCTTCGTCGGCTCCATCACCGTCGACATCGATGCCGAACTGGCCAAGCTCATCGAAGGGTGGCGGCCGCTGCGCCCCACCACTGTCACCGAGTCCGGCACCTCCTTCATGCTCAACCCATGAACGGGGTCGGTACTGGACCTGCTTCCGACCGGTAACGCTGACCGTCCGAGTAGACGGCCCAGGACTCCTATAGCTACCCTGGTCCGCGTCCAGGCGCAGCGGCTGTCGACCCAGCTGATGGTCATGGCCGCCGACTCCCGCTCAGGCCGCGCCGAGCTGCCGCTGATGGTCTACCCGGCGATGCTCATCGCCGGGGCCCTGGAGAAGGCGCTCAGCGCCACCACCCTCGACGACCCGGCGGCCCGGCGTACCGGTAAGGCTCGTGCCAGGAAGTGCCAAGTAGGAGTGCCGTTTAGGACGAACGCACCTGGACTTCGACCTGCTCGCCCGGTTCAAGCAGATCAACACGATGAAACTGTTCGCTCCCGGCGCCGGGAGTCTGGACGCCTATCCGGCCTGCTGCGGCCCGCCATGGCCCGGCCGCTGCGGTGGGACCTCATCGCCCAACACGCGGGACCCGATGGTCAAGTACGCCACCGCGATCCGGCTCGGCACCGCCTCCACCGAGGCGATCCTGCGGCGCTTCACCAGGAACGTCATCCATCCCGCCTACGCCGCGATGCTGGAGACCGGCCGGGCACAGAGGACGATCTTCCTGGCCCGTTACCTGCGTGACAGGGAACTCCAGCGGGAGATCAACGCCGGGCTGAATGTCGTGGAGAACTACAACGGCGTCAACGACTATATTTTCTTCGGCAAGGCCGGGGAGTTGTCTTCCAACCGGCGCGAGGAACAGGAACTGTCCATCCTGTGCCTGCATATCCTGCAGAGCTCTCTCGGCTTCATCAACACGCTGATGCTGCAAGACGTTCTCGCCGGACCCGAATGGTCCGATGTGCTCGGCGACGCCGACCGGCGCGGCATCACCCCGCTCTTCCACACCAACATGTCGCCTTACGGGGACATACAGCTCAACCTGAACCGCCGCCTCGACCTGGCCGCTGCCCGGCCACGATCAGACGATGAGGAAGGCAACAGCCCATGACCCAGCCACAGCCTGCCGGCGGGGCTCGCGGTGTTCCTGGCCGGGCAGTCGATCCTGGGCCGCCAGCACCTGTCGGTGTCGCTGGGCGAGCCCGGGGTGGCCCGCGCGGTGATCGGAACAGCGCGCTGTACCTGGCCGTGGCCGGGCTGCTCGGCCTGGCCCTGGGCGCCCTGCTGCGTAGCACGGCGGGCGGGATCGCGGCGCTGTTCGGCCTGCTGTTCGCGGTCCAGATCGTGGCCTATTCTCCGGCCGGGAAGGCTGTCCGATGAGTCGGCAAGTATCTGCCCGGGGTAGCTGGCCTGGCCGTGACCATGGTCCGGCCCGATCCGGTGACGTCGCCGCCGCCGTGGACCGGGTTCGGCGTGTTCTGCGGGTACGCCGCCGTCCTGCTGGGCCTGGCCGCGGTCCGGATGCGGCGCGGGGACGCCTAGGGCGGTGGATCACACCGCACGGGCTGGCCACCGCCGCCCTCGGCCCTCGCGGGTGGCGGGGGCCGGGGCCGGGGCCGACGGTATGCGACGACGTGGCCACGTTATCGAAAGAATGTGCAGGTTGCCACATCCATACGTTGCCCGGCTGGGGCGCGAGGGACCTGAGGTGAGGATGGTGCGGATGGTTCGTGCCGGTGGTGCTCGCGGGCAGCGAGGACGGCGGGCGGGATCAGGAGGTCGAGAGTCCCCGGGGCGGGCGGGTTTACGGGGCTGGAGGGGCCTGGTAGGGACGCGGGGCGCGCATGTTGGTGAGGCTGTCCAGCTTGTGGGGGCGCGCCGTCGTGGCCGATTTGGCGGAACAGGTCGGCCAGGCTCCCGTGCTGGCCGTAGCTGGGCGGCGTAAGGTGCCGGGGTCGGGCTGGGCTCCCAGCTCGGGGTGCTCGGCGACGTAGGGCCATGTACTCGTGCTCGGCGTGGTCCTCGAAATCCGGCGTTGAGCCGGTAGCCCACTTCCGGGCGGTATCACGAAGAGCAGCCAGGACACCGTGGTAGTAGAAGAACGCGATCAGCCAGGGCTGCCAAGTCTGGCGCAGCAGGAACGACTCGCCTGAGCCCGCGGCGCTGCACGAAGATCCTGCAGGATCAGCAGGTGCCATTGCTCGTTGTCCTGATCGGCGCGGGACTCGACGATGCGCGCGAACACCCCCCGGGCCAGCGCGGACCGGCCGCGGTAAGGGCCAGCGCTCAGCCATGGCGCGCCCTCCCACGTCTGGTAGGGCACGCGGGCGATGAACTCCAGCATGGTGAATTTCACTCATCGTCCCCTGGTCCGGCCGTAGGCGAGATCCATCGCCTTGAACAGGGCCCGGGCCAGCAGGCTGTAGCGGAGCCTGGGCGCGTCCAGGGTCTGTGCCTGTGCGTCCCTGGAGCTCAGGCCGGCGCCCAGTCTGGGCGGGGCCGGCCGGGACTCCCCGGGCGGGTTATGACAGCGGAGAACGTCATCTCTATCCCCTCTTCTTGACGGATTGCTTCATGGTGCCGTCCGGGGGCAGCCGCGGCGTCGGCCAGGCGCAGGCTCTTGCCGTACCCCGCGGGGGGTAGCCGCGGTACCGCGGGCGCTGTAGACGGGGTTACACCGGCGGGCCGGATCACGTCCGGCGCTGTGGGGCCTGACCGCGGCGGCCGAGGCCGGAACCCCAACGTTGACCGTGCGCGCGGCTTCGGCGCTGCGCCGGCGAGCCGCCGGCGGGCGCGGGGACGTCGTCCAAGCGGTGCTGGCCGCGATGGGCCAGGTCGGGGGCACGGCGCTGGCGGCGCGGCACCAGGCGAGCGCCAGGCCGCTGGACGTGTTCGGGTACCTGCTGCTGGCCGTGGCGCCCGGCTGCGCTGGTCGCCCGCCGCCGGTGGCCGGTCGCGGTGCTGATCGTGGCGTTCGCCGCGACGCTCGGCTACGAGTTGCTCGGTTATCCCGTCGGTCCCCAATTCTGTCTAGGCTAACTGATCATCGTGTTTGCTATCCGCGCTGATCACCGGGGACAGACCAAGTAAGCCCGAAAGGGGCAATGGGCTGGTGAGTGGGCCACCCCAGTCGTCGGCGTCGAACGGCGAGGCTGGCTATAGTCACACCCGGTAGCGTCCGCGGCCTGGCCAGCCAGCATCCGTCCCGAGTGCGCTCTCCCGGCGGCCGCTACCCGGCTGCTCGGTCGGGGAACGCGCGGGTGACCGCGGCGGTGCGGCTGGATACCTGCAGCCTGCTGTAGATGTTCTCCAAGGTTTGCGCACGGTTCCCGCCGACACGCCTAGCCGGCGGGCGATCTGGGCGTTGGTATGCCCTGCGGCGACCAGGTGCAGCAGTTCCCAGTGCCGGCGGGTGAGCGGGGGGGTTCCGCGGCGGCGGCGTTCGGCGTCGAGGTAGGCCTGGTGCAGGTGGGGGCGCAGCAGCGCCAGCAGCGTGCGGTCGCGCTCGGAGAAATCTGGCCCGGGCCCGCGGAAAAAGATCAGCTCCACCGTTCGCCCGGGTCCGACGGCCGGGCCGGGGCAGGCTGGGAGGCACAGCCTGAGATGGTGCTCGAGCCCCAGCGGGCGGGAATAGTCGCTGTACATGCCGGTGCGGTGAAGTTGCCGGGATGAGTAGAAGTCGGAGATCTTCGTCACGCTGCGCAGGTCGCCGCTGCGGGCTGGGTAGGCGCAGGGGTCGAAGTCCCAGAAGTGTTCCCAGTGCGCCTCGTCATAGGCCTCACCGTCGTCGCAATCGGCTGGCAGGTCCTGCCAGGACCAACACGTCCGCAGGTTGCTGTCCATGCCGAAGAACGACAGCTCGTCGCAGCGGATCTGGTCCATCAGCTCGGCCAGCAGGGACAGCGGCAGCCCCTCGTTGCCAGGAGGTCGCTGCGGTCGTCGCTGACGATCCCCAGCAGGGTGCGCAGGTCCCGTTCGCTGACCGTCACCGGGGATGTCATGAATGCTCCCCTTCCCCTGGATATCCCCCACCCTACGCGCGCGCCACTGGCCTGGGCATACGCAGAACGTCGAATGGCGGCCGCGCCGCGGGCCTGCACACACTGACACCTGACCGATCACAACCGGAATCGAAGGAGATCGTCATGCACCGCATCCGCCGTTCGTTCGGCGTCCTGGCCGCGCTCGCCGGCGCCTTGGCGGCGTTCGGCGCCACCGTCCCCGCAGCGCTCGCCGTCACCGTGCCACCTGGCCCAGACAGGCCCGCGGTCCTGCCGGCGCCGTCGGTCCACACCGTCGTCGTCGGCGGCATGCCCGGCTGGCAGATCGCTTTGATCGCGATCGGGACCGCGCTGTTCGCAGCCGCCGCCGCGGTGCTCCTCGACCGGGCCGCGCGACGCGGCAGAGCGTGACCGGGAAGGCCGCCTGATCAGGACCACATCCGGCACGGGCCCCGCGCCGACGCTCACCGGCCGCGCGGGGCTCAGCTGGCCCGCGCGGCTGCCTAAACAACCGAACCGCCAGCGGCGTTAGCGGGCTTGCGGGGACGGGGTAACCGCCATCCAGCATTCCGATGTGAGCGGACCTTGCTGGTTACTCGGAGACGCGGTCGACGACGGCGGCTTCTTCGGCGTTGCCAGGCGGAAGTAGCGGGCGGCGGTTTCGATGGAGGCCTGGCCGAGGAGAGCCTGGACCTGGGCGGGGTCGGCGCCGCCTTGGCAACTGGTAGAGAGCAATATTCCGACCACGCTGAATACCCCAGCCCGGAGCGGGAGGCTGGAAGCTATTCCCCTGGTTGGTGATTACGGGTCCGGGCTAGGTCAGCGGCGTAGCGGTTCCAGTCGGCTCCGGCGTCGTGCATCCATCTGACGGCGGTTGCGGGTTGTAGTCCGAGGGTGTCGGCGAGCACGGCGGCGGGCAGCTGGGCGGCGAGTCCGGTAAGCGCTGCACGGCGTCCTGCCTGAACGGGGATGCCGAGGGCGCGGAGCCGCCCGGCGAGGCGTGCTGGGGTGATCGGCTGGCCGGGCAGCAGCCCGGGGAATAGCCACTGGCTGACGGCAGGTGAGCCGGTGCCGGTATTCGGCTTGCCGTCAGCGATGAGGGTGAGCAGCAGCGAGCCCAGAGCGCTGGGGACAGGGACCTCGTGCTGGCCGAACTGCACGTAGATGTCGTCACCGTGGCGGGTGACCTGGCTAGTGGTCATGGCTGCGACGCGCGTCATGTTCTGGCCGAAGAGCAGGACCAGGCAGCCTGCGACCCGGTCGGTGACCTGGATGCTGTCATCGTGCAGCAGGCGGGTCACCAGGTCCCAGCGCTGGCTGTCGCCGATCGCGGTTCCTGCGCGCCGTGGCGGGCGGGGGATGTCGAACAGCTGGCAGTGTCCCTGGCGGGCGGCCCAGGCCAGGAAGTCGCGGACGTCGGCAGCGCCAGGGCCGGCCAGTCAGCCAGTCGTCGATGTCGGCTTGGCGGCAGGCGGGCAGGGTGGTGCCGCGTGCGCCGAGCCAGCTGAGGAACCGTACGGCTGCGCTGATCATGTTCCGGGCGCGGGCGGTGTAGGTCCGCGGACGCCGCCTGGCCTGGGAGGTGCGCCGCAGCCGCATTATGACCTGCCAGGTGGCGAAGGCGCGGACGAGCCGGCGGTGTTCCGGGACGGTCATCGAGGCCAGCAGCCCGGCGAGCCACTGCTCGGCCCGGGCGAGTTCTTCATCGCGGGGTGGCAGGACTCCGCCAGCGACGAGCATCTGCCGCAGGTAGCCGGCGGCGCGGGGCCGTGGATGCTGATCGAGCGCTTCGTGAGTGGCGGCGATCTGGCCGCCGCCCAGGTCGGCGAGGATGGCGGCGCCAGCCCCGGCTCGCAGCCAGTTCAGTGCCGTGCGCGGGTTGCGTGCCGAGCAGATCGCCGTCAGCACGGCGGCCAGCTCGCCGGGGACCTGCCCGGTTCCGCCGGATAGCAGCGCAGCGGCGCGCCGCTGCAGGCTGCACCGGGCGCAGCGGTGCTTCTCATAACATCTTGTCCTCGGTGCCGCAGTCGGCGCACACGCTGGTGACGGGCAGCCCGGCGCAGCTGGCGCAGGTGGTCAGCGTCCGGGCCGGGCGGGGCTACCGGCCGCCGTATCTGTCCGCAGGAAGCGCACGGGACACGGCGGCGCAGCGCGGCGGTATAGCAGGGTCGCAGACCGGTCCTTCGGGCCAGCGGGCGGTCGGCGGGCGGTCCTGGCCGCAGCGGGCGCAGCATCGCGGTCGCCCGGGGGCGCACTGACTTGCAGACCGGCTGGCTGGTGGCGGCGAACGTGCAGGGACGTATCCGCCCGCACGCGCTGCAGGCCGCTGCCGGGAGCCGGTAGCAGTTCACGCAGATGTCCGGCGGCCGCCGCGGCCGCGGAGGGCGACCGGCGCGGTCTGGCCGCATGCCCCGCAGGCCCGGCGGCGTGCCGGGCCGCGGCGGCGGCACACCTCGCAGACCGGCTGGCCGC
The DNA here is from genome assembly GCA_963742865.1 of uncultured Actinomycetes bacterium. Taxonomy (GTDB): domain Bacteria; phylum Actinomycetota; class Actinomycetes; order Streptosporangiales; family Streptosporangiaceae; genus Bog-532. The sequence goes on from CAVUNW010000049.1 coordinate 7,123, forward strand.
TGGAGCCGCGGCCGGCAGACGGGCTTGACCATGCCGCAGACCGCGCAGGCAGCAGCCAGCTGCCGGGCCGTGCACCGCTGGCACACGCCGCCGCCGGTCGTGCGGTAACAGCGGTTGCCGGTCCGGCCGCAGGCGCGCACGCGGGCAGCGTCAGGGTCCTCGACCCGCGGGTGATCAGCTCAGCGGCTAGCCGTCCGGCGACCGGCGGCGCGCCGGAGGCGAGCGCGCCCGGATCGGCGGCCAGCGCCGCAGCCAAGCAGGACATTGCCCTGCCGGTCGGAGCGGCCGCGTCCACCGCGGCAGTCGACCGCCTCCCGCGGGCAGGGACCGGTCCGCCGCTGCCGACCAGCTCCGACTACCGCGTCCCTCCGGCAGCGAGGGCAGCCACGCGCGTGCCGCCGGGCTGATGACCAGCCGGGCAGCTGGCCACTACCGCCGTCCCGGGCCGGGGCTACCCGGGCCCGGACCGGGCGTGGCCGCTGCCGGACCGGGGCGGGGCGGGCTTGCTGACGGCGGGCGTCCTGACAAGCTCGATGAGGTCACCGGGCTGGCAGCCGAGGATGTCGCACAGCACGGCCAAGGTGGCCAGGCTCAGCCGCTCCGGGGTGCCGGTGACCAGCCGGTAGACCTGCTCCCGGGACAAGCGTGATGCCCCGTTCGGCCAGCAGCGGCCCCAGCTGGGTCGTGGCATACATGTCCTTCTCCGCCATCAGCCGCCGCAGATGCCACCGGTAACCGATCCTTGCTGCTGTCACTTGCCGTCGCTCTCCCTCGAAGGCGCGGGCCAGCGCGGCCCGCAGCATCCGGTTCCTGGCATCCTGCCCGACTGTGGTGTAAACGGCCGTGGTGGACGCCCACGAGTGCCCCGCCTGCTGCTGGATTATCTTTAGCTTGATCAACTTGTCGCTCTCTGACCTGGGCGTCTGCGGTGCGGACAGTGTTCTCAACGTGGCTCCTGCCTGTGCTCGGGGGGCTGTTCAGCACGGGCCGATCGTTGTCGAGCTGAGACGACGGCCGGAGGGTTTGCCGGTTCGAGGGATCGGGCTGAGCGTTGCTCGCCGAGGGCGCGGGCGAGCTGGTCGCGCAGCCGGCGGTTTTCCTCGGCGAGGTGCCGGTTGCGCGTGTTGGCGGCTTCGAGCCGGCGCAGCAGCGACGCGTCGGAGGCTCGTTGCCGGGTCGGGACGGGTCCGCACGGTGCCGCCGGGAGGCTGCTCGGAGTCGTTCGATCTCGGCCCGCAGATCGGGCTGGGCGTAGAGCCAGGAGCGTGAGACTGCCGCCGCGCGGGCGACGGCCTCGAAGGTCACCGGGGTGCCGGCGGCGTCGAGCTCGCGCAGCGCCTGGATCGCCTTGGCGCGGGTGTACTCGTGGCGGTGGCGGGCGGCGGCCACGATGTGGCGGGTGTTGTCAGCTCGCATCGGCTGTAGCCTCCTGTTCCCGGCCCGGGCCGTCCTCCAGAGCGGTGATAATCTGGTCGAGGTTGCCCAGGACCTGCTGGTTCATCTCGACCAGGCGGAGCTGGCCGCGGGCCTCGGCGGCGGAGATGATCTGCAGCACCTGCTGGCGGTGCTCGCGGTGCTGGGGCAGGAACTCGGGCGTGGTCACGAACATCGGGCAGGTCAGGCAGGCGTTGGCGTGCGGGCAGGTCTTCTGCACCGGGAGCCCGCAGTACCCGTTGGGCAGCGCCTGGGTGACGCGGCCGAGACGCTGTTTGGCCCAGCTGGCCTCGGCCAGCGGCCCGTCCGGGGTAGACGGTGACGGTCTCGCCGCTGGCGTTGACCTTGCGGGCCTTTTCCCAGTGGCGGCGGACGGTGGTGTCGTGCAGCCGGGCGTAGTGGGCCGTCATCTCGCCGGAGGAATGGTCAAGGAGGACCTGTACGACTTCTTGCGGGACGTCGCGGTTGATCAGCCTGGTGCGAAAGTATGGCGCCATTGGTGGGGGGTCAGGTGCACGGGCGGCCGTGCTCGTCGCGGACGTCGCAGCGCTGCAGCCAGTCGTGCAGCTGTCCCCGGTAGGAGTGGGTGGTCAGCTGCCGGACGGCCGTCGGGGTTCATCCGCGGGCGCGGGGAACAGCCACGGGCCGCCGTCCGGCCAGCGGTCCAGGATCCGGCTGCTGCTGCTCTGTGATCTGCTGGTCGAGTTCCTCGTCGATGGGGACGAGCGCTTCGCGTTTCATCTTGCTGTTGTAGTAGCGCAGGTAGGGGGCCCCGTCGGCGTCACGGATGACGCAGTCCAGCCCGATCTTGGTGGCGTCGCCGACCCGGAGCCCGCAGCGCATCAGGATCAGGGTGAGCAGCCGCTCCTCGGGGTTGCGCCAGCGGTCGAGGTTGGCGGGCTGCTCGACCTGGGCCATGACGTGCTCGGCCAGCCCGCGAGGCAGGCGCTTGGGGGGCCTGGGGAGGTCGTCGGGGTAGAACGTCGCGTTGACCGGGAGGGTCGGTCCCACTCGTGCCGGCGGACGGCGTAGAAGAAGGCGTTCAGCGAGGCGATGTCCCGGCTGCGGGAGCGGACGGCCCGCGGGTCGGCGCGAGGTCGGCCAGGTAGCGCTCCAGCAGCGGCCTGGTGAGGTCGGCGAGGCGGCCTGACGTGACCATCGGGCCTGGCCAGGAAACCGGGCGAACCGGGTGAGCGCAGGAAGGTCGATGAAGGCCTGGTTGAGGCTGCGGCCGATGCTCAGCCGCCAGCGGGCGAACCGTTTAGCCAGATCCCGGAGCCAGTGCTGGGGGATGCGGTCGAACCGCAGGCGCGGCGGCCCTCGATCCCCAGCCGCCGCAGCTCCCAGACATCGCGGGGGAACTCTGCCTCCCAGCCGGTCCCGACCTGCAGGTCCTCGACGTGCGCGTGCGCGTAGCGCAGGAAGGCAAGCTGCCCGTTCTGATCGTGCCTGGCGTCGAGGTCTCGTCAAAGAACTGCCGCCCAGCGCGCGGCGGGCCAGTCCAGCAGGGACGTGACGTCGCTGACCGCGGCCAGGGTGATGGTGCGCCGGACGGTCCCGCTTGTGGTGTTGACGTGCCGCTCATCGTGGCGGCATTGCAGGGCGTACTGGAGCTCCAGCTTGAGCTGCCGGCGGCCGGCCAGCGGACGGAAGTCGAACCGGTCATCGCCCTTGGACTCGCAGATCACGATGAACTCGTCGATGTCGGGGCGGCCCGCGGACTCCCAGCGGGACTTGTGATTGACGCAGAACGGCGAGTGCCCCTGCGCTCCACAGGGTGCAGAACGACAGCGAGCAGACCGCGTGCTCCTCATCGGCGATGGCGGGCAGGGATGCCAGCCAGGCCGGGCGGTCCGGCTTCCCGGCGCGTTCCCAGAAGCCGTGGTGACGGACGCAAAGGCCCCGCCGGGCACCGCCGAAGCGGCATCCTGGCGACCACGCATTCGGTCAGCTCCTTGCGGCCGAGAAGATCGCGGCACGCCGATGCCGCGAAGGCCTCCATGTCCGGGCATCCGTCCTGCTTCCACCGGTAGTAATGGCCCCGGCAAAGCCCCCGGGTCCGTGGCATCCGCAGGCACCCTGCCACCCGGCAGGGCACGGCGCTGAAAATCAGCGCCCCGGCCCGGGGACCAGGATGTCGACCCGGAACTCCGGCCGGACCACGGCCATCAGCCTGGCCAGCAGCCCGCTGCCATCGGCCGCCGGGCCCGGAGCGGGACGGCCGGTCACCACCGCACCTCCCGGCCGGTCAGGAAGCCGGCGGCCTCAAGAGCACGGCGGGCGTCTTCGGCGGTGAGGTGGCCATACACGTCCATCGTGGTCGCGATCGAGGAGTGTCCGAGCAGGGAGGAAACGACTTCGATCGACGCGCCGCCGCGCAACAGCCTGGTGGCGTAGGCGTGGCGATACCAGTGCGGGTCGAAGTCGATCCCGGTCCGGCGGCGCAGCCGCAGCACCAGGTCATAGACGGCCGCATAGGTCAGCGGGCGGCCGTGCTGCCCTGCCCACAAAGCCACGAACACGTAATCCGAATCGAGGTCGCCGTACTCGCCATGCAGGTAGTCGGCATACAGCCGGATCAGCTCAGCGCTGACCGGGATCGTCCGCGATGATCGGCGACTTGGCCCGGGCCCGGTTGTCGTTGACCCGGCGGAGCCACGGTCAGCTCCTGCTCGGCGGCCGCCAGATCTTCGTGACGGAGCCCCAGCGCCTCGCCAATCCTGACGCCGCTGTCCCACAACAAGCCGACAGCAGGAAGCGGTCACGCAGCCGGTCACAGGCGTCCAGGATCGCCTGGACCTGGACGGCCGTCACCAGCTTGCGGGTGCTGCCGCGGTGTCTTCAGCTTGATCGTGCGGCGCCGTCCGGGCTCGCCCCCGCTGAGATGGTAGAGGAACGGTTTCCATCCCGGGCGTTGCCGGCGGACAGGCTGGAGCTCGGTGACCAGGTCGCCCAGGTCGACGCCGTGCCGGGCATGGAAGCACATAGAAGCCCGCTGACCGCCGAAAGCTTCCGGTTGACCGTGATCGTCCGCGCAGTGGTGATCGGCTGAGGGCAGCAGCGCGACCCGGCCGTCCCGGCCCGATGGCGGCAGCCGTAGCCAGGCGACGAACTCGCCGAGGTCCTCCAGCCGGACCTCCCGCCAGTCCAGGCCCCGCTGATCGAGGAACACCAACCAGTCCTTCAGATCGTGGGCATAGGCCTTGACCGTGTTCGGGGACCGCTCGATATCGGTCAGATAAGCCAGGTAACGCTCGACCGGCTCGACCGGGACATCGTCGTCGCCCAGTACCGTCCAGGACTCAAGCGACGAGACGGGCATCAGCACCCGCTGAACAAGCATCGAACCTCCGGGGAATCTGCGTGATGGACGGCGGTAGATAACCACCTCCACCACGAAGATCCGCACCGGCTCAAAGGCTCGTGCTGCACGTCATGGACACCCATCTGCGGGCTCAAGAGAAGCTGCACGAACAGCGGGTCCGCGCCGTCTTCGATCAGGTGCGAGACGTACGAATGGCGCAGGCAGTGGACCGACAGCTCGGCTGGCAGCCCGGCCGCCGACCGCCAGGCCGCGAACCGGTCATCGATCTGCCGGGGCGAGATCCGCCCGCCCCGCTCGGTCAGCCACAACGCCGGATGGCCGCCCGCCTCATAACAGCGGCCGCACCTGGCTCGATGTACTGCGCCACCGCCTCCGCCGTCCACGGCATCACGGTGGCCACCGCCCGCCGCCGCGGCGGGCTGCCCCGCAGCGCCTTGCCGTACCGCACGTGGCACATGCCCAGCCCGCCGAACTCCGGGGCCGCCGGGTTGACCGCGAAGTCAGCCACGTCGAGCATCGCCGTCTCCCGGCGGCGCAGCCCCCACCCGTAGATCACCTTGAACACCGTCGCGTCACGGAACGCGGCCAGCCAGCCCTTGCGCGGCGACGCCGACGCCCGCTCGACATGATCGTCGGCGGCGTCCAGGAACGCCTGCAGCTCGGCCCGGGTCAGCGGGCGCCGCTCCGGCCGGCCCTCGTACTCGGCCGCGTGCACGGCGGTGTTTCCCTCGTGGCACACCTGGACCGGCCGGGCGCCGACCTGCTGCTCGCACTCCGCGATCCAGCCGTACCGCGGGTCGCACACGTACCCCAGGAAGACCGCCAGCGCGCCCTCATACGAGCGGACCGTCGAGTGCGCCCACCCGCCCGACGCGATCCACTGTTCTACCTGCGCGGGCGTCCACTGCCACGGCCAGGCGCCGGTGAACGCGGCGAACCGGCGCACCAGCCGGACCCGGCCCTCGACCAGCGGCCCGCTCAGCCGCCGCGCCCCCTGCTGACGGCGCCAGCCCTCCAGCATCGCCTCGAACAGCGCGGGCTCGGGCCGCAGCGGCACCGCGCCATCCACCAGCACTAAAGCAGCCGACCCCGCAGCCTTCCGCGTCCCGGACACGAGCAACCCCCACCGCAGCACCAGACGGCACCAGGCGGACCACCCGGCGCAAACGGATCAGGCGCCACATCCTGGCAGCCAGCGCAACAAGAATGACCCACCGCCAGGTCAAGGCGCGTGTCGCGATCACAAGCCGGCCAGCCGCGCCCGCCCCTGGCACGACAGCACCCCGATCACGCCGCTCACCGCGACTGCCCGATGATGCACCCGATGCAGCAGAGCCAGCCCGGATGCATCAAAGCCCGCCTGACCGCAACATGCAGTCACCGAGCACAACCGGATCAGATGGCGCATCCTGGCGTCTGATGCAACCAGCTGCTGACATCGCAGGTCACGGCGCCGCCCGCCGCTCCAGCACGCCAAGCGGGCCTCAGGGCCGCGCGCTGCGCCGCAGGCAGCGCGCGTTCACGCGATCCGCCGAATGATGCATCAGATGCAATTCTTCCCATTTGCGCCGCGGTGATGAAGGCGTGTCGCAGAGTATGCGGCCCGACCGGCTTGGTGATCCCAGCGCGGCGGGCTACCCGGCGGACGATCCGCCCGGCGCCATGCCGGTCCAGCCGGCGTCCGTCCAGGGTGAGAAAGATGGGGCCTTGGCAGCGTTCGCCGATGGCCAAGTCGATCGCCTGGGCCGTACGCGGGGCGAGCGGGATGGTAACGACTTTGCCGCCCTTGCGGGTGATCACCAGCGTCCGGTGCCCGCGCTCGACGCCAAGCGCCTCGATATCCGCGCCAGTAGCCTGTGACACGCGCAGCCCGTTGAGCGCCAGCAACGAGATCAGCGCATGCTCAGCCGATGGTCCGAGCCCGGCGGCGACCAGGAGCGCGCCGAGCTCGTTGCGGTCAAGGCCGGTGGCGTGGGACTCGTAATCCAGGCGGGGCCGGCGGACGTGGGCGGCCGGGGAATGATCAAGCAGTTCTTCCTCGACTGCATAGCGGTAGAACCCGGTCACGGTACATAGTCGGCGGGTGATGGTCGCCCGGGCCCGGCCGCGGGCCTCCAAGTCGCGGGCGAAGCACTCGATATCCGCGCGGCGAGCCTGGAATAGCCGGAGCTGATGCAGCTGGCACCAGCCGGCGAACTGCCGCAAGTCCAGCTCATAGGACTGACGGGTCAGACCGCTGTACCCGGCGAGGAATCCCGCTAACGCGGGTTTCCGCACCGGTACTTCGGCCCTTGGGTCAGGCGAATTCGAAGTGGAGCTGGCGTCCGCCCCACCAGGGGACGGTGGTGTCACCGGGCAGGGTGGCGTGGCGGAGGACGGGTGAGTAGGCGCGGCGGTTGATCTTGACGGTGATCCCGGTGCTGTCGCTGATGATTTCGCCGGGGGTGTCCAGGAAGCGGCGCTGGAGGGTGTCGGGGGTGGCGTGGGCGTAGTTGCCGGGCAGGCGGAGCCGGAAGGCGGCGGTGAGGGCCTGGGCCAGAACGCATAGCACGACGTCGAGGTCGACGTTGAGGTTGACGGCGCTGGAGAGGGCGTCGGCGCAGAACGCCTGGATGATCTCGGCGAGCCGCTGCTCGATGGTCATCCTGCGGGCGTAGTGCCCGATCAGCGCTTTGGTCTTGATCTGGGTGTCGTTGGTGATGATGACGGTGGGCGCGTCGCGGCCCAGGCCGGTGACGATGAGCTGGCGGACCGTTCCGGGATAGCTGGTGAGTTTCACGGCTGCGTCCTCGTGCACGCGGGGCCGGTTGTGGGGTCCGGGCCGGTTCAGGGTGACGGTCTTGTAGTCGCTTGCGGCCAGGCTGCTGATGCGTTTGAGGAGGCTGGGCGAGCGCATCCGCAAGGTGGCGAACTTGACGCCGCGGGCGTCGAGTTCGCCGAGGATGGGCTGGGTGGTGACTTTCTGGTCCATGATCAGCATCGCCGGGTCGGCTCCCGATACGTGCTTCCAGTGGTCGCAGAAGGCGATGACCTCGCGGTTCTGGGTTGCCTTGGTGAGGTCGGCGTTGGCGTAGACGAGATTGTGGGTGCCGGTGTCCTGGGCGAAGAAGGTCAGCACCGAGCGGGCGCGCTGGGACCGCGTGGGGACGTAGTGCTTCTCCAGCGCGGGGTCGTGGCCCCAGTGCATGATGGCGTGGAAGTCCAGGTCGAAGATCGCCTCGTCCGCGGTGGCCAGGCCGGAGCCGATCATCTGCTTGTCCAGGGCGGCCAGGAACCGCAGCTGGTGGTCATGCGATAGCCGGTAGGAGTAGTCAGTCAGCGCGGTCTTCTTAGGCAGGACCGCCAGCCCGGCCAGCAGCGCGGGAGCGGGGTCGGCGAGCAGGTCATCGACATGAGACACGCGCCGGGTGGCGGTGAGCTTGAGGGCGAGCAGGGACAGCAGCCAGGACACGGCCGGGATGACGCGGGTGCCGGGGTAGCCGGCCTCGTCAGCCAGGCCAGGCAGGTCCAGGGCGACCAGGTCCGGGACTGTCAGCAGCAGCCCGGCCATGGCGGTATGGGCGCGCGGGGGAACAGAGCCGAAGTCGATGACCGAGGCGGCCGGCAGCCGGGTGTCGCGGCCGGAGGTGGACGGGCTGGTGCTGGCCTCAGGCGCCGCGCCGCGGACCAGCCGGCCGAACCCTTCCTCGCGCAGTATGTCGCTGACCGCGCTGCGGCCCAGCGGGGTCCCCTCCCGGGTGACCCGCATGCTGATCTCATAGACCGACAAGCCCTCGCGGCGCAGCTCGATGACCCGGCCGCGGGCCGCGTCCTTTTTCGGGGCGCCCTTGCGGCCCGGGACGCCCGGTGGCGCGAACACGGTCACCTTCCCGGCCCGCAGGTCGCGGACCAGGGACGCCAGCGCGCTGCGGGTGTAGCCGGCGGCATCGGCGGCCAGCTGCAGCGACAGGCCCTCATACAGGTAGGCGCGCAGCGCCTCATACCGCCGCTGGTTCACCTGGCCGGCCAGCAGCTCCCATCCCGGCCGTGGGGCCGATACCGCGGTCATGCCGTGTGATCTATCACAGGGCCGTGGTCACCCGTCCCGCCGGCATCTCGCCCGGTAGCTTCCTTCCCGTGCCTGTTTCCCGCCGTATGGGTGATCCTGAACCGGGCATTTCACCCGCAAGCGTGCCATGTCTCGTATAGATAACGATCTTCACCCGTGCAATATAACCGCTATTAATACCTTCGTCAGAACCCGGATGTTCCGGCCCGCCCCCCGGAACATTGCAGGTCAGCGACCAGCCCCCATCCAAACAGCTGAGGCTGATTTACCGGAGCGGAAGTCCGCGCTAATGCCAGCCGCTCAGTGTTGGTGAAGACAGGCGCGACGGGGACGAGGACGGCGGACGTGGTCGTGGTAGCCATCAGGCACCTCCGGGGTCTGGCTGAGGCCCCGGGAAAGCTGGGCCAGCCAAGGCCCCAGCAAACGATGAGGAAACCTCACGGTAGGACGGCGCCAAGCACCACACCAGGTCATCAGCTCGCATCTACCGGAAGCGGACCCATCGATCAGCGCCCGCTCCCGAGCGCCGATTAGTTAGGCGCCCATTCTCCATGGGCACGGTGATGCGGTGGATTGCCCGCAGAATGTCTTGTTCTGCAGCCTGCAAGTTCCGCCGGGCGATAGCCCAGATGGCCGCCTCGCCACTTCCGGAACGGGGACGGTGACAGCAGGGGCGCTGTCAGCTCGGATGCCTGGCGGCCGCGGCGAAGTCCAGCAGCAAGGTGCTGGTCGTTTGCGGGTCTTCCATCATCGGGGTGTGTCCCACGCCGGGCAGCAGTTCGAGGCGGGCGCCGGGCACGGCGCGGTAGGCGGCGGCCGAGGTGGAGCGCCACCGCTTGTCGTCGGCGCCGACGATCACCAGCACCGGCAGGCCCAGGGCGGCCAGCCGGCCCGGAAGGGTCTGCTGCTTCAGGTAGTCATCCGATGCGCGGCTCGTCGCTGCGAGGGCGCGGTGGGTCATCCCCATGGTGGCCTCGATGATGGTGCCGGGGATGTCGATGGGGCGGGTGAAGGCGCTGGCCAGGGCCTTGCGGATGGTGACCTCGGTGCGCAGGCGCCACAGCAGCCGCCCGGGCAGCGGGGCCAGCAGGAGCCGGCCGAGCAGGCCCTGGTCGATGACGGCGTCCAGGTCCGGGGCGGTGTCGATGAGCGCCAGCGCGCTCACCAGGCCGGGCCGCTGCCCGGCCAGGGCCGTGGCCACGTATCCCCCGGTGGAATGCCCGATCACCGTCACCTGGCCCGCGCCGAGCCGGTCCAGTACAGCGCCGGCTCGGCGGGCCTGGGCAGGGATGTCATACCCGCTCGCCGGGGCCGATGACCTGCCGTGGCCGGCCATGTCGACCCGGATGACCCGGCAGTCACCGGCCAGCTGCGGGATCACCGGGTCCCACCAGGCCGTCGAGGCCGCGGTGCCGTGGATCAGCAGCAAGGCGGGCGCGCCCGGCCTGCCGTCCTCCACCACATGCATGTCACCATCGTCAAGCCGCACGAACCGGTCGTCAGCGTCCGGATCGCCGGGCATGTGCTCTGCCATTGTGCTATCTCCTGATCAGTGTTGGCGGGTCCGCTATCCGGCAGACTCGGAGTGTGGTGGCCGCCGGCGGGTGAGCGCTGTTGCCTCCCGGGCCTTGAGCCCTGGTGACAGATCGTGCCCCTGCCGGCAGCCGGAGAGTTGATCACTGCTGGGATGTCGTGCCCGCCGGGTGGCGTGAGCACTGTTTCACGAGTTCGTTGATGGTTCTCCTGCTGGCTGCTGACATGTTCCGGCAACGTGGACGGGAGTTAGCTGACTGCGCCGAGGGCGGCGCTGACGCTGGCGATGATTGCCCCTCCGATCGCGATGGAGATGAACGAGCGCAGGAAGCCGGTGGCGAAGAAGCGCCACCGGATCCAGGCCAGGGCCACCAGTTCGAAGACGATCGTGGCCAGTGCCGCGGCCAGCGCGGCGCGATAGGCCGGGATCAGGAATGGCAGGGTGTGCAGGATGCCGCCGAGGAACGTGCCCGCCCCGGTGATCTTCCCGCGCAGGAACGGGTTGCCGCGTCCGGTCAGGTCCCCGGTGTCGGACAGGCCCTCGGAGAAGGCCATGCTGACGCCGGCGCCGAGGGCGGTGGCCAGCCCGGCGAGGAACGCGTAGTGCGGCTGGTGGGTGGCGAACGCGACCGCGAGATGGGCGCCAGGGTGGACAGCGATCCGTCGATCAGGCCGTTCATGGCGGGCTGCGCCCGCTGCAGCAGGAACGCTCGCGGGTCCCGGCCCGCCCGCCCGGGCAGGCGGGCCGGTGTAAGGATGGTCACCGCAGGGGTCCTTGCTGATGATCGAAGTACTGAACGGATCGTTTCGTATCTGTCAGGGCTACGGGGACTGGGACGGGTGGGGTTGGGGTTGCCTCCGGGGGCTCGATGGCCAGGTGCGGGAGGCGCCGGTCCAGCCAGCCGGGCAGCCACCAGTTGGCGTCGCCGAAGAGGTGCATCGCCGCGGGAACCAGCACGGTGCGGAGGATGAACGCGTCCAGCGCGACAGCGACGGCCAGCCCGATGCCGAACTCAGCCACGTCCCGCTGACCCATGAAGGAGAACGTCAGGGACACGCAGATCATGATTGTCGCCGCCGCGGTGATGACCCGGCCCGTTTCCACCTGCCCGGTGCGGACGGCTGCCGCGTTGCGGCGCGTGGGCACCCATTCCTCGTTCATCCGGCTGACCAGGAAGACCTGGTAGTCCATGGACAGGCCGAACAAGATGGCCAGCGTGACCACCGGCAAGAACGCCTCGAGCGGCCCGGCCTTGCCCAGGCCGAACGCGCCGGTCCCCCAGCCCCACTGGAAGAACGCGGTCAGCACGCCGAACGTGGCCGCCCCTGCGAGCAGGTTCATCGACGCCGCGGTCGCCGGGATGAGCAGGCTGCGGAACGCCGCCACCAGCAGCAGGAAGCTCAGCCCGATGATGGCGAGGAGGAACCACGGCATCTTGCCGGCCACTACGGTGGCGAAGTCGGCGTAGGTCGCGGTGATGCCGCCGATGTAGACCCGCAGCGTGGTGCCGTGCTCGGCTGCCGGGATCGTGTCGTTGTGCAAGGTGGCGATGAGGCCGGAGGTCGCCTTCGCCTCGGGTGATGTGCCGGGGATCACCCGGATGACCTCGATGCCGTGCGCCGAGGCCAAGGGCGTCACTTTCGTCACGTCGGCGACATGGGGAAGCTGGTTTTCAAGCGTCTTAAGCGCGGCCACATCGGCTGGGCCACCGGTCTGGGCGACCAGGAGGAGCGGGCCGTTGAAGCCCGGCCCGAAGCCGTCGGCGAGCAGGTCATAGGCCTGCCGGGTGGTGCTCGACGCGGGGTCGTTGCCCGCGTCGGAGGAGCCGAGCCGCAACGCTCAGCACCGGGATCGCGAGCACCAGCATGACCGCGGCGCGCCGCGATGGCGAGCACAGCCGGCCTGCCGCTGGACGGTTCCCGCCCAGCGGCTCCATAATCCGCTGCGGCGCCGCGCGGCTCCTGGCCCCCAAGCCGACGGCGCTGGCGGCGGCGAGAGCACGCGGATGCCGAAGACGCCGAGCAGCGCGGGCAGCAGGGTGACCGCCGCGAGCACGGTGAAGACGACGGTGAGCGCGGAGGCGACCGCGAGGCCGTTCAGGAAGCTGATGCCCAGGACCAGGATGCCGAGCAGCGCGATGCACACCGTGCTGCCCGCGAACAGGACGGCGCGGCCGGAGGTGTCGATGGCCTTGACCGCCGCCTCTTCGGACGTCGAGCCCTGATTGCAGGCCCCGGCGGTGCCTGGTGACGATGAACAGGGCATAGTCGATGCCCACGCCGAGCCCGATCAGCGCGCCCAGGATCGGCGCGATGTCGACGACGTCATGGCGTGGGTCAGCGGCGCGATCGCCATCAGCCCGCCGCCGACCCCGGCGATGGCCGTGACCAGCGGCAGCAGCATCGCCAGCAGCGAGCCGAAGGCGATGAACAGCACGACCGCGGCCGCGAGCACGCCGACCGCCGAGCTGACGCCCAGCGAGGACTGCTCGGTCCGCCTGATGGCGTCGCCGCCGAGCTGGACGTCGAGCCCGGGCGCGCGGGCCGCCTCGGCGGCATTGATGACCCGGGTGATATCCGCCTTGGCTATGTCGTTGGACTGCCTGGTGAAGTTGACCACGGCGTACGCGATGCGGCCGTCCCGGCTGATCTGGGCCGCCCCGCGCGGCCCGTACGGGCTGACCACGCGCCGCGACCTCGGGCATCGTGGCGACCGTGCGGAGCATCGAACTGATCCGGGCCGTGACCGCGGGATCGCGCACCGTACCGTGGCTCACCTGCCAGACGATCGTGTCGGAGTCGCCGGCCTGAGCCGGGATGGTCTTGGCCAGCAGCTCCTGGGCGGTGGTGGAACCCGTGCCGGGCAGCGAGAACGAGTTGTTGTAGTTGCTCTTCACGGCCTGGGAAAGCGTGCCGAGGCCCACCAGCACGAGTACCCAGGCGGCAATGACCGCGAACCGGTGGCGAAAACACCACCTGGCGATGGCAGACATGATTGTGAGATGTCCTTCCTGCAGTGATCTTTCATCTGGCGGGTTGCGGCACGGGGTGCCCGGCGCGGCCCTCGTCCGCATGTCTCATGGGCGCGCTACCGTCAGTGCTGCCGCTGCCGGGCCGAGAACCGTGAGCCGCCGCGGCCGCCGGCGGCAAAGAATCCGGCCAGCCCGCTGCCCGTAGGGCAGGAGGGTCCATGCCAGCGGCAGCGATTACCCCGATCGCGACCGCGCCGCCTGCGCCGTTGGGGCCGGGGAAACCAGTCACGCGGCCGGGGCGGGCGGTGAAGGTGAGGCCGTCGACAGCGGTGACCGGGCCGTAGCGTTGGGTGAGTTTCTCTGCTTCGATCATGTCTGGCACGCTAGGAGCGGGCGTCTGGCCGGCGCTTCTGTCACGGTGACCGGATTCGCCGGCTGGTCGTGTCCGGCGGTTAGGTAATGCCGGGGCGAAGACGGACGGAATGCCGGGGCGAAGACGGACGGCTCAGGTCCTTGGCGAGTTGTGCGGACGGGATGGGAGCCGATGCTGTGCGGGCGGAGCGAGCAGCTGGCGGCCATCGGCCGGCTGCTGGGCGGGAATGCAGTCGGGCCGCGCCGACGCGCTGGTGCTGCGCGGCGAGGCGGGGATCGGCAAGACGGCGCTGCTGGAGGCCGCGGCGGATAAGGCGGCCGGGGCGCGGGTGTTGCGGGTGGCCGGGGTGGAATCGGAGGCGGAGCTGCCGTTCGCGGCGCTGCACGCGCTGCTGCGCCCGGCGCTGGATCAGATCGGCGCGCTGCCCGGGCGGCAGGCGGCGGCGCTGCGCGGCGCGTTCGGGCTGGCGGAAGAGACGGTCACGGACCGGTTCCTGGTCGGCCTGGGAGTGCTGAGCCTGGTCGCGGAGCTGGCGGAGGACCGGCCGGTGCTGGTGCTGGTGGATGACGCGCAGTGGGTGGACCGGGCGTCGGCCGATGCGCTGGTGTTCGCCGCTAGGCGGTTGCAGGCGGAGCGGGCCGCGGTCCTGGTGGCGGCGCGGGATGAGCCGCCCGGTCTCAGCCTGCCGGGGCTGCCGGAGCTGCGGGTGGGCGGGCTGGACCAGACGGCGGCGGAACAGCTGCTGGCCGGGGCGGGGCTGGTGCGCGCGGTCCGCGATCAGCTGATCGCCGAGGCGGCCGGTAACCCGCTGGCGCTGATCGAGCTGTCCCGCGGCCTTTCGGCGGCGGAGCGGGCCGGGTCGGTGACGCCGCTGATCTTGCCCGCCGCTTCTCCGGTTAGCCGGGTGCAGCAGGCGTTCGGTGCCCGGATCGGCGGGCTGCCGGAGGCGTGCCGCCGGGCGGTGCTGGTCGCGGCGCTGGGCGGGCTGGCGGATCTGGCGGAGGTCAGCCGGGCGATCGCCGCCTCCGGCGGGTCGCTGACCGACCTGGCCGCCGCCGAGCGGGCCGGGCTGGTGCGGGTGACCCCGGCGGGGGTCATCTTCTCCCATCCGCTGGCCCGGGCGGCGGTGCTGGCCGGCTCCGATGTCGCGGAACGGGCAGCGGCGCACCGGGCGCTGGCCGGGGTGCTTGACGGTGACCGGCGGGCCTGGCACCTGGCCGCCCTGGCGGACGGCCCGGACGAGCAGGTCGCCGCCGAGCTGGACGCCGCCGCCCAGCGAGCTGACCGCCGTGGCAGCCGCGCCGCCGCCTCCGCCGCCTACGAACGAGCCGCCGCGCTGTCGGCCGGCCCGGCGGCGAAGGGGCGGCGGCTTGCCCTGGCCGCCGAGGCGGCGACCGACGCCGGTCAGCTGCCCCGCGCCGCGGACCTGGCCAGGCAGGCCGGGCAGCTGGTGACCGATCCGGCGGCGGCCGCGGCGCTAGCCCGGGTGCGGGCGCAGTTGGAGTTCGACGGCCGGCCCACCGATTCGGTGGGCATCCTGCTCGAGTGGGCCGCACTACTCGGCCCTGCGGACCCGGGCGCCGCGGAGGTGGTGCTGGCCGAGGCCGTTCATATACTGTGGCTGGCCGCCGGCCCGGCGCACCCGGAGCTCGAGCGGCGGGCGGCGGCTATGACGCCTGTGGGAGCGAGGCTTGTGGAGTTCCTGCAGGCGGTGCGGCGGTTGCAGGACGGCGATACCGACGTGCCGGTCACCGTTCCGGCCACGCCGGACCCAGGCTCGCTTCCGTTCTTGGCCGGGTTCTCCCAGCTATTCTTTGACTTCGTCCGGGGGGATGTGCCGGCCGTCGGGCGCCGCGCCGCCGACATGGCTGACGAGTGCCGTGACGCCGGGATCGCCGGCCTGCTGGCGTACGCGCTGGTCTATCTCGCCACCGCGCAGCTCCTGCACGGCGAGTTCCTGGACGCGACCGCAACCGTCGAGGAGGGCCTGCGCATCGCCGCCGACACCGGGCAGACCCACGTGACCCGCGAGCTGGCCTCCACCGCCGCCGGGCTGGCTGCCATCACCGGTGACGAGGAGGCGTGCCGGGCCCGCTCGTCCCAGGTGCGGGAACTGTCTGCCGGGGTGCAGACCCTGGCGCCGGCGGGAGCGGACTGCGCGCTAGCGATGCTCGACCTGGGGTGCGGCCGCTACCAGTCAGCCCTGGACTGGATGCGGGCAGCAACGTCCGGCCCGGCCCGGCGCAACCCGGAGGTGCTGTACGCCTATCCAGTACATGTTGAGGCGGCGGTCCGGGCCGGCCGGACCGATCTTGCGGCCCGGCCGCTGGCCCAGTTCACGGCCTGGGCCGGCGCCATCGGCCAGCGGTGGGCCACCGCGGTGGCCGCGCGGTGTGCCGCGCTGACCGCGGATGATGCCGATGCTGAGCCGCTGTGGCGGGAGGCGATCGCCGCGCATGAGGGGGATGGCCGCCCGTTCGAGCAGGCGCACACCCGGCTGCTGTACGGCGAGTGGCTGCGCCGCAACCGGCGCCGCGCCGGCGCCCGCGAGCACCTGCTCGCCGCGGCGGCCGCCTTCGCGCGGATGGGTGCCCGGCCCTGGCAGGAGCGCGCCGAGGCCGAGCTGCGCGCCGCCGGCGCCGGGGCGCCGACCGTGACGGCCGATGACCCGCTGGCCCGGCTGACCCCGCAGGAGCTGCAGGTCGTCCGGCTGGCCGCGGCCGGCGCGTCGAACAAGCAGATCGGCGGCCAGCTGTTCTTGTCCCCGCGCACCGTGGGTTTCCACCTGTACCGGGCCTTCCCCAAGCTCGGCGTCACCACACGGGAAGAGCTGGCCCGCTATGCGCCATGACCTAATTAACCGCCCGCCAGAACGACCGGGCGGATCAGCGGCGCGCCGCTGCGGCACATAACGACCGTTCGGGCGCGGCATAACCGACGAGGCTGATGACCAGGCTGCGGCTCAATTGGGCGGGTACGCGCGCGACCGCCGCAGGCTGGTTGGCCACACTCTGTGAGCATCAAGGCGGTGTGCCCTTCGCTTGCCTCGTAAGCCTCCGCCGCGGACGTGACTGGTCGTGAGGACTGAGCGGCTCCTTTACTCCCTGCTGACCGAACTCGGTCGGCACGAGCCCGGGTCTTGGACTGCCTCATCGCGGCATGAGCGCGCGTCTGGCTGGCCTTCCGTAAAATGGAATACCGGCATCGGCGCAAAGCTTTGCGGATGTCACCGGGTCCCGCAGCTCAGCTACCGTTACCCTGCGCGAAAAGAAGTGCTTGGCCTATAGCCCCTGGCCCGCTGGTACAGCCCATTCCCAGTCGACTCGGACGAGGTACTCAGCGCGCTCGGGTCGGTAGCGTTTCTCTTAATGTTGTCATTCCGGAGCGGGATGTCCAGGAGCGATCGGGGCGCGCCGCCGTTTATGACGGTGAAGTCGCTGATCGGTACCGGTCCTTTGAGGACACGTCCGGTGGCGACAACGTACCCGTCGTGGGGTGGTGGACGAAGACGCGAACTCCGGGCTGGAGACGCTGGAGTAGCTTGCTCCATTAGCCGCCGCCGCCTGCGTTCACCTAGCCATACGACTGCGCGTCCTCCCAGGAACGGATCTCATCATCTCCGAACAGTACGTAGTAGTCGATACCGTTAGCCGCCGGATAGTCCTTCCTTTCCTGGGCGTCGAGGAAGCCATTGAATTCCTTTGAAGATTCCTTCAGGCAGAAGAAATCTGGATCATGTGAGATCCAGTCCGATGGTCGCTGCATTTCACAGTCCGGATTATTAATGGCGCGCTGCAGGCTGACAACCACCCGATGATCAAGATTCAACGCGGCATATACGCATGCCGTGTTATACGCAGCTTCCCAGGACGGCGTGCGGCGCTGCCAGGGCAGCCAGCGGGTCCCATCCCTCTTTTCGGCTGGTGGCCGATCCGGGCCTTCCGGCGTGTCTTGGGGTTCCGGGTTCGTCAAATGCTGTTCGATCGGGCCTTTGCCGCCCGCGATATCGTTCGCTATGCGCCGAGCCAGTTTCATATGACGGGGTAGCCTGGGTAGCTTGCTGGCGCCGGAGCGCTCCGCTTCGTTCAAGCTCCGGCGGACGGCCACGAGCAGCTCGGCAACGCACAGGCCGTCATGAAAGCTTTGGCGTTTTCGCAGCCCCCAGAGAGGCATGCGTATCACGCGCTCGTCACGGTGGCGGAATGTCCCCCAGATGACAGGCCAGAGAGTCACTTGCCGGCGGATCGCGTGCAGTTCTTCCCCCGCGGCATCCAGCAGCTTTTTCCTCAGCTCGGGCTGCAGCTCCTTCCCGGCTACGATATCATACCGGCCTTTGACATCCTTTATCACGCCACACCGGCTGAGGATAGTAAGGCTTTCATCAAGCAGGGCCCTATCCGTATCCGATAGCCGAAATTCCTTGTTGGCGATCATCTCCAGAGACATGCTGAGCCGATAGCGTCCGCGGTAGAAACGAGGATGCTGCTGTCGGTTAGCCGCGTGCAGCCGAAGCGCCGCCATGTGCTTGCCGGCAAGATCATAGAGTTGAGCTAGCTCGTATCTGACGATCCCAGCGCACTGGTTATTTCCTGTTGCCTTTTCGAGGTGGCCGATCTGCTTGCGCCGGGAACAGTCAACATCCTTCGGGGATTTGACGTCTACGCGTTCCTGCTTCGCCAGCAGCATCGCAGCGAGGTCGCGGCCGTTGGCAGCGCCAACACACCACGGTGGCGTTGTCGGGTCCCGGATGAATATGTGCCGAGCGACGTAGCCGGCCACCAGTGCGGCAGCCTCATCGAGATCGTTCGCGGCCGTGGTCTTAGTCGCGACAATTTCCCCCGTTGCGGGTTCGTCAACGCTGACCGTCACCTTCGTGCTCTCAGTGTTCTGTAGGCCGGCGCGGCCGGATTCCATCCGGACCCGAACCTGGAACCGCCGCGGGTTCGGCCAGAGCATCCCGAAAAACCGGATGATCGCACCCGCCAGGCCACCGCCGGCGACACCGCTCGCCTCAGCGACGGAAGCCAGGCCGTCCGACCTGCTACCGCCAGGCAGGATCGCTGGTGCTCGTACCTCTATCGCGGATAGCAGGAATTTCAGCCGGGCGCCAAACTGGTCATGGCGCTGCCCATCTATGACGCTGTCCCCTCTTTTGCTAGCCGCGCCACTAAGCTGGCCGTCGCTGAGAGCGGAACTGTCGAGGACGGGTGCCTGCCGGTGGATCGCCCATGTCTCAAGCACGCGGTAGCCGATCACGACCAGGACGGCGATGACGAGCCACCCGATGCGCCCGGGCGCCGGAACCCGGCTTCCCGGCAGCACCAGCAGCAGCGGGTGAAAGAAGGCAGCGCTGAGCTCATCTGCTCCATGCGTGAACGAGTTCGCAAGATCGGAGGACGCCTTAGCCGGGTTAGCCGGGTGCGTCAAGCCATACCGGGTGACGAGCACAACCAGTACCGCGACAGTGACTGCCGTGACGTATCGGAGCGTACGCAAGGAAAAGTGGCGGCCGACAAAACCCAGCAATACAGCCACGAACATGAATGCGCCCCACACAACCCATATGATCCCCGAATTCATGCCGCCCCCTCCCAGTCAACCCTGTAAATCCGTCCCATGCCGTTCAGCAGATAGGAGCACTGCTGGATCGCCGTTGCTGCCCATGACGCCGGAGCGCCTGAGTGTGTCAGCTGTCAACCTGGCGACGTTTCCTCCAGGCTGGGATCGGCATGGCGGCCACCAGCCACAGGCAGACACTGACGCCTTGGCGGCCTGGTAAGAAGGAGGGAGCTTGAACCCCCGCTGATACATCACCGCCTCTACTCATTCCGCGCAGGACGGCGAGTGTCAACGGCGGTATTAGCGCAGTCGCAGCGATCTCTCGCACGCGCGGTTCCTGATTCACTCACCCTCGCCCGGCACCGGCGATACAGTTCCCCGCTCATGCATGAGCGGTAGTCGACGGGTGCCTGGATAAACGCCAGATCGGCGAAGATCGCTTGGCCCGGGGGTGTCCTTCATCTACTGGCTGCCGCGGAAGCGGCGGATACGGTGTGGACGAGATTCAGTAAGTGCAGTGACGTACGGTGGCTGAGCTCCAAGTCTGTTCGGTGGAGTCATGCGGCTTGGTCGAGGATGCGCTTGACCTTTCGGCGGTCGATGTCGAGCTCTCGGGCAATGGCGCGCTGGCTTTGGCCTGCCTCGTACCGTGCGCGAACCGTCTGCTCCAGGCCTGGCGCAGCCGATAGTTCCAGTGGTGCTTCTTGCGCCAGCGGCGGTGCAGCCTGGTACCGCGGTTCGGATTCAGTGGCACCTGCGCGGCCACCACGTCCGGCACGGATCAACATCATGAGCAGTCGAAGAGCCGACCAGCGCCAATGCGGGCCAGGCGCTGACCAGCGCTCCGACCGGGCCGTGGCCCACGCCATGGGCCAGGTTGGCGCCGACGGTGGCCACGATCCCGGTGCCCAGGCTCCAGGCGGCCAGCCGTGGTACCGGCTGACCCCGGCGGCTGGCATCCAGGACCACCATGGACGCGGCCCAGATCAGCCCGTCCACCGTGAACGGCAGCAACCGCGCGGTCAGCCCGGACTCCCCGTGCGAGCGCACCAGCTCGAACGCATGCTGGTACGAGATCATCGCGGCCACAATCGCCACCGCCACCACCGCCAGCGCGGTCGTGATCCGGATGAGCCGGTCCGTCACAGGCCCAGTTCCTCACGCCACCCAATGACGAACAGATCATCGTCGCCGTACCCGGCGGCGAGCCGTTCCGCCAGGACCATGGCGGTAATCGCCTGGTTGCGGGTGAACAACCGGCCGGGGCAGACCAGAGACGACCCACGCGCCCGCCCGTCATCGGCCGCGTGCGCGCTATACCGCGCGGTGGCGATCACGCGCCCGTCGTGCTCGGCGGACATAAAGTCGGTCTTCGATTCGAGCTGCCATGCGGGACCTCACCTTCGGTAGTGAGGTCCGGAAAGCCAGTGACAAACCAAGGAAAAGATGGGCCACTTCGTGGCGCGATGCCCGGGATGAAATTGGGGCGGGCCGGGGTCTGCGCATGGTTTGCCGTGGTTTCGCAGGATGGGGCTGGGGCGGGAAGGTGCATGCTGGGTCTGGCGTGCCGTCCGTCGTCACCGGTTCACTTTGGACCGTTCGAGGCCGTAACCAAGTTTGGTGCTGGGATCCCCGTTGCGGGTCATGCCCGCTGCTGCTGCGAGCGCGTGTGTCAGTCTCCTGATTGATGTGAGGGGTCCCGTCGGGCGGCGTGCCTTGTGTTCCCGGTTAGTTACGACAGCCGCTTCAGGAGGTGGCGCATGCGAGTGCTCTATGACCGGGTGGCCGCGATCGATGTGCACAAAGACATGGTCAAGGTCGCGATCCGGGTGCCGGGCGCGAAGCGCGGGACCCGCAAGACCGATCTGCTGGAGTTCCGCACGTTTTACGGGGTGCTCCAGGCGATGGCCCGCGAGCTGCGCGGCCGCGGCGTCACGCACGTGGTGATGGAGGCGTCCGGGGTGTACACCGACCCGGTGTACTACGCGCTGCGCGAGCTGGATTTCACCGAGGTGATGGTGATCAACCCGGCGCACGCCAAGGCGCTGAAGGGCCACAAGACCGACGCGAAAGACGCGATCCGGCTGCTGGATTTGTACGAGTGCGGGCTGCTGTCCGGCTCCTACATCCCCGATCCGGATCTGAGGGAGGTGCGGGACCTGGCCAGGTACCGGATGAAGACGGTCCAGGCCCGCACCTCGGAGATCCAGCGGCTGCAGAAAGCGCTGGAGACGGCCGGGATCAAGTTGTCCTCGGTCGTGTCCGATGTTACCGGGGGCTCGGCGACGGCGATGATCGAGGCGCTGATCAGCGGGGAACGCCGCGGCAGCGTGATGGCGGGCCTGGCGCAGACCCGGCTGCGCACCGCCGGGAAGATGGCCGACCTGTCGATGGCCCTGACCGGCCGGTTCACTGACCATCACGCGCTGATGTGCCGGCTGCACCTGGACCGGATCAAGGTCTTCGACGACGCGGTCACGGACCTGGATGCCAAGATCGCGCCGCTGGTGGCCCGCTACGCCCGCGAGGCGGAGCTGCTGAAGACGCTGCCCGGGTTCGGGGACGTGATCGTGGCCGGCTGGCTGGGCGCGATCGGCCCGGCCCCGCACCAGCACTTCGCCACCGCCAGCCGGCTCGCCTGCTGGGCGACCATCTGCCCGGGAAACTACATGAGCGCGAGAAAGAGCAAGGGCGGGCGGACCGGCGACGGCGGCGCCTACATCAAGCCGCTGCTCATCCAGGCCGCCTGGGCCGCGGTCCGGGTACCGGGCCGGCTGCAGGCCAGGTTCCGCCGCCTGGTCCGCAAGTTCGGCGGCCCGAGGAACAAGGGCGCGCAGAAGCGGGCGATCACCGCGATCGCCCACACCCTGCTCAAGATCGCCTACAGCGTCCTGAAGACCGGCAAGCCATACGCCGACCTGGGTGCCGACTTCTACACACGCCGCGAGTCCCCCGATGCCAGGCAGGACTACCTGATGCGGCAACTCCAGAAACTCAACCCCGGCTGCGTCATCACCATCACCCCCGCGGAGGCCGCCTGACCGCGAAGACCACCGAACGCCAGACCCCGCCCCAGGAGCCGCCCAGCCCCGTCCGCAGCACGCTGCCCGCCGGACAGCCACATAACCATGCCGGCCGCCGCCGGGAACCACCCCGGACACCAGCCGGGCACCACGCAGGCCCGCCACCTCACCGGCCAGGGTCAACTGCCGTGCGCCCACAAAGGACCCAATTTCGTGTCAGTGACAACGGCCCCAGTTAACACCGGACCGCGTCAGTGCGAGCCAGACAGCGCTACCGCTCTGAACTGCACTGACGCGAGGGCCGTCTTTTGCTTTCCGGCTGTCTACGGCTGAGACCGGCTGCCTACGGCTGGCTGCGCCCTATTCGTGCCCTAGTTTCAGGGGCAAGGGCGGCCAGGGCCGGGTTCACACTTGGGCGTCAACGGTCAGGGGCAGTGTCCAGCTCTTGCTCGAGCACTCGGCCGTGCTCGTTGGCGCCACCGCCGGCAAGAGCCGCGACGTAGCGAGCCATGTCGCTCGACGTGGAGTAGATGGAGCTCGCTCCCGGGGTCACCCACTGGCGGTCGGTCACAGGAATCACGCCGTGGGAGCGCAGCTTGTATCCCGTGGCCAGGCGCGACCTGACCCGCTCCGATCGGAGGAGGTCGCTGCCGGCCATCCCGAGGGGCTCGAAGATGTGCTCGCGGAAGTAGCGATCGAGCGGCTTGCCGCCCACGTCCTCGACGATCTGGCCGAGCGTGGCGAACCCGTGGTCGCCATAGGTGAACCGGGTGCCCGGCTCGGCCGCAAGGCGCAGGCCGCTACCCTAATACTCGGCCAGGGTGGGCAGCGGTTGTCCGAGGTCATAGCTCTCCCCGCCCTCGGTCAGCACCGAACCTGCAAAAAGCGTCATGAGCGCGCGTGCGGGGTGCGGCATCTGAGGGACTCCGGCCGTGTGGGTCAGCAGATCTCGCACCGTCGCGGGCCGGAAGCAAGCCCTGGTAGTCCACGCCGAACCCGGCGGTGGCGGGGATGCCCAGCCCGGCCAGGTAGTTGCCGATGTTGGACGGCCCCGCGACTTTCGCCACCGGGTCAGCCCCGCCGACTGCGCCGCCTGGAGCAGCGCGTCACGCAGCGGCGAGCCATCCGGCAGCGCGTACGGCGGCCACCGGGTCGTGACCTCGATGCTCGTAGGCGGAGTTCCCGGCCACGCCGTATCGACACTCGCTGCCGCGCCGCGCAGCAACGCGGCAGCGGCCAGGTCATCCAGCGCCGGGGTCAGCCGGATGTCCACCTTGACCGTGCACAGGTCCGGGACCATCGAGTACCCCTGTCCGCCGCTGATGGCGGTGACAGTCAGCCTGGCCGGCAGCGGAAACCCCGGACCGGCCGGTCCGGGCAGCGGCATATCGCGCAACGCCCGGACCAGGTCAGCGCCCTTGGCGATCGCGCCCGCCTCACCATGGCTTGACCCCGAATGCCCGGAGATGGCACTTACCTGCACGCGGGCACGCAGCACGCCCCGCCCGCCGGTGATCACGTGGTCTATGCCCGGGTAGCCGATCATCACCCCGTCCACCCGGTCAGGGGCACCCGCTCCCTCGAAGTAGGCTTTCGCGCCGCCGAACCCGCCGGTGTGCTCGTCGACGTCGAACAGCAGCACCACGCTGCCGCCGAAGCCCCCGGCCATGTCCCGCAGCCGCGCGGCGACATGGGCGAAGATCGCGGCACCCGCCTTGGAATCCGACGATCCGCGGCCATGCAGCCACCCGTCAGTGATCTTCCCGGACAGCGGAGGGCAGGTCCAGGCGGCTTCATCGCCGAACGGCGCCGTGTCCAGGCAGGCATCCAGCACATACCGGGGACCTGGCCGCTCCCCGAATATCTCACAGGTCAGCGCCACCACCGAACCGCCAGGCCCGGCCAGCCAGCGACACGCCAGGCCATGTCGGCCCAGCCACGCTGCCATCATGCCCAGCACGGGGTCATAGGGGTCGATCCCGCCGCGGCTGGGAACCCGTACCAACTCCCGGGTCAGCTCCACCACGTCAGCGAAATCCTCACCAGCCGCCTGCAATGTGTCCATGACTGCCTCCTTCGCACGGTCAGTCCCAGAAGCATTTGGAAACGATCTCGCGCGGCTGGAGGTTAGCGCTACGCCCGCCGCCCGGACCTCAGGCCGCACGCTCATAGTGGCCTCGCCCCGGGTAACGCCGCCAGGTTTGGGAGCCAAGTGGGGAGCCATCGCCTGCCGACATCCGGCGACATGGAACCCTCTTTAGCGTTTTGATATATGGGTTTCGCCTCGTTCGCATCGAGGTAGTCTGCGTTCGCTGGGGCGCTGGGTGTTTGCAGCATGGGTGCGATCCCGCCTGGCGGTGGTCATCTTCTGCCTGCGGTCGCGTTCAGGTGCATCTGGACGCATGCCGGCCCTGGTGGCGACCAGCTCCGGCCCGGTGTTCACGGTCCGGCTGAGCAAGCCTTGCCCGGGCCCGGGCCGGCCGTGCCGGCGGCTCAGTGCGCTGGAGACGACCCGGGCCGGCGTCCGGCTTGCTCATCTCACGTAAGCGCAGGTGCTGCAGGGTGCGGCGTGGCTGCGTGATTCCTGGTCCGCAGGAGTCCAGTCTGGGACGATGCCGGGTGTGGCGGAACAAGCGGCGGTGCCGGCAGGTGAGGCGGGTGCCGCCTGCCGCCTGGAGCGGCCGGCGTATCCATCAAGGATGTGCCGCGGCCGGGCCAGCCTGCGGGCGGGGCAGGCGGCGCGCCTGCCGGGCCGGGGAACTGACGCCGTGCCGGGGCGGGGTGCGCGGTGGCGCTGGGGCCCGGTGGCCGTCGCCGCCGCGGCCGTCGCGCTCACCGTGCTCGGCGCGCTCGCCTTCTGCGCCTTCGGCGGGACGGCCGCGGCATCGCCCGGGCGCGCGCCCGGCACCGCGGTCGTGGTGGCGTCGTTTAACTTCCCCGAGAGCGAGCTGCTCGCTGCGATCTACGCTCTCGCCTTGATGCAGGCCGGGATCCCGGCGCGCCTGCAGCTTGGCCTGGGGCCTCGTGAGCTCGTGCAGCCCGCCGTGGCGCAGGGCCTGGTCGACGTGGTTCCGGAGTACCTGGGGACCGCGCTGGCCAGCCTTGAGCCCGGGGCCGGCGTGGCCACCTCCGACCCGGTGGCGGTGCGGCACGAGCTCGTGCGGGTCCTGGCCCGGTGGAATGTGCAGGTTCTGCAGCCCGCCGCGGCCCAGGACCAGGACGGCCTGGTGGTGACCGGCGCCACGGCCGCCCGGCTGCGGCTGCGCACCGTGAGCGACCTGGGCCCGGTCGCGCCGCAGATGGTTCTCGGCGGCGCGCCCGAGTGCGCGCGGCGGCCGTCTTGCCTGCCCGGGCTGCGCCGGGTCTACGGCCTGGAGTTCGCCAGGTTCGTGCCCCTGGACACCGAGCTGGAACGCATCGATGCCCTCGGGCAGGGCGTAGTGGACGTGGTGGTGACGGGAATGGCCGGCGGCTACCTCGCCAGCGGTGACCTTGTCCTGCTCGCCGACGACCGCCAGCTGCAGCCGGCCGGCAACATCGTGCCCGTGGTCCACGGCGGCGCGGTGGAGCGGTACGGGGCGCGGCTGGCCGGCGCGCTCGATGCGGTATCGGCGCGGCTGACCACCAGCGACCTGGTCTACCTCAACCGGCAGGTCACGGTCGCCGGCCACAACGTGCTCGCCGAGGCGCGGACCTGGCTGGAGCGCCAGGGCATCCTGCCCGAGCCGGGCTGAGCCGGCCAGGCGGCTCATGACCCGCATGCCCCCTGCAGTCTTGCCGCCATGCGCCCGCATCGCGGAAGACGGCGAAGACCTGGAAGATCCCGCGCACGCCCGGGTGTCCGGTCCCGCCGCAAGCAGCGGGCGCCAGGCCGAACCGCGACTTGCCGCGCGCCTCGATGATGCCGGCGACCGGCCGGCTGATCTGTCCGGGTAAGCCGGAGGTCCAGCCGCCCAACTGGGAGCCTAACTGGCTGCCAACGGCCACAGTCGCCCAGCCGCACCCAGCCACACCGGGCCTCGTAATACCTGCTCAGGCGGCACATCCAGCCTCGTCTGGCCTCACCCAGCCATCCTGCGGGTTCGACTGACCGTCAAACAGGTCCACAAGGTCCTTCTAAATCAAGCCCTCTAGCTGAACCCCGGGGAAACTCACGACAGTTAAAATAGGCGCGCTCACCAGTACGATGGGCCAGCTACCCGGCGCGGCGGGCCGGCCCGGGCGGCACTTCATCGCGCAGCCCTGTTTGGCCCGGCGCCCGCCGCCTGCCACGGCAGCATGCATCTTATGCCAGGCTGATGACATGCGCAAATACGTGATCATGGGGATTCAGGGCAGCGGCAAGGGCACGCAGGCCAAGATGCTGGCGGCGGACCTGGACCTGGTGCACATCAGCGTGGGGGACATCTTCCGGTGGAACGTGCAGAACCACACCAAGATGGGCGCGCAGGTGCGCCGGGTCATGGCCGCGGGAGAACTGGTCGGGGACGACCTGGTGGAGTCGGTGGTCAGGGACCGGCTCACCCAGCACGACTGGAACTACGGATTCATCATCGACGGGTTCCCGCGGGACCCGCGGCAGGCCGAGTTCTTCCTGGAGAGCTACGACATCGACGGCGTTATCGAGCTTGACCGCGGCGGGGCGGAGGGGACCTGATGGAGCTGAACGGCTGGTCCTCCCGCAGATGCTCCGCCGTTACGGCGCCAGCGCCCGCGCCCGCCGCACCTACGACCGCATCATGACCGACCGGCCCTGACACAGGCCATAACCCGGATAAACCGAGACGCTAGCCCGAGACCGCCTCGCCCGGGCCGCCGCCAGCGTTCGCCGTGCGCCGTCAGCAATTCAGCCTGCGGTGCGCTGCCCCAACGTCTACCCACATGCCGAGAAGAGTGCGTACGCCCGTCCGCATATTGATGCCGGGCACACGGCAAGGACTAAGGTCATGAGTGACAGGACCAAGGTCGCGTGTAGGCCGAGAATAGCCGGGGCATTTGCCATATCTGCCCGTCAGGACCACAAGCAGGGTGGGTACGGCGAAAAGGGACATGCCATGACTCACGGGGACAATCTGCCCGCGGAAGTGCGAAAGCAAGACGCAGAAGCCAAACTACAAGTAGCCGCGCAGCTAGCCGAGCTCCGCCAGGACGCGGACGCGGCTCACGGGGACGACCTGCCCGCGGAAGTGCGAAAGCAAGACGAAGAAGCCGAACTACAGGTAGCCGCGCAGCTAGCCGAGCTCCGCAAGAATGACGATGTTAAGCCATGCGGGAGCGCACCAATCAGGTACCTGCTCACTGCTGCGCCCACATGCCGCGTTCCGCGCGGTGCTGCGAGGTGCCGGGAGCTACGGAAGCGTGTCGAGGAGGTCCTTGTGCGGTCATTCCTCGCCGAGGACCCGGGAGAGCATGTGGTCGGAACTGCTCACGCAGTAGGGCGTGTGTTCCGGATCCTTCACTGCCAGGGTGACGGGTGCTGCCAGCAGTCCCCACGGAGGGACCGAGTTGGCAAGCGCGCCGTCCAGCCGCAGATTCTCGTATTCCGGCTCCCGCCAGACGCGGAAAGCGCGCTGGAGATCACCGGGATGAACCCCGGCCCAGACGCCGTAGGTCACCGCGTATCCCCCGGTGAGCCTGACGACAAGCAGGGCGCGCACGAACGGGCCGACGCCGGGGATCTGCATCATCACCGACGCCTCGGGGCTTTCGTGGCTGAGCCATGCGCCGGGAACGCGTTCCTGCCCCGGGCTATCGAGAACCGGTTCGGGGAGGCGGAACCGGATCTGCCGGTCGTGGGCATCGACCGGGCCCCCGCACATCCCGCATCGCTGTTCGTCCACATTCCGACCCTCGCACACCGCGACAGGGTGGGCCGTACTGTTCTGCCGCTGGGTGCGGTGTAACTCCCGTCATGGTCGCGGGTGGCTGCCACATCCCTTGACCGGTCATGATGGCCGTGATGGCCACGACAGCGCCTACGCCGGGACGGCCACATGGCGACCCGGTCATCGATACGTGGAGGGGCAATGCCGTTGCTTGTCGAGCTGCGAACTATCGTTTCGTGAGCAGGTAGCCGGGGGTGCATGATGCTGGGTATGCATCCGTGGACCGGGTTATCTGATGACGTGCGGCTGGGTGTGCTCACCGAGTGGGTGACCGCCGATCTGGTGGATGAGGTCCTGGCTGAGTGCGGCAGGCGGGACCAGCGGCCCGGGGCGCTTCCTGCCCGGTTCATGGTCTACTACGTGCTCGCTCTTGCCCTGTTCCAGCAGGATTCCTATGACGATGTCGCGGAGAACCTGGTGGGAGCGCTGGAGGGGATGGACGAGGCGATCCCGAACAGGTCCTCGTTCACCCGGGCCCGGCAGCGGCTGGGTGCGGGGGTGCTCGAGGCGGTGTTCCGCCGGCTGGCCGGGCCGGTGGCCCCGGCCGGCCTGGACGGCGCGTTCTGGCGGGGGATGCGGGTGGCCGCGGTGGACGGGTTCGTGCTGGACGTGCCGGACACGCCGGCTGAACCGGGCCGCGTTCGGCGGGCCGGTCGGACGCCAAAGGCCAGCCGGCGGGGTTCCCCCAGGCCAGGGTGGTGACGCTGACCGAGACCGGGACGCACTCCTCGATCGACGCCAGCGTGGGCGGGTTCCGCGGCGGGGAGCCGGAACTGGCGATCGCGATGGCCGGCAGCGCGGCCGGGATGCTGGTGATCATGGACCGGGGCTTTCCCGGGGTGGCGCTGTGGAAGGCGTATACGCAGGCCGGGGCGCACCTGCTGATCCGGGCACGGTCGAGCGTGGCCCGCCGCCCGGTGAAGGTCCTGGACGACGGGACGTACCTGGCGCGGATGAACCTGGCCGGGCAGAAGGGCGCGCATCCCGGCGGGGTCCTGGTGAGGGTGATCGAGTACCGCGTCGACGGGGGCGAGGTCGTCAGGCTGCTGACCGACCTGATGGACCCCGTGGCCTTCCCCGCCGGCGAGCTCGCCGCCCTCTACCATCGAGCGCTGGGGTGCGACGTGAAGTCGCACGCTATGAGTGGTCACGATGTTTGGAGGTTGCATTGGTGAAGACGTGACCCGGTCCAGTGTCCAGGAGGGCCGTCCCCACCCTGGCGTGCGTCGTGGGTAACCGCGGGGTGCGAAGCCCAGGGTAAAAGCCGAAGCCGTTGCCGTTCCATCCGGTGATGGCGGGCAAGGGGAAGACCGGACGGGTGAATGCAGGTGAATCTCCGCATGCTTCGTAATAGTGGCTTCCGCCGGTGGAATGCAGGAGGCGGATGACAGGGCTGGCCGTTGTGAAACGGCAGGTGCCGGGCAGAGACCCAACGCTGACCGGGAGGACACCACCGCCCCGGAGTATAGGAGGCACCCACCCCGGTCGTATCTCATGCGTGCGGAACACGGGAACCCCGGCAGGGTCCGGGTCGCCTGGGGGCGGCTTGGTAGGCCGACCGTAAGGAACGCGGAATTCCCGGCCGGGAACAGGATGCCCAAAAAGCGAATGCCGGCCGTGCCGGAAACGGCACACCCAGCGCCGGGTGAAAGCAAGGCGCAGGGGGACGAAAGTCGACAGGAAGCCAGGACGCCAGCGCGGCACCTCCAGGCCGCCGTTCCTGGATAACTGGCCGGATACCGGGATTGGTGCCCGGGTCCCGTAAAGGGACGCTGACTTGGGCAGGTGAGCCTTTGAAGACAAGCAGCCGTAAGCGCCGGAACCGAAGGGCAAGTTAGGCACCGATGGTGAACGGACCTGAGGACATGACCCCCGGCTGGGACGGCATTGACTGGCGTCTGCACGAGGAAAATGTACGGCGACTGCGGCAGCGTATCTTCAAGGCGGCACAGGATGGTTCCCTGGCCACGGTCAGGAACCTGCAGAAACTCATGCTGCGGAGCTGGAGCAACACGCTGGTCAGCGTGCGGCAGGCAACGCAGCGTAATGCTGGGCGCAAGACCGCCGGGGTCGATGGGGAGGTCGCGCTGACTTCCCGGGCCAGGATGGACCTCGCGGTGCGGGTGCACCGTGATGCCTCAACATGGCATCCCCGGCCGGTCAAGCGGGTTTATATACCCAAGGCGGGAAATCGTGCAAAGCTGAGGCCGCTCGGAATTCCAGTCATCGCGGACCGCTGCCACCAGGGCAGGGTCCGTAACGCGCTGGAACCCGAGTGGGAATCCCGGTTCGAGCCCAAATCGTACGGGTTCCGGCCGGGCCGAGGCTGCCATGACGCGATCGCGGCGATCTTCCAGACCTGCTGTTCGCCAAAAGCTAAGCGGGTATGGGCGCTGGACGCGGACCTGGCGACGGCATTCGACAAAATCGATCACGGCAGGCTACTCGAAGCGATCGGAACGTTTCCCGCCAGGGACCTGATCCGGAAGTGGCTGAAAGCCGGGGTGATGGAAAAGGGAAAAGGGTTTGCGCCGACCGAAGAAGGAGTACCCCAGGGCGGCGGGATAAGCCCGCTCCTGCTGAATGTCGCACTGCACGGGCTGGAAACAGCCGCCGGAGTCCGCTACTACCCTGCCAGCGGCAATAAGGCGGGATGTGTGGAACCGGGCTCACCGATGGTTATCCGCTATGCGGACGACCTGATCGCGCTCTGCCACAGCCAGCGGCAAGCGGAGCAGGTCAAAGCCGCGATCGCCGAATGGCTGGCGCCCAGGGGCCTGACCTTTAACGAGGAAAAGACCCGGATCGTGCACATCAATGACGGGTACGATTTCCTGGGCTTCAACATCAGGCGATACAACGGCAAGCTGCTGATCAAACCATCGAAAGCGGCCATCCAGCGAATCCGGGAACGGCTCCGCACCGAGTTCCGCGCCTTGCGCGGGGCCAACGCGGCGGCGGTCATCGCCAAGATCAACCCCATCACCCGGGGCTGGTCGGCCTACTACCGGGGCGTGGTCTCGTCCGGGACCTTCTCCAGCCTGGACAATTACCTGTGGGTGCTCTGCTGGAAATGGGCGACCTTCAGGCACGCCAGCAAGCCGAAGAAGTGGATCGTGGCCCGCTACTTCGGCAAATACAACAAGTCCAGGAACGACCACTGGGTATTCGGCGACGCAACCAGCGGCGCTCACCTGGTGAAACTGTCCTGGACCGGCATCGTCCGGCACACCATGGTCAAAGGCGCGGCATCCCCAGATAACCCCGCCCTGACCGAGTACTGGGCCACCCGGCGACGGCGCGTCACACCCCCGCTGGACAGCTACACGCTGCGCCTGCTCACCAAGCAGGACGGCCGCTGCCCAATCTGCCGGGAACCCGTGCTGACCGCCGACCAGCCGCCGCAATCCCCCCACGAGTGGGAACGATGGTGGCTGCACATCGTCCGCAGGGCGATCAACGCTGACAACCTCGTCCACCACGGACGGTCCAGCTCACCAGACGGTGACCAAACCCGCCTCGTCCACGCGGCCTGCCAGCGCGAGCTTCTCGCCCGCCAGCGCAGCCGCACAGCCTGCAATCCCACGGCGCCCTCGCGGCTTGCTTGCGCTGACCCGCGGTGAAAGCCGCACGGGCAGTGCTGAGGGGAGGCCGGCGGGGCAACCCGCCGGCCTTACCCGACAAAGCGAGTCCTCCTTCCGGCAGGTCAAGACGTTCCAGCGCGGCCCGCAGGAAATCTTGCGGTCAGCGGACCCGGAGCTGGTGCGCCAGGAGGCATGGGCGCATCTCGCGGTGCACCACTGCCTGACCCGGATCATCATGCGGCTGGCCGCCCAGGAGCGGATCGACCCGGACCGCATCTCCTTCGTCAAGGTCCTCAAGCACGTGCGGCGCAGCGTCATCCGCCAGTCCGCACAGACATCCGTCCAGATCAGGCAGTTCATGGCAACCATGGCCGCGAAGGTCCGCCGCAAGCTCGACAACGGCGCCCGGCGCTTGCGCGAGGCCGACCGGCTCCTCAAGCGCCCCGCCTCGAAGTACTCCTTCCGCAAGGCAGGCCAGATCCGCCGTCCTACCCGCCGGGTGGCCGCCAAGGTGCTCACACTCCACCCCGCGATAGTTCAGTAAGTCAAGCAACGGCATT
>CAVUNW010000050.1:0-183648 GCA_963742865.1 uncultured Actinomycetes bacterium
GATGTATTGCTGGCGGCTCCCGGAGGAGATACTGAGCGGCGACGTGCATCTGCTCCTGGTCCAGGCGTGGGTGCTGTCGCTGTCCGCCCGGCGGGACGAGGCAGCACTGGCCATCGCGGCGGCGGAACGGCTGGGCGATCTGGGCGCGGGGCCGCTGCCGGACGGCTTCAGCTCGGCCGAGGCGAGCCTGACGCTGCTGCAGGCCTGCTTCCCGTGGGGAGATGTCGGCGCCCAGCTGGAAAATGGCCGCCGGGCGGCCGAGCTTGAGGGCCCCGGGTCACCGTGGCGGCCATTGGCGTGCTGGGCGGTCGGCGTGGGCCTGTACTTCCGGGGTGAACCTGACGAGGCCGACCGGTGGTTCACCGAATCAGCGGCGCTGGCGCCCGCGAGCGCGCAGTGGCTGGCCGGTGAGGCGTCGCTGGCCTACCGATCGCAGATCGCCGTGGAGCGGGACCGTCTTGACGAACAGCGGGCGCTGGCCGAGGCGGCCGCCGAATTCGTGCGGGAGCACGGCACCGGGAAGATCATCGGCGCGGCTCCGCTGGCGCTGGGAGCATCACTTGCGGCGCGCGGCAGGCCCGGGGAGGCACTGCCGCTGACCAAACGCGGCGTCGCCCTCTCGCGGACCTTTGGCCAGCCCATCCAGCTAGCGAATGCGCTGCTCAGCCAGGCGCCGGTACTCCGGGGCCTGGGCGAGCACCAGCGTGCCGCCGATGCATAGCCGAGGCGAGATCCATACTCGAATCCTGTCCGGATCCGGGGATCCTGGCCAGAAGGCAACCTGCCCTGGACCGGCCACCGCAGATCCGCCGCGTACTATCCGCAACCAGGAGCTGACGCAGCAGGAGCCCGAGTGCTTAAGCTCCTGCACAGCGAACTGTCCGAGCGGGATATCGGCCGTGAGCTGTATGTGTCGCACAGCACGGTCCACAGCCATGTCCGGGCGATCTACCGCAAGCTCGCGGTGTGCTCCCGGGCCGGCGCGTCGACGTGGCCGCGAAGTCGGCCTCCTGTAGCGAGCATCCCAGGAATAAATGACTGGGCGCCGGGCGACGCCGGGCAGCAGTTTCCCCTAGGGGAGTCCTTCCGATAGGTGGTGACGGGTCCCCTGCCTGAGTGTGAGGCTGCGTTGACATGGACAGCTACTGGAGGCAAGGCCGCAGGTACCGGTGGTCCTCCGCGGGGAGCTGGGGGATGCGTTCGGATTCCTGTTTGACGGCATGCGCCTCCAGCGGCTAGCGGGCATGACGGTGCTGACCCGCCGGGTGACCGATCAGGCGCACCTGCTCGGGCTCATCGAGCAAATCCAGGAGCTGGGCGTTGAGCTCATATCCGTCAATCCAGAATAGAAAGCGGACGGCAGTGCAGCCGGTCCCGGGATGAAACGCGGTTGGCCATGATGGCTCACGCTGCTGGTGGCCCGGGAGGTGCGACGCGGTGCCAAGCGCCGGGGAGGCCGTTACCTGGCGGCCGGCCGGGGCCATCGCCCGTATCCGGGCTTTCTGCCCGGCCGCGCTGCACGGCCATCAGGAGCACCCGTATGCCGGGGCCCAGAAGTGCGAGGTCGGCGAGCATCTGGACGATGAGCACCACCCGGGCGGCCTCGGATTTGGCGGCCATATCCCCGAAACCCACCGTAGAGAACACGGTCACACTGAAGTACAACGCGTCCCGTGCGGGTCAGTGGCTCGGTGAAGCTCCCGAAGAGGCGCGGTCCCAGCGCTAGTTCGCTGCCCGCCCCGCGGACCCGGCCGCGGATCTTCGCGATCGTGACGACCGGCAGCTCGCTGAGCCTGTGCCACAACATGCCCAGCGACGCATCGCCCGGGCCGCCGGCCTTGGCCGCCTCCGCGGTGTACTCCGATGTCCTGGCGATGGCGGGCATGGACACGCTGGCGATCACGGCAGCTCAGCCGACGTACCGTGCAGGCGCTGGTTCGCACTATCACTTCCCCTCTGCTGCGCGCACAGGACACTATTGCAGCGGGCTGCCTGCGTCTACGGCATTGCCGATGGGTGCGATCAGGTTGCCGTCTCGCTCGCAGGTTGCGCGGACGGCTGGTGGGCGGGATCCGGCGGCTGAAGGGCACCGCGATCAGTGCGATGACCGCGAGCACCGACAATGCCGCGCGCAGTCCGTCGATGCGGCGGTCGCGTTCTCCTCGACGATGGCGGCGGCCGTCTCGGGGGCACGTCGGCCTTATCGAGTGCGGCCTGAAGGTCCTGGTCGGAGATGAACGGGGCGCCTCCGGCCAACTGCGTTGTCGCCTGCGTCGTGACCTCCTTCGGGACGGCGGGTGTTCTGCATGCCGCTCAGGAAGGCCGCCGTCAGGGCCGAATGAGCACCGAGCCGGCCAGGGCCGTGCCGAGCGACGCGCCCAAGTTGGTGAAGGTGTTCTGGACCCCGCCGACCTCGCTGCTTTGCTCGTCGGGGACCGAAGACACGGTCACGGCGCCGAGCTGTGAGGCGAGCGCGCCGATGCCGAGACCGGCCAGGAGCATCGGCCAGGTGGTGATCTCCGGGCCGGCGCCGGCGTCGAGCGCGGCCAGCACGAGACGATCCCGCGAACAGGCAGAGGAGCCCGATCTGGACGACGCGGCGGGGCGAGGCTTGCGGGAAGACCCGGGGAACACCCGCGGCGGCCAGCAACAGCGTGGCGGACAGCGGCAGCAGCCGGACGCCGGTCTGCAGGGCCGACAGCCCGAGCGCCACCGAGAGGAACAGGGGCACCGCAAAGAACAGGCCCCCTTGCAGGAGGTACTGGAAGAAGAATACCGTGAGCCCGCCCCGCAGCTGCCGGTTGTCGAGCATGGCCGGGTCCAGCAGACGGCTCGGCGCCGCGCGCGACGGTGACGCTCCCAGCCAGAGAAGACCCACAGCACGACCCCGCCGGCCAGCACCAGCCACACCTGGCGAGACCCCGAACAACGAGGGCGCGCTGGGCTTGGGCTGCACCCAGCCCCAGGCACTCGAGCGGAGCACGCCGAAAACGAACAGGCCCAGGCCGGCAGCGGAGAGCACGGTGCCGACCAGGTCGAGGTGGGGGCCGTGGGCCGGGGTGTCCGCCACGCTGCGGGCCAGCACGAGTATGGTGAGCACGATCAAGACCTCGCCCACGAAGACCCATCGCCATGAGAGGTACGTGGTGACCAGGCCGCCGATCAGCGGCCCGGCCGCCACCGCTATCGCTCCCGCCGACATCACCAGGCCGAAGGCGCGGGGCCGCTCCGAGGGGGCGAAGTTGGAAGCGACCAGAGCGACGATGGCGGGCAGGATCAGTACGGCGCCCATGCCCTCCAGGAACGACCACCCGAAGATCAAGACGCCGACGTTAGGGGCCAGTGACGTCGTCACCGAGCCACAGCCATAGATGACACAGCCGATAGAGAAGGCGCGGCGGCGGCCGACGATGCCGCCGATCTTGCCGCCGGTGATCATGAACATGGCCATCACCAGCGTGTAGAGGGTGATGGCCGTCTGTACCCCGGTAACGGTGGTGCCGAGGTCGCTGGCCACGGTGGCGATGGACACGTTCATCACCGAGCTGTCGAGCGCCATGAGGAACTGCCCGGCGGCCAGCGTGAGCAGGACGGTGCCGGCCCCACGCTCCGCCCGGGCGGGCCTGGCTCCCACGGGGCCGACACTACCGTCCGGGGCGCAGACGCCGACAGTTGCCCAGGCCGCCTCGTGGTACCAGCAGGGGCCCGGGCCTCAATGCCCATCCCACCCGGGCCCCGGCGTGCATCACCCGTCCCGGACGGTCACAGACCTGCTGGGACCTCCGGCACACTTGGTAGATGGCGCAGACCTCGATCACGGCTGCCGGTGTGATCGACACCTTCTTGGTGCTGCTGATCGGTATCGGGCCGAAGATCGCGCTGGTCCCGTTCCTGGAGATCACCGCTCCGCTTGACCCGGCGGCCAAGCGGCTCGTGGTGCGCAGGATGCTGGTCACGGCGGCGACGGTGGCCCTGGTGCTCATGGCCCTCGGCGAGCTGTTGCGGGTCCTTCTCCACTTCACGGTGGGGGCATTGTCGATCGCCGGTGGCGTGATCTTGTTCGTCCTGGCAGTGGCCATGGTGCTCGGGCAGGACGGTGGCCACGGTCACCAACCGAGGGGAAAGACCCGATGCAGCTCGCTCAGTTCCCCCTCGCCGTGCCTTACCTGCTCAACCCGGTCGGCATCGTCGGCCTGGTGACGATCTCAGCCGAGCTGGAGTCGCTCACCGTGTTCGCCGTGGCGGTCGGCATCCTCGGGGTGGTCTTGCTGATAGACGTGCGGTGTTCCGCTGGGCGAACCAGGTCGGCGCCAAGCTCGACGAAGGCCGCATGCTGGTCACCGAGAAGGTCTTCGGCTTCCTCATCGCCGCCATCGGCGTCCAACTTGTCCTCGACGGCCTCGAATGGCCGGGGTCATTGCGCACGTCGTGCACTGAACGCAGAACGGGCTGGCCCGAGCCGTAGGGCACATGGTCAACCACGGCCGCGCCGGCTGCCGGAGGGTGCTCGGCGTACGGGCTGGGCGATGCGTCCGAGAAGTTCAGGACGGTCTTGATGTCGTCGGGCTGGCGGGTGTAGGCGTCGGCCCATCGGCCGATAG
The DNA here is from genome assembly GCA_963742865.1 of uncultured Actinomycetes bacterium. GTDB lineage: Bacteria > Actinomycetota > Actinomycetes > Streptosporangiales > Streptosporangiaceae > Bog-532. The sequence goes on from CAVUNW010000050.1 coordinate 4,602, forward strand.
GCGCCTGGCGGGTGATGAGGTCAGCCAGCCACGCCGGGTCGGCCTGGGCCAGAGCCTCGGCGGCGAGCTCGTAGTGGTGCCGGTTGGCGTTGACCGAGCCGAACAGGACGGAGTTCTGCAGGACCATGTTGCGGTTGAGGACCCCGGGGTCGACGGTGGACTCGGCGCCGGCGGCGGAAACGCCGGTGAGGCATATGACCCTCTGGCGCACGTGCTGCGGGCCTGTCGAGCAGCATGCCGATGAAGCCCGTACATTCGATGACGACGTCCGCTTCGGCGGCCGCTTCACCAAGCTCACCGCGGGGGAAATAGGTCGCCCCGAGCCGGCGAACCATGTCGGGCTTGCGGCCTTCGGTGACCAGGTCGACGACGTAGGTGTCGTAGCCGCGCTGAGCGGACAGCAGGGCGGCCAGCAACCCGATCGGCCCGGCGCCGGTAATGAGCACCTTCTGGGGTGCCCACGTCGCCCTGCGGCCGATCTTTTCGATATGGTCCCAGGCCTTGGCCACGACGGTGGTCGGCTCGAGCAACACACCGAGGGCCCCGAGGCCGGGGTCACCTTGACCAGGTACTCGGGGTGGATGCGGTAGCGCTCTGACGCATAGCCGTGGCGGGCTTTGATGCCCCGCTCGGTGTACATGCCGTTGGTGCACATGTCCCAGTCGCCGGCGGCGCAGGCGGGGCACGGTACGGGGTCGCGCCGGCGTACGATGCCGACCACGAGGTCCCCGGCAACGAAGCCCGTCTCGGGGGCGGCTTCGGACACCCGGCCCAGCGACTCGTGCCCGATGATCAGCCGTTCCTGCCCGGAGGTGCCCACCCGTAGTCGCCGTTGATGATCTCCAGGTCGGTGCCGCAGACACCGATCGCCTGGGTCTGCGACCAGGATGGGCCCGTCGTCGTCCGAGGTCGGGCATATCGGTGAGAGCGACAGAGCCTCGCTGGCCGGGTATGACCGTGATGGCCCGCATACGCCTCACCATAGCAACCGAACTGATCTTTCTTCTGGCTGCCTGCCGGACGCCTGGCCAGTCTCCCAGGTGCGAGGTCTTGTAAGCTGCCGGGCAGAAGATGCCGTGGTGACAATGACCGGCTGCGCACATAGCATCCGGACTAAGACGGCCGGACAATACGGCATCCAGGGCCGCAGCACCGGGCCGCCCAGTCACTTGCTACGCGCTTCTTCAACTTCCCATGCAGAAATACTCCCAGAACAGAGCACATGCCGGGAGCAGGAAGAAGCGTCCTGCGCGATGGCGGACCGGACAATGTCACGGAGGGAAACGTGACGCCTCAGACGACGGACTGGATAGACGTGTCGGTGACCGTCAAGCATGGCATGCCGCACTGGCCTGACAATCCGCCGATCGTGCTGGAGGGAATGATCGACCTCGGGCGCGGTGATGACTGCAACGTCTCCCGCCTGGCCATGGGGGTGCACAGCGGCACCCACATGGACGGGCCGGTAACTTCCTGCACGAAGCGGCCGGGCTGGATGAGATGCCGCTGACCGCGACAATGGGCCAGGCCCGGGTAATCCAGATCGAGCATCCCCGCGAGATCACCGCCGGCGAGATCCGCCAGCACAGCTGCAAGCCGGGGAACGTGTCCTGTTCCGGAACATCAAACTCGGCCCCGTGCTGGCGTAGTCGCACCTTCGTCGAGGACTTCGTGTACATCGCCGAGCAGGCCGCCATCCACCTGGCGGAAAACAAAGGTCCAGACCGTCGGGATCGACTACCTATCCGTCGGCCGCTACCACGCTGACGGGGCGAGATCCACAGATCCTGCTCCGGGCCGGATCTCGATGATCGAAGGGCTAGACCTGTCACGGTCACCGAAGGCCAGTACGAGATGATCTGCTGCCGGTCAAACTGCACGGCAGCGACGGGCACCAGCCCGGGCCATCCTCCGGCCCCTCGGCAACCACGGCCCCGGCCAGCAGGCCGTTCCCGCGGGGGCGGCGAAATGATCTTGTGGCAGCAGTCGGCCTACGCTGGCGGCGCCTCGACCGGTGGCGGGAAGGCACGGGTCTGATTGGCGGCGGACGCGCCGGTCAGCTCGGCGACCTTGCCGTCCGCGACGAGATGGCGCCAGCTCGTCTGCCAGTCGGGCAGGCCCGGGCTGTCCTGCTCCCAGTCGACGAACGTCGCCTCGTCGCAGAAATGGTCCAGGCGCGCGCTGATGCCGAGGTGCGGCTGGCTGTCCACAAAGGCCTGCATCAGCCCGCGATCCTGCCAGGCGCTGACGCTCCACCACGCGTTATTGGCGTCGGCGAGCGCGTCCGCTCCGAGGTTGCCCGCCGACTTCTGCGCCTGCTCTATCGCGGCTACGGCGTCCGTGAAGAAGTCATCCAGGAGCGACGCATCCTTCAGCCGGAGCCGGGTCACAACGATGACTGCCATCAGGACCTCCCCAGGCCTGGCCGTCGGGCCCATGGCCGATCGCGCCCATCGTGCAAGATCGCAAATCCAGCATGCCAGCCGGAAGGCCTCCCGTCAGCAAAGGGCAGGCAAGATGAGGGCATGAGCCTTGACCCCTCGTTCCAGAGCCCGGCAGAAAGCGCTCACCCGGCCGGAGGAGACGGGCACGTCATCCACGGATCGTTCACGTTGCCGCTTGACCTGGCGGTGTCACCGGATCGCGTGTTCGCGGCCTTCGCTGACCCATCGCTGCGAAAGCGGTGGTTCCGCGTTCCCAGCGAGCCGGGAGCATCCCACTATGAGCTGGACTTCCGGGTCGGCGGGCACGAGATCGCCCAGGGCGTGTTCGCGCCGGCGGGAGTGCGCGAGCACATCGAGTACCGGTCCCAGTTCGTGGACATCGTGGCCGATGAGCGGATCGTCTTCAGCTACCAGGTGATCCTGGACGGCCGTCCCCGGTGGGTGGCTCTCGTGACGGTCGAGCTGGCCCCGGACGGCGGCGGAACGCATCTGAGCCGCACGGAGCAGTACGCCTTCCTCACCTACAGCGGGGACGGGCAGCAGGACGTCGCGCACCTGAAGGGCAGCGCACGGCTGCAGCTCAACGGCCTGGCCTACGTGCTGAATGGCGGTGGGCAGTCGCTACCGGGACATTGATGGCGCAGCTGGTCACGAGTCGGGCGGAGGGCTCTCATCGGCGGCGGCCAGGAGACGACGGGCCTGGACCTCATCGGAGGCAGCGACCAGCACGCGGACACCCTGGATCTGCAACTGCGGTTCCTGTCCTCCGGCATCATCGGCCGACACAGCGGCGGTCAGGCCATAGCTGCGGAGCATGCCGACGATCAGGTCCGCCTCGCTACGGCTGGCGGTGACCGTCACCGGCACGACCGCGCCTTCGTGAAGGGACACATTCCTGGCCTGGTCGACGTCGGAGAACGGGCGTCTCCTCGGCCTTGCGTTTACGGTCCACGGTGCCGGCTCCTCCGCTACTGGGGGGCAGTGGCATCGGCCGACGCCACTGCCTCCAGCATCACGCCGTCAGCCTCGTGGTGCCAGGCAGGGTACTGCACCGCTGGAGAACACGGTCGCGCTGGTCACGGGAGCGAGCAGCGGCATCGGGGCCGCCACGGCGCGCCGGCTGCCGCCGAAGGCGCGGCGGTGGCCCTGGGCACACTCACGGAAGAGTGGGACCGGATGGTCGCCCTTAACGTCCAGGGGCAGCTGTACGTCACGCATGCCGCCCTCCCCCACTGGTCCGTTCGGCGGAAAGTTCACCGCGCCGGTCGCGGAACCGGTCACCATCAGCTCCACCGCCGGACGGGTGGCACGCCCCGGCGCCAGCGTGTACGCGCTGACCAAGTTCGGCGTGGCCGCGTTCTCCGAATCACTCCGGCAGGAACTCGTCGGGCAGCGGGTCCGCGTGAGCGTGGTCGAGCCCGGCACGGTGGACACCGAACTGGCGTCACACCTCCGTGAGGACATCCAGCAGGCGCGCGGAGCCAGGTCGAGTCGATCGAGCCGCTGCGGCCGGAGGACATCGCCACGCCGTCGCCTACATCGTCACCCGCGACCGCCGGGTCGCAGTCAACGAGATGCTCGTCCGCGCCGGCGAGCAGACCTGGTAACCGGCGCCGGGATGCCGTGAAGTTCGGTCAATGAACTAGCGGCGTTATGCTGTCAGCATGCCACTGCCGAAGGACTATTCGGGCCAGCAGTGCTCGCTGGCGCGGGCACTGGAGATCGTCGGCGAGCGCTGGACGCTGCTGATCGTGCGGGACGCCTTCTTCGGCGTCCGCCGGTTCGGCGACTTCGCCGTCCACCTGAACATTCCGCGCGCGGTCCTGTCGGCCCGGCTCGGGTCGCTGACCGAGGCGGGGGTGCTGTCCGGCGAGGCCGGAACGCATGGCCACACCGAATACGTGCTGACCGCCAAGGGGCGGACGCTCTGGCCGGCGATCCGCAGCCTGCTCGACTGGGGCGACGAGCACTACTCCGCGGAGGGCCCGCGCCGGGTGTTTCAGCACGCCGCGGACTCCGGGATCGTGACCGCCGGGGGGGTCTGCGCGGGCTGCGGGCGGGCGGTACCCGTGGACAACCTCGTCGTCGCCCCCGGCCCGGGCCTGGCGGCGAGACCGGCCGCCGGGGACCCGGTCAGCCGGGCCCTGGCCGTCCCGCACCGGCTGCTGGAGCCACTGCACGCCGGATAGAGAGTTCATTGACTGAACCAGCCGCACCTCGCTATGGTCGTCGTTGGTACGTTCACTGAACTAGCGACGGGCGGGAGCGCTCATGACCGCGACGGCCGGCGACGCCCAGCGCCAGCAGGAGGCCCTGGGCGAGCAGGGCTACCCGCACCGCTGGCGGATCCTGGCCGTGCTGGCCTCGGTCGCCTTCATGGCGCAACTCGACCTGTTCATCGTCAACATCGCGGTGCCGGCGATCGGCCGGTCGTTCGGCGGGGCCGCGCCTGTCCGGCCTGTCGTGGGTACTCAACGCCTACGCGATCGTCTTCGCCGCGCTGCTGGTGCCGGCCGGGCGGCTCGCGGACCACTTCGGGCGGCGCCGGTTCCTGCTCGCGGGCGTCGCCATCTTCGCCCTGGCCTCGGCCGCGTGCGCATGTCCCCGTCGCTGGGCGTCCTGGTCGCGGCCCGGGCGGTGCAGGCCGTCGGCGCCGCGCTGATCGTGCCCACCTCGCTGGGCCTGCTCTACCCGTCGTTCCCGCGCCGCCAGCACGCGACGGTGGTGGGCATCTGGGCCGGCGTGGCCGCCGTCGCCGGCTCGTCCGGACCACCGGTCGGCGGCCTGCTGGCGGGGTTCGACTGGCGCTGGATCTTCGTGATCAACGTGCCCATCGGCGCGGCCACGCTGATCGCGGGCTGGCGCCTGCTGCCCGAGGTCCGCGCGGAGAAGGGCGCCCGGCTGCCCGACGGGCTGTCCGCGGTGCTGCTGCTGGCCGCGGTGACGCTGCTGATCCTGGCCACCGTGCAGGGCCCGGTGTGGGGCTGGGCGGACCCGCGCACCGCGGCACTGCTCGCCGCCGCGCTGATCGCCATCGGCCTGACCGTGGCCCGGACACTGCGGCACCCGCACGCGCTCATCGAGAAGGCCCTGTTCGCCGGCCGGCCGTTCACCTTCGCCTCGATCGCGCTGTTCCTCTTCTTCATCGGCTTTGCCATATTCCTGCTGACCATGGCGCTGTTCCTGCAGGGCCAGTGGCACTACAGCGCGGTCGCGCGGGACTGGCCATCATGCCGGGACCGGCCACGGCCGCGGTGTTCGCCGTCAACGCCGGGCGGATCTCCCGCCGGTTCGGCCCGGTCTGCCGGCCGTGACCGGCACCTCCCTCATGGCGGTCTCCGCCGCCTGCTGGATCATCTCGACCGGGTCCACCCGTCCTACGCCACCGCCATCCTGCCCGGCATGCTCGTCGCCGGCGCTTCGGCCGGGCTGACGCAGGCGCCGCTGTTCGCCGCGGCGGGCACCCTCCCGCCGGAGCGCGCGACCACCGGCAGCGCGGTGCTGAACATGGCCCGGCAGGTCGGCAGCGCGGTCGGGGTGGCCGTCGTCGTCGTGATCCTCGGCCCGGCCGCACGGCCCACGGTCACCGATTTCCACCGCGCGTGGGGAGCCGAGGTGGCCGCCGGAGTCCTGGCCGCGCTGGCGGCGGCGGCCGCCGGACGGCGCCGGCGCGCAGGCTAGTAGTACATTGTTAAGTCACGTCGGCGTGTCTCCCAGGCTGCCGCGGTTGTTTGTACTGTCATGCTGGGATGACCCCTCAGGAGATGGCGGAGGTCCGGCCCCGGCTGGTGGCGTTCGCTGCGGAGATGCTCGGCGGGCTGCCGCGTAAGGATCAGCGGGTGGCCGGTGAGCTGTATGTGCGCGGGCTGCTGACCGATGGGCGGCGGAAGTCGATGCAGCCGATGGCGGCGCGGCTGGGGACAGACCATCAGCGGCTGCAGCAGTTCATCACGTCCTCCACGTGGGACTATGTGGCGGTGCGGCGGAATGTCGCGCGGTGGTTCGCGGCCAGCCAGCCGGTGGAGGCGCTGGTGATCGACGACACCGGGTTCGCTAAGGACGGGACCGCGTTGCCGTGCGTGGCCCGGCAGTATTCCGGCACGCTGGGCAAGGTCGGCAACTGCCAGATCGGGGTGAGCGTGCACCTGGTGAACGAGCGGGCCTCGTGCGCGGCGGACTGGCGGCTGTTCTGCCCGGAAAGCTGGGATGACGCCGGGCTGGACGACCCGGCAGCGGCGGCCTGGGCCCGGCGGCGCCGCGAGCGGGCGGGCATCCCCGATGAGGTGCGCCATCGCGAGAAGTGGCGGCTGGCGCTGGAGATGATCGATGAGATGACCGGGGACGGCGGCTGGGGGGTGCTGGAGCAGATCACCGCGGGCGGCGGCGCCCGGCCGGTGGCGGTGGCCGATGATGGCTATGGCGACAACACCACCTTCCGGCTGGAACTGGCCGATCGGGGCTGGCGGTACGTGCTGGCTGTCAAGGGCACCACCAGCGCGTATGCCGGCGATGCGGAGCCGGTGACACCGGCCCGGCGCGGCGGGCCGGGCCGCCCGCCCAGGGCCGCCTATCCTGGGCCGCCGGTGAATCTGCGCCAGCTCGCGATCGCCCACGCGGATGAGGTCCGCCCGGTGACCTGGCGGCAGGGCACCAAGGCCACCCCAGGCAACCCCGCCGCCTCGATGACCAGCCAGTTCCTGGCCCTCCGGGTCCGCCCGGCCAACCGGGACAGCCCCCGCGCGCCCGACGGCAGCCTGCCGGGCTGCTGGCTGCTGGCCGAATGGCCCCCCCAAGCCGATGAGCCCACCGATTACTGGCTGTCCACCCTGCCCGCCGATACCCCCATTGAAGAACTCGTCCGGCTCGCCAAGATCCGCTGGCGGATCGAGCACGACTACCGCGAGCTGAAAACCGGCCTGGGCCTGGGCCATTTCGAGGGCCGCTCGTTCACCGGCTGGCACCGCCACGTCACCCTCGCCGCCCTCGCCCAGGCCTTCTGCACCATGATCAGAACAGACCCAAAAGTCCCTGCGCCGGGATGACCCTCTACCAGGTCCTGCACGAACTGGCAGATCGTGCTCGCCGTCATCCTCGGCGCCTGCCCCCTGTGCCGCCAGCCCCTCACGCTGGATCGCCTCGCCGCGGCCCTCGCCGGGACCTAGCAGACTTAACAAAGTACTACTAGTGCTCTGGGGGCGGCAGCGGTCCGGACCTGAATCCAGGAAAAGCCCAGCTCAGGGCACCTTTTGAGCGTTCTTGTTTAAAAAGCGTGAAAATCCTTGACGATCCGTTTCCCGGGGGTTAAGTTACGCTAAAAATTAAGCCTTGAATCAAGGTTCCCTCATCTCTCGAGTTCGCGCTCGATCGCATATATGCACGTGCCGCACGGCCTACCAATCCGCTCGGGAGATGCGATGGCGCAGTCCGCTGGTGCCCGCCCACCCGGCTGGATGCTGGCCATCCCGAAAGGATCGTCATGAGGCTCATCCCGCAAACCGCGACGTGGCGGCGTTCCCGCTATCGTCTGCTGAGACCGTGGTCGCCGCGCTCGCGCTGGCCGCCGCCTTCGCCGGCGGCACCGCCGGCACCAGGATCGGCCCGGCCTCGGCTCGCGACGCCGCGTCCACCGCCACCCTGCTGTCGCAGGGGAAGACCGCAACCGCGTCGTCGGTAGAGAACTCCTAGAGCGCCGGTCAAGTAGTGGGGTCGGGTTTCGTCGCGATGCTGGTTGCAGTCGGCGCGTGTGCTAATTCCCTGTTCGTAGCGGGTGGTGAAGCAGTTGGCTACGATCAGGGAGGAAGTGCGGTGCGTCCTGTTGTGTGGCGGCCGCCGGTGGAGCCGTCGCCGGCGGAGCAGGCGGTGATCAAGGCGGTGCGGCGGGCGAAGCTGTTCGTGTTCTTGCGCTAGCATCGTCATGAGCTGTTTGACGAGCAGTTCCAGGCCAGAGCTGGCGGAGACCTATGGGGACAGCCCGAAGGGCCAGCCGCCGGTGCCGCCGGCTCGGCTGGCGCTGGCGACGATCCTGCAGGCCTATACCGGGGTCAGCGACGATGAGGTGATCGAGGCGACGGTGATGGACCGGCGCTGGCAGCTGGTGCTGGACTGCATGGGTGCGGAAGAGCCGCCGTTTGCCAAGGGGACCCTGGTGGGATTCCGTAAGCGGCTGATCGAGCACAACCTGGACCGGCGGCTGATAGAGCGCACGGTGGAGCTGGCCGCGCCGACCGGCGGGTTTCGGCGCACGGGCGCTGCGGGCGGCGCTGGACTCCAGCCCCTTGTGGGGGGCGGGCCGGGTGGAGGACACCTTTAACTTGATGGGACACGCCTTGCGCAAGGCCCTGGGCGTGATCGCGGTGCTGCAGGGGCGGGGGCAGGCCGCAGGGACCGCGGTGGTGGCGGCGCAGGCGGGGGTGCCGCAGCTGGCCGCCTCCAGCCTGAAGGCCGCGCTGGACGCGGGACTGGGACGATCCGGCTGCCCGGGAGGAGGCTCTGGCCCAGGTGCTGGGCTTCCTGGGCCAGGTTGAGTCCTTCGTGGCCGGCTATGCCGGCGACGCAGGCCGCGGCCGGGGCGGTCGCGGTGGCCCGCCAGGTCCGCGACCAGGACGTGGACCTGACCGGCCCGGCGCCGGCGCTGCGCCGCGGCGTGGCCAAAGACCGGCGGATCAGCGTGGAAGACGCGGACATGCGGCACGGCCGCAAGTCCCGCTCGGTCCTGTTCGATGGGTATAAGCGGCACGTGCTGCGCGACCTGGACACCGGGCTGATCCCCGCGGTCGGGATCACGGCCGCCAACGTGCCCGAGGCGGCGGTCACCGGCGACATCGAGACCGACCTGGAGGCCGCCGGGCAGACCCTGGCCGAGCTGCACATCGACCGGGCCTACCTGTCCTCTGCCCTGGTCCGCGACCGCGGGCCGGACCTGGCGATCTTCTGCAAGGCCTGGCGGGTGCGCAACGCCTCTGGCCGGTTCGCCAAGGACCAGTTCAGCCTCGACTTCGCCGCCGGGCAGCTGACCTGCCCGGCCGGGGTGGCCATGCCGTTCGGGCCCGGCAAGACCGTCCGCTTCCCGAAAGACACCTGCGCCGCGTGCCCGCTGCGGGCCCGCTGCACCGCGAGCCCGGCCGGGCGCAGCGTATCCATCCACCCCGACGAGGCGCTGCTGGCCGAGCTGCGCCGCCGCCAGCAGACCCCGGCCGGGCGCGCGAAGCTCCGCGAACGCACCCAGGTCGAGCACGCCCTCGCGCATGTCGGGCACTGGCAGGGCCGCCGCGCCCGCTACCGCGGCACCCGCAAGAACCTATTCGACCTGCGCCGCGTCGCCGTGGTCCACAACCTCCACGTCATCGCCCGCCAGCCGGCCACCGACAGTTACCAGGAAGCCGCCTGACGGCTACCTGACCGACGCTCTAGTTCCCGGCCTCCGCCGCCGTCGACGGCAATACGGGCACCCGGTGGTCCAGTGCGTTCAGCGACCCGCAGTGGCTGGAGGTCGACCTCGGCAGCAGTGCGTCGATCAGCCAGGTCGTGCTGTACTGGGAAGCCGCCTACGCCAAGGCGTTCCAGATCCAGACCTCGCCCGACGGGGCGAACTGGACCACCATCTACTCCACCACCACCGGCACGGGCGGCACGCAGACCCTGAGCGTGACCGGCACCGGCCGCTACGTGCGGATGTACGGCACCACCCGGGCCACCCCCTACGGGTACAGCCTGTGGGAGTTCGGCGTGTACACCACGACCGGCGGGACCGGCGGTGGCGGTGGCGGCGGATCGGGTGCCGCCGCCCGCTCGTTCTGGGGCAACACCGGCGCGATCCCGGCGGCGACCCACGTACTCGAGTCGCATCGTGAACCAGACCAACGGCCAGTACCCCGACAGCCAGGTCTACTGGAGCTTCAACGGGCAGGACGAGTCCATCGCCCAGCAGCCCTACATCGACATGCCCGCCAACTCGGCCGGGCGGATGTACTTCTACCTCGGCTCGCCGAACAGCAGTACTACGACTTCATCGAGTTCACCGTCGGCGCGTCGTCGATCAACGTGGACACCACCCGCGTGGACCGGTTCGGGCTCAAGCTCGCCCTGCTGCTGCACGGCCACGACGGCTCCAACCAGGAGGTCGGCGAGAACTACGCCACCTTCCAGGAGAGCCGCTCGGCGACCTTCGGCCGGTTCCAGAACTCCGTGCCGGCCGAATTCAAGGAACTGGCCACCGACCAGGCGCCCTACGGTATCCCGTCACCTGGCAACGACCCGGCGTTCCAGCCGGGCGGCGCGTACGCGAACTACTACAACAGCTACGCGGCCTCGGTCGGCGACACCTCCGACACGACCGCGCAGATCTTCGGCTGCGGCGGCACGCTGGCCGCCAATCCAACGCTGTGCGCCGGCCTCAACCGGCACGTCGCGCAGCTGCCCGGCAGCCCAGCAGACCAACCCGGCCAACTTCTACCAGGCCGCGCCAGCGAACTACTACGCGCAGTTCTGGCACGCCAGACGCCATCAACGGCCTGCAGTACGGCTTCCCCTACGACGACGACGCCGGGCAGTCCTCGGACATCTCGGTGACCAACCCGCAGTACATGGTCGTCGCCGTCGGCTGGTAACGGCTTTGCCGCGCACGGCAACGTAACGACCAGCACATTGACGTTTTCTCAACGACTTTCACGTGATCATCTTGTGCTCGAATAGCACCAGGACGAATGCGGCGCGGGCGATGAGGCCGATCCTGCCGGGGCTGGCGGTGACGTGCTGGAGCGTTTTCCACCGCTGGGTCAGCAGCGCGAAGCCGCGCTCACCCAGGCAGCGCACCGAGCGGATCAGCGCGTTCCGGGCCCGGGTATCAATATCGAGCTTCTTGACCCCGGCGGGCTTCTTCACCGGGATGTGGACGCCGTGACCTGCGCCTTCGTACCCGGGATCGGCCAGCACCGGCATCGCCTCCAGGAACGGCCGCAGCACGCCCAGGACATTCTCCCGGGCCGCGGCCAGGTCATGCACATTGCCCGGCAGCACATCGGAGACCCACAGCGGGATCCCGGACGGGTAGAACAGCGCCTGGATGTTCCCGCCGAAATCATGGGTCTTCCCCGCATACCACAAATCGATCGTCTTCCCCTTGCGGCTCGTGGTTTTCTCCCGGCACCGGTCGGCGTCCACGATCTTGCCGTCCAGGATCAGGTACGGAGTGCCCTCCGCCAGCGCCCGCTCCAGCTGCTCCTGCAGGCCCGGCGCGCGGGCCGCCAGCACCTCGATCACCTCATCCAGGTAGCGGTACGCGGTGGACTGCGGCAGCCCGAACCCGCGGCCCAGCCGCGGGATGTCGCCCTTGTCCCGGAACCAGGCCAGGGCGAACACCGCCTGCTGATAGCAGCCCAGCCTGCGGGTTCCCCTCCGCGTGCCGATCTCGCGCCGGTGCTCAGCGAGCAGGCGGGAAACGAACCAGATCAGCTCCCTGGGCACGTCGAGCATGACACGATAGGAGACCACGCGGAGCCTCTCCCGGTAGCGGGTTGTTCTTTGGCGAGACTTCTTGAACCGGGGCTCCGCGCCTCCCCGGTGATCTCCGCGAATGTCCGCGTGTCTGCCCGCACGTTTGTGACATCACGTTTGCCCGATTCGCGCTTGCTGGGGAAAACGCATTGGTGAGCGCGGCGGCACTAGCCGCCGCGCTCACCGCCATACTGCCGTGCGGCTTTCGTATACGCCGTTTCATAATGAAACAGTTATGTTCACGCTTCGTGTCTAGCGTTGCCGTCATCGGGCCGATTTGCTCCGGACCGATATGAGGCGATGTACAGCCAATGGAGGCGGCGATGAAGGCACTGGTTTATCAGGGACCTGGGAAAAAGGAATGGAAGGACGTTCCGGACGCCGCGATCCAGGAACCGACGGACGTGATCGTAAAGGTGGACACGACCACGATCTGCGGCACTGACCTGCACATTCTTCACGGCGACGTGCCGCGGTGACCGAGGGCCGCATCCTCGGGCACGAAGCCGTCGGCACCGTGACCGCGGTCGGCGACGCCGTCAAGGGCTTCAGCGTCGGGGACCGGGTCCTCGTCCGGCCATCACGAAGTGCGGGCGCTGCGAGTACTGCCAGCGCGGCATGCCGTCGCACTGCCAGACCGTGGGCGGGATCGGCTGGATCTTCGGTCACTTGATCGACGGGACGCAGGCCGAGTCGGTGCGGGTCCCCTACGCCGACACCTCGCTGTATGCGGTACCGGCCGGCGTCACCAATGAGCAGGCCATCTTCCTCGCGGACTCCCTGCCGACCGGATACGAGGTCGGCGTGCTCGCCGGGCAGGTACGGCCGGGCGACACCGTTGCCGTGGTCGGAGCCGGGGCCGTCGGCCTGTCGGCCATCCTGACCACGGGCCTGTGGGGCGCATCCAAGGTCATCGCGGTCGACACGAACAAGTTCCGGCTCGGCACGGCCCTGGACTTCGGGGCCACGGATGTCGTCGAGGCGGGCCCGAACACCAGGCAGGACGTCCTCGCGCTCACCGACGGCCTCGGCGTCGACGTCGCCATCGAGGCCGTCGGTTACCCCGAGACGCTGCAGACGACGGCCTCCCTGGTCCGGCCGGGCGGGACGATCGCCAACATCGGCGTGCACGGGGTACCGGTGGAACTGCCGATGCATGAGATGTGGATCCAGAACATCACCCTGACCATGGGGCTGGTCGACACGGTGTCCATCCCGACCCTGCTCAAGATGGTCGCCAGCGGGCGGATCCCGGCCGAGAAGATGGGCACGCACACGTTCACGTTCGGCCAGATGGACCAGGCGTACGACGTGTTCTCCAACGCCGCGGCCAACTCGGCGCTGAAGGTCATCATCACGCCGGCCTGACCCGCGGGTCCCGCCCGCTCTGTGGCCCGGCGCGCGACGGCCGGGCCACAGAGCCAGTACGCCTGGATGTCACCCGGGACCGGATCAGATGACCTTGAGGTTGCCGCCGTCGATCGTGAACTGGGCGCCGGTCAGATAGGAGGCGTGGTCAGAGACCGGACCGCGGACAGCAGATTCGTGCTCAGCGCCTGTAGCCAGTCCTCATCAGTGAGCCCGAGCACGCCCCCGGGGCGCGAGAACGAGGCGCCGATGTTGTGGACGATGATGTCCACGCCACCGAATTGGTCCAGCGCGTAACCGGCGATCGCCTCAGCGCCTTCCGGGATGCTGGCGTCGGCCTGGATGAACGGCCCGCTGAGCATTTCATCGGCACCAGACCGGCCTTCAGGAGCGGACCGGGCGGTGGTCAGGACGGTCGCCCCCGCCCGGCCCAGGGCCGCCGTAATGGCCTCGCCGATTCCCCGGGTCCCTCCGGTCACCAGGGCTCGCCGGCCGTCGAGGCTGATCGTGAACATGGTTTCTTTTCCCATGACGTCACCCTCTGGCCTCCCCCAACAGGAGAGTCAAACGTTGGCGGCCGTCTGCCTGATCTGACGGGGCCCCCGAGCGCGGGTCAGGCGAGCAGGCGCTGCACCCGGGACAGCATCTCGCGCAGGTTGGCCTCGGAGGTGGCACCGACGGCCTCGGCGGCCGGGAGCCAGCGCAGCGGCGCGCCGGGGGACTCCGCGCGGGCCGCGTCCGGGTCGTGCGTGGCGAAGATGAAGCGGACGTCGGCGTGCTCGTGCGCGGGCTCCTTGCTGCTCGCCGGGACCGAGACGATCGCCACCTGCCACAGTTCCGCGTCCGGCCACGGCTCGAGGTCGGTGAGCCCGGTCTCCTCCCGCGCCTCGCGCAGTGCCACGGCCAGCGGGTCGCTCTCCCCGGGGTCGCCGTGCCCGCCGACCTGCAGCCACGCCTGCTGACGCTGGTGCCAGCGCAGCAGCACCCGGCCGCTTTCCGGGTGCACGATCAGCGCCGACGCGGTGACGTGCAGCGGGTTGGACCGCAGCCAGGGGTCCGCCGTGCTGGCCGCCAGCTCGCGCGTCCGCCTGACGTCGGCCACCTCGGCGTCGCCCTGCGGATGGTAACGGTCGAGCAGATCGATAACGGGACGGCCGGAACTCATCGGGAGCACATCTCCTGCGGCGGGAACGATACTGCCGGAAGCCTAGCGTTCCGCGCTCCGGTCAGGCCCGGTACGCAGTGGTCAGCCGGTGTGATGGCCGACGAGGCTGCCGATCGCGAACGTGACCGCGATGGCCAGGCCGCCGAGGACCAGCTGGCGCAGACCCGAGCGCAGCACCGGCCGCCCGGTCAGCTTGCCGACGATCATCCCGCCCGCCGCCAGCGCGACCGCGGTGACGACGAGCGTGATGGCCAGCACCGGGAAACCGATCAGGTACGGCAGCAGCGGCACGAGCGCGCCGAGCGAGAAGGCGAACAGTGACGCCACCCCGGCAAGAACCGGCGACGGCAGCTCGGTGTGGTCAACGCCGAGCTCCTCGCGGGTGTGCACGCGCAGCGCGGTACTCGGGTCCTTGGACACGGCGGCGGCCATCCGGGCCGCGGTCTCCGCGTCGGCGCCGTACTCACGGAAGTAGTCAGCCAGCTCGGCCTGCTCGGCGGCGGGGAACCGGGCGAGCATGGTGCGCTCCAGATTGACCTCGGCGTCCACGAGCTCGTTCTGGTTGGTGACCGAGATGTACTCCCCGGTGCCCATCGAGAACGCGCCCGCGACCAGCGCGGCGACACCGGTGAGCACGACCGCGTGCGCCGAGACCCCGCCGCCGCCGACACCCGCGATCAGCGAGGCGTTGGTGACCAGCCCGTCGACCGCGCCGAAGACCGTCGGCCGCAGCGTGCCCCCCGAGACGTCACGGTGCCGGTGCGACCAGCCCGCCCCGGCCGCGGCCGCACCGGTGGCGTAGGACGGCTCCCGCGCCTCGTCGTCGCCTGTCACGTGATGGATCATCTCCCATTGGGCGCGGCGCGGACCGCCCAGGTGAAGCTGCCCATGTCGGGCACCTGGCGCGCGACGGCATCGGCCGCCTGCCGGCCGAGCGTGTCGCTCTCGCGGGCGGTCAGGTCCGGATCGACCCACGCCTCGATCTCGACCCGCAGGACACGCCCGGTCCAGCGGGCCCGGGCGTGGGCGTGGACGACGCCGGGCAGATCACCGGCCGCGGACTCGGCCGCGGTGATGACGTCCGGCTCCACCCCGTCGGCCAGCCGGTGGATGACGTCGGTGGTGACCTCGTAGCCGACGTGGCAGATGAACAGTGTCACCGCGATGCCCGCCACCGGGTCCCCCCAGCGCTGGCCGGCCGCGACGGCGGCCAGCCCGGCCAGCGCCCCGGCCGAGGACAGCGCGTCCAGCCAGGAGTGCCGCGCATCCGCGATCAGCGTCGCCGACTTGATCCGCCGTCCGGTGGCGAGCTTGTAGCGGGCCACGATCTGGTTGCCGGCGATCCCGATGACGGCGCCGACAATGCCGATCGCCACGTGGGCGGTGGACCCGTGGTGCAGCAGCTTCCGAACGCTCTCCAGGCCGGCGAAGGCGGCACTGGCCCAGATGACGAGGGCGATGCCGACTCCCGCCAGGTCCTCGGCCCGGTCCAGGCCGTAGGGATACCGCTGAGTCGGGCCGCGGCGGGACAGCCGGAAGCCGAGGAAGACGACCGCGCTGGTCGACACGTCGGACAGATTATGGATGGCGTCGCCGAGCAGGCCGACCGAGCCGGTCAGGATGGCGATCAGCAGCTCCACGAGCCCGGTGGCGGCCAGTCCGGCCGCGCTGACCCCGATGGCCCGGTTCGCCAGGCGGCGATCTTCGGCGTCGTCGCGCCGCACCCGGAGCGGGAACGCCGCCGCCGGATCGCGCTGGCCAGAGGTCTTGTGCATCTCCCTAGGATGCCGGAAGGCAGAGACCAGGCGGATGGAGGCCAAGCGGATGGAGGCGGGCGTGCCGGAGGAGAACGGGGACGGCTGGGGCCTCAGGGGCGGCCGAGGACGTGAACGGACCAGCCCGCCGCCTGCCAGAGGCGGGCGTCGAGGGCACACCGGGCGTCGATGACGGTCCGCTGGGCCACCACCCGGCCCAGCGCGGCCGGGTCGATCGCCCGGTAGTCCGCCCACTCGGTCAGGTGCAGCAGCAGGTCCGCCCCCTCCGCGGCCTCGGATACCGAGGCCGCGTACCGCAGGTCCGGGCGCTGGCGGGCGGCGTTCGGCATGGCCACCGGGTCGTGGACGGAGACAAGGGCTCCCGCCGCGGTCAGCCGCTCGCACACGTCCAGGCTGGGTGAATCCCGGACGTCATCGCTGTTGGGCTTGAACGCGATACCCAGCACGGCGACCCGCCGGCCGGACAGCGTTCCGCCGGCCACCGTCCGGGCCAGGTCGAGCACCCGGTCACGACGGCCCAGGTTGATGGCATCGACCACGGCGAGCAGGCTGGCCACTGAGGTCACTCCCAGGCCGGCCGCCGTCGCGCGGAACGCGCGGATGTCCTTGGGCAGGCAGCCGCCCCCGAAGCCAAGACCGGGGCCGAGGCTTTTCCGGCCGATCCGCTCGTCGCGCCCGAGCGCTTCAGCCAGCCGGACCACATCGGCGCCGGCCACCTCGCACACCTCGGCCATGGCGTTGATGAACGAGATCTTGGTGGCCAGGAAGGCATTGGCTGACACCTTGACCAGCTCGGCCGTCTCCAGATCCATGACGAGCGCCGGGATGCCCGCCGCCAGCGGCCGGGCGTAGACGCGCCGTAGCAGCCGCTCCGCCGACGGTGAGGTCACGCCGAACACGAAACGGTCCGGCGTGAGGCTGTCCTGCACCGCGTGGCCCTCGCGGAGGAATTCCGGGTTCCACGCCAGATCCACGCCGTCACCGGCCGGCGCCGCGGCCCGCAGGCCGGTCAGCAGCGACCGCGCGGTACCGACCGGGACCGTCGACTTCCCGGCGATCAGAGCCGGCCGTTGCAGATGCGGCGCCAGCGCCCCGGCGGCGGCGTGCACGAAGCTGAGATCGGCCGCCCCATCGCCGCCCTGTGGTGTGCCCACGCAGAGGAAATGGACGTCGCCGAACGCGCCCACCTCAGCGAAGGATGCCGTGAAGCGAAGCCGCCCCGCGTCGGTGTTCTTCCGCAGCAGGGCCTCGAGGCCTGGCTCGAAGAACGGCGCCTCGCCGGCTGCCGCCCGCGCGATCCTGGCCGCATCCACGTCGATGGCCAGCACGTGATGCCCGAGATCGGCCATGCAGACAGCGTGCGTGAGACCGAGGTACCCGGCCCCGATGACGGTGAGGCGCATCGGCGCCCCCACCTCTGGAGCCTTTCGCTCCGGGAAAGGCAACCCGGGTTTTCCCTGATTTCTTTCCAGCTTCACATCCCGGCCAATCTCTCGTCATTATGTAGCCCTTTTCGAGAGGGCCGCTGACATGACATCTTCCGGAATCATCGCAGCATGGAACGGCCTTTATACAGGGCGGCAGGCGGCCATGCGGCCTTTTTAAGGTTTACTTCATGCCTTTTTAACCCGTCCGCCACGGGTGCGCCGCACTGCTTATGTGATCCGGGCCATTTAATCCGGGTCCTGGCAGATCAGGCCCCACGGCCGGTCGCTGGCCCGGGTCAGCACGAGCGTGGCCCGGTGCGGGCCGGCCAGCTTGAGCCGGCGGTGGATCTGGTCCACGTCACCGGCGAGGCCGCGGCGGCGGATGTCGGCAGCCCCGATCCCGAGGGCGCGCAGGCGGCGCGCGAAGTCCCTCTCGTTCCACGGCGCCGACTCGAGCACGCGCAGGGTCCGGGCGAAGGGCGTGCTCTGGGCGCTATCCGCCGACAGGAACGCGATGCGCGGATCGATCTGCCAGGCACCGAGCCGGCGGCCCAGGGTCCGCACCAGGCCGGCCCGGGTCACGGCCGGGTTCGGGTCGAAGAGAAACGCGCCTGGCGGGGCGACCGGGACCGTGGCGGCCCCCTCCCCGGCCCGGGCTCTTCCCCGGGCCCGGGCTCCTCCCTCAGCTCGGCCTCTTCCCCCGGCTCGGGCAGCAGGGTGTGCCCCTCAGGCAGGATCGTCGCGCGCGACCGGGCGGTGGCCAGGGCGGGCGACCACAGCACCGCCTCCTTCAGGTCCCGGCCGTCCGCCACGAACTCGGTTTCCCACCCGGCCGGGACGATTCCGGCGGGCAGGCCGGGCGCGGCCTTGACCACCACTGCGGGCACCTGGCCGGTCAGCGCGAAGCACCACTCCAGCGGCGGCTCACTGTCGCCCGGCCGCAGCCGCCGGCCGCCCGCGCGGCCGGCGCCCGCGCGCGCGGCACCCGCGCTGGTGGCGCGCGCGCGGCCCGGGCCGGGCTCGGCCGCCGAGGTGCCGGGCAGGCGGCGCGCGGGGTCGGTAAACACCGCGCCGATACCGCCGAGGTCGATGTCGCGCACGTCGGCCGCGCGGGTGGACACCCCGGCGCCGACGTCGTACACCCCGGCGTTGTGGGCGGCCATCCGCAGGTGCACCGGGTCACGGTCCACGGCGAGCACGTCGCGCCCGGCGGCCAGCGCGATCAGGTCACCGCCGATGCCGCACCCCAGGTCGGCGAGGCGGCCGCCGGTCGCCTCGCCGAGGCGGCGGGCCCGGTGCCGGGCGGCGGTCTCCGACGAGGCCTGCTCCAGCCCGGGCCGGGTGAACAGCATCTGCCCGGCCCGGCTGAACTTCGCGGCCCCGGCCTGGCGGAGGTCGTCCTGAGCGGTCACGGCGGCGACCAGATCGGCCGGGTAGTCGCGGCGCAGCCTGGACGCCAGCGCCAGCGGGGGCTCCCCGGCGGCCCGGCCGGCCCGGCACCCGGGCCAGCAGTTCCTGGCCCGGCGGCGACAGCAGCGCCGCCACCTGGGCGAGCCCGTCCCCGGCGTGACCGCTGGGCTGGGCCGCGGGGCCGCCCGGATGGGCGCGGGCGGCGTCACCGGCCCCGGGCGTCACGGCCGGGGCACGATCACGAACTGCCGCAAGTACAGGTCGCGGAAGGTCACGGGGCCGCGCGGGCCGGGCACCTTGTCGATGTTGATCCCCGTCTCCGGCACGGCCAGCAGCTTGAACCCGTCCAGCAGGCGGGGCGTGGCGTTCCAGAAGGCGCCGGTGCCGGCGTAGGTGTCCAGGAATACCCCGACGGCATCGCGGTCCTCCGCGACGATCGCCGCCGCGAGCCCGGACGTCTCCCGGTTCGCGATGGCGGCGGCGTCCGCCGCACCTGCGGCGCGGGCCACCGTGACGGTCGCCTCGTGCCCGGTGTCCAGGGCCCATTCGTGCCCGAGCGGGTGCTGGTGCGGGGGCAGCGACGCGGACACGCCGAGCCGGTCCAGGAGCGCGGTCACCTCGGGCAGCAGCGCGTCCCAGATCTGCTCGCTGACCAGCAGCAGGTTCAGGCGGTTGCAGACGCCAAGCCGGTCCAGGCTGGCCTCGATCAGCTGGGCGGCCCGCGGCCGGTCCGCGGAGGCATCGATATAGATGACCGCGCCGCCGTCCGCGTGGGCGAGCGTCCGCACCCCGCGGCGGGCACCGGCGAAGGCCAGCGCCCGGGTGCTGGCGCCGCTGCCGCGCAAGATCACCAGCGGGATCAGGTCCGGCTCACCGACCAGCGCGTATGCGGAGGCCTGCCCCGGCACGCGGACAAGCTGGATCGCGGCGGGGTCGAGGCCCGCATCGGCCAGGGCCGGCCCGACGACCTCATCGGTGAGCGCGATGGCGGACCGCAGCGCCGCGGACCCCGTGCGCAGCACCCCGGCGTTCCGCGACTTGATGAGCTGGGACGCGATATCGGCGACCACGTTCGGGCGGGCCTCGAAGTTGGCCCCGATGACCCCGACCGGCCGGCGCCGTTCCTCCGCGATCAGGTCACCCGGCAGCTCACGGACCACCCGGCGATCCGGCTCGGCCGGCACATCCGCCAGCGCCAGCAGCTGATCGGCCATCGCCTTCAGGCGGCCTTCGTCCAGCCGCAGCCGGTCCAGCAGGGCCCCGGTCAGCCCGGCCGCCTCCGCGGCCCGCATGTCGTCGGAATTCGCCGCGCCCACCGCGCCCGCGGACCGGCCGAGCCGGCCATCGCGCGCAGCGCACCGCTGATGGCGTCCTCCGGCGCACGGGCCAGGCTGTCCTTGGCGCGATGAGCCGCCTCCGCGGCCGCCCGGACGGCGGCAGCCGCCTCGGGATCGGGCGGGAACTCCGCGTTCTCGTCCGGAGCGGAAGCCGGCTCGGTGGCACCCTGGCCTGTCATCGTCGTCATCCCATTGCCTCCCGCCCTCCATCATTCCAGCCCCGGCCGGCGGCGGCGCCCGGTTAGGCGCCGCGGACCGTGTGAAGCGCCGCGGCCGGGCTGAGCGCAGCTGAGCGCCCGGGAGGTCTGGGGCGGCCGGGCCTGCCGCAAAAAGGGGGCGGGCCGGCCCGGCCGCGTTCCGGCGGCCGGTCAGCCCGAGGCGGGGCGGGGCCGCGGCGCCAGCAGCATGCCGGCGCTCAGCGTTATCAGCGCGGCCTCGACGATCAGGGAGACCGTACCGAGCCAGTACCCCCAGTTGCCGACGTCGTGCGGGTCGCCCGGCAAACCGACCGAGCGGGAGGCGATGTACGCGACGAACGGCCCGGCGCCGAGGAGGATGGCGGCCGCCCAGCCGAGCCAGGGGGGCCGCGCCACGAGCAGCAGGAGCGCGGTGAGGAGCGCGCCGACCTCGATGACCCGGTAGCTCCAGCCGATCCAGGGCGGTGAGGTGAGCATCGTTATGCCGCCCTGGTCGGCCACGTGCACCGTGGCCACGGCCACGGCCAGCATGGCCGCGACCAGCCGCACGGGGATCTCCGGCGTGATCGCCGTCCGCGCGCCCGCGCGGCCCAGTCGTGCCCGCCCCAGAATTTCCGGCCTGGCCATTGCCGCTCCCCCACTGCTGGTCTGTTGTCGTCTCTCTTGCTCTACGGAGGCGGCGCCCCGGTGGATTGGCCGCCGACGCACTTGCGCCCGGTGGGAAATGTGATGCAGAAGACACGAGGGTCGCGAAATATCGAGGCTCATCTATCAGCTCAAGGTTTGTCCTCGACACCCTCTTCCTCCTCGCCTGCGGATTCCTGGCTGTGGCCACGATGACCTGGACCATCGGCGTCGCCCACTGGGTCGCGTTCGCGGTCTCGGTGGGGATCCTGCTGGCCGCGGACCTCAGTGCCATCCTGGTGCCGACGATCGGCCGCAAGATCGGTCATGGCGCCATCAGCCTGGCCGCCATCTGGTCGATCATCGCCGCGCTGGTGCTCTCCGGGACGGCGCTCACCTGGCTGGTTTTCGCCGACGCCCTTCTGGTCGCGGCGTTCGCACTGGCCGACCTGACCGCCCACGAGGCCACCACCGAGAACGTCGTCCACCAGCTCGAGGTGCTCGACGGCGCAGCCGCCGAGAAGCGGCTCGCCGCCTGACGGCGCTACCGCCTCCCGCGCTGAACACGGTCTGACCGCTCTCCCGGCGCTGAACGGAAGGGGACGGCCCTGCGGGGCCGTCCCCTTCCGGCGTCATGGCGAGGCCGGCGTCCGGGCGGGTCCGGAACGGGCCACACTGGCGCGCAGCGGGGGCGCGTCGAGACAGCAGTGGATATCGCGTTGCACCGGGCGCTCCGGTCCGGACGGCTGCGGCCGCCGCCGGGGCGGATTGCGGATCGTCAGCGCCGCCAGCAGGCCGCCCGCGACGCAGGCGATCGCCGAAATGACCAGCGCATTGTTGAATCCGTGCGACAGTTCGGCGGGGTGCAGGTAGCTGTCCCCGGTGATGCCGGCGGCCACCGGGAGCACCGCCACCGCGATCAGGCCGGCCGCGCGGGCCACGTCGTTGTTGACCGCCGAGGCGATCCCGGCGTGCTCTGCGGGTACGGCGGACATCGCGGTCGAGGTCAGCGGGGCCACGTTGATGGCCAGGCCGAGCCCGAACACCAGCACGGCGGGCAGAACGTCGGTCAGGTAGCTGCCGTGACCGGTGACCCGCATGAACAGCAGCAGCCCGGCGGCGATGACGAGGGGACCAACCGACATCTGCAGGCGCGGCCCGATCCGCGCCGCCAGCGCGCCAGACCGCGCCGACAGGAGCAGCATGATCACGGTCACCGGCAGCAGCGCGGCACCCGAGGCCAAGGGGCTGTACCCCGCCACCTCTTGCAGGACCGTTGGCAGCAGGAACAGGGTGCCGCCCAGGGCCCCGTAGACGACGAACGTGACCGCGTTGGCGGCCGAGAACTGCCGCGAGGAGAACACATTCAGCGGCAGCATCGGGTTGGCGCTGCGGCTCTCGATGACGATGAACGCCGCCAGCAGGGCGGCCCCTCCCAGCAGCGACGACAGGACCGGCACCGACGACCAGCCCCGGCCCGAGGCGTCGATGAGCCCGTAGGTGATGCCGACCAGGGCCCCGGTGATCGCGATGGCCCCGGGTACATCCAGCGGTCCCGTCTCGTCCGGCGCCCGTGACTCCGGCACATGCCGGACGGCCATGACGGCGACCGCCGCCGCGACGGGCAGGTTGATGAAGAACACCAGGCGCCAGGACACGGCGCTGATCAGCCATCCGCCCACGAAGGGCCCGATCGCGGCGGCCAGGCCGCCGAACCCGGACCAGGCGCCGATCGCCTTGGAACGGTCCTCCTCGACGAAGGAAGCCTGCAAGATGGCCAGGCTGCCGGGTGTCAGCAGCGCGGCCCCGATCCCCTGCAGGGCCCGGGCCAGGATCAGCGTGGTGGCGTCCGGGGCCAGCCCGCATAGCAGTGACGCCACGGCGAACCAGATGATCCCGATGACGAACACCCGGCGCCGTCCGTAGCGGTCACCCAGCGTCCCGCCGAGCAGGAGCAGGCCGGCCAGGGACAGGGTGTAGGCGTCCACCACCCACTGCAGGGTGGCGACGTCCACGTGGAAATCCCGCCCGATCGCCGGGAGCGCGATCCCGACCACGGTGGCGTCCAGCGACGCGATGCCGGAGCCCAGCACCGTGGCGGCCAGCACCCAGCGCCCGACCCGGCTGGCGTACCGGATTCCCGGCTGCGACGCGGCGGGCGGGGCCGCCGCGCTAGTCACCGGTGACCCGGGACGGTGTGCAGGTGGCAGGGCAGGCGGCACTCACAGCCCCAGTATGCCTCCGCCGTACCTGATGTCCCCGGTCATGGCCGGAATCACGGGTCACCGTTAGTGCGGGCACATCGGGGTATGCCGGACGCATTGGGCAGACCAGGTATCCCGCGCGCCCGGGGCGGGAGATGATGCTGTCCGGTAACCGGCCGCCCGCGCCGCGGAGCAGCCCGGGCCCGCACGGCAGAGCAGGGCGCAGCAGCCGGGCACCACGACCGGATGTGGGCCGTCATCGATGAGGAGATGGAAATGACCGAAGGCTCGTTCGTACCGCTACCGGGCAGCGAACGCCATACCCTTTCCGGCGTCCAGGTCATCGGGCCTGTCGACGAGGGCGAACGGATCGAGGTGACACTGGTTACCCGCCGCCGGGCCGAGCTTCCCGCCGACCTCGTCGCCGGGCCGGCCACGATCTCCCTCGAAGAGCTCGCGAACCGCTACGGCACCGATCCGGCCGACATCGACCGGGTGCGCCAGATCCTGAGCGGCTTCGGCCTGGAGGTCACCAGTACTCATCCCGGTTCCCGCCGGGTCAAGGTAGCCGGTACCGCCGCGCAGCTGACGCAGGCGTTCGGCACGACGTTGCGCCGCGTCTCCAGCCCCGACCCGACGGGCACGGGCCGGGTGGAGCATCGCTACCGCGAGGGCCGCCTGATGATCCCGGCCGGCCTGGAGGAGATCGTGCTGGCGGTGCTGGGCCTGGACGACCGGCCCCAGGCCAGCCCGCATTTCCGGGTGTCCGCCGAGGCCGCGACCGCGGCCTCGTACACGCCGCCGCAGGTTGCGCAGGCCTACCAGTTCCCGGCGGGCACGGACGGGACCGGCCAGACGATCGCCATCCTCGAATTCGGCGGTGGTTTTTCCACCAGCGACCTTCAGTCCTATTTCTCCGGCCTGGGCCTTCCGGTGCCGTCGGTCACGGCGGCGAGCGTCGACGGCGCGTCCAACGCTCCCGGCTCGGATCCGAGCGGGGCGGACGGAGAGGTGCTCCTCGACATCGAGGTGGCCGGCGCCGTGGCGCCCGGCGCGGCCCAGGTGGTGTACTTCGCGCCCAACACGGACCAGGCGTTCGTGGACGCGGTCAGCGACGCCGCCCACGCGACGCCCGTCCCGATCGTGATCAGTATCAGCTGGGGCGGCCCGGAGGAGTCGTGGTCGGCGCAGTCCCGTTCCGCTCTTGACCAGGCCCTGTCCGACGCGGCGGCGCTCGGGATCACGGTGACCGCGGCGGCCGGCGACAGCGGCAGCAGCGACGGCGTCACCGACGGCAAGAACCACTGCGACTACCCGGCGTCGAGCCCGTACGCACTGGGCTGCGGCGGCACCCGGCTGGAGGCCGACACCAGCACCGGCGCCATCAGTTCCGAGACGGTATGGAACGACGGCACCTCCGGCGGAGCAACCGGCGGGGGCGTCAGCGCCGTGTACAGCCTGCCGTCCTGGCAGGCCAGCGCGGGCGTGCCGGCCGCGCCCGCGCCAGGCGGGCGGGGTGTACCGGATGTGGCGGGGAACGCGGACCCGCAGACCGGTTACCAGGTTCTGGTCGACGGCAAGCAGGCCGTCTACGGCGGCACCAGCGCGGTGGCCCCGCTCTGGGCCGGGCTGATCGCCCGGCTGGCCCAGGGCACGGGCAAGAAGTTCGGGCTGATGCAGCCGCTCCTGTACGCCGGGGTGGTCCCGGGGAGGGACGTGCCCGGGTTCAACGACATCACCGTCGGGAACAACGGCGCCTATTCGGCCGGTCCCGGCTGGGACGCCTGCACCGGGCTCGGCTCCCCATCCGGCACCGCCCTGCTGACGAGGCTGGCGGGCCAGGGCTAGCGCGAGCGCGGCGCGGCCGGGCCATCCTGGCCGCGGTCGGCAGCGCATGGCCGCGGGTCCGGAGCGGCCGCGCCGGCGGATTCCGGTCCGCGGCCGGCTTGCGCGCTGGCCCGGGTGGCCCGGGTACTGGCCCGGGTGTTGGCGCGCGTGGCCAGGATCGAGCCGGCCAGGATGAGCACGAACGAGCCCACGATCAACACGGTCAGCGGTTCGCCCAGCACGATCACGCCGAGCGCGACCGCCACCGCGGGATTCACGTAGGTGATCACCGTCGCGCGGGCCGCGCCGACTTCGGCGATGAGGCGGAAGTACACGACAAACGCCGCCGCCGTGCAGACGGCACCCAGTGCCGCCAATGAGGCGAGGACCTCTACCGAGGGAACCGACCGGGGCCAGGTCAGCGCGGCGGCCGGGGCATAAACCAGAGCCGCCATGCCCAGGCAGACGGCATTGACCGCCGCGGCCGAGACGCCGGCGAACTTGCGGTTGGCGATGATCGGGCCGATGGCGTAACCGAGCGCGGTGAGCAGCACCTCGGCGACCGACAGCGCGTCTCCTTTGGAGATATCGGGGCCGGCCAGCAGGGCCACGCCGCCGAACCCGACGATCAGCCCGGCCCAGCGCATCGCCGTCAGGCGGTCCTGGCCGCCGGTCAGGACGCCCAGCACAGCACCGATGATGGGGACGGCGGCGACGAGCAAGCCGCTCGTGGAACTGGACAGGCGCCGCTCCGCGCTGGACAGCAGGGCGAACGGGCCGATGATCTCGGTGACGGTGAAGGCGATGAGCCACCACCAGTGACCGCGCAGCGTGCCGAGTTCG
Organism: uncultured Actinomycetes bacterium; assembly: GCA_963742865.1. Classification (GTDB taxonomy): domain Bacteria; phylum Actinomycetota; class Actinomycetes; order Streptosporangiales; family Streptosporangiaceae; genus Bog-532. The sequence continues at coordinate 30,715 of CAVUNW010000050.1, forward strand.
CGGCGGCGCAGCACGATGGGCAGCAGGACCAGGCAGCCGACCGTGACTCTGCTGAAGACGAGCACGGGCACCGAGACGCCGCCGTCCGCGACCTTGATCAGCAGGTACGGGATGCCCCAGATGATGCTCATCGTCGCGAACAGCATCCAGCCGCGTCGGCTCACCGGCACCCTCCCTCCGACGGCGCTGGCCGCCCGCTGGCGGAAACCAGCGGGCGGCCAGAGCATACGGCCGGCGACGAGCCACCGACGAGCGAATTACAGCCCCAGGCACACCGAGAGCGACAAGATGCTGACGCAGGCATGAATGGACACCGTGGCCATCGATATGAAAATGACGGCCGCCGCCGAAAAGACCACCGGGCTCGGCGAAGCGGACGAGCGGGAGGCGGCTACGCTCCGAAGGGTGATCTCCGCCGAGCCGTCCGCCGCATCCCGCCTGCGCGGGCGGGATGCTGACGGGCAGCACGGGCTGCGCCTGCGCTGGGCCCTGCTGGCCGCGCTGGCCGGCGGCCTCTCCCTGGCCGCTGCCTTCCCGCCCGCCGGGGTATGGCCGCTCGCCGTGGTGGGCCCGGCGCTGCTCACCGTGGCGCTGGCGGGCCGCACCCTGCGCGGATCGTTCCTCGTCGGGCTGGTCTTCGGGGCCGCATTCTTCTTCCTCATGCTGTCCTGGGTGCTGAACGTCGCCTGGTACGCGTGGGCCGGCCTGGCCGGCGGGTCCACGATGATCATCGCCGTGCTGGCGGTCGGCCAGCGGCTGCTGCTCCGGCTGCCCGGCTGGCCGGTCGCCGTCGCGGGCTGGTGGGTCGCCGCGGAAGCGCTCCGGGACCGCTGGCCGTGGGGCGGTTTCCCGTGGGGACGACTGGCCATGAGCCAGGCCTCCGCGCCCACCGCGGGCTGGGCCGCGGTGGGCGGTGCGCCGCTGCTGACGTTCCTGGTTGCCCTGGCCGGGGGGACGCTGGCGTGGTTCATCCTGGCCGCCATCGGCCCGGAACGGAACGCACGGCGGCTGGCGCTGCCCGCGCTGGCGGTGGTGGCGGCGGCCGGGGTGGCCGCGGCCGGAACGGCCCTGCCGGTCGATCCGGCACCCGGCCGCCCGACAGCCGTGGTCGCCGCGGTGCAGGGGAACGTGCCGCACGCGCGTAATCTGCCGCAACTGCTGAACGACAGCGCGGTGACGCAGAACCACGCGCAGGCCACCGCGAAGCTGGCGGCTCAGGTCAAGGCGGGGCAGCGCCCGGCCCCGGACCTCGTGATCTGGCCCGAGAACTCGACCGACCTGGACCCGTTCGGCTACCCGGCCATCTACCAGGAGATCTCCGGGGCGGTCAGCGCGATCGGCCGGCCCATCCTGGTCGGGGAGGTGCTGGACAACCCGCGGCGGAACGTGGGCCAGCTGTGGCTGCCGGGCCGCGGTCCCACCACCTTCTACGCCAAGCGCCAGCTCGTCCCGTTCGGCGAGGTCATTCCCGACCGCGGGCTGCTGTCGCACATTACGTCGCTGCCCGCGCTGCAGCCGATCGACTTCACGCCGGGGCACCGGACCGTCATCTTCCGGACCGGCCAGATCCGGCTCGGCGACGTCATCTGCTACGAGATCGGGTTCGACGCGCTAGTGCGCTCGGAGGTCACGGCCGGCGCCAACCTGCTGACGATGCAGACCAACGACGCCACCTTCGAGGTGGACGGGCAGACGGGCGAAACGCTGCAGCAGCTGGCCATGGCGCGGATCCGGGCGATCGAGTCCGACCGCGCCGTGGTGGTCGCCTCCACGATCGGGGTCAGCGCCATCGTTGCGCCCGATGGACGGCTCATCACCCACAGCGGCACCTGGCAGCAGGCGGTGCTCGAGGCGCGGGTCCCGCTGATCACGCACCGGACCCTGGCGGACCGGGTGGGCGCGTGGCCCGAGTACATCATCGTCTCCCTGACCGTGGCGGCGCTGATCGTGGCCCTGCTCGCGGCGGCCGCCCGGCGGAAGGCCCTGCGGACCGTGTGATCCCAGCCGGCTGATCCCGGCCGGCCCTCCGCCGGGCGGGTAGCCTGTGCACCGACGTGCGGGCCGGCACGTGCGGGCAGGGAGGATCACCGTGCAGGGCAGTGAGGGCACGCCAGCCAGTGCAGGCATGGAAGGCGGTGCAGGCACGCCAGGGAAGCGGCTGCGCAGGCCAGCCGGCCTGGTCATGGTGGCGGTACTGGCCCTGCTGATAGCGGCGTGCTCATCCGGCGGGCCCGCCGCGGACAACGCCCAGAGCGCGCAGAACGCCGCGAAGGCCAGGGCGTCGGCGGCCGCCGCCGATGTGAAGATCACGCCGGCGAACGGGGCCAGGGCGGCCGACCCATCCGCCGGGATCACCGTCACCGCGGTTCACGGCACGCTGAAGAACGTGACCGTGCACACCTCCCCCGGGTCGGTGACCGGGAGTCTCAGCCCGGACGGCAAGACCTGGCACAGCCAGTGGTCGCTGGCCACCGCGCAGAGCTACACGGTGACCGCCACGGCCAGCGAGGGCGGCAGCGGGACCATGACCACGGCGAGCAGCTTCCGCACGCTGACCCCCAGCAGCGTGTTCCGCACCCAGATCTTCGAGGGCTACCAGCAGACCTATGGAGTCGGCATGCCCATCATGCTGACCTTCAGCCAGCCGATCACCAACCGGGCCGCGGTCGAGCGCTCGCTGCAGCTGAAGACCTCGCGTCCGGTGGTGGGCGCGTGGTCACTGGGACGACAGCGAGCATCTGGCCTTCCGGCCGCAGAATTACTGGCCGGCCAACACGCAGGTGAGCTTCACCGGGCACCTGAACGGGGTGGAAGGGGCGAAAGGGGTATACGCCACCGAAGACCTGACGCAGAGCTTCACCATCGGCCCGTCGGTGATCGCCGTGGCCAGCACGACAGATCACCGGACGCAGATCTACTACAACGGCAAGCTCCGCTACAACTGGCCGATCAGCACGGGCAAGGCCAGCACGGCCACCCCGAACGGCACCTATCTGACCATCGAGAAGGAGAACCCGGTCCGCATGATCGGCGGCACACCGGGCACGGCGGGCTACTACAACGAGCTGGTCCCGTGGTCGGTGCGGTTCACCTTCAGCGGCGACTACTACCACGACGCGCCCTGGTCGGTGGGCTCGCAGGGATCCAGCAACGTCAGCCATGGCTGCGTTAACCTTTCCCCCGCCGATGCCCAGACGTACTACAACCTCGCGGTGCCCGGCGATCCGATCACGATCACCGGCAGCACCAAGGCCGGCAAGTGGGACGATGGCTGGACGCACTGGTTCCTGCCGTGGTCCCAGTTCGTGAAGGGCAGCGCCCTGCACGAGGCGGTCAAGGCCGGCCCGGACGGGAGCACGTTCGTGAGCCCCTCATCGGTTCCCGCGGCCAGCGGCGGCTCTCCGCTGCAGGCTCCGCCGCCGGACAACTGGATGGCGAGCTAGCTGGTTTAGCCTGGGGAGCACGACCTCGTCAGCGGGCGGGCTTTCCCGGAGAGCGGGTGATGCCGTGAGGGGCACCAGGATCGCGGTTATCGCGGCGTTCGCCATGCTGGCGGCCGCGTGCACGGGCGGCGGGCACAGTACCAGCCAGCTGAGTCCGGCGGCCAACGCCAAGGCCGGTTCCACGGCCAAGCCCACGGCCACAGCGGTGAAGATAACGCCCGCGAACGGCACCACGGAGGCCGACCCATCCGCGGGCATCACGGTCACGGCGGACCACGGCACGCTGAAGAACGTCACCGTGCATACCGCCGGGGACACCGTGCCCGGGACGCTCAGCCAGGACGGCAAGGCCTGGCACAGCCAGTGGGCGCTGAACACGTCGCAGAGCTACACGGTGACGGCGACCGCGTCGGGCGGCGGCAGCCCCACCGTCACCACGACGAGCAGCTTCCGGACACTCACGCCCACCCGGACGTTCCGGACTCAGATATTCGAGGGCTATCAGCAGACCTACGGCGTGGGCATCCCCATCATCCTCACGTTCAGCCAGCCCATCACCGACAAGGCCGCGGTCGAGCGGTCCCTGCAGCTGACCACGTCCCGTCCGGTCGTGGGCGCGTGGTACTGGGACGGCAATCAGAGCCTGAACTTCCGGCCCCGGGACTACTGGCCCAGCGGGACCACGGTCAGCTTCACCGGCCACCTGGACGGTGTGCAGGGCGCGCCGGGCATGTACGGCACCCACACCCTGACCCAGACGTTCAGCATCGGCGCGTCCCTGGTCGCGATCGGGAACACCGCGACGCACCGCACGCAGATCTACTACAACGGCAAGCTCCGCTATGACTGGCCGATCAGCTCCGGCCGGCCCGGCGACGACACCCCGAACGGCAGCTACCTCACCATCGAGAAGGCGAATCCGGTGGAGATGAAGGGGCCGGGATACGACCTGATGGTGCCCTGGTCCGTGCGGTTCACCTTCAGCGGGGACTACTACCACGACGCCTACTGGTCCACCGGCGAGCAGGGCTTCCAGAACGTCAGCCATGGCTGCGTGAACCTCTCCCCCGCGGACGCGGAGACGTACTACAACCTCGCCGTCCCCGGCGACCCGATCACCATCATGGGCAGCCCGAAGGGCGGTACCTGGGACAACGGCTGGACCGAATGGTTCCTCAGCTGGCCGCAGTACCTGAAGGGCAGCGCGCTGCACCAGGCCGTGCAGGCCGGCCCGGACGGCAGCACGTTCGTTGATCCCGCGTCGCTCGCCGCGTCCACCGCCAAAGCGCCGCTGGAGACCCCGCCCGCCGGTAACGCATCTGCCCGGTAGGCGCCCCGGACGCGCCATGGCGCCCCCGGGATGTCCCGGGGACGCCATGGTTGGGAGGTGGCCCGGCCGCGGCACCGCTATGGCCGGGAACAGTGCGGTTCAGGCGCCGGAGGGGTCCTGGTCCCGGTGGTGCGAACGGCCCCACCGCTGCCACGGCCACGGCACCCGGCCCCCGCCGTTCTTGACCTGCTGGGCGGTGGTGTTGATGGCCGCCCCGATGGCCGCGCCGTTACCGTCCAGGGTGACCGTGACCGGGTTGGTCAGGCCGTAGTTCTGGCAGCCCAGGTTGGTGAACGACATCGCGAGCCGGTTGGCCATGAACGTGAAGAGGTTGTTGCCCACCGCCGCGACCGGCGAGGGGGCGTTGGACAGCAGGGCCTGGTCCTTGACCAGAAAGGCACTCTGCAGGTTGGACATGTTCTGGCAGTAGTTGGCCGGAGTGCTGCCGGGGGTCCACCAGGAGATCGGCCACTGCCCGACGTTCGCCCGGTACAGGTTGGTCTTGGCTGCACTGAACTCGCCGTTGACCAGGGTCATCTCGTCGTTCTCCGGGACCAGGGCGACCGGGGCCTGCTGGTTCTTAGCCGCCGACAGCTCGTCTAGCGCCTGTGAGGTGCCCGGCGCCCCGCCCTGCGACAGGTCCGGCGCCTGGAACGGCGTGCAGCCCATGGCCGGGTCGACGAAGCCGTCGAGCAGGATGTTGTCGCTGCCGTTGTTGATCTTCTGCGCGCCGGCCAGCGCGGCCTCGTTGGCCGTGTTGTCCTGCGCGGTCTGGCCGTTGCCGGTCAGCAGGTACGTGGAGGTCACGTTGTCGCTCTGATCCTGGTCCACCAGCTGGAACGAGCGGGTGGTCAGGCAGGGCTGGCCGGTCTGCGGCGAGGTGCCGGTGGCCGGGACCTTCAGCTTGCCGATCCACTCGTCCCAGTACGCCGTGGCGAAGAACCGGGCGCCGTTGCAGAAGGACACCTGGCCGAAGATCGAGCCGTTCAGGCCGTCGGTGCAGTTGCCCTCCCGGAGCGCGTTCGGTGTCGCGCCGACCTGGGTCAGGTTGGTGCCGTTGAACCCGAAGTCGATGGTGACGACCGCGCCGCGCGGGAGGTTGGGCACGACCGGCGCCGCGGCGGCCTGCGTCCCCTTGGTGATGACCAGGGGCTCATAGACGGACAGCTTCCCGGTGGCCGGGTCGAGGATCGTCGCCTGGACGAACGCGCCCAGGTTGCCGAAGTTGGCCATCGTGCAGCCGGACTGCTCGGGCGAGGCGCCATTGGTTCCGGTGAGCTGGTACGGCGTAGCCAGGCCCACGGCGGTCAGCGGGTGCGCCGGGACGATGATGTCGCAACTCACGTTGGCAGCCGCCGTCGCGGGCGCGGGCGCCGTGGCCGTCGGGCTCGGCGAGGCGCTGACGGACGGGCTGGCCGAGGGCGCCGGCGTCGAATTGCCGGCCACTTGCTGAATGGCTGTGTGCTGCGTTCCCCCCGATAGGGCGAGCATGACGCCAAGCGTCAGGCCCAGTGCCATCGGGATGGCAAGCGGGACCGCCCAGCGCGCCGCGCGACTGCGCGGGCGACGCCAAGCGGACCGGCGCCCAGCTGGCATGTAATCCACCTCCACGTTGCCTCTGAAGCTCTCGGTGGATCACCGTAGACCTATGGATCAGCCGACATGTAGCAAATCCGAAAGATTTGCCCATTGTCCGCTTTCGCCCCGAGTATGACCGAAAGTCGCGAGCAACTTATTACGGACTTCTTACGCCCCAGTTCAGCGGGCAGTTCCGTTGGCGTGATCGGGGCGAGATAGCTTCGTGATAGACGGTCCGGGCCTCAGCGCCCCGCCTTGCCGCGCACCTTTCCGTACGTTCTGTTATCCGGCGGATAACGGTTCGTAACCGGATTCCCAGCATCTCCGCGACGACCCTGAGCGCTGCTCAGCCTGCCCCGTCACCTGCCCCGCCTGGGGCGCCCGGGCACCACCTCGCGCAGGCCGCAGCCCACGCGGCGTCCTGGTCATCAGCACCACGAGCACCCGGCCCCGGCGGCAGGCGACCCGGCTGGTTCATGCGGGCAATTGGGGTCATTCGCGGCGTGAGCGTCGCCGGAAATAGCTACGTCACCGCACCATAAAGCGGATTGATACCGAACGGACCTGATATCGGCTGATCCCGGCGGAACAAAGCGGTGCCTGCCGAGGTGGCACCACCTGGGCAGGAGGCGTCCTGGGTGCGGGCGTCAGCCCCCGGGAGCCGGGCGTCCCGGGTGCGGCCGGGCCAGGGACCGGGCCGGTGCGGCCCGGCTCCCCGGCACTGACCAGCGATATCGCGCCCAGACCGGCCACTCCCCCGCGAAAGGAAAGGATCGCGGGCGTAACCGCCCTACCGCCGTCGCATCCGCGCCGAAACTGCCAGCCGGTTCTGTTCGGTTTATTCATGACCTGGCCGGCTGTTAACAGAAAGGGCTGCGGCACCGGCCAGCGCGCATTTATTACGCGCCCGGTAATAACGTGCCGGGCACGTCGCGAGCCGCGGCCATCAATGAATTCCGGAAATGGTACCGGCCGGTATCGGGGCCATGCGCCGGCGCTCCCTCCACCCGGCGCGTTCCGGGGAACGCCATGGCCGGCGCACCGTGTGGCGTAGCACACGCATGACCCGCGGATCGCCTGGGCACGCTGGTAATGGGGGCAACGAGGCCCGGAGGTTGCTGTCAGATGCGAAAAGAGCGTTCACCGCACTCCGGCGGGGGAGATAGCCTGTGGCACAGCGCGCCAGTATCGACGTGGCGCAGCAGCCCGCCAGGCATCGTTTCCCCACTCAGTCACATCGGCCCCGGCAGCTTCAGGGGCGGTTTCGCCGCACCCATGACACCCGGGCCGTGGAACTGTGTCTTAAACGTTACTGATCTTTGATGTACTCAGCGTTTGACTAAGGGAGCGAGGAGAAGGCGCCGTGTCGCATCCGGATTGGTTCCGCCGCCTGGTACCGGGACGGGGAGCTGGCCGCCCGCGGAAGTCCGTACTGATCACGGCCGTATCGGCTGCCCTCGTCGTCATCGCTGGCGTGGCCGTTCTGCTGGTAACGTCGGGGAAGACCGCGTTGCGCACCACGTCGGTCGCGGCCTCAAGCCAGGACAAGCAAACCGGGAACGGAGCCAGGCCGGCCGCCGCGCATAGCACGCAGCCCGCCGCCCCCCTCCAGATCACGTCGGTCACACCGGGCTCGAACTTCCGCAACGTCAACGGGACCAGCCCGATCCAGGTCAGCTTCTCCGCGCCGCTGACCCAGAACACCCCACTGCCCCGGCTGTCCCCCCCGGTGGCCGGTTCCTGGAAGGTCGACGGCACGTCCGCCACCTTCACGCCGTCCACGGGAGTCCCCGAGAGCACCACGGTGACGCTCACCGTCCCCGGCGGCTCGTCCGGGATGCGCTCGGCGGCCGGCGCCAAGGCGGGAGCGGGCGGCTACCTGGCGTCCGGATTCACCCGGAGCTTCACCACCGGCCCGTACTCCACGCTGCGGCTGGAGCAACTGCTGGCTCAGCTCGGCTACCTGCCGCTGACCTGGGCGCCGGCCGGGACCGCGATCCAGCCGACGGACACCGCCGGCCAGCTGGCCGCCGCGTACAGCCCGCCGTCCGGCAGCTTCACCTGGCAGAGCGGCTACCCATCCGTGCTGCACAGCCTCTGGTCGGAAGGCTCGGGCAACCTCGTCCTGAGCGGCGCGGTCCGGGCCTTCCAGTCCGAGCAGGGCCTGACGATGGACGGCGTGGCCGGGCCGCAGGTGTGGTCCGATCTGCTCAAGGCGGTCGCCGGCGGGCACAGCAACGGCAACGGGTACACCTACGCGCTGGCCAGTCAGTCGATCCCGGAGACGCTGACCATCTGGCACGACGGCCGGGAAGTGCTGCGCAGCGCGGCCAACACCGGGATCCCGGCGGCGCCGACCGCGAACGGGACCTTCCCGGTCTACATGCGGCTGCCGTTCCAGATCATGAAGGGCACCAACCCGGATGGCAGCAAGTACGCCGACCCGGTGTCCTGGATCTCGTACTTCAACGGCGGCGACGCCGTGCACTACTTCGTCCGTGGTTCCTACGGCTGGCCGCAGAGCCTCGGCTGCGTGGAACTGCCCGAGACCGCCGCCAAGTCCGCGTACGGGTACCTGACCTACGGCAGCCTGGTCACGGTCACCGGCTGAGGGTGGCTGGCTACCAGCTGGCGGTGGCGGGCACCGCGGCCATGGCCAGCGGGCTGGCCTCGTCGAGCTCGGCGGGGGCGCCGAGGGTCGCGGCCAGCGTCGCCGCGAACCGGCTGGCGGGCGCCATGCGCGCGACGCGGGCCGCCTCGGCGAGGGTGTCCACGTCCACCAGCTCAGGAGTCATGTGGATGCGCAGTCCCGCCTGGATCAGCCGGACCAGCTGAGCGCGACCGGTGGCCGGCTCCGACATGGGGACGCCGAGCGTCAGATCGGGATCGGGCAGGCGCAGGCCGAGCATCCAGAATCCGCCATCCTCGGCCGGCCCGAACACGGCGTCGGCCATGGTCCGGGCCAGCGGCTCGGCGGCCGACTCGAGCAGGCCGGCCGTCACCTGCGGAGTGTCCATGCCGATCAGCACGACCGGCACCGGGAGGTCTCCGTAGGTGTCCCACATGGCCGCGGCGATGCGCTCGTCGAGGCCGTCGCCACGCTGCGGGATCACGTCGAAGCCGTCCGGGAGCCAGGACCCGGGCTCACCGGCGAGGGCGAGGACGCGGCGGACGACCCGGGTGCGGCGCACCGCGTCCAGCGTGTCGGCCAGGGCGGCTTCGGCCAGGGCAGCGGCCTCGCGCGGGGTGAACGGCGGCGTGAGCCTGGTCTTGACCCGGCCCGGGATGGGCTCCTTGGCCAGGACCAGCACCTGGGCCGCGAGATCGGTCATGACGCCAGCACCTTGCGCATGTCCCGGACGGTCCGGATCGTGCCGCCGACGGTCCCGGTGACCTTCGATTTCCCGGTGCGCGGGTAGTACGGCACGTCGCGTTCACTGACTCGCCAGCCCGCCTCCGCGGCGCGGACGACGGTCTCCAGCGGGTAACCGAACCGCCGGTCCGAGATCGGCAGGTCGAGCAGCGCCGCACGGCGCGCGGCGCGCATCGGGCCGATGTCGTGGACCTGTACCCCGGACCGGCGGCGCAGCGCCGACGCAACGACGACGTTGCCGAGGCGGGCGTGCCACGGCCACGCGCCCGCGCCCTGCGGACGGCGCCGGCCGAGGGCCAGATCGGCCCGGTCGCCGGCGACCAGATCCGAGACGATGGGCAGGTCCGCCGGATCCAGCGACCCGTCGGCGTCCATGAAGCACACAATGTCGTTCTTGGCGGCGTCCAGCCCGGCGTGACAGGCCGCGCCGTAACCCCGCTGCGGGACGTGGACCACGGTCGCGCCATGGTCCGCGGCGATCGCCGGGGAGCCGTCAGTGGAGCCGTTGTCGGCTACGATCGGCCGGTACCCGGAGGGCATCCTCGACAGCAGCCAGGGCAGGGCGCCCGCTTCGTTGAGACACGGCAGGACGACATCGATCTCCATGGCGCAGACACTACGTCTGGGACCGGCCGCAAACCGGACGAAAGCCCTTACAAAGCGGTGACGCCGCGACGTTCCCGCCGGGGGCTCCGCAGGCCCGCCCGGCCCCGCACGGCTCCGGGCGGTAGTCGAGCCGGCCCCTTACAGACTGATGACGGCGAACCGTCCTGTGCTCCATCGCGACGGCCCCATGCTTGGCTCGTGTCATGCGGGTGCTGGTAACCGGCGCGGCCGGGTTCATCGGATCACACATCATGGAGGCCGCACGCGGCCTCGGTTACGAGGTGCGCGGCTTTGATTCGCTGACGCCTGCCGTCCACGACGGCATGCCGCACTACATCCCCGGCGACGCGGACATGGTCGTCGCCGACGTCCGCGACGCGGGCGCGGTGTCCCGGGCCCTGGACGGCGTGGACGTAGTGTGCCATCAGGCCGCGCTGGTCGGCCTGGGCGTCGATCTGTCGGACCTGCCCGGCTACTGCGACGTGAACGTGACCGGCACGGCCACGCTGCTGAACGCGATGGGCCAGGCCGGCGTCCAGCGCCTGGTGCTCGCGTCCTCCATGGTCGTGTACGGCGAGGGCGCCTACGACTGCGCCAGGCACGGCCGCGTCCGGCCGGCCCCGCGCGCCCGGGAGGACCTGGCCGCGGGCCAGTTCGAGCCGCGCTGCCCGCAGTGCGGCGAGGCCCTGGTCACCGCGACCGTCACCGAGGACGCCCCGATGGATCCGCGTAACGCCTACGCGGCGAGCAAGCTGGCGCAGGAGCACCTGGCGGCCACGTGGGCACGCCTCACCGGGGGCCGTTCGGTCGCGCTGCGCTACCACAACGTGTACGGCCCGCGGATGCCGCGGGACACGCCGTACTCCGGGGTGGCCGCGATCTTCCGGTCCGCACTGGAGAAGGGTGTCCCGCCGAAGGTCTTCGAAGACGGCAGGCAGCAGCGTGACTTTGTGCACGTCACCGACGTGGCCGCGGCCAACCTGGTCGCGCTGGCCGCGACGGAGGACGGCCCGTCCGTCCCGGCAGGCAGCGCGCACAGCTACAACGTCGCCAGCGGCCATCCGCATACGGTCGGGGAGATGGCGGCGGCGCTGGCGGATGAATTCGGCGGCGGTCTGGTGCCAAAGATCACTGGGGACTTCCGGCTCGGTGATGTCCGGCACATCGTGGCTTCCCCGGCCGCCGCCGAGCAAGGCCTGGGGTTCCGGGCGCAGGTCGGATTCACCGAGGGCATCGCCGAGTTCGCCAAGGCCCCCCTCCGCGAACCCGCCCGCGTCCCCGACACCCTGATGTAAACCGAGCCGCTGCCCTAGCTGCGGTGGTCCCGTGCCAGGTCGACCCGCCCGCGGAGACCGAGTTTGCGGTAGATGCGGGTGAGGTTGGCTTCGACTGTCTTCACGCTGATGTACAGGGTGGCGGCGATCTCGGGGTTGCTGTGCCCGGACGCGACGAGTTCGGCGATGCGCCGCTCGGTGGGCGTGAGCGTGCTGTCGCGGCCGGGCGCGAGGCGGGCCCGCTGCGTCTCGGCGAGCGACTGCCAGCGCGGGGCGCCGAGGCTGGCAAAGGTGGCGGCTGCTTCGTCGAGGGTGGCGGCGGCGTCGCGGCGCTGACGGGCCTTGCGCTGCGCGGTGCCGAGCACGAGCAGGCAGCGGCCGAGTTCGAACGGCAGCCCCCGCTCGCGGGCCTCGGGGATGACCGCCGCGACCGCGGTCACGGCGGCAGCGGGGTTGCGTTGCGCGAGCCGCAGGGCGGCTTCGGCGCGGCCGCTGGTGATCCTCGCCCAGGGGTGGTCCTGCCGCGCTGCGGCTTCCTGCAGCCAGGCGAGCCGATCAGCGGCCCTGTCCAGCTGGCCAGTTGCCGCCCACGCCTCGATCAGATCAGGGGTGAACGGAATGGCCCCGGGATCCCCGATGCCGGTGTCCTGCAGCATGTCGGCGATCGGGTCGAGCCAGCGCAGCGCCGCCGCCGGATCGTCGATGGACAGCTCGATCAGGCCAAGCACCCACCGGCACGCGGCCGTAAAGAACGAGTCCCCTTGAGCCTCCGCAAGCTCAGCTCCTTTGGCCGCGAGCGCACGGGCGCGGCCGATTTCTCCCCGGCATGCGTCCATGAGAGCCACATAGAAGGCAGCAGATTCCTTCCTGACCATGGCCACTCTCACGGCTCCAGCGGGCAACGATTGCAGCGTGCGCAGCCGCGTCGTCCCATCGGCCCGCACGCCACTCCACGTCCACCAGATGGCCCCGGGCATCATTAGCGCCCTCGTCCACGCCACGTTGCCGGGACACATCGATCACGGCCTGAAACAGGTCACGCGCCTCATCTACCTCGCCGCGCGACACATGCCACAAAGCCAGCGTCAGCTCCGGTGCGTCGGGAGGATATGGCGTGTCGGCGAACCCGGGAAGCGCGACCGCCGCCCGGAGCTGCTCTCCGGCGCCAGGATCGCCCGCCGCGGCGGCGGCAAACGCCTCCGCGGCCAAAGCTTCCCGCAGGACACCAGGGTCACCGGCCGCGCGTGCCTGGGCCACGGCCCGGCATACGGGCCGCGCGCTGCATCCACCCGCCCCTGCAGCTGGAAACGGACATTACCTAGATCGATGCCGACCCGGGCGGCACGGGCCGGGTCGCGGCCGGCGAGGTCCTCGAAGGCCTCGGCGTACAGGCGGCATGCGGTGCCGAAGTCGGGTTCCACCGCCGCGCGCAGGCTGGTGAGCTGCCCGCGCAACGAGACGGGGACATCGAGCGCCCATTTTTCGCCCAGGCGGCGTACCTGCTCGAATTCGCCGGCCGCGTTCAGCTGCTCCAGCCACATCACGCGGCGGCGCCATGCGGTCAGGCTGTTCGGATCTGGACTGAGGTCGGCCGCCGCTTTGGCCAGGGCCGCGGCCCGGGCGGGCGCCCCGCGGGCGCCCGCCCGGCCGGCGGCCTGCTCGGCCCGGTCGGCCAGCGCCTCGTCGGGCTCGTCGGCGCCGCAGGCCAGATGCCACGCGGCCTCGTCCTGGTCTTCCAGCGCCACTCCGATAGCGCGATGCAGGCGGCGCCGGCCAGGGCCGGACAACATGGCCCCCGCAGCCTCCCGGAGCAGCGGATGGCTGAACCGCAGGACCGGGTCGGGCGCAGCAGCCTCAAGCACACCCGCCTCCAGCGCCTCATCCACCCATTCGCTAACAGGGACGTCGGCGACCGCGCGCAGCAGCGCCCGGGTCGGCGCCTCGGCCACTGCGGCGGCCTGGACCACGGTCAGTACCTGCGGGCTGAGCCGGTCCAGGCGGCTGCGCAGCGACCCGGTCAGCGTCGACGGCAGGTGAACCGCCGCGCTGTCGCGCCCGCCACGGGCGACGGTCTCGCGGGCCAGTTCCAGCGCCGCATACGGGCTGCCCGCCGCCAGCGTCACCACCTGCCGCAGCACCCCCAGCGACCAGCCTCCCGGAAAGCGGCGCATGACCAGCTCCGACAACGCCGCATCATCCAGCCCGGCCAGGTCCACGCGGGTCACGCATGCTCCGAGCTCGTGATCGAGCAGCGGGGCCAGCCCGCGGTCGGCGTGCCCGGTCCGGACCGCCACCAGCCAGCGCACTGGCGCGTCCTTCAGCCGGACGGCCGCGCACTCGAGCAGCCGGAGGCTGTCCTGGTCCACCCACTGCTCGTCATCGACCGCGACCACCACACCCGCCACCGCCAGCTCGCGCAGCACTCCGACCGTCGCCCGCTCCAGCAACGTCCTCGTCACCGGCGCCCGGGCGGCTGCCAGGCCGAGAGCCTCCCGCAGGGCAACGGCCTGCGGCTGTGGCAGCCGGGGCAGCACCGCACCGGTCACTGGGTCGACCAGATCGGCGAGGTTCGCCAGCCCGGCCTGCCCGCCTTGCAGCCCCGTCGTCCGCAGCACCACGGTGCCGAGCGGCTGCGCGTCCGCCACAGCCCGCCACAACGTCGTCTTGCCGATCCCCGGCGCGCCCATGATCACGGCCGCCGCAGCAGTGCCCTTAGGGCCCGGCGATAGTGCTTCCTGGCATGCCGCCAGCTCCGCATAGCGGCCGAATAATGTCACCGGACCAGCGTAACGGCACTAACCCAAAAAGGATCAAGGTCCATTAGGCCCTCGTGGCCAGCGACTGGCGTCGGCCCCACTGGCCGGGCACATGCTCTCCGCCGGTAACGCCTAGGGGATTCCCCAATGCCTGCGCCGGCCGAAAGGCACTCTCGAGGTCAACAGCCGACCAACAAGGCAAAGGAGAAAACCATGAACCACATCCGCCGCGTCACTGGCATCGTGGCCGGTCTGGCCGCCAGCCTCCTGGCGTACCTCGTCTGGGCCACGGCCGCGCTCGCCTACCCCATTCCCCCGCCGGGCGGACCAGCTCTCCCCGTGCAGCCGTCACCCCAGGTGCACACCATCGCCACCGGCGGTATGCCCGGCTGGCAGATCACGCTGATCGCCGTCGGAACCGCGATCCTCGCCGCCAGCCTGGCCGTGGCCCTCGACCGGGCACGCATGGCACGCCGGCACCTGACCATGCCGAACGCGTGACCCTGGCCGCAGCGAACCCGCGACCGGTCGCCCGGCATGAAGAATTTAGGCCCTCCCAGGACCGCCGGAAGGGCAGGTACCGGGGCGGCGGCTAGCTGGCGGCTACGGCGCGCTGGTGGGAGACGGGGGGGCGGGCGACAGCGGGGGCCGGCGGGCGGGCCAGGGGGAGCCGGATGAGGAACTGGCAGCCGGGCCCGGCGTTGCGCACGGCGATCTGGCCCGAGTGGGCCTCGACGATCCCCCGGGCGATGCTGAGCCCCAGTCCGGCACCCTCCTGCGGGCCGGGGGTGCGGGCCGCCTCACCGCGGAAGGCGACGTCGAAGACGCGCGGCAGATCCTGCGGCGGGATGCCACCACAGGCGTCGGACACGCTGAAGTGGGCCATGCCCTCCTGCACGTCGCCCAGCACCTCGACGGTCCCGTCGGCGGGAGTGTGCCGGATCGCGTTGATGATCAGGTTGCGCAGCGCCCGCCCGAACTCGGCGGGATCGGCGTAGATCGGCATGCCGCGGACCGCGGAGCTGGCCAGCCGGACGCCCTTGGCCCGGGCCACCGGCTCGGCGCTGGCGAGGACCTCGGCGACCAGATCATCGAGCCCCACCATGCGGCGGGACAGCCGCAGTGCGCCCGCGTGGATGCGGGACAGCTCGAACAGGTCGTCGATCATGACGGAGAGCCGGTCCACCTCACGCCGGATCTGCGTGTGGTAGCTGCTGACCTCGCGCGGATCGATGACCACCTGATCTTCCAGGGCCTCGGCCATCGCGCGCAGCCCGGCCAGCGGGGTGCGCAGGTCGTGGCTGACCCAGGCGACCAGTTCACGGCGGCTCGCTTCCAGCGCGCGCTCGCGGTTCCGCGCCTGCGCCAGCCGCTCATGCGCGGCGGCCAGGCCGTCGGACAGCCCGGCCAGCTCGGCGGGCAGCGGTATCGACGGCGGGATGTACAGGCCGCTGTCGCCGACCTTCTGCACCGAGGTGAGCAGCTGCCGACTGGCCTTGGTCAGCTTGCGGCCGATGAGCATCGCGACGGCGAACCCGGCCAGGCCTGCGATGGCCATCAGCTCCAGCATGACCTCACGGTCCTGGGAGTTGCCCACCATGATGACCGTAATGCCGCCGACCCCGGCGATGGCCGTCACCACGGTCACACCCGAGATGAGCGCGAGCATCGAGCCGATGGAGCGGTGCGCGAGCGCGCGGAGCGCGATGACCCCCACGATGGTGGTCACGGCCCCGATCGCGGCCGCGGATTCCAGGACGTGGAGCAGGTCGGAGGCCTGCACTCCCGGCACGAGATCGCCGGGCGCCGCGAGGACGCCCGGCGTGGCCACGGCCATCAGGCCGCCTCGGGCTCGTAGCGGTAGCCCACGCCCCAGACGGTGACGATCCGGCGCGGCAGCGTCGGGTCCGACTCAAGCTTCTCGCGCAGCCGGCGGACGTGCACGGTGACGGTCGAGGTGTCGCCGAACGTCCAGCTCCACACCTGGTTGAGCAGCTGTTCGCGGGTGAAGGCCTTACGCGGGTGCTGCATCAGGAAGACCAGCAGGTCATATTCGCGTGAGGTCAGGGACAGCAGCGTGCCCGCCACCCGGACCTCGTGCGCGGTCAGGTCGACCGACAGATCGCCGTCCGCGATCACGCCCTCGGGCTGGGAGTCCGGCAGGCCGGTTCCACGGGCGCGGCGCAGCACGGATCGCACCCGCAGCGCCAGCTCACGCGGGCTGAACGGCTTGGTGACGTAGTCGTCGGCGCCGGTCTCGAAGCCAACGAGGCGGTCGGTCTCATCGCCCAGCGCGGTCAGCATGACCACCGGGATCGGCCACCGCGCGCGCAGGCGGCGGCACACCTCGAGCCCGTCGATGCCGGGCAGCATCAGATCGAGGACCACCAGGTCGGGCGGCTCCTCAGCCACCCGGCGCAGTGCCTCCTGCCCGTCACGCACGCATTCGACGTGGTGCCCGTCGCGGACCAGGTACCGTCCGACGACATCCGCGACGGTCGGATCGTCGTCGACGACTACGATCCGGCCCGGCGGATCGGGGTTGTTTACCGCGGCCACCATTGTCGCTACGGCCTCCCGTCCAAGGTTTGTTTGCACTCACGTTAAAGCCATTACACGGATCGCGGGCACTAACTGGTTCAAATCCGTCACAGCTCCGTAAGGTCGGTGACGTTCATCTGAACACCCGGCCTGCCAGGCTAATTGTGGTGAAGACTTCCGGGGTGGCGCGGTGCACCCAGCGCTGGCTCAGCCGGGCGGCTGAGCGGCCGGGTGGCCCGCCAATGCTGGACCCCGGGAATTACCCAAGCCTGGGCGCGGACGACACCGCGCGCAGGCGAAACCGCGTGTCCTTCTAGGGAGGAGACCGCGTGCTCGGCGAACTTTACGAGGCGGCGCTGGCCGGCACCGCGCAGGCCGAGGTCGAACACGCCGACGGCACCCGCATGCCCTTGGCGGTCGACCAGTGGCTGGCCGCGGCTCCGGGCGACACGTCACTTGTGGACCGCTGCCACGGGCCCACACTCGACGTGGGCTCCGGGCCGGGGCGGCTCACGGTGGCGCTCGCCGAGCGCGGTGTCCCGGCGCTGGGCATCGACGTCACGCCGTACGCGGTCGAGATCGCGCAGTCATCCGGCGCGCTCGCGATTCTCCGCGACGTATTCGGGCACGTCCCCGGCGCGGGCCGGTGGATGACGGTCCTGCTGGCCGACGGCAACATCGGGATCGGGGGCGACCCGGCGGCGCTGCTGCGGCGGGTGGGCGAACTGCTCGCGCGCGGCGGCCACGCCCTGGTCGAGGTGCAGCCGCCGGGCGTCCCGCTTCGCTGTGAGAACGTCCGGCTGCGCCGGGACGACTCGGCCGGCGCGTGGTTCCCGTGGGCCTACGTGGGCGCGGACCAGATCGGTGAGGTCGCGCGCAGCGCCGGGCTGATCCTGGAAGAGACCTGGAGCGCGAGCGGGCGCTGGTTCGCCGCGCTCGCCTGCCAGGCGCCCGCCATCCCGTCGATGGCCGGGTTCACCACCGGGGTGCTCACCTCCGGAGCCGACGACGCCGGGGCTGCGTACGTGGATACCGGTACCGGGTCCGCCTACGCGGACACCGCTGCCGGGGACGACCGGGCCGATCTCGCGGCCGAAGGGCAGCTTGCGGTCTTAACGATCGATTACCGAATGCCGGAGACACGCCCCTGACCAGTGCCGGGATGGCAGCGTACCGGGCATGAGTGCGAAGCTTCGGGCTGGCGCGATCATCGCGGCCCTGGTGATGATCTGCGGTCTGGAATTCCTCGTCGTCCGGCCGAGCGCCGACCCGCTGACGGTGCCCATCAAGCCGCTGCCGCTCATCGTGGGCGCGTGGATGCTGTTCGCCATGGCGGCGTGGCTGCTGCGCGGCATCTCCCTGCGCTGGTCGGTCGCGCTCATCATCATCGGCGGGATCGTCATCCAGATCGTGGCCATGTCGGCGCCGCCGCAGTCGAGCGACGACCTGTACCGCTACATCTGGGACGGCCGGGTGCAGGCCCACGGCTTCGACCCGTACGCCTTCGTGCCGTCGGCGCCGCAGCTCGCGCACCTGCGGACCCCGTTCCTGTGGACGGCCGCCCGGGCCAGCTCCCCGTACCCGCACTGCGTCTGGCCGGGCGCCGTGCTCCCCGGCCACCCGGGCAGCCTGCTGACCCCGGGCTGCACCCGGATCAACCGCCCGATGGTGCCGACGATCTACCCGCCGGTCGCGGAGGCCTACTTCTGGGCGCTGCACTACGTCACGCCGGTGCACGCCGGGTCCACTCCGGTGCAGGCGGCGGCGGGCGGCTTCGCGGTCCTGGTGACCCTGGTCCTGCTGGCGGGGCTCCGCTGGCTGGGCCGGGACCTGCGGTGGGCGGCGCTGTGGGCGTGGTGCCCGACGGTCGCCCTGGAGGCGGGCAACAGCGCGCACGTGGACGTGGTTGCGGTCCTGCTGGCGGCGGTGGCGCTGCTCGTGCTGGCCCGGCCGAACGGCGGCCGACGGGGCGCGCTGCTGGGCGGCGCGCTGCTCGGGCTGGCCATCGCGACCAAGATGACCCCCATCCTCGCGGGTCCCGCGGTACTGCGGCGCCGCTGGTGGGCGGTCGTCGTCGCCGCGGGAGGCGCCGTCGCCGCCGTCTACCTGCCGCATGTGCTGGCCGTCGGCAGCAAGGTCGTCGGGTTCCTGCCGGGCTACCTGCAGCAGGAGGGATACAACAGCGGTCAGCGCTTCGCCATCATCGCGCTGTTCACGACCGGGCACCTGGCCATCGCCATCGCGGTCTCGATCCTCGCGGTGACCGGCCTGGCCGTGCTGCGCTTCTCCGACCCGGACCACCCCTGGCGCGGCGCGGTCGTGATGACCGGGGTCGCCCTGGCGGTCACCACGCCGAACTACCAGTGGTACGCGATCCTGCTGGTCATGCTGGTGGTGCTGGACGGCCTGCCGGAGTGGCTGGCGTTCGCGGCCGGCGGTTACCTCGCGGCCGAGCCGCACCTCGGCCGGTGGCGGGTCATTCACCATTCGCAGGCGGTCGGTTACGGGCTGGCCGCGCTCTTCGTGGCGCTCGTCTGGACCGTGCGGGTGGTCATCGCGCGCTACCCGCGCCTGGTCACCGCGGAGCCGGTCAGCGACCCGATGGGCCATGTGTCAGCCGTCGGCGCCCTTTCGCCCGCCGATGTCCCCGCCCATGCCGCCGTCGATGCCGCCGTCCCGGCGGGGAACGAACTGGTGGGCGCGATGTCCACCGCGGGTGTACCCGGCGGCGCGGCCACCGCGGACGGCACGGAAGCAGCGGGCACGGGCAGTGGCGCCACGACGACCTCGATCGTGAGCACGGCCGCGGCCGGGCCGACCGCTCCGGCGCCCCTGCCCCGGCGGAAGCGGCCGACGGCGGACTTGGGCATCGATGGGCGGGTGGTCAACTCGCCGCGGCGGCACGAAATCATCCCGAGCATCGCGCGCAAGTAGGGAAAGGCGCCTGCGTTCGCGCAGCGGGGGCGGCTCCAGCAGCGGACACCATTCCTTACCGGTCGGTTACCGCTCGGCCGGGAGGCGGCCCCGGGCGGCCTGGGCAGGGCAGATTGGATGCATGAGCAATCAGGGCCCTGACCGACGCCGGCACCGCGGCCAAGCCCCGGACCCATCCCGCCATGGTCAGCGGAGCCGCAACGGCGGCCCGCCGTGGGAGAGCGGCGGCTACCCGGACGCCGCGGCGTGGCCGGGCGCGACGGACTATCAGGACCCGGCCGCGCACCAGGACTCCGCCCCGTTCCCGCGCGCACGCGCGTCAGCGGGCTATCAGGATCCAGGCGCGTATCAGGCCACGGACACGTATCAGGACCCTGGCGGCGCGTACCGCGTCGGCACCCACCGGGGGGCCAGGTACGGGAACGGCCAGGCTTACCCGGGCGGCACGAACGGCGGCTACGCGGAACCCCATCCGTCGGGACCACAGCCGCTGGAGCCTCACCCCTCGGGTCCCCTTCCTTCGGCTCCGCGCCACCGCCAGCCGGCCGCCCGGAGCTACCAGGGGCCCCCGGTCTATCAGGAGCCGGACGTCTTCGCCGGGACCGGGCGTTCCCCGCGCGGGTACGCCGGCTGACGCCGATGCCGGCTCCTACCAGGAGCCAACTGCCTATCAGGACCGCTTCCAGAACCACCCCCCCGCACCGGCCCCTGCCCCGGCCACGGCATACCAGCCCGCCGAGGAGCACCCGAGCCTGCCCGGTGTGAAGCTGGCCGACCTCGCCGCGCCCGACCCCACGGCCTACCAGGGTCTCGAGGGCTACCTGAACGGAACGGGCAGCGACGGCAGGACAGCCGCGGGCGGCTGGCGGCGGCGCGGCCGCGGCTTGCTGACCGGCATCGTGACCGGGCTGCTCGCCGGCGGCGTGGGCATCGGCGCGGCCGTCCTCGCGGCGGCATTCGTTCGCCCGCAGGCCTCACCGGTGATCGCGATCGGCGATGCCCTGCTCGGCCGGGCCTCGTCCGGGGTGAAGACGTTCGCCATCCAGTCGTTCGGCGAAAGCTACAAGCTCATCCTGGTGGCGGCCATCTACGCGGTCATCGCGGTGCTGGCGATGGCCATCGGGCTGCTCGCCCGGCGGCGCCTGGCCGGCGGCGTGACCGGCATGGCCGCGCTCGGCGCCTTCGGCGCCTTCGTGGCCCTTACCCGGCCGGAGAGCCGCGCCACCGATGTGATCCCCTCCCTCATCGGTGGCGCGGCCGGCGTCGCGGCCCTGGTCCTGCTCGCCCGGGCCGGGAGCCCGCAGGTCATCCTGGCGGCCGCGGCGCAGCGGGCCCGCGGCGGTGACCGCCGGGGGGCCGCGCCGGAAGTGGTCGGCACCAACCGCCGCAACTTCCTGCTGGCCGGTGTCACGGCGGCCGGGGCGGCGGTCGCGGCCGGCGTGGCCGGAAAGATCCTCGGCAAGCAGCAGGCGATCAGCGCCAGCGGCTCGCGGGGCGCGGTCAGGCTCCCCACCCCACTGGAGAAAGCGCCCCCGCTGCAGCCCGGTGCCGAGCTGACCGTGCCGGGGCTGTCGCCCTTCTACACGCCGAACGCCAGCTTCTACCGCGTCGACACGGCGCTCGTCGTGCCGCAGCTCACCACGGCCAACTGGCAACTGCGCATCCACGGCATGGTGGACAAGACGATCTCGATCAATTTCGACGACCTGATGAAGCGGCCACAGATCCAGCGCGACATCACGATCGTCTGCGTCTCGGAATCGGTCGGCGGCGGGTACATCGGCAACGCACGCTGGCAGGGCGCGCGCCTCGCGGACCTGCTCCGCGAGGCGGGGGTCCACCCCGGGGCCACCCAGATCGTTATGCGCGACACGCAGGGCATGGCCATCGGCGTCTCCACCCAGGCGGTGATGGACGGGCGGGACGCGATGCTGGCTGTGGCCATGAACGGGCAGCCGTTGCCGCCTGAGCACGGCTTCCCGGTCCGGGTAGTCGTCCCGGGCCTGTACGGCTACGTCTCGGCGTGCAAGTGGGTCGTCGACATGGAAGTGACCACCTATGCCGCCTACAACGCCTACTGGGTCAAGCGGGGCTGGTCCGAGCAGGCGGAGGTCAAGACCGAGTCCCGGATCGACACCCCGAAGCCCGGCAAGGCCCTCACCGCGGGCCCGGTCGTCATCGCGGGCGTCGCGTGGGCCCAGCGCAAGGGCGTCGCGCGGGTCGAGGTCGGCGTGGACGGCGTTTGGCACGAGGCGACCCTGGCCACGCAGGACACGATCGACACCTGGCGGCAGTGGTACTACCGCTGGGATGCCACCCCGGGCGCGCACACGATCCAGGTCCGCGCCACCGACCAGACCGGCTACACGCAGACCGCGGTGGTACAGAAGGCGGAGCCCAACGGCGCCACCGGCTACCACACCATCCAGCTCAACGTGGCCTGAGGAAACGGTGTGGCGGGGCAGGCGAACGTGGCCTGAGGAAACGATGTGGCGAGGCAGGCGAACGTGGCCTGAGGGAATCTGTGGCGGGACGGGTCAACGTGACGTGAGTGACCGGACGGGCGGCGCGGTCGCGCTCAGGCGGAGCTGGCCAGGGCGGTGATCAGGTCGTCGATCGCGTTCAGGCTGTGCGCGCTGACCACCGCGTCGCAGTACGGCCAGGCGGCGGCCATGCCGCTGACCTCGGGCCGGTAGCGCGGGCTCTTGGTGCGCGGGTTGGCCCAGACGATCCGGTAGGCCACCCGGGACAGCCGTGCCATCTGCTGTCCCAGCTGGGCCGCGTCGCCGGTTTCCCAGCCGTCGGAGATGATCAGGACCACGGCGCCGCGGGCCAGGCCCGGACAGCCGTACTCGTCGTTGAACTCCTTCAGGGACGCGCCGATGCGGGTGCCGCCGGACCAGTCGGGGGCGGCCGCTCCCGCCCGGGCCAGCACGGTTTCCGGCCGGGCGCCGGTCAATTCGGCAGTGATCCGGGTCAGCCGGGTAGCGAAGGTGAACACTTCGGCCCGGGCCCGGCCGGTCATCCCCCCGCCCGGGGCCCGCTGGGTGGCCTTGCCCTGGCTGGCGCAGTACAGCAACTGGAGCATGGCCCGGGCGTACGGCTCCATCGACCCGGAAATGTCGCACAGCACCACCAGCCGCCGGGGGCGCAGGCGCGGGGCGCGGCGAGCCAGCAGCACCGGTTCCCCGGCCGTGCGCCGCGCCTGGCGCAGGGTCATCCGCAGATCCGGCCGGCTGCCGGCCGTCTCGGGCCGGTACCGGCGGGTCCGGCGCGGCGGGGTGGCCAGCGCGCGCTGCCGCATCAGCGCCTCGAGCTGCAGCAATTCGGCCGGAGACAGGTCGGCGAAATCCCGGCCCGCGAGCCGTTCGGCATCCGAGCCCACCGTGCGCCAGGGGACCTCGGTCTCGTCCTGCGGCTCATCGCCGGGATTGCCGGACTCCGGAGGGCGGGCGTCGAGGGGGCCATTCGGGTAGTCCGGCGCCGGAGCCGGCGGCGTACCGGGCGGCCGTTCATCCCGGGGACCGGGCTCCCCGACCGGGACAGCCGCGCTGACCACGGCGGACTGCTCCTGGCGGAGGCCGAAGGCCGCGGCGAACACCCGGTCGTAGATCTCGATCTGATCCGGGCCGGAGACCAGCGTGGCCAGCCCGCAGGCGTACAGCTCGCCGCGAGTCCGGGGCCGCATCAGGGTGACAGCGCGGGCGAACCGCTCGCAGCGTCCCGGGTCCACCGGGACACCCGCGTCGTGCAACTGAGCCCCGAACCGCGCCGTGACCGCGGCGACGTCGCTGGCCGGCTGGCCGCCGGCCCCGTCGCCCCCCGGGGCCGCGGCCCCGTCGCGCGGAAAGAGGTCAGTCACGGGACACGAGCTCAGTCGTTCGGGACAACGAGCGTGGCCAGGCCCGCCTGGCGGACCGTTTCGGAGTCCTCGGCGTACTTCAGCACGGTGCTCAGGGTCCGTTCCGCGGAGGCCGGGGACAGCTCGGTCTCCCCGAACACGCCTAGCGCCGTCGCCCAGTTGACGGCCTCGGCGATCCCCGGCGGCTTGGTCAGATCGAGATCACGCAGCCGGCGCACCGACTCGGCGACCTGCCCGGCGAGGCGGTCGGAGGCGCCCGGCACGCGGCGCCGGATGATGGCCGCGACCCGGTCCGGGCCGGGATACCCGATCCAGTGGTACAGGCAGCGGCGCTTGAGGGCGTCGTGCAGGTCGCGGGTCCGGTTCGACGTCAGGATGACCACCGGCGGCACGGTGGCGCGGCGGGTGCCCAGCTCGGGGATGGTGACCGCCGACTCGGCGAGCAGTTCGAACAGGAACGCCTCGAACTCGTCGTCGGCGCGGTCGATCTCGTCGATGAGCAGCACCGCGGGCAGCGGGCCCGGGTGGTCCAGAGCCGCAAGCAGCGGCCGGGCCAGCAGGTAGTCGTCGGTGAACAGGTCCGCTTCGCGCAGCGCCTCCCCGGTGGTCTCGGCGAGGCGGATCGCGAGCAGCTGCCGCGGGTAGTTCCACTCGTACAGGGCCTCGGCGGCGGCGATCCCCTCGTAGCACTGCAGCCGGACCAGCGTGGTGCTCATCGCGGCGGCGAGCGCCTTGGCCGCCTCCGTCTTGCCGACGCCGGGCTCGCCCTCCAGCAGGATCGGCTGGCCCATCCGGACGGCCAGGAACAGCGCGGTCGCCAGCGCCTCACCAGCCAGGTACCCCGTGCCGTCGAGGGCAGCGGCCAATGCCGCCGCATCGGGGAAACGCCCCTGAATATCTTCCGCTGGCACGCTCATACGCTGCGAGTCTATCGCCCGGTCCGACGGCCTGGCTCAGGTGATGGCGAGGTCGGTGCGCAGCGGGCGGCCCCGGATCGCGCGCCACACCTGCGCCGGGGTCAGCGGCATGTCGGCGTGCCGGACGCCGAACGGCCGGAGCGCGTCCAGGACCGCGTTGACCACGGCCGGAGGCGACCCGACGGTGGCCGATTCGCCGACGCCCTTGGCCCCGATCGGGTGGTGCGGCGACGGGGTGACGGTCTCGGCCAGCTCCCACGACGGGCACTCCTCCGCCGTCGGCAGCAGGTAGTCCATGAACGAGCCGCCCAGGCAGTTGCCACCAAGGTCGAAGGCGATCACTTCCATCAGGGCCATGCCCACGCCGTCGGCGAGGCCGCCGTGGATCTGGCCTTCGACGATCATCGGGTTGATCCGCACCCCGCAGTCGTCCACCGCCACGAACCGCCGCACGCCGACCTTCCCGGTGCCCGGGTCCACGTCCACGACGCAGATGTAGGCGCCGCACGGGTAGGTCAGGTTGGGCGGGTTGTAGACGCAGCTGGCATCGAGGTGGCCTTCGACGCCATCGGGCAGATCCAGGTCGGAGTGGGCGGCCAGTGCGATCTCGGCGATGGTCCGGCCGAGATCGGGGTCGCCGCGCACGAACCAGCGCCCCTTCTCCCAGTCCAGGTCGTCCGCCGAGACCTCGAGCATGGCGGCGGCCACGATGCGGGCCTTGGCCCGCACCCGGCGGGCGACCACGGCCGCGGCGGCGCCGGACACCGGAGTCGACCGGGACCCGTACGTCCCGAGACCGAACGGCGTCTGGTCGGTGTCGCCGTGCACCACGTCGATGTCGTCGGGGGAGATTCCGAGCTCCTCCGCGACGATCTGGGCGAACGTCGTCTCGTGGCCCTGCCCCTGGGTCTGCACCGAGATGCGCAGCACGGCCGTGCCGGTCGGGTGGACGCGCAGCTCACAGCCGTCAGCCATGCCCAGGCCGAGGATGTCCATGTGCTTGCGCGGGCCGGCCCCGACCGCCTCGGTGAAGAAGCTGATGCCGATGCCCATCAGCTCGCCGCGCTCGCGCTTGGCCGCCTGCTCCCGGCGCAGGCCGTCGTACCCGGCCTTGTCCAGGGCCAGCTGCAGGGTGCGGGCGTAGTCACCGGAGTCGTACACCCACCCGGTGGCGCAGGTGTAGGGGAACTGCTCGGGCCGCAGCAAATTCTTCATCCGCAGCTCGGCCGGGTCGGCATCCAGATCGAAGGCGAGCATGTCGACCATCCGCTCGATCAGGTAGACCGCCTCGGTGATGCGGAACGAGCACGCGTAGGCCACGCCGCCGGGCGCCTTGTTGGTGTAGACCCCGGTCACGTGGCAGTACGCGGCCTGCAGGTCGTAGGAGCCGGTGAACACGCCGAAGAAGCCGGCCGGGAACTTGGTGGGCTGGGCGGCGCCGTTGAACGCGCCGTGGTCCGCCAGCACGTGCACCCGGACGCCCAGGATCTTGCCGTCACGGGTCGCGGCGATCTCGCCGCGCATGTGGTAATCCCGTGCGAACGACGTGCTCATCAGGTTCTCGGAACGGTCCTCCACCCACTTGACCGGCCGTCCGCAGACCAGCGAGCCGATCACCGCGCAGAGGTAGCCCGGGTAGATGGCGACCTTGTTGCCGAATCCCCCGCCGATGTCCGGCGAGATGACCCGGATCTTGTGCTCGGGGATCCCGGCCGCCAGCGAGTACAGCAGCCGGTGCGCGTGCGGGGCCTGGCTGGTGGACCAGATCGTGAGCTTGCCCGAGATCGTGTCGAAGTCGGCGACCGCGCCGCAGGTCTCCAGCGGCGCCGGGTGAACCCGCGGGTACAGCAGGTCCTCGGCGATCGTCACGTCGGCGCGGGCGAAGATCTCCTCGGTGCGCGCGGCATCCCCGGCCTCCCAGTCGAAGACGTGGTTGCCGGCCGGGCCGGGCTGCCGCCCGGGCTGGTCGTCGCGGATCAGCGGCGCATCGGCGTCCAGCGCCCGGCGGGCGTCCATCACCGCCGGCAGCGGCTCGTACTCGACGTCGATCAGCTCCAGGGCATCCCGGGCCGCGTACCGGTCGTCGGCGACCACGAAGGCGACCTCCTGGCCCTGGAACCGGACCTTGTCGGTGGCCAGGACGGCCTGCTGGTCGCCGGACAGGGTGGGCATCCAGGCCACGCCGCGCTGCCGAAGCGCCTCGCCGGTGATGACCGCGCGGACCTTGGGGTGGGCTTCGGCCGCCGAGACGTCCACCGACAGGATGCGCGCGTGCGCGTACGGGCTGCGCAGGACGGCGCCGTGCAGCATGCCGCGCAGCTGGACGTCGTTGATATAGAGGCCCTTGCCGCGGACGAAGCGGGCGTCCTCCTTGCGCCGCATGGACCCGTAGCCGATCGGCGTGTCCCGGTCCTGGACGGCGGTCATGCCCTGCCCCCGGTGGCGGCCGGCCGATGGGGCCTGGCCGATCCGGTCCCCCACCGTCCGGCCCCGCCGCCCCGTGCGGGTGGAGGGCGGCCCAGCGGACGGAGCGGACGATGTTCTCGTAGCCGGTACAGCGGCAGATCTGCCCGGAGATGGCCTCCCTGATCTCCGCGTCGGTCGGATCCGGCGAGCGGTCCAGCAGCCAGCGCGCGGTCATCATCATGCCCGGCGTGCAGAAGCCGCACTGCAGGCCATGGCAGGCGATGAAGCCCTGCTGGACGGGATCCAGCTCGCCGTCGCGTTCCAGGTCCTCCACGGTGCGGATGTCCCGGCCGCCGGCCATGGCCGCGAACGCGGTGCAGGACTTCAGCGGCGCGCCGTCCAGCCAGATCACGCAGGCCCCGCAGTTGGAGGTGTCGCAGCCCCAGTGGCTGCCGGTGAGCTCCAGCTCGTCGCGGAGGAAGTGGATCAGGAGCATCCGCGGCTCCACGTCACGGGTGCAGGTGGCCCCGTTGACCGTCACCGTTATCTCCACCTCACACCTCCTGGCCGCGGGCCCGGGCCGCGGCCCGGCGCAGCGCCCGCGTGGTCAGCTCGCCGGTCAGATGCCGCTTGTAGTCTTCCGGCCCGCGCTGGTCGGCGGCCGGGGTGCAGTGCTCCGCGGCGATCTGCCCGGCCCGCGCGAACGTCTCCTCGCTGGCCGGGCGCCCGCGCACGAACTCCTCGGCCTCGCCTGCCACGAAATGACCCGCGCCCACCGCGGCCAGGCCGATCCCCACCTCGGCCACGGTAGGGGTCCCGGACGCCGGATTCAGCCAGACGACCGCGCCGGCGGCCGCGACGGACCAGTCACCCACGCGCCGCGCGACCTTTTCGTACGCGCTCCCGCCGCCCGGCCGGATCGGGACCCTCAGCTCGGTCAGCAGCTCACCGGGGGCGACGACCGTCTCGTACGGGCCGAGGTGGAACTCGCGGACCGGCACCGTGCGGGCGCCGTCCCGGCCCTGAATGATGGCGGTGGCCCGGATCGCGCCGAAGACCGCCGACAGGTCCTCGGACGGATCGGCCTGGCACAGCGAGCCGCCGATCGTCCCCCAGTTCCGCACGATGGGGTCCGCGATGACCCGTTCCGCGTCGTGCAGGACCGGGAAGTGCTCGCCGGCCACAGCCGAGTCCAGGAGCCCGGCGTGCCGGACGAGGGCGCCGATCCGCAGCTCATCCCCCTCCACCGTGATCCGGGACAGCCCGCTGATCCCGTTGATGTCGATCAGCGTCTCCGGCTGGGCCAGCCTGAGCTTCATCATCGGGATCAGGCTGTGGCCGCCCGCGAGCACCCGGGACTCCGGGCCGAACCGGGCGAGCAGTTCGAGCGCGTGCTCCACGCTCGTCGCCCTCTCGTACTCGACGTGCGACGGAACCTGCATGGACCCTCCTGCTGCGCCCGGCACGCGCAGGAGCGGCCGGTACAAGCAGGATAAGCAATCGCTTAAAAGTGATCGGGCTACGTTGGCCGCAGTCCGCCTCGGTCTAGGCCAGGGCGGGCGGCTGCGGCCACCCGCTCGCTCAGGGCGCCGAACCAGCCCGCCATTGACCCACACTGAAGGAGGGATGCCAGAAGCTCAGGGGCCAGAAGAGGATCGAGATGAAGTACTGGATCCAGCTGTGCAGCGCTGCTCCGTTGAATGCCGGTGTCGGGAGATGGGGAGCCGCGGTGTTGACGAAGACCCCGATCAGAATGTAGGCCACGATGAGGAGTCCCCTGGTGCTGAAAAGGGTCTTGAGAAAGTCCATCGCAGCTCACCTCCATCTCTGCGGACGCTGGATCAGTGTGATCTTAGCCTCGGCAAGTAGTCAGCGTCCGACGGCAGCGCTTCGGACATACTCTCCGCGATCAGGGCACTACGTAACCATGTAAGCAGAATAGCTGGCTCCTGGATAGACACCAGGCTGACACCCCGGGCGGTTACGGCAGAAACGATATTTGCCACCCACGCCTGCGCGGCCCGGCCGGTGACCGGGCGCCGACGCCGCGAACTCAGGACCCGGGGACAGAAAGTGCTGGCGGATCGCGGGTGTTCGAGCACATCATCATCTCTGTGACGCTCACCCAGCTCAGCGCGTTCGTGATGGTGGCCCGGCTCGGGTCGGTCAAAGACGCGGCCAAGATGCTGAACGTGAGCGAGCCCGCCGTCTCCCAGGCCCTCACCGCGCTGCGCCAGCACCTCGGCGACCCGCTGATCATGCGGAACGGCGCCACGATGAGCCTGACCACCGCGGGAGTGAAGCTGCTGCCGGTCGCATCGCAGATGGTGGCGCTGGGTGCGGAGGCGCAGGCGGCGGTCCGGTCCGGGCAGGGCCTGCCGGAGCAGTTGCGGCTGGTGACGACCAGCCCGATCGCGGAGTTCGTGGCCGGCTCGCTGACCGACGCGTTCTCGCGGCGGTTCGCGCAGCCCGTGGAGGCTTCGGCCGGGGTGGCCGCCGAGGGTGAGATGGCCGTGCTGGTGGTCAACCGGCTCGCGGACATGGCCCTCGGGCCGTTGCTCCCGGATAAGGAGCTGGTCAGCGAGCCCGTGTTCCGCTACCACATGGTGGCGGTTGCGTCCCCGCACGACTCGCTCAAGGGCGGCGCGGCCGGCTGGCCGTGGCTGGTCGACCCGTCCGGCATCGACCCGTCCAGCGACGTCAGCCCGCTGCTGACCCGGCTGGGGGTCGCGGAGAACCGGATCCGGGTGTTCCCCAACGCCACGGCCGCGTGGGCCGCGGCCGCCAGCGGCGCGGGCGTCGCCCCGGGCGTCGCGCACCTGCTTCATCCGCAGATCCGCCGGGGTGAGCTCCGGGTCGTGGAAACGCCGGCGACGCCGATGGAGGCCACCTGGTACGCCACCACGCTGCAGCGTGAGCGGCGGCCCACCATCGCCGGGTCGCTGCGGCACTTCCTGAGCACCCCGGAGGCCATGAAGCTGATGCGCT
Organism: uncultured Actinomycetes bacterium; assembly: GCA_963742865.1. Classification (GTDB taxonomy): domain Bacteria; phylum Actinomycetota; class Actinomycetes; order Streptosporangiales; family Streptosporangiaceae; genus Bog-532. Next base: position 60,723 of record CAVUNW010000050.1, read on the forward strand.
CCCCCGCCAGCGGCGTCCCCCCATCAAAGTTCCGCCCCCCCGTCTACGTGACCATCTGGAGTTGATAGGGGTTACGGCGAGGCGCTCATACCGGCCCAGCGAACCGGGCCTTGTGCCCGATGAGTGGCCGGTGTCTCGGCGATGTGCCACCGCGGGGCGCGGAGCGCATGCGGGGGGTTCCGGGGGTCGTCCCCCCGGGCTAGCACAGCTCCCTCATCTTCCGCCGATGTCTTCGGACCAGACGTCGGGGTAGAGCTGCTGGAACTCTTGCATGGCGGCCATGCAGCGGTCGTCGTTGAGGAGGACGACCTCGACGCCGCGGCTGGCGAGGAAGGACAGGTCGCCGGGGAACGTGGTGGCCTCGCCGACGACGACGCGCGGGATCTGGAACAGCAGGATCGCCCCGGTGCACATCGGGCAAGGCGACAGCGTGGTGTACATGGTGGTGCCCACGTAGGTCGCGCGGCGGCCGGCGTTGCGCAGGGCGGAGATCTCCCCGTGCGCGACCGGATCGCCCCGCTGCACCCGCTCGTTGTGCCCGGCCGCGATCACCTGTCCGCCCTCGGCGAGCACGGCGCCGACCGGGACGCCGCCGTCGGCCAGACCAGCCCGGGCCTGGGCGAGGGCCAGGGCCATCATCTCGCGGTCGACCGCGTTAGCCTCGGCAAAGTCCATAGCCGGTAACGCTATACGGCAGGTCGGTAAGGTCGAAAGTGAAGGGAGGGGCCTTGGACATCGCGGCCATGCTGCTCTGGATGGTCACGGCGGCGGCAGGCGTGTCCCTCCTGGCCGCGCGGCGGCCGGCCCGCGGCTCCGGTCCCCCCGCTGCTGACCTCGCTCCCGGCCCCGCTCCGGCGGAGGCACCCGCGGCCGCGGCCGTCCGGAGCCCGGCCGGGGTTCCGCCCGCGGCCTCGGCGGCGCTGGCGGCCGGGGCTAAGGTCCCGCCAATCAGCCATACGCGGATCACGACCCAGCCGGGCGAGCACCCGCTGCTCGAGTTCATGCACCCGGCGCTGGGGCTCGCGGGCCTGGGCAGCTGGATCGCCTTCGTGATCACCCGGTTCCGCCCGTTCGCGTGGATCGCACTGGGGGTAATCGTCGTGACGATCGCCGCCGGGGTGATCTGGTACGCGGCCAGCGCCCGCGCCGCGCGGCCGGCCCGGGCGCACCTGCCTGGCGCCGGCGCCTGGCGGGCCATGGCGCGGGCGCCGCCGTGACGCTCGCGCTGGCCATCGTGACCGTGCTGGCCGCCGGGCACTTCTGATCCCACACGGTCTCACCTGCGCGGATACGTCGCATTCAGGCCCAGTTAAGCGACTGCTTATTCATGTGTTGCGGGTCACGTCCGCTGAGCAGATGATGTCCGCAAGCGGGTGCGGCGCGGTGATCGCGCCGTCCTTAATTCAGGAGTACGCGAATGCGGATCGAGTCCAGCGGGCACAGCCGCGGCAACCCCCGCCTGTACGAACTGGTCGAGGGGGCCCCGAAGACCGGCAAAAGCCCCACCGTGTGGGCGTGGCCCGAGCTGATGGACTACCTGAAGATCGCGGGCCAGCCCGTGCCGGGACCGTGGCCGCCGCACCAGGAACCGCGGCCGGACCCGGAAGAAGACTCGCTGCCGGTCGCCGTGGCCGAGCCGCCGGAGGAAACCGGGCCGCCCGGGACGACCGGGCCGCCCGAGCGCGACGACCAGCACTGACGACAGGTTCCACGTCCAACGAAGGGCAGGAGCACTCTATGTACCCGTCTCGGTTCCGCTACGAGGCTGCACGTTCCCTTGATCAGGCGGTCCGGTTGCTGCGCGACGGCGGGGACGAGGCGAAGGTCCTGGCCGGCGGCCAGAGCCTGATCCCGATGATGAAGCTCCGCTTCGCGTCGCCCGAGCTGCTCGTCGACATCAACACCATCCCGGGCCTGGACTACCATCACGTCGATCCCGACGGCAGCATTCACGTCGGGGCTCTCTGCCGGCATGCCGACCTGGAGCACTCCAGCCTGCTGCAGCAACGCCAGCCGACGATGGCCGCGGCCGCCCCGCTGATCGCCGACCCCCTCGTCCGCAACCGGGGCACGCTGGTCGGCTCCCTGTGCCACGCCGACCCGCAGGGCGACTGGGCGTCGGTGGTGCTCGCACTGGGCGGCTCGATCGTGGCGCACGGCCCGGACGGCCGCCGCACGATCCCGGCCGCGGACTTCGTGCTCGGCCCGTTCGAGAACGCGCTCGCACACGACGAGATCGCGGTCGAGGCGGTCATCCCGGCGCCCCGGGGCGCCCCGGCCGGCGGTTACCTGAAGCTGGAACGTCGGGTCGGCGACTTCGCCACCGCCGGTGTCGCGGTCGCCATCGAGACCGACGGCGCGACGGTCACCCGGGCCGGGATCGCGCTCACCGGGGTCGGCGGGTCGACGATCAAGGTCACCGCGGCCGAAGAGGCCCTGACCGGGCGGCCGCTGACCGCCGGGACCATCGCGGAGGCCGCGGCTCGCCGCGGAGGCGGCGCAGCCCAAGTCCGACCATCGCGGCAGCGCGACGTACAAGCGGCACATCGTGCGCACCTTCGTGGTCCGCATCCTCGGCCGCATCGAGGGGACACAGGAGAGGGCCGCCTGACATGACGATCATCTACGAGGAAACCGGCGAAGAGGGCGGCGCCGAGATCCCGCAGCAGCGGATCACGATCAGGGTCAACGGCAAGAAGGTCGTCGCTGAGGTCGAGCCGCGGCTGCTGCTGGCCCACCTGCTCCGGCACGGGATGGGGCTGACCGGCACGCACACCGGCTGCGACACCACCAACTGCGGCGCCTGCACGGTGCTCGTCGACGGGCGCGCGGTGAAGTCGTGCACGATGTTCGCGGTCCAGGCGGACGGGCGCGAGATCGCCACGGTCGAAGGACTGGCGACGCAGAGCGAACTGCACCCGCTGCAGGAGGGCTTCAAGGAGGAGCACGGGCTGCAGTGCGGCTTCTGCACCCCCGGCATGATGATGGCCGCCAAGGCCCTGCTGGACCGCAACCCCGACCCCACCGAGGACGACATCCGCTGGGCCCTGTCCGGCAACCTGTGCCGCTGCACCGGCTACCAGAACATCGTGAAGTCGGTGCTGTGGGCCGCCGGCAAGCTCCGGTCCCAGTCCGCGGGCTGAACCAGACGCCAGAAGGGAGCCAGGCCGTGACTCAGGCACTGGACGAGATCAAGATCGGCGGGATGGGCGCGAGCCGCAAGCGCGTCGAGGACAACCGCTTCATCCGCGGCCAGGGCAACTACACCGACGACATCCACCTCCCCGGCATGCTGCACATGGAGATCCTGCGCAGCCCGGTCGCGCACGCACGGATCACCCGGATCGACGCCAGCAGGGCGTGGGATATACCCGGCGTGCACCTGGTGCTCACCGGCGAGATGATGGCCACCCGCAACCTGGCGTGGATGCCGACGCTGTCCTACGACACCCAGGCCGTGCTGGCCACCGACAAGGTGCGCTTCCAGGGCCAGGAGGTCGCGTGCGTCATCGCCGACGACCCCTACATCGCCAAGGACGCGTGCGAGGCCATCGAGGTCGACTACGAGCCGCTGCCGGTTGTCGTCAACCCGATGCAGGCCGGCGCCCCGGACGCCCCGATCATCCGGGACGACAAGGAGGGCCAGGCCGGCAACGTCATCTACGACTGGGAAGTCGGCGACGCCGAGGGCACCGACCGGGCCTTCGAGCAGGCGGACGTGATCTCCCGGCTGCAGCTGCACTACCCGCGCTCGCACCCCAGCCCGATCGAATGCTGCGGTTCCATCGCGGACTTCAACCGGTCCACGTCCAAGCTGACCGTGTACATGACGACCCAGGCGCCGCACATCATCCGCGCCGCGGTCGCGCTGGTCGCCGAACTGCCGGAGCACATGATCCGGATCATCTCCCCCGACATCGGCGGCGGCTTCGGCAACAAGGTCCCCGTCTACCCCGGGTACGTGGCCTCCATCCTGGCGTCCATCCTGCTGGAGCGGCCGGTCAAGTGGATCGAGGACAAGACCGGGAACCTGATCTCCACCGGCTTCGCCCGGGACGTCTACCTGGACGGCGAGCTGGCGCTGCGCCGCGACGGCAAGATCCTCGGCATGCGGATGCACACCCTGGCCGACCACGGCGCGTTCTTCTCCGACGCCCAGCCGAGCAAGTTCAAGATCGGCCTGATGCACTCGACGTTCGGCTGTTACGACGTTCCCGTCGCGCATCTGGCCGCGCGGGGGCTTTACACGAACAAGGCCCCCGGCGGGGTCGCCTACCGGTGCTCGTTCCGGGTGACGGAGGCGATGTTCTTCCAGGAACGGATGATGCACGCCGCCGCGATCGACCTGGGCATGGACCAGGCTGAGTTCCGCCGGATCAACCTGGTGCGCGACGAGCAGTTCCCGCACCGGACCCCGTTCGGCTTCCTGCTCGACTCCGGTCAGTACGGCGCGTGCCTCGAGCTGGGCCTGAAGGCGGTGGGCTACGAGGACTTCCTCCGGCAGAAGGAGGAGGCCAGGAAGAACGGCCGCCTGCTCGGCATCGGCATCTCCACGATGAGCGAGCCGCTGGGCGCGGGCAACAGCCGCGAGTACGACATCCTCGGGATCAAGATGTTCGACTCCGCCGAGCTGCGCGTGCACATGACCGGCAAGGCGCTGCTGCGCACCGGCGCGCGCGGCCAGGGCCAGGGTCACGAGACAACCTGGGCCCAGATCGTCGCGCACGAGCTTGGCATCCCGGCCGACGACGTGGTTGTCGAGGAGGGTGACACCGACACGGCACCGTTCGGCATGGGCACCTACGCCTCCCGCAGTACGCCCGTGGCCGGCGCCGCGATCGCCATGGTCTGCCGGAAGGTCCGCGCCAAGGCGCGCAAGCTGGCCGCGCACCTGCTGGAGGTGTCCGAGGAGGACATCGACTGGGAGCTGGGCCGGTTCTACGTACGCAGCGCCCGGGACCGCGGGGTGACCATCCAGGAGTGCGCGATGGCCGCGTACAGCAACATGCCGGACGGCATGGAGCCGGGCCTGGAGAACAACGCCTACTACGATCCGCCCAACCTCACCTGGCCGTTCGCCTGCTACATCGTCACCGTCGAGGTGGACCCCGAAACCGGGGTCTGGGACGTGCTGAACATGGTCGCGGTGGACGACTGCGGGGTGCGGATCAACCCGATGATCGTCGAGGGGCAGATCATGGGCGGCCTCACCGAGGCCTTCGCCATGTCGAACATGCAGTTCATCACCTTCGACGCCGAAGGCAACTGCGTCGGGTCCAACTATATGGACTACCTGATCCCCACCGCGTGGGAGACGCCGGGCTTCGAGCTGCACGGCGAGGTCGTGACGCCGAGCCCGCACCACCCGATCGGGGCCAAGGGTGTCGGCGAGTGCGCCGCGGTCGGCGGCCCGGCGGCGTTCGTGAACGCGGTCATGGACGCGCTGGGCGATACCGGGGTGCGCAACATCGACATGCCGCTGCTGCCCGACCGGGTGTGGGAAGCCATCACCCAGCGCCACGACGTCTCCGGCGCACCGCCGGTCCGGACGGACGGATAACGGACGGATAAGAGGACGACGGCCCATGGACAGCTGGGAATTCCTGGAACGGGGCGCGGAGCTGGCCCGCCGCGGTGAGCCGTTCGCGCTCGCCACCGTGGTCTGGCGGCAGGGCCCCTCCTCGGGCAAGGAGAGCTGCCGCGCGATCATCACCGCCTCCGGCGAGCTGCACGGCTGGATCGGCGGCGCCTGCGCGGAGCCGGTCGTGATCCGGCAGGCCCGCGAGGTGATCGCCGACGGCGCGCCGCGGCTGCTGCTGCTCGGCACCACTGAGCAGTTCGGCGGCCCACTTCCCGAGGGCATGAACTTCGTGCCCATCTCCTGCCAGAGTGAAGGCGCCCTGGAGGTCTACATCGAGCCGGTCACGCCAGCCCCGCACCTCGTGGTCGTCGGGCACTCGCCGATGGCCCGCACCCTGGCCGACCTGTCCCGGGCGCTGGGCTGGCGCACCGACCTGGTCGCCGGCCAGGACTTCACCGCCGCCGGCGCCAGCGAGCGGTCGATCGTGGTCGTGGCCACCCAGGGCCACCACGACGAGGAGGCCATCACGGCCGCGATCGAAGCCCGCCCGGCCTACGTCGGCCTGGTGGGCTCGGCCCGGCGTGGCGCGGCGGTGCTCGGCTACCTCGCCGAGCGCGGCGTGCCGCAGGATGAGCTGGACAAGGTGCGGGTCCCGGCGGGCCTGGACCTGGGCCCCACGACGCACCAGGAGATCGCGGTCGCGATCCTCGCCGAGCTCGTCCAGCTGCGGGCATCGGGCGCGCTGCCGGCCGGCCCGGGCGCCACGGCCGGCGTCCGCGGTCCGGCACGGGCGGTGGCCGTGGAGGTCGCCGCCCCCTCCGGAGCCGAGGACGCCGTTGACCCCGTGTGCGGGATGACGGTCACCGCCGGGCCGTCCGCCTACCCGCTCACCCACGCGGGCACCACCTATTACTTCTGCTGCGCCGGCTGCCGCAGCGCGTTCGAGCAGGACCCCGCGGCCTACCTCGGAAGAGAGACCCGATGCTGATCACGAACGAGTTCGAGGTCGCTGCGCCCATCGACAAGGTGTGGCGGTTCTTCGACGACATCCCGCACGTGGCCGCCTGCCTGCCCGGCACGGAGCTTACCGACGACCTCGGCGGCGACAAGTACAAGGGCCGGGTGAGCATCCGGATGGGCCCGGTCCGGCTGCGCTTCGCGGGCACGGCGGACATCGCCGAACGGGACGACGAAGCCAAGCGCATCGTGGTCAACGCGGCCGGGGCCGACGAGAAGGGCCGCGGCCAGGCCGCGATGACCGTCACGGCCAGCCTGGCCCGCTCCCGCACCGGCACCAAGGTCGGCGTGTCCCAGGACCTGCAGATCTCCGGCGCGGCCGCGCAGTACGGCCGCGGCATGATCTCCGACGTCACGTCGGTGCTGATGCGCGATTTCGCCACCAACCTGCAGGAAGGGATCGCGCGGCTGGACCGGGGCGAGTCGCTGGACTCCGCGGCGCCTACCGCGCAAGAGGCGAGCGGGCTCGCGGTGGGCCTGCAGGCCATGCGGATGGCGCTGCGCCGGGTCTTCCGCCGGTTTTTCCTGCCCTACCAGGCGCCCAACGCGAGCTGAGGAGAACGAGCCATGGTCTTGTGGTGGATCGGCAGCATCGTCCTGCTGGTAGTGGTCCTGCCGGTGGTCATCGTGCTGCTCAACCGGGTACTGGCGGCACTGGAGCGGATCCGGGCCGCCAGCGATGACATCCTCAGCGGCGGCGTCGCCCTGATCGGCGAACTGGACGGCGCCCCCGAGGCGCTGGCCACGACGGACCGCACCATCAAGGCGGTGGCCGCGGGCGCCGTGCGCTACGCCGGTCCCGTCAGCAAGCTTCTCGGCTGAGCCGTTCCGGCGGCCGATACAGCGGACTGCGCGGGCCCGGGCGACCGGGCCTGCCCAGCGGACAGAAAGGAGAGCGCGTCATGCCGGCTGTCGCCTGGTTCACCATCGTCGTTGCCGCGCTGATCGTCGGGATTACCGCGGTGGGCCTGCTGCGGGTCATCTTCCACCTCCGGGCCACTCGCGCGACCCTCGGCCAGGTGCTCGGCGGCGTGACCGTGGTCGCGCAGCAGACCAGCGGCGTCCCGGACGTGGTGGCGTCGGTGAACGCAAGCCTGAAACCGGTCCGCGACTTCTGCGAGACGGTGTGAGAGGGATGACGGTGAGAGGGATGACGTCATGAGCTACACCGGCTGGTGGATCGGTTACGGGATCGGCATCGCCGTGGTCCTGGTCGTCGTCGCGCTGGTGACGCCGATCCTGCTGCTGGCCCGGTCGATCGGCAAGGCCGCGCCGCTGATCAACGACCAGCTCGCCGAGGCGGCACGGAATACCGCGCCGCTGAGGGACCTGAACACCACGATCGAGCACGCCACGCTCATCATCGCCGGGCTCAAGCGCGGCCGGGAAAGGCTGGGAGGCTAGCGATGGAAGCACATGGGGTGGTGGCCCTGTCATCGGGGCAGCACACCGCGTGGACGATCGGGCTCATCGTCGGCCTCGTCGTGATCCTGGCGGTCGTGGCCCTGCTCAGCCTGCTCATCTACCTGGTGAAGATCATCGACCGCCGGGTGGTGGAGATCCGGGACACGCTCAAGACCGCGGACGCGAACACCGAGGCGACCTCGCTGCTCCCGGTGGTCGCCGGCGGGGTTGAGGCCGTCCTCGCCGAGGGCCTGCAGCACCATCTGTTCCTCGGCCGGGTGCTCGGAAAGGTGAAGTCATGACCGCGCTGGTCGTCCTGACCGCCGGTGAGATCGTGCTGCTGATCGCCGGGCTGGCGGTCTACCTGTACTGGGCCGGCACGCTGCTCAACCGGATCGCCGCCAACCTGGAGGAGTGCAGCGAACTGGTCGCTGCGATCGTGGAGCACGCCAAGCTGATCGGCCCCAACGTCGAGCACATCAACCAGACCGGCGGCGTGGTCGCGGGCGCGCTGCCATTGCTGTACGGGATGGGCGAGGAGATCGTGGTCGGGGCCACCTGGGCCCCGCAGGAGACGCCGGCCGTACCGGAACCGGCCCGGCCGGCGTCGGGTACCCGCCGCTCACGCATGCAGGAGGCGGTCGGCTTCCTGCCGCCTCGCTAGCGCCCGCTCGCCGGGCCCCCCGCTGCGTCCTCCGGGCGGGGGTCGTCGGGGCCGCGGGAGGTCAGCGGGCCGGTCCCCGTCCCCGAGTACTCGCCGATCCAGTGGTCCTTCCAGGCCTGGTCGTACTGCTGGGTGTTGCAGCGCGGCCGGTAGATCGCGGTCAGCTCGCGGGTGATCTGCTCGCGGTGCGCCCGGCCCCCGCCCGGCACCTCGTAGGTGCAGATATAGATCTTCCAGCGGGAGCCCGCACGCTGCACCCAGCACGGTGCCCGGGGATGCTTGAACGGGAAGCGCTCGGCGGACAGGTCGTCGCTGTGGCCGATGTAGATCACCGCGTACCGTTCCGGCTTGGTCTCCGGGTCTGGCTTGTAGGCGATCGCGTAGACGGCCGGCGCAGCCCGGGGCCGTCCATCCGGCGAGCAGCCGCGGGCCCTCGAACGGGTAGCCGGCCAGCGATCCCAGCCGGATCACCGGGGCCTGCCCGCCGGGCTGGCTGCGGGGGGCCTCACAGGCCGGCGTCCTCGTCCTCGCTGACGGCCTCGACCCGGACCACGGGATAGACGGGCAGTCCCGCTCGCGTGACCGCCTGGCCGAATTCCGCGGTGGCTATCCGGATCGCCTCGTCCCGGTCGCCAGCCTGGACGATGAGCTGGGCGCCGTACCGGTTGGTCCCGATGCCGGTCGCGATGCCGGAACTGGCCGCGACGGCATCGGCGAGCTCCACGATCTCCTCGTGCTTCAGCACCCGGTCGCCCTCGGCCTCGATGCCCACGCTCCACTTCACCGGATGCTCCTAGCTCACAGGGTCGGCAGCAGCGCCGCCAGTTCCTCCAGGCTATCGAGGTCGTGTCCGGACAGCATCAGGTCAACGTGCGGCGCGACCACGATCATGCCCAGCGTGCTCGGCTTGAAGTCCGGGTTATGGCCCTTGTGCGGGTTCAGCCAGACCAGGCGGTGACACTGCCGGGAGAGCCGCTCGATCGCGGTGGCCAGCACCTCCGGGTCGCCCCGGTCCAGGCCGTCGGAGCAGATGACGACGACCCCGCCGCGGGCCAGGCCGCGCCGCCCCCACTGCCGGACGAAGGTGTCCAGCGAGTCCCCGATCCTGGTCCCCCCCTCCCAGTCGAGGACGGCGCGGGCGGCCTGATCCAGGGCCTCGTCGGGACGGCGCCTGCCCAGCGGGCGGGTGATGCGGGTGAGCCGGGTGCCGAAGCAGAACACCTCGACCCGGCCGGACGCGCGCCGGGCCGAGTGCGCGAACTGCAGCAGGCTCCGCGAGTAGTCGGCCATCGATCCGGAGATGTCCAGGATGAGGACGAGCGGCCGGAGCTTGACCTTGCGCCGCTGCCAGCGCAGCTCGGCGGGCTCGCCACCCGCCCGCATCGAGGCCCGCACCGTCCGGCGCAGGTCCGGGGCGCGCCCAGAGCGCGCGGGCTGGGTGCGCCGGGTGCGCCGCTTCGGCGGGGTGAGCCGCATCCTGGTCATGATCCGGCGCAGCGCCGCCAGCTCCTCCGGGGTGCACGCGCCGAACGACTTGCGCCGGAGCGCTTCGGCGGCCGAGGCCATCAGGCCCAGGGTGGCTTCTTCCTCGTCCCCGTCCCCGGGCGGGTCGGTGGCCGGGACGTCCAGCACCGCCCCTTCCACCTGCGCGGCGATCTGCGCGTTGATCGTGAGCATGGCCTGGGCCGGGTCGGCGCCGCCGAGGAAATACGCGCGGAACACCTCGTCGTAGACCTCGATGTCGTCCTTGCGGCTGACCAGCGTCGCCCGGCCCGCCCAGAACAGGTCGAGCAGATCGGCCGGGTCCAGCGGCGCCATGGCGGCACAGTAGGTCAGCAGGTCACCGGTGCCGACGGCCAGCCCGGCCGTCCGGAGAGCGGCCACGAAGCCGGATAGCAGCCCGACGAACGGCGGCGCGTTCGGCTCCGGACCGGCCGCCCGGTCAGGCACCGGACGTGATCTCCCGGAGGTTTTCGCGCACGAAGTCCAGGTCGTCGCGTTCCTTCACCACCGCGCCCAGGGTGACGGCGGCGTTGTCCTCGTCCAGGTCGGTCTCGCCGAGAAAGTCGAGGGTGCGCGCCCAGTCGATGGTCTCGGCCACGCCCGGCGGCTTGGCCAGGTCCAGCTCGCGGAGCCGGTGCACCGCAGCGACCACCTTGCGCGCCAGGGTCTGCGCGACGTCCGGTTCCCGGATGGCGACAATCTCCAGCTCACGCTCGGGAGACGGGTACCCGATCCAGTGGTAGAGGCAGCGCCGCTTGAGCGCGTCGTGCAGCTCACGGGTCCGGTTGGAGGTGAGGACGACCAGTGGCGGGCTCTCGGCGCGGATCGTGCCCACTTCGGGGATGCTGACCTGGAAGTCCGACAGCACCTCGAGCAGGAACGCCTCGAATTCGTCGTCGGCGCGGTCCACCTCGTCGATCAGCAGGACCGCCCGGTCACCGGCCCGGACCGCCTCCAGCAGCGGGCGTTCCAGCAGGAACTTCGGTCCGAAGAGCTTCTCCACCGCCCCGTCGGCGGCGAGCTGACGCTCGGACAGGGCCCGGATGTGCAGCATCTGGCGGGCATAGTCCCACTCGTACAGCGCCTGGCTGGTGTCGATGCCCTCGTAGCACTGCAGCCGGATCAGCTTCCGGCCGAACACCGCCGCGAGCACCTTGGCCGCCTCGGTCTTGCCCACGCCGACTTCGCCCTCGAGCAGCACCGGGCGCTGCAGCGACAGCGCCACGAACAACGTGGTGGCCAGTCCCCGGTCGGCCAGGTAACCGCCGTCTCGCAGGATGCTGGTCAGCTCACCGACGCTGCCGGGAAGGTCCGCGTGGCTCGCCGGGCCTGGCTGGGCCCGCTGGGCCGTGCCCGAGGGCGTCGTCCGGCACGGGGTCAGCGCGCGCGCTGCGCGGACGGCGCGCTGTCCGCGGGACCGAGCACGAGATCCTTCAGGCTCCCGCCAGCCAGCTTGCCCTCCCGCTCCAGCCGGCCGCGCCATGCGGCCCGGAGATCCTCGTCGGTGCCGAACCCCACGTTCTGCATGTTCTTGCAGGACTTACCGTGACCGTGGTGACCGAGAGCCTCGTCCAGGTCGGCGTCGCCCTGGCCCTGGGCGCCCCATACTTCCCGCAGGACCTCAAGGGCGTCGGCTGGCTTCTCCGCCATATACGTATCCCTCCGGCCGTCAACTGGTCTGAACTGACTTTAGTTCGCGCCGCCGGACCTGGCGACTATGGATTAAGGCTTCTCTTATTTGCCCCCTAATGCAGTCGCGAGAGGACCACGAAGGGATCATTGCGGTCACTGGAGGACCACGAAGGGATCAATGCGGTCACTGGAGGACCACGAAGGGATCATTGCGGTCGTTGCAGCGCCATGGTGATCTTCCCCGCGCGCTCTTGCCGGGAGGGGCGGGGCCGCCTTAGGATTTTGTTACTCGTCAGTAACGGAGGTCAGGTCATGGGACTCGCGTTCGAACGGGTGGGCTCGGGGGCGCCCCTGGTCCTGCTGCACGGCATCGGGCACCGCCGCCAGGCGTGGAACGCGGTCACCGGGCCGCTGGCCGCCAGCCGGGAGCTGATCCTGGTCGATCTCCCCGGGCACGGTGAGTCGCCGCCGCTCCGGCTGGCCGGGCGGACGCCCGTGGAGGCCCTGGCCGCGGAGGTCGCCGCGTTCCTGGACTCCGAAGGCCTCGATCGCCCGCACGTGGCCGGGAACTCCCTGGGCGGGGTGCTCGCGCTGATCCTCGCGGCGCACGGGCGGGCCGCCAGCGCGACCGGGCTGTCGCCCGCCGGGTTCTGGCGGCGTGACGGCGACGTCCGGCGGGTGAAGGCGACCTTCGCGATCATGCAGGCGGCCAGCAAGGGCATCCGGCCGGTCGCCGCCACCCTGACGCGGTCCGCGGCCGGGCGCACCCTCATGTACGCCGCCATCGTGGCCAGGCCGTCCCGGCTCAGCCCCGAGCAGGCGCGCGCGGACGCGGTGGCCTTCCGCGCGGCCCGGGACACGATGAAAACGATCCTGGACGTGCCGGCGTCGTTCACCCTGGATGTCCCTGACGGCGTGCCGGTGACGATCGCCTGGGGGACACACGACCGGCTGCTTCCCCCCGGCCAGGCGGACGTCGCCCGGCAGCGCGTTCCGCAGGCCCGTTTCCTGCTGCTGCCGGGCTGCGGGCACGTCCCGATGACCGACGACCCGGCGCTGGTCGCCCGGGTCCTGCTCGAGGGGAGCACGGCACCTCGTCCCGTGCCCGCCTCTTCGCCCGGGGACAGCCCCGCGCCCACGGCCCGGGGCGCTACGGGCGGGTAAGGCGCCAGATGATGCCGGTGCCGGTCCCGGCCTCCGGCTTGAAGTCGAGCGACCGCGGCCCGATCTTGGTGAAGCCGAGCTTGCGCGGAACCGCCGCGCTGGCCTCGTTCAGCTCGTCGTGCACGATCTCGACGTGGTCGATGCCGGGCAGCCGGAACGCGGCGCCCGCCAGCGCCGCCGCGGCCCCCGTAGCCAGCCCGCGGCGGACGTACGCCTGGTGCACCCAGTACCCGATCTCCAGGCCAGCCGGGCCGATCCGCGCCATCAGCCCGCAACTCCCCGCGATCCGGCCGCCCACGGTGATCGCGTAGTTGTAGGCGACGCCCCAGTTCCAGTCCTGCTCGCAGGCCGCGAGGAAACCGGCGGCGGTCTCGGGGGTGTAGCCGACCGCCCACGGCATCCACGGCCGCAGGTGATCCAGCGACTGGATCACCGCCGTGTAGAGGGCCTCCTCGTCGTGCCGCTGCCATCGGCGCAGTGTCGCGGGCCCGTGCGTGAGCGTCTCGCGGGGGCGGCGGGCGGAATCTTGCATCCCCCCATGCTCGCCGTCCCCCGCTGCCGGAGACAACCCGGTTACCTGCCGCGGCGATATCGTCGGCACCGTGCCAACGTCGATAGCGGTGGCCGAGCTGCGCGCCCGGCGGCTGCGGGCGCAGCTGCTCACCGGGCCGCGGGCCGGCTCGGTGGCCGGGGCGGCCGCGCACCTGGGCGGCCTGCAGGCGCAGGCCGCGCCGCCGGCCCGGCTGGCGGCCCGCGCCCGGACCTCCGGTCTCACGGCCGCCGACGTCGATCAGGCCTGCGCCGCCCGGGACGTCACCCGCACCTGGGCGATGCGCGGGACGCTGCACATGGTGGCCACGCGCGACGTCCGCTGGATGACCGGCCTGTTCGGCCCGGTCTTCGCGCGCAAGGACCGGCGCCGCCGCGAGCAGCTCGGGCTGGACGAGGCGTTCTGCGAGCGCGCACTGACGGCGCTGGCGCGCATCCTGGCCGGATCACCGCCGCTCACCCGGGCCGAGCTGATCGGCCGGCTGGCCGCCGAGGGGATCCGTATCGACCCGCGGACGCAGCAGGCGCCGCACCTGCTCGGCTACGCGGCCAACCGCGGGCTCATCTGCCGCGGTCCGGACGGCCCGGGTGAGGAGCCCACGTACGTTCTGCTGGACGAATGGGCCCCGGATGCGCCCGCGCTGAGCAAGGACGAGGCGCTGCCGGAGCTGGCGCGGCGCTACCTGAGCGGCTACGGCCCGGCGTCCCGGGAGGATTTCACCGCCTGGTCCGGGCTGCCGGCCGCGGAGTGCACGTGTGCGCTGGACCTCATCGCGGATGACGTGACACCGGTCAGCTCCGGCGGGGCGCGGCTGCTCGTGCTGGCCGGCTCCAGCCCGGAGGCACCCGCTGATCCGGGCGATGCTGGCGATCCCGGCGATGCTGGTGATCCGGCGCCGAGGCTGCTCGGGCACTTCGACGCCTACCTGCTCGGCTACCGGGACCGTGGCCCCGTGCTCGACGCCCGGTTCGCCCGGCGCATCCAGACGGGCGGCGGCTTCGTCCGGCCGGTGGTCCTGGTCGGCGGGCGTGTCGCCGGAACGTGGCGGCTCACCCTGCCCACCGGGCGCGGGAGGCCGGCGCGGCTGACCATCGAGCCGTTCACCGCCCTGCCGGCCGCCAGCGCCGACGGCCTGGCGGCCGAGGCCGCCGGCGTTGGGCGGTTCCTCGGCGTGGACGTGACGCTCGAGACCCTCTCCCAGGCGGTAGAAACATGAAGAGGCGGGACGGGATTCGCGCAAAGGAGCCGGGATGGATGTGAAGGAATCGATCGCCGGAACGGTCACGGGAGCCCGGGACCAGCTGATCGGGCTGAGTCACCGGCTGCACGCCCACCCCGAGATCGCGTGGGCCGAGGAGCGCGCCGCCGCCTGGGTCGCCGCCGAGCTGGCCGGCGCCGGATTCGACGTGCAGGCGAGCGCCTGCGGGCTGCCGACCGCGTTCATCGCCCGCTCCGGTACCGGGCCGCTGCACGTGGGCATCTGCGCCGAGTACGACGCCCTGCCCGGGCTCGGGCACGCCTGCGGGCACAACATCATCGCGGCCACCGCCGTCGGGGCCGGTCTCGCGCTCGCCGCCGCCGCCGACGACCTGGGGCTGACCGTGACGGTGCTCGGCACACCGGCCGAGGAAGGCGGCGGGGGCAAGGTGTACATGCTGGAACGCGGGGCGTTTCACGGAATGCACGCGGCGATGATGGTGCACCCCGGCCCGGTCGACGTCGCGGAGGCCCGGCCGTTCGCGGTATCACACATGCTGGTCCGCTACCGGGGGCAGGCCACGCACGCGGCCGCCTATCCGGAGCAGGGCGTCAACGCCGCCGACGCGTTCACGATCGCGCAGGTCGCCATCGGGCTGCTGCGCCAGCAGTTGCTGCCGAGCACCCGGGTGCACGGGATCATCACCCACGGCGGGGATGCCCCCAACGCGATCCCGGACCTCACCGAAGGCCGCTGGTACGTCCGCGCCGAAACCCTGCACGAGCTGGCCGGGCTGGAGCCCCGGGTGCGGCGCTGCTTCGAGGCCGGGGCGCTGGCCACCGGGTGTGAGCTGGAGATCGAGGTGGAGGCGCCGCCCTACGCCGAATTCCGCAACGATCCCGACCTGCTGCCGCTGTACCGCGCCAACGCGGAACGGCTCGGGCGGCAGTTCGCGCCCGCGGAAGGTCCGGCCGCCGGCGGCGCCGGGGACGCTGGGGCGGGGAGGGCCGGGAGCGCCGCCGCCGCTGGGCGGATGAACCGCGCCTCCACCGACATGGGCAACGTCTCGCTGATCGTGCCCTCAATCCACCCGTACATCGGGATCGGCTCGCTGCCGGCGGTCAACCATCAGAAGGAATTCGCCGCGCATTGCGTCACGCCGGCCGCGGACCAGGCGCTCCTCGACGGCGCGATCGGCCTGGCCTGGACGGTGGCGGACGCGGCCCTGGACGAGGCGATCCGCGGGCGCCTGCTCACGGGAGGGCACTGACCGGAGTCAACTGGCGGATATGAAAGGCTGAAGACCGGAGGTGACCGCGTGAAGATTGGGCTTCAGATTCCTGATTTCACCTGGCCGGGGGGCGCGGCACAGATCGGCCCCACCCTGGCCACCATCGCCCGCGCCGCGGACGACACCGGCTTTGAGCACATCATGGTCATGGACCACTTGTTCCAGATTGCCTCGGTCGGGCCGGCCGAGCACGAAATGCTGGAGGCGTACACCACGCTCGGCTTCCTGGCCGCGCACACCTCACGGGCCCGGCTCGGCACGCTCGTGACCGCGGCCATCTACCGGTACCCGGGCATGCTGGGCAAGATCGTCACCACGCTGGACGTGCTGTCCGGCGGCCGGGCGTGGCTGGGGATCGGAGCCGGCTGGAACGAGCAAGAGTGCCGCGGCCTCGGCATCCCGTTCCCCCCGCTCCCCGTGCGATTCGAGCAGCTCGAGGAGAGCATCCAGATCTGCCTGCAGATGTGGGCCGGGGACGAGCGGCCCTACAACGGCACGCTCAATCATCTGGAGCGACCGCTCAACTCACCGCAGGCGCTGACCACGCCGCACCCGCCCATCATGATCGGCGGCAGCGGGGAGAAGAGGACCCTGCGCCTGGTAGCCAGGTACGCGCAGGCGTGCAACCTCTTCCCCAGCCCGGAACTCGGCCACAAGCTGGAGGTGCTGCGCGAGCACTGCGAGCGCGAGGGCCGGAACTACGACGAGATCGAGAAGACCGCCATCTTCCGCTTCAATGTCGGGCCGAAGGGCGAGAACGCCCACGAGGTGGTCGACCAGCTCGGCCGGTTCGCGGAGGCCGGTATCCAGACGGTGATCGGCCAGGTGATCAACGTCCACGAGATCACCCCGCTGGAGGTCATGGGCAGCGAGGTCATCCCCGCCGTCGCATCCCTCGGCACCTGACTCCGCCCTCCCGTGCTGCCGGCTGGGCTGGCCCCGGCTGCGGGCCGGGCCAGAGCGCCGGGATCTTCCCGGGTCTCAGCACGCCGGCCGTGTGCAGAAGTGGCTGTGATGTAATCAGCCACTTCTGCGCACGCTTCCGGGAGGGTGCCGAGCCGGGGGGCGGCCGGTGGGGCAGGAGTTGCCGGGGCGGCGGTTAACAGTTGCTGGGAGCTCTCGCGCCCGCCACCCGGGCGCTGAGCCAGTTCACCACGTCCGTCTGGGCCAGCACACGGCGCTGAATCCCTCCGCGGTCCCGGGGCAGGAAGGCGAAGAAGATCGTCCCGTTGATGTTGAGCTGGTGAGCCGGGCACGCGGCTTACCCAGCCTCGTCATCGTGGTCTCCTGAAAACCACACAAAATAACCCGCGAGCGATCAACCTACTCACGAGTAAGACAACGTTTCCCAGAAGTTACGCCTAAAGAACACGGCCGTACATATAACTCGGAGGTAAGAGTTTGCTAACCGGGCGGAACCGGCGGCCATGAGCGGCGGAACGGGCGGCGGAGCGAGCCGGGGGCCCGCGGAAGGACAGCCGAACGGGCGGCACTGCGAGCTGTCCGCGGGTGCGGAGGAGTCCCGGGGCAGGACGTTAAGCGATATTCCGAAACGGACGGGAGTGCGCGCGGTCCGCGGATGCGGAGAGTTTCAGTGCAGGACGTTCCGCGGCACGGCGAAATCGACCATGCGCGGCTCACCCGGGGATCAGGTCCGCCCACTCCCCCTTGAACTCCAGGACCGCGACCGCGGCGGTGGGAAATTTCTCCCGCGCCCGGTCCAGCGGCTCGGCGTCCGGGCCGTCCGTCATCTGCGCCATCCCCACCGCGAGCTCGGCGATTCCGGGGTTGTGCCCGATCAGCAGGATCGTCCGGTACTCGCCGCCGGCCTCGCGGAGCAGGTGCAGCAGGCTCAGTGCGGTCGCCTCATAGATGCGCTGCTCGTAACGGATGGGCGGCTCCGCGCCCAGTTCGCCGGCCAGCAGCACCCAGGTCTCACGGGTCCGGCGCGCCGGGGAGCACAGCACCAGGCCGGGGATGTACCCACCGTCGCGCAGCCACCGCCCCATGACCGGGGCATCACGGCGGCCGCGATCGTTCAGCGGCCGTTCATCATCGGCCATGTCCGGCCACGCCGACTTGGCGTGCCGCAGCAGCAGGAGCCGCCGCGTCTCATCCGTGCCCATGCCACCAGCCTTACACAGCACAACCGGGCAATTCACCTGAATGCCGGCCGGAGAATGACGGTTGTTCAGCGGCCGGACAACTAACGGCCCGGCGCCGCCGCGCGGGAACGGCCCGGCGGGCGCGACAGCCCCAACCAGAAGGCACCATGTCGATGATCGGGAACACCGACGAGTGGACGTATGAGCCGGAGACCACGAACTTCGCCGCGGCCCCGGTCGGCTGGTGCCTGCGGGGCACGTCGACGTCGTTCGCTGACCCCGGGGGCCCGCGGCCGGGCCGGGGCCTGCCGCCGTGCTCAGCGTCCGGTGACGCCCCGGACAACCCGGAGCAGGTACTGCTCGCGGTGGAGCGGATCGTGGTCCGCGCGCGGCCGTTCCGGGACCGCGCCCCGGACCGGCTGGTAGTGGCCGAAGGTGCACTCCAGCACGCCCTCGCCACGGGTCAGCCCGGGCAGATGCTGCTCCAGCTCGTGCACCTGGGCCACCGGGATCTCGCCTTCCAGCACGCACATGGCTCCCCGTGGGTCTGAGGTCTGCGGCACAGCCCGCAGCCGGGCCAGCACGGGCGCCACGGTGCCCAGCACGTCCGCGGGAACCTCCAGCCGGAACTGGTTCACCGGCTCGTGCACGCTGGTGCCCGCCCGCCGGAGCGCGTCCATCACGACCAGCGGCGTGAGGTGACGGAAGTCACCGGCCGTGCTCGACATGCTCTTGTCGAACGTGGCGTGGGCGTGGCTCTGCCGGGGCCAGTAGCCGGACCGGATCAGGGTGACCACACAGTCGGTGACCTGCCATCCGTGCAGCCCCTGGCGCAGCGTCCGGTGCACGGTTTCCTCGATCGCCTTGAGGAAGGAGAACGGGAGCGCCCCCAGCTCGATCTCCAGCCGGAACCGCACGCCCGAACCGGCCGGAGCCGGATCGATGCGCAGGCCCACCGTGGCCAGGAACGGATTAGCGTCCGTATCGCCGATCTCCACGGCCGCACCCGTGCCGACAGGCCGTTCGATGCACAGCGTGGTCGTCCCGCGGAACCCGGCCTCGACGCCGAAGTCACTGGCCAGCGTGGCCTGGATAACCTCCTTCTGCACCTCGCCGTAGAGCGAGACCAGCATTTCCTGCTGCACCTCGTCCCGCCGCAGGTTGATCAGCGGGTCCTGCTCGGCGAGCTGGGTCAGCGCGGCATGCAGCGCGCCCCGGTCGGCGCGGCGGCGCGCCACGACGACGGTTTCCAGCGTGGGCGGGGCGAACTGATGGCGCGCCGGGCTGGTCCGCGGGACGCCGAGGGTGTCCCCGATCCGGATATCCGGCAGGCCCCAGAGCTTCCCGATCTCCCCGGCCGCGACCGACGCGCGCCGGACGGCCGAGCCGTCGTGGAAGACGCTGACCGCGGTGATCTTCTGCCCGGTGCCGGGCCCCAGCCGGTCGCGGACACGGATCCGGCCGGAGAACATCCGCACGTACGCGATCTTCTCCCCGGCCGCCCCGCGCTCGACCTTGAACACGGTGCCGGAAAGCGGGCCGTCCGCGTCGCCTTCGGCGGCGGGCAGCAGTTCGGTGATGCCGGCGGTGAGCGACTCCACGCCTGCCCCGGTGATGGCCGAGCCGAAGAACACCGGGTGCGCCCGTCCCCGCCTGGCCTGCGCCGCGAGCTCGTCCCGGAGCCGGCGGTACGGCACCGCGGCCTCGGCGCTGACGTAGGCGGCCAGGAACTCGTCGTCGTGGTCGGCGAGCAGATCGGCCAGCCCGGCCGTGAACTCCGTGTCGTCCTCGCCGTACGGCACGAAGCCGGCGTCGACGCGTGCCCAGGCCGTGGGCCGGCCCCATCGGGACGATGGCGCCGGTCAGCGAGCCGGCGATCCGGTCCAGGAGCGGCTGGTACCGGGCGCCGCCGCGATCGATCTTGTTGACGAAGATGAGGGTGGGAATGCTGAGCCGCCGCAGGGTCCGCATCAGGACGCGGGTCTGCGCCTGGACGCCCTCCACCGCGGAAACGACCAGGACGGCGCCGTCCAGCACGCTCAGCACCCGCTCCACCTCGGCGATGAAATCCGGGTGGCCGGGGGTGTCGATCAGGTTGACCGTGATGTCGCCGACCGCGAACGACACGACCGCGGACTTAATCGTGATCCCACGCTGCCGCTCCAGCGCCAGCGTGTCGGTCTGGGTGCTGCCGTCGTCGACGCGGCCGATCTCGCTGATGACGCCCGCGTTGTACAGCAGCCGTTCGGTCAGGCTGGTCTTACCGGCGTCGACATGCGCGACAATCCCCAGGTTGAGCGTTTTCACAAAGCGTCATGTCCTTCGGGTAGGTGACTGCTCCCTTCTGCTGGGACATGGACGCTGCGCGCATTTCTGGGCTCTCCCGGGGGCTGGATGGCTGTTCGCCGGAATACGGCTGGTTGCTGGGAGTACAGCAGAGCGGCCTGCCCGGGGCAACTGATTTAGCGGCGGCGCGATACGCACGGATTGTCACGCAGGCGCCCCGGCTGCGGCATCCTTATGCACATGAGTGGCGACGGCAAGCTCGGCCGCAGAGCATTCCTCGGGGCCGCCGTGGCGGGGGCCGTGGGGGCAGCCGCCGCGGCCTGCTCCAGCCCGACGGCGGGAAGCAAAACGGCCGGTACGGGCGCCAGCCAGGCCCCGCGGCCCGCCGCGCCGATCGCGGAGAACGCGCGGCCGGGTGACCCGCACTGGATGATCCGCCATCTGGGCGCCGAGCACGAGATCGAGGGGTACGCGGGCAAGGTCAGCGTGCGGCAGGGGGAGCCGTTCCCGCTGTTCGTCTCGTCCACCTCCCCCGGGTACCGGGTGACCGCGTACCGGCTGGGCTGGTACCAGGGCCACGGCGCGCGGAAGGTGTGGCAGTCCGGTCCGCAGCGCGGCCACAAGCAGAACGGCCCCATCCTGACCGCCTCGACGAACACGATCCAGGCGAAGTGGGACCCCATGCTGGAGGTGCCGACGGACGACTGGCCGCCGGGCTCATACCTGCTCCGGCTGGACGCGGACTCGGGCGGGCAGCGCTACGTGCCGGTGACCGTCCGCTCGGAAACGACCGCGGGCAAGGTCGTCGTCAAGAACGGCGTCGAGACCTGGCAGGCGTACAACACCTGGGGCGGCTACGACCTGTACAAGGGCCCGCAGGGCGACTACGCGGGCCGCTCCCGCGCGGTCAGCCTGGATCGCCCGTACGGCGGGAACGGCGCGGACATGTTCCTGACCTACGAGCGGAACGTGGTCAAGCTCGCCGAGTTCATGGGCATCCCGCTCGCCTACGTCACCAGCATGGACATCGCCGCGGACCCGCACCTGCTGAACGGGGCCAGCGCACTGCTCTCGCTCGGGCACGACGAGTACTGGTCACCGGGCGAGCGGGCCAACGTGACCGCCGCCCGGGACGCGGGGGTCAACCTGGCGTTCCTCGGCGCCAACGCGATGTTCCGGCGCACCCGGCTGGAAGCCACCGCACTGGGAAACGACCGGCTCGTCGTCTGCTACAAGACCAGCTACCCGAGCGACCCGATGTACGGCAGGGACGCGTCCCTGGTGACCAGCGACTGGCGGGCGGCGCCCAGCCCCGACCCGGAATCGTCACTCATCGGCACGCTATACGAGTCCTACCCCGCGACCGCCGCGTACCGGGTGGTGAGCCCGGGCAGCTGGGTGTTCAGGGGCACCGGCGTCCCGGCCGGTGCCTCCTTCCACAACCTGGTAGGCATCGAATACGACCGGGTCAACCCCGGCTACCCGCTCCAGCGGCCGATCGAGGTGCTGTCCCACTCCCCGCTGGTCTGCCAGGGCGTCAGCAGTTACGGCGACTCCGCCTACTACACGCATTCCGGCGGGGCGGGCGTCTTCAACGCGGGCACCATGCGCTGGGTGGAGGCGATCTTCGGCGACCAGCCGCACGGGATCGACGGGACGGCGACGGCCTTCGTCCGGCAGGTCACTACGAACATCCTCCGCGCGTTCGCCGACGGCCCCGCGGCGGCCACGTACCCCGCCCACGACAACCTGGAAGCGATGCACGAATACCCCGGCGACCGTATCGGCGCCGGCAGCGTCCTGTCCTGACCGCAGGTGGGCTTGGCGCAAGCCGCAGGCCGGCTGTCAGTGGAACGCAGTACGGTCTCTGTCATGGGTGGAAGACCGGCTAAGGACACGGCATACGTCCTCCACAGGGGAGATGTACGAGAGGCGTACGACCGATGGGCCGCCCCGGCCACCATCATCAGTGACGGCGCCTATGGCGTCCGAGGTTTCCACGGTGACACAACCGGCCCCGATGGGCTTGCTGAGTGGTATCGGCGACATGTTGAGGAGTGGAGTAAGGCTGCACAGCCAGCGACGACGCTTTGGTTCTGGAACACAGAGCTTGGATGGGCGACGGTACACCCACTCTTTGCCGCTAATGGGTGGGACTATGTGCAGACTGTTACCTGGGACAAGGGATTGGCACATATCGCGGGGAACGTCAATGGGAAGACCATTCGGCGATTCCCGGTCGTGAGTGAAATATGTGTCCTGTATCAGCGCCGTATCGAGATACATGGACCAGATGGCCCGATGCCGGTCCAGCAATGGCTTCGCCATGAATGGCAGCGATCACGCCTTCCGCTCAGCAGGGCTAACGAGGCATGCGGGGTTAAGAACGCGGCCACCCGCAAGTACCTCACGCAAGACTGGCTTTGGTACTGGCCGCCTGGGCTAATGATGGAGCGTCTCGCGGCCTACGCCAACGATCATGGTACCGAGTCAGGTTGGCCATATTTCTCGCTTGACGGCGAGAATCCTGTGACAGCCAAGCTATGGGATTCGCTGCGCTACCGGTGGAACCACACCCACGGCCTCACGAATGTCTGGAACAGGCCCCCTCTGCATGACAGCGAGCGTTTGAAGGGGACCATGCGGCGGGCAGCGCCGCGTGTGTACAAGCCAACGGCGTCAAGTGTCGCGCATCTGAATCAAAAGCCACTGGAGTTCATGGAGCGCATCATCTACGCGGTGACCGAGCCAGATGATGTTGTTTGGGAGCCGTTCGGCGGTCTGGCGTCCGCTTCGGTCGCAGCAGTGGCACTCGGGCGCCAGCCATACGTAGCGGAGATAGACGATCACTTCGCCCAGCTGGCTGAGGAACGAATTCAGCTCGCAATCCGGGAACGCGACATAGAGGCCGAGGGCCACACTGTAGGGGCGTGACCTAGCTGACGAGGCGGCCGGGGGCGGTGCGGGTGCCGTTCCGGCGCTCGGTGGCCTGGGACGCCCGGCCTGCACGGCCCTCGGCGCGGCGGTCGGCGTTGGGCCTTATCAGCAGGAACGTCGCGGTGAGCCAGAGGGCGGCGAAGAGCAGGCTGCCGAGGATGTCGGTAGGGTGGTGCTCCCCCCGGTACATGCGGGACATCGCGACGAGGACCGGCATGGCGATGGCCGGGAGCAGGAACAGCCACCGCCACCAGCCGCGCGCGTGCCCGATGACCAGGATCGCGATCGCCACGTAGAGGCAGCAGGTGGCGGCCTCGTGCCCGGACGGGAAGGCGGAGGTCGGCAGGTGCTGGTCCAGGTGCGGGACGTCGGGCCGGGGCCGTTTGACGACCGCGGCGGCGGTGAGGAACGCGGCGAGTTCGCCCAGCATCACGACGGCGATGTAGCGGACCTGCCGCCAGTGCCGGGTCAGCGCGAGGAAGACCACGCAGGTGGCGAGGGCCACGATCAGGATGGCCTGGGTCGCGCCGAGGATGCTGAAGACCTGGCTCCAGCGGTCCAGGGCGGGCGTGCGGTGGGCCGCGAGCCAGTGCGGGATCGTCCGGTCGCCGAGCACATTGCCGTTCCCGTGCTTGGTGACCAGTTCACCCATGCCGACGACAGCGCCGAGGATCAGCACCCACGCCACCACGATCCCGGCGGCGATCTCGGGCGGGATGACGGAATCGGCCGGTGCGCGTGGCGCCGTCCGACTGGGCCGGGGTGAGGTCGGCCCGCGCCTCCGGTTCCAGCCCTTCGGTTACCGGGTTGGTCACCGGCTGGCCCGCGGCGCTCCTGGTCAGCTCGAAGGCGAGCGCGGTGAGGCCGAGCCAGGTGATTCCGAGGGCCCATGCGCCCAGCACGTCGGACAGGTAGTGGACCCCCAGCAGGATCCGGCTGATGCCGATCAGGGCGACGAGGGCCACGATCACGGTGATCAGCCCGGCACGCCAGCGGCCGCGGGCGGCGGGCAGGAAGACGAGGAGTATCGCTCCGTAGCAGACAATCGATCCGAGCGCGTGCCCGCTCGGGAAGCTGTCGCCGGTACCGTAGGCGATCGGATGCGCGACCACCGGCCGCAGCCGGCCGACCAGCGACTTGAGGACCGGGTCCAGCACGAGCGCGCCCGCGCCGGTGACGAGCAGGTAGGCCGCCAGCCGCCACTGCCGCCGGATGGCGAGGACGATCGCCGCGGCGCCGATGACCGTCCACAGCACGCCGTCGCTGCCCAGCCAGGTAATCGTCTTGACCACCGTGACGATCGCCCGGTGACTGGCGATAAGGCGATTGAGGTTGGCGGCGGCACGGTGATCGGCCGACTCCAGCGGCGCCCACTGCAGGCGGACCAGGACCAGCAGCACAGCGAAGACCGCCGCCGCGGCAGTGACGGCCATCAGCGGCGCCAGGCTCCGGCGCGGGCGTTCGGTGACGTGAGCTGACATGACCGTCAATTGCCCATTACAAAACCGTTCACACATGCACAAGCCTGGACACGCAGGCAAGTTAACGGAGCTGCAAGTTTGAGCGCGCCGCTGATGGGTGGGTGGCCGCTACTTTTTGAGGTGCGGGCGCAGGAGGGCCAGGTCGGGGTCGCTGAGGCGGTCGTTGGCGGTCGCGGCCTGGTGCCAGTGCGGGTAGATGAGGTCCGGCGTGCTCACCTGGTCCAGGGCGGCGCGCTCGTCGCTGGACAGGACCAGGTCGCGGCGGCCAGGTTGTCGGTGAGCTGCTCGTCGGTCCGCGCGCCGATGACGAGCGACGTCACGCCCGGCCGGCCGAGCAGCCAGGCCAGCGCGACCTGGGCGGCGGACACCTCATGGGCCTTGGCCACGTCCACCAGGACCTCGATCGTGTCGTACAGCCGGTCCTCGTTGCGCACCGGCGGCTCGTTCCACCCGCTCAGGTGGCGTGAGTTCTCCGGCTGCTCGGCGTCCCGGCGGAACTTGCCGGACAGCAGGCCACCTGCCAGCGGGCTCCACACCAGGATGCCGAGGCCCTGGTCGAGCGCCAGTGGCACCAGTTCGTACTCGGCGTCCCGCGCTTCCAGGGAGTAGTAGATCTGCTGGGCGACGAACCGCTCGTGACCGCGGGCGTCCGCGGCGGCCAGCGCCTTCATGAGCTGCCAGCCCGAGTAGTTGGAGGCGGCGAGGTAGCGCACCTTGCCGGACTGGACGAGTGAGTCCAGGGTGGACAGCGTCTCCTCCACCGGGGTCTGCCCGTCCCACTCGTGCACGTGGTAGATGTCGATGTGGTCGGTGTCCAGCCGGCGCAGGCTCGCCTCGACGCCGCTCAGGATGTGGTGCCGCGACAGCCCGGCGTCGTTCGGGCCGGCGCCCATCGGCATCCGGACCTTGGTGGACAGCAACAGGTCATCCCGCTTGCCCTTGATCGCCTGCCCGACCAGTTCCTCGGCCGTGCCCCCGGAGTAGACATCCGCGGTGTCGATCAGGTTCACCCCGGCATCCAGGGCCATGCCGATCTGCCGCCGCGCGCCCTCCACGCCGGTCGAGCCGACCGCGCTGAACCCACCCTTGCCGCCGAATGTCATCGTGCCGAGGGTCAGCGTCGACACCCGGAGGCCGCTCCGGCCAAGCTGACGGTATTCCATGATGAACCCTTTCCCGCAGGACTCGCCTTAAATGCTCTAGCGCCAAACTTACGACCCAGGCCGCGTCAGAGCCGTTCACGGGGCGCACCTACCACGATCGGCCCGCGTGTTACCACGCGCATTGCGGGTACCCGGAGTATGGGGGGGCCGGCTGCCTGGAACTGGACGAAACGCATGTCCCGGCGCCAGGACCGGCACCGGAAGGGGATGGATGCTCAGCTACTTCCTCGCGGTGCTCGCGGCGTGCGCCAACGCGGCCTCATCGGTCCTGCAGCGCGAGGCCAACCGGGAGATACCGCAGAAAGAGAACCTGAGCCTGAAGCTCATCTGGAGCCTGCTGCACAAGCCGGTCTGGTTCGGCGGCATTCTCGCCGTGATCGTGGGTTTCCTGCTCCAGGCCACCGCGCTGGGCGAGGGCGAGCTGAGCGTGGTCGAGCCCATCCTGGTGCTGGAACTGCCGCTCACGCTGATCCTCGCGTCCCGGGTGTTCGGGTCGAACATGGGCCCGCGGGAATGGGCGTCGACGCTGGCGATGACGGCCGGCCTGGCCGGGCTGCTGTACTTCCTGTCCCCCACGCCCAGCCGGTCGGACACGGTCCGTCCGCACGTCTGGCTGATCGGCATCGGCGTGAACCTGGCGGTGGTCGCCGCGCTGGTCGCGTGGGGACGGCAGGGGCCCGCCGGGCGCGGCGGCGCCAGGGACGGCAGCAGCCGAGGGAGCAATGGCCAAGGAAGCAGCGGCACCAGGAGCAGCTCGCACCAGGCGGCGGTCTACGGGGTCGCCGCGGGGGCCACCTTCGGGCTGACCGCGGCGCTGATGAAGGGGATGACCGCTCGCTTCTCTAACGGGTTCGGGGCCCTGTTCACCGGCTGGCAGATCTACGCGATGGTCGCCACCGGGGTCTTCGGGATCTTCCTGGTGCAGTCGGCGCTGAACGCCGGCAGGCTGATCGCGGCTCAGCCCGGCCTCACGCTGTCCGACCCGATCGTCTCCATCCTGTGGGGTGTGCTGGCGTTCCACGAGAAGGTCAGTACCGACCCGCTCAACCTGCTGCTGGCGGCGCTCAGCACCGTCCTGATGGCGGCGGCCGTGGTCGCCCTGGCCCGGTCACCCGTGCTCTCCGATGATGAGCAGCGGGCGGCCGGGGACCAGGACCGCCGGGACGGTCAGCAGCAGAGCGAGTCGCCGCACGCCGCGCGCAGTTAGCCGGGGCGGCCGGCAGAAGGGGCGCCGGCCAGATTCTTAATGCGGAACCCTGCGGGCGCATGTGCCGCCGGTCGAACTGCCGCCAGTCTTCCCGGCCATCGGGCCACCGGATGAGCGCGGCCCACCCCCCGCGATAGCGTGCCCAGGCGACGATCAGGCAGGGCCGCCAGCTGGTGTCGCTGTATAGCACCTCGGCCGTCCGGCGCACCGGCGCCCGCCGCGGGCTGTCCATCAGTTCACCGGCCGGCACCCTGGACAGCATCGGGACGGTTCCGACCGGCGGCGGATAGCCTCCAGAAGACGTTTTCCCTGCTCCCATGGCTTAGACGATAACAGATTCGAATATAACGCGAAGATGACTGAGTCAAATCGAATTCAAAGTCGTTACGACGTACCGGCCAGCCCTTGCGGACGGGTAAACCCACCCTGGTAGGCCTGGCCGCCCGGGAGGACCCGGGACGGTCGCGCCATCGAGACCGGCTCCGCATAGGTGAACGGAAGGTAAAATTTAGTCATACGTAAGTTAACGAAAAGATTGCCAGAAATCGCACGATCCGCTGCCAGCGCGCGAATCGGCGAAGACTAGCTGGGTAGGGGATACGTCATGGTTACGGACACCCGCGAAATTGAAATGAAGTACGAGGCCGGCCCGGAGACCGTGCTGCCCCCGCTGGAGGACCTCCCGCAGGTGGCCAGCGAGGCGGGCCCGGAAGAACAGAAACTCGAGGCCGAGTACTACGACACACAGGATTTGCGGCTGCTGCGCGCGGGCGTCACGCTGCGGAGGCGCCGCGGCGGTAAGGATGCGGGCTGGCACCTGAAGCTGCCTATGGGACCGCAGACGCGCCGCGAGATACGGACGCCGCTGCGCGGCTCGAGCCGGACCGTGCCCGCCGAGCTGGCCAGCCTGGTCCGCGTCTACACCCGGGGGCAGGCGCTGGCCCCCGTGGCCCGGATCGCCACCGTGCGCCGGACCCGGACGCTGATCGACGAGGCCGGGACGTCGCTCGCCGAAGTGGTCGCCGACGAGGTCTCCGCGCAGACGCTCGGCGAATCGACGGCCATCTCCAGCTGGAGTGAGGTGGAGGTCGAGCTCACCGGCGGCGACCGGCACCTGCTGCGGGCCGCGGACAAGCGGCTGCGCCGCGGCGGGCTGCGGCCCGCGGGCCGTACGGCCAAGCTGGAGCGCGCCCTGGCCGGCCAGCTACCCTCGCCCGGCCCCGCCGGAGTCAACGGCGACGGACGTCCCGGCGGCCGGGGCTCGTCCGCCGATGTGGTCATGGCCTACGTCGAGGAGCAGGCCCGCACGCTCAAGGCGCTCGACCCGATGGTGCGGCGCGACGAGCCCGACTCGGTGCACCAGATGCGCGTCGCCACCCGGCGGCTGCGCAGCACTCTCCAGTCGTTCGGCACGGTCCTGCGCGGAGCGGGCACCCGGCATCTGGCCAATGAGCTGCGGTGGCTCAGCCATGTGCTGGGCGACGCGAGGGACAGCGAGGTGCTCGCCGGGCACATCCAGTCCGACGTGGACCACACGCCGCCCGAGCTGGTCATGGGGCCGGTGAAGGCGCGGCTGCGAGAGCATTTCGCGCCGCTGGCCGCGCAGACCCGCACGGCTGTGCTCGAGGCGCTGGATTCGGAGCGCTACTTCGCCCTGCTGAACGAGCTGGACCGCATCCTGGCCAGCCCGCCGCTGGGCCCGGACGCGACCCTTCCCGCGAAGAAGGGCCTGGCCCGCGCGGTGGCGCACACCTACCGGCGGACGGACCGCCGGCTGCGCCGGGCCCGGCAGGCGGACGCCGGGGAGGCCACCAACATCGCGCTGCACCGCGCCCGGCGGTCGGCCAAGCGCGCCCGGTACGCGGCCGAGGTGGTCCAGCCCGTCTACGGCCGCCAGGCCCGCCGGTTCGGCCAGGGGATGAAGAAGCTCCAGACCTCGCTGGGCGCGCACCAGGACGCGGTGATCGCCCGGAACGCCATCCGTGAGCTCGGCGTGCGTTCGCACCTGGAAGGTGAGAACGCGTTCACCTTCGGGCTGCTGCACGAGCGCAACACCACCGCCGCCCGGGACTCGGAGCGACAGGCCTGGAAGGACTGGCAGCGCGCGTCCCGCCCGAAGTACCGGAAGTGGCTGCACTAGTCCCGGCTGGCCCGTGGCCCTCCCATCCCTCCCGCCCTCCGGCGGGAGGGATGGGACCCGCGTCAGGTGATGGGGGGCAGGACCTGGTCCGTGTCCAGGACCGGCCGGAACAGGTCCCCCCGCTCGGTCAGGCGATCGAAGATGCTGCGGATCGTGAAGCCGTCCGGGCGCAGCGAGGGATCGTCGAGCTCGTCCCAGTCGATGCGGCGCGGACACCGGGGCTCCCGGCAGCGGCCGCGGACTGTACGGCGCGACCAGCGTCTTATGCCCGGCGTTCTGCGTGTAGTCCAGCCGGGCGTGCCCGCTGCGGTCACGCAGTTCCCATTTCCAGCTCACCAGCTCCGGGACGACATCGCCCACCGCACGTGAGACCTGCTCGACCCAGGCGGTGACCTCCGCGGAGGCGGGGCCGGGCGCGATCGGGATCCAGATCTGGATGCCCCGGCGGCCGGTGACCTTGGGCTGCCCGCGGACGCCGAGATGGTCAAGCGCCGTTCGGTGCAGCCGGGCCAGGACCAGTACGTCCTCCCAGGAGGTGGCCTCCCCGGGATCGATGTCGATGAGCGCATACGTGGGGCGGTCCGGGGCGCCCGCCCGCGCGGTCCAGGCATGCCATTCCAGCGCGCCGAAGTTCGCCGCCCACACCAGCGCCGCGGGCTCATCCACCACCAGGTAGGTGGTGGTGCGGCCGGCGCCGGCGCCGGGGTTGTGCCAGCACGGCAGCCAGTCCGGCGCGTGCGCGGGCAGTTGCTTGTGCCAGAATCCCGGGGCGCCCGCCCCGTTCGGGTAACGGTTCATGTTCAGCGGCCGGCCCTTGAGGTAGGGCAGGATGACCGGTGCGATCCGGGCCGCATAAGCGATGAACTCGCGCTTGGTCACTGGCGGCTCGCCGGGACGGGCCGGGAAAAGCTCCTTGTCCAGGTTGCTCAGCCGGAGACGGCGCCCGAAGACTTCCCACGTGCCGCGCGCTCCGAGCGCCTCCAGCGTGGCGAGTTCCGCCGCGGCCGGGCCGTCCCACTTCCTGTCCTGTTTCCCGCTCTGGCCGGAACCGTCCTGGTCGTCCTGAGAGCCGCTCTTCCTGCTGCCGGACCCGGTGACCCGCCGGGTACTGCGCGGGCGGCCGCCTTTAGCCGCGCCCGAGGGATTCACCGCGACCGACGCCTTCGCCGGCGGCAGGTCCGAACGCCACATGCGGTCCGGATCGGCCTTGACCTCGTCGTTGGTGCGCCCGCTCAGCACCGATTCGGGGTGGTCCTCGGGATTCCAGCCCTTGACGGCGTACTCGTCGTGCTTGTGCAGCAGCAGCCACTGCTCCTTACCGGAACGGTCCGGCTCGCCCCGCCGTACCAGGATGAACCGGCCGCGCAGTTTCTCCCCGTGCAGGTCGGCGTGAAAATCACCGGCCCGCACCGCCGCCGCCGGGTTGTCCGTCGCATGCGGCTCCCAGGTGCCGGTGTCCCATACGATCACGTCGCCGCCGCCGTACTGACCGGACGGGATGACCCCCTCGAAGTCCAGGTACTCGATGGGATGGTCCTCGACGTGGATAGCCGCGTGGCGGACGTCCGGATCCAGGGTCGGCCCCTTCGGCACGGCCCAGCTCACCAGCACGCCGTCGATCTCGAACCGCAGGTCATAGTGCAGCCGCCGCGCCCGGTGCCGCTGCACGACGAACCGCGGGCCACTGGCCTTCCCGCCAGGCCGTCCCCCCTGGGCGCGGGCCTGCCGGCCGCCGGTTTTACCCGAGGGCTCCGGCGTCTGGGTGAAATCGCGCTTTTCCTCGTAGGGCGCGAGCCGCGCTGCGGGCTTCTTCGCCGCGGGCTGCTTCGCGGCGGAGGTCTTTCTGGACGCCGCCATGATCACACCGTTCCCCCGGACGCGCCGCTCACACGCCCGCGGGAGCCCCCGGGCCAGCCCGCGATGGGACACGCGGTGACCGGCCACGCGGCACGGCGGCGCGGGTCTACACTGCCCGGGAAGCAGCCACGGATGGAGAGCGGTCAATGGCGGACGTTGCATTTCCGTCCGGAGATAGGGCGCGCGTCAGCGCGGCGATCGCGCTCGGCTGGCAGATGGCCAAGCTGTATCACTCCCCCGTGCACAAGGGCCCGGTCACGGACCCGCGGCCGGAGGGGAGGCTGCCGGGACTTTCCGGGTTCTCCGCCGCCGCCCACTCGAAATGGCTGGGCGAGCAGATCGCGGCGACCGCGGCCCGGCTTGTCCTGGTCCCGCCGCAGGCTCTCCTGGACGCGCTGGACGTTGTGCTCGGCCTGCTGGAATCGGAGGACCGGGACCGTGACGCCACCCTCGGCGCCATTTTCACCCTGCACTGCCGGCTGGTCGAGGCGCTGAACGTTACGGATTTCCGGCTCGGGAAGGCGTACGGGCTCGGCCGCGCGCTCGCGGAAACGACGCTGGTCCCGGCGGCGGCCGCGGCCGGGGACGCGGAAGGGGCGTTCCGTGAGCTGCTCGGGGCGGGGCGGATCCGGACGATCAGGGACTGGCTCGTCGAGCTGAAGACCATGCTGCCCGACCACGCCGCCTACGCCGTGAGCCGCGGTCTGGACGACTGGCGTCACTGGGCCGCGGCGCAGCGGGCGCCGGCCGACTGGCCAGCCGCCCAGCCGGCCATGCGGACCCAGGGGTATCTGTGGCGGGGGCTGATCACCGGCGAGAAGGCCGCGATCGACATGCTGAGCCTGTCCGGCTACCTGGCTGCCGCCTGGGGGATAGTCCGGCGCGCGTGGTGGCTGATCCTGCTGATCGTGGGCGCCGCCGTCGCCGTGGTCGTCGTCCTGTTCCTGCTGCACGGCATCCCGCCGACGGCCCGGCTGATCGCCGGCCTGGCCTGGGTGGGCGCCACGCTGCTGGCGGGCCTCAAGGCATGGGGCGCCCTGCTCGGATCGGCGGTCAAGGGCGCCGAGGGGTGGCTATGGCAGACCGAACTGGACGAGTCCGTGGCTCAGGCCGCGACGTGGCTGCCGTCTGGCGCGCGGCACCGGCGTATCACCGGCACCTCGGCCGGGGCCATGGCGCTCAGCGGCCATGCACCGCCGGACGCGCCCGCCGTCCCCGCCGCAACGTGAGGACGTTCACCGCTACTTGAGGACGTTGACCGCGCGCGCGATGACCAGGGCGACGGTCACGATGGACACCAGGGCCTGCGCGGCCATGGCGGCCTTGGCCCAACGGGACAGCGGCATGACGTCGGTCGGGCTGAAGGCGGCGGCGTTGGTAAACGACAGGTACAGGTAGTCACCGAAGGCTGGTTCCCAGTCCGGGGGGGCCATATCGGGGACTGACCATCTGCACGAACTGGAAATCCGGGTAATAGGTGGGTCGCGTTGGCCCGGGCCACCGGTCCGCCGCGGTCGAACTCCCAGTACCACAGGCCGAAGATGATCACATTCGTGAGCCAGATGACTCCGCCGGAGATCAGCAGCGGGCCTGGGGCGCTCCCCTCGGTTCCACGAACCAGCCCGACCACCAGACTGCCGGCCGACCAGGCGTTGGCCAGGCTGAGGATGCCTGCCAGGGCCAGGGCCAGCCCGCGGAGCACCCGTGATTCCCGGTCGATGCGGCGCGGGTTGAGTACGGTCAGCATCAGGAGTATCACCCCCTCCAGCACCGGCAGCAGCCAGGTCGGCCGGAACAGCACCAGCCGGCCGGGGAGCGGCAGTTGCAGGCAGATGGCGGCCACGACCGCAAGGGCCACGTGCCAGCGGGCCTCGCCCCGGGTGGCGCGTTTCCATGCCGGTATAACGGCCTCCCGCGACTCCGGGGGGACCGGACGGCCCTCGGGAGAAGCAATCCGCTCCAGCGCCGACATCCGGTCGTGCAGCGCGCGGATGCCGTTGAGGACGTCCTCGTACCCGTCGTTACGGCGCGCGGGACGGTCACCGCCGCTGGCTGAGCCCACCGGAACGCCCGGGGCTGACTTGCTGCTATCTGGCATGACACCAGTGTGGCCCGTGGCGGCGGCGAAGCCGGCTTACCGCGTCCGGGCCGGCGGCCTGTCGGCCAGTTCGGCCGTCTCCGGCCAGCTGGCTCCGCCGAGGTGGGCCAGAACCAGACGGAGTTGCAGCCACCGCGGCCATCCATCTGGGGCTCTCCCTGCCGAATATGCGATGAACACCCGGCCGCCGTGCACGAGCGGCTCCGGGGACTCGTTGACCTTCACCGGCACGGTGCCCGAGCTCAGCTCCCACGGGTAGGCGGGCGTGCTCAGCATCGTCCGCGGGCCGGTGATCGTCCAGGGATTGGCCAGCCGGGCCAGGTAGATGTTCTGGACGCCGTTGGTGTCACCGGGCCAGCCGGACCAGGCCAGGTAGAGCCGCCCGTCCGGCAACTGCAGCGGTGACGGGTCGATCGACCAGTGATCACCGGGCGTGGTGAGCTGCCCCTTGTAGGTGGCCTAATAAATTCTGGCCGGCTGAGCGCCGGGTGGCAGCTGAGGATGAGAGAGTCGCGCCAGAGCTGGGCGGAGTCTGGCGCCGTCGGCTGAGGCGAATAAGGTGCCAGCCGTATTGTCAGTGATTTTGTTAACGATTCTTGCGACAATCTACGCTGCGGCTTATGGTGGCAGCTCGGCTGCCCGGGGCCTGGCTCGCGTCCCGGGAAGCCGGGCGATGATGCGAAGGCACGGCGCGCCGGTGGCGTGCGGCGACCAGGGGAGCCAGTGATGACAGGGACGGATAGGCGGCCACGCACGCCGCACGCCCGTAACCGCGCTCCGGAAGATCTGTCACCGTGAGCGCGCCGGATGCGAAGCCTGGCGCGTGCCCGGCGCGTACCCCTTGCGCGTGGCGGTCCTGGGCCTGGGCGAAGCGGGTGCGGCCTTCGCCTCGGGGATCGCGGAACACGCGACCGGGGTCCGCGGCTTCGACCCGGCGGACGTGGGTGAACTGCCGGGCGTGACCCGGTGCGATACGCCGGCCACGGCGGTCAGCGGGGCCGGCGTCGTGCTCGCCCTCACGCACGCGGCCCAGGCGATCACGGCGGCGGAGTCAGCCCTGGACCACATGCGCCCGGGCGCGTACTACGCCGATTTCTCCACCGGTGACGCCGGCCTGAAGTGCGACATCGCGGCGCTCGCACATCACCGCGGTGTGCGCTTCATCGATGGTGCGATCATGAACCCCGTCCCGCTGCTCGGGGCCGCGACCCCCGTGGACATTTCCGGTGACGACCCCGGGGAATTCGCCCGCCTGCTGACCCCGGCGGGCCTGCGCCTGCAGGTGGTCGGGACCGAGCCGGGGGTCGCGGCGACCCGGAAGCTGCTGCGCAGTGTGCTGATCAAGGGCCTGTCGGCGCTGGTGATCGAGTCGATGCGGGCGGCCGAGACGGCCGGGATGGCCGACTGGTTCCGCGAGCACCTCTTCGAGCAGCTATGCGGGATCGACCGGGAATTCGTGGTGCGGCTGGTCGCCGGGAACGTCCGGCACAGCCAGCGCCGCGTGCACGAAATGGAGGCGGCGGCCGCGCTGCTCAGCCAGCTCGGCGAGCCGCCGCTGACCGCGGAGGCTACCCGGCAGGTGCTGGCATCGGTGCCGGACCGTGGCGTGCCCGACATGCGGGGGGACCGCTCCGGCGGGCCATCGCCTATATGCTGAGATTGTCAACAATCTGGCTCGCAATATGTCCGGAGGCGGAGTTCATGGCGGGCACACCGGGCGGAGCGGGAGAAGGCTCCCCGCGGGAGAGCAATTCGGCCACGCAGTTCGCGACCGATTACCTGCGCGACACGATCATGAACGGGGACATGGTCCCCGGGTCAGCGCCTCGTGGAGGCGGAGCTGGCGGAAACGCTGCGCATTACCCGGGCCAGCGTCCGGGCCGCCCTCTTCGCCCTGTCCGCGGAAGGCCTGGTCGAGCGTATCCCGAACCGGGGTGCCCGCGTCCGTGCCGTCCCGGTGGCGGAGGCGGTGGCGATCACCGAGTGCCGCATGGTGCTGGAAGGGCTGTGCGCCGCGAAGGCCGCCGAGAACGCCAGCGACACCCAGATCGAGCGGCTGATCGGCATCGGCGAGCGGATGTCGCGGGCGGCCGCGGAGGGCGAGCCGCTGAAGTACTCGGCGCTCAACCGCGAGCTGCATCAGTTCGT
Source organism: uncultured Actinomycetes bacterium (assembly GCA_963742865.1). Taxonomy (GTDB): domain Bacteria; phylum Actinomycetota; class Actinomycetes; order Streptosporangiales; family Streptosporangiaceae; genus Bog-532. The sequence goes on from CAVUNW010000050.1 coordinate 96,149, forward strand.
GCACGAGATGTCCGGCCAGACCGTGGCGGCGGACCTGCTCCGGCGGCTCAACGCCCAGATCGTCCGGCACCAGTTCCAGCTTTCCCTGCGGCCGGGCCGGACACACGTCTCGCTGCCGGAACACCTGGCGATGATCAGCGCGATCGCGGGCAGGAACCCGGACGCCGCGGAAAGCGCGGCCCGGCGTCACCTCCGCAGCGTGATCCGCGCGCTGGAGGAGACCCCGGAGCCGGCTGCCCCGCCCCCGGCCGGCCGCGGCCGAGAGGGGCTCCCGACGATGACGACAACCGCCGGTGTGCGCTGCATGCTGATGCGAGGAGGCACGTCCAAGGGCGCCTACTTTCTCCCCGGGGATCTGCCCCAGCCGCGAGAACAGCGCGACGACCTCCGCGCGGAAACTGTTCGACGGCACCGTCTTCCCGCGCTCGAGCGACAAAGCAGGAGGAGCAGATGGCATCACTGCGGCATGACGTCGCCCACGTCGGGCACGTGGAACTGCTCACCCCGGAGCCCGAGCGCAGCCGGTGGTTTTTCGTCCAGGTCCTCGGGCTGACCGAAACGGGCCGCGACGGGGACTCGGTTTACCTGCGGACCTGGGACGACTACGAGCAGTTCAGCCTGAAGCTGACCGGGCACGAGACGTCCGGCATCGCCGCGACGGCGCTGCGCGCCGCGAGCCAGGAGGCCCTGGAGCGGACGGCCAAGGCGGTCGGGCAGACGGGGCTCGGCGGCGGCTGGGTGGACGGTGAGCCGGGGATCGGGCCGACCTACGCCTTCCGCGATCCCGACGGTCACGAGATGCGGCTGTACTGGGAAAGCGAGTGGTACCAGGCCCCGCCGGAACTGGCCCCGGCGCTGAAGAACCAGGCCCAGGCGTACCCGGCGCGCGGCGTCGGTGCCCGGCGGCTGGACCACGTCAACTACCTCGCCGCCGACGTGGCCGAGACCACCGACTTCGTGACGGGCCTGCTCGGCGCGCGCGCGACCGAGCAGATCGTGCTGGACAACGGCACCGTCTCCGCCCGCTGGCTGCACTTCGCCAGCAAGTCATACGACCTCGTGTATACCGAGGACTGGACGGGCCGGCGGGACGGCTGCATCACATCGCGTTCGCTACCGACACCCGCGAGGACATCCTGCGCGCGGCCGACATCTGCCTCGACAGCGGGGTGTTCATCGAAACCGGCCCGCACAAGCACGCCATCCAGCAGACGTTCTTCCTCTACGTCTACGAGCCGGGCGGGAACCGGATCGAGCTGTGCAACCCGGTGGGCCGGCTGATCTTCGCCCCGGACTGGCAAACCATCACCTGGACCGAGGCCGAGCGGGCCAAAGGCCAGGCCTGGGGCCTGAAGACCATCGATTCGTTTCACACGCACGGTACCCCGCCCGTGGCATGATGGCCGCATCGTTACCATCGGCCGCGGGCAAACGACGGGAGAGGCCCGCCATCCGCTCGATCCGCTGACCGCCGGCGAAATCCGCCAGGCCACGGCGATCCTGCGCCGGGACCGCGGCGCCGGCGAGCGGTGGCGGTTCGCCGGTATCGAACTCGCCGAGCCGGCCAAGCCCAGCCTGCTCGCGTGGCCGCCGGGCGGCACCGTGACCCGGCACGCTCGCGTCACCTGCTGGAACCGGGATGACGGCCGCACGTACACGGCCACCGTCTCGCTCACCGATGACCAGGTGATCAGCTTCGAGCACCGGCCGGGCGTGCAGCCGAACGCCACGGTCAGCGAATGGCATGAGGCCGACGCCATGCTGCGGCGCGACCCCGGCATCGCCGCCGCGCTGGCCGACCGCGGGATCACCGACCTGGACCAGGTCATGTTCGACACCTGGACCTACGGGTACGCGCTGATTCCCGAGCAGTACCGGGGCCGGCGGGTCGGCTGGGTCGACGTCTGGTACCGCATCGCGCCGGGCGCCAACCCCTACGCCCATCCCGTCAACGGCCTGCACCCGGTCGTCGATCTCAACCGGATGGAACTGCTGGACGTCGGCAGCTCGGGCCGCGTCGACCCGCCATCGGTGATGGGCGAGTACGTGCCGCGGCACATCCCCGGGTACCGGGCGCGCGAGGACGTGCGGCCGCTGGAGATCAGCCAGCCCGAGGGCACCTCGTTCCAGCTGGACGGGCACGAGCTCCGCTGGCAGAAGTGGTCGCTGCGGATCGGCTTCAACTACCGCGAGGGTCTCGTCCTGCACCAGGTCGGCTACGCCGACGGCGACCGCGTACGGCCGGTCGCGCACCGCTTGTCACTGGCCGAGATGGTGGTGCCGTACCGGGACACGAGCCCCGAGCACTACCGGCGGACCGCCTTCGACATCGGTGAATGGGGCCTCGGCTTCATGACCACCTCACTCGAACGTGGCTGTGACTGCCTCGGCGAGATCCGCTACCTGGACGCCACCCTGCACGACGCGGCCGGCGAGCCCTACGACATCCCCCGCGCGATCTGCGTGCACGAAGAGGACAACGGCGTGCTGTGGAAGCACGTCGATCCCGAGGCGGGCGCCGAAGTGCGCCGGATGCGCCGGCTGGTCATCTCCTTCCACGCCACGGTGGCCAACTACGAGTACCTCGTGTACTGGCGCTTTTACACCGACGGAAGCATCGAGTGCGAGGTCCGCGCCACCGGGATCATGGTGGTCACGCACCTGCCGCCGGGGCAGGACGCGCCCGGCACCCTCGTGGACGAGCGGACCTACGCACCGTTCCATCAGCACTTCATCGTGGCCCGGCTGGACATGGACGTCGACGGCACCGGTAACACCGTCTACTGCTGTGACTCCGAAAGCCTCCCCATCGGGGCAGACAATCCGCTCGGCCTCACCCTGGTCCAGCGGCAGACGCCGCTGCGCACCGAGGCCGAAGGCCGGCAGGACTACCGGTGGGAAACCCAGCGTTCCTGGAAGGTCGTCAACGACAGCAGCCGCAACCGGCTCGGCAGCCCGGCCGGGTACAAGCTGGTCCCGGGCGGCTGCTTCCCGCCGATGATGGACCCGGCCTCGCCCGTCTTCCGCCGGGCGGAGGTGATCGGTCACACGCTGTGGGTTACGCCGTACGATCCCGCCGAACGCTGGCCCTGCGGAGAGTTCTGCAATCAGAGCGAGCGCGACGAGGGCCTCCCGGCCTGGACGGCGCAGAACCGCCCGATCGAGAACACCGACGTCGTGCTGTGGTACGTCTTCGGCATCAACCACATCACCCGCCCGGAGGACTGGCCGGTGATGCTGGCGAACACGGTCTCGTTCTGGCTGAAGCCGGCTTTTTCGACCGGAACCCCGCCCTGGACGTCCCGGGTTAGCTCTCCCCGCCGGCCTAGGAGGGGGTGGCCGGCGAGGGGAGAGAGCAGCGGAGGGCTCGCGGCCGGCTCCGGCACTAACCCGCAGTTCCCCCCAGCGACGGGCCAACATAGTCGTTGACCAGGTGAAACAGCCTCAGCCCATGACTACGTAGTCATGTAATCTCCGCGATCAAAGGCTCTACTACCTGGTCAAACGCATCAGGCAAATCCGCTCGGGGGAACTTCGGACTAACTCCTCCAGGCCGGCGTCCGCCTGATCGCGGCGAGCAGGCGCTGGTGCTCCGGGCTGAGCCCGTGCCGATGGGGATCGGCAAACGCCGCCGAACGGGCCAGCACCTGGGTCGGCGCGGCCTGCAGGGTGACATCCAGCAGCGACCAGGACAGATCGTCCAACGCACCGCGGATCACGTCCGCGTCCTCGGTCATCTCACAGGCCTCCTCCAGCGCGGCCAGGAGCTTGACCGGCTCCGGATCCGGCCGCATCTCCAGCGGGAAGGCATCGACCATGTGGCAGGGCGCCTCGGTCACCCGCGCGGCTTCGAAGGCGTTCAGCAGAGCGCTTACCTCGCCCGCGGTAGCCGGGTCGTAGAGCCCGGGGAAGGGAATCTCCTCATAGCCGCGGTCGTAACCGCTGATGTAGATCGGCGTGTCCGACTTGGCCGCGGCCAGTACCCCCACCGCGAGATCCAGCAGGCCCACCGGCCAGCCGAGGTCCGTGATGGCGTGCACGCGGAAGGCGCCCCGGACCGCACCCAGGCCCGCGATGAGCAGGAGCTGCGCCGATTCGAGGGCCGACTGGATGTAGAACGCGATCTCCGTGCTGTGCAGCCGGACGATCCCGCCCTCCGCCCATTGGTGCAGCCGCTGAACGATGATCGAGTTGTCGACGACGTGGGTGAACCTGCCGGCGGAGACGCGCATGTCGCCGGCCGAACTGGTGGAGGCGACCCACTCCGCGGCGCGCTTGGAGGCGGCGTATACATCGGGCGAGTAGGGCCGCAGGGCCTTTCCGGTCGACGCGCACACCACCTGCGGCACGCCGGCATCGGCCGCTCCCGCCAGCACGTTGCGCGTGCCGAGGACATTTGTGGTCACCGTGCGGTGCACTTCAATTTCGGCCAGGCCGGGGTTGCGCTGAGCGGCAACGTGGAACACAACATCGGGCCGGATGGCGCGGATCGTCTCGCCCAGGCGCTGGCGGTCCCGGATGTCCGCCTGCAGATACTCCGCGCCCGGGAGCGGTGGCCGCTCGCTGGTGACCCCGCGGCTCACACTGACCAGGCGGCTGGGCCCCAGGCGGCCCAGCTGAGCCATGAGAGTCGAGCCGATGCAGCCGGTGCCGCCGGTCACCAGGACGACCGCCCCCTGCAGCCATTCGGTGAGCAGAGTCTCCGGCAGGCACAGGGCCCGCTGAGTTATCGCCCGGAACCGCTCGTACTCCTCACTCGCGCCCCCCTTGGCGGAAATGAGCGATCCGGTCAGACTCCGCAGTTCCCGCACCGCGTCATCGCCGAGGCTCTGCTGCCCCGGAGGCGCGGCCGCCCGCATCATCTGGATGATCTCCCGCTCAGACTCCATCCACTGACTCCTCCCCTGGATCGTGACGCCAGGTTTGCCCGTTCCAGGACAGCCGGGTATAAGATGCCCAGCCCTGCACCGGACAACTAGTGAACGCCACAATCCTCCCTGTTACGTGTCCCGGATTGCGAAATAACGCGAAAAGCCGTTTGCGCCGTCTCTTACGGGCTAGCTGCGGGATACTGGCGCTTCGGAACACCCCTCCCCGGCGGCTCAGGCACCCATCCCCGCCCCGGCGTATGCCGTGTCCGAAGTCTCAGTCAGAGGCAAACCCGACATGAAACAGGTATGTTAACAAACGGTAATATCCCCTCATCAAGCGATAGATCAAACTATAGTCTTCGTATCCCGCTGCGCCCGCATATGGGAGATTCAAGGCCCAACGTCCGTTCAACCTGTCGACACGCCCAGAGGGGGGCCTGTGACGAACGTCGTCGAGAGACGGCCAGGAACCGGCAACGGCGCACCAGAGGAGAACCAGCCGGCTGATGCCACCCGCCCGCTGGCCCTGCCATGGGCCGCGGCGCCGGGACACCGCAAGCGGCGCGGGTCAGGACGGGCCCGCTTGCAGCACGGGGCCGAGGAGGGGGCCACCACCGTCACGGTGCCGCGGCCTTCCGCGCCCGTCCCCGTGACGGCGGCCGTTCCCGCCGCGGCGGCGGCGGCCGGGGCTCCTTCGCGTCCCTTCCGTGCTACCGCGCCCCCGGCGGCCAGGCCCGATGGCCCGGTTCTGCCGGTGCCGCCCGACGATCGGGAAAAGTACAGCTACATACGGCGCCACTCGTGGCTGCTGACGGTCGGCTCGCTGGCCAGCTTCCCGCTCCTGCTGTGGAGCCAGATGCGCCTCATGGCGCAGTACCACTGGTTCTGGTTCTACGTCCCCTTCGTCGCCATGGGCGTGCTGTTCCTGGCGTTGCCCCTGCTCACGGACAGTTTCGGTCGCGGCTTCGACTTCAAGGAGCACCGGCGGCTGGTGGACTCCTGGGACCCGGAGGAGTATCCGTCGGTCGATGTCTTCCTGCCGGTGTGCGGTGAGCCGGTCGACGTGCTCCGCAACACCTGGCACTACGTGTCGGTGATGAGCGAGTACTACAAGGGAACGGTCACCGCCTACGTGCTCGACGACTCGGCCAGCCCGCAACTGAAGGCGATGGCCCGCAACTTCGGATTCGCCTACGCGACGCGGCCCAAACGCGGCTGGTTCAAGAAGTCAGGGAACCTGCTGTGGGGCTTCGAGGTGTCTCGGGGTGACTACATCCTGCTGCTGGATGCCGACTTCGCCCCCCGCTACGACCTGCTGAACGAGACGCTCCCGCACATGGAGGCGTACCCGGACACCGGCATCGTGCAGACGCCCCAGTTCTTCCGGGTCGAAGATACCCAGACCTGGGTCGAACGTGGCGCCGGCGCCGTCCAGGAATTGTTCTACCGGTCCATTCAGACCGCGCGCTCGAAGAAAGGCGGCGCGATCTGTGTCGGTAGCTGCGCCGTTTACCGGCGGGCCGCGCTGGCGGACAACGCGGGCATGACGCTGGCCGAGCACTCCGAGGATGTGCGCACCGGATTCGACCTATTCCGGCTCGGCTGGAAACTGCGGTACCTGCCCATCGCCGTTTCCACTGGCAATTGCCCGGACAACGTGCTCGCGTTCCTCAATCAGCAGTACCGCTGGTGTTCCGGCACCGTCGAGCTGCTCTTCGGCACCACGTTCTGGCGCGCGAAGCTGCAGTTCTACACGCGAATGTGCTACCTCTCGGGATTTATTTACTACATTTACACGGCGATTTTCACGTTCATCATTCCGCTGCTGACGATCATCCTGCTGACGTTCCTGCCGAACGTGCTGATCTTTAAGAACATGATCTTCATCGTCCCGGTCCTGCTGTACTCCGGGCTGATCTATCCGCTCTGGCACCATGCTCCGTACCGCCTGGAGGCATGGTCGGTCAAGGTGATCTCCGGCTGGGCGCATGTGTTCGCGTACTGGGACGCGATCCGCGGTAAGCGGCTCGGCTGGAAGCCGTCCGGAGGGGACAAGAAGAAGCAGGACGGCAGGCGCCGGTTCTGGGCTTGCTTCCTGATCTGGAGCGTGGGCAGCAGCGTGGCCTGGACTGGCCTGGCCTTTTGGCGAATGGTCACCCTGGACCCGATGAACTTCATCGTGCTCTTCGTTCTCGGCGCGTTCGAGCTGATGATCGCGGCCCGCGTCCTCGTGCAGCCAATAGCGGAAAAGAAAGCGTGAGCAGGGGCAGCGAAGACAGCCGTCAATCCGTACCGCCCAGCACCCTGGGGCTTCGTCGCGAAGCCCGGTCAGAGCCGGGCGCCAGACCGGTGACAACCGGGGAGCAACACCTGTCGATGGATCTACCAGAAAACGATCACTACGAATGGTCGGACTGGTTTACGAAAGCCAGGCCGGCCAGCGGTAAACAGGAATCTCCGGTGCCGGACGCCCCGGTCGAGGCCGAGGCGGAGACCGTTCCGGACGCCCTGGCTCAGGCGGAAGCTGGGCCGATTCAGGACACTCCCGTGCCGGGTGCTCCGGCCGAGGCTGAGGCGGAGACCGTTTCGGACGCTGCGGCCGAGGCCGAGGCCGAGCCCGTTGCGGGGACTCCCGTTGATGCTGAGGCCGAGCCCGTTGCGGGGACTCCCGTTGATGCTGAGGCCGAGCCCGTTCCAGACGCGAACGCTGAATCTGAGTCCGAGCCCGTTCCAGATACCAGCGCTGATGCTGGGACCGAGCCGGTCGAGGCCAAGGCCGCCGACGACCACGGGGACGAGTCCATTGGGGCTGACCTTCCGGCTGAACCGGTTCCCAGCACGACTGAACCGGCCCCGGCTGAGGCTGAGGCCGAACGGGCCGACGTTGACACCGATCTTGGGCCGGCGGCCGGGGAGAATGAACCGGCCCTGACCAGGACCGATGGTGCGGAAGCGGCGGCTGACGCCGCCGAGCCGTTCCCGGGGCCCCAGGGCCCCGACTCGCCCACGACGAGCATGCCGATCCTGCCGCTGGCCGCAACGCCTGGGGGGGCCGGCACGCCTGGGGGGCCGGCACGGCCAGACGGGCCGAACCCGGCCCGATCCTCGATCCGCAGCCGACGCGGCCGCAGCCGGTGATCTCCCGGCTGGACCCGCAGCCGACCCGCCCGCAGCGGGTGATCCCGCGGTCAGATCCGCAGCCCACCCGCCCGCAGCCTGCCGTCGCCCGGCTGGTGTCACCGGCCACCCGGCCGGAAGCGCAGGTGGCACCGGCGGAGGGGAACCGGCCAGCGGGTGCGCTGCCATGGATCTTGCCGACCGACAGCCAGGCATCCGTCCAGGACGCCGACGCGCTGACCACGACCAGGACGCCCGCAGCGCCGCCTGCTGGCGCAGCCGCAGCGCCGCTGACCGGACAGGCGCTGACCGCGCAGGCGCCAGCGACCGATCGGGCGCCCGCACCGGTCTCCGATCCGCCCGCGCCGGCTGAGCAGGCCCCGCCGGCGGAAAAGACGGCCAGGAAGAAGCCGCGCGGCCAGGCCCACGCGGCGACCTACAAGGAACCGGAGGTCGTCTCCGGGGCCGACACGGTGATGCTGCCGAAGCTCAAGGCCCGGCAGGCCACCGCGGCGGCCGGAGCGGCGACCGCCGCGAAGACGACCACAGCCGCACGGACCAGCACGACCGGGACCGACGACCGGCCAGTCAAGGTCGACGAGCAGCCGACCACGATCATGCCGGTGCAAACGCTCCCGCGGTCGGTGCCGAAGCCGGCCCCGCCGGAGCAGCCCTACCGGCCGAGCCAGCGCCGGAAGTGGATCAGCCGGGGCGTGCTGCTCGCCATCCTGCTGATGCAGGCGGTCCTGTCACTTCGGCTGCGCAACACGGCCTTCGAAGATGAAGCCCAGTACCTGTACGCCGGGAAGCTGGAGATCGCGTACCTGTTCCACCACGTGCCCCTGCCGCTCGACTATGCGTCGTACTTCTCCGGCGCGCCGGTCCTCTACCCGGTGCTCGGTGCCGCCGCCAACAACGTGGGCGGGCTCGCGGCCGCGCGGGCCGTGAGCCTGCTGGAAATGCTGGCCACGACCGCCCTGCTGTTCGCGGTCAGCCGGAGGCTCTTTAACGAGCGGGTGGCGATCTGCGCCGCCCTGCTGTTCTCGGTCACCGAGTCCGTGACGTACCTCGGCAACTTCGCCACCTACGATGCGAGCTGCCTGTTCCTGCTGGCGGTCTCGGCGTGGATCATGGTCCGGACAGCAATATCACGCTGGCCGCTCTTCCTGCTCGCCGCGCCCGTGGCTGCGCTCGCGGTGGCCACCAAATACGCCGGCCTGCTGTACGTCCCGACCATCGCGATGCTGGCCCCGCTCACGGCCTGGCCCTATCGCAAGCGCCGGGCGTTCGCGTACCCGGTCATCTTCGGCGTCGCCGTCGCCGGTCTGCTCTACGCCGCCCTGAAGTGGGGAGGGCATTCCTACGTGAACGCCCTGCAGACCACCACGACGTCCCGTGCTACGGGTAACACCCCGATCGGGCACATCGGATGGGAGAGCCTGAAGTGGGGCGGCGTTCAGTTCGGGGCGGCGGTACTGGGAACCATCGCCTACGCGTGGCGGCCGCGTACCGACCGCGAAGAGGAGATCGCGCCGGCCGGCAGCCGCCTGCGGCGCATCATGCTGGGCTTGTTGCTCACTGGCACGGCCCTGCTCGCCCCCGCGTACCAGGCGCACATCCACACCGACGTGTCCTTCCTCAAGCACATCGGCTTCGGCTTGTTCTTCGCGGCCCCGATGGCCGGAGTAGGACTGGCGCGCATCCTGGGTGATCATTTCCGGCGGCCGCAGCTCGGAATTGCCGTCTGGGGAGTGGCGATCTTGCTCGGCATGACTCAGGCGGCCGCCCTGTTCGGCGGCTGGGGTGATTCAACCGGGTACGTGCAGGCGTTCGCGCGCTATCTCAGGCCGGGGGCCCAATATCTGGTGGAAGTGCCGGAGGTGCCGATCTACTACCTGGAAGGCCGGAAGGACGCGCAAGCCGGCCAGTTCTCGTCCACCTTCACGCTCACCTACCAGAACCCGCAGGGAGTGGTCCTGACCGGGGCGACCGCCTACGAAGCGGCCATCAAGAACAACTTCTTCCAGGTCGTCGCCATCGAAGGGCTGACCACGCCGGGGACCGACAACGCGATAACGAGCGAGCTGAAGAAGAACCGGGACTATCGGCTGGCCACGGTGGTGAAGGACGACACGAAGTATCACACCGGGGCCTACTCCATCTGGGTCAGGAAAACGACGAGCAACAGGGGCACCGGAAAGCTGGTCCGCTAGCGCGGCAAGTGCGGTGGAGGCCGGAAAGCCGGTCGGCTCGTTGATCTAGTTCGTGTAGACGGAGACGTACCCGACGCCCATCGGGGCACCTGGCGTGGTGCCGGGCACCGGGCTAGTGCAATGGCACCGTACGTCGGGGAAACCGCCGCCCATGGCTATGTCCAGGATGATCGAGAAGCCGTGGTCGATCGCTTGCGTCCAGGCGGCACCCACCTGGCTCTCGTGCACGGTGAAGTAGTTGTGACCGTCTATGTACCAGGAGACCGACTCGTCCGCGGCATCCCGCCGGTCGATGACCAGGCTGTACGAATTGTAGGTGGACTGGCACTCCGGGCACGGCCGGAGCTGGCTGGTCAGGCCGGTGCCCTCGTGGCAGGGACCCATCGTCCCATCTGGGTTCCGGTCGGTCATGTTGCCGCAATGCATGGTGCCGGCCACCTGATGGGCGGCGTTTACGGCCTCGAGGATGTCAATTTCCCCGGTCTGCGGCCACGGGCCGTAGGGCGAGATGAGCCAGAAGCCGGGCCAGTAACCAATCCCGGCCAGGGGGTTGGGCTGCACGATGGAGCCAGTGACCATCATTTCCCCGCCCGCGGGCGCGGCGAACTGCCTGGTCGTCTGGATTCGGCCGGACGTCCAGGTGGTGCCCTGGAGAAGCGGGACGATATAGAGGTTCCCCTGGCCGTCGAGGTGGACGTTGGCCGTTGAGGTGGTGTTTTTTTCGATCTCACCGGTACCGAAGATGCCCTGACCAGGGTCGTACTTCCAGTTCGCGGGGTTCACGGCCTGCCCGGCGGCCCCGTCGAACGTGTCGGACCAGACCTGTGTCCAGCGGCTTCCCATGATCATCGCGGTGATGGGGGCAGGATTCGGGGCGGTGTCGCTCGGCGATGGGCCGGCGGTGGCCGGCTTAGCGGTCGCACTCCGGCTCGGGCTCAGCGAGGTCGGCTGGGCCGACGAGCAGGCCAGCCCAGCCGTCGTCATCAGGATGCCGATCGCGGCCGCTAGCAAGCGTGACAGGCGTGGAGCACCGGCGCTCACGGTCTTCCTCCTCGAGAGAGTCCTGCCGTGATCCGCCAATCAGGGGCGAATTTGGCACGATCCCGAATATCCCCCGGCGAAATCGTAGCGGGGACTTCACCGCCGCGATGCGCGTTGGACAATTCCGTTCGGCCAGGCAGGAGCCCCTATGTCCCCCTGGGGGATGATGCCTCCGGCCCGCGGGCGGTCCTTGCGGGCGGCCGCACGATGAGGCGGCCGAAAGGTTGCGGGCCGCGGATGCCGGGGAACGTAAGGCCCGTGGACCTGGAGATCGTGGCGTTTGACGTGTTCGGCACGCTGGTGGACTGGCATACCAGCATCGCGGCGGCGCTGGCTGAGGCCGGGGCCCGGGCCGGGATCGATGCCGACTGGCCGGCCCTGGCCAACGCGTGGCGCGCCCGCTACCGGCCGACCCTCGAACGGGTAGTGGCCGGTGACCTGCCGTTTCAGTCGCTGGACGAGCTGCACCGCCTGATGCTCGACGAGATTGCCGCGGGAGGGCCACTGCAGGCGCTGAGCGGCGCGGACCGGGACGAGCTGGTCCGGGCGTGGCACCGGCTGAGGCCGTGGCCGGACACGGTGCCCGGCCTCGCGAAGCTGCACGACCGGCACATTCTCACCCCGCTGTCGAACGGCGGGATGGGCCTGCTGACCAGGCTGGCCCGGGCGGCGGGCCTCCCGTTCGACTGCATCCTGTCGGCCGAGCTGGCCGGGACCTATAAGCCCGATCCGCGGGTGTACCGGCTCGTCCCCCGGTATCTCGGCGTGCCCCCGGATCGCGTCCTGATGGTCGCCTGCCATCCTGACGATCTCGAGGCCGCCGCCCGTGAGGGCCTGCGGACCGGCTATATCCCGCGGCCGCGCGAGTGGGGCCCGGACGGGACGGCGCCTCCTCCCCCGGACCACGTGGACGTGGCCGCCGGCGATCTGCTCTCCCTCGCGGCCATGATCTGAGCCGGGCTGGCCGCGGCCGCGGCGCGGTCAGAGGCCGGCGCCGTGGCCGGTCAGGGGGTGAGCACGGCCGCGGGGTCGCCGAGGCGGCGGGCGAATCCCGGCGGCATCACGATGTCGCCGGGGGCCAGGTCGTGGATCGAGGAATGCCCCAGGCCGAGCAGCACCGAATCGATCCCGCCGCGCAGGATGTCCAGCACGTTCTCGACGCCCGCCTGCCCGTTGGCGGCCAGGCCCCACAGATAGGCGCGCCCGATCATGACCGCCCGGGCGCCCAGGGCCACGGCCTTGACGACATCGCTGCCGCGGCGGATGCCGCCGTCCAGCACGACCTCGATGCTGTCGCCGACGGCTTCCTTCACGGCCGGCAGCGCGCGGATGCTCGCCGGCGTCCCGTCCAGGTTGTTGCCGCCGTGGTTGGACACCGAGATCGCGGTCACTCCCGCGTCGACCGCCCGCCGCGCGTCATCGATCCGGGTTACGCCCTTGAGCATGAATGGCCCATTCCACTGCTCGCGCAGCCAGCGCACGTCCTCCCAGCTGGGCAGCGGGGTCTGCATCCACTGGCCGTACGCGCCGAAGAATGTCGGCGGCGGTGCGCCCGGGTCCGCCAGGTTGGGCACGGTGAGGTCGGGGAAACGGCCGGTCCTGGCCCAGTTCCACAGCCACGGCAGCCGGGTCACGCACTCGGGCGCCAGCCGGATCGCCGTCTTCAGGTCGGTCTTCTCCGGGATGATCGGGCTGCCCCAGTCCCGGCCGTTGGCGAACGACCAGTCGAGGGTGGCGATGAGGCCGACGGCGCCGGCGGCGCGGGCCCGCTCCATCCGCTGGACCAGCTGGTCCCGGTTGCCGCACCAGTACATCTGGAAGAAGGTCTGCGGGTTGGCCGCGACCACGTCCTCGACGGGCTTGCTCGCGAACGAGCTGAGGCCTATGACCGTGCCCCGCGCCGCCGCGGCCCGCGCGACCGCCACCTCACCGTCCGGGTGCACCGCCTGCACGCCGGTGGGAGAGATGATCACGGGCAGCGAAATAGGCTGGCCCATCACGGTGGTGGCCAGGTCACGCTGCCCGGAATTGCCCGCGACGTGCGGCGCGAAGCCCAATTCGGCGAACGCCCGGATGTTGTCCTCGACGGTTAGCCCTTGCTCGGAGCCGGCGACCAGGGCGCCGTACACCGACTTGGGCAGGTGCCTGCGCGCCCGCCGGCGCGCCTCCGCCACGCTCTCGAACCACTCACTCATCGGGGCAGGTCCTGCCGTGCGCTGCATGCTGTCATGGTCGCTCCCGCGGCTCGGGGCATCGCGTGATTCCAGTGACGATCACGCGGCCGGAACATATTTGTCACTGAGTGACGAATATGGCTACGGTAACGGGCGGCAACGCCGCGGACAAGAGTAAAAGCGCCGGGGCGAGACCCTTCGCGCACTTTCTGTACGACCCTGGCCGAGCAGACGGTTCCGCGCCCGTCCGTTCGGATAGGTGGTCCCCTGGCCTCGGCCGGGGCAGTGGCGCACGAACGGGGGGTTTGCCGTTCCCGTCCTCCCTGGGGACCACCCGCCGCCTTATGGTTAGGGTGTTGGCTGCCTCAGGAGGTTTTCCATGCAGGTTGATGAACTGCTCAAGCCCTTTCCGATCAAGGAGTTCCATCCGTTCCCGCGGGCGATGCTGGGCCCGGGTGCGCATGAGATGATCGGCCCGGAGGCGCTCAAGATCGGTTTCCGGAAGACGCTGGTGATGACGACCGGCCTGCGGGGCAGCGATACCGTCCACAAGATCGTCGAGTCGATGCGGTATCACGGCCTGGAGGTCGTGGTCTATGACAAGGTCGAGTCGAACCCGAAGGACTACAACGTCATGGACGCCGTGGCGATGTACCGGGAGAACAGCTGCGACTCGTTCGTTTCCATCGGCGGTGGCTCCTCGCACGACGCCTGCAAGGGCGCCCGCGTCTCGGTCGCCCACGACGGCCGGAACGTCAACGAGTTCGAGGGTTTCAACAAGAGCGAGAACCCGAAGAACCCGCCGCACATCGCGGTCTCCACCACCGCGGGCACCGGCTCGGAGACCTCGTGGGCGTATGTCATCACCGACACCACCACCGACCCGGGCAGCCCGCACAAGTACGTGGCCTTCGACGACGCCTGTGTGACCACGCTGGCCATCGATGACCCGGTGCTGTACTACGACTGCCCCCTCGACTACACGGCGCAGTGCGGGTTCGACGTGCTGGCGCACGCCAGTGAGCCGTACGTGTCCCGGCTGAACTTCCCGCCCTCGCTGGGCAACGCGCTGTATGCCATCAAGCTGACCGCGGAAAACCTGCGGCAGGCGGTATGGAACGGCCAGGACCTGCCCGGCCGGGAGGGCATGATGTACGCCCAGTACATCGCCGCGCAGGCGTTCAACTCCGGCGGCCTGGGCATCATCCACTCGATCTCGCACGCGATCAGCGCCTTCTACGACACCCACCACGGGCTGAACAACGCCATCGCGCTGCCCCGGGTGTGGGCGTTCAACATGCCGGTCGCCTACCAGCGGTTCGCCGACATCGCCGGTCAGCTGGGCGTCGACACCCATGCCATGACCGCCCCGCAGGCCGCCGACGCCGCCCTGGCCGCGGCCATCCGGCTGCTGCGTGACGTCGGTATCCCCGAGCGCTTCGTCGACGTGACGCAGGACTCGTACTCCAAGAACCGGCTCGGCCACGGGCCGACCAAGTACTACGAGAACGCCGCGGTCATCAAGGGCGACGCGGAAGACGTCGACCGCATCACCAGGCACGTCCTCGGCGACGCCTGCACGCCGGGCAACGCCAAGGAATGCACCTTCGAGACCGTCCGCCCGGTAGTCGAGCACAGCATGACCGGCGACCTGGACGACCTGCTCTCGTGAGCTCACCCCGCGAGGCGGGGGACGCAGGGCCCAGCGAGACGGCCCCGGCCGACGAGGCGGGCGGTGATGTCTTCGGCTCCGTCGAGGACGTCATCGACCGCTTCGCCGCCCATGGCTACCTCTCGGACCAGCGCCTGGCCACCACCGTCTTCCTGCAGTCCCGGCTGAGCAAGCCGATCCTGCTGGAAGGACCGGCCGGAACCGGGAAGACCCAGCTGGCCAAGTCCCTCGCCGAGGTCACCGGGCGGCGGCTGCTCCGGCTGCAGTGCTACGAGGGCCAGGACGAGACCACCGCGCTCTACGAATGGGACTACGGCAAGCAGCTGCTGTACACCCAGCTGCTGCGCGAGAAGATCAGCCAGATCGTCGGCGACGCCGAGGGCATCAGCGAGGCCGTGGCCCGGATCGCGGCCGAGGAAAGCGTGTTCTTCTCCGAGCAGTTCCTGGCCGCGCGCCCGCTGCTGGAGGCGGTGCGCTCGGAGGAACCGGTGGTCCTGCTCATCGACGAGGTGGACCGGGCCGACGAGGCCCTGGAGGCGGTGCTGCTCGAACTGCTCGCCGAGTACCAGGTCTCCGTGCCCGAGCTCGGCACCTTCCGCGCCCGGCACGACCCGTTCGTCGTGCTGACCTCCAACAACACCCGGGACCTGTCGGCGGCGCTGAAACGCCGCTGCCTGCACCTGTCGCTGGATTATCCCGACGCCGAACGTGAGCTGGCCATCATCAAATCGAAGGACACTGGCCTGCCGGACGCGCTGGCGCGGGCCCTCATCGAGGTGGTGCGCGGCCTGCGCGACCTTGACCTGCGCAAGGCGCCCAGCATCTCGGAGACCATCGACTGGGCCCGGACGCTGGCCGTGCTGGGCGCGTCCGAGCTCACCGCGGACCTGCTGGCCCAGACCGCGAACGTGGTGGTCAAGTACGACCGGGACCTGCGCCGCACGCTCGAGGTGCTGCCCAAGCTGGTCGACCCGAACGCGGTGGTGGCCGACCGGCCGGCATCGGCGCATGGTCACGGGCATGGTTCTGGCGGACACGAGCACGGGCCCGGCTCCCACGAGCACGCGCGGGGCCACGAGCACGACGACGACGCGGCCACCCAGGCGCCCCTGGCCGGACCTGTGGATCCGGCCGGGACGTCGGTCCGGGCCGGGAAGGACGAGCCCGGGCGGCACGGGCAGGACTACTACGGCTCGCCTGGTAGTACCGGCCGCCGGCCGCCCGCGGTCGGCAAGAGCCAGGGAGAACGATCCTTCAACGCCCGGGCCGCGCGCCGCCGGCCCGTCTGAGGGACGGCCATGGAAGAGTCGGTGCACCGGTTCGTCCGGCTGCTGCGGCGCTCGGGCGTGCGCGTCGGCGTGTCCGAGGCCGTGGACGCGATGCGCGCGCTCGGCGCGCCCGGCATCGCCGCCGACCGCGAGCTGACCCGCAGCGCGCTGCGGGTCAGCCTGATCAAAGACCGCCGGGACGAGGGCATCTTCGACCGGATCTTCGACCTGTTCTTCCGGCTCCGCCCGGTCGTGGACACCGATCCTGCCGCGCCCGGCCACGCGCACGACGACCTGTCCGACGAGGGCAGCCTGGACCGTTTCAGCCTGTCCGAGGACCCCGGTGACACTCCGCAGGAGGGCCACTCGCACGGTAAGCCGGCCGACATCCGGCAGTATTTCGACGACGAGGACATGGCCGCGCGGTACAACCTCCACCAGGAGGCGAACCGGATCGACATGGCCTCCCTCACCGACGAGATCGTGCTGTCGAACGAGACGCCCGCGGACGCGGCGGCGGCCGCCGCGCGCGTCCAGCTGACCACGAGCCGCCTGCACAACCCGGGCCGCCCGGGCGAGCTGTCCGCGCACGACGGAATGCGGTTGGACGCCGAGCTGTCGGTCGCGCAGGAGACCGCGCTGCTCGCGTGGCTGGACGGCTCCGGCGATGGCGAAGACGACGAGGACGGCTGGCTCCCGCCGGACGAGCTCGCCGCGCTGCGCGCGCGGCTGGCCGGCCTGCTCGACGGCCTCCCCGACGCGCTGCGGCGGCACCTGGAAGCCCTGATGTCCGGTGACTTCGAGATCGAGTCGCCCGCCGTGCCTCCCGGCTACGTCGGCACCATCGACGAACGGGAACGGGCGGACCTGGAGGAAGCGGTACGCAGGCTGCTGCACAGCCTGCACGGCGCGCCGCGTTCCCGCCGGAAGATCGCCGCCCGCGGGACGGTCGACGGGGCGCGGACGATGCGCGCCAACATGGGGTACGACGGGGTGCCGTTCCGGCCGGTGACGGTGGCCCGGGTCGCCGACCGCCCGCGCCTGCTGCTGCTGGTCGACGTCTCGCTGTCCGTCCGCACCGCCGCACGGTTCACCCTGCAGCTCGTGCACGGGCTGCAGAGCATGGCGGCCAAGGTGCGCTCGTTCGCGTTCGTCGCCGACCTGGCCGAGATCACCGACCTGTTCAACGAGCACCACATGGAGGAGGCGCTCGGGCTGGTGATGGCCGGCCTGCCGGCCGGCGGTGTGCTGGACGTGGACGCCGACTCCGACTACGGCGCGGCGTTCGGCACCTTCCTGGAGGAATACGGCAGCGCGGTCAGCCGCCGGACCACGGTCATCGTCCTCGGCGACGGCCGCGGCAACGGCAACGACCCCAACTTCGGCGCGATCGCCGAGATAGCGAGGCGCGCCCGGGAACTGGTCTGGCTGACCCCCGAGCCCCGCTACTCCTGGCAGCTGGGGTCCTGCGACCTGCCCGCCTACGCCGCCTACTGCGACCGCGTGCACGTGGTGCGCGACCTCGGCGGGCTGGACCGGGTCACCGGGCACGAGATCGCCCGGACCGGCCGATGACCTCGGTCCCGCGCATCGACGCCCTGCGCTCCTGCCCGGATCGCTCGGCACCGGGTCGTTGCCGCGGTCCCGTACGAGGCGCGCCCGACCCGGCTGTTCGGCCACCTGCGCACGATCGACGCCGGCCAGCTCCGCAAGCTCGGAGCCGGGTCCGGCTGGGGACCTACGCGGGTCGACGACCATCACGGCGGCTGGCTGATCCTCGACCGCGGGCACCGACGGGGCACGGCGGCCTTAGCCGGACGGGCAGGGCGCGGCTTTAGATGGCGCCCATCTGGCTGGCGACGTAGACGGCTTCGCTGCGGCGCCCGACGTCCAGCTTGCGCATGATGTTCGCGACGTGGAACTTGGCCGTGGTCTCGGCGATGAACAGCGCCCGGCCGATGTCCCGGTTGGACATCCCGCGGGCCAGCAGCCGCAGCACTTCGATCTCGCGGGCGGTCAGCGTCTGCTCCCCACCGGATGACCCCGCGGTGAGGCCGCGGACCATCGCCGACGAGCTGCGCGGGTCGAAGGCGTTCTCGCCCTGGTGCACGGCCCGGATCGCGCGCAGCAACTCGGAGGTGTCGACCTCCTTGACGACGTACCCCTTGGCCCCGTTCCGGAGCGCGGCGACCACCAGGCTGTCCTCCAGCGTGGTGGTCAGCACGAGCACAGCCAGCCCCGGGTGCGCGGCGACCAGCCGCGCACACAGGTCCAGGCCTTCCAGGCCCGGTGCCGAGGAGAGCTTCAGGTCGAGCAGAACGAGGGAGGGGCGAGCGGCCGCGACGACCTTCATCGCCTCGTCCGGGTTCGCAGCTTCTCCAACCACGCGCACGTCGGGCGCTCGTTCCAGCACCGAGCGCAGCCCCTGCCGGACAACGGCATGGTCGTCGACCAGGACCAGCTTGATCACATCCGGCTGGTCCGCTGGCTGGGCCGTACTGGTCCCACCAGCCAGGGTGCCCTCGCCGGCCTGCCGCTGCCCGCCGGCGGTCACGGGGCGGCCGCCGGTTCGTCCACCGGGATGCGGACGTCGAGCCGGACGCCGCCCAGCTTGGAGCGGCTGACGCTGAAGGAGCCGCCCAGTTCCTGAGCGCGCCGGGCCATGTTGGCCAGGCCCTGATGACGCCCGTCCGAATCGGCCCGCGCCTCCAGCCGGAGCCGCCGGCGCAGCTGGACCGGATCACCGTGACCGTCGTCGCTGATGGACAGCGTCACCTCGTCCGGTGCGTACCGGAGCCGCACCACGGCCCGGGTGGCCCGGGCGTGCAGGGAGACATTGAACAACGCTTCCCCGGCGGTCCGCGCCAGAGCATGCTCGGCCATCGCGCTGATCGGCTGCGGCCGGCCCTCGAGCCGGACCGCGACGTCCAGGTTCGGGCGGTGCTGGGCGGCCAGGCCCCGCAGCAACTTGGGCAGCACCGGTCCCTCACCCCCCGCGCGTTCGTGGTTCAGGGCGTAGATCACCGAGCGGACCTGGTCTCCCGCCTTGGCGATCAGGTCGCGCGCGCCGGTCAGCCGCTCGGCCCCGGCGTCGTCACCCCGGTCAGCCGCCTCGGCCCGGCACACATCGACCGCGAGCCCGGCTGACAGCACGTACTGGGCGACGCTGTCGTGCAGTTCGAGCGCGATACGGTGCCGTTCGGCATCCAGAAGCTCCCGCTGGTGCAGGACCCGCAGCCGGCCTTCGGCCCGTTCCAGCTCGGCCGTGCGCGTCTGCAGATCCTGGGAGCTGCGCGCGATCTCGTCGTAGAGCTGCTGGGCCCGCAGCCGGAGGTCGGCACCGGTGGCGTACAGGGTCGCCGTGTGCATGGACACCGCCGCCTGATCGGCCAGGATGCGCAGGACCCACAGGTCGGCGTGCTCGACGATGTTCTGCGAGTGGTCGTAGTGCGCGATGAGCCGGCCGAGCACCGCCCCGTCCAGCGTCATCGGCACCCGTACCCAGCCGGCGTTGACGGTCGGCTCGGTGCCGAGGGCGCCGCGGACCTTGGCCAGCTCCCGGGCCAGCCATGGCGGCAAGTCCCGGACCGCCTCGATCACCTGCCCGTCCGGCCCCACCGCGAGAAAGCGCATGTCGAGCGCGGGAAGCTCGCCGTCGCGCAGGGCGATCATCGTCCAGTCGGCGCACAGATGCCCGGCGGCGGCGCGCAGCACCTCCTCCAGCAGCACGCGGGGTTCGTCGCGGGTACGGACCAGCGCGGCCGAGATGCCCTCGAGCGCCTGGACCGCCGAGGTCATCCGCGCCTCGGTACGGCGCAGCTCGGCGTAATAGGACTGCTTGCCGGAACGGACCCCGGTCAGCCTGCTCAGCGTCGGCTGGTCCACCTCGCGCACCGGCCGGCGGCGTTCGGCGTTGGACGGCATGGAGACGCTAAAGGGCCGCGTGGAACAGGGTGGTCAGGTCGGCTATCGAAACCGGCCGCGGATTGGTGGCCAGGCAGGCGTCGGCCATCGCGTTCGCGGCGAGGGTCGGCACGTCGTCCGGGTTCACGCCCAGTTCAGCCAGGCCGCAGGGCACGCCCAGCTCGTCGCCGATGGCACGGACCCGGTCGGCGAGCAGGTGCCCCGCTTCTTCACCCGGTATCCCAGGCGCGGCGGCCAGCCCGGCGGCCTGCGCGAGCGGAACGAACCGGTCCGGGGCGGCGGCCGCGTTGAACCGGATGACATGCGGCAGCAGAACACCGTTGACTACGCCGTGCGGCAGGTCCAGCAAGCCGCCGACCTGGTGGCTCATCGCGTGGGTCGCGCCGAGCAGCGCGTTGGTGAAGGCCATCCCGGCTTCGAGGCTGGCCTGCGCCATACGGTCACGGCGTTCCCTGGAGCCGTGCCGGTCGATGATCCGGGGCAGGTTGCCGAAGACCAGCCGGACCGCGTTCAGCGCGTGCCCGTCGGCCAGCGGGTTGTGCGCGCAGGACACGTAGGCCTCGATGCCGTGCGTCAGCGCGTCCAGGCCGGTCGCGGCGGCCAGGTCGTCGGGCATGGTGGACAGCAGCCGGGGGTCCGTGACGGAGATCTCGGGCACCAGAGCGCGCCCCATGATCGTCACCTTCACCGAACTCGCGGTGTCGGTGATGATGCAGAACTGGGAGACGTCGGCCCCAGTTCCGGCGGTCGACGGGATCATCAGCAGCGGCGGGATCGGCCGGGTAACCCGGTCCACCCCCGCGTAGTCGAGGATGTGGCCGCCGTTACCGGTGAGGATGGCGATCCCCTTGGCCGCGTCGAGACACGACCCGCCGCCGATCGCGACAATGACGTCGCAGCCCGATTCGCAGTACCGCTGGTAGCCCTCGGCGATCTCGTAGTCCTTCGGGTTGGGCGTCAGCCCCGACCAGAAGGTCGCACGCAGGCCGGCCTCGGCCAGGTGGGCAGCCAGCTCGTCCGCCCAGCCCGCCTCGATGATGCCGGGATCGGTCACCACGAAAGGCCGCTGCGCCCCGATCCGCCGCGCGGCGAACCCGGCCTCGGCTAGCGATTCGGGCCCGAAGACGATTTCTGGCGCCTGGAACTTGATGACCCCGCCGGGGATGAGCGGGCGTGGCTCCCCGGGTGTGACCGAGGGCGCCGCCCCGGGGACGGGGCTTCCCTGCGCTGGGGGGATGGGGCTTCCCTGCGCCGGAACGACGTACTCACGGCCCACTCTCACCGTTGAGTTCATCGAGTGCCCTTCCGCAATCCGTCCCCGTCGACGGTCTCCCCTCAGAGTGAACGACCGGTGGCGGCCGGGTCAAGAGAACTCGTGCCCGTAATGGCTGGACGCGGCCCGATAGCCGATGCGACCGTGAACGCACGGGACAACGCCAGGCTGGAGCGCCGGGAAAGCAGGGAGACCGAGTTGGACGCGGACACACTGCGGGCGGTACAGCAGCCCCTGAAAGACGCCTACCGCCAGGATCCGCGGCAGGCGATGATCACCCTGCGGGCCCAGGGTGAACTGGGCGAAGAGGACCTCAGCTGCTCGGTCGCGACCGGGCAGGCCCTGGCCAAGGCCGGCCTGCATCCCGCCTCGGGCGGGGACGGCTCGCTGGCCTGCTCCGGCGACATGCTGCTGCAGTCGCTGGCCGCCTGCGCGGGCGTCACGCTGCGCGCCGTGGCCACGTCGCTGAAACTGCCGGTTACGGGCGGAACGGTCACCGCCGAGGGCGACCTGGACTTCCGGGGCACGCTGGCGGTCGCCAAGGACGCACCGGTCGGCTTCACCGCCATCCGGCTGAACTTCGACCTGGAGACCGAGGCGAGCGCCGAGGAGATCGGCGCCCTGCTCCGGCTGACCCTGCGCTACTGCGTCGTCTACCAGACCCTGGCCGGTTCCGTCGACCTGTCCGCGACCGTCACGCCGTACACCTGACCGCGGACTCGCTGGCCCTACACGGCGCCTTTCTCCGTGCGCATGGCGTCGTCCAGGGACGTCTCCACGAAACGCAGGGCCTCCATGGCGGCGGGGTCCTGCGGCAGGCTCATCAGCTCGTCCGGGGCGACGTCTTCGACGTGGGCCTGGATCCACCAGATGCTGCCCAGCGGGTCGCGGACCCGGCCCACCCGGTCACCGAAGAACAGCGCCGTCACGGGCGTAACCGGCGTAGCCCCGGCGGCCAGGGCCCGCTCGTACACCGCATCCGCGTCCGCCACGTACAGCCGGAGGAACCCGGGGGTGTCGGGCCAGCCGTCGGCGCTATCGAACATCATGACCACCGAATCGCCGATCCGGACCTCAGCGTGCCCGATACGGCCGTCCGGCCCCGGCACCCGCGCGAGTTCCCGGCCGCCGAACGCCGCGGCGACAAAATCTATGAGGCGAGCGGTGTCGCGGGAGATGACCCATGGGGTGACCGTGCCGTACCCGGCCGGGGCGGTCCCGCCGCATGCCGGGACGGGGGATACCTGATCGCTCATGACGGCAGCTTAAAAGCCGGCTACGACAGTCATTCCCGCTGAAGCACGGTCAGCCTGGCGCGGGCACCTTCACGTCAGTGGGCGTGAACGCCTGGCGTGAGCCTGGGGCATACTGAAGGGGTAAATGCCGCCCAGACTCCGCGGCCCACGGTCACGTCGATGCTGGCCCCGCGTTCGCCCGGCCCTGCCGGGCGGCGGCGCCCCCTGCCAGCAGCCGGCCGGATCCTTCGCGCCACTGCTGGGCGGGAGTCCCCATGGGCTGGTCTCACTCTTACCGGGTTGTCCACCGCGACCGCGGTCACCGGCACCGTCACGGTGACCGGGCCCCGGGGCCCGGTCACGTCCGCCACCTGTCGATACGTCCTGGCCCGATCGCGGGAACGGCGACGGTCGTGATCAGCGGCGAACTCGATCTGCTGAGCACACCGTCCCTGGCCGAGCATCTCGGCCAGATTCTGGCCTCATCGCCCGAGCGCCTGGTCTTCGACCTGTCGCGGGTCAGCTTCATCGACTGCGCCGCGGCCCGGCTGATCGCCGGCACGGAAGCCTCGCTGCCAGGTGACCAGCGCCCGGTCCTGCGCCGTCCCGCCCCCGGGGTCCGCCGCGTCTTCGAGCTCACCGGCTTGGACGCGTGCTGCGAGACGGACGCTGAGACCGATAAGTTAAGCCGTTAAGTTAAGCCTGGTCAGCCATCCCGGAGGCGATGTGGTCAGCCGCAGTGACGAGGAGTTCGCCAAGCTGGCCCGGGATTACCTCGATGAGCAGGCGGAACGGCATCCGGAGGCCGCGACCGAACTTGGTGACCACCGGTTCGACGGCCACCTGGCGGACCTTTCCGCCGGCGCGCTCGCCAGCGAACGGCAGGCCCTGGAACGCTGGGCGGGCGCGACCGATGCGCTGGAGACCGCAGCGCTGACCCCCGAGCACCGGGTGGACGCGGCCATGCTCGCGAACGACGTGGCCCGGCGGATATTCGAGCTGGACGAGCTGCGCGAGCACACCTGGAATCCGCTGCTGGCCAACCCGGGCCGCGCCATCTACCAGTTGCTGGCCCGGGACTTTGCCCCGCTGCCCAGCCGGCTCGCCTCGGTCGCGGGACGGCTCGCCGAGGTGCCCGCGGTGCTGGCGTCGGCCCGGCAGCTGCTCGGCCCGATGCCAAGAGTGCATCTGGAAACCGCGATCGCGCAGTTCTCCGGCACGATCACGCTGGTCGCCAAGGTCATCGACACCGCCCTGCGGGACGCGCCGGGGCAGGAGGACGACATCGCCCGGGTACGCCCGGCCGCCCTGGAAGCGCTGAGCCGGCACCGGTCGTGGCTGTCCGCCCGGCTAGACGAGGCCGCCGCCGGCGACGGCCTCACCGACCCGCGGATCGGTGCCGCCCGGTTCGCCCGCAAGCTGTCACTGACGCTGAATACGCAGGCGGACGCGGACGACATCCTGGCCCGGGCGCACGCCGACCTGGACCGGGTGAGCGAGGAGATCGCCAGCCTGGCCGCCGGGATCGCCGGGGCGAGCAGCCCGTCCATCCGAGGCAGCGAACCCGGGCCGGCTCCGGCAGACGGTGATCCCGTGGTCCGGGAGGTACTGGACCGGCTGGCCGCGGACGCCCCGGACGACCGGAGCATCCTGGCGCTCGGCCGGGACGCGCTCGCCGCGCAGACCGCCTTTGTCCGCGAGAACCAGCTGATCACCCTGTTCGACGATCCCGTCGAGGTGATCGAGATGCCCGAGATCGACCGTGGCGTCGCAGTGGCCTACTGCGATTCACCCGGCCCGCTGGAAACCGCGCCGACGCCCACCTTCATCGCTATCTCCCCCACCCCGGCGGACTGGCCGCCTGCGCGGGTCGCCTCCTTCTACCGCGAGTACAACCGCCACATGGTGCACAACCTGATGGTGCACGAGGCGATGCCCGGCCACTACGTGCAGCTCCAGCACTCCCGGCGGTTCACCGGCTCGGCCACCGCCATCCGCGCCGCGCTCCGGTCCGGATCCTTCGTGGAAGGCTGGGCGGTCTACGCCGAGCAGGTCATGGCCGAGCGGGGCTACCCGGGCGAGGGGGATCCGCGCGCCGTCCGGATGCAGCAGCTCAAGATGCAGCTGCGCATGATCATTAACGCGATCCTGGACGCCCGGGTGCACGGGCAGGGCATGACCGAAGCGGAGGCAATGGCGCTGATGACCGGGCGCGGATACCAGGAGGAGGGCGAGGCGGTCGGCAAGTGGCGGCGTGCCCTGCTTACCTCGGCCCAGCTGTCCACCTATTACGTCGGGTACACCGAGGTGGCCGACCTCGCCGGGGAACTGAGGGCCGCCTGCCCCGGCCAGCCGGACCAGGCGATCCACGACCGCATGCTCGCCCATGGCTCACCGCCGGTCCGGCTTCTCCGCCCGCTCACCGGCAGCTGACACGGCCCACCCTCGCGCCGTATCGTCCGGCTCATTGTCCGGCCGCCTTATTTATTCGGCCGATCAGCGATCCGCTGGGCATCCCCATCCGTAGATAACGGTAACGGCAGTCACCCGGCTGCCGCCGACCACGGACCGCCGCGGCGCACCAGGGGAACCATGATCTCACTGCCGGCCAACGTCACCAGCGCGACCGTGCCCAGCAGGAAAGGGGCCCGGAAGGAACTCGCCACGTTCCTGCGCGGCCACCGGGCGCGGGCGGGCACGCGTGACCGCGAGCCCGCGGTCTCCGCCTTCCTGCACGCCCTGCTCCGCCAGGTGGAGCCGTTCCCGGCCGCGGTCCTCAGCGCGCGCTGGGACATCCTGGCCTTCAACCGCAGCTACGACGCGCTGTTCGGGCTGGAATCGGTCCCGGCCCGGAACCGGAACGCGATGCTGCTCTACTTCGCCGGCGGGAGCATGCGGGATCTGTGGCCGGACTGGGCGGACGACGCGCCCCCGGTGGCCGGCCAGGTGCGCGCGGCGATGGCCCGGCATGACACCGACCCGGAGTGGACCGCGCTCCTGGAACGGCTGCGCCAGATCTGCCCGGACTTCGACCGGATGTCGCCGCAGGCTGGGCTGGACGGCCAGGGCCACGTGCCGGAACGCTTCCGGCACCCCGTCGCCGGGGCACTGCGGCTGACCCGGTTCCAGCTGTGGGCCGAGCCGCAAGAGGACGGTCTCGTCGCGGTCGGCTACACGCCCGCCGACGCCGCCACCGCGGCCAAACTGCCCAGCCTGCAGACCCTGTCCACTCTCCCGCGGCTATAACCGCGCCGCGCCGCGGCGACCGCCGATGTGGCGAAAATCTCACGATTTAGCCCCATCTGGGGCATGCACATTATGAGGGTGCACAGAAAATTCTGAGAGCCAAATCTCAAGCGGGCCGGCTTTAGTGTCCGGTATGGAGTTATCTCGCTGTGATGAGGTAGCTGGCCCTTTAGCACACCACGGTCAGCCCCAATCAACGCCTGCACGCAGCATCGATACTCATGCGCCCGAACGGTCGGGCGCGCGCCGCACCGAGCGCACAACTGTATTCGATACTGAGGAGGGAAAATGTCCGGGACCTGGCTCTGGATAGACATACCGCTCTGTGCCCTGTTCTTTCTCGCCGTTTGCGGGATTCCGCTGTGGATGGTCATCAAGCACCCCGACACGGGACCAAATAGTGACGTCAAGGTCGGCCTGGACAATGGCCTGGTCACGCCGCCGGTAGCCGGCCCGCAGCCAGCCCGCCGCCGGCAATCGGTGCGCAGGACGCAGCCAGCGCTCCTTTCGCGCAACTGGCAGTGACGCATTTCATATTGACTTTTATAGTGCTATTCGCGGAATAGCACTCAGCCGGGACACGGGCGAGGTCGGCCCGCTGGCGGCCGGGCGCGCCGTCACGCTGCGGTGGTCCTGCCCGGACGTTGGGCCACGCGGACGTTAGGCCAGGCGGACGGGCAGCGAGGACAGGCTGTGCATGAGCACGCTGCCCCGCCAGTGCAGCTCACCGGGCTCAGCCGACTCACCGGGGCGGCCGGGCAGAGCGAGCGCCGGGAACCGGCTCAGCAGCCGGCCAATGGCGATCTGCCCCTCGAGCCGGGCCAGCGGCGCGCCCGCGCAGTAGTGGATGCCGTGCCCGAAGGCCAGGTGACCGGGGTCCTGCCGGGTGATGTCGAGTACGTGCGGGTCGGCGAACCGGGCCTCGTCCCGGTTGGCGGCCAGCAGCGAGATCAGCACGAGAGCGCCGGCCGGGATCTGCGTGTCCCCGACCAGCACCGGCTCGGTCGTGAACCGCATGGTGGCCACGTGCAGCGGCCCCTCGTAGCGGAGGAACTCCTCGATCGCGCCCGGGAGCAGCAGCGGATCGGATCGCAGCAGGCTCAGCTGGCCGGGATGGCGCAGCAGCGACAGCACGCCGTTGCCGATGAGGCTCACGGTCGTCTCGAACCCGGCCACCAGCAGGAGGAACGCCATCCGGACGAGCTCGTCGGGCCACAACTGGCCAGGCTGGCCGGAGATGTGCACCAGATCGGAGAGCAGGTCATCGGCGGGAGTGACCCGCTTGGCGTCGGTCAGCGCGGTGAGGTACGCCATCACACTGCGCTCCGCGTCCCGGACCACATGGGGCGGTACGGCCGACACGAACGCCTTGGACCAGGCCCGGAAGTTGCTGCGGTCGGCGGCCGGCACCCCGAGCAGGTCGCAGATCACGGTGCTGGCCAGTGGCACCGCATACGCCTCGATCAGGTCGACGGGCGGCCCGGCCGGCGCGGCGGCGAGCAGTTCGTCGGCGACGTGCTCGATCCGCGGGCGCAGCCGGGAAACCGTGCGCGCGGTCAGGGCCTGGTTGACGAGCCGTCGCAGCCGGGTATGGGCCGGCGGATCCGAATTCAGCATGTGCGCGGCCAGCGGTGAGTTGTACGGGCCGGCTTCGCCCGGCGGGAACAGCTCCCGCACGCCCGCGTGATCCTTGCTCAGCCGGGGATCGGCCAGCAACGTGCGGGCGTCCGCGTAGGAGGTGACCAGCCACATCGGGATCCCGCCGGGGACCAGAACCCGCTGCACGGGCCCGGCCGCGCGAAGTCGCCGGTACACGGGCCAGGGATCCTGCACAAACTCCCGGCTGAGCGCGGTGAGCTCATTCGTTTCCTGCATAACGCGCCCTTTCCCCGTAGGGCACTGACAGCAGGCTGTATTCAGCCAATTACATTCCCCTGAAAAAGTGCTGCACCTGTCAATAGGCCAATAGCCAATTACCTGGTGACGCGCCGGGCGCCCCGATGCCCGCCCCCACCGGCTCTGGATACACGGGTGCCCGATCCAACGCGCTCACCATACCCACGCGCTGCTGCTGTACTTCACCGACCCGGCCCGGCGCCGCCAGTGGCTGGAGTGGGAGGAGAACGCGCCCAACCTGGTCAGCCAGTTCCGCGCGGCGATGGCCCGGCACGTCACCGAACCCGAATGGCAGCAGCTGCTCGGGCGGCTGCGCCGGGCCTCCCCCGACTTCGACCGGCTCTGGCGGGAGCACCACGTCGGCGTGAACACCAACACGCCCAAGCGGTTCCGGCACCCGGTGATCGGCCTGCTGAGCCTGACCCGCTTCCAGCTGTGGGCCGAGCCACGGGAGGACGGGCTGCTCGCGGTGGGCTACACCCCCGCTGACGCGCACGGCCGTCAAGATCCGCCGCTGCCTGTCCACCATGGACTTAGCAGGCCGTCACGCTGGGCCATCAGGCTGGGACCATCAGGCTGGGGCGTCAGGACGTGGCCGAGCGGGCGTGCCGGACCTGGCGGCGCAGGTCGCCGTGGCCGGGGGCGAACCCGTGTGACTCCAGCCAGCGCGTCATCCAGGCCGGGTCCGGATGCGTCGCGGGCACGACGTTGTAGATGTAGTTCAGCCCGCGCTCGGCGGCCTCATCCTCGAGCCGGTCGACGATGAACCCGCCGATACCGGCGCCGCGGCGGGAACGGCCGACCACGAAGGTGATCTCCGCGTCGCCCCATTCGCTGTCCAGCCAGCCGTAGCCGGCCACCGTGCCGTCGTCATCGGTGACCCGCCACCACTCGTCGGCGATGGCCGCCCCGGGCGGCGGGACCGTGATCCCGACCGCGGCGAGCTCCTCCGGCCCGAACAGCCGCTGCTTATCGGCGTCCCACCGGGGGGTGTCTTCCTTCGTCCAGTGCAGGACCATCACGTCTCCTACTGTGAGACGGCTTCGGTGGGCGGGTCGCTCGGCACAAACACGGCGGCGGCCATCTGGCGCAGCTCGACGCGGCGGATCTTGCCCGTCGCCGTGGTGGGATAGCCGGAGACGAAGACGATTTTGCGCGGCCGCTTGAACGAGGGCAGAGCCTGGCGGCAGAACTCGATCAGCTCGTCCTCGGTCGCGGCGGTGCAGGGTTCCAGGATCACGAACGCGACCGGCTTTTCCAGCCCATTGGCGTCGGGGGCGGCGACCACCACGGCCTGGGCCACCGCCTGGTGCACGAGCAGCCGGGCCTCCACCTCCGCCGGGGACACCCAGATACCAGAAGCCTTGAGCATGTCGCCGGTCCGGCCAAGGCAGGCGTAGTACCCGTCGGCGTCCTGCACGTAGGTGTCGCCGGTACGGAGCCACTCGCCCTGGAAGACCTGGCGGGAGGTGTCGTACCGGGACCAGTAGCCGGTCGCCGTGGACGCGCCCCGGACGAACAGCGTGCCCGGGGTGCCCGGCTCCACCTCGTTCCCGCTCTCGTCCAGCAGCCGCAGGTCGTAGCCGGGGACAGCGACGCCGGTGGTGCCCGCGCGGACCGCGCCGGGGCGGTTGGACAGGAAGATGTGCAGCATCTCGGTCATGCCGATGCCGTCCAGGATGTCCGCGCCGAAGTGTGACGTCCACCGCGTGTACAGGGCGGCCGGCAGCGCCTCCCCGGCCGAGGCGGCCAGCCGGACCCCGGCCATCGCGTCCGGCGGCAGCTCGGCGCGGAGCATGTTCGCGAAGAACGTCGGGCCCGCGAAGAACAGCGTCGCGCTGTACTTCTGCGCGGCGCCGGCGATGACGTCGGGCCGCGACGGGCTCGGTTCGAGCACACTGGCCGCCCCGGCCGAGAAGGGGAACAGCAGCGAGTTGCCGAGACCGTAGGCGAAGAACGCCTTGGCCGCGGACAGGCACCGGTCGTCCGGCCGGATGCCGAGGACCTGGGTGCCGTAGGTCTCACACACCACCTGGATGGCTCCGTGCCGGTGCATCGCGGCCTTCGGCCTCCCGGTCGTCCCCGAGGTGTACAGCCAGAACGCGGGCGAGTCCGCGACCGTCGGGTACACCGTCTCCGCGAACGGCCCGGCGGCGAGCGCGCCGAGCAGGTGCACCGGGACGGGCGCGGCCGGCGGCGCCTCGTCCGCCAGGATCCCCTGCAGTTCGGGTGCGGCCGCGGCGGCCTCGACGGCGGTCCTGGCGAACTCACGGGTGATGGCGAGGAACCGGGCCCGCGAGTCGTTCAGCAGTTCCGCCACGCCGTCGGTATGCACCATCGTCGAGACCGGGACCGGGATGGCGCCCATCCGCATCGTGGCCAGGTAGACCACCACGAACTGCGGCGAGTCCGCCATGAGCATTAGCACGCGCTGCTCGGGCTGCAGGCCCAGCGCCCGCAGCCCGGCGGCGGTCCGGCAGACCTGGTCGTGCAGCTGGGCGTAGGTCAGGTCCCCGGCCACGCCGGTCAGCGCCAGGCGCTGGCCATCCCCGTCGGCCAGCCGCTGATCGAGCAGGTACTCACATGCGTTGAACAGCTGCGCCATCTGCGGACGCTCCGATCCTCGGCTGGGCTTCTTCGTTGAGGTTCTGCGCGGGAACGGTCACGCGAGGTGGACGTAGTCGTACTCGAACGGCTTGCCGTTGATGCCGTTGCGGGGCGGCGCGATCCAGGCCGCGATCTTACCTCGCTCGTGCACCGGCTGCATGAGCGAGTGGACGTGTGTCTTGTCCACGTCGGTGGGCAGCCACTGGCCCCGGCGCTGCGCCCACTCCTGGGGCGTCAGCTTCTCCCCGCTGGGCGAGGCCTCGATCCCGGCGAACGCCCCCACCCGCCGGTTGAAGGCGATGTGCGGCAGCTTGAGCCGCTGCGGCAGGCCCGCTTCGGCCAGGATCTTGTTCCACCGCTTGACCCCGCCCTCACAGTCGGAGATGTACTCGCGGCGCAGGTCAGTGTTGAGGCCGACGAGCGCGGACACCTCGGTCTGGCCGATGCTCTGCTCACCGTTTCCGGCGTCGGTCAGCGCGTCGACCATGATCGAGTCGCTGGTCAGCCGGTGGTCGTCCTTGCGCCGCTCTTCCATCCAGCGGCCCTTCAGGCCCGCGGTGTAGTAGTTCGCCACGTTCGTGGACGTTTCCCCGCCGAACAGGTCGAGCGACACGCTGTAGTGGAAGTTCAGGTACTTCTGGATCACCGGCAGCGGGATGACCCCGAGCGCGGCCACGTCGTCAGTGTCGTTCTCGGTCATCACCTGCGCCGTGCGGCCCACCACCCGGTCAACCCCGGTGGTGCCGACCATCATGTGGTGCGCCTCTTCCTTGAGCATGAATTCACACGTCCGGGACAGCGGGTCGAAGGCGCTCTCCTTCAGCGTGCCGAGCTGGTACTTGCCGTCCCGGTCGGTGAAGTAGGTGAACATGAAGAACGACAGCCAGTCCGGGGTCTCCTCGTTGAACGCGCCCAGGATGCGCGGGGAGTCCTCGCTGCCGGAGTTGCGGTGCAGCAGTTCCTCGGCCTCCTCCCGGCCCTCCCGGCCGAAGTAGGCGTGCAGGAGGTACACCATCGCCCACAGGTGCCGCCCCTCCTCCACGTTGACCTGGAACAGGTTGCGCAAGTCGTACAGGCTGGGCGCGGTGGCCCCGAGGTTGCGCTGCTGCTCGACACTGGCCGGCTCGGTGTCGCCCTGGATGACGAGCAGCCGCTGCAGGTCGGCGCGGTACTCGCCGGGCACCTTCTGCCAGGCCGGCTCGCCCTTGTGCTGGCCGAACGCGATCCGCCGGTCGCTGTCCCGCTCAGCCAGGAAGACGCCCCACCGGTAGTCCTTCATCGGCACGTGCCCGAAGTGCGCCCAGCCTTCGCGGCCGACGTTGACCGCGGTGCGCAGGTACACGTCCTTGGTGGGCAGCGTCGGGCCCATCGACTCCCACCAGTTCAGGAAGTCGGGCTGCCAGGACTCCAGGGCGCGCTGCAGGCGGCGGTCCTCGCGCAGGTTGACGTTATTCGGGATCTTCTCGCTGTAGTCGGGCGCCATGGTCATGATGGTCAGACTCGCTTTCGATCGAAGTCAGCGCGCTGCCCGGTGCCGTACCGGCGCAGCGCACCGTCGGGGCCCGAGGCGTTCGGCCGATAGAAAATCCAGTTCTGCCAGGCGGTCAGCCGGCCGAAGATCTTGGTTTCCATGGTCTCGGGCCCGGCGAAGCGGTAGTTCGCCTCCAGGCCGGTCAGGGCGTCGGGGCTGAAGCTGGCCCGCTCCTCGATCGCGATGCGGACCTCCTCGTCCCAGTCGATGTCGTCGGGGGCGAAGGTGACCAGGCCGAGCCCCTCGGCGTCCTCGGCGGTCAGCGGTTCCCCGGCGCGCTTCTCCACCCCGGCCAGGCCGGCGTCGTCGCCGAAGTAGCGTGTCTGCAGCCGGGTCAGGCCGTTGCCCATCGGCAGCGGCCCGGTGTTCATCGGCCCGACGGCGATGGTGGCCGGGTCCGCATCCGGGTCGACCTCCTCGAACACGCCGGACAGCTGGAAGGAGCGGTCCGCGGCCAGCGCGAGCTCCAGCAGCGAGCCGGCGAAGCAGCTGCCTGGCTCGATCAGCGCGAGGATGCTGCGGCTGGTCACGTCCAGGCGCTTCAGCGTGCGCTTGAGGTAGTGGATGATCTCATTGGCCAGCCAGTCGTCGCGGTGGTCCAGCAGCAGCCGGTCGTAGCTCAGCACGCGGGCCGCGTCGCCGGACGTCCGCAGTACCCAGGTGCCGATCTCGAGCTCGTTGGTGCGCAGGTCGAGGATCAGGTCGTCCAGCTCGCGGGTCACGGCCAGGGTCCAGAAGTCCGCGCCCTGGGCGTGGATCCCGGCGGCGTTCCCGGGGGCGTCCCCGTCCGGGCCGCGCACGGTGATCTCCGCGACGGCGCGTTCACGGTCCAGCCGCGCGGTCACGTGCCGGTAGGAGATCTCGTCCCCGGTGCGGGTCTTATCCAGCGGGGTCAGCGCGATCCCGGTCGCGCCCGCGGGGCGGTGCGACCGCTCCGCGAGCTCGGCGGCGCGGGCAGCGACCGTCTCTTCCCACTTGGCCCGGGGCACGGCCTCGTCGACCAGGCGCCACTGGACCGCTTTCTTGCCCCCGGCCCCCTCGGACCGGGTGGAGAAGTAGTCGGCGAGGTCCCTGCGGACGTGCCGCTTGTCCACGACCCGGGTCAGCCCGCCGGTCCCGGGCAGCACCCCCAGCAGCGGCAGCTCCGGCAGTGATACGGCCGAGGACCGGTCGTCGATGAGCATCAGGTACTCGCACGCCAGCGCCAGCTCGTAACCGCCGCCGGAGGCGGTCCCGTTCAGCGCGGCCAGGTAGGTCTGGCCGGAGCTGGCCGTCGCGTCCTCGATCCCGTTGCGGGTCTCGTTGGTGAACTTGCAGAAGTTGACCTTCCACGGATGCGGGGAGGCGGCCAGCATGCGGATGTTCGCGCCCGCACAGAAGATCTTGTCCTTGCCGCTGGTCAGCACGACGGTACGGACCTCGGGGTGCTCGAACCGGAGCCGCTGCACCGCGTCGTACAGCTCGATGTCCACGCCGAGGTCGTAGGAGTTCAGCTTCAGCTCGTACCCCGGTACGAGGCCGCCGTGGGCATCGACGTCCATGGTCAGGGTCGCGACCGCGCCCTTTCGCGCCAGTCGCCAGTGCTTGTAGCCCGAGGGCTGTACCTGGAAGTCGACCCTGGTCATCATCGTCCTCCCGTGAGCCCGTCTCCCCCTCATGTTCTACGTTACGCGGCGATTTCGTCAAGGTTCCGTAGCATATTTAATAACGGACCTGCGTGGGACTTGTCCGGCTCGGCAGGAGCGCGGGTTATCGGCAGGAGCGCGGGTTACCAGCCCCGGAACTGGCCCTGGGCGTTCCAGAACACAGCGAGCGCCGCCAGGCAGGCCAGGCCGGCCAGGGCGAACAGGAGACGGCGGCCGGGACGTCCGGCGGACCAGCGCAGGCCCACGGTGGTGAGGCGCCGTGCCAGTCCCATCACGATGTAGATCGATCCGGCGAGCGACAGGGCTACCAGGGCGACGCCGACCATATCGACCGCGGCCATCGCGTGGCGGTGACCGGCGAGCGCGGCGGCGACGAGGTGCGCCTGCCGGCTGTCGGCAAGCCACAGCGCCCGATTGATTTGCGGCAGGTACAGCAGAAGGTATCCGAGGCCGACCAGGGCCACCACGACAGGCCACCGGAACAGCGGCCGGAGGAGCGTTCCGGCGACGTTGGCCGCGCGTTCGGGCAGCAGCGTACCCCGCGCTCTGAGCGCGAGCAGCGGGTCGGCTTTCGGCGCGGCCGCCGGGGTGCCCTCGGCGACGACGACGATGCCAAGGGGAAGCAGCTTCGCCGTGATGAGATAACGGACCTGGTCAGCGTTCAGTGACCGGCCGAGGTCCTCGCTGACCCGCTCCGCGATGGCGTCCGGCCCGCGGGAGCCGTCGATCCAGCAGATCACCCGGTACAGCAGCGGGGACATCTGGATGACCTGGCCGTCGAGGCGCCGGATGAGCGACGGCGGCTGGCTGTAGCCGGAATTCTGGTACTCGCCGAGCAGCTCGACCCCCTCGGCCAGCCGTGGCACCTGACCGCATCCGGGCGCCGCATCCACCGGGGGCGTGGTGGATGCGGCGCGCCCGGTGATTCCATGCTCTGCGGCCACGCTCATGGGTCTGCTCCTCCTTCGCGTGCTCCCCCGGGAGGACGGGGAGTGGCTGGGAGCGCGCGGCCCAGGGGAGCCGCGGCGCAAAAGCGGGAGGACCGCCCGGCGGGGGGTTTCGGGCGGCCCTCCCTGCTGCTGCGCAATCCCCTCCCGCTGCGCAGCAGGCCTTCGGCGTTAGCCGGGCAGGTATCAGCCGATGAAGTTGCCGACGGCGGACGTGTTGGAGGACTGGCTGCCGGCGAACAGGGCGATATTGTTACCGCTCAGGACGTTGTTACCGCTCAGGATGGCAACCTGGTGGTTGAACGAATTGCTGACGCCTGAGTGGCACCACAGAGTTTCCCGGCTCGGGAGCAGTTCTGGCTGCTCGAGGTCAAGGTCCTGCATCGTCACGGCAGGTACAGTGGACATGGAGCCTCCTTGGGAGGATCTGCCTGGTCAGGCAGATCGGGCTTGCCCACGTCCCCGGTCTGCGCACTGGGGACCACCCGGCAGCTTCTGTGGTGCCGGGCCACGGACCAGGTGTACGCTCCTTGACGTGCGCACTGTTCGGTTACCACCGTACATTAATAGTTACCCCAGGGTAAGGCAAGGGCTGCGCATCGCAGCCGCGGCTCATCGGGCGGAGACGGCTAGGCAGGCTATGGCGGCGCAGACGATGGGGGACGATCGGGATCCCACCGTAGAACAGCCGCTCACGGCCGCGGCAGCACCCGGACATGACATCAATCCGCTCCAGCAGCTGATCCAGCAGCGGCTGCGCGAATGCAGCTGGTCCTACGGGGAGGTGGCCCGCCGCGGCGGGCTGCCCCGGTCCACCGTCTACACGCTCGCAACGACGCGCAACCTGGCCCGGCCGCCACGCCCGGCCACGATCGATGGCCTCGCCACCGGCCTCGACCTGCCGGTCTCCGCCGTCCGCGCCGCCGCCGCCGCGGCCACCGGACTGCACTACTACGACACCGACGCCCCAGCCGAGCGGGAGCAGCCTGCCGATCCGGAGCGGGACCTGCTGATCGCCAGCATCGACGAGCTGACCGCCGACGACCGGCGGCATGTGGCCGCGCTCGTCGAATCGCTGCGAAAGCGCGCGGCGCCGGATTCGCCCGCAGCGCCGGATTCGGCGCAGTAGCCCTTTCCCCGGGACCGTGAACATGCACAGTCCCGGGGCAGTGCACCCATCCCCAGCGGCCCGGGGCTAATTGGTACGGCTGCCCCGGTGCACCCCGCGATTAGCTCCTCTTTCCTTCATGTCATCGGCCAGCCGGCCGACACTTTGAGCTGCCTGGCCAGTTCTCCGTACGGTTCTTCGGGCAGCACGAGGCGGGCGACCCGCAGGATCGCCATCGGGTCCTCCGGGTCCTCGCCGGGTGGCCGCAGCACGCAGATCGTGTCGTCGTGCTTGTTGCGCGTCACGACGACCCGATCGTGGTCGGCCAGCACGATGTGCGCTTGCTCCGCGCCGGGCCGCGCGGAGCCTGGATCCGTGGAACCGGGTCCGGTGGAGGCCGGACCCGCGGCGGCCGGACCCGCGGCGGTCTCGGCCTGGCGGAGCTGGACGGTGCGGGCGAGCGCGGCTTGTTGCCGGTGGCGGCGGATGGCCAGCGCGGCCTCGGTGAGGAACACCAGCCCGATGAGCAGGCCGACGGCCAGCAGCAGGAGGGTCAGCCAGGCAGGCATGCCGGTGGTGGTGGGTGCGGGTTTGGTGGCCGGCCGGGGCGGATGCCCGTGGCTGGCGGCACCGGTCACGGCCCGTCGCGAGACCGCTCTGACGGTCGCAGAGGTACTCCAGCAGGGGCGTGCCCAGCCGGTTAATCGGTGCCGTTCAGGCGTTTCCACTCCCGCTGCGCGTCGGGCGACCAGCGCTGATGCCGGTCTGCGAACAGGCGCGCCGCCGTCAGCCCGCTCCAGCGGGCGGGCAGCAGTTCCCGGGGCAGGGCTGGATCGATGGCGGGGAACCGGCGCCAGGCGTGCACCAGCTCGATCTGCCGGGCCAGCACGTCCTCCGGGGCGCGGGCCCGGAACTCCTCGATGAACTGCTCGTACTGTTCCTCGACCGCGGCCAGGTCCCAGGCCGTGGCCACCATGCTCCGGACGTCGGCCAGGCCGGACCGGAGCGCCACGAACAGCTGGGCACCGTCCGCGACCCCCGCCTCGCGCAGCACCTGGGTCGCCTCGGCCTCGCGGTCCGGGTGCGGGCTGATCCACAGTCCGGGCCCCAGCGACCCGAACCCGGCCCAGCTGAGCCGGGTGCGCAGCACATGCCGGGCCCGCCGGTCGCTGTCCGGGATGCGCGCGGACACCAGCAGCCAGCGGCCGTCCCAGTCCGGCGCGGGTCCGGTGAAGGAGTAGATGCGCTCCGCGCCGTCGGTGAGCAGGCGGCGCGCGTTACCGGTCAGCCGCCACCGGGTCCGGCGGCAGGCCTTTTCCGCGTCCAGCCAGCCCGCGGCGGCCGTGCGCATCAGCGCCTGGCGGGTCGCCTTCTCCTCGATACCGAGCCGGGTGAAGACCGCGAGAACGGCGGACGTCCACGCCGTCCCGTCTCCGGTCAGCACGAACTCGCCAAGCAGCGTGAACAGCAGGCCGCCGGCGCTCGGCGCTCCCGCCGCGTGCCGCCGCGACAGGGCGGGCGCGGGCTCTGCCGGATCAGGGTTAGGCGCAGGCGTAGTAGGCGACACCATCGACCTCGGATCGTGACAGCCGTCCCGCCTGCACCAGGACGTCGAGGTGGGCCATCGTCTCGGTCACCGCGAGGCAGCGGCCCAGCAGGTCCAGCTCCGTGAACGCGCGGCCCCGCCGGGTCCACAGCATCCGCCGGGCCGCTTCGCTGGCCGTGTGCGCGCCCGCTCCGATCGTCTCGTCGATCAGGCGCAGCCGCGTATCGTGGTGCTCGATCAGCTCGTCGATCCGGGCGTGCACGCTCGGCGCGACCGGGCCGTGGGCGGGCAGCAGGCGACGGTCGGGCAGCCCGCGGACGAGCTTCAGCGAGTCGAGGTAGTCGCGCAGCGGCAGCCCGGCAGCCCGCTGCTCGAACCCGATCGACGGCGTGATCTGCGGCAGTACGTGGTCGCCGGCGAACATGACGTCGCGGGCCGGGTCGACGAACACCACGTGGCCGCGGGTATGCCCGGGGGTCGGGTGCACCTGCCAGCTCCCGGTCCCGACGGCGATCTCTTCCTGCGCGCTGAACCAGTCGTCCGGATCTTCCCAGTCGGTGACGTCGTGCTCGGCGGGCATGGTGAGCACCTCGCGGCAAAGGTCCCCGGCGCCGCCCCGGCGCAGCTGAGTCACCAGGCCGATCCAGGGGTCGGACGACGGGTCCCGCGCGATCCGCAGCGTGCCCGCCTCGGCGCGGCCCAGGCTGATCCGCATGCCGAACTCGCGGCGCAGCGTCACGGCCAGCGTGTAGTGGTCCCGGTGGACGTGCGTGACCAGGAACCGGCGGACGGCCGCCAGGCTCGCGTCCAGCAGCTTGACCGCCTGCTCGAGCAGGTCCCGCGTCTCGGTGATCGCCCAGCCGGAATCGACCAGGACCAGCCCGTCACTGTCGCGCACCGCGTAGACGTTGACCGCGCGCAGCCCATCCTGCGGCAGCGGCAGCGGGATCCGGTACACGCCCGCGCCCACGTCGTACACCCCGGGAATCGTCCAGTCCGCCTCCGGGTCGTCCTGCCGTAGCTGCATCATCACCATTAATGCTTAGCACGCCGCCTCCGGAGCCCCCGGCGGCAAACGGGGAGACATCGGTCACGGCCACCGGGCCGGGCGGCGGCCCGCCAGCGTCCCGGGTGCCCGGCCGTCGTCCCGGTGTGACCTGGCGTCAGAGGCCGAGACGGCGGGACAGGTCGGAGGCGAACAGCCCATTCGGGTCCAGCTCGGCGCGCAATTCCCGGAACTCCGGCAGCCGGGGGTACATCTCGGCCAGCACACCGGGCGGTACCCGCGAGTCCTTGGCCAGGTAGACGCGTCCTCCCGCGCCGAGGACGAGCTGGTCGAGCCGGTCCAGCAGCGGCCCCAGCCCAGGCGTGCGCGCCGGGAAGTCCAGGGCCAAGGTCCAGCCAGCCGTGGGGAACGACAGCAGGCCCGCGTCCCCCTCGCCGAAACGCTTGAGCACGGTCACGAACGAGGGCGCCCGCGCCGCGCTGACCAGCTCGAACGAGCGGCGGACAACGGCCTCCTGACCGAACGGGACCACATACTGGTACTGCCGGAACCCACCCGGACCGTAGACGCGGTTCCAGTTCCGGATGGCATCAAGCGGGTGGAAGAACGCCCCTATGGTCTGCAGCTCCCCCTCGCGGTGCCGCGGCGCCTTGCGGTAGTACGCCTCGTTGGCCGCGGCCACCGTGTAGCGGTTGATCAGCCCGGGCGGGAACACCCGCGGCGCACCGAGGCGGGCGCCGGGGCGGAACGCGAACGGGTCCGCCTTCCCCTCGGCCGGCAGGTTGGCCAGGTCAGCAAAGTCCCCGCTGGTGATCACCGAACGCCCGAGGCTCCCGCCCCGGGCCATGCTGTCCGACCAGGCCACCGTGTAGCCGTAGCGGCGGTCGTGCTCGGCCAGCACGGCCATGGTCTCGTCGATGTCCGCGGTCCGCACCGTGTCGACCCGGATCCGGGACGTGGCCACCCGCTTCAGCTGCACCGTCGCCCGCAGGATGAGGCCGGTCAGGCCCATGCCGCCGGCCGTCGCCCAGAACAGGGCCGGATCGCCCTCGCTGGTGACGGTGCGCAGCTCACCGCTGGGCAGCAGCAGGTCGAAGGACCGCACGTGCCGGGCGAAGCTCCCGGCCACGTGGTGGTTCTTGCCGTGCACGTCCGCCGCGATAGCCCCGCCGATGGTGACCTGGCGGGTGCCGGGAGAGACCGGGACGAACCAGCCGGACGGCAGTCCCGCGACCATGAGCTGCTCCAGGCTGACGCCGGCCTCGCACACCGCCAGGCCGCTGGCCGCGTCCAGCTCGCTGATCCGGTTGAGCCGGGCGGTGGAGACCACCACGCCGCCCGCGCACTGGGCCGCGTTGTTGTAGCTGCGGCCCAGACCGCGCGCGATCAGCCCGCGGGACGGGGCCGCCGCCTTGAGCAGCGTCTCCGCTTCGCCCGGGGCGGATGGCTCGGCCAGCTCGGCCGATGACGGCGCGATCCGGCCCCAGCCGGTCAGCGTGACGGATGGGCCCATGGGCACCGGATACTACCCGCGGCCACGCCCCGGCGGAGAAATGCACGCGTATGGCCGGGTCCTGATTTCGTTATGCATTCGCGTCATTTCCAGGCGTAACCTTCCGTCCTGATGGCGCGCACACGGGAATCCCTGACGGTGCCGCGGATGAACGCCCAGCGGCCAGTGATCATCGCAGCGGCGCTTACCACACTGGTCGCAGCGGCGCTCGCCACCACGTTCGCCGTCTTCAGCAGCGTGTCCCTGCCGCGGGCGGTGCGCCACAGCCTGGCGGCCGCCAACGGCACCGCGCTGGTCATCAGCGGCCGCGCGGACGCCAGCCAGGTCCCCGGGTACACCTCGCTGCTCCGGCAGCAGATCCGGTTCGCGCTGGACGGAGGCCCATTCGTCCTGGACAGCGCGGAACGGTCCGATCCACTGGGTTTCGCCGGGGGAACCGGAGCGACCCCGGCGGCCGCCGCGGGCGGTAACACGCCGATCGCCGAGGCCGCGGCGCTGAGCAGCATCAGGGCGCACGCGGTCCTGGTGTCCGGCCGCTGGCCAGGGGCGGTCCGGCCTGGGCAGCCGATTCCGGCCGCGCTCCCGGAGACGGCCGCGGCGCTGCTGCACGTGCGGGCCGGCGACCGCCTGCGGCTGCGCGACCAGATCTCCGGCCGGGCGGTGTCGTTCGTGGTCACCGGGCTGTACCGGCCACGGCAGGTGGCCGGGCCGGCCGCCGGGTACTGGGGCCTGAACGACATCGGCTTCACCGGCTCCAGCACGGCCGGTGGATTCACCAGCTACGGCCCCCTCACCGTGCCCCCGGCCGCCTTCGCGGGCCCGCTGGCGGTCAGCGCCAGTTCCTGGGTGGCCCAGCCGGACGTGGCGCGCATCCCGGACGGCCAGTTCGGCCAGGTCGCGGCCAACGTCACGCAACTGGCCCAGGGACTGCCCCAGTCCAGCAACCTGTCCACTCTGTCGCTGGCCACGAGCCTGCCCGCGGTGCTCACCGGCGCGCAGGATGATCTCAGCGTGGCCCGCTCGCTGCTGGCCATCTGCGCCATCCTGGTGGCCCTGCTCGCCGCTGCCGCCCTGCTGGTAGTGGCCCGGCTGCTGGCCGGCCAGCGGGAAGGTGAGTCCGCGATGCTGACCGCGCGGGGCGCGACCCGCCGGCAGCTCGCCGGGCTGGCCCTGGCCGAGGCGCTGCCGCTGTGCGTGATCGCGGCCGGAGCGGGCGGCGCGGGCGGTCTCTGGCTGGCCGCACGGCTCGCCCGGACCGGTTCCGCCCCGGCCACCACCGCGCTCGCGGCGGCATGGCCGGCCGCCGCCGTGGTCGCCGGCGGCGCGCTCCTGATCATGCTGGTGCCCATCCTGCAGACAGCGACCCCCGGTACCGCCCGCGCGCGGCGGGGCCGTCAGGCCGCCATCGCCGGGATTACCCGGGCCGGCGCTGATGTGGCCCTCATCCTGCTGGCTGTGCTGGCCGGCTGGGAACTGCGGCGCTACTCCGCGGTGCCGTCCAGCGGGACCGCCGCGGCCGGTCACGGCGTCGACCCCGTCCTGGTGGCCGCGCCCGCCCTGGCGCTGGCGGGCGGAGGCATTGCCGCTCTGCGGCTGCTGCCGGCCGCGGGCCGGGCCGGAGACTGGCTGGCGGCCCGCGGACGCCGGCTGACCGCCGCCCTGGCCAGCTGGCAGATCAGCCGGCAGCCGGTCCGCCAGGGAACCGCCGCCCTGCTCGTCGTGCTGGCGGTCGCGACCGGCACCCTGGTGCTCGCCCAGCGGCAGAGCGGAATCCGCTCCAATCAGGATCAGGCCGCGTTCACCGCGGGCGCGGACGTACGGGTCACCTCGGCCGGGCCGCTGACCGCCGGGCAGGCCGGGACCATCAGCCGCCTGCCC
The DNA here is from genome assembly GCA_963742865.1 of uncultured Actinomycetes bacterium. Lineage (GTDB taxonomy): Bacteria > Actinomycetota > Actinomycetes > Streptosporangiales > Streptosporangiaceae > Bog-532. The sequence continues at coordinate 137,861 of CAVUNW010000050.1, forward strand.
GGCGTCCGGCACGCCATGCCGGTCGCGGCGTTCGCGGCCCCCACGGCCGGCGGGGAGACGCTGGCCATCGACGCCGGGCAGGCCGCGGCGGTCGCGCTGCTGCGCCCCGACCAGTCACCGCTGCCGGCGGACCGGCTGTTCGCCCGGATTGTCCCGGCCGGCCCGGCTCCCGGGGATCACGCTGCCGGGTGAGCCGGCGCAGATCCGGCTGACCGCCCGGGCCGGCCCCGCCTCGCTGCCGCTCGCGCCGGTCATCGTCACCCTTACGGCCGAGGACGCCGATGGCGACGCCTACCAGCTGCCGGCCGGCACGCTGCCCGACGATGGCCGGCCGCACGTCCTGACCGCCGGCATCCCCGGCGGGACCGCGATCTACCCGATCCGGCTGACCGCGATCACCGCGTCCTACACGCTGCCCGCGGCGCGTGCCACCGTTCCCGCCGCGCTCACCGTGGACCGCCTGAGCGGCGGGCCGGGCACGGCCCCGTTGCCCGGGTCGGCGCTGAAGACCTGGCAGGCGGCCGCGTCGTCGCCGGAGCTGTCCGGTGTCCGCGCCACCTTCCCGGGACCCAGCGGGCCGTCCGCGCTGCCCGCTGCCGGGGCGGGCAGTACCGGGCCGGCCACCGCCAGCGGGTCGCGGGTGGTGACATTCGACCCCGGCTACGGTCAGGCCGCCAGCGGGATCCCGGGCGTGCCGCCGCTTCCCGTCACCGGGCAGGTGTCCCTGACCGCGGTCGCGCCCGTCTCCGCGGCCGTTCCGGCCATCGCGACGCAGAGCTTCCTGACCGCGAACAGCGCCAGCGTCGGGTCAAACGTCCAGGCGGCGGTGGGCGGTGCGACGATCAGCGCCAGGATCGTCGCGGCGGTGGCGACGTTCCCCACCGTCGGGGCCGGCGCGGACGCCCTCATCGTGGACCTGGCCACCGTCCAGAACATCCTGGCCCGCGAGACCGGGACCCTGGCGCAGCCGTCGCAATGGTGGCTGGCCACCGCGGGCGGGGAGGTCCCGGCGGGACTGGCCGGGAACCTGCCCTCGGATGTGACCGTGACCAGTTCGGCGGGGCTGGCGGCCGCGCTGCGGGACGACCCGGTGTCGGCCGTTCCGCGGGACGCGCTCCTGGTCGTGGTCCTGGCCGCCGCGGTACTGGCCATCACCGGGTTCTGCGTGAGCATCGCGGCCAGTGTCCGGCTCCGGCGGCCGGAGAACGCGCTGCTGGCCGCGCTCGGCGTGCCCCCGGGCGCCGCCGCCCGCCAGCTGAGCCTGGAAAAGCTCATGCTCAGCGTGCCGTCCGCGCTGGCCGGCCTGGCGCTCGGCGCCGTGCTGGCCGAACTGCTCGTGCCCGCCATCACCCTGACCACGGCCGCCACGGCGCCGGTACCGCCGGTCCTCGTCCAGTTCGGCTGGGCTCAGACGGCCGCGCTGGCCGTGGCCGTCGCCGTCATCCCGGTCCTGGTGGCGGCGCTGGCGATGGCCCGGCGGCCGGATCCCGCCGCCGCCCTGCGCACGGCGGAGGCGACATGAGGGGGGCGGCATGAGGCGGGCGGCATGAGGCGGATCGCCGGGACGCTGGCGGGCTCGGCCGGGGCGGCCATGATCGCGCTGGCCCTGCTCGTATGCGTGTGCGTGTTCGCCGCGCTGGCCGGCCCCGCGCAAAGCCAGCGCACGCAGACCCAGGCGCTGCGCAGCGAGCTGGCCGGGGAGAAGGCCACGGCCACGGCCATCAGCGTGACCTCGACCTGGGACGGCATTACAAGCCAGGTGTTCGCCAACCCGACCGGGGCCGTGTACCTGTCCCGGGGACAGCTGGCCAGCGCGCGCCAGGCGCTCGCGAGCGACTTCGCCGCCGCCTCGCTCCCCGTCGGCGCCGGCGACTGGTCGGGTCTGTCGGCGGCCCCGTTGCCGGTCACCGCGGGCGCCGCATCCAGCGCGCAGGCCGGGACCGGCCCCAAGATCGAAGTGCTCTACCGGGATCCATTGCCCGCGCACGCACAGGTCACCGCCGGGCGGCTGACGAGCGGCGGCGCGGGCGGCCAGGCGCTGGGAGTGGCGGTGACGGCGCAGACCGCCAGCCGGTTCGGCCTGCATCCGGGCTCCCGCCTGCAGCTCAGCAGCCCATACGGCGCGCTGACGCTGGACGTCACCGCGATCCTGCGCGTTCGCGACCCGGCCTCGACGTTCTGGAACACCGATCTGTCGGCCGGGATACCCGGGCTCAACACCCCTGCGAACAAGCCCGCCTACTGGGAGGGAGCGGTGTTCGCCGACCCGGGCGAGCTGGTGGCCATGCAGGCGCTGCTCAGCTCCTCGAACCCGGACGTCCAGTGGGAGTTCCCGCTTGCCACTGGCCAGATTCGGGCTAGCCAGGCGCAGGTCATAGACAACACGCTCAACCATTTTTCGGTGGCTGCGCCCGCCATGGGCGACCTCAGCCCGGCCGCCACAGCAGTGACGGTCTCCTCGGGACTTTCCACGTTCCTGGCCACATTCCTGGGCACCCGGGCGGCGATCGAGACGGTCCTGCTGCTGCTCATGGTCAGCCTGATCGTGACCGGCGCGGCCGTCATCGCGGTCGCGGCGCGGATGATCGCCGTGCGCCGGGCCGGTGAACTCGCCATGGTCCGCGCCCGCGGTGGCTCGCTCCGCCAGGTCGCGGCGCTGATGCTGTGCAGCACCGCGGCCGTGGCCTGGCCGGCCGCGGTGGCCGGTGCGGCGCTGGCCCTGGCCGCAGAAAGCCGGGACGCCTCGTCCAGCCTGGGCTGGGCTCTGGCGGGCCTGATCCTGGCGACCGCGCTGGCAGGGCCGCCGCTGACGGCCGCGTGGCGGCACCGCAGACCGGCCCCGGCCAGCAACCCCGCCCAGGTGACCACGACGGAGACGACCGGATCCCGGCGCGCCTCGCTGCGCCGCTGGGTGGGCGAGGCGACAGCGTGCGCGGCCGCCGTGGCGGCCCTCATCGTCGTGCGCGGCCAGGGCGTGCCCGCGGCCGGCCGCCCCGACCTGCTCGTGGCGGCCACGCCGGTGCTCGTCGCCGTCCCCGTCGTCGTGATCGTGCTGCGGCTTTATCCGCTGGCCATCAGGGGACTACTGCGGCTGTCCGCCCGTGCGGCCGGCGCCACCGGCTTCGTCGCGCTGGCCCGGGCGTCCCGGACCTCGCTGACCGGGGTCTTGCCGGTGTTCGCGCTCGTCCTGGGGCTCAGTGTGGCCGCGTTCGCCGGCATGGTCCGGGACGCCGTGGCCCGGGGCGAGGCGGCCGCCTCCTGGCAGGTCACCGGGGCGGACGTGGTTGTCAACACGGGGACCGCCGCCGGGCCCGGCATCGTCAGCCGCCCGGTGACACCCGCCGCGCAGAAAGCGATCACCGCGGTCCCGGGCGTGCGGCGGTCGGCCACGGTCTGGCAGACGTCCTGGTCCGCGCCCGGCGGACAGGCACTGACGGTGCTGGCCGTGGACCCGTCCCGGTACGCCGCGCTGGTCGCCAGCACCCCGTTCCCGCGCTTCCCCGCATCGGTGATCGCCTGGCCCGGCGCCTGCCTCCGCCCGGGGCCCGATACCGGTCGTCGCCTCGGCCGCCGCGGCCGCGATCCTCGGCGATGGCGTCTCCCGGCTGACCGCGCCATCGGCGATGGGCCCGATCAGCGTGCGGGTCGCGGGGCGGCTGAGCGGCACGCCTGCCCAGGCCTGCCGCGCCTGGGTCGTCATGGCCATGCGGAGCCTTCCCGGACCGGACGGCCAGCCCGCCCCCCAGCTGCTGCTGCTGACCGGATCCGGGATCGACCAGGCCCGCCTTTCGGCGGTGGTCGCGGAGGTGCTGCCGGGCACGAGCGTTACCTTCCGCTCGGCGGCCCTGGCCGCCCTGGCCAGCGCTCCGCTGCAGCACGGCGCTGGCCTCATCATGCTGCTCACCCTGCTCACCGCGGCCGGCCTCGGCCTGTGCACCCTGGTCATCGGGCTGGCGCTGGGGTCCGCCGAGCGGGAGCTGACACTGGCCCGGATGACCACCATGGGCCACGAGAAGCCGCTCCGGCTCCTCGTCACCGAGGCCATGCCGGCGGTGCTCGCCGCGGCCGCGGCCGCGCTGGTATGCGCCCTGATCCTTCCCGGCCTGACCGGGCCTGCCCTCGACCTGTCCGTATTCACCGGAAGCGGCACACCGGTCCTGCTGCGGCCCGACTGGCTGGCGCTCGGCCTGCCGGTCGGGGCCGTCGTCGTGCTCACCGCGGCCGCCCTGGCGGCGGAGAGCGGAGCCCGGCGCCGTCGTGGTGTCACCCGCCTGCTGCGGGCACACTGAAACGGAGGAAAGGACGGCCATGGCCAGCAGCCTGACGGACCTGGGCGCGGAAGCCGCGCGGCAGCACCGGGACTTCGGCGCGGACTCGCTGATCGTCTGTGACCGCCTGGTGCGGATCTACATCGCGCCCGGCGGGATCGAGGTGCAGGCCCTGCAGGGTCTCGACCTGCTGGTCGGCCGGAGCGAGCTGGCCGCGCTGGTGGGCGCGTCCGGCAGCGGAAAGTCCACCCTGATGAATATTCTCGCCGGGCTCGACCGCCCCACCGCGGGCTCGGTCCGGGTGGCCGGCCACGACCTGGCGGCCATGGACACGCGGCAGCGGCTGGCCTACCGGCGCCGGGTGGTCGGGTTCATCTGGCAGCAGACCGCGCGCAACCTGCTGCCGTACCTGACCGCCCGGCAGAACGTCGACCTGCCGATGCGGCTGGCGGGCCTGCCCGGTCGGCAGCGCCGCGCCCGGTCCGCGGACCTGCTGGACCTGCTCGGGCTCGGGCATTGCCTGGACCGCCTGCCGACCAGATGTCCGGGGGCGAGCAGCAGCGGGCCGCCATCGCCGTCGCGCTGGCCAACGAACCCGAGGTGCTGCTGGCCGACGAGCCCACCGGCGAGCTCGACACGGCCACCGCCGCCGAGGTGTTCGGTGCCCTGCAGCAGGCCAACGCGGACCTCGGTGTCACCGTGCTGATCGTGACGCACGACACCGCCGTGTCCTCCGTCGTCCGCCGGGTCATCGCGATCCGGGACGGCCGCACCAGCACCGAAACGCTGCGCCAGGCCACCGCGGGCGACGGCGGCGAGGCCCACCACGCGGTGGAGTACGCGGTCCTGGACCGCGCCGGGCGGCTGCAGCTGCCCCGGGAGATGACCGAGCCGCTGGCCATGCGCGGCCTGGTCCGGCTGAAGCCCGAACCCGACCATATCGGGGTCTGGCCGGACGACCGGGAGTCCCGCTGAGCGCCCCGGCCGCGGCGCCCGTTCCGGGCGGAGCGCCGCGCGAGGCGCGGGACATGGTGACCGTCGACGGGGTGACGCGGACGTTCGGCCGCGAGCACACTGCCACCCGGGCGCTGCGGGGCGTCTCGTTCACCGTGCCGGCCTGGCCAGCTCGTGGCCCTGCGGGGCCGGTCCGGATCGGGCAAAACCACGCTGCTCAACATCGTGGGCGGCCTCGACCGGCCGGACAGCGGCCGCGTCCAGGTGGCCGGGCGCGACGTGACCGCGATGTCCGAACGGGAACGGATGGCGCTCCGCCGCACGTCCGTGGCCTTCATTTTCCAGTCGTTCGGCCTGATCCCGATCCTGTCGGCGGCGGAGAACGTCGGCGTCCCGCTGCGGATCACCGGGACGCCGCCAGCCGAACGCGAGGAACGGGTCCGGCTCATGCTCGACATCGTGGGCCTCGGCGGGCACGCGAAGCAGCGGCCGGGCGAGCTGTCCGGCGGCCAGCAGCAGCGGGTCGCGATCGCCCGGGCGCTGGCCGGCCGCCCGGAACTGCTGCTCGCCGACGAGCCCACCGGGCAGCTGGACTCGGAGACGGCCAAGCAGATCATGCGGCTGCTGCGGGTCGTGGTGCAGTCCGAGGGAGTGACCGCCCTGGTGGCCACCCACGACCCGAACCTGATCGACATAGCCGACTCGGTGCTGATCCTGGAAGACGGCCAGATCACAGCGCCGTAAGCGCCTGAGGCGCTGACGGCCTGCCGCTGGGCCCACCCGCGCAGCGCCCCGTTCCTGGCGCTGACCAGCTTCAGCGACGTCAGTCAGTCGGTCGACGCCGGGATCATCGACCAGGCCGGCCTGCACGCGCCGCGGCACGCCCACCCCACGGCCGGGGAACTCGTCATCGAAGCGGGCCGGATCGTGCTGCCGGTGTGGGGCTTTCTCTGGCTCACCGGCAGCTGACCGGCGGGGCGCCGCTCGGTAGCCTGCTCTCGACGGGCTGCGGTACGCCGGCGTACCTTCGTTAGGTTACTGGCGCGTAGGATCGGCGTCCGCGCGCCCGGGAAGGAGATCCGATGCCCCGACAACGCCAGACGATCACCGGCCGCCCCGTGGTGATCACCGGTGCCGCCTCGGGTATCGGCCGGAGCCTGGCCCAGCGGCTGTCCCGGGCTGGTTCCCCGGTGGCGATCGCCGACATCAACCAGGCCGGCCTGGAAGATGTGGCCCGGTCCCTGCCGGGACCGGCGCTGACCCGGATGCTCGACGTCGCCGACCCCGGGGACGTGCTCCGCTTCGCGGCGGAGGTGCGCGAGTGGCTCACCGCGCCGCTGGCCGCCGTGTTCAACAACGCCGGTGTCGCGGTCACCTCGTCCGTGCTCGGCGCGGACCCGAACGACGACGAGTGGCTGCGGCGGATCAACTTCGGGGGCGTGGTCAACGGCACCCGCGCTTTCCTGCCGATCCTCACCGAGCAGGACGCGGGTGTCATCGTCAACACGTCCAGCGTCTTTGGCCTGCTGGGCATGCCGTACCAGAGTGCCTACTGCGCCTCGAAATTCGCCGTCCGCGGTTTCACCGATGCGCTGCGGCAGGAACTGCGCGGCAGCGGGGTGTCCGCAGTCACCGTCCACCCCGGCGGCATCCGGACGAACATCGCCCGCAACGCCCGGATACGCTCCGATCCGGAGGGCCGCGGCCGCAGCCATGAACAGATGGCGGCCGAGTTCGAGGCGATCACCATGACCTCACCGGAGAAGGCGGCGGAGATCATCTGCCGCGGCATCGAGCGGGGCAAGGCGCGCATCCTGGTCGGGCCGGACGCCTACGCCCTCGACGCCCTGGCCCGTCTCGCGCCGGTGCACTACTTCGACATCATCGCCCAGGCGGAGAAGCGGCTGCGGTCGCGCCCGGCGGGACCGCAGCAGAGAGCACCGCAGGCAGAAACGCAGGACCCGGCGGTGCGGCGGTGAGCGAGCACGTCGACGTGCTGATCGTCGGGGCGGGACTGTCCGGGATCGGCGCCGCGCACCACCTGCAGGCGACGTTCCCGGGCCGGAGCTACGTCATCCTGGAGGCCCGGGACGCCATCGGCGGCACCTGGGACCTGTTCCGGTACCCGGGCGTGCGCTCGGACTCGGACATGCAGACACTGGGATACCGGTTCCGCCCGTGGACGGCGGCCAAGGCCATCGCGGACGGCCCCTCGATCCTCCGCTACGTCCGCGACACCGCCGCCGACGCGGGGATCGACTCCCGCATCCGCTACCAGCACCGGGTGACCCGGGCGTCGTGGTCCAGCACCGACGCGCGGTGGACGGTACAGGCTACCCACGGCGCCGAGACCGTGCAGCTGACGTGCAGCTTCCTGCTGATATGCAGCGGGTACTACCGTTACGACCGCGGCTACCAGGCGGACCTGCCGGGAATCGGCAACTTCCGCGGCCAGGTGGTGCATCCGCAGCAATGGCCCGAGGATCTGGACTACACCGGCCAGCGGGTGGTCGTGATCGGCAGCGGCGCGACCGCGGTGACGCTGGTGCCGGCGATGGCGGAGACCGCGGGGCACGTGACGATGCTGCAGCGCTCGCCGACCTACATCATCAGCCTGCCCACCGAGGATCCGATCGACGCCCGGTTCCGCAAGCTGTTCGGCGTGCGGCGCGCCTACCCGCTCACGCGCTGGAAGAACGTGCTGGTCACCACGCTGATCTATCAGCTCAGCCAGCGACGGCCGCAGATGATGCGCAACTGGATCCGCAACATGACGATCAGGCAACTGCCGCCCGGGTACGACGTCGACACGCACTTCAAGCCCGCGTACGATCCGTGGGACCAGCGGCTGTGCCTGGTGCCCGACGGCGACCTGTTCCGCGCCATCCGCGACCAGCGGGCCTCGGTGGCCACCGGCCGGATCGAGACCTTCACCGCCCGTGGCGTGCGGCTGGAGTCCGGCCAGGAGCTCGCGGCCGACATCGTGGTGACCGCGACCGGCCTGCAACTGCTCGCCCTGGGCGGCATCCAGCTGGCCGTCGACGGACGCGACATCCGGCTCCCGGACACGATGGCCTACAAGGGCATGATGCTGAGCGGCGTGCCGAACTTCGCGTTCACCATCGGCTACACCAACGCGTCGTGGACGCTCAAGGCCGACCTGGTGAGCGAGTTCGTCTGCCGGCTGCTCGCGCACATGGATTCCCGCGGCTATGACCAGTGCGTTCCGGTCAACGACGACCCGCACGTCACCGACCGGCCGCTGCTCGATTTCCAGGCCGGATACGTGCTCCGCGCCATCGATCAGTTCCCGAAGGCGGGCTCGCGGGCGCCGTGGCGGCTCGGCATGAGCTACCTGAACGATGTGCTCAAGCTCCGGCACGGCCGGATCGACGACGGAGCCATGCGCTTCTCACGGCTGACCGCACCGGAACGGCCCGCCCAGGTCATGGATGTGCGGTGACCTGGGTCTGGGGTGCCTTGTCGCCACGATGGCGGTCCCGGCATCACCTATCCGGATAGCGCGGGCCGGGCCGCCTCCAGCTGGGACCGCAGCACGGACCGGGCGGTGACGAGGGACGGGCCGTACCAGGTCAGGCTGCGCCCCTCGACCAGGGCGACGCGCTGCCGGGGGAACATCTCCGGCCCGTCCCCCTCGTGGAAGGGATACGGCTCGTCCGGCAGCACGATAAGGTCCGGCGCCCGGGCGGCCAGGTCGTCCAGGTCGATGTGCGGGTAGCGGCCGGGATCGTCGCCGTAGACATTCGCCAGCCCGAGCCGCGCGGCGACGTCGCCGGTGAAGGTGGCGGACCCGACCGCCATCCACGGGTCCCGCCAGATCGGGATGGCGGCGCGGACGTCTGTGCCGGGAGCGGGCTCGCTCCATTCCCGTCCGGCCGCCTCCAGCCACTCCGGCACCGGCCAGCCCAGCGCACCGAACATCCGCCGCAGCGAGGCCATCGCCTGGTCCACGGTCTGGATGACCGTCACCCAGACGGGGACCCCGGCCGCGCGGAGGCGCTCGACGTCGATGCGCCGGTTCTCCTCCTGGTTGACCAGCACGACGTCGGGCCGCAGGGCCTCGATGGCGGCCAGATCGGGGTTCTTCGTCCCGCGCACGCGCGGCACGTCCAGGTCCGCCGGGTGGGTGCACCAGTCGGTCGCGCCGGCCAGCGCCTCGGGGCGCGTCGCGGCCACCGACTCGGTCAGCGACGGCACCAGGGACACCACCCGCCGCGCCGCCCCCTTGAGCTGGACCGGATGGCCGAGATCATCGCGCCTCTCCACGAGACCTCCCGGCTGAGATGGTGATGCTGTGAAGCTTACGGTCGCACGGCCTGGCCAGCGGCCCTCGCTGCCCGGTCTGGCCGGCTTTCTCGACCGGTATCTGCTGGTCCTGGTGCTGATTTCGGCGGCCCTGGGCATCAGCGTCCCGGGGCCGGGGCGCCGCGCCGATGCCGCGGGCGCCATCCTGATCACGCTCGCGGTCCTGGTGTTCTCCACCGGCGCGGCCATGACCTTCAGCGAGATGGGCGCCATCCGGACGGCGGGCCGCCGTCTGGCCGTCGTGCTGGCGGCCAGCACCGTCGCCCTGCCCGTGCTCGCCTGGCTGGCCAGCCACCTCGTCAGCGGCGTGGCCCTGCGTGGGGGCATCCTGTCGGCAGGCATCGCGCCCGCCGAGGTCGCGTCGGTCGCCATGACCGGTCTGGCCGGCGGCGAGGCCGCCCTGGCCGGCGGTCTCCTCGCCGCGTCCACGATCCTGACGGTGCTGCTGGCCGGCCCCATCCTCAGCATCGCGGGCGCGCACTCCTCCGCGTCTGAGCTCGGGCTGCTGTTCATCCTGGCCCTGGTGGTTGCTCTCCCGCTGATCGCCGGATCCACGCTGCGGTCCCTCGATCCGTTCCGCGGGCGCGACCAGCCGGTCACCCGGGTGCTGGGATCGGCCAGCCTGCTGGTGCTGCTGTGGGAGGTCGCGAGCCAGATCCGCCCGAGCGCGGGCGACGCCCGCATCCTGCTGGCGCTCCTGGCCTACCTCGCCGGGGGCGTGATCCTGGGCTGGCTGCTGGCGATCGGCGCGTCACCAGCACAGCGCACAGCCATCGTGCTGCCGACCGCGATGCGGGACTTCGCCATCGCCGCGGGCATCGCGGCGAGCGCGTTCGGCGCGGCGGCATCGGCCCCGATGGGAATCTACGGGCTGCTCGTGCTGATGTTCGGCACCGCAGTGGTCTACGCGGCCCGGCAGCGCAAGCCAGCGCCTGCCGATTCCGGACGCGCCGGGTAGCACACACATCGCGACTGGCGGCGGCAACCCCTGCCAGGCCCCGCCGGGGTGCGTCAGCCGTGGCCAGGGTTCAGATATACGTCAACTGACGGATGTCTCGTTATGCAATTTGCATGAGACTTGCGCTGCAAGTGACGGCTACCAGTGTTCTTCAATCCTGACCTGTTCCTCGAGCACCCGGAGGTGCGGGGCATGTTCCCCGTCTCGGCGGCACAGCGCACCCGCCTCGCCGGCGCGCGGGGACAGATCACGGAAGCTGTCCGATGCCTGGCCGGCGGGCGCAGGCGCCGGGTGACGGTAGAAGTTCGGCGTCTGGTCGGAGTCCTGGTAAGTGCGGTGGAAGACCGGGGTAGCCGAGGACGCGGCGGGGGGCACGATCCAGGTCCAGTCGGCCGGGCACACGCGGCCATGCCGTTCTTCCCGATCGACGTGCTGGAGGAAGCGGACCGACTCGGTGTGGTGGTCGGTGATCGCGACGCCGGCGGTGCTGAACGAGTGCAGGACCGCGAGGTTGAGCTCGGTCAGGGCCTTGTCTTTCCACAGGTTCCGGTCATCGGCGGTGGGCAGCCCCATGTGGGCGGCGATCACCGGAAGCTGGTGGTAACGGCCGCTGTCGCCGAGGTCACGCGATCCGATCTCCGTGCACATATACCAGCCATTGAAGGGCGCGGCGGGGTAACGGACGCCGCCGATCTCCAGGTACATGTCGCTGATGACCGGCACGGCGTACCACCGCAGCCCGAGATTGCCGAACCAGCGGAAGTCCGGATGCTCGATGCTTACCTCGAGCACGGCGTCGGCGGGTATCTCGTGCATGGTGACCGGTGCGCCGGCCTCCTGCACCAGCAGCGGAAGTACGTCGAACCGGCCGGCTGGCTGGGCGCCCGGCCAGCCAAGACCGCGGGCCAGCCGGGTGAGACCGGCGTTTGCCGGGTCCCCGATGACACCGCCGCCGACGATCTCGTAGCCCGCGTACCGGACCAGCTGGGAGCTGAGGATCCGGGGCCCGGGCCGGTCCGGCGTGTCCGGCGCGAACACGGTGATCATCGGCCGGACCCGGCCGCCGTTGGTCGCCTCACGCAGGTGCGTCACCGACTCGGCGGCGATGTCCGGTGCCGCCGTGACCTCGCGGCAGTCCCGCACCCGCAGGCTCTGCCAGTACAGCCGGCCGATGCATCGCGAGCTGTTCCGCCAGGCGACACGCGCGCCGAAGGCGAGCTCGGCCGGCGTCTGCCAGTACGTGCCCGACGTCCCGATCTCGCGGCGAACCTGCCAGATCCGCCGGTCGGGCGGCCCCAGGTGATTCTCCCGGTGGAACAGCGTGATGAACTGCTCGGCGCTGGCCAGCAGGCGGTCGGGAGGGGGCGGGCCATCGCCCGGCGCAGTCCACCCCGCCGGGCACAAGGCCAGGTCAGCCGCGACGCCATTGCTGCTTTCGGGCGCGGCGACCGGGCGATCGGGCAGAGACGGGAGGGGCGACGGCTGCCCGGTTGGCTCCAGGTGGTGGGTGCGGCCCCGTGGCTCGCCGCGACCAGGAAGACGCAAACGAGAGCCCGGAGGAATTCGATCTTGGTTCGGGCCCACAGAGACCTCCCCAGTAGCCTGATGCTGCCGCGCCCCCCGGTAGCGGGCGGCCAGCGACCTCCGGCTGACGGGGACTGCAGCACAATCGTGTGCTACCAGGCTGGACGCTCAGCTTGCACTCGCCTTGACACTTACCTTGCGTCCCAGGTCGCGGCGCGAGCCGGGGAACCGCGGCGGTATGTCCGGCTAGGAGATGCGGACGGCAAAGGCGGGGTCGATGGTCTCTAGGCGTATCCGCGCGGACTCTGCTTCTGGCACGCCGAGCCGTTCGAAGATGTCCAGCACCTGCCTGAAGACAATCCGCGCCGCGTCGGAACCGTGGGTGCTGAGTGCCGATTCGGCGATTCCTTCGAGAGTCTTGCCTTCTTCGTACGGGTCGCCGATCTCCCGGGCCAGCCGGAGAGCGGCCTGATAATGATCCAGCGCTTCGCCGAACCGGCCCGATCCGCGATGTATATCGGCAATCATCCGCAGCGCGATCAGCTGCTGGGACGGGATCCCGGTATCCTCAGCGATCTGCCGCGCCTTCTGGTGATGAACCAGTGCCTCGTCGCAGCATGCCGCGCTCTGGTAAATGGCGCCGATGTCATTGAGCACCTCCGCTTCATCCGGAAGGTCCCCTATATCGCGGTATATCGTAAGCGCCTGCCGATAGGCGGCAAGTGCTTCCTGATAGCTGCCCTTGTAACGGTGGACACTGCCAATGTTCTGGTGCAGAATCGCCTCGTTCTGCGCTCCGCCTATTACCCGGAATATCTGCAGGGACTTCTGGTAGGCGTCGAGCGCGTCGCGATGGTAGCCGTTGTACAGATGTACCCGCCCCAGGTTATTGAGCACCTTCGCTTCTCCGCGCCGGTCGCCGACCTCACGGTAGAGCGAAAGCGCGGCGCGCATGTGCGCATTTGCCTCGGGATAACGCCCCAGATGCCAGCAGGCGATACCGGAATGGCTCAAGGTGTCGGCCACTCCGCGCTGGTCCGCGGCGGCGTGGTACAGAATCCGGGCTTCGGAGAAATAGGCGAGTGCCTCACGGGAACGGGCGGTGCGCTGGTGCGCCAGGCCTATCTGGTCGAGAGACGCGGCCTCGCCTGCCCGGTCGGCCAGTATCCGGTAGATCGCCGCCGCCTCCTCGGCCAGGGCGATCGCCATCTCGTGCTGCCCGGTCTGCTGGCGCACCGCGCTGAGCGCCAGGGACGCCTGCGCGATCCTGGCCGGATCAGCGATGTCACGGCCGGCCTGCAGGGCCAGGACGTGCGCGGCGGCCGCGTCGTCCCAGTACGCGCTGATTTCCATGAAGTCGGCCAGCAGGCAGACGAGGTCCGCGCACTTCTGCTTCCATTCGTGCCGGCCCGCGAAGCGCGCGGCCTGCAGGATGTTGAACCACTCCGATTCCAGCCAGGCGGCCGCGTCTTCCTGCGTGCCCAGGGCCGGGCCGCCGGCCGGCAGGTGGGCCACCTGCGCGGGTGCCCGGTGCCGGAACGGGTGAAGGACCCGGTCGGCCCGGTCGGCGGTGTGCAGGTAATAGTCGAGGAGCCTGCTCACGGCCTGCCGCTGATCAGCCTCGGGGTCATCACGCGTGGCGCGCGCGATCGCATAGCCGTGGATGAGGTCGTGGAAGCGGAACTGACCGCCGGGGGCCGGCGCCAGCAGGTGATAGTCGAGCAGGGCCCCGAGCGCCTTCTCCGCCTCGGCGAGGGTACAGCCGCCCAGGGCGGCCGCGGTCGGCAGGCTGAAGCTGGCGCACGGACTGACGCCCAGCCGGCGGAAGAACCGCTGATGGTCGGGCTCCAGCGCACGGTAGGACAGATCGAAGGCGGCGGTCACCTCGGGGGGCCCCGCGCCGGCCGCACCCAGCCGCGCCGCGGACTGCGACAGTTCGCCGATCAGGCCGCTGAGGCTCTGCGGGCCATCCTGCGCGATCCGGCCGGCGGTGAGCTGGATCGCGAGCGGCAGCCGGCCGCACAGTCGCACGGCCGCCTCGATCTGATCCGCGTCCGCGGCCCGGCTCTCTCCCATGATCCGGCGGAACAGCGTGATGGCCTCGTCGGCGGGCAGCACATCGAGGATCAGCGAATGGGCGCCGCCGAAGTCGGGAAGCCTCCGCCGGGTCGTGATCAAGATCAGGCAACGGCTGCTCACCGGCAGGAGCGGGAAGATCTGGTCATGCCCGGCCGCATCGTCCAGGATCACGACGGCGCGACGACGGCTCAGGTGGGCCCGCCACAGTGCGGTGCGCTCGCCGATGGTTTCCGGTATCTGCGCGGCCGGCACGGACAGCATCTGGAGCAGCCGGTGCAGCGCCTCGGCCGGGTCGAGCGAGGGGCTGCCGGGATCATGGGAATGAAGGTTGAGGTAGAGGGCCCCGTCCGGGTACTGCGCGGAGGCCAGGCGGGCCGCGCGGACGGCCAGCGCGGTCTTGCCCACGCCCGGCATGCCCTCGATGATGGCGATCCCGGGGATGCTGCCGCGCTCGCCCGTGAGCAGCCCGAGCTCCTGGTCGCGGCCCACGAATTCGGCCGTCTCGGGGGGCAGGGTGTCCGGTGGTGCCACCCTGGCCGTGCGCGGGGGCGAGGACGGGACGGCCAGCTCAGGGTCGCGGTCCAGGATGCGCTGATGAAGCCCGGACAGCGTCGCCCCTGGTTCTGCGCCCTGCTCCTCAATCACGCGGGTGCGGGTTTGCCGGTAGAGGCTCAGCGCGTCGGCTGGCCTTCCGCTCCGGCAAAGAGCGGTCATCTGGTGGGCGACGAGCATTTCGTCCAGCGGGTACTGAACCAGCAGATGGCGGAGCTCACCGACCAGGTCGGCGTGCCGGCCAAGCTCCAGCTCGCACCCGATCCGTTCGAGAATGGCCGCCCGGCGTTCCTCCTCGAGAGCGTCCCGCATCCGCGCTACCCAGTCGCCGCGGATCCCGGCTAGCGCCTGGCCGCGCCAGAGTCCGTCGGCCTCGCGCAGCAGCCTGGCCGCCTGTTCGTAGTCCCCGCTGGCGGCGAGGGCATCCGCCTGCCGGCGCAGCCGGCGGAACTGATGCAGGTCGACCACCTCGGGATCGACGTCGAGCATGTAACCCTGCGCACGCCCCACCAGCTGGACATGTCTCCCACCGCGTGCCGGAGGGACGCCCGGAGCCTGGCGACGTAGACCGAAAGGCTGTCCCGGGCCTTGGGCGGCGGCCGCGTATCCCACAGCCGGTCGATGAGGGTCTCGACTGGCACTATTGCGCGTGGCGTCAGCAGGAGCATGGCCAGGACAGATCGCGCCCGGCCGCGTCCAAGATCCTGTCGCCGTCCAGCCGACCACAGCTCAATCGGTCCGAGCGCCCGGAATTCCATGATCGCCTTGCATCTTCTACCGCCTTCTACCGCCCGTGACAGGTCGCAGTCGATATCCGTACGAAATGCGCGAAGCATCCCGTTGGGCTGATACCCATATTGAAGGCATTCCCCACCGGTATCCAGAGAGAATTAGCGGAACAGTAAATTTGTCACGTCTCTGCGGGGCTTGCGGCGCAATTTTCACCACAACCTTCACGCTCATGTGCAGGCAGCCCGTCTTGCCCGCGCGGCTGCCCGGAAGGCCGCCATGCCGGGCGAATGCCTCGCTGCCCGAACCTATTTTGCTCAGACCACCTCAGTAATCAATTCAATCCGGCGTGCGCACGTACGGTCATGTGCGGGCTCCGGGACGCCACCAAGGCTGCCGGGGAAAAATGCCGTATCGATTAATCCGAATGGCGTATCACGGGGTGGATAATGCGGTAGTTTTGCTTTTGAGACACCCTGCGCAGACCTCGTTATCTACGCTATCGATGAGGGGATCACCCCGATGAAGACTCACCAGTGGATACTGCATGTCCTTATGCAGGCGCGAATCGCTCCGGCCGAGCGGCCAACGGGAGCAGCGCGAACTAATCCGCCGGGCCGGGTGGCGCGCGGGATTCTCGTTCTAGCTCTCGTGCTCGTTGGCCTCGGAGCCAGCACTTGACCTGACAAGATCGGGTCACGCGATCAGTAATCCCTGGATGTACTGACCCAGTTTCCCCGCTCAGGATATATACGTCTTTCTGGTAACCAGTATGGCGGCCAGCATCGATACGTCTTCAATGACGCCTTCTAACGAGCTGGCGGCCGGACCCGAAAGCGCGAGCACACAAAGCCCAAAACCGAAAGTGGTCGATTTCTGCTGCGGTAACAGCAGAAATCGACCACAAACCGGTGCGCCAATTGATTGGCGCCGCATGACAGTCAGGGGTGTGCGCGGACAGCAGGAGCTGCCGGATCTGGCTCGTGCCGCGGCCCGCACTCTCAATGGCGCAGATGTGCGTCGCCATTAATCGCCCGCGGCCGGGCAGGCGGCACGCTTTGTGCGGCCTCCTCGAGTGAGGCTGCCTCCTGGAGTGAGGCGGCTTCCTGGAGTGAGGCGGCTTCCTTGCGCTCCCATTCCTCGATACCGCGCAGGATTCCCTCGGTGTAAGCGCGCAAGTGCGCCCGGTAGACATCGCTATAGGTGCGCAGGTACGCCAGTTCCGCCTGCGCAGCCCGCTGCCTCTCGTCGGACTGCGGCGCCGTGGCTCACGTTCAGCGCCGAAACCGCGGCCTCGCGGGCCTTGGCGTGCGCGTCTTCCAGGAGCCTGTCCGAGTACTGCTGGGCCTCCCGCATGATCTCATCGCGGCGCCGCCTGGTCTCCTTGGTGAGCCGGCTGCTGTAATCCCGGGCATCGGCCACGTATTTGTCCGCGGTGACCTGCGCGGTGGACAGTATCCGCACCGCGTGTACGTGCGCGTCGGCCTCGCCGAACAGCACCGTCTGCTCATCACCGTCGGATTCTCCGGCGATGATCCGGCGGCGGAGCCGCTGGACTTCCTGCCATAGTGACAACCGCTCGTTGACCAGACGCGTGAACTCGGCCTGCACCGCGCTCAGGAACTCCCGGACGGGCGCTTCTTCGTAGCCACGCCGCCCCAGCCGCGACGTGGGAAACGTCACGGTCTGCAACTCCGCGGGCGTCATCCTGCTCTGCTCGTCGAACCATGCTGTGGTCAAGGCTCGCTCCACCCGAAATCCTCGATGTGTATGTGATCCTGCGCCATGCCCGCTGAGGCCAGCCGGGCGGCAGCGTCCCGGACCATCTCGGTCGGGCCGGCCAGGTAGGCCTCGTGCCCTGACCAATCGCCGTACCTGGCCACCACGTCCGGGAGGCTGCCGGTCTCGCCGTCGAACTTAGGGTCGGCCGATACGACTGGCGTGATGGTCAGCCACGAGTACTGGGCCGCCATCTTCTCCAGGCTTTCCAGGTCATAGAGTCCGTCGGCAGTCCGCGCTCCGAAGAACAGGTGCACCTTCGGCGACTGCGGCAGCGTGGCTACCTGGTCGAGAATGGCCTTCAGCGGGGCCAGCCCGGTGCTTCCCGCCACCAGCAGGAGGTCCCGGCCGGAGGCGGACTGACTCAGCGTGAGCACCCCGACGGGAGGTCCGAGCCTGATTTCGGTGCCAGCGACCGTCGTGCTGGTCAGCGCCATGCTGACCGCGCCGCCGTCGATCAGCCGGATATGGAACTCCAGCAGCCCGTCCTGACGCGGTGCGTTTGCCATGGAGTAGTAGCGCCACAGCCGTGGGCGGCTGGGGGATTCGATCGCCACGGACTGCCCCGGCAGGTAGTCCATGCGCGGCTCCGGCTGGACGAGCAGCACGGAGACATCGAAGGACCTCGGCTCGTGGGCGACGACCGTGCCCCGCCACCAGGGCGGTCGCACCTGCTCGTCCGCGCTCGCCGCCGTGGTCATGACGGAGCCGATGAGCTCGTAGGCCGCCTTCCAGTCGGCGGCCAGCTCCGGCGTCCAGGCGGGCCCGGAAAAATGCTGCAAGGTCGCCAGCAGGCTGGCGCCCACCGCGTCATAGTGCTCGGCGGCGACGCCGAACTTCCGGTGATCACGGCCCAGTCCCTGAAGGAACACAGTGAGATCGTCAGCGCTGTCCACCTGAGCAACGATCTTCACCAGCGCGTCGACGAGGTGGCTGCGCTGAGCCGTCATCGAGACGGGGAACATGTCCCGCACCTCCGGATGCTTCAGGAACAGGTCGGAGTAGAAGAACAGTGGTAGCTCGTCACCGTGCACGGCGACCTGGGCGAAGCTTTCCCGCAGCCGGCCAACGTCCAACGGTCCCGCCTCTCTTCGTCCTCGCCGCCAGCGACCCGATCCCAGCATGCTGACCTGTGGCCTGGGATCCGCTCACCGGTCGTACGCCGGATCATGCCGTCATTTGCAGGGCAAGTCTCATGCAAGTTGCATAGCAAGACATCCGTCAGCTGACGGATATCTGAACCCCGGCCACGGCCGGCCCGGCCTCGCCACCGCTGGCGCCCGCGCCAGCGGCCAGCGGCCCATGGGGACGTACGAAGGGGCTGCGGAGATTCACGAATGGCTACCCGGAGGTGATCCGCCGCGGCTCACATGGCAGCAGATTTCCGGCACCCGCACGCGGGCTGGTTGTGGGCAACGGCAATAGCAAGAAGCGGAGAACCCCACCGAACGGGGTTCTCCGCTTCTTGTCCCGGGCTATGCAGTTTCGAGCATTAAGTTAGACCGCCTTGCTTGGGCCGTCACTTCCTGCCGAAACTATCGAATTCTCCCTTTTGTGCGCCGCCGAGAAACGCATGCCATTCGTCCGGTGTAAACCGGAGAACGGGCCCTTCGGGGTCTCTGCTGTTGCGAAGACCGACCCCGCCATCGGGCAGGCTCGCCACCTCGACACAGTTACCGTTGGCGAAACTCAGCGAGCTCTTCACCCAGGACAGCCCTGAAGCCGGCCTTTCGGGTGAATTTCCGAGTATTGTCCCCACGTTTACCTCACTGATTGGGTAAAATATCCGAAATGGATGGATACGATCCGCAGCCTAACGCCTACTTAAAGTAGCCATCCAGTCTTGAGAGTAGCAGACATCGCCAAAACTCTGATGTCGCTCTCACACCAATTATCACACAGGCATGGTAAATGGCGGTTATATCTAAGATATACGTATACCTCACCGCACGCAGAAGTCACGGCACCAACCAGCGCAACAGAGCCGCCGGTCAGTTCGAGTGCGCGGAAATCATCCGTCCTGGCGGCCACGCGGAGCAGAAAAGACCACGTCAGAGGGCCATCGCCGGATGGGTGGAGGACAGGTAGCTACGTGATCACGCGTTAGCGCGCCGCTGGGTACCGGCCCAGCGCGACTCCGCTATTTCGAGCACAAGCGCCTTGGACGCGGCCGGGTCGAGGGCCGCATCGGCAAGCATCTGGAACGCCAGCCGGTGCAGGTACGTCTCCCTCTCACCCTGCAAGGTGGCGCCGCTCCGCAGATGCTCGGTGCTCACCACATCCTGCAGGACCGCATCGTCATCGGCCCCGAAACCGAATATGACAAAGGACTCCCCAAAGGCAATCTGCTGCGCATCAAGGGGGAGAATCTGCAACGTTAGATTTGGCCGGTCGGCCTCTCGCGCAAGACGCTGAAGCTGCTCATACATCACCGACTCATCGCCGACCCGGCGGGTGAGGACTGATTCGTCGAGCACGACCGATAGCTGCAGCCCGTCGCGACTCAATACCTGCTGCCGCCGCATGCGGACCCGGACCATTCGCCCAATCATGCCCGGCGGATTTGGCTCCACCCTGCTGTAGCTGCTAATGATGTGCCTGGCATACGCTTCCGTTTGCAGGAGACCAGGTACGACAACAACGTGCCAAATTGCGATAGAAGCCGCCTCGTGCTCAAGGCCGATGAATTGCTGATAGTCCTCGGAAAGGCTGTCCCCGAATTCCTCCCACCAGCCCTTCTGCGCCGCATCCTCGGCGAGCGCGAGAAGGTGTGCCCGGCGCGACCCGGTGATCCCGTAGTAGTCGAGCAGTCTCTCGACTTCCCGTGGCCGCAAGCCGGTCCTGGCCCGCTCGTACCGGCTGATCTTGGAGGGCGACCATTTCAGCGCGGCCGCGACCGCTTCCCCGCTCTTGCCCTTACTCTCCCTGATCTCGCGGAGCTCGGCGGCGAGCCGGCGCCGGCGCACCGCGGGGCTTCCTGACCCCGTCATCGGGCGTCCCTCCTCCCGGGTGCCGCGTGGGCGGACTAGTGCGGGGGTAACGCACATTTCACGGAAACAATTTGCGAAACCTTTAATACCCGCACGGGTCCGTGCGAACCTTACCGGCCGGGGCCCGATATCTGGCAGGCGCATACCGCCTGCTGGCCCGGACCGCGGTGCACAACGATAGCCGGAGAATACCGGAACCGCTCATCGTCCGGGCGCCTGAGCACCCCGGTCAGACTTACGCCGGGATGCGCCATACGGCGCGCCTCGCGGCGGTCCGCACAAGGCACCAGTCCGCCACGCTTCGGCCCCGTGCCGCCGACGGCATCGCCCTGGCCATATGTGGTCATCGCCCACGCGGGGCGAAATGACGATTCTGGGACTGCTGTGCAGCAATATGACGACGGGGACGGTGGTGAAAAATAAACCTACAGTTACTCGCTCAGCCGACCTCGGCCAGCCTCGCCCGTTAGGCCCATCAGTCAGGCAGGCCCAGCCGGAACAAACATGCCGCGCCTAACGGCAATCATGCAATCGCTTGCCGCCGATTAAGTGAATCAGCAGCAGAGCGGTATTCGTGCGACCGGTTAGGTCACCCGTGATAAAGAAAGGCAGGCTTCATGTAAGAGGCCGTTGCTGCCACGTGGGAGCTGGGCGCCTGGGCGGCCACTGCAGGTACCGCCGATACAGCCAGAGTCGATCCGGCTGCGCTGAGGGCCAGGATAATGGGAATGAGGACGGTTCGCCTAATGACCATGATTCCTCCATGGCATCTATAGAGGTCAGCGGCCTGGCGCATGGCCTCGGGCGGCAGGCACGGCACGTCTGATTCATGTGGAGTTATTGCCGGTCTTCGGCTATTTCATACCTGATAGTAGGCGATTATCCAGACTTTCTCTGGCACCAATATATGCATTGGAGTTTTAATTAAATCTTTGACTGGCAATGTTCATGCTCGCATAAGGGAAAATTCCGGAAGCATATGCAGTGCAAGGAGCCTTGCAACTTTCATGCGTGACGCAAGGCACCGGAACAGGCCGCTGCGGAAATGTTATTGGCACCGAATTAATGTCCGAAAAATGCCTGCTTGTTCGGTTGATGTTCTGGTAGTAAAGTTCGCTCCATGTCCCCGGTGTCCCCGGCTGGTGCGCTGGTCGGCCGCGACGGTGAGATGGCACTGCTGAACGGCTTGTTAAGAGAGATGTCGCTGGGGCGCGGCAGTTCGGTGCTCATCGAGGGCGAGCCGGGCATCGGCAAGTCCGCGCTGGTGCGCGCGCTGGTGGCGAAGGCCCCGGAGGCCGGCTGCCAGGTGTTCTGGGGTGCCGGTGACGAACTGGGCCAGGCGCTGCCGCTGCTGCCATTCCTCGACGGGCTACGGGTCCGGGAACCGTCGACGAATCCGCGGCGGAACACGATCGTCCGTCTCTTGCGCGGTGAGATCCCCGCTGACCGCGGTGCAGACGTGCCGGCGGCGCTGGCGGAACAGTTGCTGGCGCTGGTCGCCGATCAGTGCGCGGTGCGGCCAACCGTCCTGGTGATCGACGATCTGCAATGGGCCGACCAGGCCAGCACCACCTTGTGGGGAAGGCTGGCGAGGTCGGCGCCGCAGATGCCGCTGCTGCTGGTCGGGATGATGCGCCCGGTCCCCCAGCGGGATGACCTGCTGGCGCTGCGGCGCGTGGTGGGCGACGCCGCCCGGCTCCAGCTCACCGCGCTCACCGGGGAGGCGGTAACCGGCCTGGTGGCCGACCTGGCTGGCGGGCAGCCTGACGGCAACCTGCTGCGGCTCGCCGACGGGGCTGCGGGTAACCCGCTCTACGTCACCGAGCTGGTCGCCGCGCTGGTCCGTGGCTCCGGTTTGACCATCACCGATGCGGGCGCCGCCAAGCTGGCGAATGGTTCCGCGCCCGGCTCCCTGTCCGCGGCTATCGCAGACCGGCTCGGCTTTGTTGCCGGGCCGGTGCGTGAGGTACTGCGCGCGGCCGCCCTGCTGGGCGTGGAATTCGCGGTCCCCGACCTGGCGATCGTGCTGGGCCGCAGCGTGCCGGACCTGATCCCGGCGGTGGACGAGGCGTGTGCCGCCGGTGTGCTGGCCGAGTCCGGCACCGGCCTCGGGTTCCGGCATCCGCTGATCCGGACGGCGCTGTACGACAAGATACCGGCGCCGGTGCGCGCCGCCTGGCACCGTGACGCGGGGCGCGCCCTCGCGGCGGCGGGCGCGCCGGCGGACCGGGTGGCCCGGCAGATGCTGCGAGCAGCCGACGGACTCGGCGGCACCACCGAGCCGATGGATGAGTGGATGCTGGACTGGCTGGCCCGCACCGCGGACCTGCTGGTCGGCCGGGCGCCCGCGGTCGCAGCAGAACTCCTCACCCGGGCCGTCGCCAGCTCCCCGGCCGGCTCGGCCCAGCATGGCTGGCTGGCCAGCCGGCTCGCCGACGCCCTCTATCGCGTCGGTGACCGGGTAGCAGCCGAGCAGGTGGTGAACGACGCGCTGGAGCAAGCCGACGAGCCCGATCTGCTCGTGGACCTGCACTGGACGCTGGCGCAATGCCGCATGCTGGCCGGCTTGTCCGCGGAGTGCCTATCGACGCTGGACCGGGCGCTGGCCTCTCCCGGGCTCTCGGCCCGGCACCGCGCCAGGCTGCTCGTGCTCGCCGCACGGACACACATCAATCTCGGCGAGGCCGAAAGGGCGGGCCAGGTCGCCGCCAGTGCACTCGCGGCGGCGTCGGAAGCAGACGACAACTGGGCCATGGGCTGGGCGTTGCATGTGCTGACCCTCGTGACCACGGTGCAGGGGCATATCACCAGCGCGCTGCCGCTGTTCGACCGGGCGCTGACGGTGACGCAGGCCGACCCGGCGCTGACCGACCTGCGGCTGCTGCTGCAGATCAACAAGGCAGTTACGCTGGGTTACCTCGACCAGTACGAGCAGGCCTTCGCCGTGGCCGGCCAGGCCCGGCACCTCGCCGACCAGGTCGGCACGACGATGCGGCTGGCTCAGGCGCACGGTGCGCTGGGCCAGCTGCTGTTCGAAACGGGGCAATGGGACGATGCGCTCGCCGAGCTCGTCATCGTGCCTGAGGGGCTCAAGGAACCCGCCGCGGCCTGCGGCGAGCTGGGCATCGCCGCCGTGATCAGCTTCCATCGCGGTGAGATCGACACGGCGCGCCGCCACCTCGCGGCTGCTGTCCCGTACGCCAAACGGTTCGGGCACCGGCTTATTGGCCCGTTTGCACTCGCCCGCAGCCTGGACTACGAGCACGCCGGTGTGCTACCGGAGGCACTGGGCGCGCTGACCGATGGGTTCCACAGCAATACCGAAGAAGTCCCGGAGAGTGAGGACCTGCTGGCCGCCGCGGTCCGCCTCGCCATTGAGACTGGCGACCTGGCCACCGCACAAGCCCTCGCAGGCCACGCCACCGCACTCGCCGCCGAATCGGAGATCCCGCATCGGCAGGCGAACGCGCTGTACTGCCGCGGCTTGCTGGACCACGATGGCCCCCGCCTGCTCACGGCGGCGGAGCGTTATGAGGACGCCCGCAGGCCCCTGCCGAGGGCGATGGCACTGGAGGCGGCGGCTGAGCACTTCGTCGACGCCGATGACCGCAGCCAGGCGCGGGCCGCATTCACCCGGGCTGTGGAGGTGTACACCTCCCTCGGCGCTACCGCGGACGTCGCCCGGCTGCAGGCCACGTTCCGTGCGCACGGCATCCGGCGCGGGCCGCACGCCCGGCACCGGCGGGCGCGCAGTGGCTGGGAGAGCCTCACGGCGACCGAGATCAAGATCGCCGCGTTCGTGGAGGAGGGACTGTCCAACCCGGAGATCGCGGCCCGGCTGCTGCTATCCCGGCGGACCGTCGCGACCCACGTCTCTCACATCCTGAAGAAGCTCGATGTCCATTCGCGGACAGACATTGCCCGTGAGTCAGCCCTGCGCACCGTCGCGCCGAGATGATCGCGCCAAGGGAATCACACGGCCGGCCTCGGCCCGATCGGGCTGGAAGGCGAGCGTGAAGTACACGGCCTTGCCCGCAGGGGTGCGGAAAAAGCCCCACTTCGCGGACAGGGCGGCGACCAGCATCAGGCCGCGCCCGGTCTCCGCGTCGGCAGGGGAGTCCACCAGTACCGGCATGGAGCACGACGTGTCGTGGACCTCAACGCGCAACTGACCGTAGAGGCAGCTGATGGTGAGCGTGACGGTCTTGCTCGGCTCGTGCCGGACGGCATTGGTCACCAGCTCGCTGGCGAGCAGGACCGCGATGTCCGGGTCGACCGGGACGTCCCAGGCACAGATGGCCGCCCGGACCTGGCTGCGGGCTTCGGCGACCGCGGCCGGTCTCGCGGCCAGCCGGACGCGGCGCTCTTGTAGCTCAGTCGTACGGGTCGGCGCCATCGCTTTCATCGGGGGTTCCTTAGGGGCCGGTTCAAGCTGATCCCGGAGAGCGCTGGTCACTCTGCGTGGCTGCAGCCAGGAAGGTCCCGGGCAAACTGCCGAAGTGCCCGGTGCGGTTTCACAACAAATGGTGCTGCAAATTGCAGTGAAAGACATCGGTCAGCTGACGGATGTTGCGACCACGACGCAGCGAGCCCCCAAGCCTGATATGGCCTGGAGAGCTGGCGGGCCATCACCGCACGGTCCGCTCCACCTGGTACATCGTGGCCATCTTTGCGGCCGGCATGATCGGCCTGGCTATGCTTGCGCTGAGCCATGAGAACTACGCGCAGATGTCCGCCGCCGACCGCGCGTCCTTCGACCCGGCCAAAGACGCCTTCCTCGGGCTCGTGCCCGGCCAGTTGTGTGGTGCTCGGCGTGCTCGCGATCACGACCGAGTTCTCCCCCGGGATGACCCGCGCCATGATCCGGGCGATGTGTGCCTACCGGCGTTGCCGGGTAGATCGCATAGTGATCTTCAGCTTGTTGTCGCCGTGTCCGGCCTCTTCCTTCATGCCGAGCCGCTGGTAAAGGTCGTAGGCGCGCCGATTGATGGCAAGCACGTCCAGGACGAGGTCTTGGCCGCACTGCCTAGCCTCGTCAATGAGTGCGCTGATGAGCCGGGTGCCGACGCCGTGACCTTGATAATCGGGGTGGACTTCGATGCGGGCGAGGTAGATCTCGCCAGGGCGATGTTCGACGTCGAGCATGCCGATGTCTTCCCCGCCGGCAGTGATGATCTGCCAGCGGTCCGGGTCGAAGGCCCGGGTGTGGAAATCGCGCTGGACCTGCTCCTCCCACCCCCAGATCGCGGTGACGTAGTCGCCCATGGCCGCTTTATGCAGCTGGAAGCAAAACTCACTGTCGGCGGAGGTGGCCGGCCGCAGGCCTAGGCCGGTCATGCCGCGGCCGGTTCGGACGGTCCGGCCAGCACAATCTATTAGCCCTTCAGGAGCTGCCGGGCCATGACCATGCGCTGGATCTGGTTGGTGCCCTCGTAGATCTGGGTGATCTTGGCGTCCCGCATCATGCGCTCCACCGGGTAGTCCTTGACGTACCCGTACCCGCCCAGAAGCTGGACGGCATCGGTGGTGATGTCCATGGCGGCATCCGAGGCGAAGCATTTGGCCGCGGAGGACGCGAAGGTCAGGCCGGGCAGCTTCTCCCCCCGCATCGCGCGCTCGGACATGATCGCCGCGTGGTAGGTGAGCTGGCGGGCGGCCTCGAGCTTCATGGCCATGTCGGCCAGCATGAACTGCACGCCCTGGAAGCTGGCCACCGGCTGGCCGAACTGCTCGCGCTGCTGCACGTAGCCGGCCGCGTAGTCCAGCGCGCCCTGGGCGATACCCAGGGCCTGGGCGGCGATCGTGATCCGGGTGTGGTCCAGGGTGGCCAGCGCCGTCCGGAATCCGGTGCCCTCCTCGCCGATGATCCGGTCCGCCGGGATGCGGGCGCCGGAGAAGATGACCGTGCGGGTGGGAGAGCCCTTGATGCCGAGCTTCTTCTCCGGCGCACCGAAGCTCACGCCTGGATCGTCCTTGTCGACGACGAAGGCGGAGATGCCGCCAGCGTCCGGGTCAGTGACGGCCATCACCGTGTAATACTGCGATACCCCGGCGTTGGTGATCCACGTCTTGGTGCCATTCAGCACCCAGGAGTCCCCGTCCCGCACGGCCCGGGTCTTCATCGAGGCCGCGTCCGACCCCGCCCCCGCCTCAGACAGGCAGTAGGAGAACATCGCCTCACCCCGCGCCACCGGGGCCAGGAACCGCTGCTTCAGCTCCTCCGACCCGGACAGCAGCACGGGCACGGTGCCAAGCTTGTTGACCGCCGGGATCAGCGAGGATGACCCGCACACCCGGGCCACCTCCTCGATCACGATGACGGTCGCCAGCGCGTCGGCCCCTTCACCGCCGTAAGCCTCCGGGATATGCACGGCGCTCAGCCCGGCAGCGTTCAGTGCGTCCAGCGCCTCCTGCGGGAAGCGGCCCCTCTCATCGACGTCGGCCGCGGCCGGGGCGATGATGTCCTCGGCCAGTTCACGGACCGTCTTGCGCAGCAGTTCGTGCTCCTCTGACGGAGCGTAGGCAGGGAATGGGTCGTTCATCGTTCCTCCGCAGGGCACGGGGCGGCGGCGATCACCGCCCTGGAATGCTCTGATCGCTTCCGGTTAGACGTTACGTCGGTACTGGCCGCCGACCTCGAAGAAAGCCTCGGTGATCTGCTGCAGGCTACAGACCCGGGCCGTGTCCATCAGTACCGCGAACACATTGCCACCGGACCGCGCCGTCTCCTTGAGGGCGGCCAGCGCCGCGTGCGCTTCCTCGCGGTGCTGCTCCTGGAAGTCATGGACCCGGTTCAGCTGGGACTTCTTTTCTTCCTCGGTGGCCCGGGCCAGTTCCACCGCGACGGTCTGCGGTCCGGCCGGATTGCGGAAGGTGTTGACGCCGACGAGCGGCAGGCTGCCGTCGTGCTTCCGGTGCTCGTACAGCATCGACTCGTCCTGGATGCGGCCGCGCTGGTAGCCGGTCTCCATCGCGCCGAGCACGCCGCCGCGCTCGCTGATCCGGTCGAACTCGACCAGGACGGCCTCCTCGACCAGATCGGTCAGCTCGTCGATGATGAACGAGCCCTGCAACGGGTTCTCGTTCATGGCCAGGCCCCATTCCCGGTTGATGATCAGCTGGATGGCCAGGGCCCGCCGGACCGATTCCTCGCTCGGGGTGGTGACCGCCTCGTCGTAGGCATTGGTGTGCAGGCTGTTGCAATTATCGTAGATGGCGGTCAGCGCCTGCAGGGTGGTGCGGATGTCGTTGAAGCTCATCTCCTGGGCGTGCAGCGATCGCCCCGAGGTCTGCACGTGGTACTTCAGCTTCTGTGACCGCTCACCTCCGCCGTACCGGTCGCGCATGGCCGTCGCCCAGATCCGCCGGGCCACCCGGCCGATCACCGAGTACTCAGCGTCCATCCCGTTAGAGAAGAAGAAGGACAGGTTGGGCGCGAAATCGTCGATGTGCATGCCGCGGGCCAGGTATGCCTCCACGTAGGTGAACCCGTTGGCCAGGGTGAACGCGAGCTGGCTGATCGGATTGGCACCGGCCTCGGCGATGTGGTAACCGGAAATCGACACCGAGTAGAAGTTGCGGACCTTGTTGGCGATGAACCATTCCTGGATATCGGCCATCATCCGCAGGCTGAACTCGGTCGAGAAGATGCACGTGTTCTGGCCCTGGTCCTCCTTGAGGATGTCGGCCTGCACCGTGCCCCGCACGCTGGACAGCACCCGGGCCCGGATCGCGCCGGCCTCTTCCTCGGTGGGCGGCCGCCCACCGGCGCGGGCGAACTCGTCCAGGCCCTGGTCGATGGCGGTGTTGAGGAAGAAGGCCAGAATCGTCGGGGCCGGCCCGTTGATCGTCATCGACACCGAGGTGGCGGCCGACGACAGATCGAACCCGGCATACAGAGCCTTCATGTCGTCCAGCGTCGCGATCGAGACCCCCGAGGTGCCGACCTTGCCGTAGACGTCGGGGCGCTCGCCCGGATCCCGCCCGTACAGGGTGACGGAATCGAACGCGGTGGACAGCCGGGTCGCCGGGGCGTCGGCCGCGAGCAGCTTGAACCGGCGGTTGGTGCGGAACGGGTCACCCTCCCCGGCGAACATCCGTGCCGGGTCCTCCCCCTCCCGCTTGAAGGGGAACACGCCGGCGGTGAACGGGAAGGAGCCCGGCAGGTTCTCTTCCCGCAGGAACCGCAGCAGTTCCCCGTGGTCGGTGTACCGCGGCAGCGCCACCCGCGGCACCCGGTTCCCGGACAGGGTCTCGCGGGTCAGCTCGGTGCGCAGCTCACGGTCCCGGATCCGGACGATCTGCTCATCGCCCGAATACGCCTTCACCACCGCCGGCCAGCCCTCGATGAGGCCCGTGCTGCTGTCGCTAAGGTCGTTCCGGGCGTGGGCGGCCAGCGCGGCCACGGCGCGGGCCCCTTCAGCCGCCCCCGACTCCGCCCCCTCGGGCGATCGCGCTCCCCCGCCAGCCGCCGCGAGCTCCTCGCTGGTCTCGGTGAGCCGCTGCAGGCGGCGCGCCGCCGCCACCTGCCGGGCGGTCTCCCCGTGGTAGCCGCGGACGGTCGCGGCGATATCGGCCAGGTAACCGGTCCGGACCGCGGGGATGACCGGCGCCACGTCGGTGGAGGTGCGGCCCACCGCCGCCGGCAGCACGCCCTCGGACAGGTGCAGCCCATGCCCGGCCAGCAGCCCGGCCAGGTGCTGGTACAGCGCGGTGACGCCGTTGTCGTTGAAGGTGGCGGCGCTGGTGCCGAAGACCGGCATGTCCTCCGGCCGCGCGCCGAACGCGTCCCGGTTGCGGATCAGCTGGCGGGACACGTCCCGGAGGGCGTCCGCCGCGCCGCGCCGCTCGAACTTGTTGATCGCGACCACATCGGCGAAGTCCAGCATCTCGATCTTTTCCAGCTGGGAGGGCGCGCCGAACTCGGGGGTCATCACGTACAGCGAGACATCCGCCAGCGGAACGACCCCCGCGTCCCCCTGCCCGATGCCCGGCGTCTCCAGGATCACCAGGTCGTAGCCCGCCGCCTGGCAGGCGCCGATGATGGCCTCGATATTCTCCGGCAGCTCGTGGGCCCCGCGGGTAGCCAGCGAGCGGAAGAACACGTGCTCCCCGTCGAGGGCGTTCATCCGGATCCGGTCACCGAGCAGCGCGCCGCCGGCCCGCCGCCGCGTCGGATCGACCGCGAGCACGGCTACCCGCAGCTTGTCCTGCTGGTCGGTACGCAGGCGGCGGATCAGCTCGTCGGTCAGTGATGACTTGCCCGACCCGCCCGTCCCGGTGATGCCGAGCACGGGCACCCGCCGGGCCGCCGCCGCCCCGGCCAGCGTGGCCCGGTCCGCTTCCGGCAGGTGGCCGCCCTGCAGGCAGGTGATCGCCCGGGCCAGGGCGCGCCGTTCGCCGGCCAGGACCGCCTCGACCGGGGCCGGGCTGGCCGTGAGGTCGGTGTCGCAGTCCCGGATGAGCTGGTTGATCATTCCCGGCAGGCCGAGCTGCTGGCCGTCCTCGGGGGAGAAAATCCGGACCCCGGCCGCGGCCAGCCGCGCGATCTCGTCCGGGACGATGACCCCGCCGCCGCCCCCGAAGATCCGGACGTGCCCGGCCCCGGCCTCCGCCAGCAACTGCGCCAGGTACTCGAAGTACTCGACGTGGCCGCCCTGGTAGGAGCTGACCGCGACGCCCTGCGCGTCCTCCTCCAGCACCGCGTCGACCACCTCGCGGACCGACCGGTCATGCCCGAGGTGCACCACCTCGGCGCCCTGCGCCTGCAGGATCCGCCGCATGATGTTGATCGCGGCGTCGTGCCCGTCGAACAGCGCCGCCGCCGTGACGAACCGCACCGGGTGCGCCGGGATGTGCAACTCCCGGCCCTGCTCCGTCCGGGCCTGTTCCGAAACTGCCACCGGTCCCTCCCACGCTGCTGGACGATCACGCCCCGTCTGCCGCCGCCAAATATTTGACGGCTAATATTTGGACGTTAAAATAAAATTCGCGCGCCGTCAAGCTCCCCGAAGCCGGCGCAGCACAGCCCGGCCGGTCATGGCCGGTTCCGGTTCCGTCATCTACGGTAGGCAGCGTGCCTGATCCACTGAGCTTCGATCCCATCGCCGAGGCACACCGGCAGTGGAGCGCGCGCTGGCCGGAGCAGGCCAACCACATGGCCGCCGTCACGTCGGTGATGCGCGTTCAGCAGCTGCTGCTGAGCCGGGTGGAGGACACGCTGAAGCCGTACGGCCTGACCTTCGCCGCCTACGAGGCGCTGCGCCTGCTGGCGTTCAGCCGCCGGGGATCGCTGCCGATGGGCAAGATGGGCGAGCGCCTGATGGTCCATCCCGCGTCGGTGACGAACGCCATCACCCGGCTGGAGCATCGCGGCCTGGTCGACCGGCGCCTCTCCCCTGATGACCGGCGCGTCGTCCTGGCCACGATCACGCCGGATGGCCGGGCGCTGGTGCGCGAGGCGACGCAGGCCCTCAACCAGGCTTCGTTCGGCCTGCCCGGCCTGACCACCGGCCAGGCGGCCGAGATCACGTCCGCCCTGCGTGCGCTCCGGATCGCGGCCGGAGACGTCGCGGCCGGAGACGTCGCCGGGGGCGCCGTGGCCAGCGAGGGCACCGCCCGGGAAGCAACGGCGTAACGGCGCGGATTGGACACACGCGGAACCCGGTGCTGCAATGAGCGTTATGGTCAATGGCGCAGCAAGCACGCCGCCGAACGGGTCCTGGCCCGAGGTGAGGTCCGGGCCGCTGATCGTCGGCGGATCACTGATCGGTATCGGGATCGCCGTGGCCGCGGTGGGCCTGGCCGTAGCCGGGTCGCACGTGGTGTCGGCCACCCGGGAATGGCTGAAAAACCTGGAAACCCCACCCGGCCAGTTCGCGCAACTGAAGTGGGAGCAGGCCAGGACGGCAGTTGCGTCGGGGGCGCAGACCTGGCGGGAGCACCCAAACGCCAAGGCCCGGCTGACGCGGCGCGCGTCCTTATCAGGCTGACGGCCGCTCCACTCGGGCGATCACCCCACCCCCGCGGCCTGCGGCCGTAAACCGGGTCAGCGCGGGGCCCGCCTCCCCCGGGGCGGGCCCGCGCTGTCGCGTTCAGGCGGGCGGGCCATCCAGCACGCGGAACGACATTGCTACTTGCTGTGCGGCCTAATCCGGCAGGCGCTGGGTATCGACGCCGGGCATGACGGTTTGCTGGAAGCCCGGGTCGGTCAGCTCCAGGCCCGGCTGGTCAGCGGTTACCCCGGTCAGGGTCAGCTGGAAGTCGTGCAGGTACTCGGTCCGGCCATCGGACCGCACCCGGAACGGCAGGTCGTGGCCCGGATAGATGACATCGCCGATCGCGAGCAGCTTGTCGATCGTGCGCGAGGCCATCTCGTTATCCCAGAACACCAGAGCGTTGCGCCGTTCCCGCGCCACCAGGGCGTTCTGGATGGAGTCGCCCGTGATCACGGCGATCCCGTCACCGGTCGCCACCGCGACCGCGATCGTCCCCGCAGAGTGCCCGGGCGCCGCGACGATCTCCACCCCCGGCAGCAGCCGGGTGCCTTCCTCCACGAGCTTTATCCGGTCCCCGTACCGGGTGAGCACGGTGTCGATCCATTCCGGGCAGGCGAAGTCGTTCCGGTGCGGCTGGCGAGCGTAACGGCGCTCGTCCGTATGCAGCACCACCTCGGCCCGCGCGAAGATGTCGAGGTTCTCGATGTGGTCCCAGTGCGCGTGGGTGCAGACCACGACGTCGATGCTGTCCCGGGTCAGGCCGCGCTCACGCAGGGCGGCGTCGAGCACCGTCCGGCGGCCGGTGTGGCCGGTGTCGACGAGGATCCGGCGGAGCGTCCCCTGCTCGTCCACTCCCTCCACCAGGGTGACCGAGCAGAAGGCGATGTAGCCCTGATCGGAGCCGATTCGGTAGCCGTCGAGCACCGTCTCCACGTTCGGGGTGGTCAGCCGCACGCCGTTCCTCTCTTTCGTGTCGTTCGTACTTAGCCGGGCATCCTGGGGCGCACATCCTCGCCGGAGCGGCACAGACCTTCGGAGCCGGCCAGCAGATGGGTCATCGCGGCGCGGGCCGCGTCGCCATGCCCGTCGCGGACCGCTTCGAACACGACCCGGTGAGCCGGTACCGGGTCAGGCCACTCCCGGCCGGACTGACGGGCCAGCCGGTCACGGACGTGCAGGGCGCTGGTGATCACCACGTCCATCTGGCCGAGCAGCTCGTTGTGCGACGCCCTGAGCAGCCGCACGTGAAAGTCGAGATCGGCGGCGAGTGCCCGATCCGGGTGCCGTTCCGCCGTCATCCCGGCCAGTGCCTCGCCGAGGTCTCGCAGGTCGTCTTCGGTGCGCCGGTGGGCCGCCAGCCGCGCACCGGCAGGTTCGACAATCTGGCGGAGCTCGGACAGATCTGTCCGGAGCGCATCATTGGGCGCCTCGGCCTCGCACCGCCAGGACATGACGTCGGCGTCGAGCAGATGCCACGCGGCGCGGTCGAGGACGATGGTTCCCTGGCCTGGCCCCGGGCCGGCCAGTCCCTTGGCCCCGAGGACCTGCAGTGCCGCCTGCACCATGGTCGCGCTGGCCCTGAATTCGTTCTCGAGGCCCTCGGCGTCGATAAGGGAGCCAGGCGGGTAGTCGCCCCGAACCACACGAACGCCCAGGCTATGGACCACCTCGCTGGGCAGTTCCCGTCCCGGATCGCTGACCATCGCCGCCTCTCCCACCAGCAACTCACTCTAGACGAGCGATCTCCGGCGTCCGTGGCACAGTAGCTACATGCCCCAGAGCGGCTCAACGGAGCAGGACGTGGTCGAAGCGGCACTATGCCGGGCAGCGGCGCTGGTCGCCGGGGATGAGGATGCGCTCAGGCGGTTGATGCATCCGGAGCTGCGGTGGACCACGCTCAAGGGTGAGGTTCTGGGGTACGAGGAGTACATCAGCGGGAACGTCCGGGGCGGCCTGGCCTGGCGCGGGCAGCGGCTAGAAGACGCCCAGGTCTCGGTCGTGGGCGGTACCGCGGTCCTGACGGCGTGGGTGATCGATGAGGTGAGCCGGGACGGGCGTGACCACACTTTCCGGGTTCGCCTGACCCAGACGTGGGTGCACGCGGCCGGAGGCTGGCGGTGTCTGGCCGGGCACGCGAGCGTGCCGGCGGGATAATCTCGCACCGTGCGGCGGATCGGGGTGGCGGAGCGGCGGGCAAGGCTGGGGTGGCGGCACCGGCTGGCGGGTGCCGCGCGGGCCGGGGATCCGACCGAGGTGGCGCAATCGCTGGTCGCGGTGCACGGTACGGACCCTTCCTCGGTCTATCTGTCGCTGCTGGCCCGGATGACCGGCGGCGGCATTGCGGACGTGCAGCGCGCGCTGTACGAGGCCAAAGCGCTCATTCGGCTGCTGGGGATGCGCCGGACGGTCTTCGTGACCACGCTGGACATTGCGCCGGTGATCCAGGCGGCGTGCTCGCGGGCGGTCGCTGCGAACGAGCGGCGCAAACTGCTGGGCTGGCTGGCCGAGTCCGGCGTGGACGACGACGTTGCGGGGTGGCTGGCCGGGGCCGAGCAGGCGGCACTCAGCGCGCTGGCCGCGCGAGGCGAAGCGACGGCGGCGGAACTAGCGAGCGACGACCCACGGCTGCAGGTCCAGATCACGCTCTCCCGGGGGAAGAGCTACGAGGGCAAGCAGAACGTGGCGAGCCGGATCCTGTTCCTGCTGGCCGCCGAGGGACAGGTGGTGCGGGGCCGGCCGCGCGGCTCGTGGACCTCACACCAGTACCGGTGGGCGCCCCTCGCACCGTGGTGCCCGCAGGGCCTGGACGGCTGGACGACCGAAGCCGCGGAGGTCGAGCTGGCCCGGCGCTGGCTGGAGGCGTACGGCCCGGCGACCGCGGACGACCTGCAGTGGTGGGCGGGCTGGACCAAGACAACGGTCAAGCGAGCGCTGACCGGGCTGAAGCCGGCCGAGGTGGACCTGGACGGCGTGCCCGGCATCGCGCTGGAGGGGGAACTGGAGCCGACCCCGGAAGCGGAACCGTGGGCGGCACTGCTCCCGGCGCTGGACGCTACGCCGATGGGCTGGCAGCAGCGGGAGTGGTTCCTCGGGGAGCACGCGTCCCGGCTGTTCGACCGGACCGGCAACGTCGGGCCGACCCTGTGGTGGGACGGCCGGATCGTCGGCGGCTGGGCGCAGGACCGCGACGGGCAGATCGTCTGCCGGTTCCTGGAAGACGCCGGGTCCGAAGCAGCCGCAGCCGTGGAGGCAGCGGCCCAGCGGATGGCCGACCTGCTGGGGCCCGTTCGGCTGACCGCCCGGACCCGCGGCATGACCTGGCTGGAGCAAGAGCTAGCCGGCTGACGTACCTGGGTCCGCCTCCTGTAAGGCCATCGCCCGCCCCGGCCTCCCCGCCCGACCCGGGTGAACCGCATTTGGGTGCAGAAGCGGCTGTGATTGCCGCCACCACTTCTGCACACGTTTGGCGGGGCCAGGGTTCAGCGGGTGGGGGTATCTCCAGGGGCGAGGACGGCGGCGGCTAGGTGGGCCAGGTGCACGGGGGCGCCGTCGGTGGTCTGGCGGATCTGGGTGCGGCAGCTGTAGCCGTCGGCCACGACCGAGGCATCCTGGTCGGCGCGGATGGCGGGGAAGAGGACGCGCTCGGCGCACGCCTGGGAGACCTCGTAGTGGCCGTGCTCGAAGCCGAAGTTCCCGGCCAGGCCGCAGCAGCCCGAATCGAGCACCTCGGCCTGGATGCCGAGGGCGGCCAGCGCCTCGCGGTCGGCGTCGAAGCCGAGGTCGGCGTGCTGGTGGCAGTGCACCTGGACCAGCGCCTTCTGTGCTGCCGGCCTGACCGGCGGAGCGGGCGCGGAGGGTGTCGGCGTGCGGGCGGAGGATCTCGGCCAGGGAGCGGACGGACACGCTGGCCTGCTTGGCGGCCGGGCTGGCTGGGAGCAGCTCGGTGGCTTCGGATTTCAGGGCGGCGGTGCAGCTCGGTTCGAGGCCGACGATGGGCACGCCGTCGTCCAGCCACGGCTGGAGGATGGCCAGGGTCTGGGTCATGACCCGTTTGGCGTGGTCCAGCTGGCCGGTGCTGATCCAGGTCAGGCCGCAGCAGACGGGCTGGGCCGGGACCTCGATGCGGTAGCCGAGCGCTTCGAGGGCCGCCACGGCGTCGCGGCCGATGCTGGGTCCAGGTAGTTGGTGAACGTGTCGGGCCACAGCAGCAGGCGCGGGCCGCGCCTCCGGGGACGCGGCCCGGGGGGTGCGGCGCGCGAACCAGGCCTGGAAGGACTCGACCGGCCAGGGCGGGGATGCCGCGTTCCGGGGCGATGCCGCCGAGGCGCTTGGCCAGGGCGGCCAGGAGCGCGGATCTTCGCGGCGCGGTTGAGCAGGGCGGCGCTGCGGGTGCCGGCTGACCAGGCGCAGCCAGCGCGGCAGCCAGCCCAGCGAGTAGTGCGCGACGGGACGGCGGCGGCCCGCGTAGTGCTGGGCCAGGAACTCGACTTGTAGGCGGCCATGTCCACGCCGACGGGACAGTCGCGCTTGCAGCCCTTGCAGGACAGGCACAGGTCCAGGGCACCGAGCCACGTCGTCCGCGTGGGCCGCGTCCACACCGGCCCGGCCGCTGGCGAACTCGAAGAGCAGGCGGGCCCGGCCGCGGGTGGAGTGCTGCTCCTCGCCGGTGGCCCGGTAGCTCGGGCACATCACGCCCCGCTCGCGGACAGGCACGCGCCGACGCCGACGCAGCGCCGGGTAGCCGCCTCCAGGCTGCCGCCGTCGTGGGCCAGGGCGAGGTGGGTGCGGGTCGCGGGGCGCGGTCCCGCCACGAAGACGCGCAGGTCGGCGTCGAGACGCCGGGGCCGGACGACCGCGCCGGGGTTCATCCGGTCCCGCGGGTCCCAGATGCGCTTGAACTCACCGAACGCGGCGATCATCTCCGGCGAGTACATCCGGGGCAGCAGCTCGGAGCGGGCCTGGCCGTCGCCGTGCTCACCGGACAGCGATCCGCCGTGCGCGGTGACCAGGTCGGCGGCCTCTTCGATGAAACGCGCGGAAGTCCGCGATGCCGGGCGTGGTGACCAGGTCGAAGTCGATCCGGATGTGCACGCAGCCGTCGCCGAAGTGGCCGTAGTAGGCGCCGCGCCGGCCGTGGTCGTCCATCAGCTTGCGGAACTCCCGCAGGTACGCGCCCAGCTGCTCGGGCGGCACCGCGGTGTCCTCCCAGCCCGGCCACGCCTCCCTGCCGTCGGCGCCACGGGTGAGGATCCCGGCTCCGGCCTCCCGGATCCCCCAGAGGGTCCGCATCTGCACCGGGTCGGTGACGATCCGGCTGGCTCCCCCGGTCTGCGCGGCGCGGGCCGCGATGGCGCGGGCGGCGGCCTCGGCTTCGGCTCCGGTGCGCCGCCGGTCTCGATGAACAGCCAGCCTTCGCCGTCCGGCAGCAGCTTGTGCCGCTGGTCGCCGGGCCGGGCCGCGCGCAGCGCGGCGATCAGCGCCGACGTCCATGCCCTCGATCGTCAGCGGGGCCAGGTCCAGGAAACCCGGGGCCATGTCCGCGGCCCCGAACGTCCCGGGATAGCCGACCACGGTCAGCACCCGCCGGGCCGGGGCCGGGACCAGGTCCACGGTGGCTTCCAGCAGGGTCACGCAGGTGCCCTCGGTGCCGACCAGGGCCCGGGCCAGGTTGAAGCCGTTCTCGGGCAGCAGCTGGTCCAGGTTGTAGCCGGACACCCGCCGGGTGAGCTGCGGGGTCTGGGTGCGGACGAGCGCGCCGTGCCGTTCGGCCAGGCCGGTCAGGTCGCGGTAGATCCGCCCGGCTTCCCCGGGCTGCTGCGCGCGGCTGGCGGCCTCGTCCGGCGTGGCCGGCCCGACGGTCAGCTGGGTGCCGTCGTAGCTGACGACCGTGAGGTCCCGGACGTTGTCCACGGTCTTGCCCCAGGCCACCGAGTGCGAGCCGCAGGCGTTGTTGCCGATCATCCCGCCGAGCGTGCAGCGGTTGTGCGTCGACGGATCGGGGCCGAACGTGAGCCCATAGGGCGCGGCGGCGGCGCGCAGGTCGTCCAGCACCGCCCCGGGCTGGACCCGGGCGGTGGCCTGGTCCGGGTCGATGCTCGAGGACCGAACGCAGGTGCCGGGAGAAGTCGATGACCACGGCCTCGTTGACCGCCTGGCCGCCGATGCTCGTGGCGGCGCCGCGGGGCAGCACCGGCACGTCATGCCGCCGGCAGACCTCCAGCGTGGCCAGCACGTCGCCGTCATCGAGCGGCTGAACGACGCCGATCGGGACATGGCGGTAGTTGGAGGCGTCCGCGGCGAACACGGACCGGCTGGTGGAGTCGAAGCGGACCTGTCCCCGGACCCGGGCGGCCAGGTCAGCAGCCAGAGCCCGCGATGATTCCGTCACTTCTTTCCATCCGGCACGGCATCACAGCGTAGTCGGCGGCTCCGTGTGCGCGTGCGGGGACTCACTGCCGGAGGGCTTGCTGGGCTCGCTGCCATGACTGTGGCCATGGGTGTGGCCATGGGCTCCAGGGATCGGGTCGCCGGCGCGCAGCGGTGCCCCGTGATAGCGGCCCTCGTGGGCCAGGATGGGGCGCCGGTCGCCGCGCAGTTCCTCGTACTTGTCCTCGAGCTTCTGCCGGGTCTCCCATTGGCGCCGCAGCTGGCCGACGTACTCCGGGTTTCCCTCGTACGTGCCGCGCCAGGTCTGCGGCATCTGCTCCATGCCCGGCCCCGGGCTGGCCTGGCCACCGAGCGAGACACGGGACGGGATCTTCTCGCCGGTCTGCCCGCAGGCCGGGCAGTCCTGCCGCTCGCGGGCCGTGATCGGCGCCATCTGCTCGAAGAGGTGTCCCTGCGGGCAGCGGTAGTCGTACAGCGGCATC
This sequence comes from uncultured Actinomycetes bacterium, assembly GCA_963742865.1. Classification (GTDB taxonomy): domain Bacteria; phylum Actinomycetota; class Actinomycetes; order Streptosporangiales; family Streptosporangiaceae; genus Bog-532. Next base: position 175,886 of record CAVUNW010000050.1, read on the forward strand.
GGGTCACCAGTTCTCGATCGACCGGGCGAAGATCCCGGCGATGTCGTCCTCGTTGACCGGGCGCGGGCACGTGGCCAGCAGCCGCTGCTGCTTCATCGTGCCGGGCACGAGGTCGGGGATGTCGGACTCGGTGTATCCGACCGCGCCGATCCCGTTCGGGATACCGATGTCGCGCATCAGGTCGACCACGGCGACGGCAGCTGCTCGCCCGCGTCGTTCAGCTTGTCGGTGTCCGGCGCGAGCATCGCGGCGGCGCGCAGGTGCCGGTCCGGGGCGCTGGGGAAGCTGAACCGGAACGCCTCCGGCGCGGTCAGCGAGACCGACATCCCGTGCGGGACCATCGGCTCCTGCTGCGGGTAGCCCGGCGGGACGGAAGTCCTTGACCATGCCGGCGATCGGGTAGGCGTTGGCGTGCGGGATGTGCACGCCGGAGTTGCCGAAGCCCATGCCGGCGAAGGTCGCCGCCATCATCATGTCGCTGCGCGCGCCTCGAGGTCTCGATCCGTCGTGGACCGCGGTGCGGAACGACGACGCGATCAGCGCCAGCGACCTTCTCGCTCCACAGGTCCGAGATCGGGTTGGACCCGCAGTAGGTGACCCGCTGCTCGGGCTTCTTGCGGTCGAACCTGCTGTACCAGCGGGCGGTGTAGGACTCCAGCGCGTGGCAGACGATGTCCATGCCGGCCGACGCGGTGACCTCCGGCGGCAGCGTCAGCGACACCAGCGGGTCGATCACGGCCAGCGTCGGCCGCAGCCGCCAGTGGCTGATGCCGGTCTTGACCCGCATCGACAGGATGTCGAGCACGCACATCGCCGTGCTCTCCGAGCCGGTGCCGGCCGTGGTCGGCACCGCGATCAGCGGCTTGAGCTGGCTGCTGCGGGGCGCGGCCTTCGCCGATCGGCTTGTTGACGTAGTCCATCAGCTCGCCGCCGTCGGTGGTGAGCAGGTTGACGGCCTTGGCCGTGTCGATGGACGAGCCGCCGCCGACCGCGACGAAGCCGTCCCACGGACCCTGCTGCGGGCGTAACCGGCCGCCTTGTCCATACTGTCGTCGGTCGGCTCGACGTGCACGCCGTCGAAGATCTCGGAGGTGATCCCGTACCGGGTCAGCGATTCGGCGATCCGGGCCGGGATGCCGAGCGCGTTGATGCTCGGGTCGGTGAGGATCAGCACGCGCTTGGCCCCGTACTGGGCCATCTCGAAGCCGATCTCGTCCACCGCGCCCGCGCCGAACTTCAGCGGCGGCGCGCCCCAGGTGAAGATGGTCTCCTCGGTCAGGGCGTCCTGGTGCGCTTCGATCTGGGACTCGCTCCTCAGCGGTAGCTGCCGTCCGGCGCGGTCGCGCAGCTGGTGGATCTGCTCGGGGTCGTGCCCGAAGACCAGGGTGGCGTCGGTCTCGGTGGCGATCCCGCGCAGCTTCTCCACCGAGGCGTAGAACTGCTCCAGGTTGTTGACGATGGCGGCGGGCACGTCGGGCGGCCCGTAGCTGGCGCCCATGTAGACGGCGTCCGCGGTGAAGATCATCGTGCCGGATTCGGGCAGGTCGACCCGCATCGACATGCTGCCGGGCGTGTGGCCCGGGGTCTGGATGAAGCTCACCCCGGGCAGGAACTCGGCGTCGCCGGAAACCGTCTCGAAGTCCAGGCCCTCGTAGTCGGCCTTGATGTGCGCGCCGGTGAACGGGCCGTCGAAGCCGAAGGCGAACTCCTTCTCCTTGTCGCTGCAGATCAGCCGTGCGCCCGGAGTCCTTGAACAGCTGGGCGTTGCCGGCGTGGTCGAAGTGCAGGTGCGAGAAGACGACGTAGTCGAAGTCGCCGGGGGCGAGGCCGAGCTGCTTCAGCCGCGAGTCGAGGTACTCCTCCTCGGAGACCTTGTCGTAGGGGAAGAAGTCCTGAAGCCCGGTCGGGGCCCAGCGCGGTCTCCCAGTCCCGCGGGCAGCTGGTGTCCCACAGCAGCTTGCCGTCCGGCGTCTCGACCAGGACGCAGTGCGTGGGCACGTCGGCCCATTCGGCCGGGGCAGGTCTTAGTCCTGGCGGGGGCGGATGGCCCGGCCCGGCGCCAGCAGCAGCCAGGTGAGGTCGGCGGTCATCGCTCCGCACGGGAATGATGCTGACGGTCGTGCCTGTGGCCATGCTGACTCTCCGTTGAATCGGCGGTCGAATCCACTGCTTTCCCAGCGTCCGTCGCCCGGATAACCATGTCAACGCCCATCCCAGGGCTGATCCCGCCTGCTGGCGGTCGTGAGCGCGCAGCTCAGCCCGTCTCCTGGCGGGCCTGAGCGCGCAGCTCACGGCGCAGGATCTTGCCGGTCACGGTCTTCGGCAGCTCGTCGATGATCTCCACCTGACGTGGGTACTTGTAGGCCGCGAGGCGCTGCCTGCAGTGCGCCGCCAGTTCCTCCGCCGTCGGCCGTGCCGCCCGGGCTTGAGCGCTGACGTACGCCTTGACCGTCTCGCCCCGGTACGGGTCGGGCACACCGACCACTGCCGCCTCACGGACCGCTGCGTGCTCGTATAGCACGTCTTCCACCTCGCGCGGCCAGACCTTGTAGCCGCCCACGTTGATCTGGTCTTTCTTCCGGTCGACGATGTAGAACCAGCCATCGTCATCCATGTACCCGACGTCGCCGGTGTGCAGCGCGCCGCCGGGGAGCGCCTCGGGCGGTCTCCTCGGGCTTGTTCCAGTAGCCGGCCGCGACCTGCGGGCCCTCGGTGACCAGCTCGCCGATCTCGCCGGGCGGCAGTTCGCGGTCCTCCTCGTCATGATGCCGCACGACCGTGTTGTAGACCGGCACGCCGACCGACAGCGCGCCCGACGCCGGGTCGACCGGGGCCGGTACCGCCGATCGGGACCGCGTGCGACGGCGAGGTGGTCTCGGTGAGCCCGTAGATGTTATGGATGTACTGGCCGAACATGTTCTGGAACGCGATGATCGTGCTGGGCGGGATCGGTGCCCCGCCGGAGTAGATCTTCGTCAGCGTGGCGAGCGCGTCCGGGGCCGCGTTCGGGCGCGTTCATCAGGGCGATGAAGACGGTGATCGAGCCGACGGTGAACGTACCTGGTCGTCCCGGATCGTCTCGAGCGCCACGCGGGATCGAAGCGGTAGGTCGAGCACCACCGGCGCCCCGGTCAGCAGCGACAGGGCCACGTGCCCGATCGAGCCGGTGATGTGGAACAGCGGGGCGACGCCCAGGATCACGTCCGCGGGGCCGATACCGATCCAGTCGCGGTACGTCTGGGCGTTGAACACCACGTTGCGGTGCGTGGTCATCGCGCCCTTGGGGGGCCCGGTCGTGCCCGACGTGTAGGTCAGGAAAGCCACATCGTCCGGGCCGAGCGCCGGGTCCGGGGGCTGCCCGCGGAAGCGCGCCATCAGTGCGGTCATATCCAGCGTCCCGTCGCAGCTGATCCGGCCGATGCGGCCCAGAATCCGGCCGTCGCCGCGCGTCTGGTACTCCAGCGCCGAGGTGGTGATCACCGTCTTCACGCTGGTGCCGTCGATGACGCTGGCGGCCACGTCCTGGTACAGGTCTTCCAGGCAGACCAGCGCCGTGGCGCCGCAGTCGCGGAGGATGAGATCGAGTTCGCGTTCCTTGTTCATCGGGTTGACGGCCACCGCGATCCCGCCGGCCTTCCAAGTGCCGATCATGGCGATGATGAACTGCGGCACGTTCTGCAGGAACAGCGCCACCCGCTCGCCCGCGGCGAAACCCGCGTCGGCCAGTCCCGCAGCGAACGCGCCGGACAGGTCGTCCAGTTCGCGCCGGGTCAGCACACCGTCGAAGTAGCGGATGATCGGCGCGCCCGGGTCCCGCTGGACACAGGAGCCGAACATGTCCAGCACGGAGCCGAACTCCACCTCGATGTCGTGCGGCTGGCCCTCGTCGTAGCGCGCCAGCCAGGGCCGCTGATCATAGATGCTCATCGCGCGAACCAATCACCTCGGGCGGGCCGGCACCCCGGTGGGCCGGGATTCCTTTCCCCAGCCCACACCCTCACGGCGAAATGCGCCAGACGTCAGGTCCGCGCCGCACGGGCCGCAGGAGCACCCCGGCCCCGGTCAGCGCGGCGTGCGCGGCGCGACGAGCAGCGGCTGGGTGACGGTGCCGCAGCGGCCGACGGCATCGGACAGCTTGCCCTCGGTCAGGCCGATGCCGTGCCGGCCGGGGTCGGAGCTCGCGGTGAGCCGGACCCACTCCCCCGCCGGGTAGCGGTGCAGGTGCATGGTCACCCCCGGCGGGATGAAGAGCCACTCGGTGAAGCTCAGCGGGGCGCTGAGCCCGTTGGCCGAGTCGGCCACGATGGCGAAACGCGCCAGCCCGTTCAGCAGGCGCCCGGCGACCAGCGGGATCCGCACGCGGGTCCACACGTCCGCGGCACCCGTCCTACCCGTATAGCCACCGGAGACGGTGCGCCACTCGGTGGCCTCGCCGTATCCCCAGTCCTTAACGCCGTCGAAGAACGTCTGCGGCTGGGGCCCGGGCAAGCCTGCCGGCAGGACGGGCTCGTCCTCGGGCACCCCGGCGTCGCCGGTCGGGCCCGGGCCGCCTGAAGCATCGGCTTCAGCGGGGCCAGGGACGGAATTCCCCAGCGCGGGATCGGTCTCGTTAGCCCTGGGCCCGGGGCCGGTCGCCAGATGCCATACCCGCGCCACCGCCACACGGCGGTCACCGGCCCACAGGCTGGCCTCGCTCAGCTGCGTCCGGCGCCCTGGCCGCAGCAGTTCGGTCTGCACCCGCGACGGGGTGCGCGGCACCGGGCCGAGGAAGTCCATGCTGATCCGGGCCACGCGCAGGTCCGGGCGGCCGAAGGCGTCATCGAGACAGCCGGCGAGCAGGGCCGTGGGCGGGCCGCCGTGCTGAGCCTGGGTATCCCAGGGGCTGGTGGTGGCCTCGGTGGGCTCGAAGTGGCCGTCGCCGAGCGGCAGGTAGTAGGCGGCGGGAAGCTCGGTCATGACCGAAATCATGCCCGACGGCCCTCGGACCTAGGCCGCCTCCTCCACCTGAAGGATGACCGGATGGCGGGACCGGATCATCTTTCTGGTCGATGCGGCCGCCCACGGTGAGGCGGAAAAGTAGATGCCGCGATGAATTTATCTTTCGCGCGGAGTCATCAAGGTAACGGTTATGACGGGCGGCGCCAGCTGAGCCGGGGGCAGCGGCAACCATACGTGGGGAGCACCATGAGCAGCGGATCAGTGATCATCCTGGCCCGGCAGGCCATTGAGCTGACAAGTCCGGTCCCCTGCCGGGACGGGGACCCGCGGCTCTGGTTCGCGGAGGATCCGGAGGACCTCGAGCTGGCCAAGGCGCACTGCCGGACCTGCCCGCTGCGGGCGGCGTGCCTGGCCGGGGCGATCGAGCGCCGCGAGCCGTGCGGGGTCTGGGGCGGGGAGATCTTCGACCGGGGCCGGATCCTCGCGGTCAAGAGGCGCCGCGGCCGGCCGCACACCGACCGCGCCGCCCGCGGCGCCGGGGCCATCGGCCCGGCCGGGAAGGCCGCCTCCGCCCGGAAGGCCGCCTCCGCCCCGAAGGCCGCCTCCACTCGGAAAGCCATGCCCGTCCGGAAGAGCGCACCCGTCCAGAAAGCCGCACCCGCCTGGACAGACGTGCCCACCCGGGAAGACCGGGCGCCGCTCCGCGAGATGTGCGGCTGAGCGGGGCGCATGTCACATCACGGCGACACCGCGCCGGACGGTCCGGGGCGGCCCGCTCCGGCTCGGGCTGGACGGTTCTCGCGGCATGACCGCTCCGCCGATTGAATTACACGACTGTGATTACGCACAGTTTTGTCCACAGGCTGTGGAGAACTCGCCGCGACGGCGGCAACACGTGGGGTTATGTCCGCATGCCCTGTGGAAAGTCGGCTTTGACTGCCTGCCGTAATGCAGTAAACACTGCATTACGGCAGAGTACCGGCGCGGCGCCCCGATGGGCGGCGTCGCCCATGGTTCCGGCGGGTATACGCTGCGTCAGCGCATCGCCCGACTGCTACCGCAAGGCCGCAGACGCTGCGATAATACGGAGATGACTGGTCTAACCCTTGCCCTGGCGAACCTCAAGCCGGGGACGGGCAAGACCACTTCGGCGGTCTGGCTGGCGCACGTTTTCGCCCAGGCCGGGAACAGTGTCCTCCTCGTGGACGCGGACCCCTCGGGCAGCGCGCTGGAATGGTCCGATCTCGCCGCCATGAACCCCGGTGTGACGCCGCAGGCGGCGTTCCCGTTCCGGATCGTCGCCCTGCCCTCGCGCGAACTCCACCGCCGGGTCCCGGACATCGCCCAGGACGACGACGTGGTGATCATCGACACGCCGCAGCTCGAGGACCACGCCGCCATCGCCCGGTCCGCGCTGCGGTACGTCGACGAGATCGTGGTGCCGTGCGCACCGAGCCCGATCGAGATCAACCGGACGACGCCCGTACGGGAGGAGATCGCCGAGGTGGCATCGCTGCGGGACATCCCGGCCCGTTCGGCCGTCCTGCTGAACCGCTGCATCGCCCGCGCGCACTCCACCACCGACGCCCGGGCGGCGCTGAAGGGACTGGGGTACGACGTGCTGGAGACGGCGGTACCGCGGCTGGAGGCCTACGCGCAGAGCTTCGGCATGCCGATCAGGATCTCCGAGCACGACGTCTGGCGGCATGTGGCGCAGAACCTGGTCGAGCGCTGCTCCCCGCTCTGCTCGGTACGGTCATGACCTCCCAGCGGGAGCAGCGGAAGGCCCAGATGGCCGCGGCGGCGGCGCGGCGGGCCGAGCCGGACGCGCGCCCGGCCGGGCGGACCGCGATCCGGTCGAAACCGGTCCGCATCACTCTCGATCTCAGCCCCGAGCTCTACCGGCAGCTCACGCAGTGGGCGGACGCGGCCGCCGTCGAACTGGACGTGCCGCGCGTAGCCCTCGCCGACGCCGTGCGGGCCATGATCCGGGTCACCGCCGAGAACCCCGGTGAGGTCCTGGACCGCTTGCGCCGCGACCGCGAACCGTAGGTCACGGCAGGGTGGCGAGGTCGATCGCCTGAACCTGCCCGGAGCCGTAGTTCGTGACCAGCGCGGTCTTCCCGCCTGGCGCCACGCTGAACTCCCGGGGCACCGAGCCGGTGCTGATCTGGCCGAGCAGGGCCGGGCTGCGGCTGAGGGCGGCCTGCGTGCTGATCACCGACAGGGTGGAGGCCAGGCCGCGCGGACCGTTGAGGTTGGAGTTGGCGACCAGAATGCGGCGCCCCCCGTCGACCATGGCCAGCCCGATCGGGGACGCGCCGACGTTGACCCGCGCCATCAGCGAGCGGGACGGGCTGGAGCGCAGCGCCGTGGCGGAAAAGCCGAGCAGCGTGTTGCTCTCCCGGCTGGTGACCCACACGTAGCTGCCGTCCGGCGAGGTGATGATCCGGACCGGGCTGCACCCGGCCGAGGCCGTCGACACGACCGCGGAGGAGGGCGTCGTCGGCGCGGCTGAGGTCGATCACGCTGATCGTGCCCTGGGAGGGGATCCGGCGCATTGTTACGCAGCCGGCTCGTCACGTACAGCCAGCGATGGTCCGGTGAGTCAGGACGCCGCTGACGTTGTCGTAGACGAGATGCTGACCGTTGGTCTCGTTGATCGTCAGCGTCGTGCCGCTGTAGCTCGCGGAGCTCGCGGTGACTCCGGCGAGATCGATCGCGTCGCCGACGACGACGTCTTCTATCGCTGCGGTGAATGCGGCGGGCGCGTCGAGCTTGAGGGTTCCGGAACCTCCGTCGAAGCTCACCGGCGCAGCGCTGTC
>CAVUNW010000051.1:0-18731 GCA_963742865.1 uncultured Actinomycetes bacterium
ACTCGATCTCGCGGAACGGCTCGCTCGTCTACACCGACGACGCCCTGTCCCGCCTGGTCTCCATCGCCGGCGCGGGCCACGTCCTGCTCGGTACCGACTACCCCTTCGACATAGGTCATCACACGACCCGGTCCAGCGCATCGACGCGATCGGCCTGCCCCCGGCCGACCGCGACGCCATCGCCGGCGGCACCGCCGCCCGCCTGCTGTCCCTCTAACGCGGGTTTCCGCACCGGTACTTCGGCCCTTGGGTCAGGCGGACTCGAAGTGGAGCTGGCGTCCGCCCCACCAGGGGACGGTGGTGTCACCGGGCAGGGTGGCGTGGCGGAGGACGGGTGAGTAGGCGCGGCGGTTGATCTTGACGGTGATCCCGGTGCTGTCGCTGATGATTTCGCCGGGGATGTCCAGGAAGCGGCGCTGGAGGGTGTCGGGGGTGGCGTGGGCGTAGTTGCCGGGCAGGCGGAGCCGGAAGGCGGCGGTGAGGGCCTGGGCCGGAACAGGTACAGCACGACGTCGAGGTCGACGTTGAGGTTGACGGCGCTGGAGAGGGCGTCGGCGCAGAACGCCTGGATGATCTCGGCGAGCCGCTGCTCGATGGTCATCCTGCGGGCGTAGTGCCCGATCAGCGCTTTGGTCTTGATCTGGGTGTCGTTGGTGATGATGACGGTGGGCGCGTCGCGGCCCAGGCCGGTGACGATGAGCTGGCGGACCGTTCCGGGATAGCTGGTGAGTTTCACGGCTGCGTCCTCGTGCACGCGGGGCCGGTTGTGGGGTCCGGGCCGGTTCAGGGTGACGGTCTTGTAGTCGCTTGCGGCCAGGCTGTGATGCGTTTGAGGAGGCTGGGCGAGCGCATCCGCAAGGTGGCGAACTTGACGCCGCGGGCGTCGAGTTCGCCGAGGATGGGCTGGGTGGTGACTTTCTGGTCCATGATCAGCATCGCCGGGTCGGCTCCCGATACGTGCTTCCAGTGGTCGCAGAAGGCGATGACCTCGCGGTTCTGGGTTGCCTTGGTGAGGTCGGCGTTGGCGTAGACGGTGTTGGTGTGCATGTTGCCCTGGGCGAAGAAGGTCGAGCACCGAGCGGGCGCGCTGGGACCGCGTGGGGACGTAGTGCTTCTCCAGCGCGGGGTCGTGGCCCCAGTGCATGATGGCGTGGAAGTCCAGGTCGAAGATCGCCTCGTCCGCGGTGGCCAGGCCGGAGCCGATCATCTGCTTGTCCAGGGCGGCCAGGAACCGCAGCTGGTGGTCATGCGATAGCCGGTAGGAGTAGTCAGTCAGCGCGGTCTTCCCAGGCAGGACCGCCAGCCCGGCCAGCAGCGCGGGAGCGGGGTCGGCGAGCAGGTCATCGACATGAGACACGCGCCGGGTGGCGGTGAGCTTGAGGGCGAGCAGGGACAGCAGCCAGGACACGGCCGGGATGACGCGGGTGCCGGGATCAGGCGGCCTCGTCAGCCAGGCCAGGCAGGTCCAGGGCGACCAGGTCCGGGACTGTCAGCAGCAGCCCGGCCATGGCGGTATGGGCGCGCGGGGGAACAGAGCCGAAGTCGATGACCGAGGCAGCAGGCAGCCGGGTGTCGCGGCCGGAGGTGGACGGGCTGGTGCTGGCCTCAGGCGCCGCGCCGCGGACCAGCAGGCCGAATCCTTCCTCGCGCAGTATGTCGCTGACCGCGCTGCGGCCCAGCCAGGTGCCCTTCCCCGGGTGACCCGCATGCTGATCTCATAGACCGACAAGCCCTCGCGGCGCAGCTCGATGACCCGGCCGCGGGCCGCGTCCTTTTTCGGGGCGCCCTTGCGGCCCGGGACGCCCGGTGGCGCGAGGCGCGGATAACCTGCCGGCCCGCAGGTCGCGGACCAGGGACGCCAGCGCGCTGCGGGTGTAGCGGGCGGCATCGGCGGCCAGCTGCAGCGACAGGCCCTCATACAGGTAGGCGCGCAGCGCCTCATCCCGCCGCTGGTTCACCTCGCGGCCAGCAGCTCCCATCCCGGCCGTGGGGCCGATACCGCGGTCATGCCGTGTGATCTATCACAGGGCCGTGGTCACCCGTCCCGCAGGCATCTCGCCCGGTAGCTTCCTTCCCGTGCCTGTTTCCCGCCGGTATGGGGTGATCCTGAACCGGGCATTTCACCCGCAAGCGTGCCATGTCTCGTATAGATAACGATCTTCACCCGTGCAATATAACCGCTATTAATACCTTCGTCAGAACCCGGATGTTCCGGCCCGGCCCGGAACATTGCAGGTCAGCGACCAGCCCCCATCCAAACAGCTGAGGCTGAATTTACCGGAGCGGAAGTCCGCGCTAACCCTCGTCGGACGGCGCGCCCTCATCGTTGGTGCGGGACGGTCCATGATCGCCGCCGGAAAACCGCAAATCCTGCGGAAGAGCCACACCGGTCATGAGGGACCGTCTCCGGGCGCGGGTAATCGCCGTGGCCGGGTCCTCAGCGCCCAGAACTCGTTCCATCGCCGGCAGCAGTGCACCGTACTGGTCGAGGGCCGCGGCCGCGTCGCCCGCCATCCCGTCCAGTGGGCGAGGCTGGCGAGTGTGGTCAGGGTTTCGGGGTGCTCGTCGCCAAGCACCTTCTTGGCGTCAGGCAGCAGCGCCGTGAACTGGTCGCGGGCCCCGGCTGGGTCACCGGCCTCCCCGGTCCAGCGCGCGAGGCGCGCCCGGGCCCGGAGGGTGTCTGGGTGCTCGTCGCCGAGCACCTTCTTGACGGCGGGCAGCAGCGCCGTGAACTGGTCCCGGGCCCCGGCTGGGTCACCGGCCTCCCCCGTCCAGTGAGCGAGGCGGGCGCGTGTGGTCAGGGTCTCCGGGTGCTCGTCGCCGAGCACTCCCTTGACGTGGGCCAGCAGCGCCGTGAACTGGTCCCGGGCCCCGGCTGGGTCACCGGCCTCCCCGGTCCAGCGGGCGAGGCGGGCGCTCGTGGTCAGGGTCTCCGGGTGCTCGTCGCCGAGCACTCCCTTGACGTGGGCCAGCAGCGCCGTGAACTGGTCCCGGGCCCCGGCCGCGTCGCCCGCGTGCCCGGTCCACCGGGCGACGCTGGACTGGGTGGCCAGCATGTCCGGGTGCTCGTCACCGAATACCCGGCCGATGATCGGCAGCAGCGCCGTGAACTGGTCCCGCGCCCCGGTGGCGTCGCCCGCCTGCCCGGTCCAATCGGCCACGCTGGCCCGGGCCCGGAGGGTGTCCGGGTGCTCATCGCCGAACACCAGGTACGAGTCGGGCACCAGTGCCGTGAACTGGTCCCGGGCCCTGGCTGCATTCCCTGCGTCTCCCGTCCAGCGGGCGAGGCGCGCCCGGGCCCGGAGGGTGTCCGGGTGCTCGTCACCGAACACCCGCTTGATGATCGGCAGCAGCGCCGCGAGCTGGTCCCGGGCCCGGCCTGGGTTGCCGGCCTGCCCGGTCCAGCGGGCGATGCTGCCGCGGGCCCGAAGAGTCTCCATGTTTTCTGGACCAAGGACCCGGTTGATGATGGGCAGCAGCGCCGTGAACTGGTCCCGGGCGCCGGCCGCATCGCCCGCATGCCCGGTCCAGCGGGCGAGGCTAGCCCGGCCGACCAGGGTGTCCGGATGCTCGGCGCCCAGCACCCGCTTACGTACCGGTAGCAGTGCCGTGAGCTGGTCGCGGGCCCCGGCCGGGTCACCGGCCTCCCCGGCCCAGCGAGCGATGTTAGCGTGGGTTCTGAGGGTTTCCGGGTGCTCGGGACCGCGTATCCGCTCGTCGTCGGGCAGTAGCGCCGTGAACAGGTCGCGGGCCCTGGCCGCGTCGCCTGCATGCCCGGTCCAGTAAGCGAGGTTGGCGCGAGCGGTCAGGGCGTCTGGGTGCTCGATGCCGAGGATCCGCTCGACGTCGGGCAGCAGCGCCGTGAACTGGTCCCGGCGCCGGCCGCATCGCCCGCCTGGCCGGTCCAGCGGGCGACGTTGGCCCGGGCGGTCAGGGTCTCCGGGTGCTCGTAGCCGAACACCCGCTCGATAATGGGCAGCAGTGCCGCGAACTGATCGCGGGCCCCGGCCGGCTTATAGGCCTCCCCGGTCCAGCCGGCCACGCTGGCACGGATCTTAAGGGTTTCCGGGTGCTCCGCGCCGAACGCCCGCTTGACGTCATCCAGCAGCGTCGTGAACTGGTCCCGGGCCGCGGCCGGGTTGCCCGGCCTGCCCGGTCCAGCGAGCGAGGCTGGCGCGGATCTTAAGAATCTCCGGGTCCTTCGCGCCGAGGACCCGTATAACGACGGGCAGCAGCGTGGTGAACTGGTCCCGGGCCGCGGCCGGGTTGCCGGCCTCCCCCGTCCAGCCGGCCACGCTGGCGCGGTTTCGGAGGGCTTCTGGGTGTTCCGCGCCAAATAGCCGGTCGACGTCGGGCTGCAGCGCCGTGAACTGATCGCAGGCCTCGCCGTGCTTGCCGGCCTGCCCGGTCCAGCGGGCGACGTCGGCACGGGCGATCAGGGTGTCTGGGTGCTGGAGGCCAAGGTCCCGCTTCAGCGAATCACGGCGCCGTTTCTGGAGCTCCAGTGCGGAGGCATAACTGCCTTGCTGGCCAAGGTAGTTTGCGAGTCGCGCCATACCGACGTCCTTGTCGGCCAGGAGTGCCCGGGCATGCGGCAGCAGCACCGCGCAGGTGGGCCAGGTCTCAGGCGGGTCGGTATTGCTGGGGATCGCGGCCTCTATCAAGGTGGCAGCGGCCTGGCGCCACTGACTGGCCAGGCCCGCGGGCATCTTGTCGGCGGTGACGGCCTGCACGAGCAGGTGTACCGACACCGAGCCATCGGATACCTGCCCTACCTGCGCCGCCGTGCTGATCAGCGAGTACCGGTGCAGCGCTGCGGCAGCGTCCTTGGCTGCCCACGGGTTCTCCATCAACCGCTTCAGCACCGGTGCTACGGCCGGAGGGAGCCGGTCGGTGATTCCCGGCCGCGGCTTCAGCAGCAAAGGGAGAGGGATGGCCTCTGGCCCGCAACTGGCCAGCAGTCGCAGCAACGCGACAGCATCGGGAGAGCCTTGCAACTGCTCGAACGCCAGCGACCAGGTGGCGGCGACCGTCCCGCGGTGACCGATGGGCTCGCCGCGGGCCAGCAGGTCAGCGCGGCGCTGCCGGAAGGATTCCAGGGACCCGGCGAGCCTGTCCCCGGCGGCCTGCGTGTAAGCGCCGACTTGCTCCAGGGCCAGCGGGAGCCCACCCAGCTCATTGGCTAGCTTCCGGGCTGCCTGCAGGTCCGGGTCGCCGGTGCGGCTGACGAGGAACTCTGCGGCGGCGTCGGTGTCGAGCGGTGGTACGTCCAGGACCTGCCCGGGCGGCCAGAGCGGGTTACGACTGGTGATCAGTACCCGGCCGGGCCCGGTTGGCGGAAGGAACTCCTTTACCGCCGTAAAATCCTCAGCGTTGTCGAAAATCAGCAGCCACCCGGCCTGGTCTGCAAGCACCGCATGCACCGAGGGCACCGGTTCGCGGATATCGCGAACGTCCCCGGCCCTGAGCTCAGCTGCCAGCCGGCCGAACCCAGCCGGCAGCGCTCCCGGGTCCTCGCAATTAAACTGCCAGACCACCTTGGCCTCGGCCAGGTGACGATGTGCATATGCGACGGCCACGCTGGTCTTCCCTATGCCGCCGAGCCCGCACAAGACCACTGTCCTCGGTCCTGCCCCATTACCGGCTGAAAGCCGGATATCCAGATCCGCGAGCAGCTTGTCGCGGCCATTTAGGTATTCCGGCCTAGGGTCCAGCCGCAACGCCGTTCTCTCAGGGGTTTGCGGCAAGCTGGTCAGCGCCTGAAACAGCAGCGTTTGCAGGTGAAGGGGTGATTCCACCCGCCGGACCATGATCCCGGCTTCCTGGACCCGCGCCCGGAACGCGCGCTGCCGTTCCCCGTACTCCGGATCCGACAGGGAGCTTCGCCGGCAACGGCAGGACTGCGTTCTCATCGAGCAGGAACACCAGCCGGTCCAGGTGCCGCTCGGTGGCGGTCTCGAATTCCAGTTCGGTGTAAGAACGTTCCGGTTCATCACGGACCGGGGAGCCGTACCGGAAGCCGATGATGCCGACATAGACGTCCGCGTCACTGACCTGCTGCCGGCAATAGTCTGCTGGTTTGGCGTCCCGCGCGGTGAAGTACGCCATGTCGAGAACCGTGTCCTTGGCGCGCTTGACAGCCTCCTCGGCGGCGGCGATGAACGAGCCGCCCGGTGGGTGCTGCCGCAACTCCTTGGTGTGGCTTAAGAACACGCGCCTCGATCCCTGCACGATCTCCACATTACAGCGCCGCAGTGTCACCAAAAGATCCTTCGCCCGTCGGAGAAGACGACGGGCTGACGAGGCGTACATTCGGGTCGTGCGCGAGATCCCGCTCGATCAGGCACCCGGCGAAATCGCCGCCGCGGCCCGTGCCGCCGCCCTCGGCCAGATCATCTACCTGACCGAGGACGGGCAGCGCCTGGCCGCGGTCGTCCCGCCCGAGGTCGCCGCGGAACTGGAGGACCTGTCCCCGGAAGAGGTCCTCAACCTCCTGGCCGACCTCGCCGGCGACCCGGCCGCCCGCGAGTCCCCCGCCGACAGCGAGTAACACCCCGGCAGCGAGTAACACCCCGGCAGCGAGTAACACCCCGGCGGCAGCCGCGCGGACCATGCCGCCACGTCTGCCGCCGGGGTGCGCCCGGTTCAGCCGCCTTTCTTTGCTGTGTTATCCCTTACCCGTGTTATCCGTTATCCGCCAGCCGCGGAGATCAGCCACCCACGGTGAAGCTGGCGTTCAGGGTCGCGGGCGTGCCGATCTGCACCTGGTAGGCGCCCGCTTCGACCGCCGGGGTGCCGGTGCTGTCGACGTCGCCCGGCGTTACCGCCAGTTCCGACACCGGGAACGAGACCTGCACCGTCTTGGACTGCCCGGGATCCAGCGTCACCCGGGTGAATCCGACCAGCCGCTGGTCCGGCACCAGGACCAGGCTGACCGGCTGGTGGACGTAGAGCGGAACCACGTCCGTGCCCGCGCGGGTGCCGGTGTTCTTGACGGTGAACGAGGCCGTCACCGTGCCGTGCGCGGACACGCTGCTCGTCGCGGTCAGCCCGCTGGTGGCGAAGGTGGTGTACGACAGCCCGTAGCCGAACGGGTAGAGCGGGTTGTACCCGCTGCCCGGGCCCGAGCCGGTGTAGGGAAGCTGGTCGAAGAACTTGGGCTCGTCGCCCAGCGGGGACGGAGCGGTGGTGTTGAAGTCACCGCCGACCGCGGCGGCGTCCGACGGCCAGGTCACGGGCAGGTGCCCGCTCGGGTCGACCTTGCCGAAGATGACGTCGGCCACCGCGGCTCCGGCCTCGGTGCTGCCCTGGTAGGCCATCAGCAGGCCGGCGGCACTCTCCGCCGGGCCGAGCCCGAGCGGACGGCCCGCGATAACCACCACGATCACCGGCTTGCCCGTCGCCTCCAGCGCACTGATCAGCGCCTGCTGATCGGGGGCCAGGGCCGGCGAGGGGTTGTCGCCGAGCCCTTCGGCGTATGCCTTCTCGCCCACCGCGACCACCACGGCGTCGGCGGATGCCGCGTCACTGACGGCGGTCGCCTGGTCCGCGGCGTAGGTGACGTTGGTGTCCTCGGCCTGCAGGCCCTTGAGCACGGTGGTGCCCGGCGGGATCTGGTTGGCCGGCCCGGTGCAGCAGACGTGGCCGCTGCCGAACACGCCCTGCCAGGCCACGCTCCACCCGCCGAGCTGGTTGGTCATGGAGTCCGCGCTCGGCCCGGTGACCACGATGTGCGAGCCGGACGCCAGCGGCAGCACGTTGTTCTGGTTGCGCAGCAGCGTGATCGACTCGCGCGCCGCCTGCAGGGTGGCGTCGCGGCCGGACTGGACCGCCGCGTCGGCCTTGGCCACATCCACCTGCGGGTGGTCGAAGAGGCCGAGCTTGAACTTCAGGGTCAGGATCCGCGCCACGGCCTGGTTGATCCGGGAGACCCTGATGCTCCCGTTGGCCACGTCCTGCTGGACGGCGGTCTGCCACTGGTCGGCGTTGAAGGGCAGCATGGCCATGTCCACGCCCGCGTTGATGGCCAGCGCGGCCGCGCCCGCCAGGTCGGCCGCCATGTGGTACGTCGTGGCGAGCGCCGGCACGTCCCCGTAGTCGCTGATCACAACGCCGTCGAAACCGAGGTGGTCACGCAGCACGGTGGTCAGCAGGTAGTGCGACGCGGTGGCCGGGATGCCGTTGACGGATCCGGAGTCGACCATCACCGTTCCCGCCCCGGCCTTGACCGCGGCCGCGTACGCCGGGAGCAGGGTGTCCTGCAGATAGCGGATCGGGGCCTCGGCCTGCACCCGGTCGTGCCCGTTGATCGACGCCGAGTACGCGGCGAAGTGCTTGACCGTCGCTGTCACCTGGAGGCCGCCGCTGCGGTCGGTCTGCAGACCGCTCACGTTGGCGGCGCCCATCGCGGCCGCGAGAGCGGGCTCTTCCGCCCAGGTCTCGTAGTAACGGCCCCACCGGTTGTCCCGCGCCAGGTCCTGCACCGGCGCGAAGTCCCAGTTCCAGCCGGTCGCGGCCAGCGCGTTGGCGGTCACCTCGCCGCCCGTCTTCGCCGCGGACGGGTCCCAGGTCGCGCCCATCCCGATCGACTGCGGGAACAGCGGGGCCTGATACGGGTGGCCGAACCCGTGCACCGCGTCCACCCCGAAGATCACCGGGATGTGCAGCCGCGAGTGCTGGATCGCGTAGGCCTGCATCGTGTTGTACTCGTACGCCCAGTCCTGGCCGGTGTTGCCGGGGCCGCCCTTGCCGGTCGTGTCCACCGGTACGTCGCTGCCGCCGGCCAGGATCGAGCCGACGTTGTTGGTCACGAAGACCTTCTGCTCACAGACCGGGTTCGGCACGTTGAAGCCGCCCTGGCTGGTGCAGGCGCTGGTGGTATCGGTGACATTCGACTGCTCGATCTGCACCATCTGGCCGATCTTCTCCGCCAGCGTCATCCGCCCGAGCAGGTCGCTGACCCGCGCCTGCACCGACTGGTGCGCATCCAGATAGGCGGGGCTGCTGCTCGCCGACGCCTGCCGTCCCGTCGCGGCCGAGGCGGACACCCCGGCCACCAGCGCCGCCCCCAGCGTCACCGCGGTCAATGCCGCACCCGAAGCTCTTCCGTGCCGGAGCATGATCCGGCATCTTCCGCCAGGATCGGACAATCGCTGTCGCATCGCAGGCTCCTCACTTCACTGTGGTGACCCGAGTGAGCCCGCGGGTACTGTGTGCCAGGCCACACTCGACGCCGTTGCGATGCAAACGTATGACGCCATATTTCAACGAAATATTTAAATTCTGCACCTGCCCATCAATAATTCGTTAATGCGCTCGGATAACACGGCCGCCCAGGTACTCTCACGCCGCCCGGCCGGAAGGCGGCAAACCCACACGCCCGCGCACCGCCACCAGCGCGTGATCGGCCCCGGAGGATCCAGGCTGGGCGAGGCTTCCCCGGGCCTGGTGACGTCCCGAACCGGGGCGGCGGTTACCGCGGCATTGCCGCCGGGCCGGAGGGGAATTGTTCCCGGAGGATGAATTTCTGGACCTTGCCGGACGGGGTGAGGGGGAACGCGTCCACGAAGACCCAATGCCGCGGTGTCTTGTGGGCGGCCAGGCGGGCGCGGCAGTAAGAGCGCAGCTCCTCCTGCGTGACGTGTTCGCCGGGCGCCGTCCGGACGAAGGCCGCCACCTGCTCGCCCCAGTACTCGTCGGGCACCCCCACGATGGCCACGTCCGCGACCCCCGGGTGGGCGTGCAGCACCTGCTCGATCTCCCGGGGATAGATGTTCTCGCCGCCGCGGATGATCATTTCCTTCACCCGGCCCTGGATGCGGCAGTAGCCGCGCTCATCCATCGAGCCCAGGTCGCCCGTGTGCAGCCAGCCCGCGGCATCGATCGCGCCGCCGGTGGCGGCGGGATCGTCGAAGTATCCCTTCATCACGTGGTAGCCACGGGTGAGGATCTCGCCCACCGCGCCCGCCGGCATCGTGTCGCCGGTGGCCGGGTCGGCGATCTTGACCGCAACCTGCGGGTGCGGGCGCCCCAGCGTCTCGGCGCGGTCGGCGGGGGAGTCGTCCAGCCGTGTCTGGGTGATGCACGGGGACGCCTCGGTCTGGGCGAAGGTAATGGACAACGGGACGCCCACCGCGGACTCCACCCGCCTGGCCAGGGTGGGCGGGACCGTGGCGCCGCCGCTGAACGCATGGCGGACGGCGGACAGGTCCCGGCCGGGGAAGTCCGGGTGGTCCAGTAGCGCCAGCATCATCGTGGACACGCCCCCGAACATCGTGCCGCGGTCGGACTCGATCAGGTGCAGCATCAGGCCGGGATCGAAACCGGGCGGCAGGACCTGGGTGAACAGCCCTTGCACTGGACCCAGGGTGAGCAGCACGCATCCCGCTGTGTGGAACAGCGGCATCGGGTTGACCCACACGTCACCCGGGCCGGCCTGCAGGATGTCCGTGCAGAACCGGGCGTTGTTCGTAATTCCCCGATGGCGCAAGATCGCGCCCTTCGGGAAGCCGGTGGTCCCGGAGGTGTACTGGATCTGCGCCTCATCGTCCGGCCGGACCTCGGGCAGGCGCTGCATGGGCGACCCAGAGCCGGTGAAGCTGTCCCAGTCCGCCAGCGAGATCACCTCACGCAGGCCGGGCAGGCCGCCGCGGACCTGCGACAGGGTTTGCGCCAGGTCAGCGCCGCGGTAGGCCGGCGCGAGCACCACGCCCTGCGCCCGCGACTGGGCCAGCACGTGCTCGACCTCGTGTGCGCGCAGCGCCGGGTTGACGGTCACCAGCGTCAGGCCCGCCAGCGCGGCCCCGAACTCCAGCAGCAGCCACTCCGGTGAGTTCGGCGCCCACACCGCGACCCGCTCACCGGGCGCGAACCGGCCCAGCAGCGCCCGGGCCACTTGTTCCGAGGCCGCCAGCAGCTCGTCGTAGGTCCACCGGCGGCGCAGGCCAGGATCGGAAGTTCCCTCAATGACCGCCGCCGTGCCCGCGGCGCGCTCAGCCGCCGCGCGCAACACCCCGCCGACGGTGGTCTCCAATACCGGCCGTGAGGAGTCAGCGGGCTGATAGGCCGCCGAGGCGGCGTCCTGGGTCACCTCCCCATCATCAGTCACGTCCAGCCAACCGGCCCGCTAGTGCCCGGCACGGCCGCTGGGCTTGACGCGTCGCTGGTGGTGCTGTCGCACGGCATCGGCGACCGCCGGCAGGCTTACCGGTTCCTGGCTCCGAAGCCGGCCGCGGCTGGCTACCGGGTGGCCTCAGTTATCCGGTATCGGTGCCGGCGGGCGCGCCCGGTGGCGTCCTGACGAGCGCCGTGAGGGCAAGGCAGGACTGCCGGGTGAGATCGGGAGTGTCTGCCGTAAACGGTTCGCGAATGCCGAATCCGGTGAGAATTGCCTTCATCGTCTTCGCCAGCGCGATCCCTTGCGGCAACGTCGTGCGCTCCGATGGCCGCGCGGGATCGATGACCCGGTTCTCGAGCAATCGTGCCAGCTGGCCGATCTCCGCATTGAGCATCTCCGCCAGCCGGCGCTGGAGATCATCGTTCTCCAGGGCAGCTAGCAGCAGGTGAAGCTCGAAGGCGGTCTGCGTCGCGGAGTAGTCGCTGTAGGCCGCGATCCAGGTCCGCACGTACCGGTCGATCACCGCATCGAGAGGCAGCGCCGGGTCGTAGTCCGGTTGGATCGCGAGGTCAACCCGGGAGATCTCCTCGGCCAGGACTGCAACCATCAGATCGTTCTTACTGCCGAAGATTGAGTAGATAGCGCCAGTGGTCAGGCCGGCTGCGTCGGCGATGGCCTCAAGCCGGACTGCCGTGCCCTCCCGCGCGATGAGGGCGCTCGCCGCGTTGAGCAGAGCACGCCGGTTGGCCTCTCTCGCCTCGGCCCTTCGCATCGGTCTCCTCTCAGCCGTTGACAGGTGCACGCGGCAGCATTACCGTAATCTCGTTATTACGATAACCGGATTATATTAAATCGACGCGGCACCGCGAGGGAGTGGACCACGTGCTTACTCGCCCGGCTCGTCTCGATCAGGTCATCCGGCTCACTGACGGCAGAAGCCTCGGCTACGCCGAGTATGGCCCGGTATCTGGCCCATCGCTGTTCCTGTTCCATGGCCTGCCAGGTTCGCGGCTTGCCGTGCCGGAAATGTGGCCCGAAGATCCCGTGGCAATCCGGATCATCGCACCTGACCGGCCAGGAGCGGGGGCATCAACGTTCCAGCCGGGCCGGCGCCTGACCGACTGGGCAGGCGATGTCCGTCAGCTGGCTGATTCCCTGGGCATCGGGCGATTCCTGGTGGCGGGATTCTCGGGCGGCGGCCCGCATGCGCTGGCCGTGGCCCATAGCCTGCCTGATCGGGTGATCGCCGCCGGCAGCATCTGCGGTGCCGGGCCGATCGACACCCCCGGAGCCCTCAAGGGCATGAACCGGGTCAACCGGCTGATCTTCCAGCTCGCCCGGAACGCACCAGGAGCGTTGCGGCCACTAGCTGCGCAGCACGCCCGCCTGACGAAACGGCACCCGGCGAAGGTTTTTGACAAAACGGCTCGCGATAGAAACCTGCCGGAAGCCGACCGGGCAGCCATGTCGAGCACGCGAATGCGCGCGCTCGACACCATCGCGGCATCGGAGCCCTTCCGTCAGGGCGTCAGCGGCTTCGTCCACGAGGCCCACATGTACGCGCGGCCATGGGGATTTGACCTCGCAGCCATCCAGCCGCCCGTATTCATCTGGCACGGCGACGCGGACGCCAACGTACCCGTGGCCATGGCCCGGTATCTGGCCGCACGAATTCCCGCCAGCAGGCTTACGGTCTACCGTGGCGAAGGGCATCTGATCGTGCCGAAGCACTGGACCGAAATCCTCGCCACCCTGCTGTCCGTACCCTGACTCCTCAGGTCGGCATGACGATGAAGGACGGCGTTGACCAGCTCACAGGCACGCACGAGCCGGGCGATGAATGACGGCACATTGCCCAGTCCCGGCGGCTGGAACCGTTTCGCCATCGAGCTGTTCGAACCCACCCGGGCCGAAGCCAGGCTTTCTCATGGTTCACCTTCATGATCGGCGTCGGAAATCCGCAAATCCTGCGGGAAACCAACGCCGATCGACGCGGCCGGCGGCATCAGCTCCCTCCGTGAGCGCCGGCCATCAGGCCCGCCAGGTCCTCGGGCGCCAGGAACGACGGTGGCGGAGGCGGCCCCCAGTTGTACAGGCCACGCGCGCCTTCCCAGGTCCGCGGGGTCCACAGCGCGTCGTCGACGATGCAGTCCAGGTCCGAGTAGTACTCGGAGAAGTTCCCGGCCGGGTCGCGCAGGTACCAGAAGAAGTTCGACCCGACGTGGTGGCGGCCCAGGCCCCATACGTGCCGCGCCGGGTCCTTCTCCAGCATCATCGTGGCCCCGCGGCCAACTTCGTCGATGTCGTTGACCTGCCACGACGTGTGGTGCAGGAAGGCGAGCGGCGCCTGCTGGATGAGCACGTTGTGGTGGTCGGTGGAACAGCGCATGAACGCGGCCAGCCCCGGCACGGTGTCGCTGATCTTGAAGCCGAGGCCCTCGGTGAACAGCCGCTGCGAGCCGGCCTGGTCGACCGAGCCGAGCACCACGTGCCCGAGCTTGCGCGGCTGCACCCGGTTCTCCCGCATCACGCCGGGCGCGCGGGTGTCCGGCCTCGCGATATGTCCGGGCGTGTTGTAGGGCGGGGACGGCGTGTCGGCCTGCTCGATGCGGTCGGCGATCTCAACGACGATCGCGACCTCGGTACCCGGGTCGAAGGTGCGGACTCCCGCCGGCGTCCGTTCAGAAGCAATATCCAGCCGCGAGACAGACGCCGCCACCCGCTCGATATCGTCCGGGTCCTCCGCGCCGATGCGCAGCTCGACCAGCCGGCGCCGGTCGGTGCGCACCAGCCGCAGCTGCTCGCCGCCGTCGCCGGTGCTGAAGGTGTGCCCCTCGTCGCCCGGGCCGGCCGGCGCCTCGCTCAGGCCGAACTCGGCGTAGTAGCCCGCGGTTTCCCCGACGTTGGGGACCCCGATCGTGATCTGGGTGAGCCGGTGCAGCGCCATCGTCAGTCGCCGCCCTCTGAGGTCTTGGCGTCCTCGTAGCCGGGGCCCGCCACGAAGTCGTTCCGCAGCTCGCCAACGCCCTCGATGTGGCTGGTCAGCACGCCGCCCGGCGGGATGAACCGCTTCGGGTCACGGGCGTTGCCGACCCCCGACGGGGTTCCGGTGAAGATGATGTCCCCGGGCAGCAGCGGGCAGATGGCGGACAGCCGGGAGATCAGCTCGGGCACGTTGAACATCAGGTCGCGGGTCCGCCCGAGCTGCAGCACCTCGTCGCCCAGCCGGCAGCCGAGCTCGAGGTCGTCGGGGTGCGCGATCTCGTCCACGGTAACCAGCGCGGGCCCGAGCGGCGCGAACCCGGGGAAGGACTTGCCCATCGAGAACTGCGGCACCGGCCCGGCCAGCTGCACGACCCGCTCGGACAGGTCCTGGCCGACCATGAACCCGGCCACGTGGTCGTACGCATCGTTCTCGCTGACCCGGTAGGCCTGGCGGCCGATCGCCACCACCAGCTCGACCTCCCAGTCGACGGCACCGCTGGGGAGCTCCACGGTGGCGTTCGGCCCGGTGATGGACGAGGGGAACTTGGTGAACACGGTGGGGGAGTCAGGCCGGCCCATTCCGGACTCGTTGACGTGCTCGGCGTAGTTCAGCCCGATGCCGAACACCTGCCGCGGGGCGGGGGTCGGCGCGCCGAGCTCGGCCGGGCTGATCGCGAGGTCGGCGCGGCCGTCGGCGCCGGCGGCCCACTCGCGGAACTCGTCCCACTGGCCGAAGATCGCCTGCGGGTCGCCGGAAAACCGGCCGTCACTGGCCTTCTCGACGTCCAGGCCGGCGCCTGAAGGGTCCTGCAGGACCAGCCGCTGACCGACGTTGACGATACGCACGTGCACTCCATTCGCCGGGTACGTTGAGGCGTTCTCATCCTGGGCAGCGGGAAAGTCGATTGTCAATAGATAATCGATTTCGGGCCCAGTGATATTATCCTCACATGGCCAAGCGAATAGGCGGCGAGAGCCTCGCCGTCGACGTCTATGACCAGTTGCGAGCCGACATCTTCGACCGCCGCTTCGCCCCGGGGGAGCGCCTCAAGCCGGCCGAGCTCGGCGAGCGGTTCGGCGTGAGCATCAGCGTCATGCGCGAGGCGCTGGGCCTGCTCGCCGCGCAGAACCTGGTGCGGATCGAGCGCAACCGGGGCTTCCACGTGATCACGCTGTCGCCGGATGCCCTGGCGGACCTGACCGTGGCGCGGAAGATCAACGAAGGGGCGGCGCTGCGGCTGTCGGTCGAGCGCGGCGATGTCGGCTGGGAATCCGAGGTGCTCGCCGCCCACCACCGGATGGCCAGCGAGCCGATCTACCGCCCGGACGACCCGCACCGCCGGAACAACGACTGGGCGGCCGCGCACATCGCGTTCCACTACAAGCTGATCGAGGCGGGCGGCAACCCCGTCCTGCTCGACATCTGCACGCGGCTGTCCGGCGCCGCCGAGCTGTACCGCGCCTGGTCCGGCGCGTGGGCCGACGGCCGGCAGCCACCCGTGCGTGACATCGCCACCGAGCACCGCGAGCTGATGGAGACCGCGCTGGCGCACGACGCCGACCGCGCCGTGCGGCTGTTCGAGGCGCACGTCGACCGCACCGCCGCCATCCTGCTGGACCTCGACGCCGGCGCCCAGAAGGATCCCCGCCAGAGTCAGGCGAGCTGAACGTGCCCGTCCCGCCGCCGTCTGCCCTACGACCGGGTCGTCTGACAACCGGCCCGCCGGAGCCTGGCCGGTCTGGTCAGGCCCCCCAGTCCGGCTACCCTGCCGGACGTACGGACCGATCGGGCCGCCACTAGTGAGGATTGGGGCACGGTGCGATTCATCAAGGCACGAACAGAGCAGGGTGCACGGCTGGGCGTCGTGCGGCCCGACGGCGTGGCCGAACTGGCCCGTGACCGAGGCCCGGCTGGAGCCCTACTTCGGCGACGACGGTGCGGCGCTCCGCGACCTGGCCGACGCGATCCACGCCGATCCGGCAGCCGAATCCGCCATGGATGACCTCACCCTGCTCAAGCCCGTCGACCCGGTGTCCATGCGTGACTTCATGGTCTTCGAGGAGCACATCCTGCCGTCCTGGCGGCGGTCCGGCATGAGCCGGGGCCCGGACGTCTGGTACGAGCAGCCGATCGGCTACTTCAGCAACGCCGCGACGATCCGCGGGCCGCGCGATCCGATCGAGATCCCCGGCGGCTCGGAGCGGCTCGACTTCGAGCTGGAGGTCGGCGCGGTTGTCGGCCGCGAAGCAGCCTCGGTCACTCCCGCCGACGCGGTGGACCGGATCGCGGGCTTCACCATCCTGTGCGACTGGTCCGCCCGTGACCTGCAGTTCCGCGAGATGGACGGCCGCCTCGGCCCGTTCAAGGGCAAGGACTTCGGCTCGTCGCTGGGCCCGGTCTTCGTCACCCCCGACGAGCTGGCCGCACGCCGCCGCGGCAACGGCTACGACCTGCTGATGACGTCCACGGTCAACGGCCGCCAGTACGGCAGCGACCACTGGTCCTCGGCGTACTGGTCCTTCGAGGAACTCATCTCCTACGCCTCGTGGAACTCCCGGGTGGAGCCGGGGTCGATCATCGGCAGCGGCACCTGCCAGGGCGGCTGCATCCTGGAGCTGTCGATCCGGCACAGCCCGGAGGAGTACCCCTGGCTCGCGCCGGGCGACGAGGTGGTCCTCAGCATCGAGCAGATGGGCGAGATCAGGGCCTCGGTACAGCCTCCGGCTCGCGGCCCCTGGCTCGGCCGCAAGCACCGCGCCGACTCCGGGACCCACCAGGCCCCCGCCTAGGCGTGTCCCATAGATCTTGGTGGGTCGTTTTCGGCTGGATTGTGCCGTGGATGAGGACCGCGGGGGCCCCGGTGCCGGGGCGGACGGGCAGCCTGTCCTAGTCTGCTCCCGCCCCGGCCAGCCGTCCGCCGTTGGGCGAGCGGCACGGGCTCAGGCCCTGGCGGGCCCGGAGGGCGGCCGCCGTCGGTGAGCGGACCGGTCATCCTGGCCAACCCCGAGCCGAACGCGCCCATGATGGCCCCGATAATCGGGAAGACAACGCAGATCGCGGCATAGAACGCCACGCCCCCGCTCGCGTACAGCTCACGCCCGTAGACGGCCGAGGCGGTCAGGTGCTGCCCGTGGTAGAGCCAGCCCCGCACCCAGGCCGACTCGAGCATCAGCGCGGTCGTGCCGGTGCCGAGCACGGTGACGGTCAGGGCGCCGACGCCGTTGGACACCAGCCCTGCGGTGAAGCTCTGCCAGGCCCGGGCGGCGGATGCTCTGCCGGGATCTCAGGTATGTAGCAGCGCCTCCCGGCGAGCGCGCCCGCGGCTGCCGGCGCGCCGAACAGCAGGACCCAGGCCAGGGCCTCGAGCGTCCCGGTCGCGGATCCGCGCAGCCACGGACTGGTAGCGATCTTTCCGCCCCCGAGCGGGTCCACCGCGTACATCACGAGACCCAGTACCAGGCCCGCGCGGGCGCTGATGGCCAGTGTGGCGGGGGCCACCCTGGCGCGCCGTGCGGTCAGCGCCAGTATGACGGCCACGTAGCAGGCCGTGATGAACAGGATGATGATCTCGCCGCCCCAGTCCGGGCCGCCGGACACGCTGCCCGGTGCCGGGCGGCCTTCCGTGATGAAGTCAAAGCTACGCAGGTCGATGCCCCCTCGCGGGACCGCGCCGATGAACAGCTCGGCGACGGCCTTGGCCGACATGATGGCCAGGATCGCGGCGTAAAAGGCGCGCCCGGAGCCACCGGGCCGCCCGGCTGCCGGGCGGCCCGAGGGACCGGCGGATCAACAGCGGCAGGCCCGTCAGCAGCGCTAGCGTGATGATGATGTCGCCCTGGTTCGCGGCGCCATGGCTGAGGCTGACCGGGGACTTCGGCCAGGCTTCCCAGGCGGCCGCCCCGGCCGCCGCTGCGAACAGCAGCGGGACGCCGATCCTGCGCGCCATCTGTGCCTCCTTCGCTATCAGCCGCACGCCGCCTGCCCGCCAGGCCAGCCGCGGCCAGCCCGCTGGCACCTCGTGCGCCTCGGCCCAGACCGCCTCGGCCCAGTCCCGCCGCCCGGCCGGCAGCAGCCGCGCCCCGGCGCGGCCCAGCCAGCTCATCGCGGCGCGGGCGCCGCCGCGCCCGGCCTGATCGGCTGCCTCGCGCCCGGAGACGCCGCCGGCCGTCCGGCCGGCTGCTGCTGCACCGGGACGACCAGCGCCCCCGCCGCGCGGGCCAGCCCGTCGGCCGTGAGCCGGTACAGGTGCCGACGTGGCCGACCCGGCACCGGCTCCTCCTGCCAGCACGCCTCGACCAGGCCCCGGTCGGCCAGCCGGATCAAGATCGGGTACAGCGTCCCGGACTTCAGGCCCGTATTGCTGGCCAGCGCGTACCCGTGCTGCCATTGCGCTGGCTGCTCATACAGCGCGGCCAGGACCAACAGCGTCTGCGGCGAGAACTCAGGACGTGACGTCACGCAGAACTCTACATAAGTAGATGCAACAGTGTCTACATAGGTAGAGGACACCGGCCGACTCGATCCAGCCCGATCGGGTCGCCTGTCCTGCGGCGCCGCCCGTGTTGTACACGAGAACGGCTCCAGCCCGCGCCGAGGTCATGCCGACTACCGGCCGCTCTGACGTAGGGC
>CAVUNW010000052.1:0-193955 GCA_963742865.1 uncultured Actinomycetes bacterium
AACCCACACCGACGATTGTGCGCCACGCGGAGCGAAATGCCATATCACGTAAGGGTTCCGTCATTTCCGCTTTGCTGGGCGCGAGCGTAGGTGAAGAGGCAGACGGCGGCGGCGGTGGCCAGGTTCAGGCTCTCGGCCCGGCCGTAGATGGGCACCGCGACGCTCTCGTCGGCCAGCGCGAGCAGCGGGGCCTGCATGCCCCATGCCTCGTTGCCGAAGATCCACGCCGTGGGCGCGGCCAGCTCGGCCGGGGTCAGCTCGTCCAGGGTGCGCCCGCCTGCTCGCGTCGGCGGCGAGGATCGCAGCCCGGCACCGCGCAGCGCGCCGACCGCGCGGTCGGTCGGGACGCCGGCCACCAGCGGGAGGGGAACAGGCTCCCGGCGGACGCGCGCACGCACTTGCCGTTATAGGGGTCCACGGACGTGTCGGAAAAGATCACCGCCTGCGCGCCCGCCGCATCCGCGGTACGCAGCACGGTCCCGGCGTTGCCCGGGTCGCGGACGCTGGCCAGCAGCGCGACCAGGCGCGGCGCATGCTCCTGGCCGGGGCCCGGCGGGAGGGCGGCGATGGCCTGATCCAGCGGAACGTCGACGAAGCCGCAGACGGCGAGCAGCCCCTGCGGGGTGACCGTCTGGGCCAGCTCGGCCATCACCTCGCCGCTGACCGTGGGCACCGGAATCCCGGCGCGGGCCATGGCGGTGACCAGATCCTCGTGCCGGGCCCGCGCCTCGGCGGTGACGAACAGCTCGGTGACCGGGGCGCCGGAACGGAATGCCTCCGTAACGGCCTGCGGGCCTTCCGCCAGGAAGGCCCGCGCACGCTGCCGGAACGCCCGGTTTGGCTCAGCCTGTCGCGCGGCCTTGAGCCGCGGTGAGCGGACGCTCGTGTACTCGCCAGTGCCGTCAGGCAGCGGCACTCGAGGCGCCGGTGCTCTCCCGGCAGGGACTTCTTCGCTACCTCGACCAGCGCGGTGAACGCGGGGGCGTCCGCCACGGCCAGCTCGGCCAGCATGCGGCGGTCGACTTCGACGCCCGCCGCCTTGAGGCCCTGGATGAAACGGGGTCGGCGATGCCGTTGCTGCGGGCCGCGGCGTTGATGAGCTGCATCGACAGCCGCCGGAAGGCGCCCTTGCGGTCCTTGCGGTCCCGGTAGGCATACGTCATCGAGTGGAGCACTTGCTCCTTGGCCTTGCGGTACATACGCGACCGCTGGCCGCGGTAGCCGCTCGCCCGTTCGAGGACGACGCGGCGCTTCTTGTGGGCGTTCGTCGCCCGCTTCACGCGTGCCATTTTCTTAACTCCCTGAGCTCGCGGGCCGGGCTACTTTCCCAGCAGCTTCTTGATCTCCCGGACGTCGTTTTGGGCGACGGGTTGTTCCTTAGCGAGCCGACGCGTACACGGGACGACTTGTGCTCGAGCAGGTGGTTGCGGTTGGCGCGGCGGCGCATCACCTTGCCGGTACCGGTCAGCTTGAAGCGCTTCGCGGTGCCGCTATGGGTCTTCATCTTCGGCATGGTCGCCGTCGTCTCCTCGTGTCTGTACGCCCCGGGGGGCGCATTTCTTCCTTACATGGGCCGGCGCTGGGCCGCGAGGGTCCGGCGCCTGGCACCTGGTGCCTGTGCGTCAGGCGTAGTGCAAGCTTGCGGTCAGCCGGCCGAGACTTCCTGGCCTGGCTGCCGGTTGCCCGGGGCAGGCCCCTGGCCGCCGTTCGCCCGCCGGGCCGCGGCCGCAGCGGCGGCGGCGTGCACGGCGCGCGGGCCGGGAACCGGCCGGGCGGCGGGCACGCGCTCCGCGTTCTGCGAAGCGGGCTGGGCTGCAGGCTGGGCTGGCTCGGGCTGAGCGGACTCAGACCGGGCTGGCTCGGGCTGAGCGGACTCAGACCGGGCTGGCTCGGGCCGTGCTGCCGCAGGACGGGCTGGCGCTGGCCGGGCCGACTCAGGCCGGGCCGACTCAGGCCGGGCCGACTCAGGCCGGGCCGACTCAGGCCGGGCCGACTCAGGCCGGGCCGACGCTGGCCGGGACGGCGCAGGCCGGGGTGACTCAGAGCGAGCTGGCTCGGACTGGGCTGGCGCTGGCCGGGCTGGCGCTGGCCGGGGTGACTCGGACGGGGCTGGCTCAGGACGGGCCGGCTGGGCCGGACGGGCTGCTTCCGACCGTACTGGCTCAGGTTGAGCCGGGGCTGGCCGGGCTGGCGCAGCCTGCCTGGCCGCGGCCCGCTGGGCCTGCGGGACCCGCTCGGTCTGGGGAGCACGCTCCGGGCGCTCGGCGTGCGAGCGCTCGGCCGGGGGCGCCTGGTTCGAGGCACGCTCGGCTCGGGCATCACTCTTCCGGCGGTGCGGGCCGATGACCATGGTCATGTTCCGGCCGTCCTGCTTGGGCTGGGCCTCGACGAAGCCGAGCTCCTCGACGTCACCGGCGAGGCGCTGCAGCAGACGGTAGCCCAGCTCGGGCCGGGACTGCTCGCGCCCCCTGAACATGATCGTCACCTTGACCTTGTTCCCGGCCTTGAGGAACCGCTCGACGTGGCCCTTCTTGGTGCCGTAGTCGTGCGGGTCGATCTTGGGCCGGAGCTTGATCTCCTTGATGACGGTCTGGGCCTGGTTCTTACGTGATTCCCTGGCCTTAAGCGCGGACTCGTACTTGAACTTGCCGTAGTCCATGAGCTTTGCGACCGGCGGCCGCGCCGTGGGCGCGACCTCTACCAGGTCAAGGTCGGCTTCCTGAGCCAACCGGAGCGCGTCGTCGATCGAAACGATCCCGACCTGCTCCCCGGCGGGCCCGACCAGCCTGACCTCGGGAACACGGATGCGCTCGTTAATACGCGGTTCGGCGCTGATGTGACCTCCTTGAGTCCCACCACTGCCGCGGAATTTCCGGCGGCAGCCTGCCCGTGACTAGACCTGCCGGGCCACCCCGGAAGCGGCGAAGTGCCGCAACGAGAAAAACCCCGCACGCCGTGCACGCGGGGCAACCACCATGGCGGGCCATGCCCCGCATCACCACTGTGACACTGGCTGCCCGCCAACGCCAGATCCACGCGGCCCGATATGCCCGGTTTTACCCGGGACCCGGTTTTACCCGGGAATTAGGCCGGCGTATCCGGCTTGACCTGCCAGCCTGTGGCTGGCGAGGTGGGAGGTGGCTCTCCGCTTACACGTCCGGCGTTGCCGCGCCGGACTAGTCGTCGGCTAAGAGTAACAACAATTTCCCCGGGGGTGGAAATTCCGCGGCCGATCCGCGTGGTGGCCGGGCGCCGCAAGATGCTTGCCGACAGCCCGGTAACGCCAAACCCCATCCGCGTGTTCCGCGGATCCATCAGGCCGGCGCACCCGGGTTGGTGCCCGGCAGGCCGAACTTGGTCACCAGGCCGGGGCCGCCCGCGAAGACGGTGATGCGGGTGATGCCACCGGGGGTGACCGTGAGCATGCCGAGCCCGAGGGCGTGATAGGCCCGGTCACCGTCACGGTAGTAAGCGGCCGCCGCGGGCTGGCCGTTGGCGGCGACAGGGATCATCAGCCAGTCCCCCGGGGCCCCGATGACGTGCCCGAGGTAGCGCAGGCAGGTCCCGCGGCCGGAGAACCAGGTGCGGGTGCCGACCATTTCGATCGCCGCGTCGGCCCGCAGCGCGCTTTCCAGCGCCGCGATGTCGGCGTTCTCGAACCCGGCGATGTACTGGCCGAGCAGCGCCCGGGCCTGCGGGTCGGTGGGCTCGATCATGCGTTCGGGCGCCGGGGCGACCTCGTCGAGCCGGGTCCGGGCTCGCTGCAGCGTGCTCTTGACCGCGGCGGTGGAGGTGCCGAGCATGGTCGCGACCTCGGCTGCCGGGAAGCCGAGCACCTCCCGCAGCAGCAGCACGGCGCGCTGGCGCGCGGGCAGGTACTGCAGGCTGGCGATGAGCGCGAGGCGCAGTTCCTCCCGGGCCGCGACGATGGCCGCGGGGTCCTGCGTCTCGGGGGTCACCCAGGCGTCCGGGATCGGCTCCAGCCAGGGCACGCCGGGTTCGCGAGCTCACAGGCCGAGCCTCGGCCGGACCCAGGCGGCCATCCTGCGGATCGCGTCGTCCGCCTCCGGCGCCCGGCCGGCGGCCATCTGGAAGGTGTGCAGCATGCCGGGGAAGACGTCGAGCCGGGCATCGACGTCCGCCTTCCTGGCCTGGGCGTCCAGCCGGCGGGCGTCGTCGAGCAGCGTCTCGTCCCCACCCACCTGAATGTAGACCGGGCCCAGCTCGCTCAGGTCGGCGTCCAGCGGGCTGGCCAGCGGATCCCGGGGATCAACGGCTCCGCCCAGGAAGTTCCGCGCGAGCCCGCGAACGGTCTGAAGCTGGAAGAACGGGTCCCGGTCCCGGTTGGTCTCATACGATTCCCCGCTGACCTCCAGGTCCGTCCACGGCTCCTGGCCATGGAGACCGGCGGCGGCCGGAAAAGGAATCGCGCCCGTGCCGCCGGGGAGACTCACCCGATCGCGGAGGTGCCGCCGCACGGGCCGCAGCGATGGCAAAGTATTTTGATGGCAACTAACTTCCGGTAAGCGACGGCAGCGCAGGAGGACCAGGCATGCGGGTGACCGGCATCGCACAGCGCGAGGCGTGGCTCGCGCGGGCCATGCCCGCCGTCGAGGAGGTCCGGCCGGGGCTGTGGTCCGTGCCGGTGCCGATCCCGTTCAGCCCGCTCCGGTACACGCTGTCGTACCTGGTCGCGTCGGGGCCGGGCCTGATCGTGGTCGATCCGGGCTGGGACTCCGACGAGGGATGGCAGGCCCTGACCGAAGGCCTGGCCGCGGCCGGGGGCACGGCCGCGGACGTCACCGGGATCGTCGTCACGCACGTGCACCCCGATCATCACGGGCTTTCTGCCCGGCTGCGCACCGCCTGCGGGGCGTGGATCGCGATGCACCCGGCCGAGCGGGACTCGCTGCCGGCCCGGGTGTGGAACGCGACCAGGAGTCCCGGACGGCATCTCAGCTGGCTGCGGGCCTGCGGCGTGCCGCCCGACGTCGCCGCGGAGCTGAACGGCACCGGCCGTGTGCTTCAGATGCTGCTGGCCATGCCCGAGCCGGACGTGCTGCTGGAGGACGGTGACCTGGTGCCCGGGCCGGCCCGGAAGCTGCGCGCCGTATGGACGCCGGGGCATACGCCGGGCCACCTGTGCCTGCACGAGGAGAGCGAGGACGTCCTGCTGACCGGCGACCACGTGCTGCCGCGCATCACCCCGAACATCGCCCAGATAGCGCCCACCGACGACCCGCCGCTGGCGGCGTACCTGGAGTCGCTGGAGCGGGTCGCCGGGTACGACAGCGCCGAGGCGCTGCCCGCGCACGAGTACCGGTTCCATGGGCTGGCCGACCGGGTGCGCATCCTGCGCACCCACCACGACCGCCGCTGCCAGGAGATCCTGGACGTGCTGGACCAGCGGGGGCCGTCCACCGTTTGGCAGGTCACCGAGCAGCTGTCGTGGTCCCGGGGCTGGCCGTCGGTGCAGGGCTACATGCGCCGGGCCGCACTCGGCGAGACCGCGGCGCACCTGGAATACCTGCTGGAGCGCGGGCAGGTCAGCCGGAACCAGGGAGCCCGGGTCAGCCAGGGCGACGGCACGCCGATGATGTACAGCGGGCTGCCCGCGGTGACCGCGGCCGGGTCCTGAGGCGCCTGGGTGCTAAGACGGCTGGGTGCTAGGACGGGACGGCGCCGGCGGCGCGGCGGTCCAGTTCGGCCAGCCCGGCCGCGCGCATGGCCGCGAGCGGGGCCGGGCTGCCCGGTCATCAGCTCGAACTGGCCGCCCGCCTGGTGCAGCAGCAGGTCGAACCCGCCGATGACGACCGCCCCGGCGGCGGCCGCGGCCCGCGCGAGCGAGGTCGGCCACGGGGCGTATACCACGTCGAACACCGCCCGGGCGGTGTCGCCCGCGTACGTCCGTTCAGAATAAATATCGGCGGCACCGGCCGGGAGCGTGGAAATCAGCAGATCCGTCGCGGCGAGGGTCCCGGGCGATCCCAGCGGCCGCAGTTGGACGCGCACGCCGAGGCGCTGCGCCACGGCCAGCAGCGGGGCCGCGCGGGCCTCGTCCCGGGCCGCCACCGTGACCGTGCGCAGGCCGGTGTCGCGCAGCGCGGCCAGCGCCGAGCAGGCGGTCGCGCCCGCGCCGAGGATCACCGCCGACCGGGGCGCGGTCAGGCCCGCGCCGGCCAGCGCGTCGACCATCCCGGCCACGTCGGTGTTGTAACCATGGCGCTGCGGGCGAGGCTGACGGTGTCCCTCATCGGGCCTGAACACGACCGTGTTCGCCCCGCCCACGTCGGCCGCGAGCGGGTCCACGTGATCGAGCAGGGGCAGCACCGCGCGCTTGAGCGGCATCGTCAGCGACAGCCCGGCCCAGTCCGGGCCGCACCCGGTGACCAGCGCGGTCAGCGCGGCCTCGTCACACTCGATCGCCTCGTAGGTCCATCCGGTGAGGCCTGGCCGCGGCGTACGCCGCGCGGTGCAGTACCGGGGACAGCGAGTGGGCGATCGGCGAACCGAGGACGGCGGCTTTCATCGGCTGCAGGCTAGCAGGGCGGCCCGTTCCGTGCGGCCAGGGCAGCGGTGCCCGCGGGCCTAGCCGCCCAGCCCAGCCAGCGTGTTGGAGAACTTGGTGCCGTTCTTGGTGGCCACGAAGTACAGCCAGTTGCCGCTGGCTGGGTGCAGCGCCGCCTTGATGGCAGCGTTCCCCGGGCTGTCGATCGGCCCGGGCGGCAGGCCCTTGTGCTTGTAGGTGTTGTACGGCGTGTTCGAGTTGATCTGCGCGAAGGTGGCGCTCGTGCCGAACTGGCCCAGCCCGTACAGGACCGTGCTGTCGAACTGCAGCGGCATGTTCGCCGCCAGCCGGTTGGCGACCACGCGGGCGATCTTCGGGTAGTCGGAGATCGAGCCGCCTTCGGCCTGCAGCAGGCTGGCGATGATGATGACCTGGCCGGGGTTCATGTGCGCCGCCTGCGCCGCCGCGGGCAGGTTGATGGCCGTCGCCTCCTGGTTGAAGCGGTTGACCATGGCCTGCAGGACCGTGGTCGCGGACATGTTCGGCTCGACCAGGTACGTGGCCGGGAAGAGGTAGCCCTCCGGGTTGCCGTTGGCGTAGCTGGGCAGCCCGAGCGCGCCCGGGTTGCGGAGCGCCTGCTGGTAGTCGGCCGCCGGGATGCCGGACCCGGCGCCGAGGGCGGTCTCGGTCTGCGAGAGCCGCCAGCCCTCGGGGATGGTGATCTTGTCCTGGATCCGTGAGGCCGGGTTGAGCAGCAGCGCGAAGGCCAGCGACGCCTTCATCTGCTTGTGCACCCGGTAGAAGCCGGGCTCCAGGCCGCGGCTGTTGGTGCTGTGCTCGGCCGCCAGCTCGAACGCGCGGGTGCTCGCGACCACGCCCAGCGTGACCAGGCGCGCGCCGACCGCGGCGGCCGTCTGGCCGGTTTGCACCTGCACGATCGTCTGGCCGGTGCCAGCCGTCGCGTAGTCCGGCGGGTGGTACTTGCTCATGTACAGGTTGAACGCGTATACGCCGCCGATCACCACGGGGGTGAGGATCACGACGACCGCGATCAGCGGGGCGATCCAGCGCGACCGGCGGCGCCTGGGCCCGCCACCGGACCGGCCCCCCGGCCCGTCACCGCCGTTGTCGCCATCGTCGTAGCCGTCGTCCCCGTAGGGCTCCTCGTCGTCCCGGTGCCGGGGGCCGCCGAGACCCGGGACGAACTGTGCGTCCTCGTCATCGCCGTCGTACCCGCCCCGCGGACCTTGCGCTCTTGCGCGCCCGCCGCGCGGGTCCTGCGCGCCGGGGGCGCCGCGGCGGCCCCGGCGGGCGCCTTCGGCGCGGTCCGCACGGCCTTCGGCCGGGTCCGCGCCGCCTTCGGCGAAGCCGGCGTAGTCGTCGGGAGCGGGCGCGTTGTTGCGGCGCCGGCCGCGGTAGGTGCCCGGCCCGGCGTACCGGTCGTCTGAGGCGGCGTACCGGTCAGCGGGTTCGGCGTACCGGTCGCCGGATCGGCTGTCCGGCTGGTAGCCGCGGTCGTCCTGGTACCGGTCGTCCGGCGGATAGCCGTCGTCGCGCTGATAGCTGTGGCCACCCTGATAACCGGCGTCGCGCGGGCGGTCACCGGGATAGCCGTTGCCGGGCTGGTACTGGCCGTCGCGCGGGTAACGGTCACCGCGCCGGCCGGGGTCTGCGCCCGGGTAGGCGTTGGGGTCTGCGCCCGGGTAGGCATTCCCGCCCTGGCCGGGCCCCTCGCCGCCGTACGGGCCAGGCGCGTTACCGGCGCCCCCGCGATAGCCCGGGGCCCGGTCGCGGCGCCGGCCGTAGCTGGGATCGGTCAGCGGGTCGGTACGGCCCTGCGGCCGGGCGGGCGTGCCGCCCGGCTGGATGGCGTTCCGGCCGCCGGGGTAGCCCCCGGAGGTTCCGTTCGGCGGGGCGTAGCCCGAGGGAGTCCCGTTCGGCCGGGGGTAACCTCCGGGAGTCCCGTTCGGCGGGGCGTAGCCCCCGGGAGACCCGTTCGGCGGGGCGTAGCCCCCGGGAGACCCGTTCGGCGGGGCGCTGCGGCGGCTGCCCTGGTAGGTGCCCGCCGGGCGATCCGGTGCGCCGGCCTGTCCCGCGTGCCGTCCAGGCGGCAGCGCCGCCTGCGGCCGGTTCGGCGGCGTGCCCTGTGGCCCGTACGGGGGCGCGTACGGTCGGGGGACCGTGCCCCCATAGCCATTCTCGGGGAGCCCAGGGCTGCCTTCGGCGGGCCACGGCGGTGGCGGGCCCGGCTGCCGGGAGCGCGCGCGGCGGCCCGGCTCCGTGCGTTCGTCGTCGGTCATCCTTCGGCACCGCCTGCCGCGGGCACGAGCTCTCCCGGGGGAAGTCCGGTCGACCGCTCCGCGTCCAGCGCGGCCTGCAGGAGCACGGCCGCTGCCGCCTGGTCGACGATGGGGCGGCGGGCGCGGGAGTTCTTCCCGCTCTGGCGGAGCACGGCGTGGGCCGTTGTGGTCGTGAAGCGCTCGTCGAACAGCCGCACCGGCACCGGGGCGATCCGGGCCGCCAGCGCCGACGCCACCTGGCGCGCGCCGGCCGCGGCCGGGCCTTCCCGCCCGGCCAGGGTCGTGGGCAGCCCGACGATGACCTCGACGGCACCGTGGCTGGTGACCAGCCCGGCGAGCCGGTCCAGGTCCCCGCGGCCGTGCGCGATCACCTCGAGCGGACTGGCGAGCACGCCATCGGGATCGCTGCGCGCCACCCCGACACGCACCGAGCCGACATCGACACCCAGCCGCACGCCTGTTCTCACGGCGGCGGGGCCGGACACCACGGACAGCATGCCATCACGTTAACCTGCCGGCCTACGCTCCGTCCCTCAAAGCCTCCCGAACCGCCGCAAACGCACTATTGATCACATCCGTTCCGCCGTCCCTGAGGGGCGCACCGCCGCCCTGGGCAACGTCGGGCTTCCCGCCGCCGCCACCGCCGAGCGCGCGCGCCGCGGCACCGACCAGCTTGCCCGCGGCGATGCCGCGCTCGCGGCCCGCCTCGTTGACGGTCACCACGACCACCGGCCGGTCGGCGGGCACGCCCACCACCATGACCACGCCCGGGCGCCCGGCCGGCAGCCGGCCCCGGATGTCGAGCGCGAGCCTGCGGATATCGTCGGCCTCGGTCCCGTCGGGGACCCGGTAGGCGACGAACGCGATCCCGTTGATGTCCTCCGGGCGGGCCGCCAGCTCGCCCGCCGCTTCGAGCAGCTGGGCGGAACGGAGCCGCTGCAGCTCACGTTCGGCGTCGCGGAGCCGGGTCACCAGGGAGGAGACCCGCTCGGGCAGCTCCTCCCGCCGCGTCTTGAGCTGCTCGGTGAGCTGGCTGACGAGGATGTTCTCCTTGGCCAGGAACCGGAAGGCGTCGATGCCGACGAGCGCCTCGAGGCGGCGCACCCCGGACCCGATCGACGATTCGCTGAGCAGCTTGACCAGGCCGAGCTGGCCGGAATGGGCCACGTGCGTACCGCCGCACAGCTCACGCGAGTAGTCGCCAACCTCGACCACGCGGACCTCGTCGCCGTACTTCTCGCCGAACAGCGCGAGCGCGCCCATCGTGCGCGCGTCCTCGATCGAGGTCTGAAAGGCGCGGACGGCCAGGTCGTTGATGAGAACCTGGTTGACCTCGTCCTCGGTCTCGTTCAGCACGGCCCGCGAGACCGCGCCGGGCGAGGTGAAGTCGAACCGCAGCCGGCCGGGCGCGTTCTCCGACCCGGCCTGCGCGGCCGCGTCGCCGAGCGCGCCCCGGATCGCCCGGTGTACCAGGTGGGTCGCGGTGTGCGAGCGGGAGATGGCCCGGCGCCGGTCGAGGTCGATCTGCGCGAACGCGGGCGCCCCGACCGTGACCTCGCCGTGGCGGACCTTACCCCGGTGCACGATGAGCCCGGGCAGCGGCGCCTGGACATCGAAGACCTCGATCTCACTGTCCGGGGTCCCGCCGCCCGCGCCGCCGGTGGCGCCGACCAGGATCAGGCCCGTATCGGGCAGCTGGCCGCCGCTTTCGGCGTAGAACGGCGTCCGGTCGAGCACGACCGACACCGCCTCGCCCTGCGCGGCCGAGCTGACCGGGACGTCGTCGACCAGCAGGCCGACGATCGTCGCGTCGCCCTCGAACTCGTCGTACCCGGTGAACAGGACCTTTCCGGTGCGCTCACGCAGGTCCGCCAGCACGGAGATGTCGGCGTTGCCGGTCTTCTTCTGCGCGGCGTCGGCCTTGGCGCGATCGCGCTGGGCCGTCATCAGCCGCCGGAAACCCTCCTCGTCGACCGAGAGGCCCTGCTCCGAGGCCATCTCCAGGGTCAGCTCGATCGGGAAGCCGTACGTGTCGTGCAGCTGGAACGCCTGCTCGCCGGACAGCGTCGCCGACTTCTTGCGCCGGGTCTCCTCCATCGCCGCGTCGAAGATCGCGGTGCCGGTGCGCAGCGTGCCGAGAAACGCCGCCTCCTCCGCGTCGAGCACGGTGTGGATGTTGGCCGCGTCGCGCAGCAGTTCCGGGTAGAGCGGCGCCATGGCCTCGATCGCGGTGCCGCCCAGCTCGTGCAGGTAGCGCTCGTCGCCGCCGGAGTGACGCCCGGCACTGGCGGCGCCCCCGGCCCCGCCGCGCTGGCCGCCGGACAGCATGCGCAGGTTACGGATGCTGCGGCGCAGCAGCCGGCGCAGCACGTAGCCGCGCCCCTCGTTGCTGGGCAGCACGCCGTCCTCGACGAGCATCACCGACGCACGCACGTGGTCGGCGACGACCTTCAGCGCGACGTCGGACCGCGGGTCGCGGCCGTACGGCTGCTCGGTGAGCTCGGCCGCGCGGTCCAGGATCTTGTAGGTGGTGTCGATCTCGTAGATGTTGTCGACGCCCTGCAGGATGGCCGCCATCCGCTCCAGGCCCATCCCGGTGTCGACGTTGCGGAACGGCAGCGGGCCCTCGATGTCGAAGTCGGTCTTGCTGCGGACCGCGCTGAGCTGGTCCTGCATGAAGACGAGGTTCCACACCTCCAGGTAGCGGTCCTCGTCCGCCTCGGGGCCGCCGTCCCGGCCGTACTCCGGCCCCCGGTCGTAGTAGATCTCCGAGCACGGGCCGCCCGGGCCCGGCACACCCATGCTCCAGTAGTTGTCGGCCAGGCCACGGCGCTGGATGCGCTCCTCCGGGAGCTTGACCACGTCCCGCCAGATCGAGTAGGCCTCGTCGTCCTCGGGCAGCACGGTCGCCCAGAGCCGGTCCTCGGGGAAGCCGAACCCGCCGTCGTGCTCGGAGCGGGTCAGCAGCTCCCAGGCGTACGGGATCGCCATGTCCTTGAAGTAGTCACCGAACGACCAGTTGCCCAGCATCTGGAAGAACGTCGCGTGCCGGGAGGTCCGGCCGACCTGCTCGATGTCGCTGGTCCGCATGCACTTCTGCACGTCCGCCGCCCGACGGAACGGCGGGGTCTGCTGGCCGAGCAGGTACGGCTTGAACGGCTGCATTCCGGCGATGACGAACAGCACCGTGGGATCGTCGGCCACCAGCGGGGCTGATGGGACGATCGTGTGCCCGTGCTGCTCGAAATATCCCAGGAAGCGGCGCGCGATCTCTGCCGACTCCATCAGCGGCCATCCTTCACATGATCAGCGCGGCCGCGCGGGCGGCCGTTCGATGCTTCAGCTCTCGGTACGGGGGTTGTTCGTGCTGTTCCCGCCAGGGTAGGGCCTGATGGCTCCTGGTGCCGATTCATATACAGGTCCATGCCCTCGCGCACGTCGCGGGCGAACCGGCGGGCCGACCGGACCTGGGCGGTGGCGGCCTTCTGCGTGCGCCAGGCGGCCCGTGAGGTCCGCCAGGCGGCACGGGCCGTGCTCCATTGCGCCTGCGGGCGGGGCCGCGCGGGGCGGGCCGTCTGGAGCGTCTCCAGGGACGGCTGGACGGGCTGCGGTGGCCAGAAGGGACCGGGAGCGGCCGCTGAGCGGTCGCCGGTGACCCGGACCGAGATCGCGTGGCCCATGGCGGTGGCGCGCCGGTAGGTGCCGATCCCGGCGGCCGCGCCCACCGACAGCCAGAACACGCGGCGGATCACCGTCGTCCCCCGGACCGGGCGAGCGAACGGCGGCCGCCGTCGATGGCCTTCGGCTGCTTGCCGGTTCGGCCAGGCTCGGTCCCCGGCGTCTCTACCGGCGCCGTCTCTACCGGCGCCGTCTCTACCGGTGCGGCCAGGCTGACGGCCCGTTCCGGCCGGACGGTGCCGTCGCGGCGGATCGAGACGGCGTGGCGCACGCCGTAGACGAAGGCACCCACGCGCCCGGCGGGACCGGTCGCGATGGCGCGGCCGAGCCCGGCCAGGGCGGACACCTGATCGGTGAGCTGCGACATGCCCTCGTTCAGTTCGTCCATGCCCGCGGTGACCGTGCTGGTGGCGTCGAGCTGCTGGTTGGCCCGGTCGACCGCGGCCTGCACCTGCTCGAAGACGGTGTTGCTGCGCGAGCGCATGTCGGCGACCAGGCGGGTCCCCTCGGAGATCAGCCGGGCCAGCCGGATCAGGACGTAGACGCCGGCGCATACGCCCGCGGCGAAGAAGACGGCGGCGACGAGCGCAGCCAGATCCCCTGCGTTATGCATGCGTGCTTCCTTAGGGTGGCAGGCGTTTGTTGTCTGGCCGACCTTATCGCGCGGCGGATCCGCCGGGCCTGCGGAGGATGGCACGGATCCGGCTGGCGCGCTCCGCGTAGCGGGCCTCCATGCCGTGGGCGGAAGGCTCGTAGTAAACGCGATCGGCCACTGAGTCAGGAGCATAACGCTGAGTTACGACTCCTTCCTCGTAATCGTGCGGGTAGCGGTACTCCTCGCCGTGGCCGAGGGCCTGCGCCCCGGCGTAGTGCGCGTCCCGGAGGTGCGCGGGAACGGGCCCGACGAGCCCCGCGCGCACGTCGGCGGAGGCCGCGCTGATCGCCTTGATGACCGCGTTCGACTTCGGCGCGAGCGAGAGGTGAATCACGGCCTGGGCCAGGTTGATCCGCGCCTCGGGCAGCCCGATGAGCTCCACCGCCTGGGCCGCGGCGATTGCCACCTGCAGGGCGGTCGGGTCCGCCATCCCGACGTCCTCGCTGGCGTGCACGACGATCCGGCGCGCGATGAACCGGGGGTCCTCCCCCGCCTCGATCATCCGCGCCAGGTAGTGCAGCGCCGCGTCGGCGTCGCTGCCGCGGATGCTCTTGATGAACGCGCTGATCACGTCGTAGTGCTGGTCGCCGGCCCGGTCGTAGCGGACGGCCGCGCGGTCCACGGCGCGCTCCAGGGCGCCGGTGTCGATCAGGCCGCCCGCGGGCACGCCCAGCGCCGCCGCCTCCAGGTAGGTGAGCGCGCGGCGGGCGTCACCGCCGGCCAGCCGGACCAGGTGGTCCAGGGCCTCGTCGTCCAGGCTGACCGACCCGTCCAGGCCCCGCTCGTCGCTGATGGCCCGGCGGATCACGCCGCGGATGTCGTCATCGCTGAGCGGGGTGAGGGTCAGCAGCAGCGACCGGGACAGCAGCGGGCTGACCACGGAAAAGAACGGGTTCTCGGTGGTAGCGCCGATGAAGGACACCCACCGGTTCTCCACGGCGGGCAGCAGGGCGTCCTGCTGGGTCTTGCTGAACCGGTGTACCTCGTCGATGAACAGCAGTGTCTGCCGGCCGGTCATGCCGAGTTCGCGCCGCGCGTTCTCCACCGCGGCCCGGACGTCCTTGACCCCGGCGGTCACCGCGGACAGTTCCACGAAGCGCCGCTGGGTGACCTGGGAGACGACGTAGGCGAGCGTCGTCTTGCCGGTTCCCGGCGGGCCCCACAGCACGAGCGACATCGGCGCGTCGTTGTCGGTTAGCTTGCGGAACGGCGTACCCTCACCGGTCAGGTGCTGCTGCCCGACAACCTCATCGAGGGTGCGCGGGCGCATCCGCACCGCGAGCGGCGCGGCGGCCGCCGCAGCCTGCTCCTCGGCTTCGTCGAACAGGCTGCCGGACTGGGCCGCCTGGCCTCCATATGCTCTGGCCACATACTGACAGTAACCCGACGGCGGCACAAAACGTTACATCGTGGCCGTGTCTGCCCGGGGGGATGACCCCCCGGAGCCCCCCACGTGTGCTTCGCACCCCGCTCCGGTCCTCGCCGTAGCACCGCCACTCACCGGGCCACGAGGGCCCGGTTCGCTGGGCGGTCGTCGCTTCGCTCCGCCCCTCGCCGTAACCTTCAGCCCCGGAAGTGACCGCCGGGCTTCACGGCTGGGCCCCGGGCGCCGGAGGCTTCTGGGGGGCGCCGGGGACCACGTTCGATGCCGGCTTCGCGGCGCTGTTCGGGGGTGATGGGGGTGGGCGCCCCGGTCAGCGGGTCGAGGCCGGAGGCGGCCTTGGGGAAGGCGATGACCTCGCGGATGCTGTCCTGGCCAGCCAGCAGCATGACGAGCCGGTCCCAGCCGAGCGCGATGCCGCCGTGCGGCGGCGGCCCGTACTTGAACGCCTCCAGCAGGAAGCCGAACTGGGACTCGGCCTCCTGCCGGGACAGCCCGATCACGTCGAAGACCTGCTGCTGCATCTCCCGGCGGTGGATACGGATCGACCCGCCGCCGATCTCGTACCCGTTGCACACCACGTCGTAGGCGTCCGCGAGCGCGCGGCCGGGCTCGGCGGTGAACTTGTCGGCCCATTCGGGCAGGGGCGCGGTGAACGGGTGGTGCACCGGGGTCCAGCCGCCGCGGCCATCCTCCTCGAACATGGGGGCGTCGACCACCCAGGTGAACGCCCACGCGTTCGGGTCGATGAGGCCGCAGCGGTGGCCGATTTCCAGGCGCGCCGCCCCGAGCAGCTCGCGCGCCGGCGACGGGGCACCGGCCGCGAAGAAGATCGCGTCTCCCGGCGCCGCGCCGGTCGCCACGAGCAGCCCGGCCTGCTCCTTCTCGGACAGGTTCTTCACCACCGGCCCGGACAGCGTCCCGTCGGGCTGGACGAGCACGTAGGCCAGGCCGCGCGCGCCGCGGGCCCGGGCCCACTCCTGCCAGCCGTCCAGCTCCCGGCGGGTCTGGGACACCCCGCCGGGCATGACCACCGCGCCGACGTAGGGCGCCTGGAACACCCGGAACCCGGTGTCGGCGAAGTAGTCGGTCAGGTCGGCCAGCTCGAGGCCGAAGCGCAGGTCGGGCTTGTCCGAGCCGTAGCGGGCCATCGCCTCGGCGTAGGTGAGCCGCGGCAGCGGCAGCGGCAGGTCGCAGCCCCCGACCTCGCTCCACAGCCGGTGCACCACGTCCTCCGCGACGGCGATCACGTCCTCCCGGGTGATGAAGGACATCTCCAGATCGATCTGGGTGAACTCGGGCTGCCGGTCGGCGCGGAAGTCCTCGTCGCGGAAGCACCGGGCCAGCTGGTAGTACCGCTCCAGGCCGCCCACCATCAGCAGCTGCTTGAACAGCTGCGGGGACTGCGGCAGCGCGTACCAGTGACCGGGGCGCAGCCGGGCCGGCACGAGGAAGTCCCGCGCCCCCTCCGGGGTGGACCGGGTCAGGTCGGGCGTCTCCACATAGACGAAGCGGTGGTCACGCAGGACGTCGTTGACCAGGTAGGTGGCCTCGGAGCGGATGCGCAGCGACCGGGCCATCTGCTC
This sequence comes from uncultured Actinomycetes bacterium, assembly GCA_963742865.1. Taxonomy (GTDB): domain Bacteria; phylum Actinomycetota; class Actinomycetes; order Streptosporangiales; family Streptosporangiaceae; genus Bog-532. Next base: position 16,109 of record CAVUNW010000052.1, read on the forward strand.
GCGCCGGATGTCCAGGTAACGGTACTTGAGCCGGACCTCCTCGCTGAGCGGCACGTTGCCCTCGATCGGGAACGGCAGCGGGTCGGCCTCGCTGAGAACGTCCAGGTCGTCGGCGACGACCTCGATCGAGCCGGTGGGCAGCTCGGGGTTCTCGTTCCCGGCGGGCCGGGTCTGCACGGTGCCCCTGACGCGGACGCAGAACTCGGCGCGGAGCCCGTGCCCTGGGTCCTGTTCCGCCGCGTCCTCACCGCGCCAGACGACCTGGACGACGCCGCTGGCGTCACGCAGGTCGATGAAGACGACGCCGCCATGGTCGCGCCGCCGCGCCACCCAGCCGGCCAGTACCACCGTTTCACCGGCGTCCGACGCGCGCAGCGTCCCGGCTTCATGGGTGCGGATCATTCAGTTGCCTTTCACGATTTTGCTTCCGAACGGACGTAGTGGGCGCGGTACCGCCTGCGGCGTTATAGGCCCCGGGCGGGCCCGTGCGCGGGCGTGAGCCCGGCGAGGAAGGGATTGCTGTGGCGCTCGGCGCCGATCGTGGTCGCCGGGCCGTGCCCGGACAGGACGATCGTCTCATCGGGCAGCGGCAGGCATACCCGGGCCAGGCTGGCCAGGATCGTCTGGTAGTCGCCGCCGGGCAGGTCGGTGCGGCCGATCGAGCCCGCGAACAGCAGGTCCCCGGAGAACATCGTGCCCGCCTCACCCTCGGCGAGGTTGGTACCCGCGGCCGGGCCCGCGCCTGAGCCGGCGGGCAGCCGGAATGTCACCGACCCCCGGGTGTGGCCCGGCGCGTGGTCGACCGTCAGCTCCACCCCGGCCAGGTTCAGCGTCATCCCGTCGGCCAGCTCCAGCACGTCGTCGGGCTCGGTGAACGTCAGCCCGCCGAAGAGCTCCTGGGTCACCGCGAGCGGGAAGCCGCGGCCCGGGTCGGACAGCATCGCCCGGTCGGCGGGGTGGATATAGGCCGGGATGTCCTTCGCGCCGCACACCGGCGCCACCGACCACACGTGGTCCAGGTGCCCGTGAGTGAGCAGGACGGCGACCGGCTTGAGGCGATGGGAGCGCAGGATCTCCTCGATCCCGTCCTCGGCATCCTGACCGGGGTCCACGATCACGCATTCCTCGCCGGGGGCGGGCGCGATGACGTAACAGTTCGCCGCGAAAGCACCCGCGGGGAACCCGGTGACAAGCACGGTCGTCCTTTCAGGGGAGAGCTGCGGCTGGGGTAACCCGTATAGGCTACCGAGCCCGCAGGCACGGCTGCGAACCGATAACGGCGGTACCGCACTTACGGCTATCCAGGTACGATTCGCGAAGTTTCGCTGATAGCGGTAACGCCGGCACCACGGACGAGGAGGACCCGACCGGTGGCGGGAAAGAAGGAGCGCCAGCGCAAGCTGGCCCGGGAGCGGCACGCACGGCAGATGGCGCGCCGCGCGCAGCGGACGCACAAGGTGCGCATCCGCGCGATTGCCACGGGCGGGGTATGCGCACTGGCAGCGGTCGGTGTCGGTGCGTACTTCCTGGCCGGGACCGGCGGCGGCAAGTGCGGCGGCATCGGCGTCCGCATCGGCGTCCGCATCCGCGACCCCCACTCCCTCGGCGTCCCCGACGGCGGCGGCCGTGGCCGAGCCGGCCCATCACTGCACGTATACGGCGAGCGGAACGGCGGCCCGGAAGGTGAGCGTGCCGCCGTCCAGCCCCAATTACACGGCCACGTATCAGGCCACGATCGTGACCAACCGCGGCAGCATCGTCATCAACCTGCTCAACAGCAAGGCGACCTGCACGGTGAACTCGTTCGTGCATCTGGCCGAGCAGAAGTACTTCAGCAACACCAAATGCCACCGGCTGACGACCACCGGCATTTTCGTGCTCCAGTGCGGCGACCCGACCGGGACGGGCACCGGCGGCCCGGGGTACGCGTTCGCCAGCGAGAACCTGACGGGCGCGACGTACCCGGCCGGGACGGTGGCCATGGCCAACACCGGGCAGCCGGACAGTAACGGCAGCCAGTTCTTCCTGGTCTACAAGAGCTCGCCGCTGCCGCCGAGCTACACGCCGTTCGGCACGATCACGCAGGGCCTGCCGATCCTGGCCGCCATCGCGAAGGCCGGCAGTGACAACGCCAACGCCGCCGGGGACGGCCATCCCAAGGAAAACGTCGTTATCGACAACGTCACTATTAAGCAGACCTGATGCAGACTAACGACCAGAGCAACGGTACGACCGACGTGACAACCGGGAAGACCTGAGGTCTTTCCGGGCCCTCCGGGGCACGCACAAGCAGGAGGTTCGCCGTGACCACCGCCAATCATCCGTGGGGCCGGGTTGATCCCGACGGGACGGTCTACGTGCGCACCGCCGACGGCGAGCGGGTGATCGGCTCGTGGCAGGCGGGCAGCCCGGAGGAGGCGCTGGCCTTCTACGTGCGCAAGTACGAGTCGCTGGAGACCGAGGTGTCGCTGCTGGAGCAGCGGCTCACCTCGACCGACCTGTCCCCGGCGCAGGCGCAGGCATCGGTGGAACGGCTGCGGAAGACCATCGTCGACGCGCACGCGATGGGCGACCTCGACGGCCTGTGCCGGCGGCTGGACAAGCTGGGCGGCCTGGTCGGGCACAAGCGCGAAGAGGTCAAGGCCGCCCGGGAGCAGGCGCGGCGCAGCGCCCGCGGGGTCAAGGAACGGATCGTGGAGGAGGCCGAGCATATCGCGGCGGAGGCCACGCACTGGAAGAGCAGCGGCGAGCGGATGCGCGAGCTGCTGGAGGAGTGGAAGGCCGCGCCGCACGCGGAGCGGGCCATCGAGGCGGCGCTGTGGAAGCGCCTGTCGGCCGCGCGCAACGCGTTCACCAAGCGGCGCAAGGCGTACTTCGCGACGCTGGAGGAGCAGCGCGAAGACGTCCGGATCCGCAAGGAGAAGCTGGTCACCGACGCCGAGTCGCTGGCCACCTCGACGGCCTGGGGGCCCACGGCGGGGACGTTCCGCGACCTGATGCGGGCCTGGAAGGCGGCCGGGCGCGCGGGCCGGGACGTCGAGGAAGAGCTGTGGAACCGGTTCAAGGCGGCCCAGGACACGTTCTTCGCCGCGCGCGCCGAGGCCCTGTCGGAGAAGGAAGCCGAGCTGCGCGAGCACGCGGTGGCCAAGCAGGATCTGCTGGCGCAGGCGCAGGCGCTGCTGCCGGTGACCGACGTGCGGGCGGCCCGGTCCGCGCTGCGCGGCATCCAGGAGAAGTGGGAGCAGATCGGCGGCGTGCCGCGGGACAGCCGCGAGCAGCTCGAGGGCGGCCTGCGCAAGGTGGAGGACGCCGTGCGCAAGGCCGAGGACAACCAGTGGCGCAAGTCCAACCCCGAAGCCATCGCGCGGGCGGAGGGCACCGTTACCCAGCTGCGCACCGCCATCGAGCAGCTCGAGCGGCAGCTGGCCAAGGCCCAGGAGAAGAACGACGCCACCGCCATCCGCAACGCCGAAGAAGCGATAGAAGCCCGCCGGGCGTGGCTGGAGGAAGCCGAGCGCACCCTGGCCGAGTTCAGCGGGTAAGGGTTAGTTCGTTACCCGGTAGACGTCGTACACGCCGTCGATCGCGCGGACGGCGCGGAGGACGTGACCTAGGTGCTTGGCGGCGCCCATCTCGAACGTGAACCGGCTGACCGCCACCCGGTCCCGCGAGGTGGTCACCGACGCGGACAGGATGTTGACGTGCTGGTCGGACAGCACCCGGGTGACGTCCGACAGCAGCCGGGTGCGGTCCAGCGCCTCCACCTGGATGGCCACCAGGAACACCGACTCGTCGGTGGGTGACCAGTGCACGTCGACCATGCGCTCGGGCTGGGTCTCGGCCAGGTGGATGAAGTTCACGCAGTCGTTGCGGTGCACCGAGACACCGTGCCCGTGGGTGACGAAGCCGCTGATGGGGTCACCCGGGACGGGGGTGCAGCACTTGGACAGCCGCGCCCATACGTCGGCGGCGCCCTCGACCACGACCCCGGAGTCCCCCGCGGCGTGCGGGCGGGCCGCCTCGATGGTGGGCAGCGCCGCCTCGGCGAGGTCCTCTTCGGCCCCGGCGAGGCCACCGAGCGACCGGACCAGCTTGGTGACGACCGACTGGGCGCTGACCCGGCCCTCACCCACCGCCGCGTACAGCGCGGTGACGTCGGGGTAGTGCAGGTCGCTGGCGATCGACAGCAGGGCGTCCGCGGTGGCGAGGCGCTGCACCGGCAGGCCCTGCTTGCGCATGGCGCGGGCGATCGAGTCCTTGCCGGATTCGGCGGCCGCCTCCCGCCGTTCCTTGGAGAACCACTGCCGGATCTTGTTCCGCGCGCGAGCGCTCTTGACGAACTGGAGCCAGTCCCGGCTCGGCCCGGCCTCCTGCGCCTTGGAGGTGAAGATCTCGACCGTGTTGCCGTTGTCGAGCGTGCTCTCCAGTGCGACGAGCCGCCCGTTGACCCGGGCCCCGATGGTCCGGTGGCCGACCTCGGTGTGGATGGCGTAGGCGAAGTCGACGGGCGTGGCGCCCTGCGGCAGCGCGATCACCTCGCCGCGCGGGGTGAAGACGTACACCTCGGCGGCGGCGAGGTCGAAGCGCAGCGACTCCAGGAACTCGGCCGGGTCGGTCGCCTCGCGCTGCCAGTCGACCAGCTGGCGCAGCCAGGCCATGTCCGGGCCGCTGCCGTCCTTGACGCGGTTGCCGAAGACCGACTCTTCCTTGTACTTCCAGTGCGCGGCCACGCCGTATTCGGACCGCCGGTGCATGCCCCAGGTGCGGATCTGCAGCTCGACGGGCTTGCCGCCGGGGCCGATGACCGTCGTGTGCAGCGACTGGTACATGTTGAACTTCGGCATGGCGATGTAGTCCTTGAACCGCCCGGGCACCGGGTTCCATCGCGCGTGGATGGTGCCGAGCGCCGCGTAGCAGTCACGGACCGAATCGACCAGGACGCGGATTCCCACCAGGTCGTAGATGTCGTCGAACCCGACGTTGCGGGCGATCATCTTCTGGTAGATCGAGTAGTAGTGCTTGGGGCGCCCGGTGACCGTCGACCTGATCTTGGCGTCGCGCAGGTCCCCGGAGACGTCCTCGATGACTTCCTGCAGGAACACGTCGCGGCGCGGGGAGCGCTCGGAGACCAGTCGCGCGATCTCGTCGTACCGCTTGGGGTACATGGTCGCGAACGCGAGGTCTTCCAGCTCCCACTTGATCGTGTTCATGCCCAGCCGGTGGGCCAGCGGAGCGAAGATCTCGAGCACCTCGCGGGACTTGCGCTCCTGCTTGTCGCGGGGCAGGTAGCGCAGCGTCCGCATGTTGTGCAGCCGGTCGGCCAGCTTGATGACCAGGACGCGGATGTCGCGGGACATGGCGACGACCATCTTGCGGACCGTCTCGGCCTCGGCGGAGGCACCGTACTTGACCTTGTCCAGCTTGGTCACGCCGTCGACCAGGGCCGCGATGTCCTCGCCGAACTCACCGCGCAGCTCGGCCAGCGAGTAGGGGGTGTCCTCCACCGTGTCGTGCAGCAGCGCGGCGCTGATGGTGTCGGTGTTCATGCCGAGCTCGGCCAGGATCGTCGCCACCGCGAGCGGGTGGGTGATGTACGGGTCGCCGCTCTTGCGCTTCTGGTTGCGGTGCCAGTACGCGGCGACCTCGTAGGAGCGCTCGACCAGCCGGACGTCCGCCTTGGGGTGCGTCGCGCGCACCGTTTTGATGAGCGGTTCGAGGACCGGGTTCACTGCGGCTCCCCGCTGTGCCCCGAGCCGGGCGAGGCGGCGGCGAACGCCCGCACCAGAGGCCGGGCCGGCGGCCTGGCCGGCACCCGCGCTGCCCGCGGCGGAGGCGGAACGGCCGCGTCCGGCGGATTCACGGGGCTGGCGGGGCGTACGCGCCGGAGCCGGGGCTGGTGACGGAGCCGCCGCCACAGGCGCGGCCTGGGGCGCGGATGTGGCGGGAGTGTCTGACGTGACTGATGAGCTGGGGGTGGGATCAGCAGCGGGCTCTGGCGAGGCGGGCGCGGGGCTGACCGGGGGCCCTGATGAGGCAGGCGCGGGACTGGCGACGGCATTGGGTGCGGCGGGTTCAGGACTGGCCGGCTCGGCTGGGCCGGGCGCGGGGCGGTCGGCGTCATTTGGTGCGGCGGGGGCGGGGCTGGGAGCGTCATCTAGTGAGGCAGGCTGGGGACTGGCGGTTGACGGCGATGAGGCGGGCGCAGCGGCGGGCGGTACCGGTGAGGCGGGGACGGCACCATTCGGGCGGTCCCCGGCCAGCCCGCCAGGGTGTCGGGGGCGGACGCGTCCCTGACCGGGCCCTGCGGGACGGGCCCTTCTTCCGCCTCTACCTCACGGGCCACACGCGCTCCTGTCCTTCCGCCGAAATCCCATTCTACCGGCGGACGTTTACAGAGATCGCGAGCGTGTGTCAGACCGTTACCGAGGTCACGTGGGGTTTACCGGCGCAACAAACGACGTCAGACGGTCAGCAGGGCGCGGAAGTCGATGTCGCCCAGCCTGGGCCGGCCTTCCAGGAAAGACAGTTCGAGGAGCACGGCCACGCCGGCGACGATCCCGCCGGCCCGGCGCACGAGCTCGGCGGTCGCCAGCGCGGTCCCGCCGGTGGCCAGCACGTCGTCCACGATCAGCACGCGGTCGCCGGGGTCGAAGGCGTCGGTGTGCACCTCGACCGTGGCCGTCCCGTATTCGAGCTGGTAATCCTCGGTGTAGGTGGCGGCGGGCAGCTTCCCGGCCTTGCGGACCGGGACGAACCCCGCCCGCAGGCGGCTCGCGACCGGCGCCGCCAGGATGAACCCGCGGGCCTCGATCCCGGCCACCTTGTCGACCGGCCCGCTCCCGGCGGCCAGTTCCCCGACCACCGCGGCGAACAGCGGGCCGTCGGCGAGCAGCGGCGTGATGTCCTTGAACGAGATGCCCGGCTTCGGGTAGTCGGGCACGTCGCGGATGCGCTTCCGTATGAGGTCCGCGAGCACCGCGGGATCCAGCGCCGGACGCCAAGAAGAATCAGGGGGCCGGTCTGCGCCCACCGTCTACCGCCTCTTCTTCTTGGCATTCGGCCGCCGCTTGGCCGCGCTGGTGCGGCGCGGTTGCTGGCGGGAACCCGGGGCCGCCGGACGGCTTCCGGGCGCGGCCCGGCCGGCCCCGACCGACGATCTCGGCGTGGCGCCGCCGGGCGCCGCACCGGCGTCCGGCGTGGCCGCGTCGTCGTACGGGTCCGGATCATCGTCCGTTTGGCTGTCTGACGGCTGACCGGCGGCGATGGCCGCGCCCCCCGCGCCCCCCGCGGGGACCGCGGCCTGGGTCCGGGCCTTGCTGGCCACGCGCGGGCTGGCCGCGCGAGCCGCGAGGCGCTTGGCCAGCGCCCGGTACTGCGGCTCGCGCTCCTTCAGGTCGGCCAGCACCGGGGTGGCGATGCAGATCGAGGAGTAGGTGCCGGACAGCATGCCGATGAACAGTACCAGGGCCAGGTCGGACAGCTCACCGGTGCCGAGCAGCACGGTCCCGGCGATGAGGATGGCCGCCACCGGCAGCAGCGCGATGAGCGAGGTGTTGATCGACCGGACCAGGGTCTGGTTCAGGGCCAGGTTCGCGGCCTGGCTGTAGGTGCTCCGGGCCCCGGTGACCAGGCCAGCGGTATTCTCCCGGACCTTGTCGAAGACGACCACGGTGTCGTACAGCGAGTAACCGAGGATGGTCAGCAGGCCGATGACGGTGGCCGGGCTGACCTCGAACCCGGCCAGCGCGTAGATGCCGACCGTGATGATGATGTCGTGCAGCAGCGCGATGAATGCCGCGACCGCCATCTTCCACTCGAACGCGATCGACAGGTAGATCACGATCACGATGAGGAACGCGATCAGCGCCTCGGTGGCCTTCGAGGAGATCTGGCTGCCCCAGGTCGGGCCGACGAACGTCGTGCTGATGGTGTTGACGTTGAGGCCGAGTTCCTTCGCCAGCGAGTTCTGCACGTGCTGGGTCTGGGCGATGGTCAGCGGGGCGGTCTGGGCCTGCCACTGCGCGCTGGCGCCCACGCCGACCTTCTGCACGGTGGCGGTTCCGCCGCCGCCGTCGGTGACGGCCTGCTCCACCTGGCTGATGCTGGCGTTCGGCGCGTGGACCTGGAAGATCGACCCGCCCTTGAAGTCCACGCTGAAGTTCAGCCCGCGGATGAGCAGCGCCAGGATGGCGATGACCAGGATGCAGCCGGAGATCGTGTACCAGAGCTTCTGCCGGCCGACGAAGTTGATCGAGACGTCCCCGCGGTACAGGCGGCCGCCGACGTCACCGAGGCGCAACATCATGCCTCCCTTGAGGTGGTGGTCCGCGGCGTCCGCGTGACGCCGGGTGCGGCCGGCCGCGCGCTCCGGCGCGGCACGCCGGAGCGCCACGGGGCCCGGGCCCCGAGCCGCGCCGGATCCAGGCCGGACCACTTATGCCCCTGGCCGAAGAACTTGGTGCGGGCCAGGATGGTCACCATCGGCTTGGTGAACAGGAACACGACGATCACGTCGATCAGTGTGGTCAGGCCGAGCGTGTACGCGAAGCCCTTCACGTCGCCGACCGAGAAGATGTACAGCAGCAGGGCGGCCAGGAACGACACCGTGTCGGACACCAGGATCGTCCGCCGGGCCCGTTTCCAGCCCGACTCCACCGCACCGCGGAGCGAGCGGCCCTCGCGCACCTCGTCGCGCAATCGCTCGAAGAACACCACGAACGAGTCGGCGGTGATGCCGATGGCCACGATCAGGCCCGCGATTCCGGCCAGCGACAGCGTGTAGCCCTGGTACTTGCTGAGCAGGACGATGGTCAGGTAGCCGAGCAGGGCCGCGATGGCCAGGCTGGAGACCGACACGATGCCCAGGCCGCGGTAGTAGAGGAACGAGTACAAGACCACCAGCAGCAGGCCGATCGCCCCCGCGATGAGGCCCGCTTCGAGCTGGTTGCGCCCGAGCTGCGCGGTGACGCTGGTCGTGTTCGTGATGTTGAACGTGAGCGGCAGCGCGCCGTACTTCAGCTCCTGGACAAGCTGGTTGGCCTGCGTCTGGCCGCCGATGTTGCTGATCTGGACCTGGCCGCCCGGGATGGCCTGATTGGTCTGCTCGGACGAGACGACGTTACCGTCCAGCACGATCCCGGTCGAGTCCAGCACCTGGTCGTTGGGGTTGGAGCTGACGCTCGGGAGGTACTTGCTGGCCTGCGTGGCGGTGAGGTTGCCGAACGCCTTGGTGGCCTTGCCGTCGAGGGACAGGTTGACGATCCAGCCGCCGCTGGTGCTGTCGATGCCGGAGGCTTCCGAGGTGACGTCGGTGCCGAGGATGACCGCCGGCCCGAGGACGTACTTCGCGCCGTTGGGACCGCAGGCCACGGTCTGGCTGTTGGGCGCGTCCCACTGCGGCTCGGTGTAGCCGAGCTTCTTCTTCCAGGTGCTGAGGTTGCTGCAGTCGAGCTTGTCGAACAGCTTCATCACGGCCGGGCTGACCGCGGCGGCGTCACCGGCCGTGGCCGGACTGGTCGCCGACGGGCTCGGTGTCGCGGACGCGCTGGCCTGGGGCGAGGCGCTCGTGCTGGCCTTGGCCGTAGCGCTGGGCGTGGCCGCGTCGTGGCGGATGTACGCCTTCGTGCTCGCGCTCGGGCTCGCCTTCGCGGCGGGCGGCTTCGTGCTGGTCGCGCTCGGGCTCGGCGTCGGGGTGGCCGAGGCCGCCGGCGTGGACGTGCCCTCCAGCAGCACCTGGCGGATCCGGAGCTGGGCCGTCGTGCTCACCTCGTTGACGACCTGCTGCGAGCCCGCGCCCGGGACCGTCACGGTGATGTCGTTGGCACCCTCGCGCTGTACGGACACACCGGTGCTGCCCGTGGCGTTCACCCGGCTTTCGATGATCGCGACGGCCTGCTGCATGTCCGCGTCGGGCGGGGGCTTGCCCTTCTGCGTCACCGCCTGGAGCGTGGCCTGGGTGCCGCTCGAAAGGTCAAGCCCGAGGCGGATCTTGAAATCGTCCTGCCACTTTCCCGGGCTGAACAGATTCGCGCCGACGATGCCGATGAGCATGAGCACGATCAGCGCGGCCAGGGACGCGAGCGCGCGCCCCGGTTTCGAGCCGCTCTTCCTAGGCGGAGCCACTTGTCCTGTTGTCCCTCAGTCGATTCCTGCGAAGCCGACGGAGCGGGAGACGCCGGTCCGGCACCCCTGCTCCGTCGGCGCCGTGCTTATTCCTTCGACGCCGTGCTCTCCGGCTTGGCGCCGGGGGTGGAGCCGTTGGCGGCCGCGTCACGCTGGCCATTGATGGTCAGGTCATCGCCGTGGGCAGCGGTGGTCTCGTGCTCGGCAGCGGTCTCGTGGTCGGCGGCCACGTCATCATCGTGCTCGGCCTCGGCGTCGTACGTCTCGGCGTCGTAGGTCTCGGGCTCGGCGTCGTACGTCTCGTCTTCGGCCGGCGCGTCACCGGGGCTGACCACTTCCATGATCGCGCGCTTCATGTACCGCACCTCGACGTCCGGCGCGACCTCAAGCACCACGTCATCGCCGTCGACGGCCACCACGGTGGCGTACATGCCCGCGGTCGTGCGCACGCGCGCGCCGGGGCGGACATTGTTCTGCTGCTGCACGACCTTCTTCTGGCGGTTGCGCCCGGGCCGGATGGCCATGAAGTAGATGAGGCCGATGAAGACGATGATCAGGATGATGAACGTGGAGCCGCCGCTGGACGATGTCGCCGCGGCGGCGGTAGCTGAACTCCCCATCAGCGGGGCACCTTTCCGATTGGGTCTGCGGGCTGGCCAGGCCAAGCCCCCGTCCGGTCCGGGCATAACCCGTTCCGCACGGGGCGGCGGCCAGTGGCCAACTGCCGCAGTGTAGCGATCCATTGACCACGCACCAACAGGCTACGGTGTCCGCGCCGTGATCGTGACCTTGTCTGCCCGGGGGGCGACCCCCCGGAACCCCCCGCTGTGCTTCGCACCCCGCGGCGGTACCTCGCCGTAGAACCGCCGCTCACCGGGCACAAGGCCCGGTTCGCTGGGCGGTCGGAGCTTCGCTCCGCTCCTCGCCGTAGGTCCTGCTGTGGTGCTCGCGGAGCATCGGATGCTAGTCGAACAGGGTGGGCATCCCGGGGCCCGTGTTGCTCTCGGGCGGGGTCAGGCCCAGGTGCTGCCAGGCGGCGGGAGTAGCGACCCGGCCGCGCGGAGTCCGGGCCAGCAGGCCGCGGCGGACCAGAAACGGCTCGGCCACGACCTCGACGGTCTCGGCCTCCTCGCCGACGACGACGGCCAGCGTGGACAGCCCGACCGGGCCGCCGTCGTACCGCAGCACCAGCGCTTCGAGCACGGCCCGGTCCAGCCGGTCCAGGCCCTGCTCGTCGACCTCGTACAGCTCGAGCGCGGCCCGGGCCACCGCCCGGTTCACCACCCCGTCGCCCTTGACCTCGGCGTAGTCCCGGACGCGGCGGAGCAGCCGGTTGGCGATCCGCGGCGTGCCGCGGGACCGCCCGGCCAGTTCGGCCGCGCCGTCATCGCGCAGGCTGACACCCAGCAGCCCGGCCGACCGGCGGATGATGACCTCCAGCTCCCCGGGCTGGTAGAAGTCCAGGTGCGCGGTGAAGCCGAACCGGTCGCGCAGCGGGGCGGGCAGCAGCCCCGACCGGGTGGTCGCGCCGACCAGCGTGAACGGCGCGATGTCGAGCGGGATCGCGGTCGCGCCGGGCCCCTTCCCGACCACGACGTCGACGCGGAAGTCCTCCATGGCGAGGTAGAGCATCTCCTCGGCGGGCCGCGCCAGCCGGTGGATCTCGTCGATGAAGACGACCTCACCCTCGGACAGCGTGGACAGCACGGCGGCGAGGTCGCCGGAACGCTCGATGGCCGGCCCGCTGGTGATCCGCAGCGGCCTGCCGAGCTCGGCGGCGATGATCATGGCGATCGTGGTCTTGCCCAGCCCGGGCGGCCCGGACAGCAGCACGTGGTCCGGCGGCCGGCCGCGGCGCACGGCGCTCTCCAGGACCAGGGAGAGCTGGTCGCGGACCCGCTGCTGGCCGACGAAGTCGGCCAGGCGCTTGGGCCGCAGCGCGGTCTCGATGGCCCGGTCGTCGGCGTCGGCGAGCGGCGACACCACCCGGTCGGGGTCGTCGTCGCGGCCGGGCCCGGTGGCCTGCGCGTCCGCGGCCCGCGCCCGGTCGAGGGCCTCGGCCTCCCGTGCCTCCAGCTCGCTCTCGGCGATGCGGCGGTCGGCTGGCCGCCCGGTCACTGGCGGCTCAGCTTCTTCATGGCCGCGCGCAGCACGGTGGCGACGTCGGCGGTCTCCGGCAGCACGCCGTCCCCGGCCAGGTCGGCGGCCACCGCGGTGACCGCCTGCTCGGCGTCCCGGGCCGGCCAGCCCAGGTTGACCAGGCCGGACTGGGCCTGCTCGCGCCACGAGGGCTGGGTACCCGGCAGCGACCGGCCCACGTCGGCGGGCACGTCACCGGGCGAGCCGAGCCGGTCCTTGAGCTCCAGGACGATGCGCTGCGCGCCCTTCTTGCCGATCCCGGGGACCATGGTGAGCGCGGCCAGGTCCCCGGTCGAGACCGCGCGCCGCAGCGCGTCCGGGCTGTGCACCGCGAGCATCGCCAGCGCCAGCCGCGGGCCGACACCGGTGGCCGTCTGCACCAGCTCGAAGACGTTCCGTTCGTCGTCACTGGTGAAGCCGTACAGGGTGAGCGAGTCCTCCCGGACCACCAGGCAGGTCGCGACGCGGGCCGTCTCACCCGGCCGCAGGGTCGCGAGCGTGCCGGGGTGCACTGGACGCTGAGCCCGACCCCGCCGACCTCGATCACCGCGCCGTCGGGAGCGACGCCGCTGACCGTTCCGCGCAGATGCGATATCACTGCCGCCTCCCGAGAGCCGCTTGTGCCCACGCGCCCGCCGGCGTGCCGGCCCGCGTGGCGGCCGCGTTCGCCACGGCCGCCTCCAGCCGGGAGTTCGCGCCGCCGCGCCACAGGTGACAGATGGCCAGCGCCAGCGCGTCCGCGGCGTCGGCGGGCCGGGGCGGGTCGGACAGCCGCAGCAGCCGCACCACCATCTCCGTCACCTGGGGCTTGTCCGCGCGGCCGTTACCGGTGACGGCCGCCTTGACCTCACTCGGCGTGTGCAGCGCGACGGGCAGGCCGCGCCGGGCCGCGCACACGATGGCCACCGCGCCCGCCTGGGCGGTGCCCATCACGGTGCGGACGTTCCGCTGGCTGAATACCCGCTCCACGGCAACCGCGTCCGGCCGGTGCGCGGTCAGCCACCCCTCGATCTGCTCCTCCAGGGCCAGCAGGCGCGTGCCGACGTCCGCGTCCGGGGGGGTCCGGGCCACGCCCACCTCGACCAGGCTGAGCACCCGGCCGGGTGCCCCCTCGACGACGCCGAGGCCGCAGCGGGTGAGCCCGGGATCGACGCCGAGGACGCGGCTGGAGCGGCGGAAGCGCTCCGCGTCGGTAGGCGTCATCGAAAACCCCAGGGCTAATTCAGGCCATGATCGTCCCGCCGAACATCTGTTCGGCTCTGTAGAACTTACCGTCCAGCGCCCCCGCCCGTCGCGCACTCCCGGCGGCGTGTCGTCCCCGGGGCTCGCATAGGAGCCGTCCCCAGGGCGGACGGGCCCGCAGCACGTCCGTTAAAAAGAATCAAGCATGAACGACGGGCCCGCGAAGGCCCCATCGAGCTCGCTGTCGGCCACCGGGTTACCGCCCGCCGCCAGGCCGCCAGCCGCAGGGTCGCCATCGGCGTGCCCGCGTACAGTGCCGCGAGCCCGCGCGCGCCGATCGTCAGCGGCTGGGTCGCCTCCGGGCTGTGCACCAGGTGCCCCCGGCCCCCGGTCACGACGAGCTCCCACAGCCCCGAATTGCCCGGGCGGGTGTCGTCCTCGATCCAGAGCGGCAGGCTGAGCTGCGCCGATGCCGGGAACCCGCGGGCCGCGATGGCGGCGGGCGCGTCCACCACGCGCAGCATCCACTGCTCCCGGTCGCGGAGCCGGGCGTCCGGCTCGCGGCTGAGCCACCAGAACCGGGTCGGCCGGGCCGATCCGGGCGCGGATCGTGCTCGCGATCGAGGAATGCGACGCGACGATCGACCACAGGTCGCGGAGGGTCCGGTCGGAGGAGGCGAGGCCGCGCTGGACCAGGATCTCGTCGTTGCCCGCGGTGCCAGTGGTAGGCGAGGAAGCCGTCGGAGGCCAGGTAGGCGAACAGTTCGGGGTCGGCCAGCCAGCGCGCGACGGTGGCGAGGTCGCGGGTGGTCGGCCCGTTGTCCCGGGCGTATTCGTGCACCCGCCCGATGACGGTCAGCACCTCCTCGGCGTCCTTCGGCCGGCCCGGCGCACCGGGGCGGGGCGCTCGGCGCCGATGGGCTCGTCCCCGGGCACGCGGCCGGCTTCCTGATGACGTCGGGGGGGACGAGCGTGCGCAGCGAGCGCGCCGGGATGACGGCGTAGTGATCGCCGCCGGCCAGTTCCCAGCCCAGCGACCGGTAGATCGGCGTCGTCGCCGGGTACAGCACCGACACCGGGTAGCCGCGGCCGGCGATCGCCTCCAGCAGCGCGGTCACCAGCTTGCGGCCCACGCCCTGGCCGCGGTGTTCGGGGGCGACCATGACGGCCGCGACGCCGGCCATGGGCATGGACCGCCCGTGCCACCACTGGCGCATGTTGTGGTACCGGGCGGAGGCGACCAGCTGGTCACCGTCGAAGGCGGCGAAGAGGCGGCGCTCGTCGATGGCCGCGTCGAGCAGCGCCTGCCGGCTGGCGCGCGCCAGGGCCGACTCGGGCGGGCCTGGACATGGGGCCGAACGCCCGCCGCGATAGGTCGTACAGCGCCTCGAGGCCGTCGCCGGGAACGACCTCGCGGATCACGGTCTGGGATATCAGTCGCGTTGCCACAGAAGGCAACGCTACGGCCAGCGAGGGCCCGCGGTCACCCGGGCCGGCGCGGGGCAGGGCCCAGGCTCAGCCCAGCTTCTCCATGATCTCGTCGGGGACCGAGTAGTTGGCGTAGACGTCCTGGACGTCGTCGGAGTCCTCGAGCGCGTCGATGACGCGGAACACCCGGCGGGCCTGGTCCTCGTCGATCGGGACCTCCATCGTCGGCACGAACGCGGTGTCCGCGGACTCGTAGTCGATCCCGGCGTCCTGCAGCGCGCTGCGTACCGCGATCACGTCGGTGGCCTCGCTGGTGATCTCGAAGGAGTCGCCGAGGTCGTTGACCTCCTCGGCGCCCGCGTCGAGGACGGCGGTGAGGATGTCGTCCTCGGTCACGCCGCGCCGTCCTTGCCGACGATGACGACGCCCTTCCGGTTGAACAGGTAGGACACCGAGCCCGGGTCGGCCATGGACCCGCCGTTGCGGCTGAACGCGGTGCGCACCTCGGAGGCGGCGCGGTTCCGGTTGTCGGTCAGGCACTCGACCAGCACCGCGACGCCGCCGGGGCCGTAGCCCTCGTAGGTGATGTTCTCGTAGGTGGCGCCGCCGGCCTCCTGCCCGGAACCGCGGCGGATCGCCCGGTCGATGTTGTCGTTCGGCACCGAGCTCTTCTTCGCCTTCTGGATGGCGTCGTACAGCGTCGGGTTGCCCGCCGGGTCTCCGCCGCCGGTCCGCGCCGCCACTTCGACGTTCTTGATCAGCTTGGCGAAAAGCTTGCCGCGCTTGGCGTCGACCACCGCCTTCTTGTGCTTAGTGGTCGCCCACTTGGAGTGGCCGCTCATGTATTTCCCTTCACGATGTCAATAAAAAGCTCGTGGATCCGCGGTCCGGGGTCAGCTCCGGATGGAACGACGTGGCCAGCGAGGGGCCCCTGCCGGACGGCGACGATCCTATCGGCGCGGGAGTCGGTGCCCAGGATCTCGACGTCCGGGCCCGCCTGCTCGACCCACGGTGCGCGGATGAAGACCGCCCGCAGCGGCGGCCCCGGCACCCCGGTCAGCTGGATGTCGGACTCGAAGGAGTCGACCTGCCGCCCGAACGCGTTGCGCCGCACCGTCATGTCGATCCCGCCGAACGTCTGCTGCCCGGCGACCCCGTCCTGGAGACGGTCGGCCAGCATGATCATCCCGGCGCAGGAGCCGAACGCCGGAAGACCGGCGGACGAGCAGCTTACGCATCGGTTCCAGCATGTCGAAGGTGACCGCGAGACGCCAGAGGGTGGTGGACTCTCCGCCGGGGATGACCAGGCCGTTGACGGCTTCCAGTTCCTCGGGCTGGCGGACGGCGACCGCCCGGGCCCCGGCGCGGGTCAGCGCGCGCACGTGCTCGCGGACATCGCCCTGCAGGGCCAGGACGCCGATGAGCGGGGCGGCGGGAGTGTCAGGCACCGGGGGAACCTTCCGGGCATGGCCGATCGCGGGTAAGGAGGGGGTCACCTGTCACAAACGCTGGCGAGCGGGCTCGTCTTCTTCCCCGGCGACTGGCGGGGCGGGCCCCCCGGCGAGCGTGGGCCGGGGTGGCGGGCGGGCCCCCCGGCGAGGGGCCGGGCCACGAAGGGACCATTGCGGTCACTGGAGGACCACGAAGGGACCATTGCGGTCACTCGCCGCCGCGGCGCGGGGACAGGAGGCGGGGACGGGGGGCGCGGGGGCGGCGGGGGAGGCGGGGGCGGGGGCTACCAGCCGCGGGAGGCGTAGTGCTGCTCGGCGGGCAGGTCGTCCAGGTTGATGCCGACCATCGCCTCGCCCAGGCCGCGGGAGACCTTCGCGACCACGTCCGGGTCGTCGTGGAACGTCGTCGCCTTGACGATGGCCGCGGCCCGCCGGGCCGGGTCACCGGACTTGAAGATTCCCGAGCCAACGAATACGCCGTCCGCGCCCAGCTGCATCATCATCGCCGCGTCCGCCGGGGTGGCGATGCCGCCCGCGGTGAACAGCACGACCGGCAGCCGCCCGGCCGCGGCGACCTCGGCCACGATCTCCTGCGGTGCGCCGCAGGTCCTTGGCCGCGGTGAAGAGCTCCTCGGCGGGCAGCGACGCGAGCCGGCGCGATCTCGCTGCGGATCTGCCGCATGTGCCGGGTCGCCTCGACCACGTTGCCGGTGCCGGCCTCGCCCTTGGACCGGATCATGGCCGCGCCCTCGGCGAGCCGGCGCAGCGCCTCGCCCAGGTTGGTCGCGCCGCACACGAACGGGACGGTGAATTTCCACTTGTCCACGTGGTGGGCCTCGTCGGCCGGGCGTCAGCACCTCGGACTCGTCGATGTAGTCGACGCCGATGGCCTGCAGGACCTGCGCCTCGGCGAAATGCCCGATCCGGCACTTGGCCATGACCGGGATCGACACCGCCTCGATGATCCCGTCGATCATGTCCGGGTCGCTCATCCGGGCCACGCCGCCCTGGGCCCGGATGTCGGCGGGCACCCGCTCCAGCGCCATGACCGCGACCGCGCCGGCGTCCTCGGCGATCTTGGCCTGGTCCGGGGTGACGACGTCCATGATGACGCCGCCCTTGAGCATTTCCGCCATGCCCCGCTTCACCCGCGCCGTCCCGGTGGCGGCGGCCGCCTCGCCAGGGTCGCCTTTAGATTCGATGAGGACGTCGGTGACCGTTTCCGGGCTGCCTGCGGAGTTGACGGTGGACACGCGAAACCTCACTCGATCGGTGGAGTACCCCGGCACTCACACGTATGGACGCTGCTTACCCTCATGGTAGGTGTCACCTGGCCCGTGCTCGGTCTCGGCCGGGCCGGGTTCGGTGTCCGGCAGCCGCCGCGGCATGCCGGCGGCTCGGGCCGTCGCCGCCCTCGCCCGGTGCCAGCGCGTCGTCCATGTCGAAGAATTCCGGCAGCCCGGCGTTCCCGGCCAGGCGGAGCGCCCGGACCAGGGGCTTGCGCCGGGCCTCCCGGGTCACGGCGACCGCGTTGTTGTAGAACGTGCGGGCCACGAAGACCTGGTGCGCGGCCGCCTCGACCTCGGCCAGCAGTTCCTCCGCGCCGTCCTTGCCGCTGAGCGAGGCACGGAAGCCCGGCTGGCGAACGCGGCGCGCAGGGCGCGGGTCAGGTTGCTCTCGGGCGAGCTCGCGGCTGCTGCGCCGCCCCGGGCCTCGTGCGCCGCCTCGGCCAGCAGCAGGCTGGTCGCCGGGTCGAGCAGGCCGGAGGAGGCCAGCTCCAGCGCGACCGAGCTGCGACGGACCAGGGCGACATCCAGGGCCGCTGGCCGCCTCCAGCCGGGTGTGCATCCGGTCCAGGCGGCCGGCCCGCCAGGACACGTACACGCCCGAGGACAGGCGCCACGACAGCGATGACGATGTAGGTGATCATGGCGTGATCCCCCTGCTAAGGCACTACTGGCGGCTAAGGCACTACCGGCCACTTACTGGGCCACTTACTGGCGCGGCCCGGCGGCGGGCCGGCGCCACGGCCTCGTAGACCTGCAGCACGTCGCGGGCCACCAGCGGCCAGTCGTACACGCTGACCGCGGCTGGTCGCCGCGGCGGCGAGCCCGGCCCGCGCGCGTCCGGGTCGTCGAGCAGCCGGCCGCGGCGCGCGGCCAGGTCGGCCGGGTTGCCGGTGGTGAACAGCTCGCCGGCCTGGCCGCCGCGCAGCACCCGGCGGAACGCGTCCAGGTCGCTGGCCACGATCGGCGCGCCGGCGGCCATGGCCTCGGCCAGCACGATGCCGAAGCTCTCGCCGCCGGTGTTGGGCGCGCAGAAGACGTCCACCGAGTGGAGCATGCGCACCTTGTCCTGCGTCGCTGACCTGGCCGAGCAGGACCACCCGGTCGCGCAGCGGCGGCGGGCACCCGGTCCAGCACCTGTCGGCGATCGCCCGGGCCGGCGATGAGCAGGCGCAGCCCGGGCCGCTCGGGGCCAGCGGTCTCGAACGCCTTCAGCAGGACCGGCAGGCCCTTGCGCGGCTCGTCCATCCGGCCCAGGAAGCCGAGCGCGCCGCCCTCGCCGGGCCAGCCGGGCAGCGGCTCGGCCTTCGGCGTAGCGGCGGACCGCCACGCCGTTGGGGATGAGCACCGCGTCGCCGCCCAGGTGCTCGACCAGCGTGGTCCGGGCCGCCTCGGACACCGCGATCCGGCCGTTGATCTTCTCCAGCGCGGAGGTCAGGATGGGCTGCGCGGCGTGCATGCACGCGCGAGCTTGGGGCATCGAGGTGTGCACGGTGGCGACGATCGGCCCGGAGCGCGACCCAGCAGGCGAGCAGGCCCAGGCTCGGCGCGGCGGGCTCGTGCACGTGCAGCACGTCGAAGTCGCCCTCCTTGACCCAGCGGCGGACCCGGCTCGCGGACAGGAACCCGAACGACAGCCGGGCCACCGAGCCGTTGTAGGGCACCGGCACCGCCCGCCCGGCCGGGCACCACGTAGTCGGGCAGCGGCGTGTCCTCGTCGGCGGGGGCGATCACCGAGACGGTGTGCCCGAGCTCGATAAGGGCCTCGGCGAGGTCCCGGATGTGCTGCTGCACGCCGCCGGGCACGTCCCAGGTGTACGGGCAGACGATGCCGATCCTCATCAGCCGCCCGCCTCGAGGGTAGGGGGCGTCGCCGCTGCTCGGCGGCCCGCGCTCGGCCCGGCCAGCCGGCCGGGTCCAGGTCGGCGATGAAGACCCGCTGCAGCATGTGCCAGTCCTCCGGGTGCTCGGCGATGCCCTTCTCGAAGACCGCGCGAGCTGCTGGGTCATCGACCGCCGCCTTTTCCTTGCGGTTGCCCTCGGCCGGGACCGGGATCTCCGCGCTGACGTGCGCGCCCCAGCCGTCCTCGTCGAACCACAGCATCACCGCATGAGCGCGGCGCCGGTCTGCACGGCCAGCGCGGCGGGCCCGGCGGCCATCCGCGCCTTCTCGCCGAAGAAGTCCACCTCGACGCCGCTTCCGGTGAGGTCACGGTCGCAGGGCAGGCAGACCAGGTGCCCGGCGCGCAGCCGCTGGGCCAGTATGCCGAACACGTTCGCGCCGCCGCAGCGGCAGCACCTCCATGCCCAGGCCCTCGCGGAACGCGACGAACTGTCGTAACAGCGACTCGGGCTTGAGCCGCTCGGCGACGGTGGTGAAGCCTGACGCCGCGCGCGGTGACCCAGGCGCCGGCCTGGTCCCAGTTGCCCATGTGCGGCAGCGCGAAGACCACGCCCCGGCCCTGGCCGCTTCGCCACGTCGGTCGAGGGCCTCTCGCAGTCCTCGTTGACCCGCATGTCGCGGAGGATGCGTTCCTTGCTGACGTGGGCAGCCGGAACACCTCCATCCAGTAGCGGCCGTAGGAGCGCATCCCGGCGCGGGAGGCGGCGCGCAGTTCCTTGCCGCTGGTGCCGGGCCCGAGCACGCGCAGCAGGTTGCCCTCGAGCACCTGGACCCCGTGCCCCTGGCGCCGCCAGGCGATCTCGGTCGTGGTGGTGAAGGCCCAGCGCACCCACGACTCCGGGAGGTGGCAGAGCGCCTTCCAGCCCAGCCAGTATCCCGTCCCGGCGATCAGGTCCTTTACTCGAGACAACGCCGCGCCTCTCTGCCTCATGGACTCTGCCTCAATCGACCGTCTGCGCGGCCGTGGCGGCCGGGGCGGGCGGATCCGCGGCCACGGCCGCCATCGCCCGGTGGACGACAGACCATTCGCTGGACCAGCGTGATGACGCTCGCCGCGGCGAGCCCCCAGAGGCCGATCTGAAGAATGTAGGGCACGCCGAGCCCGGACAGGCCCGTCGCCACGAACGTGGTCACCATCCGCTCGGGACGTTCGGCGATGCCGACGTTGGCCTGGAAGCCGAGACCCTCGGCCCGCGCCTTGACGTAGGACACCAGCGCGCCCACGACCAGGCAGAACAGCGAGAGCGCGGCCATCAGCGGGTCGTGCCCGCCGCGGACGAACCAGATGGCCAGGCCGGAGAACGCGGCCGCGTCCGCGACCCGGTCCATGGTGGAGTCGAGGAACGCGCCCCAGGGGCCGCTGGTGCCCTTGAGCCGGGCGAGCACCCCGTCCAGCATGTCGAGGAACACGAAGAACGTGGCGATGAGCGTGCCCGAGGAACAGGTGCCCGGTCGGGTACCCCCACAGCGTGCTGGCGGCCACGCCGACCGTGCCCGTGACGGTCACCATGTTCGGCGTGACCGGGGTACGGGCCAGCACCTCACCCACCGGGTGTCATCACGCGGGTGAAGAAGGGGCGCGCCTTGTTCAGCATGGCCGTTAGATCTTACTGTCGGCGAGCGAACAACATGTCACGCGGACATTTCCGGCCGCTTTCCCGTAACCCGCCAGATTCTCTGCAGGGGTCTTGTGGTAACGCCGCCGACGGGTTCAGGCTGAATCCACGGGACGCAGCGCAGCACCTACACAGGAGGCGACGGCAGTGGCGGATACAACAGGCACATCAGGGGCCGCCGGAGGCGTACACTGGCCGGCCAGCCGGGCAAGATTCGCAATGTCGCGCTGGTCGGCCATTCCGGCGCAGGCAAGACAACTCTCGTGGAGGCCCTGCTGACCGCGACCGGCACGATCCAGCGGCCGGGCCGGGTCGAGGAGGGGACCACGGTCAGCGACTTCGACGAGATCGAGGTCCGCCAGCAGCGCTCGGTCAACCTCACCCTCGCCCCCATCACCCACGCCGGGGTCAAGGTCAACCTGCTGGACACGCCCGGCTACGCCGACTTCACCGGGGACCTGCGGGCCGGGCTGCGCGCGGCGGATTCGGCCCTGTTCGCGGTGCCGGCCACCGAGGGCGTGGACGGCCTGACCCGCATGCTGTGGGAGGAGTGCGCCGCGCGTCGGGATGCCCCGCGCGGTCGTCATCACCAAGATCGACCACCAGCGGGCCGACTTCGAGGCCGCGCTGGCCGCATGCCGGGACGCGTTCGGCGAGGCGGTGGCGCCGCTGTACCTGCCGGTGTCCGACGGGGAGGGCTCGTCGGTCCGCGGGCTGATCGGGCTGCTGTCGCAGAAGATGTTCGACTACTCCGGCTCGGGCCGGGCCGAGGCCGCCGTGCCGCGAGGCCGACGCCGACCGGATGGAGAGCCTCCGCGGTGAGCTGATCGAGGGCATCATCCAGGAGAGCGAAGACGAGACCCTCATGGACCGGTACCTGTCCGGCGAGGAGATCGACCCGAAGGTCCTGATCGAGGACCTGGAGAAGGCCGTGGCCCGGGGCAGCTTCTACCCGGTGCTGGCCGTGTCCTCCCCGCGCGGCATCGGCATGGCCGAGCTGCTGGAGGTGATGACCCAGGCCTTCCCGTCGCCCGAGGAGCACCCGATGCCCGCGGTCAGCACCCTCGACGGCAGGCCCGTCGACGGGCTGTCCTGCGACCCGGCCGGCCCGCTGCTCGCCGAGGTCGTCAAGACCACCTCCGACCCGTACGTCGGCCGGGTGAGCCTGGTGCGCGTGTTCTCCGGGACGCTGCGGGCCGACGCGGCCGTGCACGTGTCCGGTCACGGGCGCGGCGAGCAGGGCCACGCCGACCACGACACCGACGAGCGGATCGGCGCGCTGACCTGCCCGCTGGGCAAGCAGCAGCGCGCCGTCACCGAGGCCGTGGCCGGGGACATCTGCGCCGTGGCCAAGCTGGCCACCGCCGAGACCGGCGACACGCTGTCCAGCAAGGACGAGCCGCTGCTGATGGAGCCGTGGGTGATGCCGGAGCCGCTGCTGCCCATCGCGGTCTCGGCCAAGTCCAAGGCGGACGACGACAAGATGTCCCAGGCGCTGTCCCGGCTGGTCGCCGAGGACCCGACGCTGCGGCTGGAGATCAACCCGGAGACGCACCAGCTCGTGCTGTGGTGCATGGGCGAGGCCCACGTCGACGTGCTGCTCGACCGGCTGTCCAACCGGTACGGCGTGGCCGTGGAGACCTCCCCGCCGCGCGTCCCGCTGCGGGAGACGGTCGCGGGCAAGGCCAGCGGCCTGGGCCGGAACGTCAAGCAGACCGGCGGGCACGGCGAGTTCGCGATCTGCCGCATCGACGTCGAGCCGCTGCCCAGCGGCGCGGGCTTCGAGTTCGTGGACAAGGTCGTCGGCGGCGTGGTCCCGCGCCAGTTCATCCCGTCGGTGGAGAAGGGCGTCCGGTCCCAGATGGAGCAGGGCGTGGTCGCGGGCTACCCCATGGTGGGACTGCAGGTCACCCTGTACGACGGCAAGGCGCACTCGGTGGACTCCTCCGACATGGCGTTCCAGAAGGCGGGCCGCGCCGCGCTGCGGGACGCGGTCGAGAAGGCGCAGTCCATGCTGCTGGAGCCGGTGGACGAGGTGTCCATCCTGGTGCCCGACGACTATGTGGGCGCGGTCATGTCCGACCTGTCCTCGCGCCGCGGCCGCGGTGCTGGGCACCGAGCCGGTGCCGGTCGGCCGGACGCTGGTCAAGGCCGAGGTCCCGGAGCTGGAGATCACCCGGTACACGATCGACCTGCGGTCGGTGTCCCACGGCACCGGCTCGTTCAGCCGTTCCTACCTGCGCCACGAGCCGCTGCCGTCCCACCTGGCCGCCAAGGTGGCGGGCGAGACGCCAACGGGTGCAGCGGGGACGCGGCTCCCTCGGGAGTCGCAATGGCTACGGACGCTGTCACGTCGGCCTTGGCCGTGCAGCGGCGAGTCGCGGACGGTGCGGCGCGTGACGGCCTGTGTCGCTGGCCCAGGCTTCGGCGAGGAGCTTGCGGGTGTCGCGGAGGAGTTCGGGCAGGACCCGGGTCTGGCCGACGACCGGCATGAAGTTGGTGTCGCCGCCCCAGCGCGGGACCACGTGCTGGTGCAGGTGGGCGGCGATGCCGGCGCCGGCCACTCCGCCCAGGTTCATGCCGACGTTGAAGCCCTGCGCGTTGGACGCGGTGCGCAGGGCGCGGATCGAGCGCTTGGTATGGTCGGCGAGCTCGGCGGTCTCGGCGGCGTCCAGCTCCGTGTAGTCGGCCACGTGCCGGTACGGGCAGACCAGGATGTGGCCGCCGTTGTAGGGGTAGAGGTTCAGCACCGTGAACACGGCCCGCCGCGCGCGACGATCAGGCCTTCCTCGTCGCTGAGCGACGGGGCACGGCAGAACGGGCAGCCCTTCCCCTCGCCGGACCCGGTCGGCTTGTTCTCGCCCTTGAGGTAGGCCATCCGGTGCGGCATCCACAGCCGCGCGAACGAGTCCGGGATGCCGACGCCGGTCTGTGGCCAGGTGAGGCCGGTGGCTCCGAGTCGCTCGGCACCAGGCGATCACACCTGGACGCGGTCGCGGACCGCGGTGACGATCTCCGCGACGGCGTCCCCGATCGGGACGCCGTTCCGCTGCGAGCCGTCCCGGTAGCGGAACGACACCGCGTCCGGCGGCCACATCGTCGTCGCCCGCGATCAGCATGAAGGGGACCTTCTGCCGCTGGGCGGTCCTGATCTTCTTCTGCATCCGGTCGTCGCTGGCATCCACCTCGACCCGGATACCCTGCTCGCGGAGCAGGTCAGCCACCTTGTCCAGGTACGGCGACGTGCGCGTCGGCGATGGGGATACCCACCACCTGGACGGGCGCGAGCCAGGGCGGGAACGCGCCCGCGTAGTGCTCGAGGAGAATGCCGAAGAACCGCTCGATCGACCCGAACAGGGCCCGGTGGATCATGTACGGGCGCTGCCGGGTCCCGTCGGCGGCCTGGTACTCGATGCCGAACCGGCCCGGCTCCTGGAAGTCGACCTGCAGGGTGGACAGCTGCCAGCGGCGCCCGATGGCGTCCTTGACGTGCACGTCGATCTTGGGCGCGTAGAACGCCCCGTCGCCCTCGGCCACCGTGTACGGCAGCCCGGACTCGTCCAGAGCGTGCCGGAGGGCGGCCTCGGCCGCGTCCCACTCCTCCGGCTTCCCGATGAACTTCTCCGGCCGGGTGGACAGCTCGGCCTCGAACTCGGTCAGCCCGAAGTCCCGCAGCAGCCCGACCACGAAGTCCAGCAGCGAGGCCAGCTCGGGGGCCAGCTGCTCGGGGGTGCAGAAGATGTGCGAGTCGTCCTGGGTGAAGCCGCGGGCCCGGGTCAGGCCGTGCACGACGCCGGACTTCTCGTACCGGTACACGGTGCCGAACTCGAACAGCCGGAGCGGCAGCTCCCGGTAGGACCGCCCGCGCGACCGGTAGATCAGCACGTGCATCGGGCAGTTCATCGGCTTGTTGTAGTAGGTCTGCCCGTCCAGCTCCATGGGCGGGAACATGCCGTCCTTGTACCAGCCCAGGTGGCCGGAGATCTCGAACAGCTCGGCCTTGGTCACGTGCGGGGTGTTGACGTACTGGTACCCGGACGCGTCGTGCCGCTGCCGCGAGTAGTTCTCCATCACCTGGCGGATGATGGCGCCCTTGGGGTGGAACACCGGCAGCCCGCTGCCGATCTCGTTGGGGAAGGAGAACAGGTCCAGCTCCGCGCCGAGCTTGCGGTGGTCGCGCCGCTCGGCCTCGGCGAGCATGGTCAGGTACTGGTCCTGGGCGTCCCGCGATTCCCACGCGGTGCCGTAGATCCGCTGCAGCTGGGGATTCTTCTCGCTGCCCCGCCAGTACGCCCCGCCGCTGCGCATCACCTTGAACGCCGGGATGTAGCCGGGTGGTGGGGATGTGCGGGCCGCGGCAGAGGTCCTTCCAGACCACTTCGCCGGTGTCCGCGCTGAGGTTGTCGTAGATGGTCAGCTCGGGGCCGCCCACCTCGACCGACTCCTCGGCGTCCTGGCCGCCCCCTTGAGACCGATCAGCTCCAGCTTGTACGGCTCGGTGGCCAGCTCGGCGCGGGCGTCATCGTCGGTGACGACCCGGCGGGAGAACCGCTGGCCCTGCTTGACGATCTGCCGCATGCGCTGCTCGATCGCCTTCAGGTTCTCCGGATCGAATGCGTCCGGCACGTCGAAGTCGTAGTAGAAGCCGTTCTCGACCGGCGGCCCGATGCCCAGCTTGGCCTCGGGGAACAGGTCCTGGACGGCCTGCGCCATGACGTGGGTGGCCGAATGCCGCATGATCTGGCGCCCCTCCGGGTCGTCGACCCGGACCGGCTCGATCACGTCCCCGTCGGCGACCTCGCGGTTGAGGTCACGCAGTTCCCCGTTGACCCGCGCCGCGATCACGGCGTGCGGGCCGGGGTTCTGCTCCCCCAGCCCGGCGTCTGCCAGCGCCGCACCGGCCGTCGTGCCCGGCTCGACCACATGCTCGCGTCCGGCGAGAGTGATGCGAATCGGCTGGGTAGACACGGTGAACTCCTTGGCACGGGAAAACGAATGGATGAACTTGCCCCAGAGAAGATGCTATCGGTGCGCGTCGCGTGACGCGTCAGCGTTATTGGCGGGCCAGGCGGAGCAGGTCGTCGAGGATCTCGCCGTAGTGGTGCTCGGCCAGGCTCAGGTGGCCCTCACCCGGCAGCAGGTGCGCCTGGGCGCCAGGGATGTGCGCCGCGAGCCACTGGCCATGGCCGAACGGAACCATGCGATCGTCGTCCCCTTGCCAGACGGCGACCGGGGCCGCTCCGGGGCTGAAGGGGAAGCCCCAGTCGCTGACGAAGGCGACGTCGTCCTCGCGCCAGCCGGCGATCCCGGTCCGCAGTGCCGCCCGCAGCGCCGCCGCCAGGTAGTCGGCGAAACCGCCGGTAAGGACCGCCTTGTCCGCGTCGCCGATGAGGCCGCCGAGCCCGGCGATGATGTCGGCGCCGGTCAGATTGCCCAGGCCGGCCGCCTCCTTTTCCAGGAAGGCGCTGAGGTCGCCCTGGCCGCGCTGCGCGGCCCCGAACTCCTCGATGTTCTCCGGGCCCATGCCGGCCAGCCAGTCCAGGCCATCGGCGTTGCTCGGGGCGACGCCGGCGATGGTGGCGGCCGCGAGGCAGCGGCGCGGCAGCAGGGCCGCGCAGGCCAGGGCGTGCGGGCCGCCGCCGGAGCCGCCCCAGGTGATGAACGTTTCCGCGCCGAGCGCGTCGAGAACCTGAACCACGTCGTCCGCCGCGTCCGCGACCGTCCGGCCCGGATGCGGCGTGGAGTCGCCGTAGCCGGGCCGCGCGATGTGGATGGTCCGCAGGCCCCGGGCGAGTTCGGCCTCGGTGTCGGGCGGGTAGGTCACCAGGCCGCCGGCCGGCGTGCCGTGATGGGTCACCAACGGCAGCCCATCCGGCGGCCCCTGGGTGAGCACCTCCAGCGCCCGGCCGTCCGCCAGCGTGATCGGTGAAACGTTCGGCGTTCATCGGCATGGCCTCCCGGTTACTGAGGGTTGGAATAGACGCGATCCGGCGTGAGCAGAACCGCCGCGCGGCGCTCCTTGGCCATCACCTGGTCGTAGGTATCCCAATCATCGTGGGTGCCGCCGGCCGAGGTGAAGATCTCGCGCAGCAGCAGGCGCAGGCGCTCCGCGTCCACGCCCGGCATCGGGTCGTCCGGGCCGGCGATCTCGGTCGGGCCCTCGGCCGCCGCCCACTCCCACCCGGACCGGATCACCACCGTGGCCCGCGGCCGGGCCCGCAGGTTGTCCAGTTTGCGGGTGCCGCCGCGCACCACGAAGCCGACCACCGGCTGCCCGGTGAACGGATGGTTCAGCACGCCCGCGTTCACCACCGACGACTGGATGGTGCCGTCGCCGCGGAGCGTCGATATGACGATCAGGCCGTGCTCGCGCGGGACCAGGCGGCCGAAATCAGCAAGGTCCGTCATCGTTGCAGCACCTCTCTCACCTGGCGGGCGATCTCTATGTCCTCCCGGGCGGCCACGACGAACGCCCGGACGGCCGCGCCCGCGGCGGTGATGTCGGTGTCGCCGTCCGCGCGGGCGTTGCGGCCCTCGTCGAGGCCAACACCGAGAAAGCCGAGTCCATTCGCGGCCCGGGCGCGGATATCGGCCGCATGCTCACCGACGCCGCCGGTGAAGACCAGCGTGTCCAGTCCCTCCAGGGCGGCGGCCATGGACGCGATGAGGCCCCGGAGCCGGTGCAGGTAGACGTCCAGGGCCAGGCCGGCGGCGCTGTCGCCACGGGCGGCCCGGGCCTGCACCTCGCGCATGTCCGCGGTCCCGGCCAGGCCCTGCAGCCCGGACCGGTACTCCAGGGTGGCGGCCAGTTCGGCGGGCGGCGTGCCGGCGTGCTCGGCCAGCCAGAGCACCAGTCCCGGGTCGACCGAGCCGGAGCGCGTGCCCATGACCAGGCCTTCCAGCGGCGTGAAGCCCATCGTGGTGTCGACCGACTGCCCGTCACGGACGGCGCAGAGGGATGCCCCCGAGCCGAGATGGCAGACCACGAGCCGCTCCGGGACGTGCCCGAGCAGCTCGCTGACCCGCCGGGTCGCGTAGGCGTGCGAGAGCCCATGGAAGCCGTACCGCCGCAGTTCCCACCGCTTGCGCCATTCCGGCGGGAGCGCGTAGGTCGCCGCCGCCTCCGGCATGCCGGCGTGAAAAGCCGTATCGAAGCAGGCCACCGCGGGGATGCCGGGCAGCACCTGGCTGACCGCGTTGATGCCCGCCAGCGACTTGGGCTGGTGCAGCGGCGCCAGGTCAACCAGGTCGTCCAGCTTCTTCCGGACCGCGGCGTCCAGCTGGACGGCCGCCACGAACTGACGACCGCCGTGCACGACGCGATGGCCGACCGCATCGGCGGTGACCCCGCCGATGCGGCCGAGCGCGCTGGCCAGCGCGCCGGGCTCGAACTGCCCGCGGCTGACGGGCAGGTTCTCCTCGCCAGGCGTGCTCCCGTCGTCGTCAAGCAGGCTCAGCTTGAGCGAGCTGGAGCCCGCGTTGACCACCAGGACCCGCATCAGTACGGCCAGGTCCAGTTGCGGATCTCCGGCGCGTCCTCGCCATGCTCGCGGGTGTAGGCCACGGCCTTGAGCCGGCTGTCGGTCATCAGCTGGCGGACGTGGCCGGCCCGGGCGGCCAGCCCCGGGACCCGGTCGATGACGTCGATCACGAGGTGGAACCGGTCCAGGTCGTTGAGCCGGACCATGTTGAAGGGCGTCGTGGTGGTGCCCCGCTCCTTGTAACCGCGGACGTGCAGGTTGTCGTGCCCGTGCCGCCGGTACGCGAGCCGGTGGATCAGCCACGGATATCCGTGGAAGGCGAAGATAACCGGTCGGCTGACGGTGAACAGCGAGTCGTACTCCGCGTCGGACATGCCGTGCGGGTGCTCGGTTTCCGGCAGCAGGCGCATCAGGTCGACCACGTTGACGACGCGGACCTTCAGCTCCGGCAGATGCTGGCGCAGCATGTCGACGGCGGCCAGCGTCTCCAGCGTCGGGATGTCGCCGCAGCAGGCCATCACGACGTCGGGCTCACCCGGTGAGTCGTTGCTGGCCCACTCCCAGATGCCGGCGCCGCGGGTGCAGTGGATGATCGCGTCGTTCATCGGCAGCCAGTCCGGCTGCGGCTGCTTGCCCGCGACGATGACGTTGACGTAGTTGCGGGAGCGCAGGCAGTGGTCGCCGACCGACAGCAGGCAGTTCGCGTCCGGCGGCAGGTAGACCCGGACCACCTCGGCCCGCTTGTTCAGCACCACGTCGAGGAAGCCCGGGTCCTGGTGCGAGAAGCCGTTGTGGTCCTGCCGCCAGACCAGGCTGGACAGCAGGTAGTTCAGCGAGGCGATCGGCCGGCGCCATTCGATGTGGTTGCAGGACTCGAGCCACTTGGCGTGCTGGTTGAACATCGAGTCGATGATGTGGACGAACGCCTCGTAGCAGTTGAAGAGCCCGTGCCGGCCGGTCAGCAGGTAGCCCTCCAGCCAGCCCTCACACTGATGCTCCGACAGCACCTCCATGACCCGGCCGTCCGGGGCCAGGTGATCGTCGGTGGGGAGGATCTCCGCGTCGAAGGCCCGGTTGGTCACCTCGAACACGTCCTGGAGCCGGTTGGAGGCCGTCTCGTCTGGCCCGAACAGCCGGAACGTCGCCGGATTGCGCTTGATCACGTCCCGCAGCCAGCGGCCGAGCGGCCGGGTGCCCTCGGTCACGCTGGTCCCCGGCTTGGTCACCTCGGCCGCGTAGGCGCGGAAATCCGGCAGGTCCAGATCGCGCAGCAGCAGGCCGCCGTTGGCGTGCGGGTTCGCGCCCATCCTCCGGTAGCTGTGCGGGGCCAGCGCGGCCAGTTCCGCCACCAGCGTCCCGTTGTCGTCGAACAGCTCGTCTGGCCGGTAGCTCCGCATCCACTCTTCGAGCTGGCGGAGGTGCTCCGGATTGCCGCGGGCATTGGAAATGGGCACCTGGTGGGCGCGCCAGGTGCCTTCCACCTGGACGCCATCCACGATCTTGGGGCCGGTCCAGCCCTTGGGCGTCTGGAGGATGATCATCGGCCACCGGGGCCGGGTGAGGTCACCGTCTTCCCGCGCGCGCCGCTGGATGGCGGCGATCTCCTCCACCACCGCATCCAGGGTGGCGGCGAGTTGCTGGTGGACCTGTGCCGGGTCGTCCCCGGTGACCCGGTGCACCGTGTAGCCGTACCCCTCGATTAGGGAGACCAGCTCGCTGTCGGGGATGCGGGCCAGGACGGTCGGGTTGGCGATCTTGTAGCCGTTCAGGTGCAGGATGGGCAGCACCGCGCCATCCGTGGCCGCGTTGAGGAACTTGTTCGAATGCCATCCGGTGGCCAGCGGCCCGGTCTCGGCCTCCCCGTCGCCGACGACGCACACCGCCACCAGGTCCGGGGTGTCGAAGACGGCGCCGTAGGCGTGCGACAGGGAGTAGCCCAGCTCGCCACCCTCGTGGATGGACCCGGGCGTCTCCGGCGCGACGTGACTGGGTATCCCGCCGGGAAAGGAGAACTGGCGGAACAGGCGCTGCATCCCGGGCGCGTCCCGGCTGATGTTCGGGTAGAGCTCGCTGTAAGAGCCTTCCAGGTAAGTGTTCGCCACCAGGCCGGGGCCGCCATGCCCCGGCCCCGCGATGTAGATCATGTTCAGATCCCAGTTGCGGATCACCCGGTTGACGTGCGCGTAGATCAGGTTGAGCCCGGGGGTCGTGCCCCAGTGGCCGAGCAGCCGCGGCTTGATGTGCTCCGGCCGCAGCGGCTCTTGCAGCAGCGGATTGTCCAGCAGGTATATCTGGCCTACCGACAGGTAGTTGGCCGCGCGCCAGTAGGCGTCAATTTTCTCCAGTTCGGCGGGGCTGAGGGGGGACTGCTCGGTCACGGTCACGGGCTACTCCTGGGCTCGGAATCCGGAGGCCGAAAGTCCGGCTCCCCGGCCCGAGAATAGTCAGCGGTATTTACACCACTGGGGCCCGGTCGCACTCCATTCGGCGTCCCATGCGGCCATCCTCCTACGATCGAGGATCCGCCGGATGACCACAGCGGAAACAATCACCAGGAACGCCAGGCCCGCGACCGATATCACGCCGGCGAGCGCGGCCTGGTGCGTGATCTGCGACGGCGACAGCGGAGGCCCGGTCTGCTCGCCTGACGGGCTGGTCCAGATCCTCACGGTGGCGCCGGCCGGCGTCCCGGAGGCGGCCTCGAACTGGCCGGCGTGCGCCGTTCCGTTCAGGGTCCAGCGCACCGGGACCCGGACGCGGTACCCCTGCGCGTAGGGATTGACCGGCGCCGGCACACCACGCAGGACGACGGCCGCGACCGGGTGCCAGGTCGCCCGCTCCAGCCGCGCGGCCGCCTCGGCGCCATGCCGCACCCACGTCGATATGGCCGCGGAGGCGAAGGGCGTGCCCGCCAGGAACGCGACCACGAGCATGATCATCGCCACGACTTCGAGCCGGTCGATTGTCCGCCGCAGCGGATTACGGTCCGGCCATCGCGCCGTCAGCGCCCCGCGAAGCCTGCCCCGGTGCGAATTACGCGGTTTCGCGCGTCGTCTCACCCTTGCCACCTGCACATCGCTGGCCGCTGGCCAGCCTCCGTTTGTTCACTACCGCTTGGTCACTACCCGCAAATACGGGACGAAACGGGCGCGGCCCGGATAAGTGGCGTTAATCGGGGTCCTCTGGCCGAGGGCTGGATGCGCCGTTCCATGCCGAGCTTGGTGAAGAGCGCCGACACGTAGTTCTTGACCGTCTGCTCGGCGAGGAACAGCCGCTCGCCGATCTGCCGGTTCGTCAGCCCTTCGCCGATCAGCTCCAGGATCCGAAGCTCATGGGCGGTTAGGCCATCCTGCGGACCTATTTCGCTCACCGGTAAACCTGGCTTCCTCCCGATGCCAGGCCTTTGCGCAGGAAGGCCGGGGAGACACGATTCTGATTCCGCCTACTTTATGCGCGCCCGCGTTATTAGTGGTGGCAGGAAAGGGAAAAGGACCCCATCCCGGTGGGAGATATTTGGTTATTTGCGGCAAAAGGGCGGTAATGGCGCCGGTCAGCGGCCCAGCGCCGGGGCGCGAGTCAGCGCGGGGCGCCGGTCAGCGCGGGGCGCCGGTCAGCGCGGGGCGCCGGTCAGCGCGGGGCGCCGGTCAGCGGTCGCGGCGGCGATCGTCCCGCTCCGGCGTGCCCTGGTCGCCGAGCAGCCCCGCCCGGCGCAGCGCGTCGGCCATCGCGCCGTCGGCGGGCGATCCGCTGTGCTGCCCGGCGTCGCGCGGGCTGGTATCCCGCCGCCCGGAACCCCGGGGATTGGCGTCACGCGGGCTGGTATCCCGCCGCCCGGAACCCCGCTGCCCGGCGTCACGCGCGGCAGTGTCACGGGAACGGTTGTCGCGCTGGCGGTTGTCGGGCTCGCGGCCGGGGCGCGGGCGGCTGGTGCCCCCAGGACGATCACCCGGGCGTCTGGCCGGAGCCGCACCGACGTCCGTTCGGCGGGATGAATCTGCGCCGCCGTCCGGCTCGTCGTCCAGGCGCAGCGTGAGGGAGATCCGCTTGCGCGGGATGTCGACGCCGAGCACCCGGACGCGCACCACGTCGCCGGGCTTGGCCACCTCGCGCGGGTCCGACACGAAGGTGCGGGACATCGCGGACACGTGCACCAGGCCGTCCTGGTGCACGCCGATGTCGACGAAGGCGCCGAACCCGGCAACGTTGGTGACGGTCCCTTCGAGGACCATGCCCGGCACCAGGTCCGCCATCGTCTCCACGCCTTCGGCGAAGGTAGCGGTCCGGAACGCCGGGCGGGGGTCGCGGCCGGGCTTCTCCAGTTCACGGAGGATGTCGGTCACGGTCGGCACGCCGAACCGCTCGTCGGCGAAGCTCTGCGGCGTGAGCGTGCGCAGCAGAGCGCTGTTGCCGATCAGAGAGGGCATGGTCGTCCCGGCCGCGCGGAGGATGCGCCGGACCACCGGGTAGGCCTCCGGGTGCACGCTGGACGCGTCGAGCGGGTCGTCGCCGCCGGGGATGCGCAGGAAGCCGGCGCACTGCTCGAACGCCTTCGGCCCCAGCCGCGGCACCTCGGTGAGCGCGCGGCGGCTGCGGAACGGCCCGGCCGAATCCCGGTGGGCCACGATGCCGTCGGCAAGCCCGGCGCTGATCCCGGACACCCGGGCCAGCAGGGGCGCGGAGGCGGTGTTGACGTCGACCCCGACGGCGTTGACGCAGTCCTCGACCACGGCGTCGAGCGAGCGGGACAGCTTGCCCTCGGAGATGTCGTGCTGGTACTGGCCCACGCCGATGGACTTCGGGTCGATCTTGACCAGCTCGGCCAGCGGGTCCTGCAGGCGGCGCGCGATCGATACCGCCCCGCGCAGCGACACGTCCATGCCGGGCAGCTCGCGGGAGGCGTACGCGGACGCCGAGTAGACCGACGCGCCGGCCTCGGAGACGACCACCTTGGTCAGCTTGAGCTCCGGATGGGTCTTGATCAGGTCGGCGGCCAGCCGGTCGGTCTCGCGGGAGGCGGTTCCGTTGCCGATCGCGATCAGCTCGACGCCGTGCGCCGCGGCCAGCCGGGCCAGGATCGCGATGGACTCGTCCCAGCGCCGCCGCGGCTCGTGCGGGTAGATCGTCTCGGTCGCGACCGCCTTGCCGGTCCGGTCGGCGACCGCGACCTTGACCCCGGTGCGGAAGCCCGGGTCCAGCCCCATCGTCGGGCGCGCGCCCGCCGGGGCGGCCAGCAGCAGGTCACGGAGGTTGGCGGCGAACACGCGCACCGCTTCGTCCTCGGCGCGCTGCCACAGCCGCATCCGCAGGTCGACGCCGAGGTGGACCAGGATCCGGGTCCGCCACGCCCAGCGGACGGTCTCGGCGAGCCACCGGTCGGCGGGGCGCCCCTGGTCGGTGACCGCGAACCGGCGGGCGATCGACGCCTCGTACATCGAGGAGGCGGGCCCGGCTGTCTCCCCGGCAGGCTGCTCCCCGGCGGTCTCCTCACCAGGGTCCATGCTCAGGTCGAGGATCTCTTCCTTCTCACCCCGGAACACGGCCAGGATCCGGTGCGAGGGCAGCCGGGTGAACGGCTCGGCGAAGTCGAAGTAGTCGGCGAACTTGGCGCCGGCCTCCTGCTGGCCCTCGCGCACCCGGGCAGCCAGCCGGCCCGCGGACCACATCCTCGTCCGCAGTTCACCGATCAGGTCGGCGTCCTCGGCGAAGCGCTCGACGAGGATGGCGCGCGCCCCTTCCAGGGCGGCGGCGACGTCGGCGACGCCCCGGTCCGCGTCGACGTACGGCTGCGGCGGCCTGCTGCGGGTCCTGGCCCGGGTCGGTGAGCAGCAGGTCGGCCAGCGGCTCCAGCCCGGCTTCGCGGGCGATCTGCGCCTTGGTGCGGCGCTTCGGCTTGTAGGGCAGGTAGATGTCTTCCAGCCGGGCCTTGGAGTCGGCCGTCATGATCTGCCGCTCGAGCGCGTCGTCGAGCTTGCCCTGCGCACGGATGGACTCCAGGATCGCGGCCCGGCGCTCGTCCAGCTCGCGGAGGTAGCGGAGCCGTTCCTCGAGCGTCCGGAGCTGGGCGTCGTCGAGGGCGCCGGTCACCTCCTTGCGGTACCGGGCGATAAACGGCACGGTCGCGCCGCCGTCGAGCAGCTGCACGGCCGCCGCGACCTGGCTCTCCCGGACGCCGAGCTCGGCCGCGATCCGGCCGCTGACCGGCAGCGGGACACTTTCCTGAGGGGTCACGGTGCACTTCCGTTTTCTGGGTGGCTGGCTATGCGCGCTCATGCATTCTGCCGCGCCGGCCGTCCGCGTGCACGAGGCTCAGCCGGCCGGCGTTCGTGGTTGGCTCTTTTCGAAAGTGTTAACGTGCCCACCGTAACTGTGGCATTCACGGTTTTTCATGCCCGGATGACCGGTTGACGCCCGTTCAGGCCTGTGGAGACTGGTAGATAGCGTGTTAAATTGTTGATCTTGTCGTGACGGCCGGGCAGCCGTGCGAGGCAAGGTCCAGCGGTCCAACGGCGGAACGCATCGGAGGCGACGATATGTCCCGTGCACCAGATCATCGTGCCCGTTCACATCGAGGATTCTCCCGGGCCGGATTCTCCCGGGCCAGATTCTCCCGGGCCAGATTCTCCCGGGCCGGGCGGGTGACCGCGGTCCTCGCCGCGGCCGCCGGAGCCGCGCTCATCGCGGTGCCCGCCAGCGCTAGCCAGGCCGCCAGCGCTAGCCAGGCCGCCAGCGCTAGCCAGAAGGCTGCTGCACCTTCATGCCCCTGGGCCACCTCGCACGCGCCGATCGCTCAGCGCGTGGCCCAGGTCATGAGCCAGATGACGATTCCGAACGAGATCACGATGGTCGAGGGCCAGGGCACGTCCAATCCGTACGTCTTCTACATGGCCGGCATCCCCAGCCTCTGTATCCCGAGCCTGGGCGAGGAGGACGGCCCGAACGGCGTGGCCGACGGCCTGACCGGTGTCACCCAGCTGCCCGCCGGGGTCGCGCTCGCGGCCACCTTTGACCCCGCCCTCGCTGGCAAGTACGGCCAGGTCATCGGGGCCGAGGAGGTCGGGAAGGGCGCGGCCGTCAACCTCGGCCCGACAATCAATATCGACCGCGATCCGCGCTGGGGCCGGTCCTTCGAGACCTACACCGAGGACCCGTTCCTGAACGCGTCGCTGGCCGTCAGCGAGATCAACGGCGTGCAGAGCCGGGGTGAGCTGGACCAGGTCAAGCACTACGCCGTGTACAACCAGGAGACCTACCGCAACTCCCCGCAGGACAACGTCATCATCGACAACCGCACGCTGCAGGAGATCTACCTGCCCGCATTCCAGGCGGCCGTCCAGCAGGCGCAGGCGGCGTCGGCGATGTGCTCGTACGCCGTGATCAACGGCAGCTTCGCCTGCAACAACAAGTTCCTCGAGACGACCATGCTGCGCGAGCAGTGGAACTTCCCCGGCTTCGTGACCTCTGACTACGGCGCGCTGCACGGCACCGACGGCGCGGCCGACGGCACCGACCAGGAACAGCCGTTCAACACCTACTTCGGGACGGCGCTGCAGACCGCCGTGCAGAACGGCACCATCCCCCGCTCCGTGCTCAACACCATGGTCCAGCGGATCCTCACCGAGATGTTCCGCTTCAACCTGATCGCCCACCCGCTGACCGGCTCCACCTCCGCGACCGTGACGACGCCGGCGCATCAGGCGGTCGGCACCGACGTGGCCGAGACGGGCACGACGCTGCTGAAGAACTCCGGCTCGGTGCTGCCGCTGACGGCCAGCCACGGCGGGAACGTGGCGGTGATCGGCCCGGCCGCCTCGGCCGCGGTGGCCTACGGTGGCGGCGGCAGCGCGACCGTGCTCCCGTCGTCCACGGTCAGCCCGCTGCAGGGGATTCAGGCGGCGGCCGGCCCGGGCACCTCGGTCAGCTACTCCCAGGGGCTGCCGACGGACACCTCGCTGCCGGCCATCCCGGCGGCCAACCTGACCCCCGCCTACGCGCCGACGCCGTTCGGCGGCAGCTACACCGGCACGCTGACGGCGCCGGAGACCGGCACGTACGTGCTCGCGATCACCAACGACTGCGGCTGCTACACGTCCACCTACCTGACCCTGAACGGGAAGCAGATCCTCGACGACCCCAGCACTCCCCCGGTGCACACCTACTCGGTGGCGGTGGACCTGACCGCGGGGCAGACCTACACCCTCGGCATCTCGGGCTCGTCGTCCGCGCTGACCTGGGGCACGCCGTCCGCCCTGGCGCCCGGCATCGCATCCGCGGTGGCCGCGGCCAAGTCGGCCTCGACCGCGGTGGTCGTGGTCTCCGACGACACCGAATCGGAGGCCACCGACCGGCTCAGCCTGAACCTGCCGTCCGCGCAGGACGAGCTGATCGCGGCGGTCGCGGCGGCCAACCCGCACACGGTGGTCGTGGTCAACGCGGGCGCCCCGATCGTCATGCCGTGGCTGACCAAGGTGGCGGGTGTCGTCGACGCCTGGTACCCCGGCCAGAGCAGCGGCACGGCGCTGGCCAGCGTGCTGTTCGGCCAGACCGACCCGAGCGGCCACCTGCCGGTCACGTTCCCGCAGAGCCTGTCCCAGGTGCCCGCGTCCACGACGGCCCAGTTCCCCGGCAACGGCAGCACGGTCCAGTACTCGGAGGGCCTGGACGTCGGCTACCGGTGGTACAACGACAAGAACCTCCAGCCGCTGTTCCCGTTCGGCTACGGCCTGTCCTACACCAATTTCGCGTACAGCAACCTGCGGGTCACGCCGGTGGTGAACGGCACGCAGGACGTGCGGGTGTCGGCCACGGTCACCAACGTCGGCCGCCGGGCCGGCGCGGACGTGGCCCAGCTGTACGTGACCGAACCGGCCGCGACCGGTGAGCCGCCCCGTCAGCTGAAGGGCTTCCAGCGGGTGAACCTCGCTCCCGGGCAGTCCACCCGGGTGCAGTTCACCGTCGCCCCGGCCGACCTCTCCTGGTTCGACTCCTCCGCGCCGGGCGCCACTGCCACCGGCGGCGGCTGGAGCCAGACGGCGGGCGCCTACCAGGTGTTCGTGGGTGACTCGTCGGCCCTGGCGAACCTGCCGCTGCACGGCGGGTTCCTGGTCACCTCGACCCCGGGCGCCCGCCAGGTCGTGGTGAGCGCGCCGGCCACCATGAAGGCGGGGCAGCCCTCGGCGGTCAAGGTGACGCTGACCGCGGCGGGCAACCAGACGCTGTACGGCGTCCGGATCTCCCTGCAGGTCCCGCAGGGCTGGAAGGTGGTGCCGCACGCGGACGTGTTCGGCCGGGTGTCCCCCGCGGACGCGCCGACCGCGACGTTCACGGTGACGCCACCGTCCTACGCGCCCAACACCAGCCAGACCGTCCACGCGACGGCCGGCCTCGGCGGATCGGACACCCGTGAGGCGGGCGTAACCGTCACCGTCGGCGGCTAGATCGGCGTCGGGGCCGGTGCCCGCTTGGAGGCGGGCACCGGCCCCGACGTGTGCTTACCGGGCGGTCAGTTGGCGTGAGCCGACGCATCCGCCGGCCCGGAGGACAGCGGCGATTGCTTCTGCTGCCGCTCGAAGACCCGGACGATCTCCTCGACCGGCAGGCCCTTGGTCTCGGGCAGGAACTTCCAGATGAACACGATGGCCAGGGCAGCCAGGCCGGCGAAGACCACCATCACCCCGCCCAGGCTGAGGGCGTTCTGTGACACCGGGAACACCTCGATGATCGCGAAGTTGGCCAGCCAGTCGATCATCGCGCAGAACGCGGCCGCCTGGCCGCGGACCGCGGTCGGGAACACCTCACCCTGCAGGGTCCAGCCGGTGCCGCCGACGCCGACCGCGAACGAGGCGATGAAGAGGCTCAGGCCGGCCATGATGACGACGAGCCGGAGCGTGCCGGACGTAAAGGCCAGGCCCACCGCCGCGACCAGGGCGAAGACGATCATGCCGGTGTAGCCGCCGATGGACAGCGCCTTGCGCCCGAACTTGTCGATCCAGCGGAAGCCGAGGTAGGTGGCGGCCACGTTGACCGCCGTCATGATGGCCGTGACTTCGACACCGGCGATGGTGGTCTGCACCAGGGAGGCGTGGGCGCCGGAGAAGATCGGGCCGAGCAGGTGCGGCCCGTAGTAGAGCGGCACGTTGATGCCGGTGATCTGCTGGAAGATGAAGAATACCGACACCACGATCAGGGCCCGCCGGACTCCCGGCGTCCAGGCTCGGCGCCGCTGCTCGCGGCTTCCCCCCTCGACCTGCTCGACGACCTCCGCAGCGCGCCGGACGTCATCGTCGCTGACATCCTGCACGCCCAGGGTGGTCATGGCCTTCTTCACGTCGTCGTAGCGGCCGTGCCGCAGCAGCCACCGGGGCGACTCGGGCATTCGGGTCCGCAGCGCCAGCCCGACGAGGGCGGGCACGGCGCCCAGGCCGAGGACGAGCCGCCAGCCCACCGACGCGGCACTGGCCGGGAAGGCGGCGAAGATGACGAGCGCGACGATGTAGGAGACGAGGATGCCGACCGTGATCATCCACTGCTGCAGCATCGTGAGGGATCCGCGCCGGTCCTTCGGCGCGTACTCGGCGATGTACGCGGTGGCGATCGCGGAGTCCGCCCCGATGGCCAGGCCGATCAGCGTGCGCGCGATGAGCAGGACGGCGGCGTCCGGGGTGACCGCGGACAAGATGGCGCCCACGGCGTAGATGCCCGCGTCGATGATCAGGAGCACCTTGCGGCCGAAGCGGTCGGAGGCCGGGCCGCCGAGGATGGCGCCCGCCGCCGCACCCAGCGACGCGCCGGACACCAGGTACCCCTCGGCCAGGCCCTTCAGGTTGTACGGGACGAAGTTCAGCGCCGACCCGATGTTGGAGGTGTCGTATCCGAACAGGAATCCGCCCAGGGTGGCCAGCAGGGTGAGCTGCCAGTAGAAGGCGGTTGGCTTGCGGCCGTCCAGGGTGGCCAGGACGTTGCTGGCGGCTGCGGGCTGGGCCATAACGGAGCTCCCTTGCTGTCAGTTACGGCGGCAAAACCCCCTCTTCCCACCAATAAGCAAGACGAACATGCCGCAATGAAATAGCGGGCGAGAAGGACCAGCGGCTGGTCAGCCGGTCGAGAAGGGCCAGCGGCTGGTCAGCCGGTCGAGAAGGGCCAGCGGCTGGTCAGCCGGCCGCGGGGCGTACGACCTGGCCGAGGAACAGCGGCAGGCCGGTTCCGGTGTCGATGATCGCGAACAGGAACGGCCGGTCCACGACCAGCCGGATCGGGTCGGGTCCGCGCCGCAGTGCCATCGGGCGCATGACGATCGCGGTCGCGGCGGCCGCCTCGGTCCCGTGCTCGTCCACGTCGATGTAGGCCTGATGCACGACCGCGCTGATGAACAGGCGCGCGGCCGGGGTGATGCCGCTGAAGTCCGCGGCGTCGGTGAACGCATCCTCGACGCCGAGATGGCGGAGCGCGGGAATCAGCCCGAAGCTCGCCCGCTGGCGGAACTTCGGCAGCGAGAGGGCCACGCTCCGCCGGGCCGCGCCCTCGAGCAGCGGCCCGAGGCCCCCGGTCAGGCGCGGCGCCAGCGCGGACAGCGGGCCGTCGGGCAGGACCACGGCCATGGCCAGCGGGCTCGACCGGTACGGCAGCAGAGCAGCCTGGTAGCCGTCGCCCCGCAGGTAGGCCAGGTCCGCCGTGCGCCGCATCATCGGGACGGTCAGCGGCGCATCGTCTCCGGGATAAAACGGCGAATCGGTCGTGGCCCCCTCCGTGAAGGGGAACGCCCAGGGTGCCTTGAGGTAGATGGCGTTGGCCAGCAGGAGGCGGGTGGCGGAGCTGACCGCATCCGGGCCCAGCAGGCCGGTGATCTTCCCGGCGGTCTGTTCCGCGATCAGCTGGTTGATCTGGGCGCGGGCCTCCTGCGGGGCGCGGGCGAAGTCCGCCGGACGGACCGTCACCGCCGCGATGTCCTGAAGCCGGCCGGTGAATTCGGGCGACAGCGGCAGGCCCGCCTGCACCCACATCGTGTTCGGCGCGCGGAGCGTCAGGTCCGCGCCGTCGCCCGCCGCGTTCAGTTCATCAGCCAGCAGCCGCAGCCCATCCACGGCCGGTTCCGGGGCGCCGAGGTGCAGGGCCGTCGCTATCTGCGCGGCCGTCTTGCCGCGCGCACCGCACAGCACCATCTGCAGGGCCGCAGCGATGCTGGCCGGTGAGAACACGGTGTTCTGCGCGCCGGTACCGAGTGACCGGTAGACGTCAGCGCCGAAGGCGTCATCGGCGGCCGCGGCGGCCCGCAGCCGCCCCGCGTCCGTGCTGGCCATCGAGTCCTGCGGCATGCGACCCTCCTCTGTCCCCGTCCCATCAGATCACGGCGCGAACCCTGCCCGGCCGCGGGCAGGGGCTTTCCGCCGGCGGCGGGGATGAGGGCGCACATAAATGGCTGCGTCGGTGGCGCATATTAGGGCAATGCGGTTCACCGCCGCCGGCCGCCGTTTTTACCTTCAGCGAATAGGTATACGAAAGGGAAATAAAAGCGAACGTCAGGAGCGCCCTAACGGCAGCTTACAACCGAGAGTCATTGCATTTATTTCCGCTGGCGGGGTGGCTGCAGGTCCAGCCGGCAGCGCGGCCCGGCCGAAGGCGCCTGTGCGCGAGAGCCTTGGCCACGACAGGCTGCGGACCGTCCGGCTGGGGGAAGCCAGACGGTCCGCAGCCGGGCGTGACCCGGCTGCCGACGGCACAGGCACCTTCCGGTCTCATCCGTCCGGCTGTCGCCGGAGGCTCCGAAAGCCGCCGCTGTGCTGATCGCCTATTTACTTATTAACGCAGTGCAATCCTTACTTGGCGTCGACCCTATCCTAAGAAGCCCCGCTCAGGGCCGCAATGCCGTACACGACTTTCCGGCACGTTTCCGGGCACGATTGCAATCGTGTGTAGCCTGGGAGGCTACTCCCGCGTAACTCGGCTCGCAAGCGGAACACGGTGAAACCCGGAACATAACCTGGATTTACTTTTTCTTAGCACTATGGCCACAGCGCGCCGTCACTTTTTGTCAACGAGTGAGTGCTCAGGCGGCCCAGCCTGCGCCTTCCCGGCACGAGAAAGATCACAAATCGACATCGACCCCTTGCGGTACGTAACGGCCTCGTGCGCGCTCCGTTAGCAGAATGTACGAAGTCAAAGCTGCGGGGCCGCGCTGCCGGGAGTTAACGTCAAGCATGTGCCAAGTCACCCGGGCGGCCGCAACGCGGCGGGGACGGAGCCATCGAGCATGACGAGGACCAGCGGGCAGAGCGCGGAGGAGGAGCGGCCTCACCGGCTGCCCCCGCAGCTGGCCGGCATCCTCCGGCCCGAACTGCCGAGCCTCTCCGACGAGATCATCACGGCCATCCGGGACGCGATTCCCGAGTACGCCCGCCCCATGGACGGACCGTACGGCCAGGTCATGCGCACCGGCGTGGAGCAGGCACTGACGTCGTTCGTGGATCTCGTCGCCGACCCCACCATGTCACTGGCCGATCGCGACGAGGTGGCCCGCATGCTCGGGCGGCACGAGGCCGAGGAAGGCCGCAGCCTGGACTCCCTGCAGGCCGCCTACCGGCTCGGCGCGCAGGTGGCCTGGCACCGGGTCATGCAGGTTGGCGGCGAAGCCAGCCTGTCCTCCGCGGTCATGTCCACGCTCGCCGAGGCCGTGTTCGGCTACATGGACGACCTGGCCAGGCTGTCTTTCCAGGGCTACCGCGAGGTGAAGGCGGGCTCGGCCGAAGAGCAGCGGGCGGCCCGGCGGCGGCTCATGCAGCTCATCCTGAACCGGAACGACCCGGTGCCGCTCCGCGCGCTCGCCGACCTCGCGGCGACGGCCTCGTGGCCGCTGCCGGGCCAGATCACCGCCGTCGCCCTGGCCCCCGGGCCGGCGGACGATACCGCGCTGGCGGAGCTCTCCGCCGATAACGATGTCCTCGCGTGCCTCGACGACCCGCAGCCGCATCTGCTGCTGCGCGGCGGCGTGGCCTCGTCCCGCTGGGCCGCACCCGAGAGCTGGCCGGATGGGCGCCGCGCCGTGATCGGGCTGACCGTCCCGCTGGCCGACGCGGCCGATTCACTGCGCTGGGCCCGGCAGGCCCTCGCCCTGGCCGAATCCGGCACCATCGACGCCGGGCCGCTCGTGTACTGCGAGAACCACCTGGTCACGCTCTGGCTGCTGTCCGACAGCGCACTCGCCGACCAGGTGAGCCTGGCGGCACTTCGGCGCGCTCGAGGCGCTGACCCCGCGGCAGCAGGAGCGGCTGACCGAGACGTTCGGGGCGTGGCTGGAGACGCGGGGCACGGCGGCGGAGATCGCCGACCGCCTCCAGGTGCACCCGCAGACCGTCCGCTACCGCATCCGCCAGCTCGAACGGACGCTGGGCGACCAGTTCGGCGATCCGGACGCACGGTTCGCCATGGAAATGGTCCTGCGAGTCATGCGGCTCCAGGAGAAGAAACCGCTGGCGGAGCGGACCGAGGCCTAGCGGCCAAGGCCGCCTGGCCGCGGGGGCGGAGGTGTCCGCACGCGGGCTGGTGGTGCACGACGTCCGTTAAGAATCAATATCAGTGACGCCAGCCTGGTGCGTGGTCGGCACCGGGCTCACCAGCGGTTGATGTGCATGACCTCCTGCACCGGGCGGCGCGGGGCCGGCCGGAACGTCTCGCCGGTGTAGTAGGCGGTCGGGATGAGCACGCCCTGGCGGACGTTGCCGGGCAGGCCGAGGATCTCGGCGGCTTCCTTTTCGTAGGCCAGGTGCAGCGTCGTCCACGCGGTGCCCAGTTCGCGGGCGCGGGCCGCCAGCATGTAGCTCCACGCTGCGGGGAGCAGGGAACCCCACAGGCCCGCCTGGTTACTTCCCGCCTCCCACGGAGGGTTGGCCTCGATGCAGGCGAGGACCAGGACCGGGACGTCGCCCATGTGCTCACCCAGGTACCCGGAGCTCGCCCGGATCCGCTGCATCGTCCGGGCCTCGGGCGAGTCGGGCGGCGGGGCACCGGGCTCGCTCGCGGCGCGCGCCTTGGCCCCCAGGTAGCGCTCGGTCGAGCGGCGGTAGAGCTCGCCGATGGCGGCCCTCGTGTCCTGATCCGTGATCACGATCCAGTGCCAGCCCTGCTGGTTGCTGCCACTGGGTGCCTGCAGCGCGACCTGCAGGCATTCGGTGATCAGGTCCATCGGGACCGGGCGGGTGAGGTCGAGGCGCTTGCGCACGGAACGGGTCGTGGTCAGCAGTTCGTCAGGGGTGAGCGGCAGGACAGTCATGACCCGTATGTTCCCATGGTCGGGACAGGCAACAGACTCTAGGAGGGCTTGATGGCGGAACGGCTCGATGGGACGGTGGCCCTCGTGACCGGGGCGTCCAGCGGTATTGGCGCCGCGACCGCGCTCGAGCTGGCCAGCCACGGAGCGTCCGTGGCGCTGGTGGCACGCCGGTCCGACCGCCTCGAAGACCTGGCGGCCAGCATCCGCGGCCAGGGTGGCAAGGCGCTGGTCCTGACGGCCGACATCACCGACGAGCCGCAGGCACGCGAGGTTGTCGAGCGCACCGCCGCCGAACTGGGCCGGCTCGACACCCTGGTCAACAACGCGGGGATGATGCTGCTCGGGCCGGTCGAGGATGCGCCGCTGACCGAGTGGCAGCGCATGATCAACATCAACGT
This sequence comes from uncultured Actinomycetes bacterium, assembly GCA_963742865.1. Classification (GTDB taxonomy): domain Bacteria; phylum Actinomycetota; class Actinomycetes; order Streptosporangiales; family Streptosporangiaceae; genus Bog-532. The sequence continues at coordinate 60,374 of CAVUNW010000052.1, forward strand.
GCTCGGCCTCATGTACTGCGCGCACGCGGCGCTGCCGCTGCTGCTGGACGCGGCGGCCGATGGGCCCCGGCAGGTGGCGGACATGGTCAACGTGAGTTCGGTCGCCGGACGGGTCGCGCGCAACGGAAGCGCCGTCTACAACGCGACCAAGCATGCGGTCGGGGCCTTCAGCGAGGCGCTGCGCCAGGAAGTGACCAAACGGCATCTGCGGGTGTCGCTCGTCGAGCCGGGCGCGGTCGCGACCGAACTCGCCGGGCACAACCGCCCGGAAGTCCTGGCCGGGCTGAAGGAGCGGTTCTCCCACGAGGAGCGGATGCAGGCCGGCGACATCGCCGAGATCATCGGCTTCATCGTGACGAGGCCACGGCGGACGGCGATCAATGAGGTGCTGGTCCGGCCGACGGAGCAGGATCGCTGAGCGGCGGGCTGTGGGGCGGCGGGCATGCGGGGCTGTGGGGCGTGCGGGGCGGCGGCGTGCGGGGCGGCGGGCGTGCGGGGCGGCGGGCGTGCGGGGCGGCGGGCGTGCGGGGCGGCGGGCGTGCGGGGCGGCGGGCGTGCGGGGCGGGACCGGGAGGGTGGCCCAGGATGCGGGGCCTCTGAGCGGGCCCCTTACACTGTGTCGGTCATGCCCGTCCGAACCAATCCCCTGAACGATCGGCTCACCCGCCGCCAGAAGCGCACGATGGCGATTGTCTGCGCGGCGGTGCTGCTTGTCTTCCTGGGCCTCGGTATCTGGGGATCGCTGGCGTCGGACCCCTACAGCAAGTCCGCGAACGGCTGCGTCAATGTGACGCTGCCCAGTTCCACCGGCGGCGGGGTCCTGCATTACTGCGGTGCTGACGCGGTTAAGTTCTGCCATTCGTCCAGCGTTCAGGGGCAATCTCAGCTCGCGGTACGGGCGCGGCCCCAGTGCCGCCTGGCCGGCTTGCTGCCGTGAGTTCGGTTCTGCCCTGAGCTGGCGTTTTGAGGCCGAAGTCCCGCCAGGCCCGCTGGGTAAGTCCGGCGAGGATGGCCATCGCGAGCGCGGCGCCGGCGAGGGGGAAGAACAGCGCCGCGCCCAGGTTGTGCACCACGAAGGCCGCGAGCGCTACCGAGACCGGGAAGACGCCGAAGCTGGCCAGCATCAGCACGCCGGTGAGCCGGGCCGAGGACGTCCGGCGGCGCCCAGCGCTGGAAGGCCGTGATCATCAGCACGTGGCCGAAGCCGTTGAGCGCGCCCATAGCGACCAGCGCGGCGCTGACCCCGATCGTGCCGCCCAGATAGGGCACGGCGGCGGTCGCGATCGCTTGCGCCAGGAAGATGGTCGGGCCCAGGATCGCGGGCCGTTTCAGCGGGCGCAGCTGAGCGACGCACGATGGCACCTGGCTTGAGGTTTTGAAGCAGCCATCCCGGCAGCGCATGGTCGCCGGGCAGGGCGGCGTGACCTGAGCCCAGCGGGGCACCTGGGGCTCTAGCAGCGGTGGTGGCGGGCACACCGATGACTTTCCGGTCTCGCTGAGTCCCTACGTCCAGCAGCGCCAGACCGGCGGCCTGATGAGGGAAGGAGCGCACATGGCAACCTGATGAGGGAAGGAGCGCACATGGCAAGCAGTGTGATAGTGGACATCTTCGTCTCAGTCGACGGGTGGGCCGGGTCGGACGGGCTGCCGGGATATTTCGGCTATCTGGGCCCAGAACTCCAGGAATGGATCATGGACGAGCTGGCCGCACCGCAGCTCGTGGTCATGGGGCGGCGTACCTACCAAGCTCTGGCGGGGCTTCCGGAGGAGGCACATGGCAAGTCCTGGGGCCGGACAGCCGAGCTAGACAAGGTCGTGTTTTCCCGCACGTTGACCCACGCCGCCTGGCCCAACACGCGGATCTGCAGCCGGGATCTTGTCGATGAGGTCCAGGAAATGAAGGCCGGCGGCAACCTTCCCTTGCGCACCTGGGGAAGCCTGTCCCTGGCCCGGCAGCTCATCAGTGCGGGCTTGGTGGACCGGCTGCGACTGATGACCTTTCCACTGATGGCCGGGCCATCTGGGCGTGACGCGGCCTTCGCGGACATGGCGTCCGCCGATCTTGAACTGGCCGGTCACCGGGTATTGGATGGCCGGGTGCTCCTAGCGGAGTACCGGCCAACTGGTAGAGACATTCCACGTGCCTGAGCCCGAACACCGATGCCCTGCGTCAAGCTCGCGGGCGTTCAGGGTGCGCACCAATTTGAGCCAAGTCGGGTTAATGGGTCGTGGTGGCGCTTGCGCCCAGATGGTGAGTTTGCCGGCGTAGCCGGGACGGCGATGCGGCGTTTGCGGCCGTTGACCTTCGTGGCGTTGTCCCAGCCCCGGCTGGCCTTGGGCACCGTGTCCGCCGCGCGGATGGACTGGGAACCGATCACGGCCGCGGACGGTTCCGCATCGCGCCCGGCCGCGGCGCGGGCCAGGGCCCGCAGCTGGTCGTGGACCCGGCGCAGCGTGCCGTCATCGCGTCAGCGGGCGAAGTAGCCGTAGACGGTGCGCCAGGGCGGAAGTCCCCGGGCAGGTACCGCCAGCCGCAGCCGGTACGGTCCACATACAAGATGGCCTGCACGATCACCGGCCGCGGATGGATCAGCGGCCGCCCCGGGCCGCCGTCACGTGGCGCAGGCAGCAGCGGCGCGATCACCGCCCATTCGGCATCGGCCAGTTCACAGGGGGAACGTCCCCTCGTCCTGGCCGCCGCGCTCCTAGGCTGGGCACGCGCGGGCCCCATTACTTTCTTGATCGTCACACATCGGGATCATGGGGCCCGCGCCCTTATCCCCGCGGGAACGACACGCCGCCGCCAGGCTCATCAGCCAGGCCGCCGAGTTTCCAAAACACTCCTCGGACATGACCCTTGAATAGGGAGGAAATGCTTGCGCATGCATCCGTTATTCGATACTATGTTCGAGTGGGAATCAGGGACTGTGAGACGAACGGAGGGGCGGCTGTGTCGCTAAGCCCGCTATCCGGATCTGCGGGGGGTGAGGGTGCCCCACGCAGTGAGCGTGGCGCGTCCGAACCTGACGGGCTCCCGCGTTCCCGGGGGCTGAGCGCTTATCACGAGGCAGATGCCCCGTGTGCCGTCGACGATGGCAACAGCCGCAATGACGGCGGCATGAGCCAGGAAGAGATCCTGGACCAGATCGTTGCCGCCACCCTGGCCCAGGACGACCCGTTGGACGACGAGCAGGCGGATGACGACTACTGGGATCCAGGCGAGTTTCCGGACCCGCGGGGAGAGGGCCTTGACGCTGCACGCAGTCCCGCCAGCGAAGCCAGCCCTACGCAGGGGGCCCCGGGCAGAAGCGCGTCCCCGGGCAGAAGCGCGTCCCCCGGCAGAAGCGCGTCCCCGGGCAGAAGCGCGTCCCCGGGCAGAAGCGCGTCCCCCGGCGAGGGGTTCGCCTCGGACGGTGCCGTTGACGACATGGTGCCCGGACCTGTGCTCGCCGGGCTGGCCGATACGGCTCACGTCAGTGCGCTGCCCCTGGTCAACGACGACGAGCTGACCGGGATGATCCGGGCGTGGCGGCGGCTAACCTCCTGGGCAGCGGCCAGGGAGCTAGCCGCCATCGCCGAGCTGGCGCGACGCCGACCGGAAGACGACCAGTACACCCCCGGCTCCCGGATCAAAGCGCGCCTCCGAACGGCCGGGCTGGCGGACAGAGACAGCGCTCGCGGGAGCGCCTCGGCTCCGGCTAGCGGTGAGCCCGACGAACCGGGTAGCGCGCCAGGGGCCCCCGAGCCGGAATATTCCGCCGGCAAGGCACCGGGCACCGGCTTTCCCGAATTCATCAGCCCTTTCGCCCCGGACGAGCTCGCTGCGGCGCTGACGCTGACAGCCCGTGCCGCCGAGGCTCACATGGAACTTGCCACCGATCTGGCGACCAGGCTGCGCATGACCGCCGCTGCGCTGGAAGCCGGGGCCATTGATCTTGACCGGGCACGGATCATCGCTGACGCGACCAGCATACTGAGCGACGAGCACGCGGCCGCGGTGGAGAAGCTGATCCTGTCCGGAGCCGAACAGCAGACCAGCGGACAGCTCCGGGCGGCGGTGGCGCGAGCCATCCTGGAGGCTGATCCGGACGCCGTCCGCCGGCGCTGGGAAGAAGCGCAGCGCGATGCCCGCGTCACGCGCTGGCGGGAAGACACGGGCACGGCCGCGCTCTGCGGGCGAGACTTGCCTTCGGCGGAGGTTCTGGCTGCGGACCAGCGGATCTCGGAACGGGCCCGCGAGCTAAGAGAAGCCGGCGTTGAGGGCACAATGGACCAGCTCCGCGCCCACGCGTACCTCGACTTCCTGCTGGGCCGGAGCGCGGTTGGGGAAAACAGCGCGGGGCCCGAGCAACGCTCTGGACCGGAACGCAGCGCGGGGCCCGAGCAACGCTCTGGACCGGAACGCAGCGCGGGGCCCGAGCAACGCTCTGGACCGGAAGGCGGCACGGGACCGGGCAACGGCACAGGACCCAGAGACGGCGCCGGTGATCGCCAGGCAGCGCCTCCGTTGCCTGGCAGTGGGGGCACCTCCGCGGGTCACGGCTCGGCATCTGGGCATGGCGACGGATCGGCTGCGGGTTCTAAGACGACCGCGGCACTCCCCCATGGCCTGGCGGCGCGGATCAACGTGACGGTGCCGCTCTCGGCGCTCCTCGGGCTGTCGGATCGGCCTGCCGAGGTGGCGGCGTTCGGGCCAGTCGATGCTCATCTGGCTCGTGACCTGGTTCGAGCGGCCGGAATCCACCCAGCGACCCGATGGTGCGTCACCGTGGTCGGCGAAGGCGGCCAAGCCGTCGGGCATGGATGCGCCCGGGGCAGGCACACTCCGCCACCCCCACCGCCACTCCCACCCCCACCGCTGCTTGATAACGGCGATGGCACCAGTCCTCCCGGCGCCAACAATCCCCCGGCTGACCAGGCCAGGGAGTTCATGGAACGGCTCGGCATACGGGTGACTCCGCTGGCCGTCGGCGCGTGTGACCACCGCAACGAGGAGCCGGGGTACAAGCCGAGCCGCCGGCTACGCCATCTCACGGGTGCCCGGACGGCTACCTGCACCGCGCGCGGCTGCCGGCGGCCTGCGGCGCAGTGTGACCTCGACCATACGCAGCCGTACGACGCGGGCGGCCGGACCTGTGAGTGCAATCTCGGTCCGTTGTGCCGTCGGCACCATCGGTGCAAGCAAGCTCAAGGGTGGGCGCTGGAACAGCCCCGTCCCGGGAACATGATCTGGACCGTGCCCTCGGGCCGCCGCTACACGACCACGCCCACCCGCTACGACGTCTGACGGCCCGGCGCTCAGGCGTGGACCTGCTGACCGCGCGACGAGCTGACCAGGGCGGCCTTGCCGCGGACCACCGGATTGACCAGCTCGCCGATCTGCGAGATGTGGATCCGGACCTCATCGCCAGGCTGCAAGGTGAACGGAAGGTCCGGGACGAGACTGGTCCCCGTGGACAGGACCGCGCCCGCGGGGAACTCCTCCTCGCGGAAGAGGTACTCAGCGAGTTCGTCGATGCGGCGCCGCAAGCCGGAGGTGCTGGACTGGCCTTCCCAGGCCACGGCACCATCCCGGGTAATGGTCATCTCCATGGTGAGCGAATAGGGATCGGGACTTCCCACGCGGGCCGGATCCAGGGTCCCAGCGCGCAGCCGCCCAGGTAAATCTTGGCCTGCGGCAGGTACAGCGGGTTCTGGCCCTCGATGGTGCGCGAGCTCATGTCGTTGCAGATGGTGTAGCCGACCACCTCGCCGGCGTAGTTGAGGACGGCCGCCAGTTCGGGTTCGGGCACGTCAACGCCGGAGTCGGAGCGAACCGACACCGCGCTACCGGGACCCCGGACCCGCCAGGCGGCTGACTTGAAGAAGAGCTCGGGCCGTTCCGCCTCGTACACGCGGTCGTAGACGTCGGCGGACTCCTCGCTTTCCTGGACCCTCGCCGCGCGGGAGCGCTCGTAGGTGACGCCCGCCGCCCACACCTCGGTGCGGCCGTCGACGGGAGCCAGCGGCTCGATCTCCTCCGGCCGGATCGCCTCACCGCTGGGCTTCTCGCAGATTTCCCGGATGTCGTCGAGCGGCAGCGCGAGCAGATCAGCCATCGCCGGCGCGGCAGCAAAGGTGACGACCGGGCCGACTCCGCCGGGCGCTCCCGTGCTCCCCGGGGCGTCGGTACGGCCTTCCTCGAAGACACCAAGCTGCGGTCCGCCGTGAATGATCTTCCGGAACCTGATGAGCCGCACCGCTACCCCTCCCCGGGCCACCCGGATGACGCTCAATGACTGCCCAGCGAGCGTAAGACGACACATATGGATGGGTCAACCTTCATCACACAAATAATCAACTTCATCTGATGAAGCGTTGACGAGCGCCGGTGCGCTGACGTACTTTCGGAGCCACTACCAGGTACGGAACGACATCGCCACACGTCATGAACACCGGAGGACCGCCGTTGACCGCCGCATATCCGGATCGTGCCCGGCACGCTCAGGTCGTCCACGGGCTGGGTGCCCGCATCGTTCGCGGTGGCCTGGCGCCCGGCGACGCCGTGCCCACCGAGGACGAGCTGGTGAGCCAGCTCCGCGTCGGCCGGTCCGCGCTGCGGGAGGGCGTGAAGGTGCTGGCCGGTAAGGGCCTGCTGGAAAGCCGCACCAGCGCCGGGACCCGGGTCCGGCCGCGCGAGTCATGGAACCTGCTCGACCCGGACGTGCTCACCTGGCGGTTCGCCCCCTCCCCGGGCGCCGATGACATCCGGGCTCTCGCCGGCCTCCGGGTCGCGCTGGAACCAGGTGCGGCCCGGCTGGCCGCCGAAACCGCCACCATGGAGCAGCGCAGCACGATCGCGATGGCCATGGCCAAGCTGTGGGCCACCGTCGATGACCCCAACGCGTTCATCGAAGCCGATCTCGACTTCCATCGCGCGGTATTCAGCGCCGCCAACAACGACTTGCTGCTCTACATCCACGACGTGGTCAGCGTCGCGCTCGGTGCGATCCGGCCCCTGCACAGCCGTTCGGTCGGCCACAACCGGGAGACGCTGCCCAACCACGAGCGGGTAGCGGTCGCCATCCGGCGCGGCCACCACCGCAAGGCCGAGGACGCGATGCGGGAGATCGTCGAGGTGGCCCGGGCTGACGCTCTCCGGGAGGTGTGATGACGTCCGCCACCGAACGCCACGCTGACGTGCACCTGGACACCGACCGGAACGTCGCGGTGCTGACCCTGGACCGCCCGGCGAAGCTCAACGCCCTGACCAGCCAGATGACCGCCACGCTGGCCGAGCACGTCGCCGCGCTCAACGCGGACGCCGCGATCCGGGCGGTGGTCATCACCGGCGCGGGCCGCGCGTTCTGCGCGGGCAGCGACATCGCCGAACTGGACGGCTACGCGAGCCCGTGGCAGTTCGGCAGCCGCGAGGACTACGGAGATGTGCTGCGGACGCTGCGCAAGCCGGTGATCGCTGCCGTGAACGGCTACGCGCTGGGCGGCGGCCTGGAACTCGCGCTGGCCTGCGACATCCGGCTCGCCGCCGAGGGCGCGACCTTTGCCGCGCCGGAAATCAAGCTCGGCTGGATTGGCGGCAGCGGCCAGTCGGCGCTGCTCGCCCACTCGATCGGCCCGTCCAACGCGGCCTTGATGCTGCTCACCGGCGACCCCATCGACGCCGCCACCGCGCTGCGGTGGGGGCTGGTCAGCGAGGTCGTCGCCCCGGACGCCCTGCGCCCGCGCGCCCTCGGGCTGGCCCGGGTGATCGCGAGCCGCGCGCCGGTCGCGGCGGAGACGGCCAAGCTCAACCTGCGCGCCGCGTATGAGATGCCGCTGAGCCGGGCGATCGACTACGAGCGGCACCTGCAGACCATCTGTTTCGCGACCGCGGACGCCACGGAAGGGCGCGCCGCCTTCGCCGAGCGCCGCGACCCGGCGTTCCGCGGACGGTAAGGGCCGGGACTCTGGAAAGCAGGCAAACAGTGGGGATTCTCTCTGGGTACCGCGTTGTCGATTTGTCGATCGCGATGGCGGGACCGCTGGCGGCGATGCGGCTCGGTGACCTTGGCGCGGACGTGATCAAGGTGGAGCCGGTCACCGGTGAGTGGCAGCGGCACGCCCCGGCTGGAGGCGCGGCCGGTCACCAGGTGAACGCCTCGTTCCTGGCGCTGAACCGGAACAAGCGCAGCCTGGCCGTCGACCTCAAGTCACCCGACGGCCGCCAGATCGTGCTCGACCTGGCGGCGACCAGCGACGTCTTTCTGCAGAACTACCGGCGCGGTGTCGCCGAGCGCCTCGGTCTCGACTACGAGTCGATCCGCGCCGTCAAGCCGGACATTGTTCTACGTGTCGATTTCCGGCTATGGCGAGAGCGGGCCCTACGCCAGCCGGCCGGGACAGGATCTGCTGCTCCAGGCGATGAGCGGCGCGATGTTCAGCGTCGGCCGGGCCGGTGACCCGCCGGCGCCTGCGGGCACGTTCGCGGTCGACGCGATCACCGCGTACAGCGCGTTCGAGGGCGCGCTGGCCGCCCTGCTGCACCGGGAACGGGCCGGCGAGGGGCAGCACGTCACAGTGAACATGCTGGACTCCGCGATCGCGGTGCAGATGCAGGAACTGTCGGTCTTCACCGTGGGCGGGATTCCGCAGCACCGCGGCTCGGAGGCGCACGGGCACACCTACATCCGCGCGCCGTACGGCGTGTTCGCCACGGCCGACGGCTATCTCGCGCTGGCCATGCCGAGCCTGCGCGCGCTGGGCGGGGTGCTCGGCATTCCCGAACTGGCGGCCATGGACGCCCACGTGGACGGGCACACCCGCCGGGACGAGATCACCGCGCTGGTCCGCGCGCGACTGCCGGAACGCGGCACCCAGGAGTGGCTGACGTTGCTGGCGGACAAGGGAATCTGGGCCGGCCCCGTCTACTCCTACGCCGACCTCCTCGACGACCCGCAGGTCCAGCACAACGGGTCGTTCGTCAGCTATGACCACCCGACCGAGGGCCGGGTGACCACGCCCGGATTCCCGTTCCGATTTAGCCGAACGGAACCTAGCGTGAGGTCCGGCGCGCCGCTGACCGGTGAACAGACCCGGGAGATCCTGGCCGGCCTTGGCCTTGACGGCTCCACCATTGCCGAACTCGAAAAACGCGGTGTCGTCGCCTCGCCGCCGGGCAGTCCGCCGGAGCAGAAGACAGCGCAGCCGTGAGCGCCGACCGGCGCGGCCTGCGCGGCCTCACCTGGGAGCATCCGCGGGGCTACCTGGTCCTCGACGCGCTGAACGCGGGACCGCCGGTCCGCTGGGAACGCCAGTCGCTGGAGGGGTTCGAGTCCCGGCCATTGCGCGACCTGGCCGACGACTTCGACCTGCTGATCATCGACCATCCCGGCCTCGGTGAAGCAGTGCGCGATCATGCGCTGCGCCCGATGAACGAGGTCCTCACCGAAGCGGAACTCTCGGCCTGCGAAGCCGTATCCGCTGGAAGCTCGTACGCGAGCTACCGGCTGGATGGCCTGCAGTGGGCGCTCCCGGTCGATGCCGCCGCGCAGGTGTCGGTGAGCCTGGCCGGACCTGATGGGCGACCGCCCTGCGACGTGGGACGAAGCAACGCAAGCGGCGCGCCGCTACCGGACGGCCGTGTGCCTGGGCGGCCCGCACGCGCTGCTGATGTTCGCCGCAGTCTGTGTCAGTCTGGGGGCTTTGCCCGCGGAAGGGGCCTTTATTGAGAGGGAGCCGGGCCTGCGGGCGCTGGACATCATGGCCGGCCTGCTGGCTCACGCGGACCCCGGCCTCGCGCGGCGGAACCCGATCGCCGTGCTTGACGCGATGGCCGCCGAGGACGGCCCGGCGTACTGCCCCCTGGTCTACGGCTACATCAGCTACCAGCGCCCCGGCGGGAACCGGGCACGCGCGCTGACCGCGTTCGACGCCCCGGCCGGTCCCGCTGGGATCGGCAGTGTCCTGGGCGGAACGGGTATCGCGGTGACCCGTTCCTGCCGTCGACCCGACCTCGCCGCTGACTACATCCGTCTCCTGATAGCGGAAGAAACCCAGGTCAGGACCTACGCCGAGCTGGACGGGCAGAGTGCCGACCGGCGCGCGTGGCTGGACCGGGAGGCGGACACGCAGGCGCGGGGCTTCTACTCGGCGACCCGCCGCACCATCGAGGCGGCCTGGATGCGGCCGCGTTTCGTGGGGTACGTGGAGTTCCAGACCAGGGCCTCGGCGGTGCTGCGCGACGGGCTGCTCGGCGGGCTGCGCCAAGGGGGGCGCAACGGGCTCGCCGGGGGCCAGAACCACGACCAGTTGCTCGACCAGGTTAACGAATTGTTCGCTTGGCGGAAGCAAATAATTTTACTCGCGCGGGGCGGGGCATATGAAGCAAATCATTTTACTCGCGCGGGGCGGGGCATATATACGGGCATGACGAGGAGGTCAGGGTGAGCATTGCGGTGGTGACCGGCGCCGGGGGCGCACTGGGGCGGGCGATCGCCCGGCGGCTGGCGGTGGATGGCCACGCGGTCGCCGTCGTCGACATCGACGCCGACGCGGTGGAGGCGACGCGCAAGGACGTCGCGTCCCACGGCGGTGCGGTCCGCGCCTGGACCCTCGACCTGCGCGACGCCGACGCGGTGAACAAGATGTTCGAGGTGGTCGCCATCCAGTCGGGCGGCACCGGCATCCTGGTGAACAACGCCGCGATCTACCCGGCGACCCCGTTCCTGGAGATCTCCCCGGCCGAATATGACAACGTGCACGCGGTCAACCAGCGCGGCTACTGGCTCTGCGCGCAGGCCGCGGCGCGGCAGATGGCCAAGGCCGACGGGGGCGCGATCATCAACGTCGCCTCGATCGTGACCCACGGCGGGTGGGCCGACCTGGCGTCGTACGCGGCTACCAAGGGCGCGGCCGTGGCGCTGACCCGGGCCCTCGCCCGGGAACTGGGGCCGTCCGGCATCCGCGTCAACGCGGTCTCCCCCGGCGCGTTCCCGACCGCCGCGGAAGAGATCCACGAGGACCCGGCCGCCTACAACCGGTTCGTGCTCGAGCATCAGGCGCTGAAGCGCCGCGGCACGCCGGAAGAGCTGGCGGCGGTGGTGTCCTTCCTCGCCGGGCCGGACTCCTCGTTCGTCACCGGCCAGACGATCGAGGTCAACGGCGGCTGGGTGATGGTGTGAACCCTGATTCCGGGCCCACCCCGGACCGCCAGACGATCGCCCGCCACGCCGGGGACCTGGCCGCCGCGGGCGGCGTGCGCGCCGTCGTGCTGGACGACGGGACCGAGCGGGGCATCCGGGTGCTGGAGTTCCGCACCGGCGGCGGGCTGCGCTTCGACGTCCTGGTCGACCGCGCGATGGATATCGGGCTGGCCGAATTCGACGACCTCAGCGTCGGCTGGCGGTCGGCGACCGGCTTCCGCCACCCCGGGCTGCACGAGGTCAACGACGAGGACGGCCTGTCCTGGCTGCGCAGCATGTCCGGGCTGCTGGTCAGCGCCGGGCTCGACCACACGCTGTTCGGCGGCGAGGTTGGCGGCGAGCACTACCGCTACCCGCCCCGCCGGACCGTGCGGCACGGGCTGCACGGCCGGATCGCGAACATCCCGGCGCGGCTCACCGGATACGGCGAGCGCTGGAACGGCGGCCCCGGGGACAGCGAGCACTGCCTGCTCTGGGCGGAGGGTGAGGTCCGGCAGGCCGCGATCTTCGGCGAGCACCTGGTCCTGCACCGCCGGATCGAGGCCGACCTGGGCGGCACCGAGATCCGGCTAACCGACACGGTGACGAACGCCGGGTACGACCGGACCCCGCACATGTTCCTGTACCACGTCAACGTGGGCTGGCCACTGCTCGGAGCGGGCGCCCGCTTCGAGGCCGCCATCGCGGAAACGATCTGGCGCAGCGACAGCGTGGCCGAGCAGGGGATCTCGCACACGGTGCTGCCCGGCCCGCAGCCCGGCTTCGTCGAGCAGGTCTACGAGCACGTGATCAAACCGGACGGCGACGGCCGCGCGCGGGCCCGCATCGTCAACGACCAGCGCGGCCGCGGCTTCGAGCTCGACTTCGACCCGGCCGCCTTCCCCGCGTTCTTCGAGTGGCTCAGCCTGCGCGAGGGCTCCTACGCGGTCGGCTTGGAGCCGTCCACGCACCACGTGACCGGCGACGCCGCGGCCCGCGCCGACGGCTCGATGATCTGGCTCACGCACGGCGCCGAGCGCCGTTACGAGACCGTGTTCCGCTTCCTCCGCGGGTCGGTGTCACCGGCGGGCGCTACGCTCCCGCCATGGCTCTCTTCGTCCTGACAATGGTCAACGGCCCGGACTACGACCGGTCGCGGTCCCGCCGCGAGCAGCGTGGCTGGGACGAGCACGCGGCGTTCATGGACAGGCTGCTCAATGAGGGTTTTGTGGTCCTCGGCGGACCCATTGGCGACGGGGAAACGGTCATGGTCGTCGTGGAGGCGGCGGACGAGCAAGAGGTCCGCCGGCGCCTGGGACCGGATCCGTGGGCGCCGATGGGCGTGCTCGAGATCGGCTCGATCCAGCCCTGGACCATCTGGCTGGACAGCCGAGTCCCGGGGTGACGCCCGGGTGGGAGAACTTCGCGGTGATCTCCGGCAGCGCGGCGGGGGCGCTGACGGGCCTGCTGTTTGTCGCGGTGTCGCTGAACCGGGACCGGATCGTGTCACACGCCTGCCCTGCGGGGTGAGGCCGGGCAGACGCTGGTGCTGTTCCTGCTCGCCCTGCTGCTGTCGCTGCTGCTGGTGATCCCGGGAGACTCGGCCCGCATCCTGGGGATCGTGCTCGTCGCGCTGGCGATCGTGGCGGGGGCGATCACGATTCACATCTGGCGCAGCGGCCGCCGCGCGCAGCGCCACGGGGGACGCCCCCGAGGACCGCCTCGCCCGGCTCGTCGATACGGTCAGCCCCAACCTGGTCACGATGCTCCTGACCCTCGTCGCCGGATGCCTGCAGATCGCGGGGGCCAACGGCCTGTACTGGCTGGCCGCCGCGGAGGTGGCGGCCCTCGTCGGCGGCGTGGTCAACGCCTGGCTGTTCCTCACCCGCTGATGGATCTCACGGGGGCCGAGGTGTCCCGCAGTTCCTGGACGGATGGGTGTACGGCGGTGAAGCGCGGCCAGAGCGGCGCGCCGCTGGTCCTGGGGTTGCCGGTGGCGGCGAAGCGGGTCCAGTAGGCGATCATCTGGCTGGACAGCGCCAGCTGTGCCGGGGTGAACGGCGGCAGCGTGTCGAGGTACGGGATGCGCTGGAAGACGTACTGCAGTTCCGTGCTGTGCGCCGCGCCGAGCGGGAACGTGAGCTTGAGGCCGATGAGGTCGTCCGGCGGGTTGGGGTTTAATTACCCGCCAGTAGTCTGGATCCGGTCCAGAAGTACGGTCAAGGGAAATTTGACGGAGATCCTCGTGACCTGGTGCGGGCACCGGGGACCTGGACCGCGCTTCCCGGGCCGGGGCTGCGTGATAGATATGCCTGCATGGCAGAGATCCTCGTTACCGCCGAGAAGACAGTGAACGCGCCCGCCGATACGGTGTTCGGCTATATCAGGGACATGCGGGAGCACCATCCCAAGTTCCTGCCGCCGGCGTTCTCGGACTTCCGGGTGGAGTCGGGCGGGGTCGGTGCCGGGACGGTCACGCGGTTCAAGGTGACGGCCGGCGGGCGGTCCCGCGATTACCGGATGACGGTGGACGAGCCGGAGCCCGGCAAGGTCATCACCGAATCGGACTCCGGATCGAGCCTGGTCACCAGGACGACCGTCACGCCCAAGGAGGGCGGCGTCGCCCACGTGCAGATCTCCACGACCTGGCAGGGCGCGAGCGGCATCGGCGGCTTCTTCGAGCGCATGTTCGCGCCGAAGGCGATGCGCGCCATCTACGAGGACGAGCTCCAGCGGCTCGACGACTACGCCCGGGAGCGCCAGGGGTCCTGACTGGCGACGGCGGCCTGGCGCAGCCACTGCCCGCTGGTACCCGGTCGCTAGTGCTGCGCTTTCCGATGACGGGCACCCTCAATCTGAGGTTGTTTTGAGGGGTTTCTGGTCTTGCCGGAGGGCGGCGGGCCGCCCATGGTCGGCGGTAGCGGCGGGCCGGTCATCGTCCTTGGCCGTCAGCTCAGGGCAGATTGATCAACGTTGAGGTGGACCGTGGGATTGCTGACCGAACGCGTCGTGCTGGTGAGCGGCGGAAGCCAGGGGGTGGGGCGGGCATCGCGCGGGCCTGCGCGGGCCGTTCTTCCTGATGCAGGCGGTCGTCGCGGATCTGGTCCGCCGGGGCGCGCCCGGGTCGATCGTGAACATCATCTCCACCTCCGAGCTCGGCGGGCAGCCATACCTGACGCCGTACGTCGCGGTCAAGGCGGGGCTGGCCGGCCTGACCCGGAACGCCGCGCACGCGCACCGGTTCGACCGCATCCGGATCAATGGCCTGGACATCGGGTGGACGGACACGGAGGGCGAGGACGCGGTGCAGCGCCGGTTCCACGGCGCCGGCGACGACTGGCGGGAGCACGCGGCCAAGGAACTGCCCATGGGCAGGCTCGGGCAGGTCAACGAGGTCGCGGACTTCGTGGTGTTCCTGCTGTCCGACCGCAGCGGCGTGGTGACGGGCTCGGTCATCGACTGGGACCAGAAGGTCGCCGGCGCCTTCGACTGACGGTGGGTGGGGGATGCTGGGAGCCGCGCTCAGGGGCGCTGGCTAGTCGCGGGGGGTCAGCGCGGGCGGGATGTTGTGGGGCGTGATGACCTGGACGCTGGACGGGCGCGCCATGATCGGGCCGGGCAGGGCGTGCTGCGCCTGCATGATCACCTGGCAGGCGCGGCGCAGGTCGTGCCGCAGATCGTGCTCCAAGACCACGGTCAGCCGCCGTTGCTGAAGCAGCGGGGCGTTCTCACCGTCGAGGTCGTGGGCGACGAACGCCTCGCACCGCCGGCCCAGCGCGGCGAACACGTCAAGCACCGCGGTGTTGCCCCCGGCGCCCGCGTACATCGAGTAGACGGCGCGGATCGCCGGGTGGGCCCCGAGCGCCGCCCGGACGCTGCCGGCCAGTTCCCCGGCGCGGTCCTCGTCGTCCACCACGTCGATCTGGGCGCGCCGCGGGGTGCTGTTCCGCAGCGTCCCGCGGAACCCCATCTCGCGCTCGTCCTCCCCGCGGAACGAGCTGTTGCCCCGGACGACCAGGATGTCGCCGGGCCGGTCCCCCAGCCACTGGGTGAGCAGATAGGCCGCGGTCGCGCCCGCGGCCCGGTTGTCGATGCCGACGTAGGCGGCCCGAGCGCTGGTCGGCAGGTCCGTGACCAGGGTGACCACCGGGATGCCGGCGTCGGTCACGCGGTTCACCGCGTCGAGGACTTCGGGCACGTCGGGGACCTTGAGGATGACGCCGTGCGAGCCCTTGCCGGCGATCCGGTCCAGCGCCGCGACGGTGGCGGTGACCGAGGCGCCCTCGTACAGGTGAAAGCGGGACCGGATGACGGCCGGCCGCAAGCTGGGCAGCTCGGCCTCCAGGGCCGTGCGGACGGCCACCGAGAAGCGGGCCGGCGCCTGGACCACCACGTCGATCATGAACGTGCGGCCGGCGATGCGCAGCTGGGACCGCTGCCGCTCCAGATCGGCGATGGCCTGGTGCACCTCGTCCACGGTGCTGGCCCGCACCCCGCCGCGCTGGTGCAGCACCCGGTCGACGGTCGCCTGGCTGAGCCCCGCCTGCGCCGCGATCTCGCGGACGCGGAACGTTCCGGTCATAGGCATGAGCATGAGGGGAAATTGAGGGTTTTTCAAGGTTGCCTGCGGCGGATAGCGGCCTAGTGTCGAGGTCAAGTGTTCCCGCCGGAAAGGCCCGCATCACCATGACTGCGCCCACGATGTCAGTAAGTTCCCTCCCCTCACTGGGCTGGTTCACGCCGGACGACTGCCGGCTGGAGGACTTCCGGCCGCTGGTCGAGCAGGCCACCCGGCTGGACGAGTATCCGCACGCCGACGCCGTGGAGCAGAACGTGCTCATCTACGGCGAGCGGCTGGCCCAGGCCGCAGCGGTTCCCGGCGGCCGCCGGGAGGTGCAGGCGGAACTGGCGCGGGCGCTGCTGGGGGGCCCGGGCATCGTGGTGTTCACGGGTGCATTCGCCGCGGACGTGGTCGACCGGGCCACGGAGGTCCTGACCGAGCTGATCAAGGAGCAGAAGGCGACCGGGATCGCCGGCGGCGACCACTTCGCCAAGCCCGGCGCCAACGACCGCATCTGGGGCGCGCTGGACAAGTTCGCGCGGTTTGCGCCCGAGGTCTTCGCCGAGTACTACGCCAACGACATCCTGGCGCTGATCAGTGAGGCCTGGCTCGGGCCGGACTATCAGGTGACGTCACAGCCGAACGTCGTCAACCCGGGTGGCCAGGCGCAGGTCGTGCACCGCGACTACCACCTGGGCTTCATGGACCGCGAGCAGGCGCTGGCCTACCCCGCGCAGGTGCACCTGCTGTCGCCCTTGCTGACCCTGCAGGGCGCGGTGGCGCACTGCGACATGCCGGTGGAGAGCGGGCCGACGATGTACCTGCCGCACTCGCAGAAATACCGGCCCGGCTACATCGCCTACCACTCCCCCGAGTTCATCGAGTACTTCAACGCGCATTACGTGCAGTTGCCGCTGCAGAAGGGCGACGCGGTGTTCTTCAACCCCGCGCTGTTCCACGGGGCCGGGACGAACCGTTCGGCCGACATCAAGCGGATGGCCAACCTGCTGCAGGTGTCTTCGGCGTTCGGCCGGGCCATGGAGAGCGTGGAAACGACCGCGATCTGCGCGGCGGTGTTTCCCGCGCTGAAGGCGCTCCGGGCGGCCGGCGGTGGCCCGGGGGGCGGCCCGGGGAACGGCAGCGAGCGGGCGGTGCGGAACCTGATCACGGTGGCGGCGGAGGGCTATCCCTTCCCGACCAACCTTGACCGTGATCAGCCGATCGGCGGCATGGCCCCGCAGTCGCAGGCTCAGCTGCTGAGCCAGGCGCTGGAGGAGGACTGGGACGTGGCCCGGCTCCGGGTGGAGCTCGCGGCACAGCGGGAGAGGACAAGGGCATGAGCAGCGGGGACGTGGGCGCGGGTGCGGGCCGGATCGCGGGGGCGCCGATCTCGTGGGGCGTATGCGAGGTCCCGGGCTGGGGCTACCAGCTCAGCCCGGAGCGGGTGCTGGCGGAGATGACGCAGGTCGGCCTGGCCGCGACCGAGCTCGGGCCGCCGGGATTCTTGCCGAACGGTGCCAGCCAGGCGGCGTCCGTCCTGCGGGAGCACCACCTGGCCTCGGTCGGCGGCTTCGTCCCGGTACTGCTGCACGTGCCCGGCCACGATCCCATGCCGGAGATCCGCCAGATCCTGGCGGGCTACGCGGACACCGGCTCCGGCGTCCTGGTCCTGTCCGCCGACAGCGGCCTGACCGGGTACGACGACCGGCCCACGCTGGACGACGGCGGCTGGAAGACCCTGCTGAACAACCTGGACCGGATCAGCGCGCTCGCCGCCGAGCAGGGCGTCCTCGCCGTGCTGCACCCGCACGTCGGCACGATGGTGGAGAGCGGCTATGAGGTGCAGCAAGTACTGGACGGCTCGTCGGTCGCGCTGTGCCTGGACACCGGGCACCTGCTGATCGGCGGCACCGACCCCGCTGAGCTGGCCCGGCAGGTGCCCGGGCGCATCGCGCACACGCACCTGAAGGACGTCAACGACTCCATCGCGGCCAAGGTCCGGTCGGGGCGGATCACCTACAGCGACGGCGTTCGCGAAGGGATGTACCGGCCGCTCGGCACGGGCGACGTGGACGTGGAGGCGATCGTATCCGTGCTGGGACGGCGCGGGTACGACGGCTGGTACGTGCTGGAGCAGGACACGATCCTGACCGAAGAGCCTCCCGGCGAAGGACCGGTCGCCGACGTGCGGACCAGCGCGGAGTATGTCCGTTCGGTACTGAGCAAGACGCGGTAGGCGCTCGGCTATCCGGGGTCCATGTGGGTCAGTCGGCGGCGGCCGGGGCCGGGATGAGGCCAAGCTGTTCGAGCAGCACGAGCCGGTCGTAGATCAGATTGAAGGAGACGTGCTTGCCGTCGCGGAAGCGGAGCACCTGAAGGTAGTCGACCGCAACCGCGCGGCCGGTGGGGGCGACGTCGCCGGCTGGGGTACGCAGAATGCCATTGTGCGTTCCGGTAAAGGTGCCGTCTTCGACCGCGACATCGCCGGCGATGTGCAAGGCGTGGACGTCGACGTGTGCATCGGGAAAGGCGCTGAACCAGTCGGCGAAGAACTGCGCACACGCCGCCTTTCCCTGGCCGGTTACCGCCCCGGGCGCGTGATAGGTGACGTCGTTCTGCGAGCACGTCAGTGAACCCGTCGATGTCATGGGCGTTAAAGCGTTCCGTGCCCTGCTCGAACGCCTCACGTATGGTCGTCGTCATCGGGATCCCCTTCCGCAGGTGAAGTGACAGCTGTAGCGTCACTCAACGGGCGGGCGGTTCGCTGTAGGGTCGGCACCCTAGTTTTTTCTGCGGCCAGGACATGCGGCAGCTGGGCCCGGCCCTCGATCCCGAGCTTGACGTAAACGCGGGCGAGGTGTCCTTCGATGGCCTTGAGGGTCACATAGAGCTCACAGGCGATCTGGCGGTTGGAACGGCCTTCGGCCGCGAGCCGGGCGACGCGCAGCTCGCTGGGAGTCAGGGCTTCCACGCCGGTGCGCCACTCGCGGCGGGGGCGGGCGCCGGTGGCCTTGAGCTCATCGCCGGCCCGGGCGGCCAGTGGCCGGGCGCCGCAGTACGCGGCGAGCTCGAGTGCCCGGGAGAGAGGTTCACGGGCCGCGGCGCGCCGGCCGGACCGCCGCAGGGCGGCGCCGAATTCGGCCAGCGAATGCGCGCGTTCGAGCAGCGCAGGCGAGTCATCCAGCGCGGCCACTGAGTCACCAAGCAGCGCAAGCCCTTCCTTTCCTCCCCGCACCAGCCCGGCGCCCCGCAGGGCGATCCCGAGCGCGCGCGGGGCGCCGAACACCCGCACGTCGGCAAGCTCGGCGTCGGCCAGCTGGCGCGCACGCTGGCGCTCGCCAAGCCGCAACAGCGCGAGCGCGGCGCCCGACCGGGCATGCACGTAACCGGTCTCGCGAATCTGCATGCCCCACGTGCCGGCACTGAACAAATCGTCGCAGGCCTGGAAGTCGGCGAGCGCGTCGGCGGCACGGCCCTGGGCCAGCCGCAGCCGCCCGCGGGCGGCCGGAATGAGCACGGTGCCCACGCCAGCGGCCCACCCCTGCTGCGGCAGCAGATCGAGCAGCGCCTGCGCCTCGCCGGGCTCACCGGCCTCGACCGCGATATCGGCCAGCACGGTCGCCGCGAATCCCAGCCCCGGCGCGAAGTCTCCGTCCTGCAGCACGCGCAGCCGGCCCTCCAGCACGAGTACCTGGCCCCGGCGCTCCAGCAAGCTCTCAACCGCCGCCAGCTCGCGCTCACGCTCCCGTAGCCCGCCCACCAAGCCAGCCTGGCGCTCCCGCCCGCATCCGTCCACCGCCGCACGCTGGGGTTCTGTGCGGCCGTCAGGATCAAACCCGCGCACAGTTGGCCTCATTCACCCCCAGATGTCCGCCGGGTTACAGCGTCGGGCGCTGCAGGAGGTTGGCCCCGGGCAGCGGGTGCTCGATGTGGGGTGCGGGCCGGGGGCGGATGTCCGGCCGTCGGGTGTGAGGAGGGGCAAGCTCTGTTGCCGGTCAGTCCTGGCGGGTCAGCATAAACACCGGAATCTGCCGCCTGGTCCTGCTCTGGTATTCGCCGATGGTCGGGTACTGCGCGACCAGCTTCGGCCATAGCCTGCCGCGCGCGGCTCCGTCGACTTCCTCCGCCAGCGCCGCGAAGGCCTGGGTACCCACCTCGACTTTGATCCTGGGGTTGGCCTTGAGGTTGTAGTACCAGTCTGGGTGAGCTGGCGATCCTCCATTCGAGGCGACGATCGCGAAACGGCCATCTCCTTGCGGGGAGCAGCCCAGCGGCAGGACGCGCTCGATCCCGGACTTGGCGCCAATGTGGTGGACGAGAATCAGCGTGGTGCCTGCCCATATCCCGCCGACGCGTCCCTCGTTCGCCCGGAACTCCTCGATGATCTTGCTGTTGTAGTCGCTGGCTCCGTCCGGGGCCGATTTCGCCACGATCGCCTCCGAGGCCTCAGACGTACTCGTCATGGCGGCGAATCCAGGTCTGGAACGCATCACCCTCGTCGCGCCCCTTCGGCGCCCGGTCCAGGATCGGGTAGTAGCCCATCAGGAACTCGACCCCGCGCCCCGCGGTCAAATAGGTCTGGTAAACGGTTCCGTCCTCGAGCGTGAAGGCGCTCATCGTCGGTGATTCCGAAAGGTAACCGGGGACATCGGTCCCGGTCGCGGCCGCATTGACGCGGACGATCGGAGGCAGCGTGGCCTCGTCCAGGCCCCATGAGCGCACCTGCTCCTCGGGGTAGGAAGCGCCCATGTCGAAGTTGAAATCGGTGTTCGCCGACGAGACCCAGGGAAGGCTCCAGCCCATCCGCTGCTTGTACGCCTGAAGTTTCGCCAGCGGAGCCTGCGACACGAGCAGCAGGGTCACGTCGCGGGCATGAAGGTGCGGCAGGAGGCCGTCGAGGCCATCCGCCATTGAGGAGTTGACCGGGCAGCCCGCCTCGTAGCTCGGCCCGAACATGAAGTGGTAAATCAGTAGCTGGGAGCGGCCGTCGAAGAGCCCGGCCAGGGTTCGCGCCCCGTCGTCGGCGTCGAACCGGTACTCCTTCTCGACCGCGACCCAGGGCAGCTCGCGGCGCTGGCGCGCCAGCTCATCGCCCATCCTGGTGTGCTCCTTCTCGCGCTGGAGCAACTCGTCCCGGGCGGCCTGCCAGTCCTCACGGCTAACAACCTTGTGATCCGTCATCACGTCCTGTCCCCTTTCGGTGCCTTCCTTAGATCTAGACCCGCCGGGCTCCCAGGATCTGGCGCGGGTCTGTCCGTCATGTCGCACGCGCGGCGGGTGGCCGTTGTTAGTCGAGGGTGCGGAAGAAGTCGCGGATGTCGGCCGTGAGGAGGTCGGGGGCTTCCAGGGCGGCGAAGTGGCCGCCGCGGCCGAACTCGGACCAGTGGACGACGTTGTTCAGCTTGCCGGCAAACCGGCGGATGGTGATGTCGGTGGTGAAGACGGCCACGCCGGTCGGGACGGTCGAGCGCTCCTGGGGCATCCACATGGCCGGGTCGTTGAACCGCTCGTAGTAGGTCTGGGCGGCGGACGCCGCGGTAGCGGTGAACCAGTAGATGCTGACGTCGGTGAGGATGCGGTCGCGGTCGACGGCCTCCTCGGGCAGTTCGGCGGCGGGATCGGTCCAGTCCTGGAACTTCTCCACGATCCAGGCCAGCAGCCCGGACGGGGAGTCGATCAGCGATTGCCCGATCGTCTGCGGCCGGGTGCCCTGGACCTGAAGGTAGGCGCTGGAGCGCTGCTGCCACTGCTCCATCGCGGCGAGGCGGCCGCGTTCGGCCTCGGTGAGTGCGGCCATGTCGGCCGGGTCGCCGGAGGGGAAGGTGACCAGCGCGTTGACGTGGATGCCGATGACGTGCTCCGGAGCCAGACGGCCCATCAACGGGGCCACGAAGGCACCCACGTCGCCGCCCTGGACGCCGTAGCGGTCGTAGCCAAGCCGTGCCATCAGCTCGACGAGCGCGGCGGCGGTGCGGCCGTCCGTCCAGCCGGTCTCGGTCAGCGGCCCGGAGAACCCGTAGCCAGGCAGCGACGGGATCACCAGATGGAAGGCATCGGCCGGATCCCCGCCGTGCGCGGCCGGGTCGGTGAGCGGGCCGATCACGTCGATGAACTCCACGACCGAGCCCGGCCAGCCGTGCAGCAGCATCAGGGGCGTAGCGCCGGGTTCGGCGGATCGCACGTGCAGGAAGTGCACGTCGGTACCGTCGATTGTGGTCGTGAACTGGGGATAGGCGTTGAGCGCCGCCTCCTGAGCGCGCCAGTCGTACTCGCTGGCCCAGTAGGAGGCGAGGTCGCGCAGATATTCGGTGGGGACGCCGCGCTCCCAGCCGGTGCCGGGCAGGTCGCGGGCCCAGCGGGTGCGGGCCAGCCGGTCGCGGAGGTCGTCGATGTCGGCCTGGGGGACAGCGATGCGGTACGGCCGGAGCGTGGCATCAGTGGCGGTGCCAGGAGTGGCGGCTGGCTGAGGGGCTGACTGGCGGGGGGCAGTTTCGCTGTTCGTCATGTCTTCAACGGTAGGAGCCATTGGTGTCAGGTTCTGGCACCAATGGATGCGAGAATCCAGGACATGTTGGAGACCTCAGCGCGGCTGCTCCGGCTGCTCTCGCTGCTGCAGTCACGGCGGGACTGGACCGGCGCCGAGCTCACCGATCGGCTCGGCGTCGGCTTGCGGACCATACGCCGGGACATCGACCGGCTGCGCGACCTGGGTTATCCGGTGGACGCGACACCGGGCGCCGCCTGCGGTTACCGGCTCGGGGTGGGCGCCGCCCTGCCACCGCTGCTGCTGGACGATGAGGAGGCAGTCGCGGTGGCGATCAGCCTGCATTCCGCGGCGACCGGCAGCGTGGCGGGCCTGGAAGAGGTCTCGCTCCGGGCGCTGACCAAGCTCCAGCAGATGCTGCCGTCCCGGCTGCGGCGCAGGATCATGGCCTTCCACACCATGACGATCCCGCTGACCGGGCCGGCCTCCCCGGCGCGAGGCCGTGGACCCCGGGCTGCTCACCGACATCGCGGCGGCCTGCCGGGATCAGCACCGGTTGCGGCTGCGCTACCCCGGCCGGGAGGGCGCGACCACCCGCAACCTCGAGCCACATCGGCTGGTCCACACGCCGTGGCGCTGGTATCTGGTGGCCTGGGACATGGACCGGGAGGGCTGGCGGACATTCCGCCTGGACCGGATTCAGGGGCCGCTGGGGCCACCGGGTGCGCGCTTCACGCCGCGTGAGCCACCGGCGGAGGACATGGCGGCGTACGTGTCGCAGTCGATCTCCTCGGCTCCCTACCGGTACCAGGCCCGCATTCTTATTCATGCTCCGCTGGAGGAGGTTGCGCAGCGCTCCTCCCCCGCCGCTGGCCGGCTGGAAGCTGTCAGCGAGGACCAGTGCGTGCTGCATACGGGGTCGAACTCGCTGGACGAGCTGGCCCTTTATGTTGCGGTGAAGGGGTTCGGATTCGAGGTGCTGGATCCGCCAGAGCTGGTTCCGGTGCTGAGGACGCTGGCGGAGCGGCTGCACCAAGCCGCTGACGCCTCGTGATGAGGCTGATCGGTCCCGGTGGCTCCGGTGACGGTGTAGTCAGCCCGGCAGCCGGGCAAGCCTCCCGTAGACGGGGGGTGTGAGATGGCAGCCAGGCCAGCGTGGATCGCGGGGTGGACGGCCCAGCACGTGCGGCATGCCGCCGGAGTGCTTAAGCAGGGCGGGAACCCGGCCGCGCGAGTGTATGAGAGCATCGGGCCGGACTTCTTCCTGGCGGTGGCGCCGGGCTGGCTGAATCTGGGGCTATGGGAGGGGCCGGGTTCGGAGCGTGAGGCCGAACCGGCCTGCCGCCGGCTGGTCCGGACGCTCGCCTCAGCCCTGCCCGCCGGGGGGGTGATCCTGGATGTGGGGAATGGGCTGGGCACCCAGGACCGCCTGATCGCCGAGACGTCCCGGCCGCGCCGGCTGGTGGCGGTGAACATCACCGAGTGGCAGCTGACGGCGGGCCGGGACCGGCTCAGGCAGGCCGCGGCCGCGCCGGTGGCGGGCGACGCCGCCCGGCTGCCGTTCGCCGGCCAGACCGTGGACGGGATCATCAGCGTGGAGGCAGCCTTCCACTTCCGCTCCCGGAAGGCGTTCTTCGCCGAGTGTTACCGGGTGCTGCGGCCCGGCGGGGTGCTGAGTATCTCCGACATCTCGACTCAGCGATGGCCCGTCACTCCCGCCGAGCTGCTGGCTGGCCTGACGCAGCTGCGGGTGTTCGGGCTTCGGCGCACCATGGCCATGACGGCGGGGCAGATCGCCGCGGAGGCGCGCGCGGCGGGCCTGGCCGAGGTGCAGGTCCGGCGATGCGGCGACCGCGTCATCGCCCCCGCACTGCGGCTCACGGCAGAGCGGCTCAAGGACACCACGGCTGCACCCCCCGGGCAGCACGCCGCCGCCCGCCTGCTGCTGTGGCAGGTCAACCTCCTCTGGCGACGCCAGATCATCGATTATCTGCTGCTCCGCGCGATCCGCCCGTAGACCTGTAAGGGATGACCCTGATGCCCCGGGGGGTGCATACCAGGGTGCGAACCGGGCTGATCCCGATCGTGGCCATCGCCATCCTGGCCTGGATCAAGTTCCGGCCGCGCCGCTCCCATCGGTGGCCCCAGCGCCCGGCCACCCGCGGATCGGTCAGCTTCACCTGCACCGGGATCGCCGGGATCGCCATCGTCATGCCCGACCCCTGTGCTGCTCCTTTACTGCGCCGGCCGGGGGTGTCAGCCTGGACGGGTGAGGCCGAGGATCCGGTACTGCGCCACACCCGCGGGCCGCGTCGCTTACTCGACGACGGGCGCAGGCCCGGCGCTGTTGTGTGACTCGGGCTGGATCACCGATCTGCGCGCGCAGCTGGAGCTGTTGTCCTTCGGCAGCTTTGTCGCGCGGCTGGCCGAGCACTTTACCGTGATCCGCTACGACAAGCCCGGGTGCGGCCTGTCGGACCGGGACGGGGCCGACCTGTCGTTCGACGGGCAGGTGGCGGCGGCGCTGGCGGTGGCCGACGCGGTGGGCGCCGGCCGTTTCCGCCTGTTCGGGGCCTCGCAGGGCGGTCAGCTGGCGGCTGCGATCGCGGCCAGGTACCCGGACCGGGT
Organism: uncultured Actinomycetes bacterium; assembly: GCA_963742865.1. GTDB lineage: Bacteria > Actinomycetota > Actinomycetes > Streptosporangiales > Streptosporangiaceae > Bog-532. The sequence continues at coordinate 85,206 of CAVUNW010000052.1, forward strand.
GGAGGCGCTGGTGCTGTACGGGACGTGCGCCAGCGGCCGGGATCTGGCGCCTGCCGAGGTCCGGGACTCGGTCGTGGCGCTGGTGCGGGCCCATTGGGGCCTGGGGCTGAAGGCGCTGGCCGGGGCCTTCGTCACCGATCCCACGGCTGAGGACCTGGATGGGTTCGCCCGGTTCCAGCGGGCGAGCGCCTCGGCCGCCGTGGCCGCCCGGCTGCTGGAGGTGTATTACGACACCGACGTCACGGCACTGCTCCCGGCGATCCGGGCGCGCACGGCGGTGCTGCACCGCGAGGCGGACAAGGGCACCAGGTTCGAGCTGGGGCGGCAGGTCGCCGCGCTGATCCCCGGGGCGACGCTGATCCCGCTGCCAGGTTCGAGCCACCTGTTCTACCACGGCGACTGGCCAGCGGTCCTGGATGCGATGCTTGGCTTCCTGTGCGAGCCGACGAGCCCGGGGCCACGGCTGACCGGCCGTGAGCTGGAGGTGGCCGAACTGGTCGCCGGGGGGCTGACCAATCAGGCCATCGCCAGCCGCCTGTCCGTCGCGCCGCGGACGGCCGAGGCGCATGTGGAGAACATCCGGCGCAAGCTGGACGTGCACTCCCGTGCCCAGATCGCGGCCTGGGTAACCGAGCAGCGGCTGCGCCGCTGAGCGGCTCGGTAGTTCGCCCGACGTACCCACCGGGTACGACCGCCCCAGCCGGGGAAACGGGGAAATCGCCGGTAGTTCACCCGATAGCCGCCCCGGGCCGGACGGTTCTAGCGTCAAGGCATGTCACACTCCACGAAGCCAGCCCGCCGCCGGGCGGCGGACCCTGCAGGTCGCGCGGCGGCATCAGCCCGGGTCGGCATGTTCACGCCTCTCGGTCTGCTCGAGCAAGGCCCGGAGACTGCCCGCGCATTCCTGGTGCAGGCCGGAAGGGCGGGCATCGATCACGTCTGCTGCGGCGACCACGTGAGTTTCGCCGGCATGGGGTTCGACGGGCTCGTGCAGGCCACCGCGCTGGCGATGCTTCATCCCACGCTGCCCGTCTACAGCGGTGTGTACCTGCTGCCGCTGCGTCATCCCGTCCTGGTGGCCCGCCAGCTGGCCGACATGGCCCGGCTCGCCCCCGGGCGGCTCATCTTCGGGGCCGGGATAGGCGGTGAGGATCGCCGCGAAGTCGCGATGTGCGGGGTGGACCCGGCGACCCGGGGCCTGCGGATGGACGAATGCCTCACCATCGTGCGCCAGCTGCTGACCGGTAAGGCGGTCACCTTCCACGGCACGTTCTTCGACCTTGATGAAGCGGTCATCGCCCCCGCGCCGGCCGAGCCTGTTCCCATCATCATCGGGGGGCGCTCGGACGCGGCGATCAGGCGCGCGGGCCGGCTGGGTGACGGCTGGCTTGGCATCTGGAACTCCCCTCGCCGGTTTGCCGCCGCTGTCGAGATGGCAGCAGAAGAGGCCGCCCGCGCCGGCCGGCCCGACCCGCCAAGCCGGCACGCAATGCAGGTCTGGTGCGGGCTCGCTGACTCCAGGCAAGCCGCCCGCGCCTGCCTGGCGCCGGCGATGGAGGCCTTCTACCAGGTCCCGTTCGAACGCTTCGAACGGTACTGCCCTTACGGCACCGCCGAGGACGTCGCCGGGTTCCTCGCCCCCTACGTCGCCGCGGGCTGCACCGAGTTCAACCTCATCCCGCAGGCACCCGGCCACGACCATGCCATCGCCGGCACGGCGGCGGTGAAAAGACTCCTGGCACCGGCATGACAGATTCCCTGGTCGTCGCGCCCCGCTTCTGCGGCCCGCCGGGCAGCGGCAACGGCGGCTACGTCTGCGGGCGGATCGCCGCGTACGTCGATGGCCCGGTGGCAGTCACGCTGCGCCGGCCGCCTCCGCTGGCCACGCCCATGGCCGTCGAACGGGACGGCGAAAGCTCAGTCCGCATCCACCACGGACGCACGCTGATAGCCGAGGCGGCTTCCTCGCCGGGCGGCCCGGCACCAGAGATACCGGGCCCGGTCTCAATGGCGGACGCGCGTGCGGTGGCCGGCCGCGCGCGCTATTACACCGATCCGGTGTTTCCTGATTGCTTTGTGTGCGGGATGGGCCGCGGGCCTGGCGACGGGCTGCGGATCTTCCCCGGGCCGCTGGCTGGCAGGCCGTTGTGGGCGGCGCCGTGGACACCGGACCCGTCGGTCACCGGCGCCGGCGGAAGGTGCGGCCGGAGGTGGTCTGGGCGGCACTCGATTGTCCCAGCGGGATCGCCGCCGCCGAGGCCGCCGGCCTGGCCCGGGACACCGCCATCCTGCTCGGGCGGATGACGGCCAGCCTGGCGGTGCTGCCGGCGGCTGGCGCCCAGTGCCGGGTGATCGCCTGGCCGGGCGGGCGTGACGGCCGCAAGCTCACCGCCGGATCGGCGTTGCTTGGGCCCGGCGGCGAGGTGCTCGCCGCGGCCAGGACCGTGTGGCTCACCGTGCCGCGCCCGGTTCCGGCGGCGGCCACTGAAGGAGCGTCGTGACCAAGGTCAGTGCGCTACGACCCTCCAGGTCGCAGCACTAAGCGCTCAGTCGCGCGCTCGAGTTGCTCCGGCGCCCCGGTCGGGCACGGGCCGGTCGGCGATCGCGATGGCCGAGTAGGTCGCCGGGAAGCCGAGGCGCCAACTGGGGTACCGGGGAGTCCAGCCGAGTTCGCGCCTGGCCTTGGCGTTGGAGGAGCCGCGGACCTGGGTGGCCATGACGACGGCTGCCGGCCGGCGAGCAGGCGCGCGAGCCAGGCCGGCATGTGGCGCGGTGGCTTGGCGCCCAGCGCGCTGGCGAGCATCGGGAGCCAGTCGCGGAGCGGGGCGGGTTCGTCGTCGACGATGTTGTAGATCGCCGGCCCGGACTGCTCGAGGGCGGCCACCGTCGCTGTGGCACCGTCATCGAGGTGCAGCCAGGAGAAGATCCCGCCGCCGTCGCCGACGATCGGGAACTGCCGCTTCCGGATGGGCTCGATCAGCGCGTCGTTGGCGGCGCCGTAGAACCCGCCGTAGCGCAGTGCGATGCCGCCGAAGCCGGTGGCCGCCTTCTCCAGGTGGGCGATCGCGGCGAATGTCTGGCCGGTGTTCGGCGGCGGAGTCTCATCGACAGGATCGGCCTCGGTCTTGATCGGCCCGCCCCGCCGTGCGTACAGGTAGGGCGCGAAGCTCTGCGCTACGAACCGGTGCACGCCCGCCTCCCGGGACGCGGCCAGCAGCGCATCGGTTCCCTCGGTTCGCAGCCGGTTGGTGGTGGCGAAGGCCTTGTCCAGGCTCCGGCCGAACTTGACGCTCGCCAGCGCCGTGGCCTGATGCACGATCGCGTCCGGCCTGCTGTCGAGCACCGCCGTGCGCACGGCGCGCGCGTCGAGCAGGTCGAGTCTCACCGGCTCGGCGCCGAGCTCCAAGAGCAGCTGAGCACTCGCCGGCGAGTTGTGGGTGCCGATCACCTCGTGCCCGGCGTTGATCAACTGCGGGACAAGACGGCTCCCGAGAGCGCCACTTGCTCCGGCAACGAAGACTCGCATCGTGTATTCCTCTCACTCGGTCCATGCGGTCCGGTCACATTGGCCGGTCCTGGTGGGTCTCCCTTATGACCCGTCGCCGAGGGAGGATGTGACCGGGATGAGCGAGCAGGACTGGCTGGCGCAGCGGTTCGAGGAGAACCGGCGCCGCCTGCGGGCGGTCGCCTACCGGATGCTGGGCTCGGTCAGCGAGGCCGAAGACGCCGTGCAGGAGGCCTGGCTGCGGCTCAGCCGCTCCGAACCCAGCGAGATCGAGAACCTCTGCGGGTGGCTGACGACCGTCGTCGCGCGGGTGTCGCTGAACATGCTGCGCTCGCGTGCGGTCCGCCGGGAGGAGCCACTGAGCCCGTACGTTCCGGACCCGATCGTCGACCGCGCCGACCGCATCGATCCCGAGCACGAGGCGCTGCTCGCCGACTCGGTCGGGCTCGCGCTGCTCATCGTCCTCGAGACACTGACACCACCGGAGCGGCTCACCTTCGTGCTGCACGACATGTTCGGCGTCCCGTTCGACGAGATCGCCAGCCTCATCGACCGCTCCCCGCAGGCGGCACGCCAGCTGGCCAGCCGGGCCCGCCGCCGCGTCCGCGCGCAGCCCATCACGCCCGACGTCGACGTCGAAAGCCCAGCGGGAGGTCGTCAACGCCTTCCTGGCTGCGGCCCGGGAGGGCGACTTCGACGCGCTGGTCGCCACCCTCGACCCGGGCGTCGTGCTGCGAGCCGACGGCGGCGCGGCCCTCGCCGCCATGTCCACCGAGGTACACGGCGCGCTGGAGGTGGCGCGACAGGCGGCCATGTGGTCGCGCGTCGACCTCACCATGCACCCGGCGCTGGTCAACGGGGCCGCCGGCGTGGTCGCGACCCGCAACGGCACCGTGTTCTCGATCGCCTCGGTCATCGTCCGCAACGGGAAGATCGCCGAAATGGACTTCCTCGCCGACCCGGAACGCCTCGCCCGGCTCGACCTAACGATCCTCGACGGCTGACAGATCCGGGGGCGGCTTGGTGCCGACGCCTTCGTAGGTGTAGCTATCAGCGGCCGGGCGGCGATGGTAGTAGGTGCTGAGCCTGGTGAGCTCGAAGCCGGCGCCGGAGACGAGATGGTCGATGGGGCGGTTGAGGTGGCAGCCGCCGAAGACGCGGCGATTCAGCGGGTTGCGCCGGGCCTGGCGGCGCGCCATCTTCGCGTCCGGCGCGAGGCCGTGCTCGATGAAGTGCAGCGCGCCGCCGGGACGGAGCACGCGGCGGACCTCGGCCAGGGCCGTGCTCACGTCGGGGATCGTGCACAGGGTCCAGGTAGAGAGCACATGGTCGACGCTTTGATCATCCAGGGGCAGCGTCTGGGCGTCCAGGCCGATGTACTCGACCGGCACCGGGCTCGCGGCGACTCGCCTGGCCGCCAGTTTGCGCCCGGCGGTGGCGGGATCGACGGCCCAGACGTGGGTCAGGCCGGGCGGGTAATAGGGCACGTTGCGGCCTGAGCCGAAGCCGATCTCGAGCACGTCGCCGCTCAGGCCGCCGGCGACGCGGGTGCGCAGACGGCCGAGGTCGGCACCGGCCATGATGAGGTTGATGAACCGGGGAAGGATCTGGCTTTCGTAAACGCCCACGGTTGCCAGTGTGGCAGGCAAAGTGTCAGGCGGGCGGCGTACTGTTCTGCGCGTGACATTGACCCGTGTCGCGCGGCGCATCGGCGCACCCCGCGCAGATATCTACCGGGCCCTCCTCGACGCGGACGCGATCGCCAGGTGGAGGGTGCCGGACGGCATGACCAGTGACGTTCACGAATTCGAGGCCCGGGAGGGCGGGAAGTTCCGCGTGTCGCTGACGTACGACGCGCCGGACGCGGCCGGCAAGACCGCGGCGCACACCGACACCTACCACGGGCACTTCGCGCGGCTGGTGCCGGGCGAGCGGGTCGTCGAGGTGCTCGAGTTCGAGACGGCGAACCCGGACCTGGCCGGCGAGATGACGATAACGACGACGCTCACGGACGTGGATGGGGGCACCGAGGTCGCCGTCGTGCACGAAGGGGTGCCACGGGGCGTTTCCGCGGCTGACAACGAGCTGGGCACGCGGATGGCGCTCGATCATCTCGCCGCGCTGGTTGAGGCCAAGCCCCCCGGTCAGCCCGCGTTACGGGGGACGTGGCCGCCGCTGACGAGGGCGGCGACGCCGCTGACGTTGCCCGCCTGCGACATCGCCGCGAGGGCGCCGGACTGGTTGAGCACGTACTGGTTGAAGAAGGCCAGGGTGACGCGGCTGACGGCGCGCTCGGCCGGATTCGATGCCTCGTAGGGGCTCAGGCGGCTCGCGCCGAGCAGGTTGAGGTAATACCGGAGCCCGGCCCGTCCCCGCGGTACAGCGCGACGCTGGCCGAGGGCGGGTTGACGCTGTCCGCGTTGCCCTGCGTGAACAGCATGGGCGGCGTGCTGCTGGTGAAGTACTGCCCGGGCATCGCGGGCCATTCCGCGCCGGAGAGCACGGCCGCGGCTTTCACCCTGGTGTCCGCACAGCAGGTGTTGGCCGCGAGGGCGGCGACGGTGTCGCCCCCGTCGGACTGCCCGGCGGCGGCGATCTCCTGACGGTTGATAAGGCCGGACAGCACCTGGTTGGGCTCCGCGCTGAGCGTCAGCAGGCTGCTGAGCACGAAGGACATGTCCTGCGGCTGGTTCACCAGGTCGTTTTCGTCGGCCTTGGTGTTACCAAGCTCGCAGTTCGTGCGCGGGAACGTCACCGCCGCGACCACGTAACCCGCGCTGGCCCAGGTCTGCAGGAGGTCGCCGTAGGCGGCGGCGCACTGCTGGTAGCCGGGGGCGAACAGGATCAGCGGGAACGGGCCCGTGGCCGGCTGCGAGGTCGAGCCCTGGGCCAGGGGGTACTGGACGGTGGTCACCAGCGCGCGCGGGGCCAGAGGGGCACCGGCCGGCCCGTTGTGGGCCGGATAGGTGAACGTCATCTGCTGCTCGCCGACCTGGTAGGTGCCGGCGTTGCCCAGCGGGAGCGCAGTGGGAGAAGGGCTCGGAGTCGGGCTGCCGGAGGGCCTGGCGGTGGCGCTGGTCGAGCTGACCCCGTGGCCGAGCCGGTCGCACGGGGATCCGCGGACGACGACGTGCAGGCGTTGAGCACAATCGCGACCAGGATGGCGGTGACGACCCCACACGTGATCATCAGCCGGGTACGCCTCGCAGCTGACACCGATGCATCCTAGCGGCCCGGGCCCGCTGCTGTTGCGCGACACTCCTACGGCCGCGGCCGCTTAGCCCGCGGACGCAACGGTTGTCCCCTGGCCCGCGGGCGTGAGATTGTCCACGTCGCCCGCCAGCGTGCCGTCGGCGAGGAGGCGGTCGACCAGGGCGTTCATGCGGGCGGCGATGTCCGGGCCGCGGCGGCTCCAGCCGTAGAGCCGGGCAATCCTCGTGGTGAGCACGTCGCGGCTGATGCCGCCGGTGTCGCGGACGAGGTTGACGAGCGCCAGGGCGAGTTCCTCCTCGTGGACGTGGTCGACGTCGCGACGGCAATCGTCCGTGGGGGTCCGGACGGTCACGAGCGGAGGGCGGGTGAGGATGACGAAGTCGCCCTCACGGAGCACGCCGGCCGCCTCGATGGCGACGTCGATGTTCGCGCGGATCCGCGGGCTGATCCGGCCGACGTCCCATCCGTCCCGCAGGCGCTGATAAAGGACGTCCAGGTGAACGGGCTCCTCGGCGGTGACGACGGCCTGGACCCCGGGGGCCATGAAGTAGGCGCTGCCCGGCTGATCGGCATCAATCCAGCCCGGCAGCGGCGGAACGCTGGCGGTCACGTACGGGGTGGCCCACGGCGGGACCACGTTATCGAAGATGGCGGGCTCGGTCACGATGACCGGGCGATCCTCCTCCCCCGTTCCCGGGCTGCTCAGCAGGCCATGCACGGGAGCGGCGATGGCCTCCTCGATCGCCGACCTGAGCTTGCGCTCCTCGCCGTGGCGGTCGCGGTACCAGGCGGTGCCCCAGATCCGGTGCAGATTCCAGCCGAGCCCGCGCAGGACCTTCTCCCGGAGCCGGTCCCGGTCCCGCGCGACCTTCGAGGAGTGGTACTGGTAGCCGTCGCACTCGACGCCGAGCGCGTAGACGCCGGGGTGCTCGGGGTGGCAGACGCCGATGTCGATCCGGTACCCGGCCGTGCCGACCTGCGGCATGACCTCATATCCCCACGAACGGATGACGCTGAGGACCGATTCTTCGAACGGGGACTCCGCGTCGCCGCCGGTGGCGGTGCCGAGAGCCAGCGCCGGCATGCCGCGCTCGGCGTAGTCGAGGTAGTGCCGCAGGTGCCGGACGCCTTCGGTGGTGACGGACTCGGGGATATCGCCGGCCGGATGCTGGAGACGATTCGTTCCGGTACCGGGCCCGGGTGATGGCCACGTTGAGCCGCCGCCAGCCGCCCTGCCGGTTCAGCGGGCCGAAATTCATCGTGATCTTCCCGTGCTCGTCCGGCCCGTAGCCGATGGAGAAGATCAGCACGTCCCGCTCGTCACCCTGGACGGACTCGAGGCTCTTCACGAAGAACCCGCGCAGCCGGTCATCCTGGCCGAAAAACCGGTTCAGGTCGGGACGGTCCTGGCGGGCACTGCTGACGGCGGCCTCGATCGCCTCGGCCTGGGCCTCGCTGAACGTCACCACGCCCAGGCTGAGGCCCGGGCGGGTGTCGTAATGGTGCAGGACCCGCTCCGCGACCTTGGCCGCCTCGACCGGATTGTCCCGGGAGGTTCCGCGCCGGTAGGTGCCGTCGACGTGGAACAGTTCGACACCGACGTCAGGCCCGTCGCTGTGCCTGCTGGGGAAGGTGACCAGCTGACCCCTGTAGAAGGCGGCGTTGGAGAACGAGATGAGCGCCTCGTGCAGGGACCGGTAGTGCCAGCGCAGCGTCAGGCTACGGTAGGCGCCCGACCCCTTGGCCAGGTCCAGGATCGAGTCGAAGTCGGCGGCGTCGTCGGAGTCTTCGGACCATTCGTCCTCGTCGTCGGTCAGCGCCGCGGCGAAGAAGTTGGTCGGCGGCAGCTGCTTCTGGTCCCCGGCCAGGATGAGCGCGTCGCCGCGGTAGATGCAGTTGATCGCGTCGCCGGGGGTCACCTGACTGGCCTCGTCGAAGATGACCACGTTGAAGCGCAGGCCGGCGGGCAGGTACTGGCTGACCGCCAGCGGCGACATCATGAAGCACGGCTTGATCGCCTGGGTCACGTGCCGGGACCGCTCCAGCAGGGTCCGCACCGGCATGTGCTTTTTCTTCTTCTCGGCTTCGCGGTGAATCACGGCGGCCTCACCGACGTCGCTGCCGGGGCGCCGCGCGTTACAGGCCCGGATGATGGTCCCGGTCGCGGTGGAAATGAGCGCGCGGTCGAGTTTCCGGTACTCGCTGACGAGCGCATCCCGGTCGGTCGCGCGGACGACGGAGAGGTCAGGGTCGGTCCCGAGGTGGTATTCGGCCCATTCCGTGAGCAGGGCGCGCTCGATCACCGCGGCTACCAGTCCCGCCGGCGTCCGTTCGGACATACAGAACGTCGACCGCGCCCTCCAGGCCGTGCGCGGCCAGCGTGGCCCGGGCGCCGGAGAAGGCGTGCCATTCGTCCTTGCCGCCGGTGTCGTCACGCAGGGCGGCGATCAGGTCCCTGGCCTCGTCGTAGTCGTCGAGCTCGGCTTTCAGATCCTCGCGCCGGCCAGCCTCGAAGGCCTCCAGCAGGGCGTCGCGGCCGCGATTCCACGCCTCCGCGGTGGCCGCGAGCTGGGTGTCGGGAATCGCGCCGTCGGCCGCCTTGACCTGGGCGGGAGTAAGGGGCGCCTCGGTGCCGTTGATCATGGTGCGCAGCAGTCGCGCCCATTCGACGGCGAGCCGGACCGCCGCGATATCGGTTCGTTCACCGGCGTACAGGCTGCCGAACGTGTCGCCGAAATGGCTAGCCTGGCGGGCGAGACGTTCGCGGGCGGCGTCGGCCGCATCCCGCAGGCCCACAAGATGACGGGACATGCCCGCATCGAGAGGCCGGCCCACCGCGTCGCTGACCGCCTGGGTAAACGCGGCCGCCGCGTCCAGCGGGCCGAGGTGCGCGCGGAGCCACTCGATCGCGTCGGGGATCGGGCCGCCGAGCAGATCTGGCGGGGCCGCCGCCGCCTGCCCGAAGGCCAGGGTGGCCTTCCAGGCATTCAGGTCGCGGGTGATGTCGTCCGCAGCGCCCGCGATGACCGGGTTGGGGGGCGCATCCGGTGCGGCAGCGTCGGCGAAACCGCTCAGGTCGCGCCCGCGGCTCCGGCGGACAGCGGTCGCCGCGACCTCCAGCGCACTGTTCAGCTGGCCGAAGTCGGTGGCCGCGCCGCGGTAATAGCTGCCCAGGATGGCGGCGGAGGCGTCCTCGGCGGCGGCGAGGTCGTCGGCGGCCTTTTTCCAGGCGACAGCCAGGCGAGGCAGCGATGGGCCTCGTCCTTGTCCACCCCGTCCCGGGTGAAGGCAGCGACGGTTTTCTTGTCGGCGCGGTACTCACCGGAGAGTTTCCCCAGCCGGTGGTGCTCGCCGTTAAAGCGGCGCGCCAGGCCCTCTACGTCGTACTGGAGCACGGAGGGCGTGTAGAGGGACTCGCGGCGGTTTCGGCGCGGGCCAGCTTGTCCTGGGCGGCCTGCAGCTGGCGGGCCGCCTCGCGCGCCGCGGCCAGCCCGGAGACCGATAGCCAGGCGCGTTCGGGCCGGTGCGGCTCCCGGGTCAGCGTGGCCAGGGTGAGCAGGTCTTCCGCTTCACCGAACGTGGACGGCGCGCGCAGGCCCAGCATGCTCGCCAGTCCCACCAGGGCACCGAACCGCTTGTCGAGCATGTTCGCCTCGGCTGTGAACGCCTCCGCGAGCGCGGTGATCCGCACCGCGGTCAGGCCGCCGATCTCGACCGGGGGCGGCATCAGGGAGCCGAGGGACTGATCGCCGGGGTCGGGCAGCGCGCTGGATCGCGGGACGGCTGACCAGGGGACTTCGGCGGCGCGGGTGACGTCATTCTCGCGCGCCGTGATCTGCGCGAAATGATCGGCCAGCTCGGTGACGGCGGCGCTGACGGCATCGAGGCTGCCGGTCGTCAGCCAGTCCGCCGGCAGGCCCTCCGGCCGGGCCGACAGATGGGCGAGCAGCCGGGCGAGTGCTTCCGCGTCCGATGGGCGGCTCGACCCGACCGTGTTGGCCAGCGTCCGGTTCACCTGGGCGATGGCCGCCAGCGTGGCCAGCGATGACGCGGCCTGGTGCAGCCGGGGGTCGAGCGCTCCCTTCTCGGTCACACCGCGCCAGATGAACGAACGCCCCTGCGCCGCGGGCCGCCAGGCACCGGCCAGTTTCGCGGACGCGGCCTTGATGTCGCCGAAGGCCTCGACGGTCAGGTCCACCGGGGCGATGCCCGCCAGCGGGGCCGCGGGAACATCGTGCAGCTGGGCGATCATCCCGAACACGTCGTGCAGGGAGTAGCCGAGCGGCTGGCGTACGCGGTTCATGGCGTCGGCGTAGGCGTTCAGCTCCTCGCGCTGCTTGCGCACGGCGTCGACGTCGATGGCCGGCATCGGGGCGGGGGCAACAGGAACGGTGTCGAGCGCCTCCCCGAGAGCGACCGCGACCTGCTTGCGGGTGGCCTCGTGGGAGTGCAGCTCGAGCAGGTAGGCGCGGAGCCCCGCGGCGTCGAGCCGGTCCCGCACCACATCCAGGGCCGCGGCCTTCTCGGAGACGAACAGCACGGTTTTCCCGGCGTTCAGGAGGACGCCGATCATGTTGGCGATGGTCTGGCTCTTGCCGGTACCGGGCGGGCCGTCCATGACGAACGACCGGCCCTCGAGCGCGGCGGCGATACTGGCCCGCTGCGAGGAGTCCGCGTCCAGGATGACGGGCGTGGTCTGCGGGCGGGGCGTGGCGGTCGACGTCGGCGTCGGCGAGCTCGTCGAAGTAGAAGCTCCGAGGACTCCGGGCCACGGGCCCCGGCGGCGAGGGCGCCCTACCGCGGGGTGCGCGGCGATGAGGTCCTCGTGGTCGAGCAGGTCCCGGTACATCGCCTCCTTGGCGAAGGAGAAGCACGAAAGGACAAGGGTGTCGTTGACCTGCCAGCCGTCCTGAGTGGCGACGGCGGCGCGGACGGCGTTCAGGATGCCGGGGAGGGTGGCCTCTTCGGGGTCTTCGAGGCGGGGCAGGGCGATTCCGTGCTGGGACAGCTTGAGGGCCAGGGCCGGGTCGAGGACGCGGTCCTCTTCGAGGGGTTCCAGGGTGGGGAGCTGCCGCGGGCCCTTGTGGTCCAGGCGGACCGGGACGAGGAGCAGCGGGCTTGTGTAGCGGGTACGGTCCTCATCGGTCCAGTTCAGGGTGCCGAAGGCCAGGTAGAGGACGGAGAGGCCGCGGTCGAGGTACTCCTGGGAGGAGCGGCGGTAGAGGGAGCGGAGGGCGGCGGCCAGGTCGTCGGGGTCGACGTCGGCGTCGAGGGTGCCCGGTGCGGGCGGGGGAAGCGGAGGCGTCTCCGCTGGACCGGCCTCATCCGGTGCGGGCGGGGCTGGGTCTTCGTCGGCTGGCTCGGGCGCAGGGCACGGAAGCCGAACGTGCCATGACTGGTCAGGCGGGCCAGGACGTCCGCCGCCGGCGGGCGGATCAGCTCCACCGAGCCGGTTCTGCTCGGCTTGAAGTTGAGCAGCCGGTTCGACCCGGTGAGGTTGATCAGGCCATCGCGCCAGCTCTGGATGGCCGAACGGATCAGCGCCTCCCGGTCTCCAGGCTGCGGGGTCAAGCCCTCGTCAGGCACCTGCGTCCCCTCCCTTCAGCGCCATCCCTTCGGCGCCATCCCTTCAGGGCCGTCCGCGCCTACGCAGAATAGACGCGGAGACCGACAAAATGGATGTCCTCGCGACAGTGGCGGCCGAACAGATACAGCCAGGCTCTTTACCGGGACGTCGGCGTGGCGTCACTTGAGCTGTGCCAGACTCGCTGGCAGAGTGGAGACCTACGCGAACATAGGTTCGATATACAGGAGTAACGTGGAGGTCACGGAGCGCCAGCGACGCCTGCTCGCGCTGTGCGCCATCCGCGTCGACGGCGCCAGCGTGGACTGGAGCCTCATCGCCAGGCAGGCGCAGTTCGAGGAAGGCCTCGACGCGCTCTGGGCCGGGCGGATCTTCGAGAAGTCGGCGGCCGCCAAGCGCTCCCGGCCCGTCCTTCGCCGTGGCATCAGGGATGCGGAATCGCTCGCCGATCGTGTCGAGGCCGAGATCCGGGCCGCCGAACGGGCCGCAGCGGGACTGGTCACCGTGCTCGACGAGCCCTACCCGGCGAACCTGCGGCTGATCCCGAACCTGCCGCCGTTCCTCTTCTACCGGGGTGTCCTGGCCGAGGAAGACGTATCGTCCGTGGCCGTGGTGGGCACGCGCGGCGCCTCCGGCGCGGGCCTGGAGCGGGCGGCACGGCTGTCCGCGCTGCTGGCCCGCCATCACGTCACGGTCATCTCCGGCCTGGCCCGGGGTATCGATACGGCCGGCCATCGGGGCGCGCTGAAGGGCGGCGGGCGGACCATCGCCGTGCTGGGGACCGGCATCACCACGTGCTACCCGCCGGAAAACCGGGAGCTGGCCGACCAGATCGCCCAGGCAGGCGCGCTCGTGTCACAGTTCTGGCCGACCCGGCCGGCCGGGAAGGACACGTTCCCGCGGCGGAACGTCGTTACGTCCGGCCTCAGCCAGGGCACAGTGGTGATTGAGGCGAGCCAGACTTCTGGAGCCAAAATGCAAGCACGCCTGGCGCTGGCGCACGGCAAGAAGGTGTTCCTGGTCCGTTCGCTGGTCAGGGACCAGGAGTGGGCCCGGGACTACGTGACCCGGCGGGGTGCGGTCGTGGTCGACGACGTGGACGAGGTTCTGCGGCACCTGGCCGCGCCGGACCGGGTCCGGCAGAAGGCACGCCAGAGCCAGCAGCTATCCCTGACGCTGCTCTGAGCCGATGGCGCCATCCGCCTTACTGCCGGCCGGGCCGCCGCCCGGTTTCCCGGGGTGCGCACGGTGCCCCTACGCGCGCACCGGCCCGGCGGTTATCTGCGTGGTCTGCGCCCGCCGGACGTTCGAGGACATCGCGGCCGACGCCTGCCCAGTCTGCAGCCAGACGCTGGAGCCCGACGGCTCCTGCCCCAACTGGCTCTGCACCGATCCCCGCCGCCGGATCAGCCGCATCCACGCGATCGCCTACCAGTCCGGGCCGCTGCGCCAGGTCATCAACAACTACAAGTACGAGGGGGCACGCGGCTGGGCGGGAATCTTCGGCCGCCTCGTGCTCGGCTGGCTGGAGATGCACGCCAGGGACGCGCCGCCCGACCTGATCGTGGTCAACCCGACCTACACCGGTCCCGGGGGCAGGGAGTTCGGCCATGCCGAGGCCGTCCTGCGAAGGGCGGCGGGAGAGGACGTTATGGGGCGGTGGGCGTTTGACCTGGCTGATCCAGCCGCCGTCGTGAAGACCCGGGCCACCATCCAGTCGGCGGCCGCGACCGCGAAGGCGAAGCGGGCCGCGGCGCAGGAACTGCGGGCAGCCTTGGTGATTACCGACGTAGGCCGGACCGCCGGCCGGCGCATCCTGGTCTACGACGATGTGTGCACGACGGCCAGCCAGCTCGAACGCGGTCGCGGAATGCCTGCTCGATGACGGGCGCGCCGCAGCGGTGGAAGGGCTGGTGCTCGCCCGGGCGCCGTGGCGCCGGCAGACGTGAGCCGCGCGCCGGCTACCGCGAGAGGTGCGCCACGAGGTCCTGTATGTTCCTGACGGCATCGGTCAGGGAGGCAACGCCGGCGACGGCCGCGGCGATCCCCTTGAGCAAGCCTCGTATGACTCCCCAGCGGGGGGACGGCTCCTCAGCCTCGGCCTTCGCCGCCTCCGCCGCCCCACGAACATCGGATACGTCAGGGACGAAGCCCTCGAATGAGTCGAGCAGGCGGACAAATTCATCGATCTGGGCAATTGTTTCACGCTGCATTTGCGGCAACGAATTTACAACGGATGCAGAGGAGTGGTGTCCAATAACAATTCCCTGCCCGTGGACGTTACCCGTTCGAATATCCGAACCCGGATACTCCCCCTGTCCACTGCTCATCTCTTCTCCTTAGATGAATCATTCACTGTCGCCGAGGAATCGTCGCCAACGACGCCTCCGGTACTATCCCGGGTCCGGAGAGCTTTTATCGCCCACCGGGTGACAACGGGAACATCGATACCGAACGTCGGGGCAAGCGCACAACCGTTCGTTCATTACCCCGTCGACGACCGTCCTGGCGTACCCGATATCCAGATGAGTGGCAGCAGACAGGTAGCGAGTTGCTTCCCGGTCATCGCTTCGCCGGAGATTCTTAGCAGCCGCAATGTCCCCGGCAGTTAACCGATGACCATTAACGGAAGGCCCGGGTACTCCAGGTTGCTGCTGTATGCCCGTCATGGCTGACACTCCCCCCTGGTAGCGACCGCCAGAAGATGTATGCGGGCGATACCTGCCTTCCCGTCTAACACACGACGGCCCGGACGGCAAGAGCTACCACGCTCATCTGGGGTCATCGGCGTCGCCGGGCTGCTGATCGTGGTACTGCTCGGGTGCTGCTGGCCTAGGTCGTCCCGGCGTGGCTGACCATGCGGGGACGCATCATTCAGGCCTGACCTCTGGCTTAGAGCACACAAACCAGGTCCGGTTCTCGCTTTCGTCATTGACCGCGCCGCCGTCACTTTCAATGGTCACTATATTGACGAACTTCTTGCCGAGCGACTCCCGTATCTTCTCCGGCGGAAATGATACCGTCCTGATGACCTCTGTGAGCGATTTGTACGTTCCGTCTCGCTGGAGCTCAAGTACCTCGATGTTCCAGTCGAACACGACGTCATCACTCGTTCGCACCGTTATCTGGAGGTAGTTCTCACCAAACTGCTCAACTACACTCGGGACAGTCGTCACCATCTTAAGGCCGCTTGCCGTATAGGTGTCGAAGACAAGCACACCACCGTCGTTCAGGTGCCGGCACGCGCAGTCGAAAAAGTTCTCCCAGGCTGAGAAGTCGAGCAGGTGATTGATGCCGTGGTAGACACAAATGATGGCGTCGAATTTAACGTTCAGCTCAAAGCAGCTCATATCGGCCAGATGCAGCGGGGTTCCCGCGGGCAGCTTCTTTCCGGCAACAGCCAGCATACCCGGCGATATATCGAGGCCGCTCACCCGATACCTGTCCGCTAGCGCGGCAATTATTCCGCCCGTTCCGCAGGCAACCTCCAGCAACGTCACGGCCTGGCCGTGAGCGTGCTTAACAACACTGTCAATAAACCCCGCTTCGGCAGCGGAATCACCAGTCACAACATCGTAATGCCGGGCGAGCAAATCATAAACTGCCATGATTAAGTCTATATGGCTTCCCCGGCGGCCGCTTGGTTATGAAGCGGGCTGGGACGAGGCCTCGAAGAGAAGCGCCAGCGCGCGGGCGCCCGGAGCCGGTCGAGGAGATGTTCCACGCCGACTGAACCGGCTGTGGAGCGTCCAGCATAAGTGGCCGCGCGGAGAATTGCCGGCGGCGGATGAGAAGCGCTACAAAGAAGTGCTGGATAAAGACGTGTTAGTTGACTAACGGCCGCCACTGGCAGCCCGGGCGCGAGGGAGCGAACCATGGACGCACATGCCGCGCTGCCGAAACCTCTGTTCGCGCCGCCGCGGATCATCGCCGAGGCGGCGGACTCCGATGGCGCGATCGTGCTGCGCTCGGCGGAGCCGCTGGGCGAGTATCCGGTGTCGGTGGTGCACAGCATGCGGGAGTGGGCCCGGCTCGGCGCAGACCATCCGCTGATTGCCGAACGGGCCGGTGGTGGCTGGCGGACCGTCAGCTACGGCGCGGCGGTGGCGGCGGCCAACGCGGTCGGGCAGGCGCTCCTTGACCGCGGTCTCGGGCCCGGGCGGCCGCTGCTGATGCTGTCCGGCAACAGCGTGGAC
Organism: uncultured Actinomycetes bacterium; assembly: GCA_963742865.1. Lineage (GTDB taxonomy): Bacteria > Actinomycetota > Actinomycetes > Streptosporangiales > Streptosporangiaceae > Bog-532. The sequence continues at coordinate 101,704 of CAVUNW010000052.1, forward strand.
CACCTGCTGGTGACGCTGGGAGCGATGACGGCCGGGATCCCGGTGGCCCCGGTAAGCGTCGCGTACTCGCTGCAGAGCCGCGATCACGCCCGGATCAGGGCGATCGCGGACCTGATCCGCCCGGGCGCGGTGTTCGCCGAGGACGCCGGCCTGTTCGGGGCGGCGCTCGGCGCGCTGCCCGGCGTTCCGGCGATCGTCAGCAAGGGCAGCCGGGATGGGGCCGAGCAACTGTCTGTTCTGCTTGATACTGAGCCTGGCGCGGCGGTGGCGGCGGCTTTCGCCTCGCTCAGCCCGGACGCGGTCGCGAAGATCTTGTTTACCTCCGGGTCGACGGGAACCCCGAAGGGCGTGCTGAACACGCACCGGATGCTGGCCTCGAACCAGCGGATGATCTGGCAGGCGTGGCCGTTCCTGGCGGCGGAGCGGCCGGTGATCGTGGACTGGCTGCCCTGGAGCCACACCTTCGGCGGCAATCACAACGTGAACATGATGCTCACCGCCGGCGGCACCCTGTACGTCGACGCGGGCCGCCCCGCGCCCGGCATGTTCGCGCAGACGATCGCCAACCTCACCGACGTCCCGCCGACGATGTACTTCAACGTCCCCGCCGGGTACGCGCAGCTCGTTCCGGCCCTGGAAGCCGACCTGGAGTTCGCCGGGCGGTTCTTCTCCCGGCTGCGGCTGCTGTTCAACGCGGCGGCGGCCCTGCCCGCGGGGCTGCGTGACCGGCTCGGCGAGGCCGCCCTGCGGACGGTCGGCCACCAGGTCCCGGTCACCGGATCGTGGGGGGCGACGGAGACCGCCCCCGCGGTCACCAGCGCGCACTTCGCGTTCACCGACGCCCGGGGGCACGGCTGGCCGGTCCGACGTTCGAGGAGTGGCTCGACCAGCAGTAGCGGGAACGCGTTGTGGCCTTACCGGTACGCCCGATGTTGAACTGACCATGGTCGGCGGGCGCCAGGACTCCGGAGGGCAACGCGATATAGCTGGACATTAAACGCGATAGTACTTATCGTCTCAGCTAGGTGGCGTAAGCATTGCTGCGCGGCGCCGGCACCAGCCACGGTCCCGCCCGGCCGCATGACAACGGGCCATCAGCCTCCGGAAGGACGGAGCAGCACCATGGACGCGATGAAGATTCTCACCGCGCTCGGCACGCCCGCCGGGCGGGCAGATCCGTATCCGCTGTACGCCGCGCTGCACGACATCGGCGAGGTGATCGAGCTCGGCCCGGGCGACGTGCTGGTGGTCGGCTACGACGCCATAAACTCCGTGCTGCGCGATCCCGGCTTCCGCGTCTCCGACGAATCCACTTTCGACCAGGACCTCCCCACGTGGCGGGCGAATCCGGTGTTTGTCCAGGAGGCCGACTGGATCCTGAACCTGAACGCGCCGCGGCATTCGCGGATCAGGAGCCTGATGGCTCGCACGTTCACGGCCCGGCGCATCGCCGGCCTGGAGCCTGCGATCGCCGCGATGGCCGATCAGCTGCTCGACGCCATGGCTGATCGCGGCGCGGATGGTTCGGCCATCGAGTTCATGCATGACTTCGCCTACCTGCTGCCGGTCACCGTGATCTGCGAGCTGATCGGGATACCGGAGGCGGACCGGGAAGGATTCCGGCCCCTGGCGAGGGATCTGACCGGCGTCTTTGAATTTTCCGACATTGAGACTCTGCCCGCGATCAACGCCGCGGCGGTCGACCTGCTCGCGTACTTCACCGAGCTGGCGGCCAAGCGCCGCGCCGATCCCCGCGACGACCTGCTCAGCGACCTGCTCGCGGTCAGCGGCACCGACGATGGCAGGCTGACCGATGCCGAACTGCTGCACAACCTGACGCTGCTGCTCGTCGCCGGCTTCGAGACCACGACCAACCTGCTCGGCAACGGCCTCCAGATCATCCTGCAGCACCCGTGGGCGGTGGAAGGCGTCCGGGATGGCTCAATACCGCCATCGGCACTCGTCGAGGAAGTACTGCGCTTCGATTCGCCCGTCCAGCTCACCAGCCGCCTCGGGTACGACACGAAGGTAGGCGGCGTGCCGGTGTCCCCGGGAACGGGGGTGGTCACGCTGCTCGGGGCCGGGAACAGGGATCCGCGCCGGTTCACCGAGCCAGCCAGGTTCGATCCCATGCGCCCTGACGGCGGCCCCCTCAGCTTCGGCGGCGGCGCGCACTTCTGCATCGGCGCCGCGCTGGCCCGGCTCGAGGGCGCAGTCGCCTTCCCCCGGCTGCTCAACCGGTTCCCGAAGATCGCCGCCGCGGGCGAACCGACCCGCCGGGACAGGCTTCTCCTGCGCGGCTTCGACACCCTCCCGGTGACCGTCGCCTAGCAGCGCGCCCATACAGCGCGTGCGCTCAGATCTGGCCACTGCGGGTGCTCGCGGGGCGGCCGGGCCAGCCGCTGACGGCATGGAGGAGCCTCGGCGGGCGGCTGTCAACTGCGCCAGCGGCCGTAACGATCTCGGATAACTACTTCGACGTCGCTGCCGCTGGAACCGACCACGCCGTGTGGACCACCGCGTACCCGACCGACGGCGGCTGGTCCGCCTTCACCCGCGCCTGGGTACCCGAGGGATAACTGCATCGGCGGCCCGATATACGGTGCGCCAGGCCGCGATCAGTGCTCGGGCTCGTACTTGAAGGAGAGCTGGAGCTTGGTGCGGTAGGTAATAGCCCCGCCCTCGTCCAGGTGAATGTCCAGCTTGACGACCTCGGCCACCCGCAGATCGCGGATAGTCCCGGCTGCGGTCCTGATCGCCTCTGCTGCCGCCTCTTCCCATGAAGTGCCGCTCGTCCCGATGATCTCGGTCACCCTGTACACGCTCATCATGTTCTCCTTTGACCACGTGCGCCCCGCTCCGGGGCTGTTGACCCAGCCTGTCATGGAACCACCCGGAACGTGGACATCTCCGACCTCGCCGAAGAGCAAGGTCGCCGGATGCTGAGGACGCGAATACCCTGGGTCACTCGTGCTGGGCTCGGCTGACGAACTGGTCTTTGTCCACGAGCACCCGTTCCAGGGTGCCCGCGCCGATGACGGTATCTTCGTCATCTGGTGGTCCGGGGGGCGGCTTCTGCCTGGCGATGAACCTGAAGAAAAGCCGCCGGCCGTCCACCTCGGCCAGTTCGGCCTCGACCACGACCTCTGCCCCGACCGGGCTAGGCCGCCTGTGCTCCAGGGCAGCAGCAGTGCCGACCGAGGTCAGGCCTGATTCCAGGCTTGGCCCGATGGCTGCCACCGCCGCCGCCTCTGCGAGGGCGAGCAGCCGGGGAGTGCCCAGCACGGGCACGTCACCACTGCCCATCGCTATCGCTGTATCAGTGTCGGCGACGACGATCTGCACGAAAGAAAGCAGCCCGGGGGCAAGCGCCATCCTCGTACCCTAGTGGCTGGGGATCCTGAGTCGCTGGGGGATCCTGCTCCCCCGCATTGAAGTCACATGGCCCCGGGCATCTGACCAAGCCCGGCGTCTCCCGCGGCAGGCCCTCGGGAGACGCCCAGCATTGCCGATGAGGGGAGGTTAAAAGTGATACGACAAACCAACTCAACCGTATACGTTATCCCGGGCAACTGAGACGAATTTGGACCGGGCGTCTCTGGCTGCCAGCTGTGCGTTTAGAGCTTTACCCACGTCGTGGAATTTGTTACCGTTTTTTCGGGCCATATACCATCCGTCGCATTTATCCGCTAGGTCACCAAGGCAGTAGCGCAAGTTTTCAGCGCTCTTTTCAATTTGGCTTGGTCCTGCAACCAGGACTGGCGCGTATGCGGGTTGCAGCTGGCCCCAATCCTTGAGGTAGGCGCGACGAGCGGCATCGCGCTCACTCGTGTCAGCATTTTCCTCTAGCTTAGCGATGAGTTCACGTGCCCCATCCATGAAATTGTATACCGTGGTCAGGTATTCGGCGTAGGCTTCGCGTCGCGTCTCAACAATCTGCGCCTTGCGACTTGCCTCCGCCAGTCCTCGTTGAGTGCGGTTACCTATCAGTCCAGCGGTTAGTGTTGCGCCTGCACCGAGCACCGCACCCAAAGCTGTGAAAGCACCACTAAGCCACTCAGAAGTCATGATCAATAGTCCATCACCATCTGGCAAGGTGTACGCGGGACTTCCGAATTTGGACCTGAACGTTTCTTAACCGGTCACACTCTCATGCCGCCTGGCGGGCTTTAGCGGTTCGGCGAGATGCACGCGGCGCCCCAGGCTCAGCGGTGCAGGGTGGTCTCCTGCTCCATATGCGACAGCTTCTCGGGATTACGCACGGCGTACAGGCCGGTGATGAGGCCGTCGTCGATGCGTACCGCTACGACGGTGTTGATCTCGCCGTTGAGCCGGAGGATCAGCGCCGGGTAGCCGTTGACCTGTGCCGGCTGCAGCGACGTTGCGGCGGCGATCCTGCCCAGCGCGGGGGCCAGCACGCGGGCCACCTTGTCGGCCCCCACGATGGGCCGCAGGGCGGCCTGCTTGATTCCGCCGCCGTCACCCAGGAAGACGACATCCGGCGCAAGGATGTCGAGCAGGCCCTGCAGATCGCCCGTTTCGGCCGCCCGCTGGAACGCATCGAGCGCGTCTCGGGTCTCGGCCGGGGAAACCGCCCCGCGCGGCCGGCGCGCCGCGACGTGTGCCCGCGCCCGGTGCGCGATCTGGCGGACCGCGGCCGGGCTCTTGTCGACGGCTTCGGCGATCTCGTCGTACCCGAGGTCGAACACCTCGCGCAGCACGAAAACCGCCCGCTCGGTCGGTGTGAGCGTCTCCAGAACCAGCAGCATCGCCATCGAGACGCTGTCGGCCAGCTCGACGTCCTCGGCCACGTCGGGCGTGGTGAGCAGCGGCTCGGGCAGCCAGGGGCCGAAGTAGGACTCCTTGCGGCGGCCGAGCGTACGCAGCCGGGCGAGTGCCTGGCGGGTGGTGATCCGGACCAGGTACGCACGCTGATCCCGGACCGTGGCGAGGTCGACACCCGCCCACCGCAGCCAGGTCTCCTGCAGGACGTCCTCCGCGTCGGCGGCCAAGCCGAGCATCTCGTAGGCGACGGTGAACAGCAGGTTGCGGTGGGCGAGGAACGCCTCGGTGGCGGGGTCCGGACGATCGCCCCGGCTGCTGCCCCGGCCACGATCGTCGGGTGCGGTCTGCGACGTGCCGGACATGAGGGCTCCTGTTCGCTGTCCACTGTGTCACCCACCAGATGCCGGGCCCCGCCGTTGTGTGACACCGGGACGGCAGCCAGTCCCTGTTGCCCGTCGCCGGATGTCGTGACGGCGAGACAGCATCGTGAACAGCGGTGCGCCGTATGTCAACGATGCGGCTACCCGATTATGGAGCGCGTCACATAACCGCGCTGTCACAAGGACCGGGCTGCCGGCATCTCGTGTTCGTTCAGTGCAATCCACGAGTGAGGACGAAGTCATGGACGCCCGGTTCAACATGTTCGGCAACGAGATCGCCGCCAAGTTCGCCAAGCGGTTCGCCCACACCAGCCTGGTGATTCACCAGTCGCCACTGCCGAAGTCCACGCAGGAGCTGGTGTCGCTGCGCGCCAGCCAGATCAACGGCTGCGGTTGGTGCATCGACATGCACACCAAGGAGGCCGCGGCCGCCGGTGAAACCGCGGTCCGGCTCAACCTGGTCGCCGCCTGGCGCGAGTCCACCGTGTTCACCGAGGCCGAGCAGGCCGCGCTGGCGCTCGCCGAAGAGGGCACCCGGCTCGCCGACGCCCACCACGGCGTGTCCGACGAGACCTGGGCCCAGGTGCGCAAGCACTACGACGACGACCAGATCGCCGCGCTGGTCTCCCTGGTCGCCATGATCAACGCGGCCAACCGGCTCGGCGTGATCGTACGCCAAAAGGGGGGTTCCTACGAGCCCGGCATGTTTGCCAGCATGACGAGCTGACCGGCGGGCGAATTGCGGCCCGGCCCAGGCTCATTCGATCCGGGCCGGGCCCGCGTGGGTGGGATACCGCTGCGCTAGTTGGAGTAATCAGCCGCCGACTGGGGCGCTACCGTGTCCCGTCGTCAAGGCTTTCGACCAGCTCGGACTCGGCCACGGCGATAGCGAAGCCGAAAGCCCGCACGATGTTCCCGCTAGCGGCGATCACCCGCGGCGCGCCTACCACCGGGGCAATCCCGATCATTATTCCCTGCACATCCTCAGCGGTGACCCCGATATCCCCGGCCGGCCCGGCGTTCAGGAGGTAGGAGGCAGGCGGCGCGTCCACCGCGATCAGCGCGGCCAGCCGCGTGAGCATCAGCTCCCGCGGGGATAGCGTGTTGTGCTCGAGCGATGCGGCGGTCATGTCGGCGAGTGTGTCAAGGACAGGTGTGTCGGCAGTTTCGTCGGTCACGGGAACCTCCCTGGTTTGCTGCGGCGCGCGGTCGCTGGCCTCGCTGGATACTCCAGCACTCCATCGCTGGCGCCGGCCGGGCACATCACCCGCGAGGGGTGACGCGAGGAATGGCGGCAACGATCAGGCTGCAGGGTCACTCTTGGGCCCGACGGCAACTGCGCGCGGATCCGGTGGCGCTGGGGTACGACGTGGGCCACTGGTACCTGCGCGAGCTGCGCGGCACCCGGGTGTCGCGCTCGCGTTCGCGGGCTTCTTCTCATCATCGCCACGCACTGGGGTCACTTTGGCTAGCTCATGCCGCGTTGCGCCTGGTCCTGCGGGTGATGTCAGGGCCAGTCGTGGCCCGCTTGACGTTCCTGCAGGCGCGGTGGGTGCGGATAGTCCGGCGAACGGTGCTGGAAAGACAGGATGCGTGGATTGCGGATGATCCCGTCGCGGACTTCGATGGCCCGCCGGATCGTCTGGTTCGCGTCCCACGCCGGGGGGCCGGTGAGCACCGGGCGCAGGTGCGGAAGCAGGGCTTCGCTTATCTCCCAGGTAGCGGAGTTCCACAGGTGCGACGGGCTGTGGTCCACGGCGTAGTAGCAGACGTTATCGCCGACCATGACCATGGGCTCGGCAAAGCTTGTGGGGCGCGCCCAGCCGAAGCCCATGCCCTCGTCGCAGGACACGTCCACGATGAGGCTGCCGCGCGCGAACGAGCCCAGGTCGCTGGTGGGGACGAACATCAGCGGTGCGTCGGTGTCCTGCAGCACGCAGTTGACCACGATGTCGTGCTCAGCGAGGAAGGCCGCCATCGGTATCCGGCTGCCCCCGCGCAGCACGTGGCAGCGGCTGGGGTCGCCGGTGTCCTGCTCGAAGTGCACCATGCGCGCCGAGTGGATGGGGGAGGCGACGGCGGTGATGTCGCGATGGGTCAGGACGTCAACGTCGTTCACGCCGTGCGCGTTAAGGGCCGTCACCGCGCCCCGGCCGGTAGCCCCGAAGCTGATGACGGCCGCCCGGAGCCGGCGGCCATATTCACCCGTCGTCCCGATGAGCTCCAGGGCATGCAGCACCGAGCAGTAACCGGCCAGTTCGTTGTTCTTGTGAAAGACATGCAAGCCGAACGAGCCATCGGCATCCCAGTGGTTCATGGCCTCAAAGGCGATCAGGGTCAGCCGCCGGTCGATGCTCAGCTGGGTGATCTCCTCGTCCTGGACACAATGTGGCCAGCCCCACAGGACCTGCCCGTCCCGCATCTGCGCGAGGTCCTGGGGCTGCGGTTTGGGCAGCAGGATGACATCGCATTCTGCGAGGAGTTCCGCACGGGTGCGAAGCCCGGCCACGCACGATGCCAGCTGCTCATCGGGCACACCGAACCGCTCGCCATAGCCGCGCTCGAGATAAACACGTTCCCGCAGGTCAGCATCAATCCGCTCGACGTGCAGCGGATGGATCGGGAGCCGCCGCTCGTTCTCCTTCCGTGACCGCGATATCACTCCGAGACTGAGCTGATCCACACGCGCTCCCTAACCCGAGGCCGTCCCGGGAAATCATCCACGGTTCCCGTGAGCCCGGATCACCCGAAGCTCACGCGCCGAGTCTGTCACTGACACTCACCGAACGACGAGAACAGCGAGCTTTGCGACTCATGGTCACTTACTCTCATGCCGCAGCGCAGTTTCGACAACTAGCCAGCCGGGACGGTAGCGTCCGTGCCAGCGGACAATCGAGGAGAGCGCGGTGGTGACCGATCAGGCGGTCCGGGTAGAGCGGTCGGGGCCCGTCAGCACCGTTTTCCTGCACCGCCCTGCCCGCCGCAACGCCGTCGACGGCCCAACCGCCGCCCAGCTTGCCGCGACCTTCCGCGCGTTCGACGCCGATCCGGGCGCCGCCGTTGCCGTCCTGCACGGTGAGGGCGGGGTCTTCTGTTCTGGCGCCGACCTCACCGCGATCGGCACCGAGCGTGGCAACCCGGTGGCGCCCGATGGCGACGGGCCGATGGGTGTCAGCCGGCTGCGGCTGTCCAAGCCGGTCATCGCGGCGGTAGCTGGGTACGCGGTGGCCGGTGGCCTGGAGCTGGCCCTGTGGTGCGACCTGCGGATCGCGGACGAGACCGCCGTGTTCGGCGTCTTCTGCAGGCGCTGGGGCGTTCCGCTGATTGATGGCGGCACCGTGCGCCTGCCCCGGCTCATCGGGGTCAGCCGGGCGATGGACATGATCCTGACTGGACGCGCCGTCGGCGCTGCGGAGGCGGCGGCGATCGGGCTGGCCAATCGCGTGGTACCGGCCGGTCAGGCTCTTGCCGCCGCGCAGGAGCTGGCGGCCCAGCTTGCCTCGTTCCCGCAGACCTGCCTGCGCAGCGACCGCGCATCGGTGCTGGACCAGGAGGGCCTTGACGAGGCCGCCGCCCTGGCATCGGAGTTTGCGCACGGGCAGCACGCGCTGGTGAACGAGGCCGGCTCAGGCGCCGCCCGGTTCGCGGCCGGCGCGGGCCGGCACGGGTCGTTCGGCCCTGACGGCGGTGGAGTCTGACTGTTCGGTGCCGTGCTCACCGCGGGTCGCGGCGGAGCGGGTGATCGACGGGAATCTCGACCAGAACGATCCGGACGCCGTCCGGATCCTCGATCCACATCTCGATCAATCCCCAGGGCTCGGTCGTGGGCTCTCGGAGAACACGCACGCCGGCCGCGGCCAGCCGTTCATGCTCAGCACGAACATCCCGCACCTGGAGCCAGATCATCACCGAGTCCCCGGCGGGGCCCCCAGCTCGGCCGGACACTTCCAGCAATCCCGAGCCGAGGAAGAACACCACTCCAGGGTCGGCCGGAGAGCCGAACTCCCGGTAGATCGCCAGACCCAGCACATCGTGGTAGAAACGGCGGCTCCGGTCCGGGTCAGCAGGCCGCAGCAGAATCCGGCTGGTCAGTACATCCATGTCACTGCGTGCGCAGTCCGCAAGTCCACGGATCCGGCTTGCCCGGTGTACTGGCCGTCCTCACGAGTAAAGCGTAGCGAGCCGCGCTCTCCTCATTGCCGTCAGGCGTCTCTGAGCAAGCCCGCATATAGACAGGTACTCTTCTGCCGCCGGTAGGGCGGGCGGGGCGGTGTCAGAGAACCACCCCCAGATGGCTTCGCCAGCTGGGATGCGTACTGGCGAGACTTTGGACTGCCCGAGGATGAGCTGGGCACTGGCGCGGACTGCATCGTCGATCCCGGCGGGCGGGGCCCCCGGATCCGACATCAACTGACGGCCGCTGTGACTAGCTCGCTTCCAGGGCGGTCCAGAACGCGCAGTTGTGTGTGTTCGCGAAGTCAGTCTCGGTCTGCGGTGTGGGTGGCGCCAGCGACTGCATCTTCTGGGTGAGGTTGTTGAAGAGCGGCCAGAACGGGGTGCCGAACGAGGAGGGGAATCCGCGCTTGGCAAAATTCGTCCAGTAGCCCTTCATGATCGTCGCCAGCTGCTGCTGCTGTACCGAGAGTGTCCCTGGGAACGCGGCCGTCGGCAGGTCCATCAGGTACTGCATCTCGGACGTGTGGGCGGCACCGTAGGGGAAGCTGACCGGGGGAAGGAAGTTCTCCGGGGCGTTCTCATCATTGAACTCGTAGGCGAAGGTCGGCACGAAGTGCGAGATGGACTGATCGATGGTCAGCGCGGGGCACGCGAAGATGGCGTCGGTGCCGACCGCGCCGAGGGCGACGGATGGGCTGGGGAACGCGCTCAGCGGGTACTTAGCCGCGATGACGGTCGCCACCGCCGGGGAGACTCCGAGCGTGGAGGAGATCATGCTCTGGTAGTTCGACGCTGTGACCGGGCTGCCCGCCAGTTCGCTGAGCGCCACGAACAGCCGCCATTCATCGCGGTTCGTGCCGTTGATGATCGGGACGCGGTTGAAGTTGCCGGTGGCGAAAGCGGCCTTCAGTGTCTCCGGCAGCACCTCGGCGTTGATGTTCGGCGTGTAGCCGGCCGTGTTCTCGTTGGCCAGGATGGTCGAGACGGGCAGGCTCCGCAGGCAGGCCGCGGTCTGGCTGGCGCATCCCGCCTTGGTCGCGAAGCCCGCACCGGCTGTCTCGGCGCTCGAGAGCGATGCCTGCGTGAGATTGTAGGACCCGCTCTCGACGATCGCCTTTTGGAACAGTCCCCTGGCCTGCGGCGATGCCACCTGTGACAGCGTTGACAGGCCGCCCGCGGACTCACCGAAGATAGTGACGTGGTTTGGGTTGCCGCCGAAGCTGGCGATGTTGCGCTGTACCCAGCGCAGGGCGGCCTGCTGGTCCATGAGGCCGTAGTCACCCGCCTGGCCGTTCGCGTCGGCCAGTGCCGGGTGCGCCAGGAAGCCGAGCGCACCGAGCCGGTAGTTGATGGTGACCACGGTTACGCCGTCTTCCACCAGCTTTGCGGGGGCGTAGTCATCGCTTTCGCCGGTCACCAGCGCGCCACCGTGGATCCAGACCATGACGGGGTGGCGTGAACCAGCGTTCTGGCGGCTTGGCGTGAAGACGTTCAGGAAGAGACAGTCCTCCGACATACTGGCGTGGCCGAAAGGCGTCGGCGGCTGCGGGCAGTGCGGCGCGAACTGGGTCGCGTCGCGTATGCCAGGCCAGCTGGCGGCGGGTTGTGGCGGCCGCCACCGCAGCGCGCCGACCGGTGGGGCGGCATACGGGATGCCGAGAAATTCATTGACCGCGCCGTTAGCCAGGCCGCGAACTGCCCCATTGGCGGTGCCCGCTACCGGTCCGCGGGCGCTGGTGGCCACCTGGCCGCCGAGGATGCTCGCGCTCGCAGCGGGCGCGGCCACGACCAGGGTACCCAGGGTGACTCCGGCTGCCGCTAGCCGAGTGCGTGCCCGCCATTCGCTCCAAGTCATATGCATCCATCTCCCTTCACGGCTGACGCCGGCTGTCCCTCTGGTGGCTGGGCCGCTCATGTTCAAGGAGCGCGAATGCCTGCATGCACTGACTGGGCCTACATCAAAAGTACGAAGTAGTACTTTAGGGCTTTGTCGGCCACTGTATGCCCGTGACCGGCACCGGGCAAGGGGGGACGCTCACCACCGGGTTGTTCCCTGGGGAAAACCAGGGTGTTCCCCTGGGGTGATGCAGCGGCTGAGAGCGTAGCGTCATCCCTGACCCAACCCCAGGGAGGCGGTAATGAGCACGACCGATGACCGCGCAAGCGGCGAGCTTCGTGAGGGCTACGCCGAGATCGGCGACCAGCGATTGCATTACGTCGAGGCTGGCGAGGGGCCGCTGATCGTCCTGCTGCACGGCTTCCCCGAGTTCTGGTACGGCTGGCGGCGGCAGATCAAGCCGCTTGCGGCGGCGGGATTCCGGGTCGTCGCACCTGACACGCGCGGCTATAACCTGTCCTCCAAGCCGGACGGCGTCGCGGCCTACGACACCGGCAAGCTCGCCGCCGACATCCGCGATCTGGTCCACGAACGCGGCGCCGAGTCCGCGCTGCTGGCCGGTCACGACTGGGGCGGAAGCATCGCGTGGGCCACCGCGATGAACCACCCCGAGGTCGTGGACCGGCTGGCCATCCTCAACGCGGCCCATCCGCGGAAGCTATCGCAGGGACTGCACCACCCGGGCCAGCTCCGCAAGTCCTGGTACTTCTTCTTCTTCGACCTCCCGGACCTGCCCGAGGCCGTCGTGCACGGCGACAACTGGCATTTCTTCCGGCACTTCCTGCGCGACGCCCACCCGGCTTACACACCGGAGGAGATCGACCGGTACGTCGAGGCGTGGTCGCAGCCCGGCGCAGCCACCGGGATGATCAACTATTACCGGTCCTCGGTGCGGACCCCGCCCAAGAAGGCCGAGGCGGCGCTTCGCCCGATCAAGGCGCCGACCCTGGTCATCTGGGGCCAGCGGGATCGCTACCTCGGCGAAGAACTAGCCGAGCCCGACCGCGACGACGTGCCCAACCTGGACCGCGTTGAGCGCCTGCCCGACGCCTCGCACTGGGTCCATCACGACGAGCACGAGCGCGTCAACCAGCTGCTCACCGACTTCTTCGCCCCCGCCCTGCCGGCCAGGAACTGACCAGGGACTTCGAGGGCGGCGCAATTCCTGGCCGGGCCGCCCACAACGCCAACCCGCCAGCGGCCGGGCACAACAGTCTCGCGGGGCCCACAAGCACGAGTTGCAGAGGAGCTGGTGATGACTCAGGTGTACCGCACGCTGCGGGTCGCCCCGGGCGACAAGGGGGTGCTCGGCGTGGTGATTGACGCGCCGCCGATGAACCTGATCGGACCGGAACTGGTGCGCGACCTGGTCGGACTACTCGGCGCGCTGGAATCCGACCAGGAGACCAGGGTCATGGTGCTGGAGAGCGCCGACCCGGATTATTTCGTCCCGCACGTCGACCTCACCAAGGTCGCGGAGTACACCGCCGAAGCGGCCAAGGCGGGCGGGCCGGACGATGCGTCCCTGGGCATGTTGTGGCACAAGCTCAGCGAGCTGCCGGTCGTGACGATCGCGAAGCTCCGCGGCCGGGCCCGCGGGGCGGGCAGCGAACTGGCGCTGGCGTGCGACATGCGGTTCGCCGCGCGGGAGAACGCCATCCTGGGACAGATCGAGGTCGGCGTCGGCACGACCCCAGGCGCGGGCGGCGTGCAGCACCTGGCCCGGCTGCTGGGACGGGGCCGGGCCATGGAGGCGATTCTCGGCGCGGACGACTTCAGCGCCGAACAGGCCGAACGGTACGGCTGGATCAACCGGGCCCTGCCGGACGCCGACCTGGACGCGTTCGTGGCCCGGCTCGCGCGGCGCATCGCGTCGTTCCCCGCCGACGCGGTGCGATCTGCCAAGCGCGTGCTCAACGAGCTGACCATGCCCGGCGCGGGCGCAATCCGCGCCGACGCCCGGCGATTCCACCAGCTGGTCGCCTCGGACACGGCCAAGGGCCGCACGGCCGCCCTGTTCACCCAGGGCCTGCAGACCCGTGGCCCGCTCGAACTCGACCTCGGCGACCGCATCGGAGCCCTCTGACACAGAAACAGATCCAACGCACAGCGTCTGGCAGCACCGCCAGCGGATCGGACTACCAGGGACTTGGGCAGGGTGTTCGCTGGCTCGAAGGACGGACCGATCGGAGGATGCCGATGCCAACGACAGCGACACTGGCTCGAAGACGGACCGAATACGCCGACAGCGGTAGCTCGCAAAAGCCGACGGTCGTCCTTACCAGTCCGTGGCCGGAGAGCGTCTACGCGTTCGCGCCGATCTGGGCCTCGCTTGCCGAGCACGCCCGCCTGTTCGCCGTGGACCTGCCGGGTTTCGGCGCATCCGAGCGCCGAGAGGACCTCCTGTCTCCGCGAGCGATGGGTGAGTTCCTGGCCCGGCTCATTGCCGAGGCGGATCTGGGCGCGCCGCACATCGTCGCGCCAGACGTCGGAACCGCGGCTGCCCTGTTCGCGGCGGCCGCACATCCGGAGCGGATCGCCAGCGCGATCGTGGGCACCGGCGGAGCCGCGGTTCCGATCCAGCTCGGTGAGCCGCTGGCATCGTGGGTCCTCGACCCCGACCTCGACAAGTACCGCAGGATGGACCCGCGCGTGATCGTCAGCGCGGCGCTGGACACCATCGCTGGCGGGGTATCCGACGACATCCGCGCGGACTACCTGGCCTGCTACGACGGCGATCGCTTCGCCGAGTCGATGCGCTATGTCCGCAGGTATCCCGAGGAACTGCCCGTGCTTGCCGGGCTGCTGCCGCAGATCGCGGTGCCGGTCACGATCATCAACGGCCGCCACGACCGCGTAGTCCCGCTCCCCAACGCGGAGTTTCTCGAGCAGCGGCTGGCCACCAGCCGCCTCGTGATCATCGATGCCGGGCACTTCGTCTGGGAGGAGGCTCCGGCGAAGTACGCCTCGGCTGTCCTCGACTCGATCACGGGCAACTGGCCATGACGCAGCGCAAGCCCGGTGCCCGGTGCACGGCTGTTCGGTCGGCAGCTCCTGCGGGTCCCCGGTACCTGGCAGCAGCCAGGCCGCCGCCACGCCCGCGAGGGCGGCGAACAGGAACGTCAGGACGAGCATGCCAAGGACCAGCGGGCCGACATAGCGATCGTCTGGCGTCGCTAGCCCGTCGACGGCCAGGCCCGCGGCCAGGCCGGCGATCGCGCCGGCGGCGAGGGAGGCGTTTGCGGCCGGCGACCGCGCCGATGTCACGGCGAGGATCCCGGCCACGTAGACGATCGCGAGCGCCTGGAGCGGCAGGAGCGCGAACACGAACACGCCCGCCATCCCGGTAGAGGCCCACAGCGTGCTGGCCTCGGCATCGGGCCATCTGGCCTGGACCACGGCGCGCGCTGCCAGCGCGGCGCCCAGCAGCACGACCGCGGCGATCTCACGGGGCAGGCTGAACGGGCCCGGGCCATGGGGGCCGAGGCCGAGGTGACTGTCCATCCGCACGACGGCCGTGCCCAGGCCGCAGACCGCCGCACAGCCCGCCAGGCGCACCAGCCGCGCCGTGATGTTGCTGCCGGCCGGGCCGAACCAGCCGCGCCGCCGGCCCACCCACGGCAGCACGACCAGCGCAGCCGCCCCCACCAGGACCCGGACCCGGTCGGTTACGGTCTGAGGGTCGGCCGCCGCAGAGGCCCGCCAGCTCAGCCACACCACCCAGGCCGCCAGAGCCGCCACCGCCACGGCCCCGAGCCGGTACACGACCTTGCTTATCATCATCTTGGCTCCCTCCCTCGCCGCCAGCCACAATCCGCCCGCCAGCCAGCGCAGCCGCGGCCACCCTGCCGTCACTTTGCGGGTGTTCTGGCTCACGAACGGCCGGCGCCCTGCCGGAGCCCACCGGTGAGGATGTGGCTCAAGAGCGGTTCCGGGCGCCCTGCACCTGCTGTGCGACCGGCGGGATGAGCGGTCAGACTGACCGCTGCCTGAGCCAGTCCAGCGCTGCCTGCGCGACCTCGCGCCAGCCGTGGTCGATTGTCAGCGAGTGGCCGCGATCCGGGAACTCGATGAAGTCGGTGATGGCCGGTGATTTGTGGTAAAGCTTGCGGGTCGACGTCGTGATAGCCGCCGGTACGGTGTGATCGTTGCCCCCGGCCGTGAGCAGCAGCGGCCCGCGGGTCTTGTTTCCGGTATTCACCTTCGCTGGCGACCGCGGGGTGAAGTTCGCCAGGGCGGCTTCGAACAGTGGCTTGCCCGGTGAGGGCACTGTCCAGCGGTCGTACAGCTCAGCTGACTCCTGCTCGGGAAGCGCGTTCCCGAAGCCGTACCGGAACTGTTCCGCGGTGAGCGATATCGCCAGGTTGCGGTTGGCTGGCTTGCGCAGCGCGATCGAAGCGACTTTCAGCGCGGAAACAGGCAGGCTGAGCACGCCCTTGATGGGCGCGGCGTCGATCGCCACTGCGGCAGCGGCCAGATCCTGGCCGAGCAGCCGTTGCGCGATGAGGCCGCCGAAGGAGTGGCCGATGACGACCGGAGGGGCCTCAAGCCCGCGGATGATCCGGGCGTAGTGGTCGACCACATCGTCGATGCCCTTGCCCGCCACCTGGCTGGGGTCCCGGCGGCTCTCCTCCACCGTGTCCAAGTCACCTGGCCAGCCCGGCGCTGTCGGTGCGTAGCCTGCCTCCTGGAACAGTTCTAGCCACGGGCCCCACGAGCTGGCATGCAGCCATAGGCCATGAACAAATACTGCGGGCCTGCCTGGTTGTGTCATTTCGCGCTCTCTTCCTCAGCGTAGCCGTGATGTCCGCAGGGCCGACACCTAACAAGCAGTTCTACTCCGTCCGCCCGAGCGTCAAACGAGCCCCTGCGACAGCCCGGTGCGCGGACAAGGCAACAGCGCCTGGGGGTGCAAGAAGCGGCACCTGGCGTCGGCTCGCGCCAGCCCCTGGTGACTGGTCCCATCGGCATGCCAGCCGATGGCCCGTCACGGCCAGGGCCGCGGACAGGTCCGCGATCCCAGTGTCGGCGATGGCGGGCGCCTGGTTGTGCATGTCGGAGCCGCCGCCCCCGGCAATCAGGACGCGCTGGTCCTGGGCGGGCGGAAGCAGCACGCTGGCCGACTGGTTGCGCATGTCCGGTACGGGAAGGCCGGGAACGGTGCTCGTGGCTGCTGTGGCGGGGTTCCAGATCGTCGGACGTACCCCGTTGTTGCCGCCGTACTGGCCGCCGCAGTAGAAGACCCGGCCGTCCCCCAGGACGAAAATGTTCGCGTACTGAGGCCAGGGCCCTGGTGAGGCAAGAGTCGGTCCAGCCGGCTCCGTCGGTGTAGGTTTCCGGTATCAGATTGAGGTTGCCGTCCTCTCCGAGGCCGGAGATGGCCAGGACGCGGCCGTCCGGCAGACCCACCAGCGCCGGGTACCAGCGGCCGCCGTCCATGTCCGGTGCGGCGGTCCAGGCCAGCGTCGCCGGGTCGAAGACCAAGGCGCTGCGGAGCCCGTGGAACGGGTCGTACTGCTCGGTCTCAGTCTGCCGTGTCCGCACTCGTCTTGGGAGTTGCGGACCGAAACGCGAGAAAGAATTGTAGGTAAAAAAACTGTTAGCCGCCAGTGCAATCGGGCACAATCGGCATGTCGCGCCGTATCTACTCGAAGGGGACCCACGGGAGGCGAGTGCAGTGCCGCTAAACCAAGAATGGATGTTCTACGAGGTCATGTGGCGGGTATGGGCGCGGCAGGATCCGTATCCCATCCCGTGGTGGATCAAGCAGGCGCTGCGGCGGTGGATTGACAATTACGACGGCGGTCTTTTCGACTCGAAAGAGGCGGCGCTGTCGTCCAACGCCCTGTATCGGTACTGGAATATGGTCGGCGTCAAGGACATCGGCCAGAAGAACCTGGTCGGGCAGGCAGGCGAAATCGAGCCTGTGTACGAGGCATATGCGGTGGCCGCATTTGTCTTCGAGCCCGCGGCCGGGCGCCTGCATCTGCCCCAGCGCGTGGAGGCCGACGAGCCGCCGGCTGCGCTGACCCAGCAAATGGATGCCGGATACCTGCCGGTCGTTATCACCAGCTATACCACCGACACCGGCATCATCCTTACCCAGAAGGCACTTGCCACGACCGTAGGGGCCCGGCAGCGCGCCATCGTCCTAGACCGCTTGTCTGTCAGCTCCCCAGCTCAGCCGAGTCAAGGGTGGTTGTGCTGCGCCATCTTGCCCATGGGGCCCAGCAGTTTCCAGCGTCACGACCGGGCCGGCCGCTATCTCCCTGATCGCCAGATCTCCTACCTCCAGTATCTGGGCGCCGAAGACCGGGTAATGGTAAATAACAGCTGGGGGCCCGTTTTCGATACCGTCCCGGCCGCATTTGGCCTGTACGGCAATGCCTCCTCTGGCGACCCAGATTTTTACCTGAGCAACAACCCGTTCCACGACCTGGCCACCACAGGCCGTCTCAACGGTGCCGACACGGCCACGGATTACAACGCCTCCATGTGCACCGCAGTGTTCGCCTGGCCGTTCAACCTGGCAGCGGGCGCGACATTCAGCGTAGACATCCGGCTGCCCGTCGACGATTTCCGAGGCGCGTCCGACCTGGCCGAGATACGGGCTGACACCGCTGACGCGCTTGAGGCGGCCAACCGTGCCTTCTGGGTGAGCAAGCTGGACAACAGCGGGACGCAGATCGGGCTGCCGCCGCTGGTTGCCCATTTGTTCAGGCAATTCCGGTTGTGCCGTGCCCACCTGATGATTCTCAGCGACGGCGGCGAGATCCACCCGGGACCTACCATCTACGACTCGTTCTGGTTCCGCGACTCGTCGGTCGAGGGTATCGCCTGCGCACTGGCCGGCGACTCGGGGATACCCAGTGTCCAGTTCGGTACGACCTATCCGAGCATGTTCAACGCCGGCCCTGGCACCGTCGGGTCGTCGACCGCCGCCTTGCACGGGTTCTTCGGCGGCGATCACGAGAAAAATGACCTGGAGTGGGACTCCAACGGCGAGGCACTATGGGCGTTCGGCCGCTTTGACCGGATATCCGGGTCGGCGGCGGCCTTCGGCGCTCGCATCTATTCTCCGTACGTCGTCGAAGGGGCCCGGTGGATCCGCGACAACCGGAGCCCGTACGGCCTGCTCCTGTCGGGCTGGAGCGCCGAGCACCTAGGGGACAAAGGCAAGCCGCACTACTGGGACGACTTCTGGGGAGTGGCCGGCCTTTACGAGGCGGCCCGGCTCGCGGACCGGCTCGGCGCCCGCGAAAGCCAGGAGATCTGGGCGGCGTACGATGACCTGCGGGCTGCGACCGCCAACTCCATCCGCTGGGTGCTCGGGCAGCAGCAAGCGATGGGCCAATGGGAGACCTATATCCCGACCGGCCCAGCCGACGTCGGACGGCTCGACTCCACCATGATCGGAGCCGTCGCGTACTTCCATCCCTGCCGGCTGTACATGGGCGCCAAGCTTGGCGGCGACATCGATCAGGCCGCCCGCATGACCCTTGAGACGATCTGGGCGCATTTCGTCGCCGGCGGGTTCCGCCACGACGCCGCATGGAATGCTTACGGTGGCTACCTGACACTTCAACTGGCTCACGCGTTCCTGCTGATAGGCGACGTCGCCAGGATGGACGCCTGCCTGGCCTGGGCGATCGGGGACGCCGCCTACGCCACCGTCTCGCAGGTCGGCGGCCCGCAGCGGGACGAGGTTGTTCAGGGCGCCTGGAACGAGCAGCATTGCTACCCGATCGCCACCGATTTCGCGCGGGTGCCGGACCGGTGGTGGTACATGGGGGATATCCCGCACGGATGGGCGGCGGCAGAATTCAACCTCCTGCTCCGCGACATCGGCTTCTTCGAGGCCGACGAGGACGGCAACCCCCACATCTTCATCGCCGCCGGCGTGCCACCGCACTGGCTCACCGGCAACGGAGCAATCACGATCAGCAACGCCCCGACCATCTTCGGCGTTCCATTCGGCTACACCCTCCGCCACGATGACGCCGCCAAGACCGTAACAATCGACATCACCCAGTCACCCCCGGCGAACGTATCCTTCATCTACCCCTGCCGCCTGGGAACGGTTCAGGCTGTGACCATCGACGGCGCTCCGAGCCCGGCAGGCGGCCAAGACGTGCCGATCCCGGCTCGGACAGCCAACGTGGTGATCACCTATGCCTGAGCGCCCGCCCCAACCGTCTTCAGCCGGGTCAGCCGCCTTGCCCCATCCTCATCGCCTCGAGGGCGATCGGCGGCGGGGCCTGGAAGTCCCATGCCCGGAACAGCACCGCGTTCGGCACGCCCATGGCGCGTCCCTGGATTGCGGTGATGCCCGTGATCATGAGCCGGGGCGGGGGGTGGCCCGGAAGGGCCGCCAGGTACTGCGCATGCGCCTCCAGAGAGGCGATACCGTGTTCCAGCGGCTCGCCGGTGACATCCACGCCATGTGTCGGCCGCGGGTCCCCGGCCGTCAGCAGCCACACACAGGACCCGGCGGAAGTCGTCGTCGGAGAACGGCTTGACTAGATCGGTGGCCATAAGCGAGGGGTAGCGGCTGCCCCCTTCCTTCTCAGAGGGTTTCCCGGGCTCCTTCGGTTCGCAAAGGGCCGGACAATGGGTTGGTGATCGAGGTCGATCCCGGCCGTTTCGAGGAGATGGTCGTCACCGCGCTGGACGGGCTGCCCGAGGAGCTCGGCCAGCTCATGCGCAACGTCGCGGTGACCGTCGAGCACGGCGCGGGGCCGCCCGGCCTGCTCGGGCTATACGAGGGCATCCCGCTCACCAGCCGCACGTCGCAGTACGCCGGGGTCCTGCCCGACCGCATCACCATCTACCACCAGGCAATCTGCGCCATCTGCTGCACCGAACAGGAGGTCGCCGACCAGGTCCGCCGCACCGTCATCCACGAGATCGCCCACCACTTCGGCATCGACGACGATCGGCTCAGCGAACTCGGCTGGTGAGGCACCGGCCTCTCACTTCCGCCACCGGTCCCGGTCCTCTCTACCTTCTTGGGCCGATTCCCAGGGCCAGCGCGATATCAATGTCCGGTGCGCATGTGGCCGCCATGCGGGGTGCGGCCCGTGAACCAGCGGGCCAGCGAACCGATCTGGGCCACCAGCGCGATGCAGGAACCCGCGACGGTGACGACCAGGAGGACACGCACGGCCGTTGACCAGCCGGGCGACAAGGCGAACGGGAACACCTGCCAGACGCGGATCACGGCGGCCAGGCCGATCCCGGTCGTTGCCAGGTCGCCGAGCGACTTCAGCCACGGCGGATCGTGGGCCACGTAGACGGCATTGGCGGCCATCCCTGCCGCCAGCGAGAGGTTGACCAGCCACAGCACCTGGCTGGTGTCGCTGGTCAGGAACGGTATCGCCTGCCATCCCGGCCAGCCGTTGAGAACGAACAGCAGCGCCGCACTGAACGCGATCGCGATGCAGTCGCCGGCCCGCCGCGCGCCCGCGGACGGACGGCGGGCGGAATCGGTGAGTGCCATCGTGGCCTCCGTCGGATCTGTAACCGCTACGACGGTAGGCCTCGTGCACGATCGCCAGGCAGGGACAGATGTCACCACTCCCCGGCAAATGGTCCCGGCCGATTCACCTGGGGTGCCGGATCTGGTGCGGGCCGGTCGCGGCGGTGCGCCGGGGCGCCCGCTGCCGGCGGGACCTTGGGCACGGAGCGGGGTGGTCAGAGCTGGTTTAGCGCTTTGCGCATGCCTGTCTGCGCTTGTTTGCCGAGCCGCTCGAAGGCGGGCCTGAGCAGCGGGGCGAGGAGACGGGACGGCCCTTTGAACGTGAACTCGGCTGTGTAGGTCACCTCGGTGCCTGCACCGATGCTGCGGAAGCTCAAAGTGTCGGAGGCGATGACCGTGTTGTTCTCCCCGCGGAGCCGGATGCGCTCACCGGGCACGAACTCGCGCACGACGTAGGTCAGCTGGGTCTCCCGGCCCAGAAACGTCGAGGTGTTGAGATAGGTGGTGCCGACCCCTCCGTCGCCGTGCTGGTTCACGGTGACCACGGTGCCCGGATCCCAGTCGGTTGTGGTGGTGAAGTCGGAGAGGTAGCCGAACACCGCGTCCCGCGGCTTGTCGACGACGACGGTCTTCTGCAATCTCATGGCGTGTCCTTCGGTTCTTCGGTCGCGGGCCAGTGATCCGGGGCCTGCGTGCGGGTCAGGAGAGCGAGGTGCGGGCCCACAGGGCGGTCCATGCCCGGGCCGGGACGAGGCGCGCGGTCTTCATCAGCAGCGCCATCCGGGCGGGGAAGACGATCTCGGTGCGCTCACGCTCCAGCCCGTCGCAGATGGATCGTGCGGCCTGGTCGGCATCGATGATGAAGGGCATGGGGAAGGAGTTGCCCGCCGTGAGGTCGGTGCGGACGAAGCCCGGGCTTATCGTCGTCACGCGCACCCCGGTCCGGGCGATGTGGACGCGCAGGGACTCGAGCAGGTTGATCTGCGCCGCCTTGGTTGCGCCGTAGGCTTCGGACCCGGCCAGCCCGCGGTATCCGGCCACGGACGAGATGCCGGCGATGACGCCGCGATGTCGTCCCAGCATGCCGGGCAGCACGGCCGCGATGGAGTTGCTCATCCCGGTGAGGTTGACCCGGATGTGCTGGTCGAAGGCCTCGGTGTCCCAGTGCTCCGGGTCCATCTGCTTCCAGTAGCCGGCCGCCAGCACGGCCAGGTCGATGGGGCCGAGCTCTTCCTGTACGCGGGCGGCAGCGGCCGCGACCGACGCAGCGTCGGTGACGTCGAGTGGCACGACGAGCATGTGCCCGCCCGACACCTCCCGGAGCTGGTGATCGCGGCGGGCCGAGATGGCGACGGTGGCTCCACGGCGGGCGAGTTCCCGGGCGGCCGCCGCGCCGATCCCGCTTGAGGCGCCGACGACCCAGGCGACCTTGCCGTTCAGCTCCATGCCGGCTCCCGGCTCAGCTTGAGCTGGCTCACGCCGAGGTAACCGCTGCGGAAGCCCGCCTCGGAGTATGCGAGGTAGAAATTCCACATCCGGCGGAAGGTCTCGGTGAACCTCTGGGAGTGGATGTTCGGCCACTCATCATTGAAGCGCTCCCGCCACAGGTACAGGGTCCGGGCGTAATGCGCCCGGAGCTCACGCCGCTGGGTGACCCGCAGGGTGGTGTGCGCGGCCAGAGTGTCATCGATCGACTTCAATGACGGGATAATCCCGCCGGGGAAGATGTACTTCTGAATCCAGCTGAAGCTTCGCCGGGTGGCGAGGAACCGGTCATGCGCCATGGTGATGGCCTGGATGCTCACCTTCCCTCCAGGCGCCAGAAGGCGGTCCAGCGCGGCGAAGTAGGCCGCCCAGTAGGCTTCGCCGACCGCCTCGATCATCTCGACACTGACGATGGCGTCGTATTCACCTTCGACCTCGCGGTAGTCCTGCAGTCGCAGCTCCACGCGATCGGACACGCCAGCCGTCCCGGCCCGCTCGCGGGCGAGCTCCAGCTGCTCCCGGGAGAGGGTGACGGTGGTGACCTGGGCTCCTCGTTGCGCCGCGCGGGTCGCGAGCGCACCCCATCCGGTGCCGATCTCCAGCAGCCGGGTGCCGCTGCGCACGCCGGCGAGGTCGAGAATCCCGTCAATCTTGCGCAGCTGTGCCTCCTCAAGCCGAGTCGCGGTCAGCACGGGCTCGCTGTCGTCGAACCACGCCGCGGAGTAGGTCATCGTCGGGTCCAGGAAGCAGGCGAACAGGTCGTTACTCAGGTCGTAGTGGGCGGCGATGTTGCTGCGTGCGCCTTCGGGAGTGTTCTGGAGGTTACGGGGGATGCGCTTGTCCGCGAAGGCCCTCAGTTTCTGCAACGGCGCGGGGACCAGGCTGGCCAGCCGCTCAGCAAAGGGCGTCAGCAGGTCGGCCAGGTCGGTGCCGGGCCCGGATCGCCAGTCGCCCGCCATGTACGCCTCACCGAAGCCGACCTTCGCGTCCCGGCCGAGCCGGGCGAAGAAGGCATGGGGACGGAGGACCTGGAACTCGGGCGAGCTCTCCGAGCCGCCACCGAGCACACGGCCGTCGGGGTAGGTCACCCGGACCGGGACCCGCTCGACGGCATGCTCGAAGATCATCCGCGCGATAGTGGCTCTCAGCGGTGCGCGTGGCGCGGTGGCCACGGGCCACCGGACGGAGGAGGCGGAAACGGTCATGATCAGACCCCTTTCTGTGGGGTGTGGGGTGGCCGGGAGCGGACGGGCAGGCGATGCAGCCAGAGCCAGATACCATGCACCCGGATCAGGGCCGAGATCCGCTGGGGCATGAAGGGCTGCCTGATGAGCCGCGGACCAGGGCCGGGCGCGTCGCAGGTTCCGGGCGCCCCCGGAAGGTTGCGCTGAACGCCATAACGCCCTGGCGCCGCAGCGTCACGGTCGTGGCGACAAGGTCCGGCCGCAGCGTGAACCGCAGTCCGTAAGTGCCGCTGACGTCGAAGAACGGGGAGACGTAGAACTCCTTGTCCGTCACGGCGACCCCCGTCTCGTCTGGCCGCAGGAGGTAGGCATGCCGTTCGCCGTAGGTGTTGTGGACCTCGGCGACGACACAGACGAGGACGCCGCCGGCGTCATAGCACCAGAAGACCGAGAGCGGGTTGAACACGTGGCCAAGCACCCGGGCGTTGGCCAGCATGAGCATTCGTCCCCCGTCACCCAGCTGGATGCCGCCCCGCGCCAGGTAGTTCTCGATATTGCGCTTGATCGGCAGGCCGGGATCACCGAGGTGGTCAGCGCTGCTGAAGTGCGAGAATGCCCCCAGGTACCAGGGCTGGCAGGGTAGCGAGTCCAGGTCGACCAGCCACTGGTAGATCCGGTGCCGGAAGTCGTGCCGGACCGGTCCGGGGCGCCGGTGCGTAACGTGGCCGACGACCAGGGCCGGCAGCGGGGGCAGTGGCGGGCCTGTACGTGCGCCGGCCGCGGTGCTGAGCGGGGCCGTGCTCACCAGAACACCCCGAAGTGGCGTGCCGCCGCCACGCCGGAGCGGCACCCGTCCTCATGGAATCCCCACCCGTGGTAAGCGCCGGCGTACACGGTGCGGCCGGTGGCCAGGCTGCTCAGCCGTGACTGGGCACGGACCGCTTCCGGGGTGTAGACCGGATGCTCATAGTCCATCGTCGCCACGATGGACTCCGGGGCGAGGCGCTCGCGGTCGTTGAGCGTGACCAGGAAGTCCTGCGCCGCAGGATGTCCCTGGAGCCGGTTCATCCAGTACGTCACCACGGTCGGCTGCTCGGGCCGGCCGCAGGCCGTCATCCGGTAGTTCCAGCAGGCCCGGGCCCGCCCGGCATCCGGCAGGACCGAGCTATCGGTGTGCAGGACGGTGACGTTCCGTGAGTAGCCGAACTCCTTGAGGGTGGCGACCTCGTCATCGCTCGGGTCGGTGAGCAGGCCCAGCGCCTGATCGGCATGGGTCGCGATGACGACCCGGTCCACGCGGGTGAGGTGACCCGTTACGTCACGGATCTCGACGCCCGCCTCGCCGCGGGTGACGTCCGTGACCGCGTGGGCCGCTCGGACGTCCGGCAGCAGCGCGGCCAGCCGGCGGACGTAGGCGCGGGACCCGCCGACGACGGTGTACCACTGCGGGGAGCCACTTACGCGCAGCATCCCGTGCTGGTCGAGGAACCTGAACAGGTACCGCGCCGGGTAACGCAACGACGTCTCGCGCCCCGCTGACCATACGCACGATACGACCGGCACGGCGTAGTGGCTGATGAAGTGGTCACCAAACCCCTCCCGCTGGAGGAACGCACCGTAGGTCGTCAGGTCGTCGTCAGCGGCCGTCCGCAGGAAGGCGGCGGCTCTTCGGTGGAATCGCCTGACCTGCCACAGCATGCGGATGAACTGCGGATCGCCGACGCGGTGCGGCTGGGCGAGTATGCCGGGCAGCCCGCGGCCGCCGGCATATTGCAGCCCGCACTCCGCACACTCCACGCTCATGCTCATCTCGGCGGGACGCACCTGGACGCCGAGCTCGCCGAAGAGCTTGCGCAGCCAGGGATAGGTCACGTCGTTGTGGACGATGAACCCGGTGTCGACGGCGTGAAGCCTGCCGTCCGAGCCACGGACGTCGTGGGTGTGCGCGTGACCGCCGAGCCGGTCCTCCGCTTCGAAGACAGTGACGTCGTGGGTGCGGGAGAGGAGGTAGGCAGCCGTCAGGCCGGAGACTCCTGCCCCAATGACGGCCACCGATGGCCGCGGCGCGTTCGCGGCCGGGCCGTGCTCCTGGGAGGGGGAGGCGGAGGGGGTCACCCGGCCGTTGAGGGAGTCCATACAATTAGCCTTCGTCTAAGGTTTGTCTAGGTATGACCTTAGGTTTCGGGCCGAACTCTGTCAAATGTCTGTCTAAGCACTGTAGAGTCTTGGCATGGACACTCCCGATGGCCTGCCGCTGCTCCGGATCGGTGAGCTGAGCCGCCGCCTCGGCGTGAGCGACCATCTCCTGCGGGCGTGGGAAAGCCGCTACGGCCTCCTCCAGCCGGTGCGCTCCGCGGGTGGTTTCCGGCTGTACTCCGAGGCGGACATGCTGCGGGTTCGCCGGATGCAGGCCCATCTCGCCCGCGGGCTGTCGGCCGCTGAGGCGGCGCAAGCGGTGCTCGGAGAGGACGGTGTGGCCGGCAGTGCGGCCGGCGATGGCCGGGCCGCCAGGCCTGACCACTTCCCCGGGGAGGCAAGTGAGCTGGCCGGCGCCCTCGGGCAGGCCCTCGACGCCTTCGACGAGCCAGCCGCGCAGGCAGTCCTTGACCGGCTCGTGTCCGACCTCTCCCTGACGACCGTGCTGCGGGACGTGGTGATGCCGTATCTCACCGAACTCGGGGAGCGCTGGGAGCGGGGAACGGCGACCGTCGCCCAGGAGCACTTCGCCACCAACATCATCCGCGGGCGGCTAGCCGGGCTGGCCCGGGGCTGGGGTAACGGGCACGGCCCCCGCGCCGTCCTCGCCTGCCCCCCCGGCGAGCTTCACGACCTGGCGCTGATGGTCTTCGGCATCGTGCTCAACCGTACCGGGTGGAGGATCGACTATCTCGGGATGAGTACCCCGATTGAGGAGCTGACCCGGACAGTCGAGGCCAGGCACCCGGACCTCGTCGTCCTGGCCACGACCGTGCCGGAGAACCTCGAGCCCCTCGCCGCGCAGCTCACCGCGCTCGCCCAGCGTGCTCCGCTCGCCCTGGCCGGAGCGGGCATCACGCCGGAGATCGCTGCCGCGGTAGGGGCCCGGCTGCTGACCGGCGATCCGGTCACCGAGGCCGAGAATGCCGACTGGCCGCAGTGACGCGCGCTTTCGCCCGGCCGCCGTTCTGCGGGACCGATAACCCAGAGCATCAGTCCGGTGGGTGCGCAGGCTCCGGCACGGCGGCCATCAGCTCGGCCAGGAATGCCCGGGCCGCCGCCGACAGCGGCCGCCCGGCCGCGGTCGCGATCGAGACTGGCCAGGTCAGCGGGGCGCCGGCGACCCTGATCGCTGCGAGGTCCGGCAGGCTGGCGGCGAACGACTCCGGCAGGAAAGCGACTCCAAGACCATTGCGCACCAGACTGGCCGCGGTGACGAAATCGGCTACCTCGAACCGCACTTCCCGGCGCAGCCCGGCCGCGGCGAACGCCCGGTCCGCCACTCCCCGATTGCCCCACCCGGGCGTGAAGTCGACGAACGGCTCACCGGCCAGCTGCCCCAAGGTCGTCTGCCGCAGGCCGGCGAGCGCATGGTGCGGCGGGCAGGCGAGCAGCAATGGCTCCGCACTGACCGGGGCCAGGTTCAGCCCGGCGGGCGGGCGGCCAGGCAGCGACAGCAGCGCCAGGTCCAGGTTCCCGGACAGCACCTCGTCGGCCAGCCCCGCGGACCCGGCCGAGGACAGCCGGAGCCGAACGAGCACGCGGGGATGCGCCTCGTAGAACCGCCCGAGCAGGGCGGGCAGGTCCAGCCTGCCGATCGACTGCATGGTGCCGATGGTCAGCGTCCCGCGCAGCCCCGCGTGGGCCTCGCGGATCGCGTCCCTGGCCGCCTGGGCCGCGGCGAGGGTGGCACGGGCCTCGGGCAGCAGCACGCGGCCGGCGTCGGTCAGCGCGACCCGGTGCCGGTCGCGGTCGAACAGGATCGTGTCGAGCTCGTGCTCCAGGGCCCGGATCGCGCTCGAGACCCCAGACTGCACCACATGCAGCCGCCCGGACGCGCGGGTGAACGAGAGCTCCTCCGCGACGGCGACGAAATACTCCAGGTGCCGGAGTTCCATGCCCTTATTATCGCATATTTAGATAACAGACAGCATTAGCTGTCGCCACCAAAGATGAATATCCCGGCCGGCTGTCCCGTTGAAGCTGTCGTAACAGACAGTCCTCGCAGGGAGTTTCCGGCCATGGCGTCCTCCACACAGATCGCCGGCCCCGCACAGCGGACCGGAGTCACCGAGCTGACGCGCCCAGGCAGCGCGCCGGGCCAGGCTAGGGCCACCGCCAGGGGCCGTCGGGCCACCGCGGCCGGGTTCCGGATCGTGGCCTACGTATTCGCCGTAACGATGGCGTTCACCACGCTGCCGGCCCCGTTGTACGTGCTCTACCAGGCGCGGGATCATTTCGGTGCGGCGATGGTCACCGTGATCTTCGCCGCCTACGCCGCCGGTGTGGTGGCCAGCCTGCTGATGGCGGGCCACGTATCCGACTGGCTGGGCCGGCGCAGGATCGTGGGCGCCGCGGTCGGCATCAATATGGCCGCCGGGCTCGTCTTCCTCGTCTGGCCGACGGTCGCGGGGCTGCTCGTCGGCCGGGTGGTGTCGGGGATCAGCGCCGGGCTGCTCACCGCGACCGCAACCGCGTTCCTCGCCGAGCTGCACACCTCGTCCCGGCCGGGCGCACCCTCCGCACGAGCCGAGCTCGTCTCCACCGCGGCCAACCTCGGCGGCCTCGGGTTCGGGGCGCTGCTGGCGGGATTCCTCGCCCAATACACCGCTTCGCCGCTGTGGCTGCCTTATCTGGTGGCCGAGGGGCTCATGCTGGCCGGCGCGATCGCCCTGGCCGTCGTGCCCGAGACCGTGGCGCGTCCGGACTCGCGGCCTCGCTACCGGCCGCAGCGGGTCCGGGTCCCGGCGGGCCAGCGCCAGATGTTCTACGCCGCCGGGCTGGCCGCGGCGACCGCATTCGCGCTGTTCGGGCTGTTCACGTCGCTGGCCCCGGGATTCATCGCCGGAACCCTGCACCAGAGCTCGCACGCCCTGGCCGGGCTGTCCACGTTCATCGTGTTCGGCGCGGCCGCCCTGGCCAACATGTCGGTCGGCCGGCTACCGGTGTCACGAGATGGCCAGGCGAGGCTCGGTCTCGGCCTGCTCGCCGCCGGGGTGGCGGCCGTGACGGCGGCGGTCTGGCTGCCCAGCCTGGCCTTGTTCCTGGTGGGCGGCGTGATCGCCGGTGCCGGTGCCGGAGCGACCTTCAAGACGTCCATCACCACCGTCCTGTCGATCGCCCCGGCCGGCGCCAGGGGTGAGACCCTGGCCGGGTTGTTCGTGGCCGCATACCTCGGGCTGACCGTCCCGGTCGTGGGCCTGGGCATCGCCACCCAGCTCGTCACGACGAGGGCCGCGATCCTCGGGTTCGCCGCCGTCCTGGTCGCCGTTGTCGCCGTGGTCAGCCGCAGGCGCGGCGCCAGCGTTAGCGGCTAGACCGGGAGAATGGCGACGTCATATTTGCGGCAGCGAGGGTCTCTGGTTACCAGGGTCAGGTTTTCGTGCTGCGCCTGGGCGACGAGCATCCGGTCGAAAGGGTCGCGGTGAATGGGCGGCAGGCGTCCTGCCGTAATGGCGTGCTGGGAACTGATCGGCAGCTCGGCGAATCCGCTGTCCCGGATTCGCTCGGGAAGGCCGGCTGGCTCGGGAAGTTTCCCGATGGCCTGCTTGATGGCTACTTCCCAGATTGTCGCCGCGCTGACGTAGACATCTGGCTCATGGTCGAGCCTGGCTTTGATCTCATCCGCCAGCGTCGGGTCGTCGGTCAGCCACCACAGGACGACGTGCGTGTCCAGCAGCAGGCTCACGGCTATGCGCCGAAGTCGCGGGCGATCGCGTCGTTGACCTCGTCGGAGTCCCAGTCCGGGGCGACAACCAGCTGGCCGCGCAGGGAACCGCGCCCCGCCCGGTCGACCCGGCGGGTAAGGGGGACAACCTTCGCGACGGGGGTGCCCGCACGGCTGATGACGATCTCCTCGCCGTGCTCGACCCGCTCGATAATCCGCGACAGGTTGGTCTTCGCGTCATGGATATTGAACTGAGCATCGGTGTCAGCGGCCATGGGACCCTCCTTAGCTAAGAGCTTAGTCCACCATCACCATCCGCGGTATCTCCCAGCGGCGTGAGCTGGCAGTACGATCCTCCGGCAGCACGCCCGGTGCCCGGATCTAGACTCGCGCCGTGCCGCGGATGATCGTGCTGGCGACTGGCTGACCAGCTCGGTCCAGCCGGCGACCTCGGCGTTGCCCGAACCCCAGCGCACCCGGCGCGCGGACCGCGGTGCCCAGGGCCGTGAACTGCGGCCCGCCGAGGGGAAACGACCCCCGGGACACCCGGACACCGACCACCCCGTCCACCCCGTGCCCGCCCAGCCCGGCGCACTCGTCGCCGCAACAACTCGGACGCGTACCCGGCGCCATGAGCAGGGCCGCCGTCGTTAGTCCGAAGTTACGTGACCCAGCGATGTCAATACAGGCAGTGACCTGGATAAACGATAGGTGAGGCCAGTCGGCGTTCTGGCTACATGCCGCTGTCCGGCGCAGCATACCGCCGTCCGTTGATGATCAACTTGGTATCACGTCCAGGTCATCGCCAGATTATTCTGGCTACACCTTCACGGCGCAAACACGGCGTTTCTGCAGCTCATGTCAGCTTTTCAAGCGACATGCCGACGTAACTTGAGGTTAGTGATACGTCGGCGTTGGGCACAGACCGGGTCGATCTGGCGTCGCGGAATCGTCGGTCGAAGCGGCGGCGATACGCACTCATGCCGAATTGAGGGTGTTCCTACTTGGATGCGTATGCATCACACGGCATGCTTATTCGCGGCTGCAGCTGGCTTGGTCATGTTTAGCTGCATTTCGGCGCGGCGTTGCTATGCATTCTTCGACTGAACCCCGCCGAGTATGTACTGCCGGTCGATGGTTAGTTCCTACCGTTCGCGGTGGACGGCCTGGTGATCGAAGCACGGTGCCTTATACAGGTGCCTGGTCTGGTCCGCGTGCCAGGAGAGCCCCAGTGCCTGGAATCGTGCCAGCGCCTGCCGGAGGAGCGCTGGGTCGTCTCGGGCGATGCCGAGGGCCCTGAGCGCGAATGGCTCGCTGAACGTTCCGGGGTGCAGCCATTTCGGCGCCTCCGCCTCGATGCGCTCGCGGTCGGCGAGCGCGGCGAGCGCGTCCAGGTAGGTTGACGCTGGCTCCCAATCCCAGTCTAGGTCGTGCGCTGCGAGTTCCGGGAGTACGCGCAAGTCGCGCCGGGCTAGTGCGAGGCGGATCTTGGGCGGGTCGATCAAGCCGCGATAATTCTGGTCGCCTTCCATGCCGATCGCGTCCGCTTTGCTCTCCAGCCGGCCGGCCTCGTCCTCCTCGCCGGCCAGCGCGCTGGCGGTGGCGCAGTTCAGGAGAACGGAGACGATCATGATGCAGGGCGTGGCCGCGGCGAGGTTGGCGTCCACCACTCGCTCGGCCTCGACCGCCCAGGACCGCACCTCATCCCAGCGCCCGGTCAAGGTGGCTAGCAGGTTCTGCCAGGCCGCCGCGTGCAGGCGGTGATGGGGAGTCAGGCCGGCCGCCGTCTCGATAGCCTGCGCGCTGGCCCGTCTCGCGTCGTCGAGCCTGCCAGACTTCAAGTACGTGAAGACCGCGGAGTGGAGTACCTGGGAGGCGACATCGGGATCAGGCAGCCCCGGCAGTAGCGCCATCGCTTGATCGATCACGGCGCAGGCCCGGTCGAAGTCCTTGGCCACGTCGGCTATCCCGGACAGAATGGTCAGTGACGTGCAGCGAAGCTCAGCGGCTCTCAGGCGTTCGGCGATCGCCAGGGCCGAACGGGCGGCGGATTCGTCCTCGTGGAGTAGTGCCAGCGCGATGAGGGCCTTTGCTTTGGCCAGGGAGCCTTCCCCGGCCAGCTCCAGCGCCTGCTGGATCCAACCATCGATGAGGGACCAGTCCGGCTCCTGGACCCACATCCCGCCGCGCATCAGCGATTGCAGGGCGAGGTCGGCGTACACCTCGGCCGAGGGACCGGCGATGTCCAGCGCCTGCTGCATCGCCTGCCAGAACCCTTCTCCGTCGTACTTGAGGGCACGGGCCAGGCCGATCCGCTGCCAGATCCCGGCCTGTTCTGGCGGGTGGCTTTCGAGGCTGACGGCCCGATTCAGCAGCGCCAGGCCCTCGTCGATTTCGTACCGGCCGATGGCCAGCTCCGCGGCCCGCCGGGACCACCCGATGGCCTTGCCGCGCAGGCGCTCGGCTTGTTCTTCCCGGCCGGGCCAGGCCAGGTCGAGGTCTTCCGGGCGGACAGCTTCGGCGTAATGGTGCGCCAGTAGCGGCGCGTGCTCGTCCTCGCCTTTCCCGTTCCGCTCGAGCCACTGCGCGAAGCCAGCGTGCAGCGGGCCCCGCTTCGATTTGAGGAGGCTCTCGTAGGCCACTTCGCGGGTGAGCGCATGCTTGATCACGTACTCGCGCTGGCCCGCAACCGAGGAGCCGGCGTGACGGCGGACGAAATCCCGCTCCTCGAGCAGGCCGAAGTCCGGGTCCGCTCCCGGCACGAGTTCGCGGACCGGGCCGTCCCAGAACACCCGCCCGATCACGGCGGCTGTCTGCAGCGCCGCCTTCTCGGTCCGGGGCAGCAAGTCGATGCGCGCGGCGAGCACGGCCTGGACGGTATCGGGCACGGAGAAGCCGGGCGGGAGCTGACCGAACGACCAGCCGCCATTTTCCCGGCTGAGCACGCCGCGGTCGATCAGCGTGGCGATCAGCTCCTCGACAAAAAACGGGTTCCCCTCCGCCTGTTCGGCGACCAGGGCGCTTATCGGGCGCGGGCAGTCGGGTCCGAGCAGCGCGCCGATCAGCTGTCCTGCCTCCGGTGACGGCAGCGCCTCCAGCCGGATCACCGATGCGCCGGGCGCCCGGACCCAGCCCGGCCGCTGATCGAGCAGCTCCGGCCGCGTGGTCGCGAGCAGCAGCAACGGCCCGGCGACGCGCTCGGCAAGCATCATCAGCAGGTCGCACAGCTCATCATCGGCCCAGTGCAGGTCCTCGATGAGGATCGCGGCTGGCCGCTGCGCGGTCAGTTCCTGGAGGAAATCCACCCAGGACGTGTGCAGCCGCTCGCGCACGGTCAGCGGGTGCATGTCTTCCGGCGGGGCCAGCCCGAGCGTGAAGCCGAGCCCCTCACGGCCACCGACCCGTCCGGCGGCCACGTCCGGCGGATCGCTGTCCAGAATCCCGAAATGCTCCTTCAGAACCTCGCCGAGCGGCCAGTACGTGATCCCGTAGCCGTACGACAGGCACCGGCCGCTGCGCAGCAGCGGCCGCGGCGATTGCCTGCTCAGCCACCGCCAGAATTCACCCAGGAGCCGGGTCTTGCCTACCCCGGCGTCACCGACGATCGTGACCAGGTACGGTCTGCCGCTGGCGACGACGCGGCCATAGGCCTGCCGCAGGTCTGCCAGCTCGCCGTTGCGGCCGATGAACACCGGCTGCAGGCCGCCGAGCCCGCGCGGGCGCATCAGCGACAGCGCGCGCACGAGCTTGCGGCAGCCGATCCCGCCGGGTTTGCCCGTCGCCTCCACTGTGGCCGGTGCTGTGAACTCGAACGCGCCGCGCGCGGCCACCACCGTCCGCTCGCCGACCAGGATCTCCCCCGGAGCGGCCGCCCGCTCCAAAAGCGCGCAGACGTTGACCGCATCACCGGTGGCCAGCGAGCTGCCCTCACGGGGTTTCCCCGCCACCACATCGCCCGTATTCACACCGATGCGAAGCGCCAGCCGGCCGCCGGACAACTCCTCCACGCGCTGCTGCATCCCCAATGCCGCCTGCAAGGCCCGCTCCGCGTCGTCCTCGTGTGACGCCGGGACCCCGAACGCCGCCATCACCGCATCGCCGGCGAACTTCCCGGCCGTGCCCCCCGCCCGCTCGACCTCGGCCGCCATCGCATCGTAGAAGCGATCAAGTACCGCCCGGACCCGCTCCGGGTCCTGATCGGCCGTGAGCTCGGCCGGCCCGGCCAGATCCGCGAAAAGGACCGTCGCCAGCTTCCGCTCCTCAGCCGCCGCGGCGGCAGTAGCAGCCCAGGCGGGGCTGCGGGCGAGCACGATCGCCCCTTCGCCGCCGTACAGCCATCGCTGCGGGGTCTGGCTGGCGCTCCTAGACTGGACATAGCGGTAGGCGTAGTCGTACGCCTCGTCCAGGCTGACGTACCCGTCGCCGCCGAGGTCTGCAGCGCCGGTGCGCAATCCCTCAACCAGGCCGGTGGTGAACACCGACCCCGCCACCGCCGCGCCGGCCAGCGCCTGTCCCTCGAATGAGTACTCGCCGGAGCGGGAGGCGGTCAGCACCGCACGGCCGCGGCCGTGCCCGGCCAGCCGGCGCTCCAAGTCCAGGTCAGCACCACCCTTGCTGCCGTGAGCGAAGGCGCCGCTGAAACAGCAGTCCAGGATGAGAACCTGACGGCGAGCCCGGCAATCGTCAAGCTGGTCCAGCAACCAGGCCGACGGGATACCCGTGCTCGCCAGGTGCGTCTTAAGGGTATCGACGGCGGCGAAGTAAAGCCGGCCACGCCGGTCCAGCACGCCGTGGCAGGACAGGTACACCACCACCAGGTCACTGACGCCGCGGCCGGACAGGAACACATCGATCTCCCGCCGCAGTTGCCGCTCGTCCTGGTCGATCACCCGGGTGACGGTGAAGGCGCCAACGTCCGGGTCACCCAGGACCGCGGCCAGGTCGTCAGCGTCGCGGGCCGGTGCCCGCAGCTGGCGAAGCTCCGGATCCTGGTAGCTGGTAGTAGCGATGACCAGGGCCGACCGCGGCCCTTCCGGCAGGTCAGGAGCCGGCCGGGTGCCGGGCGAGCCAGCCATCGATGATCTTCTCCTGCTGCTCGCGAGTCGCCCGCTCCAGCTTCAGCGTGTCCCCGCCGTAGCTGACCTCCACCACCCGGCCGTTGCGGGTCACCGAGTCGGCCACCTTGGCCAGCACCGCCCGCAGCGCCTCAGGGCCCAGCTCCACCAGAAGCCACCCAGCAACAGCGGCCACACCCTTCGCCCCTGATGGCACGTCCTCACCCGGGAGCAGGCCAACCTGCCCTATGTCCAAGTCGAGCAGCTCAGCGCGCAACCAGTCCGTCGTCTCAGCCAGCTCCCCAGCGTCATCCTCCGGAGCCGGGCACACCTGCAGAACCAACTCCCCTGAATCTGCCATCACGGGCTCCGATCCCAGGCCGCCGCCAGCCAAGCGGTGCCCAGTAGGCCACTGGCCCTACACCGGTCGGCGTTTTCTGGATGAATTCTGCCATTTCATCTACCACAAACCCGCCACCGGAAGCGAGAAAGAGCACGCATGGTCATCCGGACCATCTGACGCCATGGTCTTTCCCGCCACCCCTACCGCCGTGCTAACGACGGTCACGGAGGCATGGTGCTGATCCCAGATTCAAGCCGGGGCTCTGACAGACACGTTCCTGGGCGGAAAGCGCATGCCTTCAGTTTGCGGATTGACCATAGAGCTGGCCGCTTCGAACGGGATGACACGCCGCAGGGCAGCAGATCTTCGTACGAAGGGCAGATGGGCGTAGCATGGGCATCGTTGCTCCGGAACCCGCAGCCGCCCAGGACATTCTCCCGGGCGCGGCCAGGTCATGCACATTGCCCGGCAGCACATCGGAGACCCACAGCGATCCGGACGGGTAGAACAGCGCCTGGATGTTCCCGCCGAAATCATGGTCTTCCCCGCATACCACAAATCGATCGTCTTCCCCTTGCGGCTCGTGGCTCCGGCACCGGTCGGCGTCCACGATCTTGCCGTCCATCAGGTACGGAGTGCCCTCCGCCAGCGCCCGCTCCAGCTGCTCCTGCAGGCCCGGCGCGCGGCCGCCAGCACCTCGATCACCTCATCCAGGTAGCGGTACGCGGTGGACTGCGGCAGCCCGAACCCGCGGCCAGCCGCGGGATGTGCCCTTGTCCCGGAACCAGGCCAGGCGAACACGCTGCTTATAGCAGCCCAGCCTGCGGGTTCCCCTCCGCGTGCCGATCTCGCGCCGGTGCTCAGCGAGCAGGCGGGAAACGAACCAGATCAGCTCCCTGGGCACGTCGAGCATGCACGATAGGAGACCACGCGGAGCCTCTCCCGGTAGCGGGTTGTTCTTTGGCAGACTCTTCTACCGGGGCTCCGCGCCTCCCCGGTGATCTCCGCGAATGTCCGCGTGTCTGCCCGTACGTCTGCTACATCACGTTGCCCGATTCGCGCTTGCTGGGAAAACGTCACCACCGGTCGGCGTTTTCTGGAATGAATTCTGCCATTCATTTACCACAAACCCGCCACCGGAAGCGAGAAAGAGCACGCATGGTCATCCGGACCATCTGACGCGATGGTCTTTCCCGCCACCCCTACCGCCGTGCTAACGACGGTCACGGAGGCATGGTGCTGATCCCAGATTCAAGCCGGGGCTCTGACAGACACGTTCCTGGGCGGAAAGCGCATGCCTTCAGTTTGCGGATTGACCATAGAGCTGGCCGCTTCGAACGGGTTGACACCCCGCAGGGCAGCAGATCTTCCTACGAAGGGCAGAAGGGCGTAGCGTGGGGACGTTGCTCCGGACCCGGCAGCTGCCACCGCGATACCTCGCGGTGACGCAGTAGGGCCCGGAGA
This sequence comes from uncultured Actinomycetes bacterium, assembly GCA_963742865.1. Taxonomy (GTDB): domain Bacteria; phylum Actinomycetota; class Actinomycetes; order Streptosporangiales; family Streptosporangiaceae; genus Bog-532. The sequence goes on from CAVUNW010000052.1 coordinate 137,813, forward strand.
TTTTTTTGGATGTGTGCGGTCATCACCTGACTAGCTGGCAGCTATCCGGTGCCGCAGCTATCGCCGATCCACCATTGATGGGCTGGCCAACAGCTCAGCGGATCGGACGGAGGGACCGGCGAAATGACCTCACCAGCAGAGTCGCCACAGGATCACCAGATGGTGCTGGAAGATGACCAGAACATGCCGCAGGGGCTCAATTCGAATCCGCGCGGTGCCATAACGGCAAGCGATCTTCAGTCACCAGGCCCCGCTGCGCCGGAGCAGCCGGACGGTACCGTCGCGGGCAGCGCCGAGCCGCCCGCCGCGCCGGGCAAGCCGCAGGGTTTCCTGGGCGAGTTCTGGGACGCGGTCTCCGTCCGCACGGTCAGCCTGATCATCGGGATTCTACTGCTGCAGATCGGGTTCATCCTGTCCTACGTGGGCGCCTTCCACGCGCCCACGCCGCACAGGATCCCGCTCGCCATTGTCGCGCCTGCCCCGGAGTCCGGCCCGATTGTGACCAAGCTCAACCGGATCCCGTCGGCCCCGCTGCACGCGACCGCGGCCAGCAGCCCGGGGGCCGCCCGCCGCCTGCTCGGTGACGAATCCGTCAGCGCCGCGCTGGTGATCAACCCGGCCGCAACGACCGACACGCTGCTGGTCGCCTCGGCCGACGGCAGCGCTGAGGCCAGCGCGGCCGAACAGGTCATCACGGCGGCCGAGGCCAGCCAGCACCGCTCGGTGACCGTGACCGACATCGTGCCGCTGCAGCGCGGTGACTTCCACGGCCTGACCGGCTACTACCTCGTCATCGGCTGGATCGTCGGCGGCTACCTGGTCGCCGCGCTGCTCGGCGTGGCCTCCGACGCCAAGCGCGCCACCCGCCGCCGCACCATTTTCCGGCTGATCGCGTTCGTCCCCTACGCGATCATCTCGGGCCTGGCCGGCGCCATCGTGGTCGGCCCGGTCCTCGGCGCGCTCACCGGCCACCTGCTGGCCCTGTGGTGGCTCGGCGCACTGCTGGTGTTCGCGGTCGGCGCCGTCACCCTGGCCTTCCAGACCCTGTTCGGCGTCATCGGCATCGGCGTCACGATCCTGGTCTTCGTCATCCTCGGCAACCCCAGCGGCGGCGGCGCCTACCAGCCCGCCCTGCTGCCGCCGTTCTGGCGGGCCATCAGCTCAGCCCTGCCCAACGGCGCCGCTACCGACACCGTGCGCCGCATCGTCTACTTCGGCGCCTACGGCATTGGCAGCCATCTGATCCTCCTCGCTAGCTATGCCGTCGCCGGGGTCATCATCGCCCTCATCGGGTCCAGCATCCACCAGCGTCGCGCAACCAGTGGCTGGCCGGGCCGCGGACGGCCGCCCCGCACCGCCGCGTTCACCCACCCGCTACCACGGACCTGACTGATACCGCAACCGCCCCGGCAGCATCGGGCACGAGCGACAGCGGATCGCTGCGAGTGGGAGTGCCATGGATTAGCGGATCACTGAGTCGAAGATGCACAGAAATGGTAGATCTGGACGCTCTCCCCGACCCACGCATTCGTAGCTGACCAGCGCAGAGGCGGCTGTTCTGGAGCAACCACCACGGTGACCCGCTGCGCCGACGGTGGCAGGGGCAGCGGAGACGTTCCGATTCCTTCCACGCGGCGTGGGCGCTGCGCTCGGAGCGCGCGGCGGCCACCTCGTCTAGGATCGGGCACACTATGGGCGTTCCCCGGTTCCCCGGCCCTGACGGCGTGCGGCTCGCATACCGCGAGACCGGGTTGGGCCGGCCGCTGATCCTGCTGCACGGCTTCATGGGCATGGGATCGGACTGGCTTGACCAGGGCCCTGGCTACACGCTCGCAGAGACGGGATTCCGCCTCGTCCTGCCCGACTTCCGCGGTCATGGACAGAGCCCCAGACCCCACGATCTGCCCGCTTATCCGCCCGACGTGCTCGCCGACGACGCGCTCGCCCTCATCAGGCACCTCGGGCTCGGCGCCGGCGAGTACGACCTCGGCGGTTACTCGCTCGGCGGCCGGATCGTGGTGCGCATGCTCGCGCGAGGCGCCGAGCCCGGTCGCGCCGTCGTGGCCGGGCAGGGGCTGGCGAAGATCGCCGGCCCGCAGGGCGGCGGCGCGACCCGCCGCGCGCTCACCGCGCTCGCCGACGGGACCGCCCTGCCTCCCGGCTCAGCCGACGCCCAGATAGCGCACTGGGCCGCGGAACTCGGCGCCGACCCCCGGGCGCTGCTGTGCGTGCTGGGCTCGGGGGTCCCCACCCCCGAGGACGACCTGCGCCGGATCACGACCCCGACGCTCGTCGTGATCGGCGACCGGGACGAGCGCTCGGACGCCGACGAACTGGCCGCGCTGCTGCCCGCCGGGCGCTTCGCCCGCGTGCCCGGCGACCATGAAGGCGCGTTCGCAGCGCCTGAGCTCGCCGCGGTGATCAAGGCATTTCTCGCCGGCCCGGCCGATCAGCCGAGCCCGCCGCCTCCGCCCGCGCACTCCTGACACACCCACCCCGCCTACCGGCCCTCCCCGCCCATCGGCAGGGGCTCTAGCCCGCAACCCGGTGAACAGGCGGCCGTTCAGCGCGAATAATCGCCTATATCGTCGCCGCCTACATTGCCAGCGCCGCCCGGGTAGTCATAATCGGCTAGCAGCAGCTCCGCCTGGCGGCCACAGCCGCCGGGCGGACAGGCCTGCGGCTGCCCCTGACGACGGCCGTGAGGCGGTCACGGACCGCGACCACAACGTGAACGCGAACAGGCATTATGAGCTGGCGCAGGCATTGTGGTTACCGGCCAGTGCGGCCGTCGATTAGCTCGCGGAGGATGTCTGCATGCCCGGCGTGGCGGGCTGTTTCTTCCAGCAGGTGCATCAGCACCCAGCGGAGACTGACCGGCGGACCTGCATCCGGGCGCCGGCAGAGCTCATCCAGGCTGGCCCGGGTGAAGGCAATCGCGTCGGCCTGCTGGCAGGCCTGCCGGTAGAAGCCGGTCACGGTGGCGAGCGTGTCGCCTGGCTCCGGTACGTCGCCGGGGATGAGGCAGTCTTCCCCGGCGAAGCGGTACCGGACCCAGGTGATCTCGGCGCGGGCCATGTGCTTGATCAGCCAGAGCAGGGTGGTGCCGCTGCCGACGGGCGAGCGCCGGGCTGACGCGTCATCAAGATCAGCGACCTTCCGGACCAGCGAATCCCGCTGATACTGCAAGAGGGCTTGCAACGTCTCAGCCTCACCACCGGCGAGGCGTGGCGGTTTATGATCGGGCACCACGACAATTTACTTTGCATCCCGGCCAGCACCCTGGATCCCTCCGCCGCTCTCAGTGCAGGCGGTACCGGGTAGTACCAGGCGTCGGCACACGCTGAGTAATCAATCACCGGTGACGGTAAGGCACTGCCGCCGTTAGGCGCGGTCTTCTGGGCGGAGGCACTGGCGGTGGTGGCCGTGCATAACCGGGTAATAGGCGTGCGTCCTGGTTAGTCGCCGTGGATTCGCGGGCCGCAGGATCGACGGGTAGGTGGGGGCGGATTGAGGGCGTGGTGAGCTGCTCTTGATGGCTGCGTGGTCGGATGCTGGACGCTAGCGCTCCGGCTGCGGCGACGGCCGCTGCGGCGGCCCAGGCGATGGTCGGGGGGGCTGTGCCGGGTTCGGGTGGACCGGTGGTGACGGCTTCGATGAGCAGCATCGCGGCGATGCCGGTGGCGGTGCCGAGCTGGGCGGCTGTGTTGATGATCCCTGATGCTGTACCGCGCAGGGTGGCCGGGACGGTGGTGCCCAGGGCGGTTGCGGCGACGGAGGACAGGCCGAGTCCGGCTCCTGCAGTGGCCACGCAGGCCGACAGGGCCCAGCCGCGGGTAGCGGCGGCGGTCAGCGCGGCGTCAGCCGCGGCGATGACGGCTAGCCCGGTCGCCATCGTCGGCTGGGGTCCGATCCGACGGAGTGCGGGCGCAGCAAGGGCCGAGCTGGCCACCACGGCGAGGCTGAACGGCATCAGCATGGCGGCGGCCTGCAGCGGGCTATGGCAGAGGGTGTCTTGCAGGTACAAGGTGGCCAGGGTCATGGCCGAACTAGTGGCCGCGGTGTTGAGAAACGCGCCCGCGACTCCCCGGCGCAGCGGCTGTATCCGCAGGACGGCCGCGGGCAGCAAGGGCGCGGCGGCGCGGCGGTCGGCTTTGATGAACGCGATCGCCAGCGGCACCGCGAGCAGGACGATGCCCGCGCCGGCTACCCGCTGGCCGGGCCGGGCTACCACGGTGGTGCCGACCACGACAGCCATGACGGCCGCGGTAAACGCGGCAGCCGCGGCAACGTTCAGCGATCCGGCCAGGCCCCGGGCCACAGTCACGGGGAACAGACCACACGATGGCGGCCGCAAGCGCCGCGGCCAGCGGCAGGTAGGCCCAGAAGACCAGGCGCCAGCTGGCCAAGTCCGCGAGAACCCCGCCGACGACAAAGCCGCTGGCGCCGGCGGACGCTCCCGCCGCGCTCCATGCCACGATCGCCCGCCGCCGTTGCAGCCCGTCGGCAGTGACGGTGGTGAGCAGCCGCAGCGCCGAGGGCACCGATGCGGCCGCCGCCGCTCCCTGCACGCAGCGGGGCGCCGTCAGCAGCACGACCGAGCCGGCCACGGCACCCAGCAGCGCTCCGGCGGCGAAGACGGCGAGACTGGCGGTGATGGTGCGCCGGTGGCCGAATCGGTCACCCAGCCGCGCTCCGAGCATCAGCAGCCCGCCGAAAAACATGGCGTAACCGCCGGACACCAAGCTGCCCGAGGAGGGCGGCGCCTTCAGGCCGGCCAGCATCCTGGGCAGCGTGGTGACCACCACCGTCACTCCCAGCACATCGACGAACTGCACCGAGCACAGTGCCATGACCGCCAGGGTGCTGCTGCGTATCCGGCCGCTTGCCTCCATGCCCCAGCAACTATCATGGTTTTCTGGCAATAAACCGTTAGTTATGCTTCTCGCCATGACGGTCGCGCGGTGGAGCTGGCTGGGTGACCCGCTGGCTATCGACGTGGCCAACACCGTCCGCCGGCGCGGCTGGCGCTACATCGAGCTGATCACCCAGCCTGCCGACCTGCGCGCGTGGCTGGATCACGAGCGCGGCCGCCTGGCTCACCCAGCGGAGGTGGATACCGTCATGGTGTCGCGTTTCCTGCTGATCCGGGATCAAGTCCTGCGCGTCCTGCGCGCCGCTGCCGGCGGCACGGCCCTGCCAGCGGCCGACGTCCATGACATCAACGAGCTAGCTGCTGCAGCCCCCACCGTCCGGCTCCTCGGAACCGAACCCGGCCAGCACTTCACCCGGCCAATCACCCAAGCCGACCCAGCGACACGCCTGTCCGCCGATATCGCAGCGGCCACCATCGACCTGCTGACCGGCCCGGACACCGCCGCCATCGCCCTCTGTGACGCACCTGGCTGTGGCCAGCTCTACCTGCGCGGACGGCCGAACCAGCAATGGTGCAACCCGGACTGCGGCACCCGTGCCCGCTCCCAGCGACACACCGACCGAAACCCAAGCCGCGCCAGCGCCGCGAGCACACTCTCGGACACAAGAACGCGCTCTGCTCTGTCCGACCAGCCGAACAGAACTAGATGATCGGCGCGGCTGCTGACGCTCGGTCATGCCGAATAGCGGGCGTTGGCCATTCGGATACTTATGCAGCATTTGACATACTCATTCGTGGTTCAGTTCGCCTGGCTGTGCCCTGGCGCGCTCCGCCACATCGTTGTCGCGCATGCTCAAAAGAGGCCAGATCGCCGAATCAGGCGCGCATGTGGTTGACGAGTTCGCCGTGGCTGGGCGGTGCAGAATCTCCTGTATGCACTGGCCGACGCCCCAGAGCCCGCACGCAAATGTCACACATAAGGCGGCATCCGTGTGTCAACGCGCCGAGGCACTTCCCACGGAGCGCGATTGCCTGCAAATGCTGCGCCAGTAGCTCCGATTGGGGGCAAGCCGTGGGGCCAGCGCGCCGCTATCAGCGCCAGCAGCGAGCCGGGCTGGCGGTCTGGGTCTGGGGCGGCACCGTGGTGAGCACCTGGGTCACGTAGGCGTCGATCAGCTGCTGACCGGTCGCAGCGGCTATAGATACCCGATGGTGACCGTCGCTGACGAAATGCCGATGGCCCACGCGGTAGACCTCGATCGGCGGGATCGACTCACCGCGCCGCTGGGCCAGCGCCAGCCGCTCCCAGCGGGACCGGACCCGGCCAGAGGTCGGCCGGAAGCAGCGGTCGAAGTCGCGCCGCGCGCCGGCGGTGCCGACGATCGTGTCGAGCCGGATTGTCTGCAGCCCCAGCTGACGCTGGCCGCGCCAGCCGAGTGAGCCGACGATCTCGTCGAGCGGCACGAGGCGGCCGCTATCCACGGGCCGAGCGCGCAGGCGGTTCGTCAGCGCGGCCAGGAACTGGTGCCGCCTAGCCCGCAGGAAATCATTCTCGGCATCTGCCCGGGGGAATCCGGTATCTAGCATCTGAGTGCCCTCGTTCCTTTGCGTTGCCCAGGTCAGCGGACCGTTCCCGCCGCGCCGATGGCCGGATGACGTCTTCCTCGATCTCCACTCGGTGGCCGGCATATGCGGCGGCACTCACATCACAGACTTCCTGGTCTCAAGACATGACCTCGGTTGGGTCCCGCACTACAGGATCGCCGTAAGACGTGCCTCACCGCATCAGGCGAATGACCTAATCCCAGGCCGCCCACCGCCTAAGCAAGCACCAACGCCGCCCTTGACACCTCGCTGCCGCTGCTACGGCTGTGGACAGCCGCTGTGAGCGTCAGCCTGCCCTGGCGCAGACCCTGCAGCCAGCCCGACTCGCGCCGAAGATCACCGCACCCTACCCACCCGCGGCGTCTGCGAGGCGGCCAGGATCGCAGCGCGCCGAACGGCCTCCTCTGCGCGTCTCAGCCAGTGAACGCCAACGAGCCACTAGTCGATCAGAACGGCCGTTCTGAGCCGTGATCATTCTTGAGACTGGGTGCAACCCGGTGTTCTGCGGATCTGGCAGGTTCGCCAGGACCAGTGCCTTGCGGTCACGTCACCGGCGCGCCGGTGTGACTCTCGGCGGTGTGGCCGAACCGGACCCGATCCGAATGCCCCCCGGTGGGGGCCGCGGCCGAACCGGTCATGAGCCTTCTCCTTGGCGGCTAGCGGGTCGAGGGACCGCTGGAAACCAGGCCAGTGCGGCGGCCGAGGTGCTCGCTGACGAAGCGGACGGCGATCGAGCCCTCGCCGACGGCGGAGGCAGCTCGCTTGACGGAGCCGCTGCGAACGTCGCCTGCCGCGAACACCCCGGGCAGGCTGGTCTCCAGCAGGTAGGGATCCCGGCCCAGCTTTTCCCCGGCGGGCCGGTGATGGACTTGTCCGCTGAGGTCGGGTCCGGTGACGATGAAGCCGTGGTCGTCCAGCTCGATAGACCCAGCTAGCCACTGAGTGTGCGGCTCGGCCCCAATCAGAACGAACAAAGCCGACGCGACCAGCGTTCGCCGGGTTGACGTGGTGAGGTCTTCGACCACGACCCGCTCCAGCCGTCCGGCGCCGGCAAGCTGCCGCACCGCGCTACGGGAAATGACCTCGATGCCGGGGTGCCGGGCAATCCGGTCGATCAGGTACTGCGACATGCTCGCGGCCAGATCCTCGCCCCGGATGACGATGGTCACCCGGTGCCCGTGATCAGCAAGCCACGTCGCCGCCTGGCCGGCCGAGTTACCGCCTCCCACGATCACCACCGCATCGCCCGGGCTGACTTGGCCCGGGGCCGCCAGCGGGGTGTAGAACACCCCGGTGCCCTCGAACCGGTCCAAGCCGGAGGCGTCAAGCTTGCGGTACGTCACGCCGGTGGCGATGATTACCGTCCGGGCCGCGAGCTCGCCGTCGCCGCCGAGCCGGATGACGTACCGGTCGCCGCGTCTGGCCAGCGCGGTCGCGGTGCTGGGGACCAGCAACGTGGCTCCGAACCGCAGCACCTGAACCAGGACCCGCTCGGCGAACTCCTCGCCGCTCACGCCCACCGGGAAGCCCAGGTAGTTCTCGATCCTGGAGGTGGTGCCGATCTGGCCGCCCACCCCCAGGCCGTCGATCATGGCGGTGGCCAGGCCCTCCGACGCCCCGTACACCGCCGCGGCCAGGCCGGCGGGGCCGGCGCCGACCACGGCCACGTCGAAGGTCTTGCCCGGCACCATGCCATTGCCGAACCCCGCGGCCCGCGCCAGCTCGGTGTTCGACGGGTTGCGCAGGACCTCACCGCCCCGCATGACCACGATCGGGGTATCCTCCGGGCCGAGCCCATGGTGGCCGAGCACCGCGCCCGCCACCGGGTCGGTGTCGAGGTCGACCCAGACATGCGGGAGCCGGTTCCGGGCCGCGAACTCACGCAGCCGCCGGGCATCCGGTGAGGAGCGCCAGCCGACGATCCGCATTCCTGCGCGCTCCTGCAACAGCCATTGCCTGCGACGATAGGTGGTTTGCAGGGCGGCCGCCGCGCTGGGCCGCTACCGGGAACTGCGCTCCTGTTCTGCAGCCTGGCCTGGTCTGCGGCCGGCCTGTACGCGGGTTGCCGCGGCCGCCGGAGGTGCCGGGCCGGCCGGGGCTGGTTGTCAGGCTGGGGCCAGTTGCAGGGGCTGGTCACCGTGCTCGCCGATGGGCTCGATCAGCTCGGGCCCTCGGGAACCGCCGCGCCCGGTCTTGTTGACCGCGGTGGAGACGGCCCGGACCTGCAGCGGCTCGTACTCGATCCCGCTGATGAGCTTGAGTGCGGCGATCTTGTCGGTGAGTTCCGGGTCGAGCCAGGCGTCGATCCGGTCCGGGGGCAGGATCACCGGGGTGCGGTCGCTCATCACCCCGGCCAGCCAGGTGGCGTGGTGGGTGATGATCGTGGCCGACCACAGCCATCGGTCCGGGTCGTCCTCGTCCTTGGCCGGGTCGGGCCACAGCTCGTACAGCCCGGCGAACGACAGCAGGCCGCCGGCCGGGTGGATGTAGTACGGCTGCTTGACCGGCTTCCCGCCGGCGTCCTGGGCGGGCAGCCACTCGTAGTCAGCCGGCGGCGGGGATGACCGCCCGGCGTCTGGCGAACGGGCCGCGCCACGACGGCGCGGCGGGCACCTTGTCGGCCCGGGCGTTGTGCAGCGACGGCATGGTCTTCTGCTTGCCGGTCCTGGGGTCGATGCCCGGTTTCCACCACGCCGGCACCAGACCCCACCGCACGGCGCGCACCTGCCGCTCGGCCCCGCCCCCGCCCGTCCGGCCGCGCTCCAGGACGGCATAGACCTTGCTGGTCGGGGCGACGTTGTGGGAGGGCGCCAGCTCCGTGCCGTCACCGGCACCGGTGGCCCCGTAGTGCTCCAGCAACTCCTGCAGGCGAGCCACCGATACGTACCGACCGCACATACCGTCCCGTCCTTCCCACGGCGTCACCCCGACGCTACCCGGCCCCGCCGACATCGAATGGCGCCCGGGCCAGCACCCGGTGCTGTTGCACCCAAAGTCCGCACAGAATCGCTAGGCGCGCCATAACGGACCAGATCAGGCGCTGCACAGTCGGCGGCTGCAATGGGCGCCCCTGGCCGCGCCGAACCGCGGCTATCGTGTGCGCTGCGGTCTTCGCGTGACCCTCCGAGGCTCGATCAGGCTGCTGAATCCCTATGGCCTGGACACCGCGGCCAGAAGTCTGCGGTCGTCAAGCACCGGCAGGACGCTGATCGGCGGTTCATATCGATCTGATCGCCAGCCGGGGCAAGTGCGGGGATCGATGATGAGAGGATGTGGACCTCAGCCAAGTGGCAGCCTGGAAGGAAGAAGAAGGACGGAAATGACCCCACCGGCCGCTCGCAGGCGGAGCCAGTTCATTGATGCAGTGATCGATGACTACTCAGCAGCGCATTCCACCCCGCCCGAGGCTGACCAGGTCGAGCTGCAGCACATAACGCAGGAGAAGACCGGTCGCGCCGCGGGAATGCAGATCGGCGATGACCAGGCGGTGCTGATGGAGATGCTGGTCCGGGCCATGGGAGCGACGCGCGCGGTGGAGATCGGCACGTTCACCGGCTATTCGGCTCTGGCGGTGGCGCGGGGCCTGGGTCCCGGTGGGCGCCTGCTGTGCTGCGACGTCAGCGTGGAGTGGACGTCGATCGCCCGCGCGGCGTGGCAGAGAGCCGGGGTGGCCGACCGGATCGAGCTCCGGGTCGGCCCGGGTCTGGAAACCCTCCGCTCGCTGCCGCCCGGCGAGCAGTTCGACTTCGCGTTCATCGATGCCGACAAGACCGGCTATGCCCAGTATTACGAGCAGGTGCTGGCCCGCCTGCGGCCGGGAGGCCTGATACTCCTGGACAACATGCTCCAGGGCGGCCACGTCGTAGGCGATCTTTCAGACGACGAGGACGTCGCAGCGATCCGTTCCCTCAATGAGGTGATCGCAGCCGATCCTCGCGTGGAAGTGGTTCTGATTCCCATTGGTGACGGCGTCAGCTTCGTGCAGAAGCTCGGTGAACGGCCGTGATCTCGTCGTCGGGATGTGCTCTAGACCGTCGTCGCGCGCACTCGGGCCCGTCCGCGTTTCGCCTTGTTGGCGCACAGAACGCCCCGTTATGGCGCGGCCTTGCGCCGGGATTCCTGGCATTTCACTTCCCGGCCGAAGCTTTCCTGACCGTAAATATGGCACCAGGAAACATGGCCAAAAGGAGGACCAAGCGGAAGACGGCTAACTGCGCTTGCGGTTGCACCCAGCAGGGGTCGCGCCGCCCTTCAAAGTTCTGGTCATCGTGCCCGGCTGATTCTCAGAGCCATCGGTTAGCCTCAAGGTTGTGAGCGTGCTGGGTGGTCTGGCCAGCGCGTGGCTGAGGCAGCGGTCGCCTGCCCGCCGGGCGGCGGCGTGGATCCTCGCGGTCGCCGGCCCCGCGCTGCTCACGCTCGCCGCGCTGCCGCTGCACTCGGCACTCGTCCTGGGCGGGTTCCTGTTTTCCGCCCTGCTGGTGGTCATCGCAGCCGCGGTCGTCGGCGGTCCGTGGCCGGGGCTCACGTCGGTTGTGCTCACCGTCGCGGCGCGCGTAATCTTCTTCGCTCCCCCTTTCGCAGGCCAGAGCGCTAACCTGCAGCCCAACCTGATCTCGCTGGTCGCATTCACGATCGTCGGGGCTGCCGTCGCGGTCCTTATCGGCAAGCTGGCCCAGCTCGCCACGGAGCAGGCAGCATTGCGCCGGGTCGCGACGCTGGTGGCCCATGCCGTCCCGGCGGACGAACTGTTCGCGGCGGTCACCGAGGAGGTGGGCCGGCTGGTGGCCGCCGATTTGGTCGGCATGGCCCGCTACGGCCCCGGCGATTCGCTGGCCTCCATTGCCGGATGGAGCCCGGCCGCCGGGCAGTTCACCGTCGGCAGCCCCTGGCCGCTGGCCGGGGAAACTCGCGCTGTCCGTCGCGCGCACCGGCCGTCCGGCCCAGATGAGCAACATGGCCGGCGCTGCCGGGCCGATCGCGGCGCACGCCCGCCAGCATGGCATCCGCTCGGCGGCCGCCGTGCCGATCATCGTCGAGAGCCGCGTCTGGGGCGTGCTGCTCACCGGATCGAGACGGAGACGTGCGCTGCCGCCGGGCACCGAGGCGCGTCTCGCGTCCTTCACGGACCTGCTTTCGGCGGCGATCTCGACCGCCGGCAGCCGCGCGGCCCTCACCCGCCTCGCCGAGGAGCAGATGGCACTGCGGCGGGTGGCGACGCTGGTGGCACGCGGGGCTCCCCCGGAGGAGGTGTTCACGGCGGTTACCGAGGAAGCCGGCCAGCTTCTTGAGAGCGCCCAGACGGCGATGATCCGCTACGGGCCCGACGGCACGTCTGCCGTCGTCGCCAGCTGGAGAAGAACCGGCAAGGCCGTCCCGTCCGTCGGCGACCGGCAACGGCTCGGCGGGAGGAATCTCAGTACGATCATCTCCCAGACCTGCCGTCCCGCCCGGCTTGACAGCTACGTCGACGCTTCCGGCGCGCCTGCCGCGGCCGCCCGCGAGGCTGGATTCCGGTCAGCGGCGGGGGCGCTCGATCATCGTCCAGGGCCACCTGTGGGGCGCCATGATCGCCTCCTCGATCGATGAGCATCCGTTGCCCCTGGATACCGGGGAACGCCTGGCCTCGTTCACTGATCTGGTGGCGACCGCGGTCTCCAATACTGAGAACTTGGCCGAGCTGACGGCCTCCCGGGCCCGCGTGGTGGCCACCGCGGACGAGACGCGCTTGTGGACGGCACCGCGGCCTGGTTGCCAGGCGGCGATGACAAGGGCTCGCCGACCGGCTACGGCAAGCGGGAGGCAGCCCGCCAGCGCGTCAGCCCGCGATGGGCTCCCAGATCAGCTCGGCCACATCGATGACCAGATCGGGTCCGGCCTGACCTAGATCGCTGGGTGCGCGAACCTCGCCCGCGCAGACGCAAACCACGTCGTTCAGCCGGCGATAGGGCTCGCGGTCGGCCAGGTGAAACACTGACCCGACGATCTGGCGGCGTCCCGGCGGGTAGGCACGGCCATACCCATGCCACTCAACCATGATCGTGGCCCCGTCGTCGGCCTCGATGACCGCCCGGAAGTCGGGCCGGAAGGGGCAGGCCGCGCCCTCCTTCCGGGGGAAGTTCGCGCCGCGGAACCGCCCGGTGACCGACCCCTCACAGCGTCCCTCGGCGATGAAGAACATCTGCTGCCAGCCGCCCTCCAGGCCAACTCCCCAGCTCTCGGGATAGGTGAAGCGGACGCGATACAGCGGCTCAAGTCTCATCAGCTACTCCAGACGGAAGTTCCAGCCCAGTTTGATGGCATGGCAGGCGGGCGCGTAGATGAACGCGCCAACGGCCGCCCACAGCAACCCCCAATCTTGGGTCGGCCAGCCATCAGCCCGCCAATATCCGCATCTGCCGCTGCGAGACGGTGGTCTACGTGCTTACCAGGATGTCAGTGGCGGGTTCACGGTCGCCGCCGCGGCTGGTTGCGGTGTCCCGCGGCGGATGAATTCGCATCGCGGCGGCAGAGCGGCGTGCTGGCCGCCAGTGGCGTCGTCGTAGCGGATGACGGTCACCTGCTCGATATCCACGGCGAACAGGTGAAATCGCCTGGGCTCCGGATTCGAGCCCAGCGCTGCTGCCACCGCGACCGCGACCGCGCGCGTAGCGAGACTGAACACCGAGGTTGTACCCGGCCGATCGCCCGGCCGCGGACCTTGGATTCTCTCTGCCCGCCGTCCGGGCCAGTGATCGCGCTGGTGCACCAGGATCCGCGATCACGCTGCAGGCCGGCGGCGCGGGCAGGTGCGCGGTCAGGTCCTGGCGGCCTTACCGCTGGACGCCATGCGGGTTCCCCGGCCGTATCGGTGACCCGCCCGGGTGCGCAGGTGCCGGCGCAGCGCATTGAGCAGGGCCGCGGCCATCACTGTGATCCCGGTGACCGCGATTGGAGCAGAGAAGCTGAGCATCTGGGTCACCAGCTGGAGCAGGGCCGCGCCGACCGCGCAGACCATCACCGCAGCGGCCGCGCAGGCCATTGCCCGCCGGACCACGCCGGACGCCTTCGCGCGCAAGCTGGCCAGGCCGGTGAGCCATGTCGCCTTCGCGTTCCCCCTGATGATGATGGCAGCCATTTCGCCTCCCCGGTTACTGGCATGACCAGCTGCGCGCAGCAGGCCTGGCGGCGCGGCGGCTGCGAGTCACCTGGCCGGCGTCGTTGCTGTCGCTTCCCGGCCCGGCGACGGCGGACGCCGTCCACCCGAAACGCCAGCCTGTCCTGCTAGGACAGAGCGCCCGCAGGCAGCCCTGATACATCTGCGCCAATGCCCGGTTTGCCAGATGACACCCTGCTGATCCTCCCGGCTGGGTCAGCTGACGTGGACGGCAGCCAGGCGGCCCGCGGCAATGGTGTCCCCGGGCGCGGGCCGGTGGCACCGCCATGGTGACCAGGTGCAGCCAAGGTCTTGGGCGGCACGGCTGAGGGGCGTGCTGGCCCGGGCGGGCCAAGCGCCGGGCCCTGGGGATGCTGACCGTGACCATGCCAAGGTCATCGCCCGCGCCCGCCGTGCGGGTGGGCGGCTGGCCGGTGTCGCGCCGACCGCGGGCTGCTCGCTGCCGAGGGTGGGCAGCTCATCGCCGGTCCGGCCGGCGGGCCGGGCGGACAGCGCCGATGGCTGGCAGCGGCCGGGCTCGTATGGACAGCACAGTACGCCGGTGCAAGCAGCACCACAGCCGCGCCCAGTACTGGTCCAGGCCGGTGACAGAGCCCGCAAGAATCTGGACCACTACCCGGACTACATCCTGGCCGCCTACATGACCTCCGGCACCTGACCCAGCCTGCGTCTCCCGCAGCTCATGACGCGGGAGACGCCCGACATTGCCGAATAGCGGGCGTTGGCCATTCGGATACTTATGCAGCATTTGGCATACTCATTCGTGGTTCAGTTCGCCTGGCTGTACCCTGGCGCGCTCCCCCACATCGTTGTCGCGCATGCTCAAAAGAGGCCGTGCCGAATATTTGCGTGTTCCTCGGCGTGACGACAATAGGACCTTGCGCGCGCAGATCATATTGTTATGCACGGCGTAGGGCGGCTAACTATCTGGTGTCTGCACCGCTCTGTCGGATGTGCTGAAATTCTGGTCAGCGGGCTCTGTTCCTGGCCGGGACCGGCAGCGAGATGTTCGTTTTGCCGACGGGCGCCAGATCACAGCCAGGGAGCTCAGCCGGGGAGGTCCTCCGGGCGCTTTTTGGCGAGGTGGCCGTGCAGCGCGCCCGTGGCCTGGCCGACTTCGATCATGTAGCCGTCCGGGTCTCGCATGTAGCAGCGGATCTCGGCGTCGCGGTCGATGGGCGGCGTAACGAACTCCGCGCCCTTGGACTTCCATTCCTCGTAGCAGGCCTGGATGTCAGCGACCCGCAAGTTCAGGAAGATCGAGGTGGTGTCGCCTGGCTCGTAGTTGACCACCGAGATGCCTGGCTTGTCGGGGGTGGGCGGCCCGCCGGGATTCATCAGGATCCACGAGTTGGCCAGCTTGACGATGCACGGGTTCTCCTCGAGGACCACGGTGCCGCCCAGGACGCGCGAGTAGAAGTCCCGGGACCGCGCCACGCTGCGGACGGTGATGAACAGGGTCACGACGATGCCCTCGGCGGGCGCTGGCAGGTTGGCGACGTCAATGTAGGGCGAAGGTTCTGTCATGCGCTGACCGTTCCCCGATCGGGCCGACGGACACGCGCCGGGGCTCGGGCCGTCGCGTGCTCGGTCCCGCTGCGTTTCCTGGCTGGTATCGCAGTCGTGGCAACCAGGTCCGCCGTAGCGGCGCCATCGCCCTGACCGCAGCATAACTGCCGTGAAGGGACCGGTATAGCCTGCAAGCGTGCTACCAGCCCAGGCCGGGATGGCCGGAGACAGCGGGGCCAGGGTCAGCCGCCAGGGATGTTCCCTGGCGCGGCGGGAATTGTAGCGTCATTCCTGACGCAACCCTCAGGGAGACCGAGATGAGCACCACCAAAGGGCACAGCAACATCCCGGGCACGGCGGTCGAGTTCGCGCCGGGACTGTGGCGCACCAGCCTGCAGCGCTACGACCTGTCCGTCCCCGGACGCGAGATGATCCAGTCGCGCGTCGACATCGAGCCGGGCTCGCCCCCCATCCGGCACACCCATCCGGGTGAGGAGATCATCTACGTCCTGGAAGGACCGCTGGAGTACCAGATCGACGGCCAGCCCACCAGGGTGTACGACGCCGGCGAGGCCCTGACCGTCCCGGCCGGGGTCATCCACGCGGTGCGCAAAAGCCGGCACCGGCACCGGCACGGGGCACTCGCTACCGACATCGGGGAGAAGGGCAAGCCGCTCGTCACCGTGGCCGAGTAAACGCCGGGCCCGGCAGAAGAAAGGCACCGTGACCCAGGGCCGTGACATCGGCGCCGCCGTCACCGACGCGATGGCGATCCAGGCGCCGGACCGCCTGGCCCGGGATTCACCTGAACTTCCTGCCCAGGCCCCCCCGCTGAGGGCGGCGGCGGAACTCCCGGGCCGCACGCCCGCCCCGCTCCGTCTGGAAGAGCCAGCTCTGTCCCGGCCACCAATCCGAACCACCAGGGAGATCCGCATGCCTGTCACGACCGGAAATCCGGCGGGCGCCACAGCAATCCGGCCATTCACCATCCCGAACGTCCCTGAGGCCGAACTCCAGGCGCTGCGGGCGCGCATCGCGGCCACCCGCTGGCCCGACCCGGCGACCGTCACCGATGAGTCGCAAGGCGTGCCCTTGGCCATGATCCAGGAACTCGCGGGCTACTGGGCGACCGATTACGACTGGCGCCGGTGCGAGGCGACGCTGAACGCCTTGCCCCACTTCATCACCGAGATCGACGGGCTGGACATCCATTTCATCCACGTCCCTTCCCGGCACGAGGATGCGCTGCCGCTCATCGTCACGCACGGCTGGCCCGGCTCGATCATCGAGCAGCTGAAGATCATCGGCCCGCTCACCGACCCGACCGCGCACGGCGGCCGCGCTGAGGACGCGTTCCACCTGGTGATCCCGTCGCTGCCGGGCTACGGGTACTCCGGCAAGCCGCGGCAGCCCGGCTGGGACCCCGCCCGCATCGCCCGCACCTGGGTCGTGCTCATGAAGCGCCTGGGCTACCCGCGGTTCGCGTCGCAAGGCGGCGACTGGGGCGGGGCCATCACCAACGTGATGGGCCAGCAGGCCCCCCCGGAGCTGCTCGGCATTCACGTCAACTTCCCGGCCACGGTCCCGCCCGGCCTCGCCACGGCGCTCCAGCGCGGCGACCCGCCGCCCGCCAGCTTGCCAGCCGACGAAAAGCACGCATACGAGCAGCTGACCATCTTGTACGCGCGCCGCCGCGCCTACGCAGCCCTGATGGGAACACGCCCGCAGACACTGTACGGACTGGCGGACTCGCCCGTCGGCCTCGCCGCCTGGCTGCTGGACCACGGGGACGGCTGGGGCCAGCCGGCCGCGCCGGTCACCTCGGCCGTGCTCGGTCACACCAGCCACGGACACCCCGCAGGCGACCTCACCCGAGACGACATCCTGGACAACATCACGCTGTACTGGCTGACCGGCACGGCAGTCTCCGCGGCCCGCCTGTACTGGGAAAACAAGGCCAGCCTGTACAACGCCGCCAACGTCTCCGTCCCGGCCGCCGTGAGCGCCTTTCCCGGCGAGAACTACCAGGCCCCGCTCAGCTGGACACAGCAGGCCTACCACAACCTCATCTACTACAACAAACCCGCCGCAGGCGGCCACTTCGCGGCCTGGGAACAGCCGCAGATCTTCGCCGCAGAGGTCCGCGCGGGCCTCAGGCCGCTGCGCAACTAGCAGCAAACATCGGCCAACGGCCAAGAGGCTGCGGAATCCCACGTCCGCCGGGACGGACTCCGCCAGGCGCAGCGGGAGCTACCTGGCTCCGACCGCACCGATGCCGCAGCGGCGCGCGCTGCCGGCCCTGACCCTTGACGGCTCACCCGAGCCGACACCGAAAGCATCCGCGCCGCTAAAGGCCGCGACGCCGGTCCCGGCCCACGATCGCAACCGGCACAGAACGACAACTCGGTGCCGTGCCGTGAGCTGACCGGCAAGGTCAAAGAAACGCGCCGAACGGCGGATCTTGCGCGTGTCTGCCACTGACCAGGAGGGTCACTGCGTGCGCCTCAGGGCTCCGGCTCGAAGCACGGCCGGTTCGCGCCTCTCTGGCGCCGATAGCACGACATCATGGATGCGTGGTCACGTCGCGAGTGTTCAGGGGCGAGTTCTGGGTCGCGGGCCGAGCGGACATACGGCACACCGGTGTCCTTGAGGTCGGGCCGCTCGCGGATCCGGTGGTCAAAACGGCTCAGCCGTTGCTCTCGCCGTGGCGAGAGCAACGCCGAAGCGAGCTTCCGGATGGTCGAACTAAGGTCGTTCAGAACTTCACCGAAGAAGCACTTATGACTCCGGTGACCATCCATGGCCATGATGATGACAGGCTCGGTAGGGCCGAATTGCTCGGGCCGTTGCCAGCAGTAGTCGCTGACCTGGCGCACACTCGCCCAATAGCGCTCGACACTCAGGTGCTGCTGCTCACGACCGTCGCAGAGGGATTGCATCGGCGGCTTTACCCCGGTGACGTGCGGTTCGATCGCGATACCGCCAGGCAGGTGCGGAACGCAGCGGTTGCCGCGGTTAATTCGATACACGAGGGGGCAGAGGCAGCGGTTCGTGGACTGCTGGGCCACGTTGAGGATGTCGGCTACGGAAAACGTCTAGCCCGATTGGCCGCTACCGTCGAAACAGCAATGCCCGGTGTAACCGGCAAGACGAACCGGTGGAAGAATCTCGTTTCCGATGCCCGGAATGAGTATGCTCATCGCTTGAATACTGCCTTTCTCGAAGACGGGGATTTCGATCGCTACCTCACGGTTGCACTGTCGCTGCGGTGGCTGCTTACCGGGGTGCTCTTGCTTCAGGCGGATATCGGCGAGCAGGTGCTCAACTCGGCCCTTAAGAGTCACGAGCCATATCAGCGATTCCTGGCAGATGCGAGGAAGTGGCAGCCACACGTTTACGAGGTAAGTTAATCAGAAGCCGAACAGCCGATGATGATCATGGACTCAGCGTAGACGGGCTCCGCGCCGGCCCAGAATGACTATTCGGAACGGGCAGCGCGACTACGAAGCGGATGGGCACGCCGATCAGAACGGCGGTTCGCGGTCACTGGGCTGTCGGCTGGCTGACCTTATCCCGATCACTGCACATCCGGCCTGGCCGGGTTTGGGTGTCGATACTGGCTGCATGCGGATTACTATCCGGGTGAAGCCCGGCTCGGCCCGTCCTGGTGTCGGCGGTGAGCACGACGGCGCCCTGGTCGTCCGGGTCAGTGCACGGGCCGTGGATGGCAAGGCCACCGAGGCGGCGCTGGCCGCGGTGGCTGGTTCGTTCGGCGTCCGCCGCAGTGGCGTCCGCTTGGTTTCTGGAGCTTCGAGTCGCACCAAGATCGTCGAGATCGACGTCGGCGACCCGGGCATCCTTGCGGCCCTGCTCGCCGTCCCCGGCCGCTGACGCCCGTAGCACGAATGGCATAGCCGTCCGGCCGCCGGCCATGGGGGACGTCATAGCCAGGCCTGTGGCCACGCATCCCTGCGTAGCTGCCGACCACAGATTCCGGCAGCGTCCCGTCACCGCGGCGGTTAGTCGCCCTGCAGCACGAAGAACAGGAAGCCCGGGAAGCGCCGGTTGTCCGCAATGTCGTCAGGTAGCAGCGCGCGGGGGGTATCGGGTGCGACGGCTGGCTCGCTGATGACTGATATCCGGAAGCCGGCCGCGGTGAAGGCGCCGGTCATCGCGTGCAGCGGCCGGGTCCAGAAACGCAGCAGCGCGGTCTGGCTGTCCGCGGTCCACTCAACGACGTAGTTGTAGGTCGCGAAATAATCGGGTTCAAGGCTGGCCTCGCGGTGCCACAGGTTCTCGGCGAGGGGATGGTTAACGGACACGATGAGCCGTCAGCCGGGCTTGAGCACGCGCAGCAGCTCGGCTAGTGCCGGTCCCCAGTCCTCCAGGTAGTGCAGGACCAGGGAAGCGGTGACGTCGTCGAACGTGCCGTCGGGGAAGGGCAGCGGGCGGCCCAGCTCGGCTACCTGCAGGTCCGCGCCGTCACCGAGCCGCCGCCGGGCGAGCTCCAGCATCCCGGCGCTCTTGTCGATGCCGGTTACGAGGGCGCCCCGGTCGCGCAGCGCGGCCAGCAGGGGGCCGGAGCCGCAGCCAGCGTCGAGGATCCGCCGGCCGGTCACGTCCCCGGCCCGGGCCAGCATTGCGGGCCGTTCGTAGTGGGCGTTGACGAGGTTGTTCTCGCTGGAGGCCGCGCACGCCTCGGCGAAGCTGTCGTAGTCGTTGATCCCCGGCGGATCTGCAGCGTCAGCGGAAAACGAGACAAGCCTGGCGGAGAGCCCGGCGGGGGGATCGTGGTCGTTAGACATGCGGCCCATGGTGGCAGGCGCCGATATGGGCAACCAGATTCCCGTCCCAGGCGGCCAGAATGGCCGCGTACCGCTCGAGCGGACAGCGGACAGCGTGAAACTACCGTCCGTGACAGGCCGACGGTTGTGCCTCACGCCGGAGCGCCGACAGCGTCGCTAACCTGCGGCTACTCTTCCGCATACGTCGGCTCGGATGGCAGTCTCGGCAGGTATTCAGAAATGATCACGCTTCGGAAAGCACTGGTGAAGTGGATCTTCGGTCTTGCACCTGCAGTCCAGATCGATTGAGTGATCTCGTCGGCGTGATCCGAGTGATGCCGGAGACCCAGACCTCGCAGCGCCCTTGATCGAGCGCCGAGGAAATGCATGGCGGAACCCTCTATCTGGACCTTAGGGTGCGGCCAGCGGCAGCGGCGGCGTGGACCTCAAGGAGTGCGGCGCATGGATCTGTTGACGGTGACAGCGGCCGAGCGGCCCGATCTGGCGCACCTGCTGAACGATTTCAACTCGTGGCCGCGGTTCATGCATCAGGACCCGGTTGGTTCGCTGTACTACGCCGACCCGGTAGGCATGTACCCCGAGTTCGTCCAGGTCGCGATCGACCAGGACCACCCCAGCGAGCTCGTGGCCAAGGCGTACAGTGTCCCCTTCACCTGGGATGAGGATCCGGCCGTGTCGCTGCCCGGCGTTGGCTGGGATGGCGTGATCCTGTCTGCGGCGCTCGACCGCCTCGCCGGCCGCCGCGGGAACCTCATCTCGGCGCTGGAGATTTCTGTCCGAAAGGATCTGCGGGGCAGCGGACTGTCCCGGGTCATGCTCGGCGCAATGCGCGAAAATGCGGCCGCGTTGGGGTTTTCCAGCCTGGTTGCGCCCGTGCGGCCGAGCGAGAAGCACCTCAAGCCGGCCATGTCCATAACGGAGTACGCGGCCCTGCGCCGGGCCGACGGCCTGCCGGTCGACGCCTGGCTCCGTACACACGTCCGCGCTGGCGGGACGATCGTCGGCGTCTCGCCGCGAGCGATGATGATGGCCGGCTCGGTCGCCGAGTGGCGAGAATGGACCGGCTTGCCGTTCGACACCACCGGGCCAGCGACTGTCCCAGAGGCGCTGGTCCCGGTCTACTGCGACCTGGCCCAGGACTACGCCGTCTACTGCGAACCGTGCATCTGGATCCATCACCGGCTCACCTGAACGGCCCGTCCTGGCCCCCGCAGCCGGCCGACAGCAGGCCGGGCCACTCGATCGGACAAGAGGTTGCTGCAACCATCCGTACAGTCAGGGAGATGCGGCACCCCACCCAGACAGGTGGCTGGGGCTCGGGTCAGCGGTCACGACGCCACGCCGATCGTTCGGATCTGCGCAACGTCACGAGCGATACGGCCCTGCCCGGACAAAGCGCAATTGGGCGGATATCGCTTGTCAAGCGGTACGCAGCGCAAACTACAGCATGTGACGCGTGACCGCTGGCTCCTCGCGCCGGATCGCCGAGTAGGTGTGGCTGGGTATGGTCTGGGCGACAGCGGAGCCCGCGCGCATATCGACCATTACCTGCGAGCGCCGACGGGGACATCTTCAATGAGGCATTGTCATACGGCGTGCGAGCATCTGCCAGTTCTTACCCGGGTTTGGGTCAGGGCGTGAGGACGACTGCTCCGGCGGTGTGGCCGCCCGCTACCTGGGCGACTGCCTGGGCGGCATCGGCGAGACGGTAGCGGTCGGCGACCGGAATCTCCAGCTGGCCGTCTGCGAATCGCGTCGCGAGCTCGCGCAGCTGGTTTCCGTCCGGGCGGACGTAGATGCTGGAGACCGTGATGCCGCGCTGCTCGCCGGGCGGGTCGGAGGTGATGGTCGCCAGCCGCCCGCCGCCGGCGACCGCTCGGATCGCGCTGGCGGCGCCGCTGGGTACCGCGTTGGCCGCGGCGTCCACACCGCGGTTCGCGGTAAGCGCCCGGACTTGTGCGGGCCAATCCTGGTCGTGGTAGTCGATCACGTGGCGCGCCCCGAGCGCGGTTACCCGCGGACGGCTTGCCGGGCCAGCCGTCGCGATGACCTGGGCGCCGCGCAGCGCGGCCAGAGCGACCAGCAGGCCGCCGGTGACCCCGCTGGCCCCGTGGACCAGGACCTGCTCGCCGGCGTGGACGCTGAGCGCGTCGCCGAGAACCTGCTCGGCGGTGAGCGCGGGCACAGGGAAAGCGGCCGCGGCCTCCCAACTGGCACCGTCCGGTTTTCGGGCGAGCAGGCCGGCCGGGGCGATCAGGCGGGGGGCCCAGGCCCCCTGGTCCCGCAGCGGCACTGGATGGGTCATGACCGCGTCGCCGGGCGCCCAGTCACTGACCGCCCGGCCAGCCGCCATCACCGTGCCGGCCGCCTCCACGCCCAGCGCCATCGGCGGCCTGGCACCCACGTCCCAGCCGCCGGTGCGCACGAACTCATCCCAGTTGCCCACGCCGGCCGCCATCACCTCGAGCAGCGCCTCGTCGCCAGCCAGCGGCCGAAGCTCACTCACCTCGATAATCTCAACCCGGTCACCGATCCGGCGAATCCCCGCTACCTGCATCTCTCACCTCCAGAGGCCGCCCGTGGACGGAACGAGGCCCGGCATTAATGATCGCCAGTAGGCCGCAGATCGATCGCCCGCGGCCGCCGGCGCGATTGCTGCGCGCTGGACTGTTTGTTGATGGGAGGCCCTTTCCTGGCATTGCCGATGGCCGTGGGCCATAACGGCGTTGCTGTTGACACCCACCAACACCGCCCCGTCTACGTCGCCCATTGATGGGCGCGTGTCGCTCACGGACGAACGCGGATGATCGTCTGACCGCTGATCTGCTCAGTCGGATTGAAGGCCGCGACGGCATCGTCGAGGGTCGCGATGTTGCCGATGTTCGTCCGCAGCCGTCCGTCACTCACCCGCCGGACGATCTCACCCAGTTGGGCACGATCGGACATGACAACAAAGTCGATCGCCAAGCCGTCCACAGGCCGCGCCTCGGGCGGGCCGGCGATGGTCACCAGTGTTCCTCCGGCCCGGATCACGCCTGCGGACCGCCTTTGGATGTCTGCGCCGATGACGTCGAACACCAGGTCGACGCCGCCGACGTCTTCCAGCGCGTCGTTCTCAAGGTCGACGAACTCCATCGCGCCGAAGTCGAGCGTCTTCTGACGGTCGACGGCGCGTCCGGTGCCGATGACGTACGCGCCGAACTCACGTGCGAGCTGCGTCACCATCGACCCGACTGAGCCGGCCGCGCCGTGCACGAGCACGCTCTGCCCCGCCTGAAGGCGGCCGTGGTCGAACAGTCCCTGCCACGCGGTCAGACCCGGCATCGGCAGGCTCGCGCCCACCGTGAAGTCGACGTCGCCCGGCAGCGGCGCGAGGTTGCGTGCCTCGATCGCCACATACTCCGCCAGCCCGCCGCCGCGATACGAGTCCGTGAGGCCGAACACCCGCTGTCCCACTGACAGCCCCGTCGTGCCATAGCCGAGGGCGGTGACCACTCCGGCCAGCTCTTGCCCGGGAATCGACGGTGTTCGGTCACGGCCGACGCGATCGGTCCAGGTCGAGGGCCACGTCAGCTCACCCGAGGTGAATCCCGACGCATGAACCTGAACAACGACGTCGTTTATCGCCGGTTCCGGCTCGGGCCGCTCCACCAGCGTCATCCCGGCCGTTCCCGCAGCCTCATCCGTCACCACAATCGCCTTCACCAGTCAGCTTCCTGTATCCAGTCCTCGCCGCTGCACCATGAGGCCTGCCCGGCCTTCGCGAGCGTCGTCAGCGTGGCGAGGCGTGCATCAATACCCTGCCTCATAGTTTCGTTACCGTTAATAGCTGTAACGAGACAGCTGGCCTCCCCGTCCGGAGCAAGCAGCGGCCAGCGCCCGGCCGGCCCAGGGATGTGTGACCGGCCAGCAACCATCTCCCAGGAAGGGCAATACCCATGGAGGACGCCGTGCCCGCATCCAACTCCGGGAGCAGCGGTCAGATCGTGGTCGCGGGTGCGGGCTACGCCGGGCTGCACGTCGCCTTGCGCCTGACGGCCAAGCTGCGCGACCACCCCAAGATGGAGCTGACCCTGGTCGACCGGCACGACTACCACCAGGTGATCACCGAGCTGCCCCGGGTCGCCGCCGGCACCCGCGCAGCCGGCGCGGTCCGCATCCCGCTCCAGGACACGCTGGCCAAACAGGTCCGCTTCGCCCAGACCGAGATCAATGGCTTCGACCTGGCCGGCCTGCGCCTGCTCACCGGGGCCGGGCCGATCGGCTGGAGGCGGCTGGTGCTGGCGCTCGGCAGCAGGCCCAACGACTTCGCCATCCCCGGCCTGGCCGACCGCACGCTGTCGCTCTATTCGGCCAGCGACGCCGAGCGGGTATGGGCGGCGGTCAGCAAAGCGCTCGCGGCTGCCGCGGCCGCCACCGACCCCGAGCGGCAGCGCCGGCTGGCGACCGTGGTGGTCGGCGGCGGCGGCGCCACCGGAGTCGAACTGGCCGGCGAACTCGCCGAGATACTGCCCGAGGTGGCCAGCCGCCACGGCCTGGCGCCCGGCCGGCCCGCCGTGCAGCTTGTCGAGGCGGGCCCCACCATCTTGGCCGGCTCCTCACCGCAGCTGATCGACAAGGCCACCAAAATACTTTCTGACCTGGGGGTCCAGGTCCGCACCAACGCGGCGATCGCCGCCGCGACCGAGGAAGGCTTCCAGCTCACCGACGGCCAGCTAGTGGAGGGCGGCGTGTTCGTCTGGGCGGGTGGGCTGAAAGCACCCGAGCTGGTGGCCGATTCGGGGCTGCCGACCGGCCACAACGGCCGCGTCAAGGTCGACCAATACCTGCGCGTGCTAGACCACCCCGAGATCTACGCCGCCGGCGACCTGGCCTCGGTGACCGACCCGCGCACCGGGCACGTGCTGCCCCCGCTGGCGCAGGTAGCGCTGGAAGAGGGCGAGACGGTGGCCCGCAACCTGGACGCGGAGTTTAATGGCCGGCCGCTGGAGGCGTTCGCCTTCCACGACAAGGGGTTTGTCGTCTCGGTCGGGACCCGCCGCGGGGTCGCCGACATCGCCGGCGTCACCATCGGCGGCCACCTGGCCCACCTGCTCAAAGACGCCATCGAGTGGGAGTACCGCCAATCCGTCACCCACCTGCGCGGCTGGGACCCAATAGCCCGGTAACCGCCGCCAATCCTGCCGCAAGCGACCAAGGGAGCAGATGCCGCGCGCTGGCGTCTGATCCAGAGGCCGCGATCTGTGACCGCGATCGCGCTCGCCGGTGCGGCCGTCCCTCTCTGGAGTAATGCCACTCTCCGCCATCCCTGAGAGACACGCTGTTGACGCCGAATTCAGAGTCGTGTCAGACATCCTTCGGCTCATCGATACGAGCCAACGTCGGTCACGCGGGTAGCCGCACGCAGATCATCCCGTTCGGGCGCGGCATCGACAGCTAGCCAGGAAACCGGGGTCGGCGCGCAGATCGGCGGGTCGGAGCGCGCTATGTCAGGTGCTTTCCCGGGCAGGACGGGCGCGTGGTTCTCTCTGTACCTCAGCTGGTCGCGCTCTGCGCCGGCAGTTCCGGTACTTCCTCGCCAAGGAACTGGCCGACCACCCGGATCACGGTGGATGCGGCTGGGTGAAGTGGTATGCCAGAGCTGACCGTGGCACGGATACCCCGCCTGAGGATTGTGGCCATTGCCTGGCGGGTGACTTGGCGATTTAGCTGGTTCGTATGGCTCGCATTGATCCCTTCGCTGACCGCAATCATCGTGGAGACCGGAAGGCGGAGACGGAAGGGACGTTCTGGTGCTTCGGTTCGCAACTGCGCTGAGAGATCGGAAAGGACCAGGTACGTGCTGGTGTATTCGTCCAGGATCTCCCTGGCCTTCGTTTCCGCCGTCGGCCGGGCCAGTCCCATCCGGCGCAGCAAGGCGGGCATCTGCCGGACCGCGTCCTCGGGGCTGCTCGCCTCGCCCATGGCGGTGAAAGCGATGACCGCGACCGCTGAGAGCAGCGGTTCGGGAAGCGGGCATGCTCCCAGGTCACTGACGGAGGCCGGCCGCGGCTCGGCAAGCAAGCGTTTACGGGTCTTGGCGCCCAAGCCCATGCTTATCAGGGCCGACTCGACGATGAAGCTAGCCTCCTCGGGCATTGAACCGTCAGGTGCGGTGGCAGCGACCCCAAGGATCCGGCAGACGCTCCGGGCAATCTCGCGTTGCCCGCTGCGGTCCTGGAGTCGGCGCAGGCCCTGCGTCCCTCCGGTCACGAGCAGGTAGGCGAGCGTACCCCCGAGGAGAGCGCCGGCCCTTACGGTCACCTCCTCTCGGGTTTGCCGGGACGGCGACGCGCCGATCCGCCGCTGGAGCCACGTCCGGCTGGCCTCGTTCCAGCGCTGGGCGGCGATGGCCGTCACCAGCGCCCCGCCGGCCGCCGCTAGCTCGGCGGCATCCTCATGCGAGCGGCCGGAGCCGGCCGGGTAAGCGGGCAACCGGTCATCTGCGCTGTCCGTGTGGCCTTCGCCTGGAGAAATCGCTTCCACTAAGGGCCCCCTAGCCGACGACTTGGCGTTCCTTGCCAGATCTACCCGCCGCTGCATGCACTCATGACGCTTTTGCGCGGCAGTGTCCACCCAGCGCGGGCACGCCGAGGGCCGGATTGCGGTCGAAGAAGCCGGTCAGCTTGAGCATGAACGAGGGCCTGCGCGTGTCAATGGACGGCTGCACCTGGGCACGGATGCGGAACTCCGTGGCAACGCGCGGAATGTGGCGGCGGAGCGGCTGCGCGCCGAGGAACGGCTCGAGACCCTTGCGGCCGATGCTCATGCGGACGTGATCGTGCCGGACGGCGATCCGCTGGAGGACATCGGGCTGCTCGCAGATGCAGCCGCGCACATGGCGCTGGTCATCCGGGCCGGTGCCGTCGTCCGGCAGCGCTGACACGTAGCCCCGTGCAGCCTCCGCGCCCATCGTGGGATATACGGATGATTGTCTCCGCAAACAAGACCGAAAAGCTAGATCACCCGCATATCGCCGAATATTCACGGTTGGCGCTTGGGCCGCCACAGGGCGCATCTGTGCGCAGATGTTCCAGTTCTGGCACCGCCTCGCCACCCAAATGACGCATCATCAAGTCGCCGCCACCACCTGGGCGATCCTCACCAGCGCACCCGACCGCGAGAACGTATCTTCGATCGAGCGGGTGATGGCTACGGCGCGCTCCGGATCAGCCGCCGCTACCGCCTCGGCTATTCCGACCAACGGGTTGTTCCGCAAGAACGAAAACCTGACCGGGCGAGCAGCGGTCTCAGCCTCAGTGGCCAGCCACCCGACGCGCTCCGGAGCAGCTACAGCGGCTGTGCGGATGATCACGGCCAGGACCTCTGCCTTATCCTCGCCTTTCAGTGAAAGCGATGTTTACCGCGCTCATCAGAAGGCGATTGGTCCGCGACCGATCAGGTTGCGCGGGTTCGGGCGTTCGTGTGCCCGCCTGCCTTTGTGTCTCGTCCTCCTGTGCGAGGACGACTTCCAGCGCCGAGACTAGCTTGCGGGTATCGGGGCTGGATGAACTCAATGTCACTGCCTGCCGACGAGCCAGATCCCGCAGGCCCGGCGGCAGTTCATCACCAGTCGGCATCGTGGCACCATCGACTAGGACCGGGATAATCAGGACCCCGCGATCAAGAGACCGCGCGGACAGGCGTGATTTGCGGGCTTCGGTGTGTCCTGAGGCGGGCAGGTACAGGTTCCGTGATTATCGGAGTTGCCTACGCTTCGTAATCACTGGAGTCCCTGTGCCTGCCATCCCATCATGGCTGCTGGAACCGCTGTGGGACCAGTTCGCCGCGCTGCTGCCCGACCGCCCGGTCTATGATCCCGCTCACCCGCCGGGCTGCCACAAGCGGCGGATCGGCGACCGGATCATCTTCGAAAACTCATCCAGGTCCTCCGGTTTGGCTGCTCGTATGCGTCGATCGCCGACTGCACTGCTCGGCTACCACGATCCGGGAGCGCCGCAATGAATGGATCAAGGCCGGGATCTTCCCGACGCTGAAGCAGATCGCGCGGGAGTCCTATGACCGGATCGTCGGCCTGGTCCTGGGGGAACTGGCCGTCGACGGGTGCATCGCTAAGGCTCCCGGGGGCGGGGAATGCGCTGGGCGCAGCCCGGTGGACCGCGGCAAGCTGGGCATGAAACGCTCGCTCCTCGCCGGGGGGCGCGGCATCCCGCCCGGCCGCGTGCTCGCCCCGGCGAACCGGCACGATTCCCGCTGCTGGCCCCCACCCTGGACAAACTCGGCGACCTCGGGCCGCTGCCCGAGGACATCACCGTCCGTCTCGACGCGGGCTACGGCTCGCAGAAGACCCGCGATGAGCTCGCCGGCCGCGGCAGGACCGGGAAATCGCTCATAAGGGCGACAAGGCCCCCATCCAGGCGGGGCAGCGCTGGCACATCGAGCGGACCAACGCCCGGCACAACGGCCTTAACCGGCTGCAGCGCTGCTACGAGCGCAACGAGGATGTCATCGACGCGTTCTTCGACCTTGCCGACGCCATCATCACGGTCCGCAGCCTCATCCGCGAGGCATGGACCCTCTACCGGTGGGCGGCCGCCCGCCAAGGTGGCCATGATCACGTACCGATCCGCGCGGTCTTTTATCAGGCGTCCCGCTTGGTGTTCCTGACAGTCAGCCAGCGTTTTCCGGCCCAGCCGACGGTCGGCGGTTCGCAGGAACCGGTGCCGGGCCTGGCGGCAGCGGACCGAGCGGCACACCGCATCACGCCGGGCCTTGGCAGGGATCGGGCCATCACACCACGCGCACAGCCTGGTCACGCCCGGCCACCCGTTCCTCCCTTGTAAGGAGCCTGATGCAAGGCGGTTTTACGGGCGTGGACCGCGCGTGGCCTCCTGTCAGCGGGGAGGCATCCATGCTGTCGCTGGATCACGAGCCGTCCTGCGCACGTCGCTGCCGTCCTGGGGCAGTTCCCGGGCGCCGGGTTGACCTCGCAAGCCCGCGGCGCAAAACAGGCAAGAGCCTTCTCCATCTTCCTGCCCCGCGGCCGGGCATGTGCAGGACCTGCCGCTTGCGTGCCGCCTGGCTGATGCGGGTTAGCCGCCGAGCAGGGTGAGTGCCTTGGTGATGTCGGGGTCGTGCCCGGTGGACAGGTCTTGTGCGGTGAGCGGGAGGTAATAGTCCGGCGCGACGCCGATGCCGTTGATGAGCTCGTGGTTGGCGCCCAGGTCGTGCCTGGCCGGAAGGATAATGAGGCTGGCGTCGTCGAGCAGGTAAGCGGCTGCGGGGCCAGCCACGATGCCTGCGGTCCTGGTGCCGATCAGGATGCCCAGCCGCAGGTCCTTCACCGCGCCGCTGAACGCGTCGCACGCCGAGACGCAGTTGCGGTCGGTCAGCACGACCAGTGGCAGGTGCAGCAGCGGGACGCTACTGTCGGTGTAGCGGGCTGTGCAGCTGCCGTGCACGTCGCAGTCGTAGGACCAGGCCGCGCCGTGGATGAAGGCGCCGAGCAGCCTGGCGGGATCGGCGACAGTGCCGCCGCCGTTGCCGCGCAGGTCCAGGATGAGCCCGTGCAGCTTTGCGCCAGTGGCGAGGTTCGGTATCGCTTGCAGTACCTGGTCTGCCGAGCCGGGGAAGAACCCGGGCAGCTGCACGTAGGCGATGTGCCCGTTCAGCAGCTTTGCGGATACCGGAGGCGGGGGAGCCTGATAGAGCGCGGGTGTCAGGGTCACCGTCCAGGTGCGGCCGGTGGCGGGCCGCTTGAGCTGCACCGAAACCCGGCCGGGCTGCGGGTAGGGACCGAAGAGCAAGTTCATCACCCCTTCGGAGATGATGCCGTTGGCGAACGGCGGCGCGCCGTCTACGGAGACGATGATGTCCCCGGGGCGTAGCCCGCTGCTGGCGGCGGGCGATCCCGGCGCCACCGCAGTGATGAACAGCGGCGGCAGCGCCTCTTGCGGCGCGGTGTCGGCCAGCCCTGGCGCCGGTGAGGTCATGATCCCCAGGTCGCCTGGCACATCTCCGGGCGGCGGTGCCGGGTAGGACCACTGGGCGTGGTTGTCCTGCAGGCTGGTGATCATGCTGGTCATGGTGGCGGCGCCAAGCTCCTGCCGCTGCGCCGGGCTGGCCGGAAGCTGGCTGGTCACTTTCTGGTACACGGCGGCGAACGCGGTCCAGTCGCTGTCGCGGTGGCCGGTCAGCGCGGGCATCGTGGCGTCCGGCTGATCCATCCCGAGCCGGTTAAGCTCCTGGGTGAACCCGGCGAACGCGGCGGTCAGCAGCACCCGGTCATCCAGCACCGGCCCGGCGTAGTAGTGGGCGAACACGCAGTAGTAGGCCTGCCCGATGGTGGTGACCGTGGTCGGCGACGACGGCGGCGCGGTCGGCGGTGGATTTGGCGAGCACGGCGGCGGCTGCCCACTGGCCACCGGCGAGCTGGGCGACGCCGCGCCCGGTATGTGCTGTGCGGTCTGGGTGCAGCCAGCGGCCCCGGCCACCACGACTGCAGCCATCGCAGCAAGCAGAGCCGGGCGCATTTTCCACGCAGACATCGGGATCACCCGTCCTGAGGCCGATCGTTCTTAAGGTCCTTGCTGCAACGGCTCCGGTCATGTCGTAAGAGGCAGATGACCGCCAGCGTCAGGACCATCGGCCTGACGCGGCGGTCGCGACGGGGACGACCGGATACGAGGAAGTGGGCCTGTCACGCTGTGCTTGTGTGCCGACAGGCCGCTCTGTGATCGGCGGCCATGGTGCGGCAGGGACGGCGCGGGCGCGGCGGGCGGGGCCTCCCCAAGGCCAGGGTCCGGCGCCGCGCAGCGGCGCCGCTTGTCTTAACCACGGGTGAACTCGGCAATGCTTGTCGCCGGGCCGCCGGGCTCTCCGGCTCGCAGCTGAGTCGTACCGCTTGCATGCCAACTACTGCGGTGGGGTCGGTCTCGGCTATCAACGCTGGTGAGGGGTCGCCGAGCAGGCGACCGATCAGCTGTGCTCTGAACAGGCACGGCACAGCGCAACGCGCGGATGTGGGCGTCTATCGGGCATGACCAAGCCTCTTGCGCTGCAGATTGATTGTTCTGCTTGGTGTTCGCGATCATGCCGCACGAGCCGCAGGCCGCCCTGATCGGCGGATATCGCGTGTCAAGTCGAGAGCAGCGGCAACTACAGAGCGTGACGCAAGACCGGTGGCTGCCTCCGCCGGATCGAATATAAATTCCTACCATATCAGTAGGTACAGGTGAGTCTGTCCGCTCAGATTATCCGTTCGGGGCCAGGGCTCAGCCGACCGGTACGGGTGTGCGGGCCGGGTCGACCGCGGGAGGTCACGGAGAGACGTGATCTCCTCACCTGCACTCAGGGATGGACTTCGGTCTGTTGCGGCTGTCAGCGATGCCTTCCTGGCCACTCTCAGCGCAGCGGCGGCCCAGCTGGTATACCCACCGGCCGGTGATCACCTCGAACGCGCCGAAGATGGTGACCTGCCGGTTCGTCCCCGGGTGGGGAACCTGGGGCGGACGGTGCGCAGTGTCCAGCTGGCCCGCACGTGCAGCAGCAGGTTCAGGCGGGTCTCGTCTTCGGCGATCACTACAGCCCGGTGCGGCAGCCCAGCATGTCCGCGATCCAGGCAGGCGGTGGGCCATGCGCTGACAGCAGCACCATCACGGCCTGCGCCGCCTGCCGCAACCGGCCCTACAACTCAATGCCCAGCTGCTCGATCTCGCTTTCGGGGCCATTGGCAAACATGCTGACCGGGCGCATGCTGATCACGACCTCGCTGGCGGGTGGATGTTGTGGGCAACTTTGATCCAACCCCTGGCGAGGCTAATGTCAACGCCCTGCGGGCCGACCGCACAGCGGGTTACGCGTAGGGCTTATGGATAGGCGCTTAGCAACTTGATGAGGACCAGCCCATGGCGCAGGTACCCCGACCGCGACGGGCGGGGGCGGTCAGTCGCCCCGGTCCTCACACCAGTCACACCAGTCGAACCAGCTCGCGGGCCTGCACCATTGACTCGCCGCCCCGCTCGCGCAAACATCCGGGAATGATCGCCAGCGAACAACGTCCCGAAGAGGACACCCAACTCCTCATCGCCGCCCTAAACCACGCCTGGACCATGTACGACACACGTAACAGCCGCTTGTACCAGCTGCTTAACTACTACCTGGTAGCGAGCGCTATCGTGGCCACTGCGTACGCCAGCGCGATTAACGGGAAGCATTATGGCCTTGCCGCTGTCTTCTCGGTCGCCGGAATAGGGCTCTCAGCACTTGCGTTTGCGGTCGGGCTTGACCAGAAGCGCATCGCCGGTACGGCGGAACCCGCGCTTATCACTCTCGAGGACCAGATCGCCAGCAAGCTAGATATCGACTCGCTTCGCCTACTCAAGGCCGAGCGTGAAAGGACGACTATCACGTTCGCGCTGCCAGCAGCGGTGCTGACAGCCCTGCTCGGCATCGGCACGCTGCTATATGCGGTAATCCGCGGAAGCGACCGGCGCCATCCGCCGCGGCCCGCCTGATCCTAGAGGTCCCCGCGGCGGATGCCGTACAGCACCACGTGACCGCTGCGTGCGGTTTTTCCCTGAGAGTGCGAAGGAGCACGATCATCGCATGAGCACGCCTTGTGGCGGGCGCTCCTCGACACCAGATCGATTGGATCTGCGCGTCTCATCTGAGTCAAGTCGCAAAGCCAGCATCCGCACCGATCGGCGGGTCGGCGCGCGCTTATTGAAGGGCCGACCTGTATGTCTAACGTTCGCAGCATGCCCGGGCACTTGGTGCACCGGCAGGCGGAAGTCAGCCGACCCCGGTGTGTATCAGATCGGTCTGCCGCTCCTCTGTGCAGGTGAGCAGCAAGGACCGCTGGAGGCATAACATCCGGCAGAAGACGGGGAACCAGTGGCTGCGAACACGTGTGCGCTCAACGATCACCAGGTCGAGGTCGACCTATCACCGGCGTCATGGGTGGCCGCGCCGGCTAACCGGGGGATGCCAATAGGCAGCCAATTCGACGTATGCGTGATAGGCGCGGGACCGGCGGGCCTGGCGACGGCATCGAGACTCGTGGACGACGGCCGCGACGTCCTCATCCTGGACCGGGCAACCGCGCGGTCGCGGTGGGGCGGCGAGACGTTCACGGGCGCGATCCGGGGGCCGCTCAGCGAGCTTGGCTGCTGGGAGGCGTTTGAGCGGGCAGGGCACGTTGCCGGTTATGAGCGGCAGTGCGCGTGGGGTGGCGAGCCGCGTGCGGAGAACGCTCTGTTCCAGCCGGAGGGGCCGCTGTGGCACGTTGACCGCGATCGCTTCGACGCCGACCTGCGCTGCGCCGTGCACAGGCGCGGCGCGGTCTTCGAGAGCTATCGCAAGCTCGAGTCTGTCCGCTTGGAAAATGGATGCTGGAGTGTCGCACTGGGCCGCGGGCGGGTGGTCGAGGCTCGCTTCCTGGTCGACGCGACCGGCCGGCAGCGGACGTTGAGCCGCCGGCTCGGCGCGCGAATCGAGTATCACGATCGGCTGGTGGGCCTGACGGCCAGGGTGGCTCGCAATCAGGCCAGTGCCGGGGTCCGCTCGATGCTGCTCCAGGCAACGCCGTTCGGATGGTGGTACGCCGCGCCGATTCCCGACGGGCATGTGCTCGTGTTCTTCACCGATGCGGACCTCGCCCCGCTCGAGCTACGGCGCCGGCTCCGTCCAACCGCCGCCAACAGCGCGTTCACCGACACCGAGGGAGCAGAGGGCTGGCTCGCGGTTGGTGACGCGTGCGCCTCGCACGACCCGTTGTGCGGCCGGGGGGTTCACCGTGCGCTGGCGAACGGCCTGCTGGCGGGGGACGCGATTGCGTCGCTGCTCGCTAGCGGAAACTCCGGGCCGATCGTGGAGTACCGCCGCCACTGCCGCGAGCAATACGACCGCTACCTGCGCGGCCTCATCCACCGGTACTCACTCGAGCGCCGGTGGCCGACGGCTCCGTTCTGGGAGCGGCGGCACCATCCAATGTCACTGTAGGGGGCATCATGGCGACACTGCAGAAGGTCCAGATCTTTCCGGCGATCGGCATCGCCCGGCTCGGGAACAGTCCGGAATGGTACCTCGGTCCCGAGCTGCCGTTCCCGGCACCGCCCGTTCCACCGCCGGGGGATGCCTACAAGGACGATCAATGCCGCATCAAGCGGCAAGCGCAGCGGTTCCGTCTATGGGGCTTCTTCTCGGATGGAACGAATCAGGAGCTAACGCTCGCCGACGGCGCGATCACCTGGACACTCCACCTCGTCAACGCGAAGCCGACCGCTCACGCCGGGGAGCCGAGCATCGACGGCAGCCTCCAGACATTTGACACGCCGGGAAACGTGGCGTCGTTCGTGGGCAGCTACAACGGCGCTTCGGTACCGCTCGGCGACGCGGAGATGGACGGCGAGGGCCGGCTGATCGTCCGCGGCGGCTTCGGCACGAGCGCCAACCCGACCGATCCGAACTCCGTGATCAGTTACTTCTGGGATACCCTGGGCTGGCACGACGACGTCTCGGACGGGCCGATCACCGCCCAGATCGAGTACGGCGGGCAGACGATCACCGCCACCGGCGGCGCGTGGGTCATCTGCCCGCCGCCGCACTACGCGCCGGGCACCTCCTCCATCACGACCCTGTACGACACGATCCGGCAGCTCGCGCTGACGGCGGGTCGGCTGCCTGCGCCCGGGCTGCCATCGTTCGCGACCGACATCTACCCGATCCTCAAGCGGGCCCAGGACATCCGCCGGGTGGATGCCTTCGCGTTCGGCGCCGGTGACCACGACACGTTGGCCGCGTTCATCCCGCCCGGGGGCGCCGGGGACACGCTTGCCGCGCGTCAAGCGGTGTACAACAAGCTCAAGCCCGCGCCGGGCGGTGACATGCCGCTGCTGAACGACGGCGACACGCCATCCCGGCTCCAGGACTTCCAGCACACGTTCATGCAGCAGTGGAGTCAGGGGCAGGGGACGCCGGACTGGCCGCCTGTCGTGCCGGCCGACCTCACGCCGGACGGGCTCACGCGAGCGGCGCTCGAGACCGGCGTCGGCGCGGCGTTCTACCCCGGTATCGAGGCGGGAGGGATCCCGCCCAACCTGGCAAATCTCGCGTTCGCCGAGGCGTTCCGCCTCGACCAGACCAGCGTGCAGCCGGGAGACGTCACCAAACAGATGGCGCGGCCGTGGCAGGCCGACTTCATGGCCTGCGGCGGGCCCGGCTCGGACGCCGAGAACGACCGGCCTGCGTGGTGGCCAGCCGCCCGGCCGATCGGCGTCTACCCGGTGGACGATCCGAGCACCAAGCGCCTCTGGACGCTCGGCGTCGCGTCGACCCCAAACGAGATGGTCGACAACTGGCACGAACTCGGGTTCATCGTCGGCCCCGGGAACGGTCTCGCCGTCGAGACCGAGAAGACCAACGTCTGCAAGAGCTGCTTCTTCATCAACAACCGCCCGGAGATCAGCCAGGACGAGGCGAAGGCGCTGATCGACTCCCACGACCACATCACCGACGGGCTGTACGTCGTCGTCCAGGGGCTCGCGCCCTCGGATCTCACCATCACGACGGCGAGTCCCACGCAGGCAGAGCTGAACGCGTGGGCGCCCAGATCACCAACCCGGTGCCGGGGACGATGACGATCACGCCGGCCGACATGGAGCTCGAGGACAACAACCTGAGCCAGACGCAACGGATCACGTTCGGCTACGACATCACGTTCACGAGCACGAACGCCTTCACCCAAGAGGATGTGACCGAGACGATCGGCGCCTCCGTCCTCGGGCTGTCGACGGTCACGACCATCGATCTGACGACCCGCCAGCACCCCTACATGGTCCCCGGGCCGACGACCTGGCTCAATGCCGACACGCGGGTGTTCAAGCTCCAGCCCCGCGGGATGTTCGCCCTGCAGACCATGGGAACCGACCCGAACGGGTTCATCGCCGACGTGATCGACAGCCTTCGCTCCAACCCGGCGCAGGCGAACGCCTGGTTCGACGCCCTGCCGGCCGACGAACAGGGTGCCCAGCTCGAGTGGTCAGAGAAGCTGAACAATCAGCCGGTCTACAACTTCGCGATCTGCCGGGTGCGCTACCGCGCCGAACTGAACGACGCCCCGAACGTCCGCGTGTTCTTCCGGCTGTTCCCGGCGATGACCACGAGCACCGACTTCCAGCCCGCGACGACCTACAAAACCGGCGGTCAGCCCGGCACGATAATCCCGCTGCTCGGGATCGTCGCCGGCGAGACGACCACGATCCCGTTCTTCGCCGCGCAGCGGGGTTCCGCGAACATCCCGCTGAACCTTCAGCAAGACATGAAGAACATCGACACGCTCAAGGCGAACCCCGCCGGGCACGAGACCTACAGCTATTTCGGATGCTGGCTCGACATCAACCAGAACCAGCCCAGCGACAAGCGGTTCCCGATCAACCCGTCGTCGCCGACCGGGCCGTTCACCGGTCCCGAGCCGCTGCAATCGATCGCGGATCTGATCCGGGGCACGCACCAGTGCCTGGTGGCGGAGATCAACTTCTACCCGGATCCGATTCCGGTCGGGTCGACGACCGCGGGCTGCGACCGGCTGGCCCAGCGGAACCTGTCGATCGATCACTCCGATAATCCGGGCGCGACCGACACCCATCGGGTCCAGCACACGTTCACGATCAGGCCCACCACCCCGACCCCGGCCCCGGGCCAGGGCCCCGACGAGCTGATGATCGACTGGGGCGACACGCCACGGGGAACCGTCGCGGCGCTCTACCTGCCGGGCGTGAACGCGAACCAGGTGATGCAGTTGGCCGATCGCCTCTACACCCGCAACCGGCTGACACTCCTCGATTCGAGCAGCGTCCAGGTGGAGGTGACCGGAGGGGTCAGTTACGTTCCGGTCCCGGCCGGTGGCACCGGCGATCTCGCCGGGCTGCTGACCCTCGACCTGCCCCACTCAGTACGCAGCGGGCAGCTGTTCCGGGTCGTTCTGCATCAGGTCATCGATACCCCGCCGCAGCGGCCTTCCTTCAACCCCCCGCCGGCGCCAGAGCGGATCGGGGCCACTGCCGAGGGGGTGCCCGGGGCCGAGCAGGCCGCGGCCGCCCCGGGGCGCGAGCCACGGCCGGCGCGCCACATCGTCGGATCGTTCCAATTCTCCGTCCAGGTCCAGACCGCCGCGGAGATCCTGCCGATCGTCGAACGTGCACGGACCAACATCCAACGCGTGGTGCACACGATCCCGATCGAGAACCGGTGGCATCCGGTCATGCAGCGATACCTCAAACAGGTATCAGCCAAGGTCACCGGCCTCGGCGGTCGACACGAGGACGGCGATCGGGACCACGACCAGGATCGGGTGCGGCTCGACGGCAAGGTCGAGGGGATCCGTTACGACTCGTTCGGCGATTTCGACGGATTCCTGCTGCGCACCGAGGACCGGGGCCACGAGTTCCGCACGCGCGAGCCCGACCTAGAGCGGCTCGTGACGCGGGCGTGGCGCGAGCGGATCACGGTGCGGGTGATCGCGCGGGTCGACGCGCCGCACGCACCAATCGAGATCGTGCTCCTGCGGCTCCCACGCGAAGACTGACGCGGGCTCGGAGGGCGACACGCCTGCTGATCACAGCGGTCAGCCCTCCCCGGCAATCAGCCCTCCGAAGCGCTGGAGGTGGGGCGGCCAGCCGTCCTCGCCGCCAACCGCGTCGCGCTCGGCCCAGATCAGCCAGTTATGCGTGCCGTCTACGGCTGCGCGGGCCGAGTGCGGAAACATGCATAACGGCGGTTAGCGACGCGTGTTCGGCGTCACTGGCAGTTACGGCGTCGAAGAGCCGCGTTCCCAGGGCTGCTCCGCCAATGTAGGCGGCATGCCGGTCCAAGCTGGCGTGCGTGACTGTAACCGCGGTGAGGCGTCTGTGGTTGCTGCGGTTTACACGCGCCTGGGTACGTTGCCGGTCAGGGTGAACATGAACCTCATCGTCTTGTGACCGGGATCGGCGGTGGGGTCGAACATGCACGGGCACCCGCCCTCGATCACGGTGATGCCGTGCTGGCGGCCATATTCAGCAGCTGCTTTCGACACGCTTCCCGGGCCGGGCCCGCGGTGCATCCAGACACGCTTGATGCCCAGGTCGGCACACTCGCGCATGGTGGCCTCGGCTGTCTCGGGCTTGGTTCCGATCAATACCCAGTCGACGCCGCCGGGGACCGACGCCAGGTCGTGGTAGCAGGGGTCGCCTTCGACGTGGTCGGCGTTGGGGTTCACCGCGAAGACCTGGTAGCCGCGCTGCCGCAGGCGCTGGTACACCGCGTTGCTGCCGTGTCCCTGCGGTTTGCGCGAGACCCCGGTGACCGCGACCCGCTTGCCGGCCAGGAACTCGGCTGCGGCTTGTTTCATGGCCTGCATGTCAGGTCCTTCTCCCTATTGCTTGGGCTCGGCATTTCCTATCTTCGCGCTACGCCAAGACGGCAGGGCTGGCGAAGTGGCCAACGCCCCCGTCCGCGGAGGCAGAGGTCCTCCATCCGCACGGTCCCGCGTTCGCCGCCAGCTCGCACGGCTGGAACGGCGGATCGACCAGATAGGGACTGTCAATAATGAGCACAAAAGGCGACCCAGGTGCGCGCAGATCGGCGGGTTGGAATACTCGGGTGGATGGTGTTGGCCACGGAACGTGATGTCGGCCCGGCTGGAGATCCAAGCGCGGAGTTAGCTGGGTGGCGCTTGCTCCTGGCCTGTTTCCTGCGCGCTTGATTGCCCACGCTCAAGCTGTTGTGCGGCGAGCTCAACCGGGGGCCGGTAGCCGCGAGAGCTGTTGATGTTGCGGTGCAGCGCATAGTTCAGCTCGCCGAGGTCAAAATGTGCCAGGCCACCAGCATCGCTGATGGCCACCTCACAGAGGAACGCCATGTCGTTCATGCACCCCAGCACGCTGCGGTCCGCGGTCTTGGCCAAGATCAGCTCCTGCGAGCGCAGGTTGCCGAACGTTGCAGGCGGCAGGCCCTCGCGGCGGAGTTCCCGCTCGACCAGGTCGGTGACCAGACGGTGGGTTGCGCGCAGGTCCACTGCGCGCACGTCGGTCTCGAAGATCGAAAACAGGGTGGCGGCGTGAGTGAGCAGCAGGCACTTGCGCCGGTCAAACCAGAGCAGGTTGGCGTACCAGTCCTTGGCATCTGGTGTGGGTCCTGGCTCGGCCACGCGGCCCGCGCCGAGGACAGCCAGCAGCTTCTTCGTGCACCGCAGGATCACCAGCCGATCATAGGGGTGCGCGGCGCACCGAACGCCCCTCAGGACGTGGCCTCTGCCCGCCCTGTCAGCGTCCCGAAGACCAAACGGCCGGATCGGTTCTGCCCTACCGTCTGGGTATGCCTACCAGGAACCTGCCCACGCCCCAGGACGCGGCCACCGCCCGCCGGATCCTGCTTGACGGGCTGGCCCGCGATAGCGAGGTATTCGAGCTGGTGGGCGAGCTAGCGCCGCTGCATCCCCGGAACAACACTTTCCCCGGCGAGGTGTTCCTCCACGTCGCAGTTGACGTGCTGGACTGGTGCGGGGCCAGCCGCGCCAGCCCGCTGGCCTTGGAAGGGATGCGGGAGCGGTTCCTGCCCGAGTGCACCTTCCGCGGCCGGCAGAACAAGAAGCTTCAGTTCGCGATCCTGGCAGGGGCGGCGCTGCGCGGCGGAGCGGAGCCGGACTTGCTGGACGAGATCGCCTGGTGGCAGACCGATGACTACTGGCAGTATGCCCTGTACGCGGTGGTCGCTTATATCCGCGCCGCCGCCGGCCGAGTCGGCGTGCCGGTGCGCCAGGTATGCCAGGAACTGGCCCAGCGCTCGGGCCCGCGGCCCGAATGAGCCTTCGCTGATGCACCCTGACGACCGGGCTCGCAAGTGGCCAACCGGCTACCAGGCCAGGCAGCCTGGCAGGGCTTGACCACACCGGAGGTGTGAAGTGGCGCGGACCTGGCCCTCGATCCGGGTCGACCTGATCGAGGGCCACGGCGAGCAGTACTGGCCGCGGCCAGGACGGATCTTCGCGGCCGCGCGCAGCCACACCTTCAAACAGCTCGCCGTACGGCGTCACGGGCTGAGCTTGAAGTCCAGGTCCGCGGTGAGCTCGGTGACGTCCATCTGTGCCTTCTGCAGGCGTCCCGAATAGTCCCAGTTCATCGCCTGCCAGCGGGTGAACTGGTCAAGGACCCACATGCCGGACTGGCGGCTGCCGTTCCCGGACTTGCCGTTCCCGCCGAACGGCAGGTGTGCCTCAGCGCCGGAGGTGGAGTTGTTGACGCTTACCATGCCAGCGCTGACGCCCTGCCGGAACGCGAACACTTCGCGGGGATCGTTGGTGTAGATGGAAGCGGACAGGCCATAACCCGGCTCGTTGGCCAGCGCGACCGCATCCGCCAGGCTGGCGTAGGCGGTGACACCCACAATCGGGCCGAACGTCTCCTGCTGGAACAGCGCGTCGCCGGGGTGCACGCCATCGACGATGGTGGGGTGATAGAAGAGCCCGGCATCCGGGTCGCCCACGAATCGTGCCCGCGGATTGTCCTGGGAGATCCTGCCAACCGCGCTTGAGCCGAGGATCTTGTGGTGCGGCTGGATCCAGCCGAGGTACTCCTCGAACCGGCCCGCGAACTTCTGGTCCAGCATTGGCCCATAAAGCACATCCTGATTCGGGTCACCAACAGCCGC
This sequence comes from uncultured Actinomycetes bacterium, assembly GCA_963742865.1. Classification (GTDB taxonomy): domain Bacteria; phylum Actinomycetota; class Actinomycetes; order Streptosporangiales; family Streptosporangiaceae; genus Bog-532. The sequence goes on from CAVUNW010000052.1 coordinate 178,446, forward strand.
CGCTGACGCAGCGGCTGCGAAGTGAGCCAGGAACTCATCGTGGACCGCTTCATGGACGATCAGCGTGCCAAGCGAGGTGCACCGCTGTCCCGCGGTGCCGAAGCCGGAGAACAAGGCTCCTTCCACAGCCAGCTCAAGGTCGGCGCTGGGCGTGACGACCATTGGGTTCTTGCCGCCGAGTTCCAGGCACGGGCTCTGCAGGTGGCGTCCGGCGAGCTCACCGATGCGGGCGCCCACGGCGGTGGACCCGGTGAAGCCGATCTTGTCCAGCGTCCCCGCCTGCAACGCCCGCTCAAGGCCACCGAAGGTGGCCGGGCCGTCGGCAAACACCAGGTTAAGCACGCCCTCGGGCAGCCCGGCCGCCTGGATCAGCTCGAACAGCGCCATCGCGGAGGCAGCGGCGTATTCCGCAGGCTTCCAGACCAGGGGGTTGCCGGTCACGAGGGCTGGGATCACGTACCAGGACGGCACGGCTACCGGGAAGTTCCCGGCGGTTACGACGGCGACTGTTCCGACCGGGACCCGGAAGGTGAACAACTGCTTGTCGGGCATCTCACTCGGGACCGTCTGCCCGTACAGTCGCCGTCCCTCCCCGAGGAAGAAGTCGCAGGTGTCGATGATCTCCTGGACTTCGCCCAGCGCTTCCCCATACGGCTTGCCCAGTTCCCGGGTGACCAGGCGGGCCAGGGTCTCCTTGTTGGCCTCAACAATCCGGCCGATGGCGGCGACGGTCCTGCCCCGCACGGGGGCGGGGAGGCCAGCCCACAGTGGCTGCGCCTGCTTAGCCGCCGCGCAGGCGCTGGCGAAGGTACCGGCGTCAGCGAGCGCCACCTCGGCGACCACATCCGTCAGTCGGCTGGGATTAGGGGACGCCGTCCGCCCGGCGGGTGCGTCCGGCGTTGGGCGGCCGTTGATGACGGAAACGATGGTGCTGGCCATGTTCACCCGCTCTCCGTGGTTAGTGGCCCGCAGGCCCGCTGGCCAGGACAGCCCCCGCCAGCCGGCTGAGGCTCCGGTCAAGTGCTTGCAGCCCGGTTGACAGTTCCTCAGCGGTGATCGTCAGGGCGGGACGGAACCTGATCGACCGGGTACCACTCGGCAGCAGCAAGATCCTCTCGTCCTCGCGCAGGATCGACAGGAGACGATCGCGCTCTGCGGTGCGCGGCAGATCGAAGGCGCACATCAGCCCGCGCCCCCGCACGTTCGAGACCAGCCCGGGGAAGTGACCGCCGACTTTGGTGAGTTCAGCGAGGAACCAGGCTCCGGTGGTTGCCGCCTTGCCGATCAGCCCCTCCCGCTCGATGATCTCGAGCATCCTTCGCGAGCGAACCATGTCGGCGAGGCCCCCGCCCCAGGTCGAGTTGATCCGGCCACTGACAGTGAACACGTTGTCCGGCACTTCGTCCACGCGGCGGCCAGCCATGATTCCGCCAAGCTGGACCTTCTTGCCAAACGCGACGATGTCAGGTTCGAGGCCGAGTTGCTGATACGCCCACGCCGTCCCGGTCAGGCCAACGCCAGTCTGCACTTCGTCGAGGACGAACAGCGCATCGTTTTCCCGGCACAGCCGCTGCATCGCCTGCAGGAATTCCGGGCGCATATGGTTGTCACCGCCCTCGCCCTGGATGGGCTCAGTGATGAAGCACGCGATGTCATCCGGGTGAACGTCGAACGCCGCCTGGGCCTGGCGCAGCGCATGTTGCTCGGCTGCCACCACCTCCGCGAGATGCTCACTGAGCGGGAAGGTGATCGCTGGGACGTCGATCCGCGGCCAGCCGAACACGGGGTAGCGGTCCGTCTTAACCGGATCGGTGTTCGTGAGCGACAGCGTGTACCCGCTGCGGCCGTGAAACGCCCTAGTCAGGTGCAGCGCCTTCGTGCCCAGCCCTGGCGGCAGGCCCGACATCCCGTTGCGGCGGCTCTTCCAGTCGAAGGCGCACTTGAGCGCGTTCTCCACCGCCAGCGCACCACCCTCGATGAAGAACAGGTGCGGCAACGCCGGATCGCCCAGCACCCGAGCGAATACATCGACGAAATCAGCGTAGGCGGCCGTGTAGATGTCAGAGTTCGCCGGTTTGTTCGCGGCCGCCTGGGCGAGCACGGCCATGAACTCCGGGTCATCGGTCACATCATGCGGATTGATCCCCAGCGGAGCAGAAGCGAAGAACGTGTACAGGTCCAGATAACGCTCGCCCGTCTCAGCATCCACGATCCATGAACCCTGGCTGCGCTGCAGATCCAGGACGATACGGAAGCCATCTGTCAGAACATGACGCGCCAAGCGCGCCCGGACACCATCGCAGGGCATCGCCCCTCCCGGGCCTAGAGCCAGCCACCGACGGGCGAGCCAGCAAACATTCCTGCTTCGAGGCCACGATCCGTAGTTCTTACCGCTCAAGACCTACATTACCGAAATCAATCCAGCGGACCGGCAGTCGAGCGGACTACCGTTGCGGCGGACCTGGGTGCCGTAGCCCCGCCATCAGTGCAAGACTCGGTGGACCGGGCGGGCCAGGGACCAATGCCCCTTCTCAAGTGCACAAAAGGCCCTGTTCGCGTGCAGGCCTGCCTTGGTGGTCTAGAGATCAAGCCGCTGCCGCAGCAGCCTAACCATGGCAGCCGGCTGGTGGTGAGGAACTAGTCCTCCGGGTATGGCGGCTGGATCCTCAGGTGGGTGGCCAGAGTGGGGAGACAGCCGCTCGGTCGTCCGCGTCGTGGAGGACCGCGGAGGTTGGGATGAGGATTCGCAACACTGGCAGGCTCTGGGTAACGGCCGTGGTGCTCTGGCTGGTTGCACCAGTCGCTGCGGCGTGTGGAGGCGGGTCGTCTTCAACCAGTGGTTCGCCGAGCAGCGGTTCAGCGTCGGCCAACCCGTCAGCGAGCAAGGTCAGTTCGATCGCCAATCAGGTGCCAGCCGCCGTCAGGGATACGGGAACGCTTACCGTGGCCGCGGACGCCACATACGCCCCGAACGAGTTCATCGGCCCTGATGGCCACACCGTGGTCGGGATGGACGCCGACCTCGCGAACGCAATCGGGCAGGTGCTCGGCCTCAAGGTGAACATGGTCAATGCAACGTTCGACACCATCATCCCCGGCCTCGCCTCAGGCAAGTACAACCTGGGCATGTCGTCCTTCACCGACACCAAGGAGCGGGAGAAGACGGTCGACTTCGTCACCTACTTCATCGCCGGCACTTCCTTCTACGTCAAAGCCAGCGGTGGGCCGGACATCAGGTCCCTGGCCGACCTGTGCGGGCACAAGGTCGCGGTGGAGAAGGGCACGACCCAGCAGTCGGATGCGCAGGGCCAGGAAACCAAGTGCGCGTCGCAGGGCAAGCCCCTCACGCTCCAGATCTTCAACGACCAGAACGCGGTGAACCTTGCGCTGTCCTCTGGCCGCGCTGACGTCGCTATGGCCGACTCACCCGTGGCCGACTACCAGGTCAAGCAGTCGAATGGCACGTTCAAGCTGACGGGCCAGCCGTATGGCACCGCCCCATACGGGATCGCCGTCCCCAAGAACAGCGGGATGGCCAAGCCAATCCTGGCCGCCGTGAAGGAACTCATGGCCAACGGCACATACAAGCAGATCCTTGACAAGTGGGGCGTCGAGTCGGGAGCCATCTCCAGCCCGACCATCAACGGGGCGACCAGTTGACCGGCCGCGAGCAGGCCGTCTGGCGCCATGAGCCGTAACCGGAGCACAGGGTGACCACGACAACGGACACTGCCGGACCGGCCGCGCCGCCGGAAGAAATCAAGGCTATCCCGGTCCGCCACCCCGGGCGGTGGCTTGCCGGGGCAGTCGTAGTCGTGCTCCTCGCGATGTTCGTGCACACGCTGGTGACCAACCCCCGCTTCCAGTGGAACGTCATCGGGCAGTACTTCCTATCCCCGCGGGTCCTTGAAGGCCTCGGCATCACCATCCTGCTCACCGTGGTCTGCATGGTGATCGGAATCGTGCTCGGTGTGATCCTGGCGGTAATGCGGCTGTCGGCGAACCCGCTGCTGTCCTGGTCGAGCTGGGTATACATCTGGTTCTTCCGTGGCACCCCGGTCCTGGTGCAGCTGCTGTTCTGGTTCAACCTCGCTTTCCTGTACCCGCACATCTCCCTCGGCGTGCCGTTCGGGCCTGCGTTCGTGCACGGCGAACGCGAACAGCCTGATCACCCCGTTCGCCGCGGCGATCCTCGGGCTTGGGCTCAACGAGGGCGCCTACATGTCGGAGATCGTCCGGGCCGGCATCCTGTCCGTCGAACACGGCCAGGTCGAGGCCGCACAGGCGCTCGGCATGAGCAGGGGCCTGACGATGCGGCGGATCGTCTTGCCCCAGGCGATGCGGGTGATCATCCCGCCCACTGGCAACGAGACGATCTCGATGCTCAAGACCACGTCCCTGGCGAGCGTGATCACGGTCACCGAACTGCTCTACGCCGTTCAGCTGATCTACTCGGTCAACTTCCAGAGATCCCGCTGCTGATCGTGGCCAGCATCTGGTACCTGATCGTCACCACAGTGCTGACGATCGGCCAGTACTACATCGAGCGGCACTATGCCCGTGGCGCTGCCCGGGAGCTGCCGCCCACGCCGATGCAGCGGCTCCGGCGGCATCTGTTCACCTCCACGCGCCACTGCCGCGCCCGCCGCGCCGCCCTTCCCGCGGCAGGAACGGTAAGCATGGCAGCGGGCATGCCGCGGAGCAGGGGACCGGGCGGGAGGCCCATGGTCCTCGCTGAGGGCCTGCACAAGCGTTTCGGCCGGCTCGAGGTGCTGCGCGGCATCGACCTCGAGGTGGCGCGCCAGGAGGTCATGTGCATCATCGGGCCCGTCCGGGTCGGGCAAGTCAACGCTTCCTGCGCTGCATCAACCACCTGGAGAAGATCAACGCCGGCCGGCTGTGGGTCGACGGCGAGCTGGTCGGCTACCGTCAGCAAGCGCGACAGGCTGTACGAATTGCGTGAGCGCGAGATATGCCGCCAAACGGGCCGAGATCGGCATGGTCTTCCAGCAGTTCAACCTGTTCCCGCACATGACGGCGCTGGAGAACGTGATCGAGGCGCCGATCCGGGTCAAGGGCATGCCCAAGGCGCAGGTGCGTGGACCTCGCCATGCAGCTACTCGACCGGGCAGGCCTGACGGACAAGGCCGGCGCCTACCCCAACCAGCTGTCCGGCGGCCAGCAGCAGCGGGTCGCGATCGCCCGGGCGCTCGCCATGCAGCCCAAGCTCATGCTCTTCGACGAGCCGACCAGCGCCCTCGACCCCGAGCTCGTCGGCGAGGTCCTCGACGTCATGCGCGACCTCGCCACGAGCGGGATGACGATGATCGTGGTCACCCACGAGATGGGCTTCGCCCGCGAGGTCGGCGACACGCTGATCTTCATGGACGACGGCGTCGTCGTCGAGGCCGGTGCACCGCGTGAGGTACTGAGCCAGACCCACAGCACGAGCGGACCCGCGCGTTCCTGTCCAAGGTGCTCTGAACGTGCCGGCGAGGTCCGGCCCGGCTCTGTGGGTACACGTCGACGGAATCTGGGGCTACCATCTCGTGCGGCACTCGGCGGCGGAACCCGTCTGGTGGTCCGTTCCCGCAGCCGGAGCTGACCCGGCCGCCCGCGCGGCCGTACGGTTTGCTGGTCGGGAACCCTCGCACGTCGTCATGCAGACCCGCCAACTCCACAACCTGCGCAATCGGGTGGACGCGGAGGTGTGACGTAGGCCGTGGTGCCCGGAGATCTTGATGTCGAGCGTTTTCGCCATAGAACCGCCGCGCCTTTCCAGGTCATCGACGGCAAGCCCGCTGAAGGCTTTCGTGTTCGCGAACATGAGATCGGCGCTCTGGTCCTGCTGACGCCTCCACTGGTAGAGACCGACCCGGCGCCGGGGCAGGATGTCAGAGCCTCCGCACAGATCTGCCAGTTATGGCGCGGATAACGTCAGCGTCAAGTGATGGTGGCCAGGTCGTCCTTTCCGAACCCGCCAGACCGATCTGTCAGCGCGCGGTTTGCCTTGCCGAGAGCCCGGCCTGTGGGGTCACCGCGGTGCGGTAGGGCTAGCCTCGGGCTTTCGCCTGGGTTAAGACGCTCGCCGTTCTTATGTGAAAAAGATATGAAAAAAGTGCCTTCAGCTGGGACAATTGGGCTTGTCTAAGGTCCTGACCGTCCCGAGTCAAAGGCACTTTTCAGGTGAATTGCGACGTGAAGCCGCTCGCGTTGAGTGAGCGCGTCGAAGGGGGTCGATGATGTCGGCGACGTGACTCCGGGCTAGTGCCTGAGGCTCGTCCCCGCCCTGACGTGCGCGGTTGGGTCCCGCCCAGCCGGGTGCGAAGCTCAGGGTAAAGCCCAAGGATCCCTATTCCGTCTGGGGGTCACAGGTGAGGGGAAGGCTGGGATGGGGTGAATGCCAGTGAACCCTTGCTGATGCCTCGTGAGAGAACATCCCGGGACGGAGTGCGGGACCGGGATGACAGGGACCGGCCGTTGCAAGGCGGCAGGCGGCGGCCACGGGATTCACACGTGGCCGTGCAGGCACCGCCGTCCCAGGGGTACAGAGGGCACCCGGCCCCAGCCGCATCTCGCGCGTGCGGAACATGTAAACCCCGTCAGGGTCCGGGACGCCGTTCCGGTAAGCCGACCGTAAGGGGGGCCTAATTCCCTGGCGGGACAGGATGCTCAAGAAGCAAATGCCGGCGGCCGAAAGGCAGCAGGAAAGCGGGACAGCGTGACCGGCTCCTCCGCTGGCCGTCTCGTATAACTGGCCGGATACCGGGCCTGGTGCCCGGGCGCGACAGCGCGCTGACGTGGGCAGGTGAGCCGGTGAAGACGGGCAGTTGTGACTGCTGGAACCGAGGGGCAAGTTAGGCGCCGGTGACGGTGAACGGACCCGAGGGCGGGCTGGACTGGGACGCCATTGACTGGCGTGCCACGAACGGAACGTACGGCGGCTGCGGCAGCAGATCTTCAAGGCGGCGCAGGGGCAGGACTGGCCGAAGGTCAGGAACCTGCAGAAATTGCTGCTGCGGAGCCGGTCGAACGCGCTGGTCAGCGTGCGGCAGGTGACGCAGCGCAACGCTGGGCGCAAGACCGCCGGGATCGACGGGGAGGTCGCGTTGACTCCCGAGGCCAGGGCGGAGGTGGCGGTGCGGGTGCACCAGTCGCGTTCGTCGTGGAATCCCCGCGCGGTCAGGCGCGTGTATATCCCGAAGGCATCAAACCGTGCAAAACTCCGCCCGCTCGGTATTCCCGTGATCATGGACCGCTGTCACCAGCAGCGGGTGCGTCACGCGCTGGAGCCCGAGTGGGAGGCCCGGTTCGAGCCCAGATCGTATGGGTTCAGGCCGGGCCGGGGCTGCCATGACGCGATCGCGGCGATCTACAACGTGTGCGCGGGCCCGCGGGCCCAGCGGGTGTGGGCGCTGGATGCCGACTTGGCCGCGGCGTTCGACCGCATCGATCATGATCACCTTCTGGCTTCTCTCGGGTCCTTCCCGGCCAGGGACATGATCCGGGGCTGGCTGAAGGCCGGGGTGTTCGAGGCGGGCAAGGGGTTCGCGCCGACCGTGGAGGGGACCCCACAGGGCGGTTTATGTGCAGCTGCACATAATGCCCCTTATGAACAGTGCTGGGTTATGCGCAGCGCTGGCCTGCTGGCCCTGGTGGTGGCCGGTTCGGCGGGTGGGCGCTGCGCATAACTCCGAGGATTCCGATCATGCAGCCCGGCAGGGTGCCGGGCCACGCGTGATCGGAGGTCGGCCGGATGGTCGCTTTGCCTGCGCTGGTGTCTGGCCTGGACGCGGAACTGGTGCGCCTGGGCTACAAAGACTCGACGATGGTGTGGTACCGGGGCTGCTGGCGCCGCCTGCAGAAGTACTTCGCTGCCCGCGGCGCCGGAGAGTTCTCGCTGGATGTGGCGATGGCGTGGGTCGAGGATGCGTGCGGCTTTTTCGGCAAGGAGCAGGCCGGCACCCTGAAGCCGAATGACATCTACATGTTCAGGGTCGCCGCGATGCTCGGCGAGTACGCGGCGCACGGGGCGGTGCTGCGCCGCTATAACCGGTCGGTCAGCAAGCTGGACGGGCCCGGCGCCGAGGCGGTTGCCCGGTTCCAGGCGCACCTGCGCGCGGCTGGGCGCTCAGCGTCGACGGTGCGGACCTACGGGACGCTGGCCGGGGAGTTCGTCGCGTTCACCGGCACGCGCGGCGGGCTGGCCTGCTGTGACGCCAACATGATCGGGGCGTTCGTCGCGACGCTGGCCGGCTACCAGTTCAAGACGGTCGAGCAGAAGCTGTGCGCGGTGCGGTCATTCCTGCGGTTCGCCTCGGCTGACGGCCTGGTCGATGGCGCCTGCCTGGAGGCGGTCCCGGCGGCACGCTCGGCCAGGCAGGCCAGGATCCCGTCGGTATGGGATCCTGGCGAGGTCACCAGGATCCTCGACGCGATCGACCGGGACAACCCGTGCGGGAAGCGGGACTACGCGATCATCCTGCTGATCGCCAGGCTCGGGCTGCGCGGCGTTGACATCCGGCGGCTGGAGTTCGCCGACTTCGACTGGGCCGGCAACCGGTTGTTCGTGGTGCAGGCCAAGACCGGTGACCGGGTGCAGCTCCCGCTGCTGAAAGAGGTCGGCTGGGCGGTGATCGACTACATCCGCCATGGCCGGCCGGACAGTGACTGCCCCCAGGTGTTCCTGCGGCACCTGGCCCCGATCGGGCCGTTCTCCGACCAGGAGCATCTGCATGGAATCCTGGTCAAGCACGCCCGGGTTGCGCACGTCCCGGTGAGCGAGAAACGCCGTCATGGCATGCACTCGCTGCGTCATACGCTGGCGACCAGGCTGATGGAAGGCGGCACGCCGGTTGAGCAGATCGCTGACATCCTCGGTCATCAGTCTGTCCAGTCGACCGGCGTTTACCTGAAATCCTCGCTCGGCCTGCTGTCGAAGTGTGCGCTGGACCCGGACGCGCCGACGCCGGAGGTGTCACGGTGAGCCCCGCCGTCACGATGGCCGGCGCGATCACGGCCCTGGTTACCGAGAAACGCGCTACGGGTTATAAGTATGACGCCGAGGAGCGGGTGCTGGCCCGGTTCGCCGCGTTCTGCGCCAGCCAGTTCCCCGGGCTGGAGGCGCCTGACCGGGCCTCGGTCGAGGCCTGGATCGCGGCGGCACGGCAGCGCGGGGTCAAGCCGGCGACCCTGCACGGCCTGGCCGCGCCGGTGCGGGAACTGGCCCGCTGGCTAGGCCGGCGGGGCGTGCCGGCCTACGTCCTGCCCGGCGGGGCGCTGCCCAGGCCCGCTCGTTACCTCCCGCACATTTACACCGATCAGGAGCTGGCGGCCCTGTTCGCCCAGACTGACCGCTGCCACTACGACTACCAGGTCCCGTTCCGGCACCTGGTCATGCCGGTGCTGTTCCGCACGATCTACGCCTGCGGCCTGCGTGCCTCCGAAGCCCGGCTGCTGCGCTTCGGCGACGTCGATGTCGAGACCGGCGTGCTGACAATCCGTGATGGCAAGGGCGGCAAAGACCGGCAGGTGCCGGTCAGCGCGCCGCTGCGCGAACGGCTCGCCCGCTATCACGCCCAGATCGCCGGGCGCACCGGCGGGGACTGGTTCTTCCCCGGCAGGAAAGGACTCCCGCTGACGCTCATGAACGTCAACAGGAACTTCCGCCGGTTCTTGTGGCAGGCCCGCATTCCCCACTGCGGGCGGGGCCACGGCCCCCGAGTCCACGATCTGCGCCATTATGTGGAGGGCCGTGTTATGTGGCCGGCAGCAGCATCTCCGCTGGTAGCAGAGCCGCGCGTGCTGGTTCCGGCCACATAACGCGGCGAAGAATCGCCTTGTCTGTTCACCACGATCAGAAAGGCCGATTCGCATGGAGACAGCAAGCGTCCGCGAGGTATCAGCTCGGGTGATCGCTGCGTTGAGCGCGGCAGGCAGATCGCGTACTACGATCAAGCGCCACGAGGCGGAGCTGAACGCGTTCGCCAGGTTCCTGCAGGCCCGCGGCCAGGACCTCCCGACCGAGGCGGACTGCCTCGATTTCGTGGCCGAGCGGTCGGGGTGCAGGCTGGCGGGCCTGCGTGAGCCTGCGAGTTCCCGGGAGGCCCAGCTCGCACGCCGGCCCCTGGTGTTGCTGATGGAATGCCTGGACGGTGGCATGCCGCGGGTGGGCCAGGCCACCGCGCCGCTGGTCGACCGGTGCCCGCCACGTTTCCGTCCGGCGAGGGACGAATATCTGGCTGCGTGCCGGGCGGCGCCGCAACGCCGAAGCCAGCGTCGTAACCAAGCAGCGCGCCGCGGATGCGTTCCTGGCCTACCTGGAGGAGGTCGGCCGGGAATACCTCGGCCAGGCGCAGGCCCGGGACCTGGCCGGATTCTGGGCCCGGCGCCAGAACCGGGGCTATGCGCCGAAGACCAACGGCTCGCTGCGCTCGTGCCTGGCCGATTTCCTGCGCCACCTGCACCAGACCGGTCAGATCCGGGAAGACCTGGCCAGCCAGCTCCGCCCCAGCGCTATCCCCGGCGCGGCCAGACGGCACCCTATCCGTGGACGGCTGCGGAGGTCCGCCTGGTCCTGGACCAGATCGACCGGCAGTCGGCGATCGGCAAACGCGACTACGCGATGATCGTACTGACCGCCAGGCTCGGCTTGCGGGTCGGAGACCTGCGCCGCCTGGAACTGGGATGGTTCGACTGGCGGGCCAAGACCCTGGCGCTGACGCAGCACAAGACCGGCCTGCCGCTGAGGCTGCCGGTGCCGGGCGACGTCGGATGGGCGGTGATCGATTACATCCGCCACGGCCGGCCCGAAGCCGGATGTGCGCAGGTGTTCCTCAAGCACCGCTACCCGTTCACGGCGTTCGGCTCGTCGTCGTCGGCGGGCTGCCGGCTCCGGTATTACGCGCGGCGTGCCGGGATCATGTTCCCGGCGCGGCGGTACCACGGCCTGCACTCGCTGCGCGGCGCCCTGGCGGTCGCGATGCTCCAGGCCGACACGCCCCCGCCGGTGGTCACGGCGGTCCTGGGTCACGCGGCTGCCACGACAACCGCCGCGCACTACCTCGGCTCGAATCGAGCACCTGCGCCGCTGCGCCCTGGACGTCGAAGACGTCCTCGACTCAGGGCAAGGAGCACGTTCGTGAGCGCCGCGACGCTGCCCGGCCTGATCGGCACGCTGGTCGCCGCACGCCACGCCGGCGGGTACCGGTACGACTTCCCCGAACGGGTGCTGCGCCAGTTCGCCGGGCACTGCCGCCGGGAAGGATACGCCGACGGCTCGATCGTCAAGGAAGCCGTCGAGGAATTCCTTTACGGCCGCCACCTCAAAGCCTCCACCATCCGCCGCGAGGAAATCGTCCTGCGCGACCTGGCCGAACACGCCCGCCAGTTCGGCTGGCAGGCGTGGGCGCCGCCGGCGCTGACAGCGGTAACAAACCGCACCGGCCACCGCCATATGTGTTCAGCGACAAGGAGATCCGCCGCCTCTTCCGCGTCATCGACACCCAGCCGCTGTCAGAGAACTCGAACCGGGCGCTGGTCGACCCGGTGCTGTTCCGGGTGTTCTACGGCGCCGGGCTGCGGCTGTCCGAAGCACTCGGCCTGGAACTGCGCGACGTCGACCCGGCCCGCGCGACTATCGAGGTACGCAACGGCAAAAACCATGAGAACCGCCTCCTGCCCGTCACCAGGCGCCTGGCCGCCACCGTGGAAAGCTATATCGCCGCCGCCCACCCCTGCCCCGAACCCGCCACAAGCTGTTCCACACCGGCAACCCTGCCAGGCCGGCGGACAAGTCCACGATTTACAACAGGTTCCGGCGTTACCTCGCCGACGCCGGCATCCCCCATTTCCCGGGAGGCCCGCACATCCATTCGCTGCGGCACGGCTTCGCCGTGGCGAACCTGCGCCGCTGGGCAGCCGCGGCGCGGACCTGGTGGTCATGCTGCCTTACCTGTCGGCTTACATGGGCCACGCTGACCTGCGCGGAACCCAGTACTACCTTCAGCTGACCGCCGACGCGCACCCCGAGGTCGCCGCCATGGTCACGCCAGGTTCGGCTATGTCATCCCCGGCCCGGCCGACCCGCCGCGGACCCGGCAGTGAGCCGTCCCGGCGCCGGCGGAGACCTGGCCGGCCGGTGGCTGTCGAAATTCCTCACCAGCCACCTGGCCGCCGAGAGGGACCTGTCGCCGCAGACCATCGCGTCCTACCGCGACGCGATCAGGCTGCTGCTCACCTGGTTCCGCGACGTGCAGGGAACCCCGCCCGAAAGGCTCCGCCTCGCCGACATCGACCGGGCGCGGGTGCTGGCGTTCCTGGACTGGCTGCAAGCTGAGCGCGGCAACTCGGCATCAACCCGAAACCAGCGCCTGGCCGCCATCAAGTCGTTCATCCGCTACACCGCCATCGAGCGGCCAGAGTTCCTCGGCCAGGCCACCGAGATCATCGTCATCAAGCAGAAGAAAATCCCCTCCGGCGACATGGTCCACCTGTCCGGCGACGAAGTCAAAGCCCTCCTGGCCGAACCAGACCCAGCCACCCGGCGCGGTCTGCGCAACATGGTCTTGCTGTCCACGCTCTACGACACCGCCGCCCGCGTCCAGGAGATCTGCGACCTGAACACCGCCGACGTCCGCGTCGCCCGCCCGATGGTGGTGACGTTGCACGGCAAAGGATCCAAGACCAGGCGGGTCCCGCTGATGGACCCCACAGGCCGCCTGATCCAGGACTACCTCAGCCGCCGCGCGCCCCACCCCGGCGTCGGCAAAGACGCCGACCCGCTGTTCAACGGGTCCCAGCACAGCCGCTTAACCCGCTGGGGCATCACCAAGATCCTCGCCAGGCACGTCCAGTCCCTGCGCCGGCGCGACCCCGGCTACGCGGCCGGGGTGAACGTCACCCCACACGTCATCCGACGGACCCGGGCGATGCACCTGCTCCAGGCCGGAGTCAACCTGATCTACATACGCGACCTGCTCGGTCACGCCGACGTGTCCACCACCGAGATCTACGCCCGAGCCGACGCCGAAGCCAAACGCAAAGCCATCGAAGGCGCCTACCAGTCGCTCACCCCCGAGCCCCTGCCCGACTGGACAGCAGACCAAGATCTCCTCGCATGGCTCGACCGCTTCTGCGAGTAACACCATCGGGTTATGTGGCCGGAACCAGCACGCGCGGCTCTGCTACCAGCGGAGATGCTGCTGCCGGCCACATAACCCGGCCCTCCACATAATGGCGTAGCACATGCGGGCTGGAGCACGCCGGCCAGTGCCGGGTCGCCGCCTGGGCCTGGTACTTGCCGATGATCCAGGCGATCCCGCCGCGGCTTAGCTTGTTCCCGTGCTGGTTGACGAACAGCGGGTGGTCGTCGTGGCCGGGCCGGTTGAGGCCATGCTCGGCCAGGTAGGCGCTCAGCAGCGCGGCGGTGTTGCCGCCGAGCGGGACGTGGCGGATCTTGCGGCCTTTGCCGGCCAGCACGGCCAGCGGCGGGGGCTGCACGCGGATGTCGCCCACGGTGAGCCCGGCGAGTTCGGAAGCCCGGGCGGCGCTGTCGTAGAGGGTGGCCAGCAGGGTCGCGTCACGGCGGCCCCGCCGGGTGGACCGGTCGGGCGCGGCGAGCAGACGGCGGGCCTGCTCGACCGTGAGGTGGTTCACGCCCGGCTGGGCTGTTTTCTTGGCCGGGACGGCGAGGATGTCCTGGCAGCCGGCCATCCGGGCAGGGTCTTGCGACTGCAGCCAGCGGAAGAACGAGCTGAGCCCGGCCAGCCGCTGGTTGCGGGTTGAGATGCTGTTGTGCCGTTCGGTCCCCAGCCAGTTCAAGAACCCGGTGATGGCGGCGGCGTCGATGTGATCGAGGGTCAGCCTGTCCGGCGGGATGGATCTGACGTCGCCGAAGAAGGCGATCAGCAGCTTGAAGGTGTCCGGTAGGACGCGATCGTATTCGGTGAGCATCCGCCAGCCCGGCCAGATGCGATGTGAGGAAGCGCTGCAGGCAGACCGCGAAGTCAGTCGCCATCGCACTGCCCTGCCTTGAGGGGCGGGACGACGTCCCCGAAGGCACGCTGGACCCGGGCGATGATGTGCGGGTAGGACTCGGCGGTCAGCCTCAGGTAGTAGTCGGTGTCGGCGATCGAGGCGTGACCCATGTAGGCCTGCAGGACCGGCAGCAGCGCGCCGGCGTGCTCGCCGCGGGCGAACCACGACCGCAGATTATTCACCGCCATCGTGTGGCGGTTATGTGAAACTCCACATAAACGCCATTCCCGGGCTATGCATCTCTACGATGCAGGCGTGCCGTTGCCCTACATCCGCGACCTTCTCGGGCATGCCCAGCTGGCCACCACCGACATCTACGCTCGCGCCTCCACCGAGGCCAAGCGCAAGGCCCTCGAAGCCGCCTACACCAACGTCGTCGTCACCGACGACCTGCCCGAATGGAACCAGGACGCCGGACTGCTCAACTGGCTCGCCAGCCTGTGAGCCACCGCATCAACGCACGGTTATGCGCAGCGCTCGAACGCCAGCGTCGCTGCCACCAGGGCCAGCAGGCCAGCGCTGCGCATAACCCAGCACTGTTCATAAGGGGGTGTGATTTCACCCTGTTTGCTGAACGTCGCGTTGCACGGGCTGGAGGAGGCCGCCGGGGTCCGTTACAAGACCTCTGGCATTCACGCCGGGGAGACCAGGCGGGTACCCCGGTCGCGGTCAGGTACGCCGATGACGTGGTCGTGCTCTGCCACAGCCAGGAGCAGGCCGGGCAGGTCAAGGCGCGGCTTGCGGAGTGGCTGGCACCCCGGGGGCTGGCCTTCAACGAGGACAAGACGAAGATCGTCGACCTCGGGGAGGGTCTGGACTTCCTCGGGTTCAGCGTCCGCCGCTACAACCGCAAGCTACTGATCAAGCCGTCCAAGGCGGCCATCAGGCGGCTCCGGGAACGGCTCGCAGCCGAGACGCGCAAGCTGCGCGGCTTGAACGCGGTGGCGATCATCACCACGCTCAGCCCGATCATCCGGGGCTGGGCAGCCTACTACCGGACAGTGGTGTCATCCAGGGTGTTCCGCTTGCTGGACAGCTACCTGTGGAGGCTGCTCTACAAGTGGGCCAGATGGCGCCACCGCAACAAGCCGAGCGCTGGATCGCCGGCCGGTACTTCGGCAAGTTCAACAAGTTCAGGAACGACCGGTGGGTGTTCGGCGACCGCGACAGCGGCGGCTACCTGGTCAAGTTCTCCTGGACCGGCATCGAACGGCATGTGCCGGTCAAGGGCTGGGCATCCCCCGATGACCCGGCCCTGGCCGCGTACTGGGCCGAACGGCGCAAAAAGGTGA
Source organism: uncultured Actinomycetes bacterium (assembly GCA_963742865.1). Lineage (GTDB taxonomy): Bacteria > Actinomycetota > Actinomycetes > Streptosporangiales > Streptosporangiaceae > Bog-532. The sequence continues at coordinate 193,775 of CAVUNW010000052.1, forward strand.
AACCCCCGCTGGACAGCTACACCCTGCGCCTGCTGACCAGGCAGGCCGGGCTTGCCCGCTGTGCGGGGACCACCTGCTGACCGCCGACCAGCCACCCCAATCCCCCCAGCAATGGGAACGGTGGTGACTGCAGGTCACCCGCAGGGCGATAGCCGCCAGCTACCTCATCCACCACGGGAGG